>NZ_CP020562.1:1386154-2772309 GCF_002082565.1 Halomonas sp. GT
TGCAGCCCACGGCGCGTACACAGGCGCACAGGGTTTCTACGTCGGCATCAATGGCTGCTTGTTCTCCACGCGCCCGTAATGCACTTACCAGCGGCTCTTCAAGAGGCCTATGCTCCAGGCAATAGCACAGCGAGTGAGCGACATTAGTGGGCAGGTGGGGTAGGCGCAGCGCTAGCGCTTCTGATGTGGGTAAATCGAGGCGTACCACATAATCAGCGATGCCTTGTAATCCCAGTGCTTGCCAATCAATAGTCTGTTGGCCACTGAGATATGCTTCTACAGGCTCTAAGTGTTGGCTAGCGGCTAGCCCTAATGCGTGGGTGGCCTGTGCATTAAGCATTGCTTGAAAAGTAATATCAGGCGAAAAAGCGAGGGGATTATCCTTCATTAGATGATCCACGTCTGCAGTTTCTGCCTTACCTAGCGGTTTATTTTCCACCTGTGAAGCATTTCGCCCAAGGGTTTCTAGCAAGCGATTAATAAAGCCGTCTCGTTGGGCGGGGGAGAGCTTGCCTTGTTCGTCTAGCGGCAGCGCCAAAAACCAGATGGCTGGTTCAGGCATGTCACCCATACGAAATACCACGCCAAGTCTTGCCTGTTGTTGCCAGGGTTCAGGCCAGGCTATCTCGCCGCTTTCGAATGAACGCAGCGTTTCTCGTGGGCAGGTCGTTACTCGTCGTCCCATATGGTAGAGGGAAACGTCGGCGCCGCTACGTGTAAAAAACTCATCAAGTGTTTGGATTGGTTGCATGACATCCTTCCGCATTTCAAGCCTGCACTCTACCTTGCTGATGTATCACTGTCAGCCGCAAACGCTGATTAATCCGTGCTTTATTATCAAAGTGGTTAAAAATTGCACAACATGGCGTAACCCGCATGAGAGTAACAGTAGCGACATCTTTCCATAGTTTATCCACAGTCTCTTGCAGGTTTTCTGTGAGTCTGTGAATAAGGCACAAATTCAGCCAGATGGTTGGCAACTTGCGCATAGTGCTGGGATAATAAAGGCTTATTGATTCAAAGGGAAAAGGTACTTATGAGCGTCCATCAGCAGCTTCAAACCGCGCTTCTTGAGCTTGAAGCCACAATGAAGGCCGCTAATTTATGGCGTATGCCAACGCCTGATATCTCAGCATTTAATAGCCAGCAACCCTTCTGTATCGACACGATGTCGCTGCCTCAGTGGATTCGATTTGTCTTTATCGCTCGATTAAATGCACTGGTTGATGCCGAGGCCGCCATGCCTGACAAGTGCGATGTAGCACCGGCAGTGGCTGCTTACCTGATGCAGGAAAAAGTGCGTGCCAGTGACCAGCTGCTGGTTGTTCGCGCCGTTGAAAAGATAGATCGGCTAGTTACCGAAAGCTAGGTCGCGGTAAGACGAGGAGCTGAAGCCTAGTGTGATCAGGGTATCAGCAATGACAATGCCCAGCACCGCAAGCAGCGGTACTGGGCATTTTTCATACGATTATGGCGCTAGCACAGCCGTAGCGGTGCTTAGAAGCGGTAGCTTAAGCCTGCCATAACCACCAGAGGGTCAATCTCTACTGTGCCTGCAGCGTCGCCGTTAACGGTTGCGTCAGTATCGATGTCGATATACCACGCTGCTGCGTTAAGCGCCCAGTTATCATCGATAAGTAAATCGATACCCACCTGAGCAGCGGCACCCCAAGAGTCGTCCAGCTCCAACTCGCCAATGGCTAGTTCTTCATCAGAGAAAAAGGTGTAGTTAATACCTGCGCCTACATAAGGCTGTACGCGCGCATCAGTTCCACCTAGTGGGTAGTACTGGAGAGTTAGTGTGGGGGGGAGGTGTTTGGTAGAGGCAAGATTGTCACCGTTCAGGGCAATGTCGTGCTCAAACGGCAGAGCTGCCAGTAACTCGATACCCATCTTGTCGTGGAAGCGATAGCCAAGTGTAAATGCAAAATCGGTTTTGTCTTGAACATCAACCGCCAACGCGCCTCCAGCTAATGAGCCGTTGTCGCCTTTTGGTTCCACTTTGGCAACACCCACGCGAGTAAAGAAATCGCCAGCGCCGTAAGCTAAAACTTGGCCGCTTGCCATCAATGTGGCTGCTGCAAGTCCAGTGGTGAGCAGTGTTGAAAGAGAGTTATGGCGCATAGCATCGCTCCTGACCATTAATATGAGTCTTTGCAGTGAGAGGTTAACGTGAACCGTTGTTCGACATGATCGCGAACCATGTAAGGAGTGTATCGGGTAGAAGAAGACAGGTTATTGACCTGGGGCAAAGAGTGGAGCTACGCCGCTAAACATTGGGCTTATAAAAGAGGCAATCTGAAATGAAAGAAGCCTTCCCATGCCACGGGAAGGCCTCGATAATCAACTAATTGTTTGATCACGTTGAGTGTGTAATTGGCGCTCGTCTAGCGATCAATATGCTGATATTCACCCGCATCGGCAGTTACGCGACTAACCACCAAGATGGCAATAAAGGCAGCGATGAAGCCAGGGATGATTTCGTACACGCCGGGGCCACCCATGAATTCTCCGTTCCAGCCTAATGCAATCCAAATCATGACGGTAGCAGCACCCACCACCATGCCTGCAAGGGCGCCAGCACCGTTCGTGCGAGACCACATTAGCGACAGAATGATCAGCGGGCCAAATGCTGCGCCAAAGCCAGCCCAGGCGTTACTCACTAGTCCAAGAACCTGGGAGTCTGGATTTGACGCGATCACAGCGGCCACCAGGCCAACCAGTACGACACAGATTCGCCCCACCTTTACGCACTCTTTATCGGTTGCTTCCTTTCGTAAGAACAGACGATAGAAGTCCTCGGTCAATGAAGAGGACGACACTAACAATTGGCTAGAAATAGTGCTCATAATTGCAGCAAGCAGTGCCGCGTAGAGGAAACCAGTGACCAGCGGGTGGAATAGCAGGTTAGCCAGAATGATGAAGATCGTTTCTGGATCCTCGATATCCATGCCGTTGCGAATCGCATAGGCCCGGCCAAACAAACCTAGAGAAACAGCGCCAATCAGGGAAATAAGCATCCAACTCATGCCGATATTACGGGCAGTAGGCACATCCTTCAGCGTCCGGATGGCCATGAAGCGCACAATAATATGTGGCTGACCGAAATAGCCAAGCCCCCAGGTCACCGCAGAGAGCCAGCCAATAAAGGTTAGCCCTGACGTCCAGGATAGTAGGGTGGGATCGACTTCATTTAGCGTCTGCGATGCTTGGGAGAACCCGCCGCCACCTTCGCCAAATAGCACTACTGCTGGCATGATGACTAGCGCCAACATCATTATGCAGCCTTGAACGAAGTCAGTCATGCTAACGGCCAGGAAGCCGCCAACAACGGTATAGACAAGTACCACACCAAGTGTAATAAGAATGCCCACAGCGTAGTCGCTCATGCCGCCGATGTTAAAAATACCGGCAAACGCGCTTTCAAACAGCTTGCCCCCAGCGACTAAGCCAGATGCTGTATAAACCGCGAAAAAGATGACGATAACAATAGCCGACACCGTGCGCAGGGAAAGCGCACGTGTCGGAAATCGGTTTGCAAGAAAGGCTGGAATGGTAATCGCATTACCGTAGTGAACCGTCTGTTCACGAAGCCGGGGGGCGACCAGGGTCCAGTTGAAGAATGCACCCACCAGAAGGCCAATGCCTATCCAAGCTGATCCCAAACCGGAAACAAACATTGCGCCGGGCAGCCCAAGCAGCAACCAGCCGCTCATGTCCGACGCGCCAGCCGATAGAGCAGCTACTTGTGGACTTAGGCCACGTCCACCCAGCATGTAATCTTCCGATGAAGATGTCGCTTTGCGCATAGCATAAATGCCGATGGCGATCATAAGCGCAAAGTAGGCAAAAAGACTGATCCAAACACCGATAGCCATGAAAGTTCTCCAATTCGTCAGGACGGAGCTAGCTCCGACAGGTTAGCGCGCTTGCCGTGCAGGACCGGTAGTGGCACGCATTTTTAACTCCGTTTCTTATTCGCGTAACAAGGCGCTACCGTTTGATCCTCGATCTTCCTTGCTAGGGAGACGCCTGTTCTAGTCGTCTCCCGGCAACACGAGGTCATTATCTTATCTAAGTTTAGTTGCGAAATGTGGCGTCGACAAAGCTTGGGGGCCTATTCGGCCGTTGCCAGCAGGCTGGCGTTGCCTCCCGCAGCAGTCGTGTCGATGCACAGATGACGTTCCACCACGTAGCGATCTGGTGAAATGGTCTGCGTCTCGAGTGGCACGATGGCACCGTCGCGCTTAGCAAGTGCTATCCGCAGTTCATGCGTCCAATCGCTTTTGCCAGCCGCGGCGACTGCTGCAATCCCGTTGATCTCGCTCAGCGTATCTGCCGTGATGCTTCCCTCGAGCCCAATCACTGGCGCGCCAGCATCGACTAGCGGCTGGACGGCTTGGGCGGCGCCTGGTGCGATTACTACCGCCGTACAGCCTGCGCCAAGCGCCTGTATGGCTTGGGCAGCAGCGATATCGAGAGTTGGTCCAAGGCAAAGAACAGCTCCCTTTGGATACATCGCCAAACGGTTGCTTTCCCCTGTTGGCCCCGGAAGTGTCTGCGGTGTCATGTCGAGGGACGCTGTCTCATTGAGGGCTTTGCGGATCACGCCACCTTTGCCGGAGAGCGCTTTGCGGAGTACCTCGATCCGGTTTGGTCGTACCGCCCAGTTACGCGCATCCAGCCCATCTAGGGCCGATTGGAGGTCGCTGAGAGAAACGGTCTTACCCTCCGGAGCCACGTGGTGTTCGGTGACGGCAGTGCGGCGGAAGCGAGTGACATAGAGCGGGCCACCGGCCTTGGGTCCGGTACCTGAAAGGCCTTCGCCCCCGAATGGCTGGGAACCGACAATGGCGCCGATCTGGTTACGATTAACATAAACGTTGCCGACATGGATGCGCTCGACAATTTGCTGCACGCGATCATCGATGCGGGTATGCAGGCCGAAGGTCAGCCCATAGCCTTTTCCATTGATGGCATCGACCACGTTGTCGATGTCTCGTGCCTTGAAAGTGGCCACATGTAGAACCGGGCCGAAGATTTCACGTTCAAGATCCTCAATGCCACTGACCTTGATCACTGCTGGAGTGACAAAAGTGCCGGTTTCCGGCGCAGACAACTTCTTAAGTACGTTGCCAGACTTTTCGTGAGCCGCCACGTAGTCGCTTATCTCGGCTTGAGCGTCGGCGTCGATCACTGGTGAGACGTCTGTGTCAGTATTCCAAGGGTCGCCGATGGTGAGCGAGTCCATGGCACCATAAAGCATGTTGAGCAACCGATCGCGCGCTTCTTCCTGCACATACAGCATGCGTAGCGCTGAGCAACGTTGCCCAGCGGATTGGAAGGAGGAGATTAATATATCGCGGACTGCCTGCTCGGTTAGTGCCGTAGAGTCGACTATCATCGAGTTAAGGCCGCCGGTCTCGGCGATCAGTATGGCATCGGGTCCTGCGTTCTTTGCCAACGCCTTATGGATAATCTGTGCTACGGGAGTCGAGCCAGTGAAGCAGACACCAGCAATGCGGGGATCGCTAGTCAGCGGGCCGCCCACTGTGGGGCCATCGCCAGGCAGCAACTGTAGTGCCGCTTCAGGTAGGCCAGCTTCACGCATCAGCTCGACGGCGCGGGCGGCGATCAGCGGTGTTTGCTCGGCGGGCTTGGCAAGCACCGCGTTGCCAGCCACCAAGGCAGCGGCGATCTGCCCGGTGGTGATGGCCAGCGGGAAGTTCCAGGGGCTGATGCAGACGAAAATGCCACGGGCGCTACCGGGTTCTTCCGCCTCCAGCCGCTCGCCCTCATTGGCGTAGTAGCGCAGGAAATCAACCGCTTCGCGCACTTCAGCGATGCCATCAAACATCATCTTACCGGCTTCGCGGGTGGTGATCACGGTCAGTTCAGCGATATGTTCTTCATAGAGATCCGCAGTACGACGGAGCACCTCGGCACGCTCGGCCACCGGACGTGCTGACCACTCGCGGAAACCTTCCTCTGCAGCGTCAAGGGCGGCGGCTACCTCATCAGGGGTGGCCTCATGTACCTTGCCGATAATACGCGACTCGTCGGCGGGGGAGACGGCATCGCGAGCCGGGCCCTGGGGAGCAGGATTTCCCGCTAGCATGGGGCCTGCTGTCCAGGTCTTGTCAGCAAACGTTTCCCGCGCATTAAGCAGCGGCAGGATCGAGGCGGGCTCGTTGATACGATAACCCTTGGAGTTTTTGCGATCTGGCGCAAACAGCTCTCCAGGCTGGCGGATCAACGGACTTGAGATGGCGTCGCCAAGCTGTTTAAACCCTTCAACGGGGTCTCTTGAAACCTCGCTTGGGGGAATCGAGCTATCGACTACCTGGTTGACGAACGAGGAGTTCGCGCCATTCTCTAGCAGACGACGTACCAAGTAGGCCAGCAAGTCGCGGTGAGCGCCGACTGGGGCGTAGATGCGGCAGTGCGTGCCCTCGGCCTCCTTAACGATGTGGTGCAACGATTCTCCCATGCCATGCAGGCGCTGAAATTCGTAGCTGTCCTTATCATCGCCTGCCATGGCCACTACAGCAGCGCACGTATGGGCGTTGTGAGTGGCGAATTGTGGATAAATGCGGTCGCGCCGGTCAAGGAGCATTTGAGCGCAGGCCATGTAACTAACATCGGTGTTGACCTTACGAGTGAAGACCGGGAAGGTTTTAACGCCCATTTCTTGGGACAGCTTGATCTCGGTATCCCAGTAGGCACCCTTGACCAGGCGCACCATGATCTTGCGGCCGAATCGCTCGGCAAGTTCGTAGAGAGTCTCTATCACCGGCGCGGCGCGCCGCCCGTAGGCTTGCACAACGACCCCGAAGCCATCCCATCCGTCTAGGCTGGGGTCAGACATCAGAGCCTCGATTACGTCGAGAGACAGATCCAGTCGATCCTGCTCTTCTGCATCGATGTTGAAACCGATATTGGCTTTGGCTGCTTGTCTTACCAGCTCCAACGCACGTGGAACAAGCTCTTCCATGACCGTGTCACGGTGGGTGTATTCATAGCGCGGATGCAGAGCCGAGAGTTTTACCGAGATACCGGGGCTTCCACGTACATCGCCCTTGGCCTGTTCGGCGATAGCAGTAATTGCTTTGGCATAGGCCTCGTGATAGCGGACGGCATCTTCATCAGTGCGAGCTGCCTCGCCCAGCATGTCGTAAGAATATGTGTAGCCTTGCTTCTCTAGGTCGCGGGCATTCTTCATACCCTCTTCGATGGTCTGGCCAAGTACGAACTGACGACCGAGAATCTTCATCGACTGGCCAACCGCCTTACGCACTACCGGCTCGCCCATGCGGCGTACTAAACCACGTAGCGCTCGGGTTGGGCCCTTAGGGTCCTCTTCCAACACTTTGCCGGTTAGCAATAGTGCCCAGGTCGAGGCGTTAACCATCGATGAGGATGATTTCCCCAAGTGCGCGCCCCAGTCGGACGGCTCGATTTTATCGTGGATCAGATCGTCGATGGTTTCTGCATCAGGCACGCGCAACAGGGCTTCTGCCAAGCACATCAGGCCTACACCTTCTGTGGTTGACAGGCCGTACTCAGCGAGGAACGCCTCCATCATTGAGGGAGACCTTTCTTTGCGCACACGTTCCACGTAGTGGGCGCCGACGGCAGCAACTTTGCGTCGATCATCCTCTGATAGCTTGATTCGTTCGATCAGCTCATGCAGCACCGCTGCTTCATCGACGTCATAGTTGCTACGGATGCGTGAGCGTAGATCGCTCACGTCGCTATGCAGATTAAGGTTAGCTTTGTTCATGATGGTTCTCTCCTTGCAAGTCGACACATAGCGTAGATGTATCGACTTAAATCTTTTGCTTTTAATGGCTCACTAGCGATCAATATGCTGATATTCGCCAGAGTCGTTAGTCAGGCTACTCACCACCAGGATGGCAATGAAGGAAGCAATAAAGCCTGGAATAATCTCGTAAACACCAGGGCCACCCATGAACTCACCGTTCCAGCCTAGCGAGATCCAGCTCATGACAGTGGCAGCGCCTACCACCATGCCAGCGATGGCACCATTACCGTTCGTACGTGGCCACATTAGCGACAGAATAATCAGCGGACCAAACGCCGCACCGAAGCCAGCCCACGCATTACTGACCAGCCCCAACACCTGAGAGTTTTCGTCAGACGCTATTAAAGCTGCTACCAAGCCAACTAGCGCAACACAGACTCGACCAACGCGCACACACTCCTTGTCAGTTGCTTCTTTACGCAGGAACAGGCGATAGAAGTCCTCCGTCAACGATGATGACGACACTAGAAGCTGGCTGGAGATAGTACTCATGATCGCAGCTAGGAGAGCCGCATAAAGAAAACCGGTGATCAGCGGGTGGAACAGCAGCTCCGCAAGGATGATAAAAATTGTTTCCGGATCCTGGACATCTAATCCATTACGGATTGCATATGCTCGACCAAAAATACCCAGTGAGACCGCACCAATTAGGGAGATAAGCATCCAGCCCATGCCAATGTTGCGGGCGACAGGAACATCCTTGAGTGTCCTGATCGCCATAAAGCGCACAATGATGTGTGGCTGTCCGAAATAGCCTAACCCCCAAGTAACCGCTGATAGCCAGCCAATAAAGGTCAGTCCCGACGTCCAGGATAGTAGGGTGGGATCAACTTCATTTAGCGTCTGTGACGCCTGGGAAAAACCGCCGCCGCCTTCACCAAAGAGCACCACCGCTGGCATGATCACCAAAGCAAGCATCATGATGCAGCCTTGCACAAAGTCCGTCATGCTCACGGCGAGAAAGCCGCCGACAACGGTGTAAATAAGCACGACGCCCAGTGTAATGATGACACCCATGGCGTAGTTGCTCATATCACCGATATTGAAGATGCCGGAGAATGCGCTTTCAAACAGCTTGCCGCCTGCCACTAGGCCTGATGCCGTATAAACTGCGAAGAAGATAACAATAACGATAGCGGACACTGTACGTAGCGAAAGGGCTCTTGTCGGAAACCGATTCGCTAAAAAGGCTGGGATAGTGATCGCATTACCGTAGTGAACCGTTTGTTCACGAAGTCGTGGGGCGACCAGTGTCCAGTTGAAGAACGCACCCACGAGTAGGCCAATACCAATCCAGGCTGAGCCCAAGCCAGATACGAACATTGCACCGGGTAGCCCCAGCAGCAACCAGCCGCTCATGTCTGAAGCACCAGCCGACAGGGCCGCCACCTGTGGGCTGAGGCCTCGACCACCCAGCATGTAGTCTTCGGATGAAGACGTCGCTTTGCGCATGGCATAAACGCCGATGGCGATCATGAGCGCAAAGTAGGCGGTAAGACTGATCCAAACACCGATAGCCATAAGAACTCCTTCATTACATTAGGCCGGACGTAGCGCCGACAGGTATGTGCGCTTACCAAAAGAATCTAGTAATGGCGCAGCCTTATTGTTAAGCGTTGTTATTGAACCCTATGCTTATTCACGTTACTGGCCCCAACGAAAACCTACCCAGAGCCTCGTCAGAGGGGTAAAGCCTGGGTAGGCAACGAGAGTGAAGGCAATTGCTCAATTCGTTTCAGCTATTAGGTCACCTCATTAAAGAGAGTGAGGTTAATCGTTTTGTTTATCCATTCACTCATCGCCAAGCGCCAGAAGTGACGCGTTTCCACCTAAGGCAGCGGTGTTGTTGGTGATCGTTTTTTCAGTCACAAAGCGCTGGAGGTAGTGTGGGCCGCCTGCCTTTGGGCCGGTGCCAGAGAGGCCCTGTCCGCCAAACGGTTGAACGCCAACGACTGCGCCAATAATGTTGCGGTTGATATACACATTGCCTACTCGCATTTTCTGCGCTATTTCAGCGGCAAATGACTCATTACGGCTGTGCACCCCAAAGGTCAGACCATACCCGCGACCATTAATGTCATTGATAACGCGGTCAATATCGCGAGACTTGTAACGGACAATGTGCAGAATGGGGCCAAACTGCTCCCGGGTAAGCGAGTCAATGCTGTCGACGACAAAGGCGGTGGGCGCCACGAAGGTGCCATTTTGGGTGTGTTCTGCCACCATCGGTGTTTCCGCGACTAGGCGATTTTCACCCTTCAACTTTTCTATATGCGCCGTTAGACCCTTACGTGCGTCTTCATCAATCACCGGGCCCACATCGGTGCCTAAATCTCGTGGATCACCAATACGTAGCTCGTTCATGGCGCCTTTTAGAATTTCAATGACGCGGTCGGCAATATCGTCTTGTAAGTAAAGCACCCGAAGCGCGGAACAACGCTGACCGGCACTTTGGAACGCAGATTGAATTACATCGACAACGACCTGTTCAGGCAACGCTGTAGAGTCGACAATCATGGCGTTCATGCCGCCTGTTTCGGCAATCAGCGTTGGCAGCGGTGCATTTTCGCGGGCTGCAAGAGCACGGTTGATTATCTGCGCCGTATCAGTGCCGCCGGTGAATACAACACCCGTAATACGTGGGTCAGAGGTTAAGACGCTACCTACCGTGGGACCATCGCCAGGCAGTAACTGAACCACGTCACGTGGCATGCCCGCTTCGTAAAGCAACTCAATAACGCGGTGAGCAACGATCGACGTTTGTTCTGCCGGTTTAGCGAGTACGGTGTTGCCAGCAACGGCGGCGGCGACAATCTGGCCGCAGAAAATTGCCACCGGGAAGTTCCAAGGGCTGATTGCCGCGAATACCCCCTTACCGCCCATCATCAAGCGGTTGGATTCACCGGTAGGGCCTGGTAGCTCAATCGGCTGACTAAACGCTTCTTCAGCACGCATAGCGTAATAGCGACAAAAGTCCACAGCTTCCTTGATCTCGTCGACACCGTCGGTGAGCAGCTTACCGCCTTCACGTGAACAGAGCGTCATCAGCTCTGCCATGTGCTCTTCCATCAAGTCGGCTAAGCGGCGAAGGATGTCAGCACGCTCGGTTACCGGGGTCGTTTCCCAGCGGGGAAACGCTTGCCAAGCCGCGTCGAGTGCTTTGGCTGCCTGCGCTTTGCTAGTCCACTGAATGCTGCCCACAGTTTTGCGGCGGTCGAAAGGCGAGGTGACTGCGTGGGTATTCGCGGCATCGTCGGCAACATCAAAGGCCAGCAAGGGTTTTGCCAGGTACTGCTTATCCATAAACGAGCCCATCTTGTCCATTAACGGATAGAAATGGCTACGAATATTAAGATTGACCCCGCGAGAGTTACGGCGCTTAGGCCCATAGATATCTTTTGGCAGCGGAATGCGCTTATTGGAAAACGTTTTATGCTGACGAAGCGTTTCAATCGGGTGTTGGCACAATGACTCTACAGGGACTTCCGGATCGACAATTTGGTGAACGAAAGAGGAGTTCGCTCCATTTTCAAGCAGGCGACGTACTAGATAGGGCAGTAGGTCTTTATGGGCACCAACCGGGGCATAAATTCGGCAGTAAGTGCCTTTTGGCGCGCGTGCTAGGGCTGCGTCATAAAGTGCTTCGCCCATGCCATGTAAGCGCTGGAATTCAAACGGGCGGCTATCTTGATTGGCGAGTTCAAGAATCGTCGTGACGGTGTGGGCGTTATGCGTTGCGAACTGAGGGAAAATACGCCCACGAGTATCGTTGGATAGCAGAAACTGGGCGCAGGCCAAGTAAGCTACGTCGGTACAGGCTTTGCGCGTAAATACAGGATAGCCATCTACCCCTAGCTGTTGAGACTCCTTGATTTCGCTATCCCAATAAGCGCCTTTAACCAAACGTAGCGGTATTTCGTCGCCTTGTTGCTCGGCCAGACGGTTAATGAAGTGCAGTACGGGTAAAGCGCGTTTCGAATATGCCTGCACGACAAGGCCAAAGTGCCCCCATCCTTTCACTGCATCACTTTCATATATCGCG
Organism: Halomonas sp. GT; assembly: GCF_002082565.1. Lineage (NCBI taxonomy): Bacteria > Pseudomonadati > Pseudomonadota > Gammaproteobacteria > Oceanospirillales > Halomonadaceae > Halomonas > Halomonas sp. GT. The sequence goes on from NZ_CP020562.1 coordinate 1,398,022, forward strand.
CGGAAAACGTCGAGAGAGAGCTCTAGGCGATCCACTTCTTCAGCATCAATTGTCACTGCTACGTCAAGCTCACGAGCCTTAGTCACTAGCTTAATAACCGTGTCGACTAGTTCGGTAAGTACCTGCTCGCGGCGACCAAACTCATAGCGGGGATGTAGGGCAGATAACTTAATAGATACTGACGGGGCAGGTGTTTTATCGCCTAATGTTTTGCAGGCTTTGCCGACCTGCTCGATTGCGCGAGCGTAGTCATCATAGTAGCGCTTGGCGTCGGCACGGGTGCGCGCTGCCTCGCCCAACATATCATAGGAGTAGGTATAGCCTTTATTGAAGAGCGTTTTAGAGCGTTTTAGTGCTTCATTAATATCGCGCCCTAAGACAAACTGTTTACCCATGATTTTCATCGCTTCCATCATGGCGCGACGAATAACGGGTTCACCTACTTTATTAACCATGCGGTTAATAAAGTGGGCTGGTTGGCCCTCTTTTGGGTGATCGAGCTTCAACACATGCCCGGTCATCAATAGACCCCATGTAGAAGCATTGACCATCCATGATTCGCTTTTACCTAAGTGGGACTTCCAATCTGCAGGGCCAAGCCTATCTTCAATTAGCGCATCGGCAGTCGCTGTATCTGGGATGCGCAGCATGGCTTCTGCTAAACACATCAGCATTAAACCTTCATGGGTGTCCAGACTGTACTGTTGCAGCAGTTCGTCAATCGTATCGACAGCAGTATCCATTTTGCGGACATCACGCACCAACGCTGCTGTATTCGATTCAATCCGTGCAAAATCGTCACTGTCAGCATTGAGAACTTTAATTAGCTCACTGACGAAGGCGTCCTCATCTACAAGATAATGATCACTGATACGCTCCATAAGCGTATCAAGATCAGTTTGCCAGATGGCAGGGTCACGCATTTTCTTGGCATTGAGCATTGAGGCCCCCATAAGTCTGAGCAGAAAACGAAAAGCAGAAACAAATAACCGAAATAAAGCGATGGTAGGGCGCTGTGCCCAAGATAACGGTCGAATGTAGAGCGAGCTGCCATTAGGTGTATGTCGTTTTCATGGCAAAACGTGTCAAATTCTCGGTAAGAAACGCTTTTTAAGACTTTAGTTTAGTTTCTGAACGGCTGCCAACACGCAAAATGGCGTGTTATGTGCCCAAGCTAACTGCTTCATTACTAGCGAAATGAGAGTGCGCCAGTCTTGACGCTTGCTCCTGAAGAAGGCGCGGAAGATGCTAACGAAGTTGCACTGGATGTTGAAGAAGACGCTAAGTGGGTAGCCGAATCGAGCGGCGTATTGGTTGCGCTTACACCTTGTCGTAGCTGGCGGGGAGACAAGCCGTAACTACGCCGAAAAGCATGCGAAAGAGCGCTCTGATTCGCGAAGCCTGTCTGGATGGCTATGTCAGTGAGTGGTAGACGGCTTTGTAATACAAGCTGCCTGGCTGCGTGTAAGCGTTGGCGTCGAACATATTGCCAGGGCGACAGGCCCGTTTGGACGCGAAAGCGTTCAGAGAAATGTGCCTCACTGAGGCAGGCCAATTTTGCTAAATCAGCTACTCTCAGCTCATCGGCCAAGTGATGGCGAATAAAACGATCAATTTGATCAAGGTTGAGCCGCCGTTGTGATGCGCTTTCTGATGCGCCCAGACGAGCCTTTAATGAACCTAACAACGTGGCAGCAAGACGATCTTGCTGGAAAGACATTGCCGACGTGTCAAATCCTTGGGCGAGCTCGCTTTCTACGAAAGCAAGGTAGTGGCGCAATGGATTGTCGAGTGCAAAAAAACGCGGCGCATCAAACAGTGCTACTAATTCGCGGTGTTCGCCCGTTAAGGCAGGTGCATCTTCAGGCAGGTCCAGTATCAGTTGACGATTGTAGCCGTTACCTGAATAGAAGTGTTCATGATTCGCGGGAACAATGCAGCCTGAAAATGCGTTTACCCGGCCACCTAGGCCTTCAATCTCAAATTCTGAAGAGCCGCACAGCGTAATGACTATTTGGTGAAAATCGTGGGAGTGATGCTTTGTGGCACTTTCTAAAGGGATTTGACGAATAGTACTCGGCATGAGGTCTCCTCGGCACTGCTGGCCTGTTTACCGCTGGCGCAGCGCTGTGTGTGCCACTAAATGATCACGTAGTGCTTTCAGTTCCGCATAACCCTCCTGGTTAAGTAACGGTTTGCTTCGAGCAATTTGCCAATGGCGCCCGTGGGTGTCCATTAAATGTGATGCGCGACGTCGCACATTATCCAGATACTCATCGTGGCGAATGGGGTAGCCAATGATGGCATTCCATTCCGTTTCACTAATGTTGCTTTCCAGCGCTTTGTCAAACAAATCGATCAAGTCGCTAGGCTCAGTTCGGTAGCGTGGCGTACCCACCGTCATCAATATTAGCAGTACGGCACCTATTACCAGCAAACAGACGCCAAACACTAATAGGTACAGCGCCATACTAAACTCCCTGCAAAATCAGTATCAGAATTCGTTTCAAGGTGGATGACAGTATACGCCTGCTGTCCGTTAAGACGAAAATTTTGCAGTTTTGCGAACTTTTCCTGTTCAAGGTGTCAGAGTGTGTACAGGCAACATCGCGATAGCAGTCGTTAATAGTGTTGTTCTGGCTATTGTTTTCGATCCCTTGCTTCCGCTGCTTATCAAGCAGCGGTTTTTTTTGCTTATCAATCGTTCATTATTCCGACTCAGAGCGACGACTCATATGGCTGGCAGCCTGTAGGTAGTGTCGACAAACAGGTAGTGTCGGCGAATAGTTAGTGTCGGCGAATTGTTAGCAGCGCCATCAAGATATCGCGACGCGTGACAATACCCACTAAGCGTTGCTGTTCCACAACGGGATAAACCTTAGGTTTTGCTCCGAGCATTTCCTGTGCTAAATCGGTAATGCTTTTGTTGGGCGTTGTGGTGAGTACGTCTTGGCGCATTAACTCACGTACCAGGGGCGCTTCATCATCGTGATAAATGCTATCCAATACGCGGCCCATTACATCCTGCTCAGATATAAAACCAATCAACCGATCAGACGCATCTACTACCGGGGCGCCTGGTAAACGGTGTAATGCCAAACCTTGAGCCAAAGTAGTGATAGAGGTTTGGCCGGTGACACGGTAGCAGTCCCGTGACATAACATCGCGTACGTTATCGGGGGTTTTTTTATTCATGTTGACACTCCTTGACGTGATACGCGCAGCTTCACTCTGTAAGAGAATAGAGCAATAACCGCTTGCTGCATGAAAGCCATGAATCACGAGACCTATAATTCTATTAATGTAGAAGATTTAACTCACCCTGCGTTGTCCTTATTATTGTTACATTCAACGCTTTGCTTCATTCCTGAAGCTGCAAGGAGTCAATATGGACGCACGTGAATACCTTAATCGCAAGGGCGTTGGCATAGAAAGAGACCCTGAACGGCCCAACACATTAGAAGAAAAAGCGTGGGAGCGAGCTCGCGGGTCAGGTAGCCAACGTCCGAAATCCGGTACGCCACATGACTGGGAAGATTGGGAGCGTCACCACGATGATTTGGCAGACGGCGCGGAAACGTTAGAGCAGAAAATTGATAAAGAGGCTCACCAAAAAGCACTAGCTAAGGAGAAGCAGCAAGCCAAGCAAGCGCAGGCGGCAGTAGAGCACTTTACGCCTACCGTGCAAACCACTGAGGCAGATAGCGCGCTGAAGCATCAAACCCCACCCCCCATTGTTTCTGAAGTAGTGTCAGCGTCGTCTCAACCTACATCGGTTCTGCTTGCCTACCGCGCGTTAGCCGTTTTGCTACCGCCTTTGGCCGTCGGGTTAACAGAGGGCGGGTCAAAACGTGTTGCCATTAGTATTGTATTGACGTTATTGGGCTGGATTCCAGGGGTGGTGCATGCGTTTATATGGTTAAAAAAGCACTAAGCTAGCGATTCCTCATCTAGCCCATTGGCAGTTGTCGTGAAGTGCGTATAATCCCCGTCAACTTTTCTGTGCTATGGGGTTTACTATGGGCTACCTTGTTGGCGTGACGGCGTTGTGGGCGTTCTCTTTTTCGTTGATTGGCGTATATCTGGCAGGTCAAGTAGACAGCTACTTTGCGGTGCTTGTGCGGGTAACGCTCGCCATGCTGGTGTTCCTGCCATTTTTACGGCCCAGCTTGCTGCGCGGTAAACAGCGTTTAGCGTTAATGGCGCTGGGTGCAGTGCAGTTAGGCATCATGTACACCTTCTTCTATCACTCGTTTTTGCTGCTATCGGTTCCTGAGGTTCTGCTATTCACGATTTTTACGCCAGTTTATATTGCACTTCTAGATGACCTAATGTTTAAGCGCTTCACGCCTATTTATCTAGTGACTGCACTATTGGCGGTGATCGGGGCGGGCGTCATTCGTTACGATGGTATTGATAGTGGTTTCTGGCTGGGCTTTTTGGTTGTGCAGGGGGCTAATCTCTGTTTTGCGTTAGGCCAGGTTGGCTATCGTCGTCTCGCAGCTGATTTGCCGCCCACTCTGTCGTGGCATAACGTCTTTGGTTGGTTCTTTATCGGTGCAATGCTAGTGGCGCTCCCTGCCTTTTTGCTCTTTGGTAATACGACAGCGCTGCCCAGTACTCCGGTGCAGTGGAGTGTATTGGCATGGCTTGGGCTAGTGGCTTCTGGCGTGGGTTATTTCGCTTGGAATCAAGGAGCCACTAAGGTTGATGCAGGAACGCTGGCCATAATGAACAATGCGCTGGTACCTGCGGGCTTGGTGGTTAACCTGGTGATTTGGAACCGGGATGCAGATATAGGCAAGCTACTATTGGGCGCCGCTATCATGGCCGCTTCTCTGTGGTTAAATCACTGGTGGTTGCAGCGTCGTCGCGCTATACCGGTCTAACTAATTCAAGCTATTGTTTTTGCCCAGAGTAGCCAGTGGTTTCGCGTTGCGCTGGGCAATTTGCTCGACACCCTCATACTCTCCATAATGTGGGCTGATGCCAGCGAGAGTTGTCCATGTCTAACACCCCATCGTCAGGTTTAGCACCCTTGAGCCAGGCCAAACGCACGCAGCCTTTTGAAACGACGCCCTTAAAAGCGACGTCCTTTAAAGCGACGTCCTTTAAAACAACGCCCTTTAAAACAATCGGCTTAATCGGTCGTTTAGGCAGTGACAAAGTGGTCGATTCGCTTAAACGGTTGGTCAGCTATCTAGTTGCCCACGACTATAAAGTTCTGATTGAAGACCGAACAGCAACGGTGTTGCCGAACCATGGCCTGCCTGAAGCCAGCCGCCGCATGTTGGGGGAACTGTGCGATTTAGTCATCGTTGTGGGAGGAGATGGTAGCCTACTCGGGGCTGCTCGTACGCTATGCCTCAGCGGTACGTTGATGTTAGGCGTTAATCGGGGGCGGTTAGGCTTTTTAACGGATATTTCTCCCGATGAGCTGGAAAGCCGGGTTGGCGAAGTGTTGGCGGGTGAGTTTGAAGTTGAAGAGCGTTTCTTGCTAGATGCCGTGTTGTACCGAAATGGTAAAGCGGTGGGGAGCGGTGTGGCGCTCAATGAAGTGGTGGTTCATCCAGGTAAAGCGGTGCGCATGATTGAATTCGAACTGTTTATTGACGGGCAGTTTGTGTACAGCCAACGTAGCGATGGTCTGATTATTGCCACGCCCACTGGCTCAACCGCCTATGCACTTTCTGGCGGTGGGCCAATTATGCACCCCAAACTTGATGTGGTGACGTTGGTGCCTATGTTCCCCCATACGCTTTCGAGTCGTCCTATTGTGATTGACGCTGCCAGTGAAATCCGAGTTCACATTGGTGAAACCAATCAGACCTATCCCCATATCAGCTGCGACGGACAAACCCGTGCCGTGGCTAAACCTGACGATGTGCTCGTTATTCAACGTAAACCGGAACGTGTTCAACTCGTGCATCCTATTGGGCATAACTTCTATGAAGTGTTGCGCAGTAAACTCGGCTGGAGCCATCGGCTAGGGGATTAATATGGAGGGCTACGATTTAATCGGGGATGTACATGGCTGTGGTGCAACACTGGCAGCGTTACTAGAACGGCTTGGGTATCATCAGCGGGGTGGGGTGTATCGTCACCCTCGCCGAAAAGTGATCTTTTTAGGCGATTTAATTGATCGTGGCCCCCGTATTCGTCTAGCGGTTACCATCGCACGCAGGATGGTTGAAGAGGGCGAAGCATATATTGTCATGGGTAACCATGAGTACAATGCCCTGGCCTATACGCACCCTGCGCCTCCTGGTAGCAACAAGCGCTGGCTGCGCGAACATACGCCGCGCCATAATCGTATTATTGAAGATACGCTGGCTCAGTACCGCGATTATACCAATGAGTGGGAAGACACCTTGGCGTGGTTTAAGACTATTCCGCTATGTCTTGAGCTGGATGGGATTCGTGTGGTGCATGCCTGCTGGGATGACGAGTTGATTCGACAGCTTAAACAGCGTGCCCCCAGCGCCTGCATGGACAACCACTTTCTGATTGAGTCCACTGATCCCTCAACGCAAGCTTTCCGTATACTTGACCGCCTAACTCGCGGGCCCCATATACCGTTGCCAAAAGGCATTGCGATACACTCAGGCGATGGCTTTACCAGGCAGAGTTTTCGTGCGCACTTTTGGTCAGCGAATCCCCAGCAGTGGGGAGACGTGGTATTTCAGCCGGATAACCTTCCTGGTGACTTAGAGACCAGAACGCTGACCGATACTGAGCGTCAGCGCCTTAGTTATTACGGCCCTGAACAGCCACCTTTATTTATCGGCCATTACTGGTGCGAGGGTATTCCCGCCTTACCAGCACACAACATTGCCTGCTTGGATTATAGTGCGGTGAAATTTGGCCGTTTAGTGGCTTATCGCTGGAGCGGAGAAGCGCGGCTCAATGCTGATCATTTTGTGTGGATACAGGTGCCAAAAGAGGAGCGGGCACTGCCTAAACCGTGGGAAATAGATTTTGATTAATAGCGGTATTTTTCAACTTTACACATGGTTACATATTTTTTTCAAAATAGCTGAACTAACGGTGTTGTCGGTTATCAGAGTAAGTGTTCCCTTGAATGATCCCTTGCTTTTTGATCCGGCGGCCCCCTCCGCCGGATTTTTTTCGTCTATCCGTTGGTGACGCGGCGTGTCATTGCGCCGATTCTTATTGGTTGAAAGGAACCTGCCATGCATCCAGTCATGCTTTTACCTACGGGCGCGGACACAAAAGAACTGCGTAAAGCGCTATGGCACTACCGCATTGGACACCGTATTACCGATGAAGCAGATGGCCAGCTACTATGGGTTGCTGACCCGCACCAACATGATGAAATGAGATCGTTGGTGAGTCGATGGGAGCGAGGTGAGCCTCTGATTACGACGACTGTTCGACCCACTCACCGTGGCGTGAGCAGTCGCTTGGTGCCGATGTTGCGCCAAGTGCCGGTAACAGCGCTGATGATTGGTATTAGCCTGTTGGTTTTTGCCCTAACGGGAGTGTTTGGCGACTTACTAATTGTAGGGCTCACCATCGTGCCGGTGGGTGTTTCAGGTGGGCAGCTCGTATATGGCAACCTTAGTGACACAATAATGTCTGGCCAAGTATGGCGCTTACTGTCGCCTGCGTTTTTACACTTTGGCTGGATGCATTTGATCTTCAACCTGATGTGGGTATGGTACTTCGGTCGTCAAATTGAGCAGCTTCAGGGTAGTCGTACCATGCTGCTACTGCTTCTGGTTGCCGGTATTGGCGCTAACATTGCGCAATATGTCACTGGCACAGTGCTGTTTGGCGGTATGTCTGGTGTGGTTTACGCCTTGCTAGCTCATGTGTGGCTGATGTCCTATCGTGCCCCGCAAAGCGGATTTTTCGTCCCCCAGATGCTAGTCGTCTTTATGTTGGGCTGGATGGTGTTCACCATGACCAATATTGCCGGTAGCGTGGGTTTTGGCAACGTTGCGAATGAAGCGCACTTGGGCGGGCTGCTCGTGGGGCTGGTCACAGGCTGGTATTATTCATCCAAACGAAGCAAACATTAAAGGTGCCTACGATGAGTGACATGACCTTCGATAAAATGATTAACCAAATGACGCCCGCCATTTACGAAAGCCTCAAACAGGCAGTTGCGTTGCGGAAATGGCCCGATGGCCGATATTTGACGCCAGAACAGACCGAGCTGTGCCTGGAAGCGGTGATGCGTTTTGAGGTGGAGAATAACGTTCCTGAAGAGAGCCGTGTCGGCTATCTGGAGCAGCGTACCTGTGGTGCTGGCGCGACAGGTGCCGGTGTTTCACCTGAAATGGCAGGCCTTGCCCGGGATGCCACGCGTGACTGATGATCTGTTTGCCTCGGTAGCATCCCCGGTGCAAGGGTGCTTGCAAAAAATGGCGGCTGATTTGCCTAGTCGCCAAGATGATCGGGTGGTGTATCACCTTCGCGCGGGAGACCATCGAATGCCACTGAATGAGCGTATCGGCTCGCCGATGCGTCTTGCCTGGAGTGGCGCGATTGCTTGTACCCACTGCGGGCGGGCAACCAAAAAAAGCTTTGCTCAAGGCTACTGTTACCCCTGTTTTAAACGCTTAGCTCAGTGTGATACATGCATCATGAAACCTGAGACTTGCCACTATCATCAGGGCACCTGCCGCGACCCCGGGTGGGGTGAAAAGCACTGCTTCCAGCCACACATTGTCTACTTGGCGAACTCATCAGGCTTGAAGGTGGGTATCACCCGCAAAACGCAAATGCCTACCCGTTGGCTGGACCAAGGGGCTATTCAGGCGTTGCCTATTCTTGAGGTAAACACCCGACAGCAGTCTGGTTTTGTCGAAATGCTCTTTAAAGAGCAAGTGGCCGACCGAACTAACTGGCGTGCCATGCTAAAAGGCGAGGTGAAACCACTGGATTTGTGCGCAGAGCGTGACCGTCTTTTCAATCTGTTCGGCGATGGGTTAGGGCGGTTACGTGACGTGCATGGTGCGGATGCCATTCGTGCGCTGGACGAAACGCCACTGGACTTTCATTATCCCGTGGCGACTTTCCCGACTAAAGTGACGTCCCATAACTTTGATAAGCAGCCGCTGATTGAAGGTACTCTTCAAGGTGTAAAAGGGCAGTACCTGATCTTTGATACTGGAGTTATTAACCTTCGTAAATTCACCGGTTACGAAATCACCGTGAAGTAACCCTTGTCATATCTCCTAACGGGTTCTTTTAACTGATTATAACTACCTATCTTAGCCATCCTGCCTAGCCAGAGTCGCTTTTGTTAACTAAGGTTGTTAGGGATAAATCCCATTCTGCCTTACGCAACGCAAGGAAGCCTCGATGCCATGGCTAAAACTGCTGCACATTGCCGCACTGGTCATCTGGTGCGGCGCACTTCTATACCTACCCGCTCTACTTTTGCATGCACTTCAACTGCGTAAAGACGCTGGGTTCGCGCAAGGCGCACCCCCGATGCCGCGATTTTTCTACAACTCCGTCGCAACGCCTGCTGCTCTGGTCGCCATCGCGTCCGGCACGTTACTGTTTCTGCTGCATGGCCTTCTCGGAGGGTGGTTAATTCTTAAACTAGGTGCCGTTGTGCTAATGGTGGTCGCCCACGGCTGTTTCGGTTGGCTGATTTTGCGGCTGGAAATGGGTATTTTTAAAGGGGTAAAAGTTGCCAGCTTATGCGCCTTAGTCCTCGCGTTAACGGGTATATTTGGTGTTCTTGGATTTGTGCTCTCCAAACCGCTGGCTTGGAGTTAACGCGATGACGACGGCTCCCTTTATTGCCTTCACTTCTGTTGCTATCACTATTGTTGTTATCGCTACTATTGCCAACATTATGCTGTTAAGGCGACTTCTCAACGTCGACGCCGACGGCATGCTCGTATACCAACTGGCCTCCCAGCCAACCTGCCAGTGCGATCAAGCTGGCAGTTACCAGCGAAATTGCCAAGCCCCAAGGCAGCACAGCGCTTGGTTCAGTAAAACGCAAAAGCCAGTTCAACGATGCCAGGGAAAGCATAACGACGGCCACAATTGCGTGGCTCCAGCCGGTGATCAGGCGGCGGATCCGCGCCACGGTGACCAGGTCAATAATGCCCGCTACCGAGGCAATCCAGCCGCCAAACGCGCCTACCCCCGCCAACCACAAACCGCTGCGCAGCCAGAAGGGATCTTGGGTATACCAGTAAGCCAGGTCGCTAGCGACCAGCGCCATCAGTGCGGCCACAGGAAAGTGAATCATCACTGGGTGAAGCGGATGGCCCGCCAGCGAAGCGCGGCTTTTAATCGAGCGTTGGGGAGTATGTGTCATGGTCACTTCCTGTGGTTAGACAAAGCGAAAAAGTCATTCAGACCAACGGCATGTCAGGGAAATTGCTAATGAGGGAGCGTAATAGCGTAACGTCCATCATCATTTCATATTTATCGTCGCGATGGGGCCGTCGTACAGCTTGCTTGCTTGCGACTTTCATACTGGGAAGCTTAGCGGGCTGCACAGGTGATAGATCTATCTTAGACCCTGCCGGGCCTGCAGCGCGAGACGTGCGGCTAATTTGGTGGGTAATGCTCGGGTTTGCCACCTTGGTACTGATCGGGGTGACAGCACTTTGGCTTTACGCCTTTAAACCAAGAAACGTAGTGCGTACACCTAGCCAAGAACGTCGCATCGCCCGTCGCTGGATTGTCGGTGGCGGCATTATGTTGCCAGTGGCCAGCATTACCGCGCTACTAATGTTTGGTGTTCCCGCCGGCCAGCGAATGCTGACGCTTCCAATGAGCGAGCCGCCAGAAGTTATCGAGGTGATTGGTCATCAGTGGTGGTGGGAAGTGCGCTATCCCGGCGCTGAAGGTGGCGAGGTTGTTACCGCTAACCAACTGGTGATGCCTGCAGGCGAGCCCGTGGATTTTCACGTCAGCGGTGCCGATGTGATTCATGCATTTTGGGTGCCCCGACTGGGGGGGAAAATAGATATGTTGCCGGGTCGCGTAAATAAGATTCGTTTACAAGCCGATGAGCCCGCGGTGTTTGGTGCGCAGTGTGCCGAACTTTGCGGCGTGGGCCACGCCCATATGCAGTTACATGTGGAGGCCTTGCCGCGCAGCGAGTTCGAGGCATGGTTAACTGCAAGACAAGAGGCGACGCTTAGCGAACTGTCCGTTGCCGATGCTACCTACGACGACGCGCGTGATGCCTTTATGACACACTGTGCCCGCTGCCACCAAGTAGCGGGTGTTAGCCAGGGGGGCATTGGGCCAACGCTTTCAGATGTTGGGGCGCGCGCCACGCTAGGAGCAGGGGTGATTGCCATGGAAGAGGGGGCGGTTAGCCACTGGTTGCAGCATCACCAAACGCTAAAGCCAGGCAATAAGATGCCTACCCATAGTGATATTGAAACGGACACCTTGGATGCCCTGGGTGCTTGGCTGGAGGCCTTGTCACCATGAAAAGTGTCAATCAAGAAGCCATTGAGCATGACCCGCAGCAATTGCACGAAGACTTGCACACCATTTGGGGGAACCCAACAGGTTTAAGATCCTTAACTATCGTCAACCACACCACGCTTGGCCTGCGTTTTATGGTCACAGGGATGGTGTTTTTCCTGATTGGCGGCATTTTGGCAATGCTGGTGCGAACCCAGTTAGCGATGCCCGACCAAAACTTTATGTCGCCAGACATTTATAATCAGGTCACCACCATGCATGGCACGGTGATGATGTTTCTGTTCGCTATTCCTATGCTGGAAGGGTTGGCGATTTACCTGATCCCAAAGATGATCGGTGCCCGCGACCTGGTCTGCCCTCGGCTAACGTCACTTGGCTATTTCTGCTATTTATTTGGCGGGATTATTCTTACTTCCAGCCTGATTATTGAAATGGCGCCTTCCAGCGGCTGGTTTATGTACACCCCGCTTAGTAGTAAAGAGTTCGCGCCTGATCTGGGCTCGGATTTTTGGCTGTTGGGAATCACGTTTGTGGAAATTTCCGCAGTGTCTGCGGGTGTAGAGTTGGTAGTGTCTATATTGCGTACTCGCACTCAGGGCATGGCGCTGCATAAAATGCCGTTGTTCGCTTGGTATATCTTGGCCATGGCGCTGATGATCGTGGTGGGGTTCCCACCGTTGATTCTTGGCAGCGTATTACTGGAACTTGAGCGCGCCGTTGGTATGCCGTTTTTCCAGATTGCGGGAGGTGGTGACCCCTTACTGTGGCAGCATCTGTTTTGGCTGTTTGGTCATCCAGAGGTTTACATCATCTTTCTACCGGCAGCGGGCATTGTTTCCACGCTGATACCGGTTTTTGCCGGGCGGCCTATTATCGGTTATGGGTGGGTGGTAGCTGCCATCGCTATTATGGGCTTTATCAGTTTTGGGCTTTGGGTACACCACATGTTTACAGTGGGTATCCCACAGCTCGCTCAGGCATTTTTCTCGGCGGCGAGCATGCTGGTGGCGGTACCAACGGCGATACAGGTGTTCGTTTGGCTGGCTACCCTGTGGCTAGGTAAACCTAAAATGAAACTGCCCATGCTTTGGGTGATGGGCTTTTTAATTATTTTCGTTTGCGGTGGCTTAACCGGGGTGATGTTGGCGCTAGTGCCATTTAACTGGCAGGTGCACGATACCCATTTTGTAGTGGCCCACATGCACTATGTATTGGTGGGTGGCATGTTCTTCCCACTCATTGCCGGACTTTACTACTGGTTGCCGCTATTTTCCGGGCGTATGCCATCTGAAAACCTTGGGCGCTGGGGGTTCTGGCTAACCTTTTTAGGCTTTAACGGTACTTTTTTAATTATGCATTGGACGGGCCTTTTAGGTATGCCCAGGCGTGTTTATACCTATGAGGCTGGCTCTGGGTGGGAGATTTATAACCTGCTCTCATCCGTCAGTAGCTTTGTGCTGTCGGCGGGTATTGCCATGGTGTTGCTGGATATCGCGCTACACTTCCGGTTTGGTAAACCCGCCAAGCAGAATCCGTGGAATGCCGATACGCTGGAATGGGCTAACACGATGCCCCCAAGCGCTTATAACTTTGTCAGCTTACCTACTGTAGAAACGCGGCATCCGTTGTGGGATGACCCGAATTTGCCACATACCATGGCGAAGGGTATGCATGGCTTAGCAGTGGCTTCCCACGGTCGGCGTGAAATGTGGGGTACCGACCCGATTACTGGCAAAGTGCGCGAAATCATTCACCTGCCTGGTAACTCTTGGTGGCCGCTGTTTGCCGCAGCAGCGCTGGCAGTGGTATGCATTAGTTTATTAACCCGTGTCTATGCGCTAGCGGGCATCTTTGTAGTGATTGCTGGCGTGTTTCTACTGCGCTGGTCGTGGGAGAACGGTGCACACCCCAATGCAGCCCCTGATGCAGGGGTAAAACCAGGCGATCCGCCGCTCCATTCGCGCACGATGGATGGCCCTGGGCTTTGGGCAATGGCGGTGTTTTTAATTGCCAATGGTTCGTTCTTTCTTTCCTACCTGTTTGGCTGGTTTTATCTATGGACTGTTTCGCCTGAGTGGCAAATGCCAGATACACCGCCGCTGTCTCTGCTGATAACGGGCATGGCTGGCGGGGCGGTTATAGCAGGGTGTGTGGTGATGGAGAAGCTGGTACGCGGGCTGCGTCAGCAACGTGATGCGGGGTTAAGAGCAAGCCTCTATTTAGCCGCTGCGTTAGGCGCACTTCAAGTGGGGCTCGCTGGCTGGGCGCTGTGGCGAGCCGATCTTTCACCGACCCAAACCACCCACGATGCGGTGATGCTGGTGGGGCTTGTTTACGCGCTTTTTCATGGTGGCCTAGCGGTTATTTTAACGGTGTTGCAAGGCATGCGCGTTGGTTATGGCTACGTGGGTGCGCATGCGCCGTTTGAACCCGCCGTAGTGGCACTACTTTGGCGCTATAACGTGGTCACATTCTGGTTGTTAGTCGGGGCGTTGGCGGTACTGCCTCGGGTGATAGGAGGATAATGGTGATGGTACGACTACATTTTACTCATCCCATCCACTTAATTATCGGACTAACGCTATGGAGCCTATGGTTTGTGGCGGTTTATAGCGGCCTTTCAGTAGCCTGTGCGGTGGCGCCACCATCGCCAGAAGCGGGAGCGCTTACAGGTCTTAATGCCGCGCTAGGCGGTGTTAGTCTTATTGCTGCCGTAGGGCTTGCGGCGCTTGCCTGGGGGAGTTGCCAAGTGGCGAAGCAGCATAAAGGTCGCCAGCGCTTTCATGCCACTGTCTCGGCGTGGCTGTATTTGTTTTCGGCTTTCGGTGTGGTGTTTGCGGGTATGCCGATTATCGGTGTGCCGCCTTGCCTATAAGTCATAGCGCCCACGTTAACTTGATGCCAGAAGACGATAAGACTTCTAGCCATAACACTCCTCTCTACACTTTGCATGGTATGTGGTGTACCAGCTGTGCTCTGGCGGTAGAGGGCGCGCTAACACGTCTGCCTGGGGTCATTGACGCTAGCGTTCATTACCCCACGGCAACCGTGTGGGTGAAAGGTGCGCGAGAGGCAGTCGATCTGACGGAGCTTGCGCCGGTAGTCAAACGGTTGGGTTATCGGCTAACTGAATTAGAAACCGTTGATGATGCCCATGATCGTCTTGAGCAGGAGAGCCGCTACCTTACCTTGCGGTTGTTAGTAGGCGCCGTATTCGGTATGTGGACCATGTTGGCATCACTGCTTATTTATGTGGGAGCGCTACCGAGCGCATCGATAGAGCAAGTGGTGGCGTGGATATCGGGTGCCTTTGCACTGCCCGTAGTGGTGTATTCGGGCTTGCCGTTTTACCGAGCAGGCTGGCGCACGTTACTTGCCAAACGCCCAGGGATGGATGTGCTGGTTAGCCTTGGCGCGATCGGTGCAGTGAGTGTGTCGATTGGGTTGTTGTGGCGTGGCTCGGCGGAGGTGTATTTCGATACGGCGGTTATGCTGATTGTGCTGTTGCTCGTTGGGCGACTGGTAGAAACGCTGTGCCGCCACCGTGGGCTGAAAGCGCTGGATGCACTGGCGTTGCCAGATGCAGTTATAAGCGCTTGGCAAAAGGGGGGCTGGGTCTTACTACCTGTCAATGATGTGGTCGCGGGTACGCGCGTTAAGCTAGCGCCGGGGGAGTTAGTGACGCTAGATGGCATTCTTGATGCTCCCGGTTGGATTGATACCGCCTCACTGACCGGTGAAAGCTTGCCACGTCACTTCAATGCAGGGCAGAGAGTGTATGCCGGCTGCTGCTATCTAGGCACGACGCCACTGATAATGCAGGTCACTGCGGGGGTTGGGAAGCGCCGATTGGATCGACTGCGTCATGAAATGCGCCGCTACCAGGCCCAAAAAGGGGAACTGCAGAAACTAGCCGACCGTTTTGCCGCTTGGTTAAGTCCTTTGGCACTTGTGCTCTCGCTAGTGACGTTGCTTGGTGCGCTACTCGTTGGATTGGGGTGGGAGGATGCATTGGTGCGTGCGCTCTCAGTGCTCGTGGTGGCATGCCCCTGTGCCGTTGGGCTGGCGGTGCCGTTGGCTAGTCTTGCTGGGAGCGGTCAGGCTATGCAGCAAGGTATTGCACTGCGCGACCCCGCCGCGCTAGAAATCTTGGCGCGTATTCGTTCAGTAGCGCTGGATAAAACCGGAACCTTAACAACAGGATGCCATGCGGTACTGCACTGGCAAGCACGGGGTGGCATGGATGAACACATGCTGCAGCACAAGCTCACCAGCGCCGTTGCCGGGAGCGAACATCCGTTGGCGCAAGCATTGGCGCGTTGGTCGGGTGGCCAAGATCAACAAAGCTTTCAGCCTTCCATAGAAGACATTGATGAATTCCCCGGGGAAGGACGCCGTGTTCGCCTTGTAAACGGTGAATGTCTGATGATAGGCAGCGCCGGTTGGCTGACACAGCAGCAGGTTGATGTTCCTTCCCAAGCGGAAGAGGCCACGCTGGCTTTTGCTTCCCAAGTAATGCTGGCAGATGAGTCAGGCTGGCTGGCGACGTTCTACCTGACCGATCAACCCGTCGACGGTGCGGAGCTAAGCGTGAAGCACTTGCTCGCGTCAGGTTATTTGGTTGCAATGATCAGTGGTGATCGACAGGGTGCGGTTAGTTGGTTAGGTGAGCGTGTTGGTTTGGTGCGCGAAGCTTGCTATGCCCAGCGCTCACCGGAAGCCAAGGCAAGGCTATTACGCGGGTTACCATCACCAACTCTGTTTGTGGGGGATGGCGTAAATGATACGCTAAGCTTGGCGGCAGCAGACGCTGGCATTGCCCCACTGAGTGCCAGCGAAGCTGCCCGCGAGGGAGCATCCGCCCAACTCATGACGCCAGGGGTCGGAGGGGTAGTAAAACTGCTCAATATCGCCAAGCGTACTCGGCGCGTTATGGAGCAAAATCTTTTCTTTTCGGCGCTTTATAACACTTTGGCACTTGGCGTGGTGGTCGTCATGGCCATACCACCGTTGATCGCAGTACTCGCCATGGCAATAAGCTCGCTTAGCGTGACGCTTAACGCCGCACGATTCGCATGGTCTGAGCCGGAACAATGAGTCAGTGTTTAAGCGTAACCAAGAGACTGCTTTAGCCGTTCCGCATGAGTAGCAACCCAGTGAGGATCTATCGCTCCCCAGTCACGTATCTGGTAGTGACCAATATTATGGCGCTCACCTTCGCCTTTCTCGAATATACACTCGATATCCAGCTCCGCAAGTGAGGTGATAGTGTCTTGCGCGGTACGACGAGGCATACCGGTAGCCTCGATTAACGCTGGCACGCTTGCGATGCCTTGCTCAATTAAATGCGCGACATACAAGCGGCGGTAAAAACTTGATTTGGTCTTGCTAAGCGATGTCATTGGATTTCCTTTGGCGGGAAGCTACTACATCAAAAGGCTTAGCTTAAATGAATAAATCCCCTTGCGCCCGTGGTGGACGAAAGTCGCGGGTATTCAGGCCCTGTTCGGTGCGTGGCTGCATGTTCCAATGGCGGCTGGCGCGATTAAAACGTTGGGCGATCAAGTCGGCAAATACACCTTCACCACGGAAGCGTTTACCAAATTGTGCATCATAGTTTTTGCCGCTTCGGCACTGGCGAATCAGGCTCATTACCTTAGCGGCTCGTTCGGGGTAGTGGGCTTGTAGCCATGCTTCGAACATCGGTGCGACTTCATGGGGCAGGCGCAGTAGCATCCACGTTGCTGTGCGCGCGCCAGCTCGGCTGGCCGCTTCAAGAATGCGTTCAATTTCGTGATCAGTAAGGCCAGGAATAATCGGTGAGACCAGCGTACCCACTGGAATGCCTGCGGTGTTGAGCTCTCGGATTACTCTTAAGCGCGCCTGAGGCGAGGCCGTCCGGGGTTCCAAGGTACGCTTTAGGTTGGCATTCAGGCTTGTCAGGCTCACAAACACTCGCACTAACCGGTGCTCGGCCATCTCTGCGAGCAGGTCTAAATCCCGCAGTATTAGTGTACTTTTAGTGACTAGGGTAACCGGATGCCTGCATGCCAGTAGCAGCTCCAATAAACGACGAGTTGTTTGATATTTTGCTTCCAGCGGCTGATAGCAGTCGGTGTTGCCGGAAAGGTTGATAGGACGACATACATAATGTGGGTGGCTAAGCTCGTCTGTTAAGTGCTCAACTAGTCCTGTGCGGGCGATTAATTTAGTTTCAAAATCGAGACCCGGTGATAAATCCCAGTAGGCGTGGGAAGGGCGAGCGTAGCAGTAAATGCAGCCATGCTCGCAGCCGCGAAAAGGGTTAAGTGAGCGGTCAAAGGGTAAATCTGGTGAACGGTTCCAGGAAAGCGCGCTCTTGCTGGGTTCCTCGCGTATCTCTGTTGCAAGCGAAGTAGAGGCCTCCTCATGCCACCAGCCATCATCCTCTACCACGCTGCATGTTGGTGCGAAGCGGTTATGCGGGTCGTAGGTCGCACCACGTCCTTTATACACGGTAGCGCTGGAAGGGGAAGAAGCCATTAGTTGCCACCTCTGCACGGACTAGAGTTGCCATATATGATTATATATACAGTATATGGCGTTTAGCTCTATGTGCAAGGTACGGCTTGGTGAGTTAGCGAAGTCAGCTGAACATGTGATTGGGTGTTTTCACCGCTGGCGTTGAGTTTAAACCTAAGCACAACCTCGGTTAACCGTTCAGCTTCATGCTCTAGCTGGGTTGCGGAGGTGCTGGCTTGTTCCACCATGGCGGCATTCTGCTGAGTCGTCTGTTCCATTTCGCCAACAGCACTATTTACTTCGTTGATGCCAACACGTTGCTCCTCGCTAGCGACTGCGATCTCATCCATTAAAGTGGTAACACGCTTAACAGATTCCATAATGGCGACCATTGACTCACCGGCTAGATCCGCTTGTTGAGTGCCTGCTTCTATCTGGCTCACTGACGTTGCAATCAATTGACGGATATCCGCTGCGGCATCAGCGCTGCGTGTTGCAAGCAGGCGAACTTCACTGGCTACCACGGCAAACCCACGACCATGCTCACCTGCTCGGGCTGCTTCAACTGATGCATTGAGCGCTAAAATATTGGTCTGAAAAGCGATTGAGTCAATTAGGCCAATTATGTCAGTAATCTGTTGCGAACTATGACGTATCTCATGCATTTTACTAACCACATGAGTCACGACATCACCACCTTGCTGTGCATTATGCGCAGCTTCTTGAGCAACGCGGCTAGCTTGCGCTGCGTTATCACTGTTGCGTTCCATGGTAGCCGTCATTTCTTCAATGCTGGAGGCAGTTTGTGTCAACGACGCGGACTGACGTTCGGTTCGCGAGGCGAGATCTTGGTTGCCTAACGCAATTTCCCGTGCGCCTGCAAAGACCTCTTCACTGCTATGGCGCACGGTTGCCACCGTTTCCAACAGATCTTTTTGCATGTTGCGTAACGAGTTGAAGAGAATGCCGATTTCATTTCGGCCATGCTTTTCAATTCCTCTAGAAAGATCGCCTTTCGCAATATGTTGAAAATGCTCGTTGATGCGTTGCATTGGGCGAATTAAGTTGACGCTTACGCCCCAGTAGACAATGGCAGTAATGATTAACGCGATGATGAATACAGTAACAATAGTTGAATTAGCTAAGTTGACCACTGAAGAGAAGTTATCCAAACGCTTATTGCCTTCGTCTTCTACCGTATGAAAAAAATTAACGGCATCTTGATAAAAAGTGTCATAGGCATCATGGGTACCATTGCGTAGGCGTTGGTAGCCAGCAGTGTCCCCTTGGTAAAGCGAGTCAAGTTGAGGAAATAGCTGGTTGCTCATCATGTTATTGAAGCTACTATCTATTTCACGAATGAAGTGCTCATGAGAAGGGTTGAATGATAAAGAAAGAAAATCAGCGAACACGTTGTCTGCATTTTCAAGCAGATTACGCATTTCATCAGCTCGTTGGCGCCTTTCAACGGCAGTAAGAGAAGGGGATGTCTCTAGCAGCTCTTCGTACAGACGACCCATTTGTAAACGTACATTTTGTATCGACGAATTGGTTCTGTTAAGTGTCGATTGTTGATTGACATTGACGTTGGTGAATTGCTCGATGCTTTCCTGGCTATGATTGACCGCGTAGAGGCCGGTGCCACTCAGCAGTAGCAGTAATGTCAGAAAAGAGAATAACACGAGTGACCAGCTCATTCTCATTGTCAGATTGTTTAAGCGATGCATGTGTCACTCCATTAGTCTCATTATTATGTTCTGCAAAGAGAAATAGAACTGCCGGGCTAGCGGCAGTTCTAAAGCGTCGTACATGTTTTAAATGATGTTTTAAATAATGGCTTTGGTGATAACTAACACACCATTACTCAGCATGAATGCTACGTTGACTAAGGTTATTATTCTGGTTGTTGTCTTCTTCCTTAGTGTCTTTATCTTCGTTAGCAATCTTTTCCCTTTCTTTAGCCTCATCTGAAAGAGATTTTTTGGGTAGGACGATATTCAGCGTGAAAGCCGTAATAGCGGCCACAACGATAGGCGCTCCGCCAATCAAGTCTCTTAATACCGCAGGAAACTGCTCAATAGCTGATGGCTCTGCAGCGATGCCTAAGCTTAGTGCTAGGGAAAGGCCGACGATGGTCATATTGCGCGCAGACATCTCATCTTTAACCAGCAACTGGATGCCGGTCATGGTAATCATGCCAAACACGGTAATTGTTGCACCACCTAGAACGGGGTAAGGAATCGTCGTGATCATTGCGCCGAATTTCGGACTGAGCCCCGCCAAAATCATAAAAATACCTGCCAGCGCCAGTACGTATCGGCTAATTACCTTGGTCATGGCTACGATGCCAACATTCTGGCTGAACGTAGAGGTGGGCAGGGCGCCGAAGAAAGAGCTGACGGTAGTGGTTAAACCATTGCCGAGTAGGCCGCCGGTAAGCTCTTTTGTTTTTAACTCACGGTTCATACCGCCAACGGTCGTGGCAGATAAATCCCCAATGGTCTGAACAGAGTTGATAATACAAATGACGACCATCGAAGCGATGGCTGCTGCGTGAAACTCCATTTCAAATGGCATTACTTTGGGAACGGCTACCCAGGATGCATTGGCTACGTTGTCGAAATTAACCAAGCCTAGCGATAGGGAAAGTAAATAGCCCACCACAATGCCCACAATAATGGCAGAGAGCTTAATCACCCCTTTACCAAATTGAGCTGCAATTAAGACAGTGAGCAACGTAACGACAGCGACGATCCAATTAATGGGGTCACCAAAGTTGGCAGCATTAACGTTTCCACTGCCCGCCATATAGCGAATAGCGATGTCATATAGCGACAGACCGATTACCAATACCACTGTTCCTGCCACGACAGGGGGGAACAGGTGGCGTATATATTGGATAAAGTAGCCCACCACGACCATGGTCATACCGCCAATCAACTGGGCGCCGAGTATTCCTTCAATCCCATACTGAGCGCCAACCGCCACAAGTGTCGGTACGTAGGCAAAGCCGACACCAAAGATAGCAGGTAAGCGCGCACCGAATTTCCACACACCGTATAGATGGAACACGGTACAGACACCTGATGCCAGTACCGCTATCTGGATAAGCAGGAGCTTTTCTTCGACGCTCGCGCCAACGACTCCGGCAACGATAATAGGCGGTGTTATCACGCCAGCAATCATGGCCAGTAGGTGCTGAAGAGAAAGCGGCAGCACCTTTAAGAATTTAGGTTTTCCATAAAAATCAAAGAGGGAGGTGCTCTTTCCATCTATTCGCGCTCGCTCTTCCGACGAGGCAATTGCGTCACTCATAAGGGACTCTCCATTGTTGTTGTATTCAATGATTTGAAATTATTGTTCATTTTTGAAGTTAATACTGTACACAAAAAATCTGCTGAAAATAAATAATTTCGCCCTGTTTGTGCTCATCTATTCGGCTAATAGCGACTCTTGATACGACAAGTAGCATGATGATTTTTCTGTCATGCTCATCAGTATTGTTATTCAAGCTTCTGATTTTTAATTTGTTTTTAGGTTTTTCTTTCTGAGGGATTCCTATGCTTGCATGCCTGATCGTCGCCTAAGAAAGAAAATCTGAGTAGCTAAGGTAGCGTCAAAATTTTGGCGCTGGACAGGGTGAACAAAGCTTCCTAATGAAAATGTATACAAAAATTCTTTGAAATGTGTCGATTTTTTATATAGAAATGTAGTCATTGGGTTTTGGGCTATGCCGTGTCTTACCCACTGTTGAGCTACTTATTGTTAGTAAGGCATTGGGAAAAAACAGGGTAATAGCTCTAATTACATTAATAAAATATTGGAGAAACCAATGGGTTACGTGACAACTCATGTGTTAGACACTGCGCAAGGCTGCCCAGGCGAGGGAGTCAAAATTGATCTATACCGTGTCGTTAACGGTGAACGCAGCTTCCTCAAAACGGTAACCACCAATGATGATGGCCGCTGTGACCATCCCATATTGGATGGCGACGAGCTACAAGAAGGGGAGTACGAGTTGGCGTTTCATGCGGGTGATTACTTCGCCAGTCAGGCTGGCCGAGTTGCGGATAACGGGCCTGCCTTCTTAAATGTGATACCGCTTCGCTTCGGGGTTAATGACGCTACACAGCACTATCACGTGCCATTGTTGCTATCGCCCTATGCCTACTCAACGTATCGCGGCAGCTAAAAAGACTTGATAAATAGTCCCGATAAAAATAGCCCTGATAAAAAACCTAATGCTGCCGACTAACAACAAACAAATGAGGCGAGGAAGCCGACATGCTGTCCTACTTAATTGATTTTTCTAATTTTATGCTTCGCTGGCTACACGTTATTGCCGCGATTGCCTGGATTGGTGAGTCTATCTACTTTGTCATGCTAGATAATGGCTTAAAATCCCCCAAAGATGAAAACTGCCGCAAAAAAGGCGTGTTTGGTGAGATGTGGGCCGTGCACGGTGGCGGCTTCTATCACAATCAGAAATATGCCACCAGCCCGGAAAAGCTACCTGATGACCTTCACTGGTCTTTCTGGAAGGCTTATACCACTTGGTTATCTGGCTTCGCTTTGTTCATTATTCTGTACATGGTTAATCCTGGCTTTTACTTGGTTAATCCCAATAGTAGCTGGGAGTGGGCTGCCAATATGACGGGCTGGCAGGCCAATGTTTTGGCACTGACCTTTTTGTTACTGGGGTGGGTGGTCTATAACGAAATGTGTAAGCGCATCAGCCCCAACATGGAGCGCGACGGCCTATTAAGTATTGGTGTTGCGATCATGATGGTGGTGGTAGCGTATTTAAGTACTCAAATGTTCTCAGGTCGTGCCGCATTTTTATTGACCGGGGCTGTTATGGCCACGGCGATGTCTGCCAACGTGTTCTTTTGGATCATTCCTGGGCAACGCCGCATTGTTAAAGCGATGAAAGCAGGCGAAACGCCAAATCCGTTAGACGGCAAACGTGGTAAGCAACGTTCGGTACACAATACGTACTTTACGTTACCCGTTGTCTTATTAATGATCAGTAATCACTACTCTTTCGCCTACTCTCATGCCCATGCGTGGGTAATCATGGCGCTGTTGATTTTTGCGGGTGCATTAATTCGTCAGTACTTCGTGTTGATGCACGCTGGGAAAATACAGCCTGGCTATCCGGCAGCAGGTGTTCTCTTGATTATGGTGGCGTTTTGGATAGGGATGCCCGCTAATCAACAGGCCAATGCTGGTTCAGAAAGCGGGCCGGACATTGCCGACGTGCAAGCAGTCATTGAACAGCGCTGTGTTGCGTGCCATGCCCAGTCGCCAACGCAGCCCGGTTTTTCTGCACCTCCTGCTGGCTTTGCTTATGACAGCCTTGACCAAATCGTTCGTCAAAAAGAGAGCATTCAGCAAGTGGTGGCCAGTGGTTACATGCCCCTTGGCAACATGACCAATATGACAGATGAAGAGCGCGCTTTGATTGGAGAGTGGTCTGAGTAACTAGCTCGCTCGTTGTGATGTCAGCAGCTAGCACTTCGAGCAGGAGTGATAGCTGCTGTCTCAACAGAGTTCCTCAACGAATGCGCAAGGTTACTTTATAGCCGTAATGACAATCGGCCAATGGTAAGTTTACGCAGGTGTTGAGGGGTTCACGTTATCTCGATAATACAAATAACGAAGTGAGCTAACCCGCCATGAGTGATAAGGAAAAAAAGCATTTAATTCCCGCGCTTGAACGAGGGCTGACGATTTTAATGGAGCTCAATCGTCATCATCGTGAGATGAGTTTTGCCGAGATCGTTAAACGCGTTGGCTATCCCCAGTCGACGTCGTATCGCGCAGTACAGACCTTGGAGCATATGGGGTTTCTTCGTCATCACCCGGTCACTGGCTTGTATTCGCTGGGCGTTAACGTGCTAAAGCTGGGCTTTGAATATGTGGCCTCATTAGATGTTGTGCAGGTAGGTCATCCGGTTATTGAGTCCCTATGTGAGCAGACCGGCTGCTCAAGTCACATTGCCGTTCGGGATGGAAGGGATGCCGTTTACGTGGCCCGTGTGGGCGCCACTAACGCCACGATTCGTCGCGTTAGTGTAGGAACACGAATTCCGCTGCACTGCACCTCATTAGGGCGACTGCTTCTGACAGATCTCTCAAAAGAGGAATTTGAATCGCTCTATCCTGATGATCAACTGCTTAATAAAGAACTCGGTGCCCCCATCCGGCGTGATGTTCTGTGGGACTTGGTTCAGGAAGACCGTCAGCGTGGTTATGTTATTGCAGATTCTTACTATCACTTTGGTATTTCATCGATTGCCTACCCGCTTTACAACCATGATGGGGTAGTGGAGGGCGTCGTTAGTATCATGGTGCCTGTGCATGAATTTGCCGAGGATGAGCGAACCAAGTTGCAAACATTGGTGCAAGAGGCCGCGAGAACAATCTCCGACATGCTAGGACACGACCAAGCCCTTGCGAAACGCGATGATTAGGTGTTGTAGGCGGCAATAGCACTTTGCGCCCGGGGTTAAATCTACACAATGTTTACCATTGTATGGACTGGATGCAAAAGCACCGGTCCGATTGGTATGCCTGTTTTACCAATACCGAGAGCGTTTCGTTAGCAACGCTTGTGCTCTCTTGTACCTGTGTATATTCAATATAATAGATATTAAGAATTTGATTTTAAATGATTTTTATTGCGTCTGTTGAATTTAATGGAAATATTTTCCATTAAATATTGACAGTGCGTCGGATGGCGCATACTTTGAATATTGTCTCGTATACAAAATTAAATACAAAAATGAATACTAAATGTATTCAATCTTCGAGGAGAAGTTGTGATGGCTAAAATGACAGCTGCAGAAGCCGCCATTCACGTCCTGAAAAAAGAAGGTGTTGATGTTGCCTTTGGTGTTCCAGGCGCTGCGATCAACCCCTTTTACGCTGCGATGCGTAAAGTGGGTGGGGTGGACCATGTGCTAGCACGCCACGTGGAAGGTGCCTCACACATGGCGGAAGGGTATACCCGTACAACCGCTGGCAACATTGGTGTGTGCATTGGTACCTCTGGCCCCGCGGGCACGGATATGATTACGGGGTTGTATTCTGCCAGTGCTGATTCAATTCCGATTCTATGTATCACTGGCCAAGCTCCCCGCGCCAAGATGCATAAAGAAGACTTCCAGGCCGTCGACATTCAGACGATTGCTGGCCCGGTGACCAAATGGTCCGTTACGGTGATGGAGCCTGCTCAGGTGCCGCGTGCGTTCCAGAAAGCTTTCCAGATCATGCGCTCTAGCCGTCCTGGGCCGGTATTGATCGATCTTCCCATCGATGTACAGATGAGCGAAATCGAGTTCGACCCGGACACTTACGAATCACTTCCGGCTTATAAACCCTCAGCATCTCGTGCCCAAATTGAAAAAGCACTGATGATGCTCAACGAAGCCGATAAGCCGCTGATCGTGGCTGGTGGTGGCATCATCAATGCCGATGCTGCCGAGCAATTAGTTGAATTTGCTGAGCTAACCGGGGTACCGGTGATCCCGACGCTGATGGGGTGGGGAACGATCCCGGATGACCACCCGTTAATGGCAGGCATGGTAGGGCTCCAAACGTCGCACCGATACGGCAATGCGACCATGTTGGCCTCTGACTTTGTCATGGGGATTGGTAATCGGTGGGCTAACCGACACACTGGCAATGTTGAAACGTATACAAAAGATAGAAAGTTTGTTCACGTTGATATCGAGCCTACACAAATAGGCCGTATTTTTGGGCCTGACTACGGCATCGTTTCTGACGCTAAGCTTGCCCTAGACCTGTTTATCGACGTCGCTCGTGAAATGAAGGCCAGCGGACAGCTTAAAAACCGTAGTGCCTGGGCCCAGGAGTGTCAGGAGCGTAAGCGCACGCTACTGCGCAAAACGCACTTCGATAATGTGCCGGTGAAACCGCAGCGTGTTTACGAAGAGATGAACAAGGTTTTTGGCAAAAATGCGCGCTATATCAGCACCATCGGTTTGTCTCAAATTGCTGGCGCTCAGTTCCTGCATGTGTACAAGCCTCGTCACTGGATTAACTGTGGCCAAGCTGGGCCACTAGGCTGGACAGTGCCTGCGGCACTGGGTGTTTGCCGTGCCGACCCTGATGCCGAAGTGGTTGCGCTGTCTGGCGATTACGACTTCCAGTTTATGGTAGAGGAGCTAGCGGTTGGGGCACAGTTTAACTTGCCGTATATCCACGTGCTGGTGAACAACTCCTACCTCGGTTTGATTCGTCAGGCCCAGCGTGGCTTCGACATGGATTACTGTGTCCAGCTCTCGTTCAAGAACATCAACTATACCGACGAAGAAGCGGCGCTCGCTGAGTACGGCGTAGATCACGTGTCGGTTGCTGAAGGCCTTGGCTGTAAAGCGCTGCGTGTCACTACACCCGATGAGATTGCACCTGCGTTAGAGAAAGCGCGTGAGCTAATGCGCCAATACCGTGTGCCGGTCGTGGTGGAAATCATTCTAGAGCGCGTTACCAATATCTCGATGGGCACTGACCTTGATGGGGTTAATGAGTTCGAAGCGTTAGCTGAAAACCTTACCGATGCACCGAGCTCTATTGCCAGCCTGACGTAACGCACCAAGGTGCTTCCAGGCAAGTCGCTGAAGTCGTTATTAAGACGCTAAAACGTTAGGAGAACACTATGGCTAAGTTTGCCGCGAATCTCAGTATGCTGTTCACTGAAGTCGATTTTCTTGATCGCTTTGAGGCCGCCGCAAAGGCGGGCTTTGAAGGGGTTGAGTACCTTTTTCCCTATGACTATGCGGCAGCTGACATCAAGCAGCGCTTGGATGCGAATGGCCTAACCCAAGTGCTGCACAACTTACCTGCGGGAGATTGGGGAGCCGGCGAGCGAGGCATTGCTTGTCATCCCGACCGGGTAGAAGAGTTTCGCGCCGGTGTGGATAAAGCGATCGACTATGCCACTGCGCTTGAGTGCAAGCAGGTGAACTGTCTTGCGGGTATTCAGCCTGAGGGCGTTAGTGATGCTGAGGCTCACCGTACTTTGGTCGAAAACCTTCGCTACGCTGCCGAAAAACTCAAAGCAGCCGGCATTTTGCTGCTTGCAGAACCTATCAACACCCGTGACATCCCAGGCTTTTTCCTTAATCGCACCGAACAGGCGTTGGCACTTTTTGACGAAGTCGGCAGTGATAATTTAAAGCTGCAGTACGACATCTATCACATGCAAATCATGGAGGGCGATCTTGCGCCCACTATTGAAAAGCATTTTGCACGTATCGCTCACGTGCAGTTGGCGGACAACCCGGGACGCCATGAGCCAGGAACGGGTGAGATCAATTATCCCTTCTTATTTAGCCACCTGCAGCAGCTTGGCTATGACGGCTGGATTGGCTGCGAGTACAAGCCCAAGACCACGACAGTCGAAGGTTTGGGTTGGTTAGATAAGACGCGTTAACCCTGTATGACTTAAAACAGGCAAGTGGGTAGATAGTCGTTAACTCAGGAAATATAAATCATTTAGAAACAATAGGTTGGTTTCTGAAAGACGCGAATGGAGAACAATTATGAGTAAGATTGGTTTTATTGGTTTAGGCATTATGGGGCGTCCTATGGCGGGGCACCTGCTCGACGCTGGTCACTCGTTGGTGACTGTTAAACGCGGCACCTTGGATGCTGCGCTTGCCGAGAAAGGCATGAGTGAAGTCGCTTCTCCCAAAGCGGTGGCTGAAGCGTCTGACGTCATTATCACCATGGTGCCCGATACGCCCGATGTCGAAAGCGTGTTATTTGGTGAGGAAGGCGTGATTGAAGGCCTGAAGCCCGGCACTCTTGTGATTGATATGAGCTCCATTGCTCCAATGCAGACCCAGGCATTTGCCAAGCGGATTACCGATGCAGGCGGGGAATTTGTCGATGCGCCGGTTTCTGGTGGTGAAGGTGGTGCGATTAACGCTGCGCTTACCATTATGGTGGGCGCAACAACGGAAGGGTTTGAGCGAGCCAAGCCATACCTGGACGTTGTTGGGAAGACGATTACCCACATCGGCGGCCACGGTGCAGGTCAGACGTGCAAAGTGGCTAACCAGATTGTGGTAGCACTGACCATTGAAGCAGTAGCAGAAGGGTTGCTGTTTGCCTCTAAAGCAGGTGCTGATGTCGCTAGAGTGCGTGAATCATTAATGGGCGGTTTAGCTCAATCGAAAATCCTCGATGTTCATGGCGAGCGCATGATCAAACGCACCTTTGAGCCTGGGTTCCGCGTTCGTCTGCACCAGAAAGATCTCAACTTAGCGTTAGAAGGTGCCAGGACGTTAAACCTGTCATTGCCAGGCACCGCCAATGCACAGCAGTTGTTCCAAGCGTGTGCCGCCAACGGGGGCGAAGATTGGGATCACGCAGGTATTGTGCGCGCTTTAGAAAAGCTGGCAGACCATGAGGTTGGCCAGTAACGCGCCTTTGTCAGGCAGGCCAGCGTCTGTTGGTCTGCCATTAAGTTCTTTTTACTGAGTTTTAAGTTCTTTTTATTGAGTTTTAAGTTCTTTTACTAAGCTTTCAAAGCTCTTTGCTTATGTTCTTTTCTAAGCTCCTTTCTGAGCCCTTTTCCTGATCCCTGCCCGAGGAGTCTTTTGATGAATTCCCTTGTTCGCTTGGCGCCTTTTACCAGTGAAGAGGCAACCCGACAGTGGCTGACTCAACTGGCCGAAACGGCCATTGCTGCCGTGCATCCCGATAGCTTATTAACTGCCCAGTTGCCTGAAAAACCACCAGGCCGAACTGTCGTCGTGGGCGCGGGTAAGGCTGCTGCCGCCATGGCGCGCGCATTAGAGTTGGCGTGGGAAGAACGCGCTCGTGAGTCAGGCGAAGAGGTTGATTTAACGGGCGTAGTAGTGACCCGTTACCAGCATGGTGCAGCCTGTCGCTATATCGATGTACTGGAAGCCTCTCATCCAATGCCTGATGCGCTGGGTGAGCAAGCCGCTAAGCGCATGCTTGATGAAGTAAAAGGCCTGGGTGAAGACGATCAAGTGATCGCACTTATCTCCGGCGGCGGCTCCGCGTTAATGACCCTGCCGGCGGACGGTATTTCGTTAGAAGACAAACAGGCTCTTAATAAGGCGCTGCTTCGATGTGGTGCACCGATCCGTGAAATCAACACCGTAAGGCGCCACTTATCGGCGATTAAAGGCGGGCGGTTGGCCACTGCTGCGCACCCCGCGCAAGTGGTGACGTTACTTATTTCGGATGTTCCTGGTGACGTGCCTTCATTAATTGCCTCAGGCCCGACGCTGCCGGATAACACAACGTCGTTAGATGCGTTGGCAATATTAAACCGCCATGAGATTGAGGTGCCTGAGCACGTGAAACGCCATTTAATGGCCGATCATCGTGCGCCTCAGACCTGGAACCAAGGATTTGCACGGGATAAGTCGACTATCCTAGCCCGTGCGCGGGACGCACTGAAGGCCGCCCAACTCAGTGCCGAAGAGAGTGGTTTAGAGGTAAGAGTGTTAGGTGATGATCTTGAGGGAGAAGCAAGAGATTTAGGCATTGCCCAGGGGCGTATGGCGTGCAAGTTGCAGGCTGAAATTACTCGTCCGCTGCTGGTACTGTCAGGCGGCGAAACGAGCGTTACCGTGCGTGGTAATGGTCGAGGAGGGCGTAACGTTGAGTACCTGCTGGGGCTTTTTGATACGCTAAAAGGATGTGATGGCATTTATGCGATTGCCATTGATACCGATGGAATCGATGGCTCTGAAGATAATGCAGGCGCGTTAATTGGGCCTGAATGCTGGCAGCGGGCTAAGGCATTAACGCTTTCTGCACAGGATTACCTTGCCCGTAACGATGCGTACAGTTTCTTTGACGCGTTAGATAACCTCGTGGTAACGGGGCCAACCCGAACCAATGTTAACGATTTTCGAGCGATTCTTATTCTACCCAACCCGTCGTAAGGCTGTGGTTGTGCCCGTATATCGACCCGATTACCCGTTAAGGCATTGTTTTGCGTGGTTCTGAGTGGTTGTCTGAGGGGTAAACATGATAAGTTTCGTCGAGGTTCATTAGAGAGTTAGGCCATGACCCTCGGCTGGCACAAGAAAGGTTTTACCAAAACGAAAGAAGGTCGCGTTAGCGATCAAGATATTGTTGAACACATCCGGTCTGCGGTACTGATGCAGCGACTGGCACCGAATACAAAACTGCCTGAAGTCACCATCGGCGATGTATTTGGCGTCAGCCGTTCAGTGGTGCGTAAAGCGTTAACACGGCTTGATGCTGAACATGTTATCGACCAACGGCCGAACCAGGTTGCCCGCGTCAGAGCGCCTTCGATTGACGAAACGC
Organism: Halomonas sp. GT; assembly: GCF_002082565.1. Classification (NCBI taxonomy): domain Bacteria; kingdom Pseudomonadati; phylum Pseudomonadota; class Gammaproteobacteria; order Oceanospirillales; family Halomonadaceae; genus Halomonas; species Halomonas sp. GT. Next base: position 1,428,313 of record NZ_CP020562.1, read on the forward strand.
GAGAGACGTTTTCTGCGCGTAGGTTAGTGGAAGGTGAGATTGTCTCACTGTTGGCGGGTAAGCTGGATGTGGCGACTTACAAGGCGTTAGAGAAGCAGGTCGCCCTTGAAAAGCAGGCGTTTGAAAACAGTGACGAACCGTCACGCATTGAGCATTCCCTCAACATTCATCACCTCCTTGCGCAGCATGCCCCTAATCGTATCTTGGGTGCGATGTTGACCGATCTCGTCTTGCGAACGTCAATTGTCATCGCTCTCTATAAGCGTCCGGGCTTGTCTTCTTGCTACTTGGAAGGCGATCATGCGAACTTGCTTGGGCACTTGGCGAGTGGTGATGCACAGGCGGCTAAGCAGGCGATATACACGCACCTTAATAGCTTAGAGTCTTTGCTGGTACTGTCGTCTCAAGAGCCAGAAAACGACGATTTGATGACTATTCTAGGCGGTAAATCTGTTAGGGCGTGATTCGCTAGCCCTAGGTTTTCGATAACCCTGGGTTTTCGCGAACAAAATAGATTTCAATCCTCCAAACTGATGTCTCAAAAAAGCGGCGCCCATTGGGCGCCGCTTGTGGCTTACTCAGAGACGATTACAGCAGTAATCGGCGTATATCCGTCAGCACATCGGCCAGGAAGGCCGTAAAGCGGGCGGCATCCGCACCGTTAATCGCCCGGTGATCGTAGGAAAGCGATAGCGGCATCATTAAGCGCGGCTGGAAGGCACTGCCATCCCACACCGGTTTCATCTGCGCTTTCGACACCCCCAGGATCGCCACTTCCGGTGCATTAACGATCGGTGTGAACGCGGTTCCACCAATAGAGCCAAGGCTCGAAATGGTGAAGCAGCCACCGGTCATCTCGTCGCGCTTAAGCTTCTTGGTTTGCGCTTTCTTGCAGAGCTCCGCCATCTCCTTGGCAATCTCAATCAAGGATTTTTTATCGGCGTTGCGCACTACCGGCACCATCAGACCATCAGGTGTATCCACGGCAATCCCAATATGCACGTAGTTTTTCCATACCAGCGTTTCGCCGTCACCTTTCAGGCTGACGTTGAACTGGGGGAACTTACGCAGTGCAAAGGCACAGGCTTTAACCATAAACGGCAACGGTGTCAGCTTGGCGCCTTGGGCTTCGGCCTCGGCTTTCATGGCTTTACGGAAGCTTTCGAGCTCGGTAATGTCGGCCTCGTCGAACTGCGTCACGTGAGGCACATTGAGCCAGCTGCGGTGCAGATTCGTCGCGCCCATCTTGAGCAGGCGCCCCATCGGCTTCTCTTCTACGTCGCCAAACTGACTGAAGTCGACGTCCGGTATCGCGGGAATGCCAGTACCACCACTTGCTGCTGGGGCAGTCGCTGTTTGTGCTTTACCTTGGTTGGCTATGGCCTGTTTCACGTAGGCCTGTACATCTTCTTTCAGCACCCGGTCTTTCGGGCCACTAGGCTTAACAAGACTAAGATCAACATTTAGTTCACGTGCCAGCATGCGTACTGCTGGGCCTGCATGCACCAGCTTACTATCCCGTGGCTGATCATCAGCGATTTGTGCTTCCGGACTCGGGGTGCCTTCAGGAGAAGGGGCTTGTTTTGCTGGTGCTTCAGCGACAGGTTCTTCAACGGCAGACTCTTCAACAGCCGCTGCTTCCGACGCGCTGCTGGTTTGGCTAGCGGCTTGCGCTTGCGGCGCGTCTGCGCTGTCGTCACTACCCTCGCCAGCGATTTCCATCTGGCCGATCACGTCGCCTTCCGAGACGGTATCGCCTTCTTTCACCGTAAGCGCAACGATCTTACCACCGTGCGGGCTGGGTACATCCATCGAGGCTTTATCCGACTCGAGGGTGATCAAAGTGTCTTCAGCGTTGACCTCATCGCCAGCGCTGACCGCGACTTCGATGATTTCAACGTTGTCTGAACCACCCAAGTCCGGCACTTTAATATCGACCGTTTGCTTGCCGCCACTGGCTTTTTTAGCGGCTGGGGCTTGCTCTTTAGTCGGTTCTTTCGGTTTGTCTTCTTTCGCTGGCGCGTCGTTGGGCTGGCTGTCAGACGCGGGGGCTGACGTCTCTTCGCCACCGTCTGCGCCACCTTCAACCTCCAGCTCAACGATGTCGTCGCCTTCAGAGACGGTATCGCCTTCTTTCACCAGCACTTTGAGCACCTTGCCGCCTTTCGGGGCCGGGACGTCCATGCTGGCTTTGTCAGATTCCAGGGTGATTAGGGTGTCTTCCGCTTCAATGACGTCGCCTTCTGACACCGCAATCTCGATGATTTCGACATCGGCATCGCCACCGATATCGGGAACTTTGATGATTTCGCTACTCAAGGTCGCGCTCCTTCCAAATCGGATCGAGCCGGCGGGCATCTGCCCGCCGGGCAGCGGTTTAGCTGGTCAGCGGGTTCGGCTTGTTGGCGTCAATGCCATACTTCTTCAGCGCCTCGCCGACGTGCTTGCGATCAAGCTCACCACGGTCTGCCAGCGCACGTAGCGCCGCCACGGTGACGAAGTAGCGGTCTACTTCAAAGAAGTAGCGCAGCTTCTCGCGGGTGTCGGAACGGCCAAAGCCGTCCGTGCCCAGCACGGTGTACTCGCTCGGCACCCAGGCACGCACCTGGTCGGCGTAGAGCTTCATGTAGTCGGTGGAGGCAATCACCGGGCCGTCACGTCCTTCCAGGCACTTCGTCACGTGGGGCTTATTGCCCTCAACGTCCGGGTTCAAGAAGGCTTCACGCTCCAGCAGAAGGGCTTCGCGACGCAGCTCGTTAAAGCTGGTCACGCTCCAGATATCCGCGCCAATGCCCCAGTCGTTGGCCAACAGCTCCGCAGCCGCTTCGACTTCGCGCAGGATGGTGCCGGAGCCCAGCAGTTGCACGCGGCCTTTATCGCCCTGCGTTTCGTTGAGCAGATACATGCCTTTGACGATATCGTCGGTGGGCACGGTCTCAAGCGCGGGGTGTTCGTAGTTTTCGTTCATCACCGTCAGGTAGTAGAAGCAGTTCTCTTTGTCGGAGAACATGCGCTTCAAACCATCCTGGAGGATGACCGCCACTTCGTGGGCGTAGGTCGGGTCGTAACTGCGGCAGTTGGGGATGGTGGAGGCTTGAATCAAGCTGTGGCCATCCTGGTGCTGCAGACCTTCACCGTTGAGCGTGGTACGCCCGGCGGTGCCGCCAACCATAAAGCCGCGGGCTTGCAGGTCACCGGCGGCCCAGGCCAAGTCACCAATGCGCTGGAAACCGAACATCGAGTAGTAGACGTAGAACGGCAGCAGGGTGACGTTGTTGTTGCTGTAGGACGTCGCGGCGGCAATCCATGCGGACATGGCACCGGCCTCACTAATCCCTTCTTCGAGAATCTGGCCTTTCTGATCCTCGCGGTAGAACATGATCTGGCCTTTATCGACCGGCTCATACTTCTGACCTTCCGAGGTGTAGATCCCGAGCTGACGGAACATGCCTTCCATGCCGAAGGTACGCGCTTCGTCAGGAATAATCGGGACGACATGTTTGCCGAGCTTCTTATCCTTCACCAGACCGTTCAGAACGCGCACGAACGCCATGGTGGTCGAGACTTCGCGCCCTTTGGAACCCACCATTTGCGAGGCAAAGGTTTTGTCTTCCAGGCTGGGGATCTCCAGCGCTTCAAAGTCACTGCGGCGGCTCGGCAGGTAGCCGTTTAAGCGTTCCCGCTGCAGGTGCATGTACTTAAGCTCGGGAGAGTCTTCTTCCGGCTTGTAATAGGGCACATCTTTAAGCTGCTCGTCGGTGAGCGGAATACCAAAGCGGTCGCGGAATTTACGCAACGCCTCGTACTCCATGCTCTTGACCTGGTGGGCTTCGTTGGCGGCTTCGCCATCGCCACTGCCCATGCCGTAGCCTTTGACGGTATGCGCCAGAATGACCGTGGGCTTACCGTTGGTCTGGTTGACCGCTTCGTGGTAGGCCGCGTAGACCTTGAACGGGTCGTGGCCACCGCGGTTGAGCTTCCAGATGTCTTCATCAGACAGGTCGTTGACCATCGCTTCGGTTTCGGGGTACTTACCGAAGAAGTGCTCACGGGTGTACGAGCCGCCGTTGGCCTTGTAGTTCTGGTACTCACCGTCGACCGCTTCATCCATGCGTTTTTGCAGGATGCCTTTCTTGTCCTTCTCGAACAGCGGATCCCAGTGACGCCCCCAGACGACCTTGATGACGTTCCAACCGGCACCACGGAATACGCCTTCGAACTCGTCCATAACGCGGGAGTTGCCGCGTACCGGACCGTCCAAGCGCTGCAGGTTGCAGTTGATGACGAAGATCAGGTTATCGAGGTTTTCACGACCCGCCAGGGAGATCGCGCCCAGTGACTCCGGCTCATCACACTCGCCGTCGCCCATAAAGCACCAGATCTTGCGGTCGTACATGTCTTTCAGCTCACGGTGATGCAGGTACTTCATCACGTGGGCTTGGTAGATGGCCTGAATCGGGCCAAGGCCCATGGACACCGTGGGGAACTGCCAATAATCCGGCATCAGCCACGGGTGCGGGTAGGAAGACAGGCCATCGCCGTCGACTTCGCGACGGAATTTGTCCATCTGCTCTTCTGATAAACGGCCTTCCAAGTAGGAACGCGCGTAAATACCCGGGGCAACGTGGCCCTGGATGTAAATCAGGTCGCCTTCAAAGTCGCCTTTGGGGGCGCGGAAGAAGTGGTTAAAGCCAACATCGTACAGTGTGGCTGACGACATAAAGCTGGCAATGTGGCCACCCAGCCCGGGGTTGGCGCGGTTATTACGGATGACCTGGGCAATGGCGTTGTAACGAATCAACGACCGAATGCGGCGCTCCATAAACAGATCGCCGGGCATCGGTGCTTCGCGATGCACAGGGATCGTATTCCGGTGCGGGGTTGTCACCGAGAAGGGCACCTTCATCCCGTCCCGGCGCAGGCGATCCGCCAAGCGGGTCATCAGGTAGCGGGCACGATCTTCGCCCTCACGATCCAGTACTGATTCCAGGGATTCCAGCCACTCCGTGGTTTCGAGCGGATCGAGATCTTCTCTTGTCTCCAGACGCATAGAGGTCTCTCCGAATGACGATAAAAGGTAAGCCTCACAGCCTGAAGGGCCGAGCACCACAGGTCAGGCTGAAAGGAAAATACAAGCGCTAAGCGCGTGAGAATTACGCTGCCTCGGCCGCACGCATGTGCAGGCGAAAGCGCGCTATCTGGATGATTTGCTCAATAGCGGTTTGACGCTCGGTAGCGGCGTCGTTTTCAAGACGCTTTTCGAACGCATAAAGGATGGCGTGTCGATCAAGCCCTTTAACAGCAATCACGAAGGGGAAGCCGAACGTATCTTGATAGGTCTGATTCAGGCGTTGAAAGCGCTCAAACTCTTCAGTTGAACACTGATCTAGCCCTGCACCTGCCTGCTCACGGGTGGAATCCTGGGTTAGCTCACCCGCCAGAGCCGCTTTCCCGGCAAGGTCTGGGTGAGCACGAATGACAGCAATTTGCTGATCAATATCAGCACGTTTAAGCACATTGCCCATGCAGTCAGCTAGTACATCTGGGTCATCGTGTTGGTCGGTAAACCCCTGTTTCCAAGCGGTTTCGGCTACCCAGGGTGAATGTTCAAAGATGTCCCCGTAATGCTCAAGAAAGGCGTCTAAGCCGAGGCGGCTGGGGCGAGCTGATTTTAAAATCCGCGACATTGTATTCTCCATTTGTATTTGTTTATCTGTTTTATTGTATACAATAAATATGTCCAAATGTACTCTAGGAAGTGCCGTTTCTGCAAAAAAATCGCTATCGCATCCGTGAGAAGCGGGCATAACGGCGTTAGAAAGGCCTTTACAGAGGGGCTCTTAGAAAGATGTCTAAAAACAAAATCAAACAACAAAGGGTTTTGCATGTTGAAGAGCAAACGAGCAGTGACAACGTATCTGGCGATAGGCGTTTCTCTTAGCGCTATCTCGGTAAGTGCCCAGGCAGCGACATGGAGCGATACGTTCGTGGGTTATCGCTATGGAACGCAGTTTACCGAGCCGAATAACCCAGAGAATATAGAGAAGCATATTCTTCAGTTTACCCATGTTAGTGGTTACTCACTGGGCCAAAACTTTTTAAATCTGGACGTGCTTCAGTCCAGTAGCCAAGACCCCGCCAATAACAGTGATTCAGGGGCGACTGAAGCCTATTTGGCATATCGGCATCAACTCCATGGGGGCGGCGTATTCAATGAGCCCATTGCTTTCGGGCCCGTCAAAGACATGGCGCTGACATTTGGGTTTGACCTAAACACCAAAAATACTGGCTTTGCACCACGTAAACGTCAGCTAGTGGTGGGGCCAACGTTTAAATTTGATGTGCCGAGAGGTTTTGTGGATCTAAGTCTCTTCTATAGCCGTGAGTGGAACCACTGCGGCTTGACACCTTGTGGACTGCCACAAAATCAGAACAGCATTTCGTTTGATCCCTATTACCAAATTAACTTAGCCTGGGGTCTGCCGTTTGAAGCGGCGGCGTTACCGCTAAAATTCCAAGGGTTCTATAACTACAACAGCGAAAAAGGAGACGATTACTTTGGGGAAGCGACCGAGCCAGAGCAGTTAATGCGCACCTCGTTGATGCTAGACGTCGGGCAGGTTGCCTGGGGCGCGGAAAACTCCCTATGGGTAGGCATCGGTTATGAGTATTGGCGCAACAAATTCGGAAACCACAGCCAACCGGGGGTCGATACCGATGCCATGACCTTTAATTTGGAGTGGCACTTCTAAAACCAACCACCGCTACTGGTTTAACCGATACCCCTTGGCTTGAAAGTGCCAAGGGGTATTTTTTTATGTCTCAGGTGCTTCTTGACTAAGAGCGTTTGAAGAGATAGGCCATTATTTTTTGTGAAGCAGTGGTTTTTAATCGGGCGATTGTTTATTGAAGTTTTACATTCCTGCGGGTTGGTATACAACAATATTAATGCTTATTAATGTCGTAAGTGGTTAATTTTTCCTATATGTCAGTGTTTAAATATAGTTGTTGATATATGTGTCGTAAAAGTTTTGTTTTTTATTAACTATTGTTCACGTTATTGATGGTGTGCTTTTCCTTGGTGTTAGATAGTTATATTGTATATTGGTTAAGGTAGGTTTGGGTAAAGGTGTATTTTTAATGTTAAATTCGGTAAAGATGTCTCGTGGTTTTAAGTTTTTACTGAGCAGTTGTTAAGAATAGTAAAATTTTACTTTGTGATTGATGAAGTGTGAGAAAAAGAGTAAGGGATGGATTGGGATTTTAGTGTCTGGAAAAGGAGTTCCTCGATATGTCTGTTAGGGATAGGTTGCTTACAACTAAAATGAAGGTAAACGTAGTTATTAAGGCTGCTGACGTTTGGTTTTTCGATAGGGATATCGCGGTTAAAAATAATTATCAAAAATTGAGTTCTTGGTGTCCTGTTTACTTAGGAAGGGCTTGTTTGTGCCTGTTTTTGATGTGTGTTGCAAGTAATGCAGCCGCACAGAGTTCATTGGATCTTGACAACGAGTCCCTGCGCCAATTTCGGCAGGAGCAAGAAAGATTAAGGCAGCAGCGCGAGCAGCTTCAGCCTCAGAGCGATGTGCGACTATCTCCCCTGCATGATCCCAAAGTTCCGCTTGTTTTCCCTGCGACAGAGACGCCTTGTTTTGAAATTAGCAGTATCTCTCTTAATGTTATTGACAGAGGGAGTCGGGACTGGGATTGGCTATATGACTATGTTGATGACCCTCAAGATAGTCAGCCAGTGCTTAGTCGCTGCTTAGGAGCTCAGGGGGTAAGCGTCATTATGGCTCGCCTGCAGCAAGCGTTGGTTCAGAAGGGCTGGACAACCACACGCATTCTTGCGCCCCCACAAGATTTGTCGTCTGGAGAGTTGCGCCTAGATATCTTAGAAGGCGTGATTAGTGATATTCGCTTTGCGGAGGAATATGGTCAGCGCGCGACTCTTTTCAATACCATTCCAACCCATGCTGGTCGGGTTCTAAATTTGCGCGATATTGAACAGGGACTTGAAAATTTCAGACGTGTGCCAACAGTTGAAGCTGATATCTCGATTGAGCCTGGTGAAGAACCAGGTCAAAGTGAACTGATAATCCGCCACAAGCAGGCTTGATGTGGCAACAGTCTTCCGGACATATTTTTAAGCAGCTACTGGTAGCGCTGACTCATAGTCCACTGGACTCATATAGCCATTGCTGGAGTGCAGCCGCACCCGGTTATAAAACACTTCGATATACTCGAAGATGACTTGCTTCGCTTCAGCCCGTGTCTTGAAGTCTTCATGGTGAACAAGTTCCGTCTTTAGCGTGTGGAAAAAGCTTTCTGACGGGGCATTATCCCAGCAATTTCCCTTACGGCTCATACTGCACCGATAACCATGTTGCGTCAGCAGCTGCTGGAAGTTGTCCGATGCATACTGGCTTCCGCGGTCGCTATGAACCAGTAATCCGGCATTAGGCCTACGCTTCCAAATCGCCATGGTAAGCGCATCATTGACCAGCGAGGTCGGCATGCGACTATCCATTGACCAACCTACGACAGCGCGCGAATACAAGTCGATAAACACCGCCAGGTAAAGCCACCCCTCCCGTGTCGGTATGTAAGTGATATCCCCCACATAAGCCTGATCGGGCTTCTCCGTGGTGAAGTGTCGATCCAGCAGGTTGGGAGCAACGGGTTTATCATGTTTCGAGTTCGTCGTTGCCCTGAACTTGCGCCTTGTTTTGCACGCCAAGCCTTCCTCCTGCATTAATCGGCCAATGCGACGCCGACTGACTGATTCATTCTCTTCCGACAGCTTCTGCTGGAGACGTCGCGTCCCATACGTCGCTCGGCTGGCTTGATGGTGCTTATGAATGTTGGCCTTCAACGCTTCATCTCGCTGGTTTCTCAAGCTGGGCGGCCGTAATTGCCACTCGTAATAACCGCTTCGAGAAACGTCAAACACCCGACACATCAGAGCGATGCTGAATTCGCTCTGATGGTGCATGATAAAGGTGTATTTCAGCGTGATTCTTTGGCGAAGAAGGCTGCCGCCTTTTTTAACAGTTCCCGCTCCTCCTTGAGTCGGGCATTTTCACGACGCAGCTGTTTTAGCTCCTCATACAGATGCACGTCATTTACCTGCTTACCGGAGCCTGGCGGTGGTTCGCCGTGAAATTTATTGATCCAGGTATGCAGTGTATTGACGTTCACCCCCAGTTCTCGGGCGGACTGGGCAACTGGCTGATTCGATTCTATCGCCAGTTTGACGGCACCTTCTCTGAATTCGTCGGTATAAGAATTGGTTTTCTTCTGAGTCATGACACACCTCTATAAGCAGGAGATATTACCTGCGTCTGTGTGTCCGGGAAACTATAGCCACTTCAGCTTTTCCTTTCAGAGTACATGCATCGGTTGATGATTCAGGCAATGAAAGCACAGGAAAATACCAAGGGGCTTTTACACTCAGCTACGATAACCTTTTGACACTAAGCGACCTGTTCTACATTACTCTGCAGTCTGAATTAGGAGGTAAAGACCCCGGAGACCGAGGCAACTCTGGGCATGCTTTACATTACTCCGTCCCCTGGGGGTACAGTCTCCTGTCATTCAATAGTTCTAGCTCTCGATATCATCAAACTATTGCTGGTGCTTTTCAGGACTATGTTTATTCGGGTACAAGCGATCAGCACGATGCACAACTTTCGCGTGTCCTTCAGCGTGACCAAGCAGGTAAAACCACAGGCGCTATACGTGCGTTTCACCGGCGCTCAAACAACTACATAGATGATACGGAAATTGAGGTGCAGCGTCGTGCTGTATCTGGGGTGGATATCAGTCTTGGTCATCGTCGTAGCGTGGGCCCGGGGGTGTGGGAAGCAGTCCTCACTCATCGTAGGGGCATCGGTGCATGGGGGGCATTGCCCGCCCCCGAAGAAGCATTCGGTGAAGGCACGTCACGTATGCGAATGTGGTTACTGAATGCCAGTGTGAGTATTCCTTTTGATTTTGTCCATCAGCGTTGGAACTACCACGGTAGCTTTCGTGGACAGTGGCATGAAACCCCTCTAACTCCCCAAGATCGATTTTCTATCGGTGGACGTTATTCCGTGCGCGGCTTTGATGGTGTGAGCATGCTCAGTGGTGACAGTGGCCTTTTATTGCGTAACGAAGTTTCCATGCAGCTTGGTCGAAGCCCCTACAGCGTGTACTCAGGGTTAGATTGGGGGCGGGTCAGCGGACCCTCTAATCAAATGCAACTGGGTAACGAAATGGCTGGGGCGGTAGTGGGTCTGCGTACGCGATGGAACACGGGGCCAGTGCAAAGCAATGTCGATCTTTTCTTAGGTCAGCCACTTCATAAACCTGAGGGGTTCAGAACCGCCAGTCAGGATTACGGATTTAGTTTTCATATTCAATTTTGATACGAGAAAACAATGAATAAAAAACTCTACCGACTCGTCTTTAATGCCTCGCGCGGTTGTCTTGTCGCGGTATCAGAAAGTGCTCTGCGAAAAAACAAGAGCTCTGGACGGAGGCAGGGCGCCGGTATGGGGAGTTCCGCAATTGTGGTGCTGCGTTTGGCCGCTACTTTCGCCTTGGGGTTAAGTACTTTGAGTAGCGCTTTGGTTCAGGCGCAAATCATGCCTGATTCTGCCGCACCGGGCAACCAACGCCCTACGGTGCTAAGCACCTCTAATGATGTGCCGTTGGTCAATATTCAAACCCCAAGTGCTGCTGGTGTAAGTCGTAATACATACGAACAATTTGACGTGGGTGCGCCAGGAGCCGTACTCAATAACAGCCGCACTGATGTGCAGACCCAACTTGGGGGGTGGGTGCAGGGAAATCCGTGGCTGGCCAAAGGTGAGGCGCACATCATTCTCAACGAAGTTAACAGCAATAACCCTAGTCAGCTCAAAGGGTTTATTGAAATCGGTGGGCAGCGTGCCGAAGTCATCATTGCCAACCCTGCCGGAATTGAGGTGGATGGTGCAGGTTTCATTAATGCTAGCCGTGCCACTCTCACCACGGGTACCCCCTCAATGAACGGAGGTAGCCTCGAAAGTTATCGCGTGCTGCGCGGTACTGTTCGTATCAATGGTAAAGGCCTTGATGCCAGTCTGACTGACTATACTGGCATCCTAGCGCGTGCCATTGAAGTCAATGCTAGCATTCATGCGCAAGAGTTGGACTTAGTGACGGGTGAGAATAATATTGATGCTAGTAGCCCAAACAATATTCAGCCAAGCTCTGGCACTGGTGCTGCGCCAGCCTTTGCACTGGATGTGGGTGAGTTAGGAGGTATGTACGCTGGACAAATTCGGCTAGTAGGAACTGAAGCGGGAGTAGGTGTCCGTCATCATGGGACTATGGCTGCTAGCGCAGGCAATATTCAAATCGACACCAATGGTCAACTGAGTTCAACCGGGACTATCCAAGCAGATCAAGGTGATATTGCTATCCGTACCGCGCAAGACCAAAGCTACAGTGGAAGCTTGCTAGCCGGAGAAAACCTGACGCTGCATAGTGGCGGCAATCACCAGAATGAATACAGTGATAGCAAACTCGGTACCATTGAAAACAGCGGGGTTCTACGTGCTGGCCAAGAAGCTAATTTGCGTGCGGTCGATTTAAATAATAGCGGCCGGGTAGACGCTCAGCGGCTAGATATAGAGGTAGATAACCTCAGCAATAGTGGTGACTTGTGGCAAAGTGGTGCCCAGAGCCTTAGTGTCCAAGCCACCAGTCTGGTCAACGAGCAAGATGGGTTTCTAGGGCGTGTGGCATTACCTACACCAGCCCCTCAGGCTCCGGAATCTTCTGTACAAGTCCCAAGTGGCGATGAAACAAACAGTTCTCAAGTCTCTGATAGCCTGGTTATATCTTCGCAACCCAATCCGGACTCTAAGCAAGCTTCAGCTCCGCTTGCATTAGGGACGGTGAAAGTTGGTGATCGCTTGGAAAATTATGCAGATGGGACTCTAGCTGCAAAGGGTGATCTTTACGTAAGTACAGGTCAAACATTTAGCAATGCTGGTCACGTTCGCGCTCAAAGCGTGCAGGCTAGCGGCGACTGGTTTGAAAATTCTGCTGGCACCCTGCAGGTTGATCATCTCAGTGTTGGAGTAGACACCGTACACCTAAGCGGCGGTGCGGTGTCGGCTGATACCTCCACGCTCAGAAGCAAAAAGCACATCCAGGAGTCGGAAGCACAGCTTTATTCACATGGTGAGCTCCGCTTGAATTCTCAGCGTCTGAGCAATGCCGGTGAAATTCAGTCTGACGGCACGTCTCATATTGCTATAGCCAACAGTCTAACCAACACCGGCACCATTGCGGCGTCCGATGATCTAATCATCGATGCTGTCCGTATTGATAGTAGTGGCACTCTGGCGGCCGGCTTGAGCAGTAATGGAAATCTCAAACCGTTTGATGCTAATGGTGCTGCACTTCGCGTTACCACGACTAATGACCTGATCGCCACCGGTACTAATTTGGCTGCAGGCACTCTGACCCTTAACGGCGACAATGTCGATCTGAGTGAGAGTCAGACCAGTGCTTTTGATACGCATATCACTGCCCGTGGTGATATCGACACTTGGCAAGCCAGTGTCGTCACCCAGGAAAACTTATTGCTCCATACTGACGGTGCGCTCGACAATACCAAGGGCACCCTGTCCAGCCAGCAAGGCGACCTGAGTGTCCAGGCACTTAGCCTGAGTAACGAGCAGGGTGAGTTATTGGCTGATAAAGACCTGTCGATTGCTCTAAGAGACACCCTAAGCAACACTGATGGCGCCATCTACGCTGGCAAAAACGCCACTCTAGACACCACTGCGCTGACCAATACCGGCACCATCACGGCAGCTGATGATTTGACTATTGATGCCGACAGCGTTGATAGCAGTGGCACTCTGGCCGCTGGTCTGAATAGCGATGGCAGTCTAAAACCGTTTGATGCTAACGGTGCTGAACTGCGCGTCACCGCCACTGGAGGACTAAGCACCTCCGGCACTAACTTGGCTGCTGGCGCGTTGACCTTTAATGGTGACCATGTTGACCTCAGCGATAGCCAGACCAGCGCTTATCGCGCTGATATTGCGGCGCGTGGTGATCTGGCGACTTGGCAGGCCAACATTGTTGCTCAAGAGAGTTTATCGCTCCAGTCGGGCGGTGCTCTGGATAACACTGATGGCACCTTGTCCAGTGAGCAAGGTGATCTAAGTGTCCAGGTGTTGAGCCTTAAAAACACCGACGGCACCATCTACGCGGGTGGAAACGTCACCCTAGATACCGGCACACTCACCAACTCAGGCACTATTGCTGCAGCCGATGACGTGACAATTAGTGCTGCCAATGTGCACAGCAGCGGCACTCTAGCAGCTGGCCTGAACCAAGATGGCACCCTGAAGGCATTCGCCATCGGCGGCAGGGTTCTCGACGTAACGACCGCCGGCGATCTAACCGCTACAGGTACCAACCTAGCGTCGGGTAATTTGACGCTGGATGGTGGCAATGTCGATCTGAGTGAGAGCCAGACCAGTGCTTTTGATACGCATATCACTGCCCGTGGTGATATCGACACCTGGCAAGCCAATGTCGTTACCCAGGAAAACTTAACCCTGCAGGCTGAAGGTGCGATTGATAACACGGCAGGTACTTTGTCCAGCCAGCAAGGCGACCTGAGCGTACAAGCGTTGAGTCTGAACAACGAACAGGGCGAGCTGCTGGCAAGTGATGCCTTAGAGGTGGCTCTTAGCGAATCCCTCAGCAACACCGACGGCACCGTCTATGCAGGCGGCAGTGCCTCCCTCGATGTCAGTATGCTTACTAATACTGGTACTGTTGCTGCAGCGGATGACCTGGCTATTGATGCTGCCAGCGTTACTAGCAGCGGCACCTTGGCCGCTGGTCTGAATAGCGATGGCAGCCTCAACACGTTTGACGCGAATGGTGCCGGACTGCGTGTTACCACCAGTGGTGATTTGAGTGCTACCGGCACTAACTTGGCTGCAGGTACGCTTACTCTGGACGGTGAGGCTGTCGATCTGAGTGAGAGCCAGACCAGCGCCTATCGCTCTGGTATTGTGGCGCGTGGTGATCTGGCGAGTGGGCAAGCCAATGTGGTTGCCCAGAACGACCTATCGCTACAGTCTGGCGGTACACTGGATAACACTGAGGGTACTTTGTCCAGTGAAGACGGTGATCTAAGAGTGCAGGCGCTGAGTCTGAACAACGATCAGGGTGAGCTGTTAGCAGGCAACAGTCTTGAGGCCACTCTTAGCGACACGCTTAACAACACCGATGGTACCGTCTATGCAGGTGGAAATGTCACCCTCGATACCGGCACACTCACCAACTCTGGCACTATTGCTGCAGCCGATGACGTGACGATTAGTGCTGCCAACGTGCTCAGCAGCGGCACTCTAGCGGCTGGCCTGAACCAAGATGGCACCCTGAAGGCATTCGCCAACGACGGCGGGGTTCTCGACGTAACGACCGCCGGCGATCTAACCGCTACCGGTACTAACCTCGCGTCGGGTAATTTGACGCTGAATGGTGAGACTGTCGATCTGAGTGAGAGCCAGACCAGTGCCTTTGATACGCGTATCACCGCCCGTGGTGATATCGACACCTGGCAAGCCAATGTTGTGACTCAGGAAAACTTAACCCTGCAGGCCGAAGGCGCGATTGATAACACGGCAGGTACTTTGTCCAGCCAGCAAGGCGACCTGAGCGTACAAGCGTTGAGTCTGAACAACGAACAGGGCGAGCTGCTGGCAAGTGATGCCTTAGAGGTGGCTCTTAGCGAATCCCTCAGCAACACCGACGGCACCGTCTATGCAGGTGGCAATGCCTCCCTCGATGTCGGTGAGCTTACCAACACTGGTACTGTTGCCGCTGCTGATAATGTGACCATTAACGCCGCCAGCATCGATAGCACGGGCACGTTGGCAGCTGGCTTGAACAGCGAAGACGGCACCTTAAAAGCATTTGCCGAAGACGGTAGCGCCCTTAGCATCATCACTGATGGTGATCTCAGCGCCACTGGTACGAATATTGCGTCAGGCCGCCTGACCTTAGACGGCGACTATGTCGATCTGAGTAAGAGCCAGACCAGCGCCTACCGCGCTGATATTACGGCTCGAGGTGATTTGGCGAGCGGGCAAGCCAACATCGTCACTCAAGAGAGCTTATCACTCCAGTCAGGCGGTGCCCTGGATAACACTGAGGGTACCTTGTCCAGTGAACACGGTGACCTAAGTGTGCAGGTGTTGAGCCTCAACAACACTGATGGCACTGTCTATGCGGGTGGCAATACCACCCTCGAAGCAGCGGAGACCATTGATAACCGCCGAGGCACGCTATACAGCGAACAGGGCGATTTGAGTCTGCAGGCGATCAGCCTGGCTAATACAGAAGGCACTGTCTACGCAGGTGGCAACGCCGCCTTGGATACTGATGCACTGACCAATACTGGCACCATTGCCGCCGCTGATAATCTAGCTATCGACGCTGCCAGCGTCGATAGCAGCGGCACCTTGGCCGCTGGCCTGAGTAGCGATGGCAGCCTCAACACGTTTGACGCGAATGGTGCCGCACTGCGTGTTACCACCAGTGGTGATTTGAGTGCTACCGGCACTAACTTGGCTGCAGGTACGCTTACTCTGGACGGTGAGACTGTCGATCTGAGTGAGAGCCAGACCAGTGCCTTTGATACGCGTATCACCGCCCGTGGCGATATCGACACCTGGCAAGCCAATGTTGTGACTCAGGAAAATTTAACCCTGCAGGCTGAAGGCGCGATTGATAACACGGCAGGTACTTTGTCCAGCCAGCAAGGCGACCTGAGCGTACAAGCGTTGAGTCTGAACAACGAACAGGGCGAGCTGCTGGCAAGTGATGCCTTAGAGGTGGCTCTTAGCGAATCCCTCAGCAATACCGACGGCACCGTCTATGCAGGCGGCAATGCCTCCCTCGATGTCAGTGTGCTTACTAATACTGGTACTGTTGCCGCAGCGGATGACCTGACTGTTGATGCCACCAGCGTTACTAGCAGCGGCACCCTAGCGGCAGGTCTGAGTAGCGATGGCAGCCTTGGCACGTTTGACGCGGATGGTGCTGCACTGCGTGTTACCACCAGCGGTGACCTGAGCGCTACCGGCACCAACTTAGCTGCGGGATCGCTGACCCTAGACGGCGACCATGTCGATCTGAGTAAGAGCCAGACCAGCGCCTACCGCGCTGATATTACGGCTCGAGGTGATTTGGCGAGCGGGCAAGCCAACATCGTCACTCAAGAGAGCTTATCACTCCAGTCAGGCGGTGCCCTGGATAACACTGAGGGTACCTTGTCCAGTGAACACGGTGACCTAAGTGTGCAGGTGTTGAGCCTCAACAACACTGATGGCACTGTCTATGCGGGTGGCAATACCACCCTCGAAGCAGCGGAGACCATTGATAACCGCCGAGGCACGCTATACAGCGAACAGGGCGATTTGAGTCTGCAGGCGATCAGCCTGGCTAATACAGAAGGCACTGTCTACGCAGGTGGCAACGCCGCCTTGGATACTGATGCACTGACCAATACTGGCACCATTGCCGCCGCTGATAATCTAGCTATCGACGCTGCCAGCGTCGATAGCAGCGGCACCTTGGCCGCTGGTCTGAGTAGCGATGGCAGCCTCAACACGTTTGACGCGAATGGTGCCGCACTGCGTGTTACCACCAGTGGTGATTTGAGTGCTACCGGCACTAACTTGGCTGCAGGTACGCTTACTCTGGACGGTGAGACTGTCGATCTGAGTGAGAGCCAGACCAGTGCCTTTGATACGCGTATCACCGCCCGTGGCGATATCGACACCTGGCAAGCCAATGTTGTGACTCAGGAAAATTTAACCCTGCAGGCTGAAGGCGCGATTGATAACACGGCAGGTACTTTGTCCAGCCAGCAAGGCGACCTGAGCGTACAAGCGTTGAGTCTGAACAACGAACAGGGCGAGCTGCTGGCAAGTGATGCCTTAGAGGTGGCTCTTAGCGAATCCCTCAGCAATACCGACGGCACCGTCTATGCAGGCGGCAATGCCTCCCTCGATGTCAGTGTGCTTACTAATACTGGTACTGTTGCCGCAGCGGATGACCTGACTGTTGATGCCACCAGCGTTACTAGCAGCGGCACCCTAGCGGCAGGTCTGAGTAGCGATGGCAGCCTTGGCACGTTTGACGCGGATGGTGCTGCACTGCGTGTTACCACCAGCGGTGACCTGAGCGCTACCGGCACCAACTTAGCTGCGGGATCGCTGACCCTAGACGGTGACCATGTCGATCTGAGTGAGAGTCAGACCAGCGCTTTTAATGCTCATATCATTGCAAGAAACGCGCTAGGTACTGGCAGTGCCACTGTTGTTACTCAGGAAAACTTATCACTCCATGTCGCTGGCGTGCTTAACAATGCCGAAGGTACCTTGTTTAGCCAGCAAGGTGACTTGAGTGTTCAAGCGTTCAGCCTGAACAATGACCAGGGTGAGTTATTGGCCGGTAATGACCTTGAGGCCATCAGCAAAACCCTCAGCAACACCGACGGCACCGTCTATGCCGGTGGTAACGCCACTCTCGATACTGGTGCGCTGACTAACACCGGCACCATTGCGGCGGCTGATAACCTGACTATTGATTCCGCCAGCGTTACCAGTAGCGGCACTCTGGCGGCGGGCCTGAATAGCGATGGCAGCCTCAACACGTTTGACGCGAATGGTGCCGCACTGCGTGTTACCACCAGTGGTGATTTGAGTGCTACCGGCACTAACTTGGCTGCAGGTACGCTTACTCTGGACGGTGAGACTGTCGATCTGAGTGAGAGCCAGACCAGTGCCTTTGATACGCGTATCACCGCCCGTGGTGATATCGACACCTGGCAAGCCAATGTTGTGACTCAGGAAAACTTAACCCTGCAGGCTGAAGGCGCGATTGATAACACGGCAGGTACTTTGTCCAGCCAAGTGGGCAGCCTAAGTGTTCAGGCACTTAGTCTGACAAACGAGCAGGGTACGCTGTTAGCGGGGAACGACTTGTCGGTTGCCCTTAGCGAATCCCTCAGCAACACCGACGGCACCGTCTATGCAGGTGGCAATGCCTCCCTCGATGTCGGTGAGCTTACCAACACTGGTACTGTTGCCGCTGCTGATAATGTGACCATTAACGCCGCCAGCATCGATAGCACGGGCACGTTGGCAGCTGGCTTGAACAGCGAAGACGGCACCTTAAAAGCATTTGCCGAAGACGGTAGCGCCCTTAGCATCATCACTGATGGTGATCTCAGCGCCACTGGTACGAATATTGCGTCAGGCCGCCTGACCTTAGACGGCGACTATGTCGATCTGAGTAAGAGCCAGACCAGCGCCTACCGCGCTGATATTACGGCTCGAGGTGATTTGGCGAGCGGGCAAGCCAACATCGTCACTCAAGAGAGCTTATCACTCCAGTCAGGCGGTGCCCTGGATAACACTGAGGGTACCTTGTCCAGTGAACACGGTGACCTAAGTGTGCAGGTGTTGAGCCTCAACAACACTGATGGCACTGTCTATGCGGGTGGCAATACCACCCTCGAAGCAGCGGAGACCATTGATAACCGCCGAGGCACGCTATACAGCGAACAGGGCGATTTGAGTCTGCAGGCGATCAGCCTGGCTAATACAGAAGGCACTGTCTACGCAGGTGGCAACGCCGCCTTGGATACTGATGCACTGACCAATACTGGCACCATTGCCGCCGCTGATAATCTAGCTATCGACGCTGCCAGCGTCGATAGCAGCGGCACCTTGGCCGCTGGTCTGAGTAGCGATGGCAGCCTCAACACGTTTGACGCGAATGGTGCCGCACTGCGTGTTACCACCAGTGGTGATTTGAGTGCTACCGGCACTAACTTGGCTGCAGGTACGCTTACTCTGGACGGTGAGACTGTCGATCTGAGTGAGAGCCAGACCAGTGCCTTTGATACGCGTATCACCGCCCGTGGCGATATCGACACCTGGCAAGCCAATGTTGTGACTCAGGAAAATTTAACCCTGCAGGCTGAAGGCGCGATTGATAACACGGCAGGTACTTTGTCCAGCCAGCAAGGCGACCTGAGCGTACAAGCGTTGAGTCTGAACAACGAACAGGGCGAGCTGCTGGCAAGTGATGCCTTAGAGGTGGCTCTTAGCGAATCCCTCAGCAATACCGACGGCACCGTCTATGCAGGCGGCAATGCCTCCCTCGATGTCAGTGTGCTTACTAATACTGGTACTGTTGCCGCAGCGGATGACCTGACTGTTGATGCCACCAGCGTTACTAGCAGCGGCACCCTAGCGGCAGGTCTGAGTAGCGATGGCAGCCTTGGCACGTTTGACGCGGATGGTGCTGCACTGCGTGTTACCACCAGCGGTGACCTGAGCGCTACCGGCACCAACTTAGCTGCGGGATCGCTGACCCTAGACGGCGACCATGTCGATCTGAGTAAGAGCCAGACCAGCGCCTACCGCGCTGATATTACGGCTCGAGGTGATTTGGCGAGCGGGCAAGCCAACATCGTCACTCAAGAGAGCTTATCACTCCAGTCAGGCGGTGCCTTGGATAACACTGAGGGTACCTTGTCCAGTGAACACGGTGACCTAAGTGTGCAGGTGTTGAGCCTCAACAACACTGATGGCACTGTCTATGCGGGTGGCAATACCACCCTCGAAGCAGCGGAGGCCATTGATAACCGCCGAGGCACGCTATACAGCGAACAGGGCGATTTGAGTCTGCAGGCGATCAGCCTGGCTAATACAGAAGGCACTGTCTACGCAGGTGGCAACGCCGCCTTGGATACTGATGCACTGACCAATACTGGCACCATTGCCGCCGCTGATAATCTAGCTATCGACGCTGCCAGCGTCGATAGCAGCGGCACCTTGGCCGCTGGTCTGAGTAGCGATGGCAGCCTCAACACGTTTGACGCGAATGGTGCCGCACTGCGTGTTACCACCAGTGGTGATTTGAGTGCTACCGGCACTAACTTGGCTGCAGGTACGCTTACTCTGGACGGTGAGAATGTCGATCTGAGTGAGAGCCAGACCAGCGCTCACAGTGCTGAGATTGCCGCCCAGAGCAAACTCGACACCTGGCAAGCCAATGTTGTGACTCAGGAAAACTTAACCCTGCAGGCTGAAGGCGCGATTGATAACACTGAAGGGACCCTGTCCAGTCAGCAAGGCGACCTGAGCGTACAAGCGTTGAGTCTGAACAACGAACAGGGCGAGCTGCTGGCAAGTAATGCCTTAGAGGTGGCTCTTAGCGAATCCCTCAGCAACACCGACGGCACCGTCTATGCAGGCGGCAATGCCTCCCTCGATGTCGGTGAGCTTACCAACACCGGTACTGTTGTTGCTGCTGATAATGTGACCATTAACGCCACCAGCGTTACTAGCAGCGGCACCCTAGCGGCAGGTCTGAGTAGCGATGGCAGCCTCGGCACGTTTGACGCGGATGGTGCTGCACTGCGTGTCACCACCAGTGGTGATTTGAGTGCTACTGGCACTAACTTGGCAGCGGGCTCGCTGACCCTAGACGGCGACCATGTCGATCTGAGTAAGAGCCAGACCAGTGCCTACCGCGCTGATATTACGGCTCGAGGTGATTTGGCGAGCGGGCAAGCCAACATCGTCACTCAAGAGAGCTTATCACTCCAGTCAGGCGGTGCCCTGGATAACACTGAGGGTACCTTGTCCAGTGAACACGGTGATCTAAGTGTGCAGGTGTTGAGCCTCAACAACACTGATGGCACTGTCTATGCGGGTGGCAATACCACCCTCGAAGTAACGGAGGCCATTGATAACCGCCGAGGCACGCTATACAGCGAACAGGGCGATTTGAGTCTGCAGGCGATCAGCCTGGCTAATACAGAAGGCACTGTCTACGCAGGTGGCAACGCCGCCTTGGACACTGAAGCACTGACCAATACTGGCACCATTGCCGCCGCTGATAATCTAGCTATCGACGCCGCCAGCGTCGATAGCAGCGGCACCTTGGCCGCTGGTCTGAATAGCGATGGCAGCCTCAATACGTTTGACGAAAATGGCGCTGAACTAAGAGTTACCACCACTGGTGAGCTAACGGCCAACGGCACTAACCTAGCGTCGGGTAACTTGACGCTTGACGGTGACAACGTTGACCTGAGTGAGAGCCAGACCAGTGCCTTTGATACGCGTATCACCGCCCGTGGTGATATCGACACCTGGCAAGCCAATGTTGTGACTCAGGAAAACTTAACCCTGCAGGCTGAAGGCGCGATTGATAACACTGAAGGGACCCTGTCCAGTCAGCAAGGCGACCTGAGCGTACAAGCGTTGAGTCTGAACAACGAACAGGGCGAGCTGCTGGCAAGTGATGCCTTAGAGGTGGCTCTTAGCGAATCCCTCAGCAACACCGACGGCACCGTCTATGCAGGCGGCAATGCCTCCCTCGATGTCGGTGAGCTTACCAACACTGGTACTGTTGCCGCTGCTGATAATGTGACCATTAACGCCGCCAGCGTTACTAGCAGCGGCACCCTAGCGGCAGGTCTGAGTAGCGATGGCAGCCTCGGCACGTTTGACGCGGATGGTGCTGCACTGCGTGTCACCACCAGTGGTGATTTGAGTGCTACTGGCACTAACTTGGCAGCGGGCTCGCTGACCCTAGACGGCGACCATGTCGATCTGAGTAAGAGCCAGACCAGTGCCTACCGCGCTGATATTACGGCTCGAGGTGATTTGGCGAGCGGGCAAGCCAACATCGTCACTCAAGAGAGCTTATCACTCCAGTCAGGCGGTGCCCTGGATAACACTGAGGGTACCTTGTCCAGTGAACACGGTGATCTAAGTGTGCAGGTGTTGAGCCTCAACAACACTGATGGCACTGTCTATGCGGGTGGCAATACCACCCTCGAAGTAACGGAGGCCATTGATAACCGCCGAGGCACGCTATACAGCGAACAGGGCGATTTGAGTCTGCAGGCAATCAGCCTGGCTAATACAGAAGGTACTGTCTACGCAGGTGGCAACGCCGCCTTGGATACTGAAGCACTGACCAATACTGGCACTATTGCCGCCGCTGATAATCTAGCTATCGACGCCACCAGCGTCGATAGCAGCGGCACCTTGGCCGCTGGTCTGAAAAGCGATGGCAGCCTCAATACGTTTGACGAAAATGGCGCTGAACTAAGAGTTACCACCACTGGTGAGCTAACGGCCAACGGCACTAACCTAGCGTCGGGTAACTTGACGCTTGACGGTGACAACGTTGACCTGAGTGAGAGCCAGACCAGTGCCTTTGATACGCGTATCACCGCCCGTGGTGATATCGACACCTGGCAAGCCAATGTTGTGACTCAGGAAAACTTAACCCTGCAGGCTGAAGGCGCGATTGATAACACTGAAGGGACCCTGTCCAGTCAGCAAGGCGACCTGAGCGTACAAGCGTTGAGTCTGAACAACGAACAGGGCGAGCTGCTGGCAAGTGATGCCTTAGAGGTGGCTCTTAGCGAATCCCTCAGCAACACCGACGGCACCGTCTATGCAGGCGGCAATGCCTCCCTCGATGTCGGTGAGCTTACCAACACTGGTACTGTTGCCGCTGCTGATAATGTGACCATTAACGCCGCCAGCGTTACTAGCAGCGGCACCCTAGCGGCAGGTCTGAGTAGCGATGGCAGCCTCGGCACGTTTGACGCGGATGGTGCTGCACTGCGTGTCACCACCAGTGGTGATTTGAGTGCTACTGGCACTAACTTGGCAGCGGGCTCGCTGACCCTAGACGGCGACCATGTCGATCTGAGTAAGAGCCAGACCAGTGCCTACCGCGCTGATATTACGGCTCGAGGTGATTTGGCGAGCGGGCAAGCCAACATCGTCACTCAAGAGAGCTTATCACTCCAGTCAGGCGGTGCCCTGGATAACACTGAGGGTACCTTGTCCAGTGAACACGGTGATCTAAGTGTGCAGGTGTTGAGCCTCAACAACACTGATGGCACTGTCTATGCGGGTGGCAATACCACCCTTGAAGTAACGGAGGCCATTGATAACCGCCGAGGCACGCTATACAGCGAACAGGGCGATTTGAGTCTGCAGGCAATCAGCCTGGCTAATACAGAAGGTACTGTCTACGCAGGTGGCAACGCCGCCTTGGATACTGAAGCACTGACCAATACTGGCACTATTGCCGCCGCTGATAATCTAGCTATCGACGCCACCAGCGTCGATAGCAGCGGCACCTTGGCCGCTGGTCTGAAAAGCGATGGCAGCCTCAACACGTTTGACGCGGATGGTGCTGCACTGCGTGTCACCACCAGTGGTGATTTGAGTGCTACCGGCACTAACTTGGCTGCAGGTACGCTTACCCTGGACGGTGAGAATGTCGATCTGAGTGAGAGCCAGACCAGTGCCTTTGATACGCGTATCACCGCCCGTGGTGATATCGACACCTGGCAAGCCAATGTTGTGGCTCAGGAAAACTTAACCCTACAGGCTGAAGGCGCGATTGATAACACTGAAGGGACCCTGTCCAGTCAGCAAGGCGACCTGAGCGTACAAGCGTTGAGTCTGAACAACGAACAGGGCGAGCTGCTGGCAAGTGATGCCTTAGAGGTGGCTCTTAGCGAATCCCTCAGCAACACCGACGGCACCGTCTATGCAGGCGGCAATGCCTCTCTTGATGTCGGTGAGCTTACCAACACTGGTACTGTTGCTGCTGCTGATAATGTGACCATTAACGCCACCAGCGTTACTAGCAGCGGCACTCTGGCGGCAGGTCTGAGTAGCGATGGCAGCCTCGGCACGTTTGACGCGGATGGTGCTGCACTGCGTGTCACCACCAGTGGTGATTTGAGTGCTACCGGCACTAACTTGGCAGCGGGATCGCTGATTCTGACCGGGGGCCATGTTGACTTGAGCGAGAGCCAGACCAGTGCCTTTGATACGCGTATCACCGCCCGTGGTGATATCGACACCGGGCAAGCTAATGTTGTGGCTCAGAAAAACTTAACCCTGCAGGCTGAAGGCGCGATTGATAACACGGCAGGTACCTTGTCCAGCCAAGTGGGCGACCTAAGTGTTCAAGCACTTAGCCTGAGTAACGAACAGGGTGAGTTATTGGCCGGTAATGACCTTGAGGCCATCAGCAAAACCCTCAGCAATACCGACGGCACCGTCTACGCAAATGGCAATGCCAACTTGTAT
The DNA here is from genome assembly GCF_002082565.1 of Halomonas sp. GT. Taxonomy (NCBI): domain Bacteria; kingdom Pseudomonadati; phylum Pseudomonadota; class Gammaproteobacteria; order Oceanospirillales; family Halomonadaceae; genus Halomonas; species Halomonas sp. GT. The sequence continues at coordinate 1,452,537 of NZ_CP020562.1, forward strand.
GCCGACGTACTGGCCAACACCGGCACCATCGCGGCGGCCGATAACCTGATTATTGATGCTGGCAGCGTTACCAGTAGTGGCACTCTGGCGGCGGGCCTGAATAGCGATGGCAGTCTCAACACGTTTGACGAAAATGGCGCTGAACTAAGAGTTACCGCTACTGGTGAGCTAACGGCCAACGGCACTAACCTAGCGTCGGGTAGCTTGACGCTTGACGGTGAGAATGTCGATCTGAGTGAGAGCCAGATCAGCGCTCACAGCGCTGACATTGCCGCCCAGGGCAAACTCGGCACTTGGCAGGCCAACATAGTTACCCAGGAAGATTTGTCGCTACAAGCTAACGGCGCGCTGGATAACACCGCAGGTACCTTGTCCAGCCAAGGGGGTGACCTAAGTATTCAGGCACTTAGTCTGATAAACGAGCAGGGTACGCTGTTAGCGGGGAATGACGTGTCGGTTACCCTTAGCGAAGCCCTCAGCAACACAGACGGCACCGTTTACGCCGGTGGTAACGCCATTCTCGATACTGGTGCGCTGACTAACACCGGTACTATCGCGGCGGCCGATAACTTGGCTATCGATGCTGTCAGCGTTGCGAGCAGCGGCACTCTGGCGGCGGGCCTGAATAGCGATGGCAGTCTCAACACGCTTGACGCGGATGGTGCTGCACTGCGTGTCACCACCAGCGGTGACCTGAGTGCTAACGGCAACAACCTAGCGGCGGGCTCTCTGACTTTGGGTGGTGATAATGTCGATCTGAGTGAGAGCCAGACCAGCGCTTTTAATGCTCATATCATTGCAAGAAACGCGCTAGGTACTGGCAATGCCACTGTTGTTACTCAGGAAAACTTATCACTCCATGTCGCTGGCGTGCTTAACAATGCCGAAGGTACCTTGTCTAGCCAGCAAGGTGACTTGAGTGTTCAAGCGTTCAGCCTGAACAATGACCAGGGTGAGTTATTGGCCGGTAATGACCTTGAGGCCATCAGCAAAACCCTCAGCAACACCGACGGCACCGTCTATGCCGGTGGTAACGCCACTCTCGATACTGGTGCGCTGACTAACACCGGCACCATTGCGGCGGCTGATAACCTGACTATTGATTCCGCCAGCGTTACCAGTAGCGGCACCTTGGCCGCTGGTCTGAATAGCGATGGCAGCCTCAACACGTTTGACGCGAATGGTGCCGTACTGCGTGTTACCACCAGTGGTGATTTGAGTGCTACCGGCACTAACTTGGCTGCAGGTACGCTTACTCTGGACGGTGAGACTGTCGATCTGAGTGAGAGCCAGACCAGTGCCTTTGATACGCGTATCACCGCCCGTGGTGATATCGACACCTGGCAAGCCAATGTTGTGACTCAGGAAAACTTAACCCTGCAGGCTGAAGGCGCGATTGATAACACGGCAGGTACTTTGTCCAGCCAGCAAGGCGACCTGAGCGTACAAGCGTTGAGTCTGAACAACGAACAGGGCGAGCTGCTGGCAAGTGATGCCTTAGAGGTGGCTCTTAGCGAATCCCTCAGCAACACCGGCGGCACCGTCTATGCAGGCGGCAATGCTTCCCTCGATGTCAGTGTGCTTACTAATACTGGTACTGTTGCCGCAGCGGATGACCTGGCTATTGATGCTGCCAGCATTACTAGCAGCGGCACCCTAGCGGCAGGTCTGAATAGCGATGGAAGTCTCGACACGTTTGATGCTAATGGTGCTGCACTGCGTGTTACCACCAGCGGTGACCTGAGCGCTACCGGCACCAACTTAGCTGCGGGATCGCTGACCCTAGACGGTGACCATGTCGATCTGAGTGAGAGCCAGACCAGCGCTTTTAATGCTCATATCATTGCAAGAAACGCGCTAGGTACTGGCAATGCCACTGTTGTTACTCAGGAAAACTTATCACTCCATGTCGCTGGCGTGCTTAACAATGCCGAAGGTACCTTGTCTAGCCAGCAAGGTGACTTGAGTGTTCAAGCGTTCAGCCTGAACAATGACCAGGGTGAGTTATTGGCCGGTAATGACCTTGAGGCCATCAGCAAAACCCTCAGCAACACCGACGGCACCGTCTATGCCGGTGGTAACGCCACTCTCGATACTGGTGCGCTGACTAACACCGGCACCATTGCGGCGGCTGATAACCTGACTATTGATTCCGCCAGCGTTACCAGTAGCGGCACTCTGGCGGCGGGCCTGAATAGCGATGGCAGCCTCAACACGTTTGACGCGAATGGTGCCGCACTGCGTGTTACCACCAGTGGTGATTTGAGTGCTACCGGCACTAACTTGGCTTCAGGCACGCTGATTCTAAACGGCGATAATGTTGATCTAAGCGATAGTCAAACCAGCGCTTACCGCGCAATATTTGCCGCCCAGGGCGATCTCGATATACGAGCAGCCGCTATCGTCACTCAGGATAGCTTATCGCTTCATACCGCCGGCGCGTTGGATAACACTGAGGGAACGTTGTCGAGCCAAGCCGGTGACCTGAGTGTCAAAGCGCTAAGCTTGAACAACGAAAAGGGCAGCCTGTTGGCAGGAAATGACCTCAAGGTCAGCCTTAGTGAAGCCCTGATTAACACAAACGGCTCCGTCTATGCTGGGGGGAACGCTACTCTAGATACCGGTGCATTGGTCAATACAGGTACTATCGCCACGGTAGATGACCTGACTATTGATGCTACTAGTGTGGACAGCAGTGGATCTCTGGCTGCTGGTCTGAACCAAGACGGCACTCTGAAAACGTTCGCCGACGGTAGCGGTGCGCTCAACATAACGACGATAAATGATATAGCGGCCACTGGCATCAACCTAGCTGCAGGTAACTTGACGCTGAAAGGTGACAACGTTGACCTGAGTGAGAGTCGGACCAGCGCTTACAGTGCTGACATTGCCGCCCGTGGTGATCTTGACACCTGGGAAGCCAACATCGTCAGCCAGGAGAGCTTATCGCTCTATGCCGACGGTGCACTCGACAATACCAAGGGCACCCTGTTCAGTCATCAGGGCGACCTGAATGCCCAGGCGCGTAGCCTGAACAACGAACAGGCTACGCTGTTGGCGGGGAATGACGTGTCGCTTGCCCTTAGCGAAGCCCTAAGCAACGCCGACGGCACCGTCTACGCCGGTGGCAATGCCACTCTCGACGTCAATGCGCTGACGAACACCGGCACCATTGCGGCGGCCGATAACCTGACTATTGATGCTGGCAGCGTTGCGAGCAGCGGCACTCTGGCGGCGGGCCTGAAGAGCGATGGCAGCCTCAACACGTTTGACGCGAATGGTGCTGAACTGCGTGTCACCACCAGCGGTGATCTGAGCGCTACCGGCACTAACTTGGCAGCGGGCTCGCTGATCTTGGGCGGTGACCATGTTGACCTGAGCGAGAGCCAGACCAGCGCCTACCGCACGACCGTTACTGCCCGTGGTGATTTGACGAGTGGGAAAGCCAATGTCGTTACCCAGGAAAATTTAACCCTACAGGCTAAAGGCGCGTTGGATAACACAGCAGGTACCTTGTCCAGCCAAGCCGGTGACCTTAGCGTTAAAGCGCTGAGTCTAAACAACGAACAGGGCAGCCTGTTGGCAGATAATAATTTGGTGGTCCTCGGCGAAGCCCTAAACAACACTGACGGCACTATTTACGCAGGCGGCAATGCCTCCCTCGATGTCGATGTGCTTACCAATGCCGGTACCGTTGCCGCTGCCAATGACCTGACTATTGATGCTACCAGCGTGGACAGCACTGGCACCTTGGCTGCTGGCCTGAACAGCGATGGCAATCTCGCTGCATTTGATACTAACGGTGCTGAGCTACGCATCACCGCCACCGATCATTTTAGTGCTACAGGGAACAACTTGGCGGCGGGCCACCTGACTCTGGAAAGTGGCAATGTCAATCTGAGCAATAGCCAGACCAGCGCCAACAGTGCGGCCATTGCCGCGCGTGGTGAACTACGTACTGACAATGCCGCGCTCATTTCCCATAGCGATATCGATATTGATGCTCAGAACCTGAATAACATGGGGGGCACTGTGTATGCAGGCAACAATGCCACTTTAGATGCCGGTGTGCTCACCAACACTGGCACTATCGCAGGGGCCGATAATCTCATCATCGACGCCAATAGTATTGAAAGTAGTGGCACCCTGGCCGCTGGTATGAACCAAGATGGAACCCTAAAAGAGCCTGCCCAAGGAAGCGGTGTACTCAGCGTCATCGCCATCGGGGACTTGAGTTCCTCTGGCACCAACTTGGCGGCGGGACGCCTGACGCTTGATGGTAACAATATTGATCTGAGCGGCAGCCAGACCAGTGCCTACAATGCCGACATCGTTGCCCGTGGCGACCTCACCACTTGGCAGGCTAATGTCGTCACTGAAGAAGAGTTGTCGCTTCGTGCCGCCGGTGCGATTGACAATAAAGACGGTGTCTTGGCTTCCAAGGCGGGTAGCCTAATGATCAATACCCACGGCGTGACAAATACCGGCGGCCTGATGGTAGCAGCCACCGAACTGGGTATCGAGGCCAATAGCGACAATATTAACAATATCAGTGGTGACATCCTGTCCCAAGGTGACATGAGCCTGTCGACCCACGCCGACATTCTCAACACGGGTGGTATCGTTCAGTCCAATGCGGCTATCAGCCTGAGTGCTAACACCGTCAACAACCGTCAGACCGGCGAAGATACCCAGGGTATTGTAGGTGATGACGTGCAGATCACTGCCAGCTTCGTCGACAATACCGAAGGACAGGTGCTAGCTGGGCGCGATCTGACCATCACTGCCGACAGGTTCATCAACAATACGCATGGTAAAATCAACGCTCAGCGTCATCTTAATCTGCAAGATGGTGTGCCCGGTTCAGACACCCTCCCTGGTGAGCGCAACCTAGTTATCAGCAATGCGGGGGGCGAGATTGTTGCTAATAATGACATCGCCCCAGCGGCTGCCTCTATCACTATTACTGCTAAGACGCTGGGTCTGGATGGAACCATGGAAAGCGGCGGTGATATGTCGTTGGATCTAGTGGGCGACCTCAACACCGCCGCTGATCAGCAAGTGCGCACGGAAGGCGTCTTGAGTTTACGATTACATGGCGAACCCAATGGTAACACCTTTAATAATGCTGGAAAGTGGGAGGGCGGGCGCGGTCTCGCTATACACGCCGATGAGATTCGTAACCAGGCTAGTGGCGAATTACGTAGCAGGGGTGTCACCGCACTAGACGCCGTACAAACAACCAATCGAGGCTTAATCGATGGGGCTGATACGCGAATCAACAGCCACAAGGTCGACAACGTAGGTACTGGGCGTCTCTATGGTGACCATATTGCCATTGCCGCCAATCACCTTAGCAATCGTGAAGAAACGGTGGGTGGCCAGACGAAAGCTGCCACGATTGCCGCCCGAGAGCGGCTGGATGTTGGCGCCCAGCATATTACCAACCGTGAGGGTGCGCTGATTTTTAGCGGCGGCGATATGGCCATCGGTGGCTCACTCTTCTCTAACTATCAGGCCGTGGCAGACGGCACTGGCAATGCAGCAACGCTCAACAACAACAGCGCCACCATTGAAAGCTTAGGAGACATGGTGCTGGCGGCCGACACGCTACGCAATACCAATGAGCATTTTGCGATCACTGAGGAGTATCTTGGTGAGACTACGTTAACGTTGATTCAGCCAGAGGGCTGGGGCACGGAGTTGATCATTGCTGAGAACGAGCAAGTTTTGAGGCCGCTTCATGGCTGGAGAACGCAGCTTGACAACGGGGTGACGCTCGTTTGGCATGATGGAGATAAAAGGCCAGAAACGCTATATTCTGAGTATTACCAAGGGAAGGATTTCTCGGGCTACTACGCCTATTACGACGGATCTGAACCAGACATAATTCGTAGTTGGACGCAGTACTGGGTTGACCGAAAAGAGTATGAAAGCAAGGTCGTCTCTAGCGCCCCCAGCCAGATTATGGCGGGAGGAAACCTCGGCCTGAGAGGACAACACATACTCAACGATAAAAGCCGTATTATCGTTGGTCGAACTCTGTACGGGGATACGGGTAACCTGGAAAACAGGGAGGCCTTGGGAGAAAGACGTGTAAGTAACGAAGGCACAGCACGAAAAACTAATCCTTCTGGAGCATCGTTTAGTGGCCCAGACGGAAGTGGAGGCATCCACTATACAAGACGTCACTGGCACGCTCCAACGAGTTACAACCCGCCTGATGAAGTCACGACCATCAACCTAGGCGTTGGTGAGATAAGACAAAACACAGCCGTTTCAGGTACCGGTGTTAGCATTGGTGGTAAAGCTGACCTTGGCACTGCTAGCGGCGTCAGCACCGGCAGCACAGATGCCACCGGTTCCGCACTGGCGGATCAAAACGCCAGTCACGATACACAGGAGGTGGCTAAGGCGAGTAATAGCACCAACGCCGTGAACACGGAAACCCATGGGGTTAGCGAAACAACGTTCAGTGCCAACCGCTCAGGCGATGCGACCAACAGCACCAGCGCGGTAAGTACGGATGCCCGCGAGGTGACTGATACATCGTTTAAGGCTAACCACTCAGGCAGCGTGGTGAATAGCGCCGACAGCGTGAACACGGAAACTCATGGGACAAGCGAAACATCCTTCAGTGCCAATAGCCCTGGTAGTGTGCACAGCGCTAATGGAGTGGACACGGATGCTCATGGTGTGACGGGAGCATCGTTTAGTGCCAACAACTCAGGTAACGTGACCAACAGCGCCAATGTCGTAAATACAGAAACTCATCGGGTGAGCGAAGCAGCGTTCAGCGCGAATGAAGCTGGCAACGCTGCCAGTAGTGTCAACGCTGTGAACACAGAGGCCTATGGGGCGACTGGCACGTCGTTCAGTGCCAACGATTCTGGCAACGCCGCCAGCAGTGCCAACGCTGTGAACACGGAAACCCATGGCGCGGCTGGCACACCGTTCAGTGCCAACAAGCCAGGCAATGCCACCAACAGTGCCAATGTGGTGAATACGGATGCTCATGGGCAGACCGAGGCATTGTTTAGTGCTAACAGACCGAGCAATGTCACCAACAGCGCCAATGCGGTGAATACGGATGCTCATGGACAGACAGACACATCGTTTAGTGCCAATAGCTCAGGTGACGCAACCCGGCGCGCCAATGCAGTGAATACGGAAACCCACGGAGCCGCTGGTACTTCGTTCAGTGCCAACAGCCCCGGTGATATAACCCACAGCGCTAATGCGGTGAATACGGATGCTCATGGGCAGACGAGAGCATCGTTTAGTGCCAATGGCTCAGGTGACGCAACTCGTCGCACCAATGCAGTGAACACGGAAACCCACGGAGCCGCTGGTACTTCGTTCAGTGCCAACAGCTCGGGCAACGTCACCAATAGCACTAATGCGGTGAATACGGATGTCCATGGAGCGACTGAAGCATCTTTTAGTACCAACACTAATAGTGCGACCCATAGCACCAATAGCATCAATACAGATACCCACGAGACCAACAGCGCCTCGTTAACTGTCCCGTCTTCCAGTAGCACTACCCAAGGCAGCGCCGCGCTCCCCACCGGCAACGCCCCAGTCTATCACACCAGCGCAAGCGAAGGGGCGCAAGCGACAGCAGGCTTGGGAACGCCATCCGCGCCTGCTGTCTTGCTGCCGACCAGCAGCCTCTTCACCATAGATCCTGGTAGTAACGCGCGTTACCTGGTGGCGACGGACCCCAACTTTACTGATCACCGCCAGTGGCTTTCCAGTGACTATCTACTTTCAGCGTTGGCCTACGATCCGGTTCATGCACAAAAACGCCTGGGTGACGGCTTTTACGAGCAAAAGCTCATTCGTGATCAAATCGCCGCGCTCACCGGCTACCGCTTCCTGGGCGATTACCGCAGCGATGATGCACAATACGCGGCGCTGATGAACGCGGGGGCGACCTTTGCGCATGAACACAAGCTGCGCCCCGGCATTGCGTTGTCAGCGTCGCAAACCGCCCAGCTCACCAACGATATCGTCTGGCTAGTCACACAAACCGTACAGCTACCCGATGGCTCTACCGCCACCGCCCTGATGCCCAAGGTCTATCTGGCCCCGCGCCAGGGTGATCTAGCCGCCAATGGCGAGCTGTTGGGTGGCCATAATGGCACGCTGATCAGCGCCCGTGATATCGACCTGGCCCTGAGTGGCGACCTCAACAACAGCGGCACCATTGCCGGGCGCAACCTGGTGGATATCAGCGCCCAGAACCTCACCAACAGCGGCCGCATTCAAGGCGATATCGCGTTAATTGATGCCCGTCAGGACATCACTATCGACGGTGGCAGCATTGCCGCCAATACTGGCATGGCGTTGCAGGCGGGCGGGGATATCAACATCGCCAGTACGCTCCACAGCGCCACCAACGAGGTCGATGGTAATACCTTCAGCCTGCAAGGCATTGACCGGATGGCCGGGCTTTATGTCAACGGCGAGGCGGGCAACCTGCTGGCCAGCGCGGGCGGTGCGATTAACCTCACCGCTGCCGAACTACACAACATTGGCAGTGGCGTGACTCAGCTCACTGCAGGTAGCGATATCAACCTGGACACATTGGAAGTTGGCCAACGCCACGCCCTTAACTGGGATGCCAACAACTACCATCACCAGAGCCACAGCGAAGAGATTGGCAGCGTGATCACCGGCGGCGGGGCGGTGAGCCTCACCGCTGGGCAAGACATTAACCTGCGTGCCGCCACTATTGACGCCCAGGGTGCCCTGGCCCTGAACGCCATTGGCGGTGATATCACCCTGGAAGCGGGCCAGCGAACGGATAGCCTGGCTGAAGGCCGCCAAACCCGCAGTAGCGGCCTGTTCTCCAGCCGCACCCGCACCACCCGCACGAGCAGCATCAACACTCAGGCACTAGCCAGCGAGCTAGGCGGCCAGACGGTCACTATGACCAGCGGTCAAGATATCCACCTCAGCGGTGCCAACGTCCTGGCCGACCAGGATCTAGGGATTCATGCTGGGGGCAGCCTCACCCTGGATGCCGCCCAAAACACTCTGAGCGACAGCCACTTCAGCGATAGCCGCAAGAGTGGCCTGTTCAGCGGTGGGTTTGGCATTAACATCGGCAGCCAGCGGCAGATGACCGATGCCACCAATACTGCCACCTTCGTTGCCCCCACCACCGTGGGCAGCATTGGCGGCAACGTTACCCTCACCGCAGGCGACACCTACACCCAGATCGGTTCTGACGTGCTGGCCCCCAGCGGCGATATCCTGATTGGTGCCAACACGGTCAACATCCTCGAAGGCCGAGAGACCCGTAGCAGCCAGACCGAACAGCGCTTCAAACAAAGCGGGCTAAGTCTCTCCCTCAGCAGCCCCGTGATAGACACCGCCCAACGCCTCGAGGGCCAGTTCCAGGCCGCTGGCGACACCCAGAGCCCGCGGATGCAAGCCCTGGCGGCGGCCAATAGCGCCCTGGCGGTGAAGGATATTCAGCAACAGCTGCAAAACGGCAACACCACCGACCTCAGCCTCAACATCAGCCTGGGCTCCAGCCAAAGCCGCAGCAACAGCGAAGCGAGCAGCAACACCGCCCTGAGCTCGACGATCACTGCCGGTGGCGACCTCGCCATTCACGCGCTCGGCCAAGGAGACGGCGAAGGCAACATCACCGTACAAGGCAGCCAGCTGGACGCGGGCAACCAGCTTCAGCTCAACGCCGCCCAGGATATCCACCTGCTGGCCAGCGCCGATGCCGTCTCCCAGCGCGACAGCCACAACAGCAGCAGTGGCAGCATTGGGCTGGGCATCGGCACGAATGGCATTGCCCTCAACCTGGACGCCAGCCGCGCCAAGGGCCACGGCAACGGTGACAGTACCTTCTTCAACAACACCCAGCTCAGCGCCGGTAATCAGGTCATCCTCACCAGCGGCGGCGACACCACCCTGCAAGGTGCCGTGGTCAGCGCCCCGCAAATCAGCACCCACATCGGCGGCGATCTGACCATTGAAAGCCTGCAAGACACCGCCACCCACAACGAACGCCACCAAAGCAGTGGCGGAAGTCTCAGCATACCGCTGATCGGCGTAGGGCAGGTCACCGCCAGCCTCAACGCCAGCCGCACTAAGCTCAACAGCGACTTCCAAAGCGTCAATGAGCAAAGCGGCCTGCGCGCTGGCGACGGCGGCTTCCAGGTCAACGTCGGCGGCACCACCAAACTCACCGGCGGTGCCATCACCAGCACACAAACCGCCATTGACAACGACCGCAACCGCTTCACCACCGCCGGGCAAACCGCCAGCGAAGCAATAGAAAGTGGCGCACTCACGTTAACCGACCTTGCCAACAACGCCACCTATGAAGCGGAAAGCACCAGCGTTGGCCTCAGCAGTGGTGACAAGGGTACCGGTGAAAGCAGCACCGGCCTCTCCGGCATCGGCACCGGCCGCGACGACGGCGACGCCAGCAGCACCACCGAATCCGCCATCAGCGGCCTGGCAGGCAACCAAGACGCCCGCACCGGCGACGCAGACACCGGCATTGCACCGATCTTCGATGCAGAAAGCGTCAGAAAAGACGTCCAGGCCCAGGCCGAGATTACGCAAGAGTTTGGGTCACGGGCGAGCAAGTTAGTGGGCGACACCGCCCAGGCCAAGCTCGAAGAAGCGCAGATCAAACGCCTGCAAGCCCAACAGGCTCAGGCCGCGGGTGACACAGAACGTGCCAACCAACTCAACGCCCAGGCTGATCAACTGCAAAGCGACTGGGGTGACAACGGCACCCAACGCCTCGCCGCCCACACCGCCATCGGCGCACTGACCGGCGGAACTCAAGGTGCCACGGGGGCCGCCGTGGGTACCCTCAGCGCCCCGGCCATCGCGAGTGCCCTGAAAAACGCCGGCCTCGACGACACCCTCACCGACGGCCTCACGGCACTGGCCAGCACCGCTGCCGGTGCAGCTACGGGCGGCACCCAAGGCGGCGCGGCGGCGTTTAATGAGGTGGTGAATAATTATCTGACCAACCGTGCCATTAACCAGGAGCTGGAGCGATTAACTTCGGAGGACTCGGCACTGGATCCAGAACTAAAACGCCAACTGGTTGAGCATCAGCTATTGAATGGCCTGCAGGAAAACGCGCCGTTGGATGACTGCCGCGTAGTTGGCAGTGACTGCAGCCCACAACTGGATGAGATAACGGCAACGTTCGAGCTGTTGCAAGATCCCAATACACGGGAACAGCTTGGCGGTGATCTCACCGATGCCCTCATCGAGCGTCAATTGAATGATCTAGTCGCCACCCTAGAAAGTGTTGACTGGTCACAAGACCCGGACACCATCGCCCGCGCTGAATGGATAGGCCAGCGTGTGCGCAACATTATTGATATATGTGCTGTGTTTCCAACAGGGGCAGCCTGCCGAGGGGTGTCTCTGGGAATGACTGGCTCGGATGTGACTGAGAAGGTATTAGATGGAGATGGTAGTGGAGCGTTGATACAAGCTACAGCAGCAGCTGCTAACCCGGTTGTTGGAAAGGCAGTCTCAGGAAGTGCCGAAAAAACTGGCGTGTACTCCGAGGAGTTCCTTGAATGGATGAGGAATATTTATGGAGCTGGCACCGAGAAAATCATTCAGTGGATATATGACGAAACGCAGTCCGCGCCTGATACAGACGACGAGTAATACCGCGATGGTAAAACGAGTTAGTCAACACCGGGGTGGGCACAAACAATGACAGAAAAACAGTTTCAGATATTTTGCAAGGTGATTTACCGGGTAACAGTGATGACGTTAATGCTGCAAATTGTGGCGTGTGGCATGATGTTCTGGATGTTTTGGCGGGGCATGCCGGAGTACCAAGATGTGTTGATGGGGTTGGCAGGCTCCATAATTTGGTCATTAATGCTCTTGAGTTCAAAAAAAACGCTCTTTAAACGTAAAGAAGTTAAAATGGGCACTTTGGGCGATTCAGGCATTATGCACTCACTGGGTGCGAATATCTTTTGGTGGTGTGGCTACCACTTTTTTGAACTGTTTTTTGTGCTATATGCAATCTGGCTTTATATAAAGGTGGTGTGGCTTTGAGTTCTACCTTTGACCGCCCACTGCCGTTCAACACTGTGGCCAGCATTGGAGGTGGCACATTGTTTGGTCACGCCATGAAATAACACCCTCAACCGACGCAGCAACACGGACGTTGCTGCATTGATTGGCAGGGAAGGCACGGAATGTCTTGCCTGGCGGTAGCGTGGTGATAAAAGGGCTCAGCCTACTGGAAAGCGCTGCTGATCATCGCCCGCCATGGTATTCTGCCACTATAGAATTAACAGGGACGCGTTATGGCCATCCACCACCACGATACCGGCTACAAGGAACTGTTCAGCCACCCTGAGTTCGTTGAGCAACTGATTGAAGGCTTTGCCCCGCCTAATTGCCGGGTTAATGAACTTCACGACGCTCAAGAAGCACAGTGGCCATTACATCACACCGCTGTTCGAAGAGAAGATCGAAGACGTGGTGTGGTCGGTGGAAGTCACTTGGCAGGGCATGACGCAGCGGGTGTTTCTATACATTTTATTAGAGTTCCAGTCAGCGGTTGATCGCAGCATGCCGATTCGGCTGATGCACTACGTCGCCTGCTTTTACAGTGAATTACTCAAACAGAAGGTCATCACCCCCAGTCAAGGCCTGCCACCGGTGTTTCCGGTGGTACTGTACAACGGCTCCAAGCCCTGGACAGCCCCGCTGGATATCTACGAGATGGTGCAGCCGGAACCGCCGAGCTTTCTGCAGGTCTATCAACCGCGCCTGCGCTATTTTCTGGTTGATGAAGGGCGTTATACTAACGAAGAATTGGGCTTACGCCAGACACCGCTCAGCGGTGTATTCGGTGTGGAAAATGCCGGTGAAAGTTGGGAAGCCCTACAGAACGCTGTGGATCGGGTCGTCGCCATTATTCAGGCTGACCCCAATAAGGAACGCATCGACCGGATTATCACCCGCTGGCTCAAGCGACATTTGTACCGGCTGGGCACAGAGGTCAACCTGGATCGGCTTGACAGCCTGATGGAGGATAAAGACACGTTGGCAGAGATAGAGAACCTGGTCAAGAAAGAACGCCTGGAAGGACGGCAAGAAGGACGTTTGACTGAAGCGCGCGAGGTAGTACGCACCCAGCTCACATTCAAGTTTGGTGAGGTGCCTGACTGGGTAGAAGCGCAGCTTGTGCAAGCCGATCATGACCAGTTGAAAGTCTGGATGCGTGATGTACTGTTCGCCAATCGCCTGGATGATATGTTCAAGCGCTAGCATTCTTACAGCCTGTAAGCCATCGACCGGGTAGTAGGCCTGCGCGTCGAACTGAAAAACGAGGCGATGTTGCTGACGTAACCGATACCCCTTGGCCCGAAAGTGCCAAGGGGTATTTTTTATGTTTCAGATGCTCCTTGGCTAAGTGCGCTTGAAGAGAGGTCACTGTTTTAAGTGAAATAGTGGTGATAAATAACTAGGATAATATCGTCAGCCCCCGATGTTCATCATGTGGCGTTTATATCGATGTAAATCACAGGGAGTGTGAACATATTCTATGAAAGCTTTCTCTATTATCTTGTTACGCATTTTAGCGCTGTATATTGCGCTTAATCCGCTACTTGCCCTAGCGCCGATGCTGTTTGGCCCAGGCTCGACAGAATCATATGACGAGTGGTTAGTCACCCTGATAGCAATGATTGTTATGCCTCTTATTGTCGGCGCTGTACTTTGGCTAGTGGCAGAACCGCTGACTAATAAAATTCATCCAGCTAATAACGCTGACTCTCAGTTATCACTGCACGAACTAGGCTTAGTCCGTGCAGGTAGTTTTCTGATAGGTGTTTATCTCACTTTGCAACATATTGGCACAGCGATTAGTCAGTGGATCTGGTCAGGTAGTATTGCCTATGGTTCTCTCGTCGTCATTGCTCTTGGTGTGGGCTTGATAGTGGGAGTCAATTTTATCGGTGAGCTATATAAGAAGATAAAGTATGCGGGCAGTGGTTTGTAAGTGCTAAATATAGGTAATCACTGTGCTGTAGAGCATAAGATCAGGCAAAAGCTTAACCATGCCTACTGCTATGATTCGACCATTCTACCCAAGCGTTACCGAGTGTGTGCTGGGCATCTGGCTAGAAGTCCCCACTGTCGATCTTTCGGTTGGCTTTGCCTTGGGTTTTAAACACGCTATTTCTAGGAGGTCTTGTGGCACTTCGCGCAATTTTGCTAGATCACGATGGGACGATCGTCAGTTCTGAACACATCCATTTTCAAATGTGGATACATATTCTGAGCCAATATGGCGTTGAATTGTCTGAGCTGCAGTACAGAACCCACTATGCAGGCCTACCAACGCGCGCCAATGCCCTGGATATGGTACAGAGGTTTGGGATTGATGCGTCCCCTGATCAACTGATAGAAGCGAAGAACGCCGCGACGCAGGACTACCTTGCTAGCCAGGCATTCCCGTTAATGCCTGGCGTACGAGAGGCTATTGCTTACTTCCACAGTGCGGGTTTGAAGCTGGCAGTGGTGACAGGCGCTAGTGCAAATGGTGTTCAAAAAACGCTGCAGGCCAATGGGTTTGAAGATAAGTTCTCTACGATTGTTTCTAACGATGATGTCCGAGACAGCAAGCCCGCACCTGAATGCTATCTCCTGGCTCTTCAACGGCTTGGCGTTGCTGCGGATGAATGTCTCGCCATTGAAGATACACAACATGGTCTTGAAGCCGCCTTTCGAGCTGGCATAAGCTGCTTGGCACTACCCACGGAAATGTCTAAACAGCAAAACTTTCATTCAGCGACAGCGGTTCTTAGTGGTATGGCTGAAGCCGTTGAGTATATACGCCATGCCTATGGCGTAGAGAGCAACTCTGCGCCTGTTTAAATCGAACGCCTAAGGGTAAAGGGGGCTTTAGGCTTTCTAGCCAGAGCTGGCTAGCCATTCGTTAAAGCGCTGTTTGTAAGGAGAGCATAAATGCATTTTCAAGCCATTCCGATTATACGAATTTTTGATGAATCTAAAGCCAAGGCGTTCTATCTTGAGTTTTTGGGGATGTCGCTTGATTGGGAGCATCGCTTCGAAGCAGACTTTCCTGTCTATATGCAGGTATCCCGAGGTGATCTGGCTTTTCACCTCAGTGAACACTCTGGGGATTGCTCCCCTGGCGCTAAAACGTTTGTGAATACTGATGATCTTGAAGGCTTGTACCGCGAGATTTTAGCCCGTGGTTACAAGTTTAGCCGACCGGAAATAACCACAGCTCCGTGGGGCGATAGGGTGTTTGAAGTGGTAGATCCGTTTTCCAACAGAATATTGTTCAATGAGCCTACAGCAGCTTAGCTCTCGTCGGCATCACAAGAGCAACTGTCATGGGGCTAACGGTAAGGGAGTTTGCGATGAAAGGAACATGTCTTTGCGGTTCCATCGAAGTGACTGCGCCTAACCACGAGCAGGTCAGTGTTTGTCATTGCTCACTATGTCGGCGTTGGTCGGGTGGGCCTATGTTCGCTGTGCATTGTGGTGGTCCGGTAGAATTCTCTGGTGCTGAGCCTACCGCTTACCGCTCGTCTGAATGGGCGGAGCGAGGATTCTGTGCAACCTGCGGGACGCATCTGTTCTATCACCTGCTACCCAGCAATGAGTATATTCTCCCAGCAGGCCTGTTCCAGGATCAGACGTACCAGCTTACCAGCGAAATATTTATTGATGAGAAGCCCGGTTATTACGAGTTTAATAACCAAACAGAAAAAATGACCGGACAGCAGGTCTTTGAGCAATTTACGCCGGATTAATTTAGTCGGCTAGGGGCTTCTGATTGCCTCCAGCCAGTGACGATACTGGCATCAAAGATCAAATCAAAAACGCCTTGGCTGAACAGCCAAGGCGTTTCTTTATCTAACGTTTACCTAACTCTCCGCTTAACGCTTCTTCCTAGCAGGCTTCTTATCAGCGCTGGCTGGCGCGCTTTGCTTTGCGTTGCTGTCGCCGGGAAAGTGGGCGCGTACCAGTTCCAACAAACCCTGGGTGGAGGTATCGAAGTCGGCGGCGTTGGTGTCGATGCGCTCGCTGATTTCACCGGCAATGCGTTTGCCAAGCTGCACACCCCACTGATCAAACGAGTTGATGTTCCAGATAACACCCTGCACAAACACCTTGTGCTCGTAGAGGGCAATCAGCGCGCCTAGGTTTTTTGGCGTTAGCTCATCAAGCAAAAGGGTGCTGGAAGGCCGGTTACCGGGGCAGCTGTAGGGGTCGTGCTGGCTAAGTTCTTTGCTGTCCCCTTGGCTGCCTTCCATAAAGGCGTTGGCTTGGGCGAGCATATTGGTGAGCAAGGCGAAGTGGTGGTCTTCCACGCCGGGCTCGGGTTTCAGCGAGGCAATAAAATCGATTGGCACGTAGCGGGTGCCCTGGTGTAGTAGCTGGAAGAAAGCGTGCTGACCGTTGGAGCCTGTTTGCCCCCAGACAATCGGGCCGGTTTTGTAGTTAACCGGATGGCCAAAGATATCGACTGACTTGCCGTTAGACTCCATATCCAACTGCTGCAGGAATGAAGGTAGTTGGTTCAAGGCTTGATCGTAGGGCACGATAGCCTGGGTTTCGGCGCCAATAAAGTTGATGTACCAGATACCAATCAGCGCCATCAGAACGGGCATATTCTGTGAGAAGGGCGCCTCGATAAAGTGGCGGTCCATCTCATGAGCGCCTTCCAGCAGCTCGATAAACCCTTCAAAACCAACCGAAAGCGCAATCGGTAGGCCGATAGATGACCACATGGAGTAGCGACCGCCCACCCAGGCCCAAAACTCGAACACGTTCTCTTCACGAATCCCGAACTCCATCGCCGCTTTGCGGTTAGTGGAAGCGGCAATAAAGTGGGCGCCTACGTCGGCATCTTCACCGGCATTTTCCACGAACCAGCGCCGTGCGGTTTTGGCGTTAAGCAGGGTTTCCTGGGTAGAGAAAGTTTTGGTGGAAACGATAAACAGCGTGGTCGCCGGGTCTAGTCGTGAAAGCACCTTCTGAATATGGGTGCCATCGACGTTGGAGACGAAGTGGAAGTGCAGTTCCGGGTGGCGGTATTTGAGTAGCGCGCGTACGGCCATGTTGGGGCCAAGGTCTGAGCCACCAATGCCAATATTGACCACGTCTTTGATGCGTTGGCCGTTATAGCCTTTCCACTCACCGCTTCTAACCGCTTCTGAGAACTGCTTGATTTGTTCCCGGGTGCGATTGATTTCCGGCATGACATCGTTGCCGTCTACATGTACCGGTTCATCGCTTAAATTGCGTAGTGCGGTATGCAGTACCGGGCGATTTTCGGTGACGTTGATAATGTCGCCAGAGAACATCTGTGCGCGACGCTGAACCAGGGCAGAGTGGTCGGCCAGCTCAAGCAGTTTGGCAAGCACTTCATCAGAGACGTGATGCTTGGAGTAATCCAAGAATAGGCCGCCCACCCGTAAGCTCATTTTTTCAAAGCGCTGCGGGTCATTGGTGAAGTAATCACGAATGCGGTCGTTGGCGGTTTTGTCGCGCAGGCGTTCAAGTGCCTGCCAAGTAACGCTGCGGGTGAGTTGAAACATAGAGGGCGGTCCTGTTGTTTTAGATCATTATTAAGTGACGAGCGCTATATTGCTGGCTCGTGCTTTGTACTATTTATGGCTCTATTTAGGTAAAAATACTACATAAAACCCCAGTTTAAGCAACTGTTAAGCGATTTGGGGTTAAAAAAATCAGTAATAAACCGTTGCTGGTATGGAGTTGAGGAGGGATATGCGTAGCAAAATAGGCGCTGAGCAGGTAGCAACCTGCTCAGCACTGGCGTTCAAACGTTTAGCTGGTAACGACGACGTGTGCGGCGCCGCGTTTGATAAAGGCATAGCCTAAGCCGGTTACCAGCGAGCCGATGATAATCGCGCCGAGGTAGAGCAACGCTGGGGTAATAGCGTTGGGGATTAGCAGAACAAAGATACCCCCGTGAGGTGCCATTAGTTTTGCGCCTACCAGCATGGAAAGCGCGCCGGTGATCGCACCGCCCACCATGCACGCGGGGATAACCCGCAACGGGTCTTTCGCCGCGAAGGGAATGGCCCCTTCACTAATAAAGCAAAAGCCGAGTACAAACGAAGCTTTGCCTGCTTCCCGTTCTGGTTCAGAAAATTTATTGCGCGCTACGAAACTGGCAATACCCATGCCAATCGCTGGCACCATGCCTGCCGCCATAATGGCTGCCATTGGGCCGTAGGTTTCTGACGCTAACAGGCCCACGCCAAAGGTATAAGCTGCTTTATTGACGGGGCCGCCCAAGTCGAAGCACATCATTGCGCCCAATAGAATGCCCAGCAGCACCGCGTTAGTAGAGCCCATCGAGGCCAGGAAGCTGGTCAGCGCATTCAGCAATGCTGCGACAGGTTCGCCAATCACATAGATCATCGTCAGGCCGGTGACCAGACTAGCCACCAGCGGGATAATCAGAATAGGCTTGAGCGATTCAACGCTGGAGGGCAGCTTAACGTAGCGGGTAACCGCGAGGGCTACGTAGCCTGCCAGAAAGCCTGCCAAAATACCGCCAATAAACCCGGAGCCAATGTTGGCCGCCAACATCCCGCCAATCATGCCTGGGGCGATGCCGGGGCGGTCGGCTATGGAGTAGGCAATGTAGCCTGCCAGCACAGGAATCATTAGCGCGAAGGCGGTACCACCGCCAATTTGCATAAGCGCAGCGGCCAGCGTGCCTTCCTGCTCAAAGGCTTCAATACCGAAGACAAACGAGAGCGCAATCAGCAAGCCGCCCGCTACCACCATAGGCAGCATGAACGAAACGCCAGTGAGTAGGTGCTTATAAACGCCTTTCTCTTTAACGCTCTTATTGGCGTTGCCCGAACCGCTGTTGGCGTTTTCTACGCTAGCATCAACAAGGGCGGCTTCCAGAGTGGGACGTGGCTTTTTTAGTGCATTGCCGGTTGAGGTGCGGTAGATACGCTTGCCTGCAAACCGCGCTGGGTCAACGTCGATATCGCAGGCCAGTACGACCACGTCGGCGTCGGCGATCTCTTCTTCGGTTAAATGATCCTGAGCGCCCACTGAGCCTTGGGTTTCCACGCGAATGGCATGCCCCATGGCTTTGCCTGCTTCGGCTAGCGCTTCAGCGGCCATAAAGGTATGGGCAACGCCGGTGGGGCAAGCGGTAACAGCGACAATCTTCTTGCCACCCGTGTTGCTCGCCGGAGTAGCAGCAGCTGTAGGGGTTGCAGGAGCAGTGTAAATCGGTGCTTCACGCTTGGCTTGAGCTAAAAAGGCGCTGGGGTCGGGCAGGGCGCTGGCAATCGGCGCCTGGAAAAGTCGCTTGCCTTCAAAACGCTCCGGGGCGGGAACGTGATCGGCGGCCACCACAATTAAATCGGCATTAGCAATTTGCTCGGCGGTGGCAGCCTGCAGCGGCGCAATCTCGCCGTGCATTTCCACATGAGCGCTCCAGCCCATCCGTGTGGCCGCTTGTTCAAGGCGCTTGGCGGCCAAAAAGGTGGTCGCCATGCCGCTGGGGCAGGCGGTAATCAGAATCAGGTTCATCGCGTGGCTCCCTCGGTGATAGTGTCGTCAAGACGCCGTACCAAAGTCTGTTGTTGGAGTAAGTCAAAGTCGTCGGCGTGGGGGGTGCCCACGCCGACGTGGCGAACCGCTTCGGCAGAGAGTGCCGTTGCGAAGCGAAGGGTGTCTTGTGGGGCGAAGTCGCTGAGCAGCCCATGAAGCATGCCAGCCAAAAAGGTATCGCCCGCACAAACGGTATTGGTGGCGTTCACGCTAGGTGGGGTAGATTGCCAGGTGCCCTGTGAACTAACCCATAAAACGCCCTCTGAGCCTGCGGAGATCAGTGCGTGCTCGATGCCGCTGGCGTGCAGTCGCTCGGCGGCGACCTGGCGCTGTTGATTTGAATCTAGCGCGCTGCCAGCCCAGTCAGCGAGTTCCGTTTCGTTAGGTTTTACAGCCGCAGGCTGAGCAGCAATGGCGGTCAGCAGTGCCGGGCCACTGGTGTCTATCCAAAGTGGTACGCCATAGCTTTTTAGGGTGGTTAGTAGCTCAGCAAACAGCGGCTGATCAATACCTGGAGGAAGACTACCGGCAACGACGACCGCTTGGGGCGGAGCGAGGCGCTGAAATAGATCGTCTAGGGTAGTTCGTAAGGCATCTAGATGGGTAGCCTCAATCGGCATGCCGGGGCCGTTAATATCAGTGACGCGGCCACTCTGTTCCGCCAGCTTGGCGTTAATGCGTGTGCTGCCGGGTACTCGTACAAAGGCATCTTCCACGCCGTAGTGGGGGAATGCCAAGCTGAACGGCGCGTCGTTATCCTGGCCGAGAAAGCCGCTAACAATCACTTGATGGCCTAAACTGGCCAGCACGCGTGCTACGTTAACGCCTTTGCCCGCGGCTTCTAACTGGGCGCTGTGGGGGCGGTTCACATGACCGAGTGTCAGCGTTTCAAGGTTGAACGCTAAATCCAGCGCGGGGTTGAGTGTAATGCACACTATCTGGGCCATTAGCGGGCCTCCAGGGCGTCACGCACCTCATCGCTGGTGGCTTTACTCAGTGCTAATTGGGCAGTGGCTTTTGCATCGGCAAGATCAAATTCACGCAGGCGAGCTTTGACTAGCGGAATTTGTCGCGCACTGACGGAAAGCTCATCAACGCCTAACCCTACCAGGACTGGCACGGCCATGGCGTCCGAGGCTAGCTCGCCGCATACGCCGACCCATTTGCCGTGGGCATGGGCGGCATCGACGGTCATTTGAATCAAACGCAGCACGGCGGGGTGCAGGCCATCGGCCTGGGCAGAAAGCTCTGGATGGCCGCGGTCGATGGCCAGGGTGTACTGAGTTAAATCGTTAGTGCCAACGGAGAAGAAGTCCACCTCGGCCGCCAGCGTAGGTGCTAGCAGTGCGCTGGAGGGTACTTCGATCATCACGCCCAGTTGCACATCAGTGGCGCGCTGCTGTGGTGGGATTTCGCTAAGCAGGCGGTCATAGATGACGTTGGCGGCGCGGAATTCAGCGACATCCTTAACCATCGGCAGCATGATGCGTAGCGGACGGCCGACAGCTGCCATCAGCAGCGCGCGGATTTGTGTTTCCAGCACTTCCGGTTCGGTCAGCGCTAAGCGAATGCCGCGTAGGCCAAGGAAAGGATTGTCTTCCTGGGGAACCGGCCAGTAGGGCAGCGGCTTGTCGCCACCCACATCCAAAGTACGCGCGACCAGCGGACGGCCATCCAAGGCATCGGTGGCTTCGCGGTACTCGGCAATTTGGGTGGCTAGGTCCGGTGCGCTTGAGTAGGCCATAAACAGGAATTCGGTGCGCAGCAGGCCAACACCTTCGGCACCGCGTTCAACCGCATCGGCGGCGTGGGCGGTGTTACCAAGATTGGCTGCCACTTCTACCCGATGACCATCGCGGGTTTGGGCTTGCTCAAAACGCAGCTCCCAGGCATCGGCTTCGCGCTGTTGCTGGTCGAGAAGCTGTTGTTCCGCGCGCTGCAGACGCTCTTCGGAAGGCTGGGAGGTAACCCGCCCACGTTCACCATCCAGAATCATCATGCTGCCGTTATGCAACGCCATGACGGCTTCACCGGCGCCGACAACAGCGGGAATGCCCAGGGCGCGAGCCAGAATAGCACTGTGAGCGGTGGCGCCGCCGCGCACGGTAAGCAGGCCGCGTACGCGTGAGGTATCCAGGCGGGCAACGTCGGAAGGGCCGATGTCATCCATCACCAGAATATACGGGTGGTCAGGCGGCTCGGGCAGTTGGACATCGCACAATACGCCCAGCACGCGGCGGCCTACGTCGCGCAGGTCGGCGGCGCGCTCGGCCAGCAGGCGGTCGGCGAGCATTTCCTGAGCGTGGGCGGCGGTTTCAATGGCATTCCACCAACCGGCTTCTGCTGAACGACCTTCACGAATCGCATCAATGGCAGCGTGGTGCAACTCGGGGTCGTCGAGCATCTCTTCGTGCATCGAGAGAATATCGGCCACTTCACCGCCAGGGGCGTTGTGCACCAGTGCCTGTAGTTGAGCAGCGCCTTCTTTGAGAGCCACTTTCAGGCGACTAATTTCAAGTTCGGGGTCGCTGGCGTGTTCGGCGTAGTCGAACTGCATCGGGCGAATCGCAAACACCGGCGCAATGGCTAAGCCCGGCGAGGCGGCAACGCCGGTGTGGGGCGCATCGGCGACTAACGGTTCAACGGGCTTGCTCGTGTTAGTCACCGACTTGGCATCAAAGCCGCCGTCGAACGGCGTTACTTTCTCGCCCAAGCCTTCTTCGATCGCAGCGGAAACGGCGTCCAGTGCAGCCGTTGCCTGCTCACCTTCGGCAGAAAGAATCAGCCACTGACCACGCCGTGCTCCCAAGCCAATCACTTTGGTGAGGCTGGCGGCAGAAACCGTGGAGGCACTGCCTTCTTCAAGGCGTACGTTAATCGGTATTGATTGCGCGCGGGCGACCTGTACCAGCTGTTTCGCTGGACGAGCGTGCAGGCCATGGGGGTTCAAGACGCGCACGCGACGAGTCTGAGTGCTGGCGGTTTCGCCCGCCAGCGTGGCCAGCAGCTGTGCGCTGCTTTTGCCCACCAAGCTATCACTTTCGCCGTTCTCTAGCATGGCTAATAGCTGTTCCAGCAGTGGGCGGTGGGCATCGCCACTGGCCGCTAAACAGAACAGCGCATGGACAGGGTGATCACTATGCTCAAGTTTAGGATCGGCTGGCGTGGCAACGCCTAGTGAGGGTTGTGTCACCCCTTGGACGTGGCTTGCCAACCAAAATCCCTTGCCCAGCCATTGGGGGGAAGCACTGGCGATGGCACTAATAAAAGCGTTATCAACACAGCCACTTTGGCGAAGCCGAGCGGCAGCGGCCAGGGCGAGCTCTTGAGGGTCGCGAGCAGGGAAATTAACGCACAGCGTATCAGCATCCAGGCGCGGCTCAAGCGCTGGCTTGGAAAGTAAACGCGCTACCTCGACAGCCGAACTGGCGCTGGCGAGCTGGTTGGCGACGCCGTCGCGGTCTAAGACGTGGGTTAATTGACGCAGGATGTCTAGATGTTCGTCATTTTGCGCGGCTATCGTCACCAGAACATAGACCGTCTGGCCGTCATGCCACTGAACGCCTTTGGGGAACTGCAGCACCCTCACGCCGGTATGTTTTACGTGCTGACGGCTTTCCGGCGTGCCGTGTGGAATGGCAATCGCATTACCAAGATAGGTTGACGACTGCGCTTCACGGGCATGGAGGCCATCACGGTACTCGGCCTCAACTAAGCCCGCATCCGTTAGCGCCTTAGCGGCGATGTCGAGTGCAGCTTGCCAGTCGTCCGCATGGCGGTCGAGCAAGATGTCATCTGGGCCGAGAGTTAACATAGGGTTCTCCTGTAAACGCTGTCAGCCAAGGGTAATGTCTGCAGCGTGATCATGCTTAAACGTTGGTCGTAGAGCGTTGAGCTTCGCTGGATGAATCGTGTCATCTGTGGTTAGTTGGCTATGCTGAATCGATTCACTTAAAGACACAAGGGTTGTCTTTCTAGACTTTAGTCTGGGTGGGGAGAAACGGCTGATAAACTACACCGGCAACCAGAGGGAGAATTGCATGACACTTGCCGACATTGCCCGGCTTGCGGGCGTATCGCGCACCACGGCGAGCTATGTAATTAATGGCCAGGCCGAGCAACGGCGTATTAGTAATGCCACCATTGAGAAAGTAATGGCGGTCGTGCGGCAGCATCGCTATCACATTGACCCGCAGGCAGCAGCGCTGCGTCGTGGGGCAAGTCGGCTGATTGGATTGATCGTGCCGGATCTTGAAAATATCAGCTATGCGCGGCTCGCGAAACGCTTAGAGCGTGGCGCGAGAGAGAAGGGCTATCAGCTGTTGGTGGCTAGCTCAGATGACTGTGCCGATAGCGAGCGCGCTTTGGCATTGGCGCTTCGCGCGCAGCGCTGTGAGGTGCTTATTACCGCCAGCTGCCTTGCCGAAGAGGACACCTTCTATTCTGATTTGGTGGATGAAGGCTGGTGCGTTGTGGGAATGGACCGTGGGCTTGCGCCGGCACGTTTTGCTAGTGTCGTCAGTAACGATCAAGACGCAGCATATGCGCTAACGCGCTCGGTCATTACGGGTAGCACGCGGCGGGTGGCGTGGTTAGAAGCGATGCCAAGCTTGTCGATCAGTCGTGAGCGGAGGGTGGGTTTTCAGTCAGCACTACAAGACAGCTCTATCGAGCCGGTTTTACTTAGCGGTACGCACTACGAGCGTAGCGAAGGTGCCCGTCTTGCCGCTCAACTGCTGGATGAGAAGGGGGGCGCTGACGCGTTGATCACCGCGTCTTATGTGCTGATGGAAGGGGTGTTTGACGTGTTTCTGGAGCGTGGTGGGCTACCAGAAGAGATGCGGTTGGCCACCTTTGGCGACCACCGCTTATTGGACTTTCTGCCGCAACCGGTGAATTCAGCGTTGCAAGATTATGATCGCATTGCTGAACTCACCCTGCGCTGTGCCCTGAATGCCATGAACGGTGACTATCAGTGTGGGCAGCAGGTCGTGGCGCGCCACCTGCATACCCGATAAGCCCCATTGATTCGTTCAGAGCTTGAGTTGTTAAGACCTTGAGTTGTTAAGAACTATACCGTGCGGGCTTGAGCCCAGGCCTGCGCATCCGGAATAGACATATCGTAGCGTTCACTGAGATAGGGCGACGACAGTAAAAAGTCGGCGCTCGCCGCATTGCATGCCACCGGCACGTTCCACAGCGCGGCTAAGCGCAGCAGCGCTTTGACATCAGGGTCGTGGGGCTGAGGGGCAAACGGATCCCAGAAGAAAATCAGCACGTCTAGCTGTTGTTCGGCAATACGCGCGCCAATTTGCTGATCACCGCCTAGCGGCCCGCTCATCAACCCCTCGACCTCTAGGCCAAGCGAACTTTTAAGCCGCCCAGCGGTCGTCCCCGTACCAATAAGCGTGTGCTGGCTGAGTGTTTCCTGCCAGCGTGTTGCCCACTCCAACATTTCGGTTTTTTTGCCGTCGTGGGCAATTAGCGCAATGCGTTTACGCGGTTGCAGCGTACGAACGGCTTGGCGGGGGGGACGTGCGTCGCTCATGGCATGGCTCTCCAGTTAACATTCCGGCTATTTCAGGTCACAGTTAGATTTACGCTTCTTCAACGGCCAGCACTTTCATGGTGTTGGTGCCGCCGTGGGCGTTCATGTGGTCGCCGCGGGTAAGAATGACATGATCACCAGGGTGTGCCAAACCATGAGCTTGCAGTAGCTTGACGGCTTCTTGATTGAGTTCTTTAGGGTCCATGTGAGTTGTGTCGAAGGGAATCGACACGACGCCGCGATAAAGCGCCATGCGCCGTTGGGCAATCGGGCTATGTGCAAGGCCAACAATCGGCAGGCCAGAGCGAATGCGTGAGGCAATCAGTGGCGTATAACCTGTTGAGGTCATGCAGGCTATGGCGCGTACGCCCGTTAGGTGGTTAGCGGCATACATGGCAGAGAGGGCAATGGTTTCATCAATGCGCTCGAAGCCTTCATGAATACGGTGGCCTGATGACTGAGCAATACGTTCGCGCTCAGCGCCGAGGCATACCCTATCCATCGCTTGAATGGTTTCTACCGGATAGTCACCCGCGGCGGTTTCCGCAGAAAGCATGACGGCGTCTGTGGCATCAAGCACTGCGTTAGCCACGTCGAATACTTCCGCGCGGGTGGGCAGTGGCGACTCAATCATTGACTCCATCATTTGTGTGGCGGTAATTACCGCGCGGTTAAGCGTGCGAGCATGTTTGATGATGCGTTTTTGAGTGCCGATCAATGAGGCATCGCCAATTTCTACGCCTAAGTCGCCTCGGGCGACCATTACGGCTTCAGAGGCTTCGATAATGCCATCCAGTGTCTCATCATCGGCAACCGCTTCGGCGCGCTCAAGCTTGGCAACCAAACCTATTTCCTTGCCTGCTTCGCCGAGCAGTTCGCGAGCTTCTTGCATATCAGCAGCACTGCGCGGGAACGATACCGCCAAGTAATCCACCCCGATATCGATCGCAGTGTTTAGGTCTTCTTTATCTTTTTCGGTAAGCGCAGGGGCGGATAGTCCACCCCCTTGCTTGTTGATGCCTTTGTTATTGGAAAGCTTGCCACCTACATGAACGCGGGTGTGCACTTCTTGATCAATAATCGAGGTGACATCCAGCACGACACGGCCATCATCCAGCAGTAGTCGGTCACCCGGCGCAACATCGTCAATCAGTGACTTGTAATCACAGCCGACGCGCTCGGCCGTGCCGCTGTTGGCATCTAGGGCCATGTCGAGCACGAAAGGTTGGCCAATATCCAAGTGAACGGCACCTTCGGCAAAGCGGGATATACGAATTTTTGGCCCTTGCAGGTCACCCAGTGCGGCAACGCTACGATTTAGTCGCTGGGCGATCTCGCGTACCTCTTTCAAGCGGCGGCGATGGTCATCTGCGGCGCCATGGGAGAAATTTAGCCGCACGACATCAACGCCCGCTTTTAGCATGGCTTCCAGGACGCCAGGGCGATCGCTTGCTGGGCCAAGCGTCGCGACAATCTTGGTGCGGCGAAGGGGAGTGGGAGATGTTGAGCGAGTCATAAAAGTTACTCCTATTGACCATCTTGGCGGTGATTAATTATTGGACTACGATAGCCTTTATATAGTAATTTTACTACATATTGGGATGTTATTAGCCTTTAAGGGCAGTTTGGATAGGTAAAAATTGACCTAAAGGCGAATAAATACGTATTTTTAGTAATTTTTTTACTGGATACGCCATCGACTACCACTGCTTGACTGAGGTGCCATCATGACAATAAGAGTTGCTATTAACGGATTTGGACGGATTGGTCGTAACGTACTGCGTGCGCTGTACGAAAATAGCTACCGGGATCGTGTCCAAGTGGTTGCGATTAATGATTTAGGTGATCCTTCCCTGAACTCGCATCTGCTGCGTCACGATACGGTTCACGGCCACTTTCCTTTTGCCGTTGAGCATGATGCCGAAAGTATTCGTGTGGATGGCGATCGCATCGCGATCTCTTCTGAGCGTGATCCTAGCCTGCTTCCTTGGGCATCCATGAACATTGATCTCGTCATGGAGTGCACAGGCTTGTTCACTAAGCGAGAAGCCGCTGCCAAGCATATAGAAGCGGGTGCTAAGCGTGTGTTGATTTCTGCACCCAGCCCCGATGCTGACGCTACTATCGTATATGGCGTTAATGACGATATTTTGACGGCTGAACACACGGTGGTCTCCAATGCGTCGTGCACGACTAACTGCTTGGCGCCTGTCGCCAAAGCGTTAAACGATGCTGTAGGCATTGAAAATGGCTTGATGACCACGGTCCATGCCTACACCAACGACCAGAACCTATCGGATGTTTATCACTCCGACCCTTACCGCGCGCGTAGTGCGACGCATTCGATGATTCCGACCAAAACAGGCGCAGCAGCGGCCGTTGGTTTGGTTTTGCCTGAGCTGGCAGGTAAGTTTGATGGGTTAGCCGTACGCGTACCGGTGATCAACGTTTCCCTGGTAGATTTAACATTTACGGCAAGCCGCGATACCACCAAAGAAGAGATCAATGCAATTGTTGAAAAAGCAGCGGCGAACTCGTCTGTGCTAGCGGTTAACGCACAGCCGCTGGTGTCTATTGATTTCAATCATGACGCACACTCGTCTACTTTTGATGCTAATCACACCCGTGTGAATGGCCGCCTGGTGAAAATTATGGCGTGGTACGACAACGAGTGGGGTTTCTCCAACCGTATGTTAGATACCGCCCTTGCCATGCAGAAAACGGCCAAATAGTACCTGGCTGATTTTTATGGGCAAGTGTCACCCAGCAGCAACTCTGTTTTGAGTAGCTGCTGGGTTTTGGGTATCCGACCTAGAATCATTTTTGCCGCCACGCGGCCTTTGCCCGCACTGTCCTGGCGCACGGTCGTTAAACGCGGTGCTCTATATTGCCCTTCAGCAATGCCATCAAAGCCTGTAATTCTTAGCTCCCCAGGTACGTGAATGCCGCGCTGTTCGGCTAGCGTAAGCGCGGTAAGCGCAATACGGTCTGACATACACAGCAACAGATCCGGGCGCTGCTTGGCAGGCAAGTCAAGGATTTCTGTGATTACCGGTGAGCACACGTCAAACACGTTCTCTTCGATATTCCACAGTGGGATCTGTTCAGCATCAAAGCCATGTTCGGTGAGTGCGGCATGAAATCCGGCCAGGCGCGCACGGCTGATGGTGCTAGTGTCTGGAAGTAGGGTGTGCACTTTGGTGACTCGGCCGTTGCAATGCTCTTTTGTCAGGCGAAGATTAATTACCGCAGGCCGCTGTGGCCGCGTTTTTAATGCGTGCTGGGCAAGGTGGTAGCTCGCGTCTTGGTCATCGATATGAACAGTCGGGCTGCCGTCAATATCAAAATCCACAGACACCAGTGGCCGCTGCGAAGGCAGCTCGCTTAGAAGCTTGTTATTAGGCATCAGGCCGTAAACGATAAAGCCATCGGCAATGTTTGCGGACCCTGGCGGCTGTGAAGCATGGCCTCGACCAGGCAGTAGTAGCATGGTATGACCATGTGCATCGAGTACTTCAGCGACACCGGATAAAAATTCACTGGCGACAGCATCATTGAGGCTGTAGGTCAGGCTTTCGGCAAGAATAACCGCAACAATGCTGGAACGCCCAGTACGCAGACTGCGGGCCTTGGCATCTGGACCGTTATACCCAAGGCGTTTGGCCTCGCTTAAAATACGATCGCGCAGAAGTGGCGAAAGCTGGTCGGGGCGGTTGAAGGCATTTGATATTGTCGCGGTGGAAACGCCGAGTTCTGTGGCAAGATCCTTGAGAGTCATTCTACGATGGGCTGTCACGGGCTTCCTATCCTGTTTAATTATTTGAGTGTTATTTTACATCGCAGGCTAATGAATTGAATCTGGCGCACAAAAATACGGCCTTGACGTTGTTTCTACTACCTTTGCATAAAGAGGTAGTAGCATCAAAGGCCGTTGTTCGCTTAGCAACAGCGCAGTCGATTGTGTTCGTTAAGCCGCAGAGCGTGTCTCTGAAAGCATCAATGCTGCTCCGCTTTCATCAAATAGGTGCACATGCTCAATGTCAGGCACCAGGGATACTTTTTGGCCTGCTTTCCACTGGCTAGGGGCTTCGCTACGGTGAATAAGCAGTGTATCGCCCTCTTTTGGTTCTAGGTAGACATAGACCTCATTACCCAGATACTCGACATTGAAAATTTCAAAGCAGTTATCGCCCCTGGGGGCTTCTAAACGTAGGTGCTCGGGGCGTATGCCTAAGGTAAGCGAGCTGCCCGTGGGATAGGCATCTGCGGCTTGGGGGAGCGCGACTTCTCCCAATCCTTTTGCAGTCACCCGGCAACCATCTTTTGAACCGCTGGCAAGCTCCGCGGGCATAAAATTCATCGTCGGTGAACCGATAAAACCGGCGACAAACTTGGTGGCTGGGCGTTGATAAAGCTCATGTGGGCTGCCAACTTGCTCGATATGGCCGCCTTTTAGCACCACGATTTTATCTGCCAAGGTCATCGCTTCGACTTGGTCGTGGGTCACATAAATCATCGTAGAGCCCAGGCGATTGTGCAGCCTGGCGATCTCGTTGCGCATTTGTACTCGCAGCGACGCATCCAGGTTGGAAAGTGGCTCATCAAAAAGCAGAATGCGAGGTTCTCGGGCCATCGCACGGCCCATTGCAACACGCTGGCGCTGACCGCCCGACAGTGCTTTCGGCTTGCGGTGCAATAGGTCCTCAAGCTGCAAAATTTTAGCGGTACTCATTACCCGTTCATGAACCGTCTCTTTGTCCGTTTTGGCAAGCTTCAAGCCAAAGGCCATGTTGTCATAAACAGTCATGTGTGGATAAAGAGCATACGACTGGAACACCATGCCCACACCACGTTCACGTGGGGGAAGGTCATTAACTAACGTATCACCAATGTTTAAGTCACCGTCGGTGATTGACTCAAGACCCGCGATAAGGCGCAGCAGTGTGGATTTGCCACAGCCGGATGGGCCAACAAAGACGACAAATTCACCATCGCCAATGGTCAGGTCAACGTCTTTAATAATGTGATCGCGACCAAATACTTTGTTGATCTTTTCAAGCGTAACACTTGCCATGGTTAGCTCCTTGTCGGCCTCAATGCTGCATTCCTCGTATCGGGCCGACTATCGTTATTGAATGTTGTTATTGAGTATTGCCATTGATTTGACTAAGCAACGTGCATGAAAGCGGCTTGATAGGCAGGCAGCGTCAGCACATTGTTTTTACGTGCCGCAGTGAAGCCGTGTCCTTCCAGGTCACCAATGACGTCTAAGGGGAGAGCAGTTTGCAGCTCATTCCCCGTCAGGTTAAAGACACACAGCACTTTCTCTTGGTCATTTTGACGAATAAAGCCCAACAGCTCCTCGCCAACTTCAATAAGCTGTAAATCACCGTCGAACAGCGCGGAGTGCGCTTGGCGGAAAGCCAACATGCGACGCACACCGTTAAGCGTTGAGTACGAGTCTGTTTGCTGTCGGCTAACCGCCAATGGCAGGTGGCGTTTTTCTACGGGTAGCCATGGTTCAATGGCCGAGAAGCCTGCCTGGGGGCCATCTGTCCATGGCATCGGCGTGCGGCACCCGTCTCGGCCTTTAAACTCTGGCCAGAGCACTTTGCCGTAAGGGTCTTGAATGCGCTCGAAGGGCACGTCGGCTTCAGGAAGCCCTAACTCTTCCCCCTGATAAAGGCAGACGCTGCCGCGTAGGGAAAACAGCATGGCGAGCATCACTTTAGGATAAGCAATGGGATCTTCTTCAGCGCCCCAGCGCGATGCGCTGCGTTCAACATCATGGTTGGATGTTGCCCAGCAGGGCCAAGCGTCGCCCGCTAAGTGCTGAAAGCGCTCAATAACATGACGAATATAGCTAGCGGACCGTGGCTTATTGAGCAAGTCAAAGGTGTAAGCCATATGCAGTTTGTCACCGCCTGCGGTGTACTCCGCCATGCGCTCAAGTGGGTTGTCATCGCCGATTTCACCCACGGTCGTAGTACCGGGGTACTCATCCATCAAGGCGCGTAAGTCTTTCAAGAAATCTACGTTTTCAGGGCGACTAATATCGTAGACATGGCGCTGCCACGTGTAGGGGTTAGCCTCTGGAGCGCCTAGAGTCTTGGATTCGCCTTTTGGCACCGGTGGATTGTCGCGCAGCTCAGCGTCGTGGAAGTAAAAGTTGACGGTATCAAGACGGAAACCATCAACGCCAAGGTCCAGCCAAAAGCGCATGTTATCCAGCTGCGCCTGACGGGCTTCCGGGTTGTGGAAGTTGACATCCGGTTGGCTGGTCAAAAAGTTGTGCAGATAATACTGCTGGCGGCGTGAATCAAAGGTCCAGGCAGGGCCGCCAAAAATAGATAGCCAGTTATTAGGGGGTGTGCCATCGGGCTTAGGGTCTGCCCATACAAACCAATCGGCTTTGGGGTTGGTACGATTCTGGCGGCTCTCTTTAAACCAAGCGTGCTGCTCAGAGGTGTGGCTGATGACTTGATCAATCATCACTTTTAGCCCAAGTGAATGGGCCTTGCCGAGCAGCGCCTTGAAATCATCCAGGGTGCCAAACATCGGATCAACGTCACGGTAGTCGCTGACGTCATACCCGAAATCCAACATGGGAGACGTGAAGAAAGGCGACAGCCAGACACCGTCAACATTCAAAGAAGCGACGTAATCCAGCTTTTCGGTAATGCCTTTCAGGTCACCAATACCGTCGCCACGGCTGTCTAGAAAGCTGCGGGGGTAAATTTGATAGATAACGCCGCCGCGCCACCAGGTCAGATTGTCTTGCATGAATAAATCCTTAATAAAACGTAAATAGCACCCACGCTTAGCCTTTAACTGCACCTGCAGTTAAGCCTGAAACAATGCGACGTTGGAAAATGATGACCAGGATAACCAGTGGCACGGTGACGACGACCGACGCGGCCATAATTGGCCCCCAGGGAAGCTCGTAGGCGCTACCACCTGACAACAGTGCAATGGCAACAGGCACGGTGCGCTGGGCATCAGTGAGTGTGAAGGTTAAGGCGAACAGGAACTCATTCCACGCAGCAATAAAGGCAAGCAGGCCAGTCGTGGCCATGGCAGGCCACATCAGCGGTAGGAAAACTTTAGTAATCGTAATCCAGGGCGTAGCGCCATCCATGATGGCGGCTTCTTCCAACTCCATGGGCAGTTCTTTCATGAAGGTGGTAAGTACCCACACTGTGAAGGGCAGCGTGAAAATGGTGTAGCTCAGAATGAGGCCAGCGGGATTGTTGTAGAGATTTAGTGCGCGAATCACCTCAAACAAGCCTGAGAGCACCGCGACTTGAGGAAACATGGAAACCCCAAGAATAACCAGCATGACAGTAGAGCGACCACGAAAGCGAACCCGGCCCAGCGCGTAAGAGGCGGTGATACCCAGTAGAAGCGCGATGAAAACAACGCTAAACGCTACGACTACCGAGTTAAAAATCGCACGTATAAAGCTCGACTGGCTAAAAATCTGCGCATAGTTGTCCAGGTTCCAGTTTGAGGGCCAAAGTTCAACTCGGAAAAGCTCGCTGGAAGGTTTAAGTGAGGTAATGACCGCGTAATAAAACGGGAAAACGGCATACACCATAATCAGCGCAATTAAGGCCCAAAAGCCGACGCGCTTGGCAATTTTGGCTAACTGACGTTGGTTCATCAGTCACCTCCTAGTTGTATTTTGTTGCGGCCTAAATAGAGGTAAGCAACGGTGGCCAGGGCAATAATCAAGAACAACAGCGTAGAGGCGGCACTACCGTAACCAACATCCTGGAACTCAACCAATTGTTGACGCGCATAGACTGACATCGACATCGTGCTGGTCGAGTTAGAAGTCAGTACGTAGATCACGTCGAACACCCGCAGGGCATCTAGAAGGCGGAAAATAACCGCTACCATCAAAGCCGGCGTAATCAGCGGCAGAGTAACTTTGAAGAACACACGCACGGGATGAATGCCGTCTACTTCTGCAGCTTCGTAACAATCTTTTGGCAACATTTGCAGGGCGGCTAATACCAACAGGGCGACAAACGGAATTGTTTTCCAGACATCAACCATGATGACGGCCCACATGGAGTAAGTAGCGCTAGCCGTCCAGGCAATAGGATTGTCGATAATCCCAACCGTCATTAGCAGGTGGTTGATGATGCCGAACTGATCGTTGAGCATCCACGCCCACATTTGGGCGGAAACGATGGTGGGGATTGCCCACGGAATCAGCACCGCTGCGCGAACAATCGTCCGGCCCTTAAACTCCGCATTTAGAATCAGCGCCACAATGACACCGAAAATGACTTCTAAAGAGACAGATACCACCGAAAAATAAACAGTGTTCCAAACAGAACGCCACCAGATAGGGTCGGCAAGAACCCCGAACCAACGGCCATTGTCATAGACGAGATAGTTTTCAAACCCGATTAGATTAGCCGCACCTAGGTCCGACAGTGAGGCATCTGTAAAGCTTAGAAAAAATGTTCGCATTAACGGCCAGCCAGCAACCAGCGTTAATGCAATCAGCATGGGAGCCAAGAACAGCCAAGCCGCTTTGACCCGCTGACGGCGTACTTTAGTGCCGCGATGCCGACGCGCTGGCGCTGCGGCTGAGCGCGCCTCCAGGGGCGCGCTGTTGTTAGAAGAGGTCGACATAGGTGTCTCCGCGGTTACCAGTTGCGACGCTTCAGGCGGAGTAGATCGCCTTCGAGGTCAGCGACGGCGTCAGCGCCAGTTTTAGTGCCTGAAAGCACATCATGTGAGGTGCTGAAGAAGGCGTTGCTGACACGGCCATAGGCATCCCCAGTAGGTGCTGACGGACGGGCGACGGCGTTGGTGAAGGTGTCGTAAAGGGTGCCGAAGAAAGGTACGGCTTCCAGTACTTCTTCATCTTGGTAAAGCGCATCGATGGTGGGGTTGTAGGAAGCTTGGATAGCACGACGCTTTTGCTCTTCTTCACCGGCCAAGAAAGCGACCAGATCAGCGGCAAGCTCGGGATGTTCGCTATAGCGGGATACCGCTAAGTTCCAACCGCCTAAACCGGCTGCACTTTGCCCGTCCTCTCCACCTGCGGGTAATTGGGTGACGCCGACGTTGCCACGTACATCACTATCCTCGCTTTGAGCCAGTGACCATGCGTATGGCCAGTTACGCATAAACACGGCATTCCCACCCTGGAAGACGCCACGGGCTTCTTCTTCGGTGTAATTCAGCACGCCCTCTGGAGAGATATCGCCAATCCATGAAGCTGCTAAATCTAGCGCTTCAGCAGCTTTCTCGTTATTAATGGTTACTTCGCCATTCTGATCTACCACGGTACCGCCACCGAAGCTTGAAACCCACTCCAGTGCATTGACAGTAAGTCCTTCATAAGCACGACCCTGGAAAACAAAACCCTGCATCCGATCATTGCCTTCTGCGCGCTCGGCATCTTTGATATCACGCGCGATGTCGGTCAGTTCTTGCCACGTAGTAGGTACGTCATGGCCATGTTTCTCCAGCAAGTCCTCGCGGTAATACAGAACACCTGCATCGGTAAACCAGGGCATCGCAACTAGGCGGCCATCGATAGTGTTGTTAGTGACAATGGTGTCGAAGTGACCTGCGGCAGCGTCTTCCCCGAGTACTTCGCTTAGATCGAGCAGGTGATTAGCAAGTAGGCCAGGCCAGACAACATCGATCTGCATGACATCAATGTCGCTAGAATTGGCGGACAAAATTTGTTGGTAGAGTGACAAGCGTTCAGTAGATGAGTTTGGCGTTGAAACCACATCGACACTGTGCCCAGTCTTCTCTTCCCAGGCGCTTACACCTTCTTGGCAAAGGGTAAGCTCCGCACCAACAGCTCCACAAGAAATGGTTAACTCAGCCGCTTGGGCAGAGCCTGTGGCGCTAGCGATACTAGCTAAAGCAATGGCAGAAGTGAGTAATGTCTTTTTCATAGGGCGTTCCTCGGCGTTTATTGTTGTGGGTAATGGCTGTTAAAAGCGCTTGCAGCGCTTACTTAAACGATTAAGTAAGGTGTCAGTTAGCCGTCTCCTCGTGACAAGTTCAATAGCGACTTTTGTCTAATGCCGGTGCATTACTTTTTTCTAACCTAATGATCAGTTTAGACATTGGTCGATAATTAGTAATTTCTTGTTGGTTTACTACCTCTTAATCGATTAAGTTCTTTCTACCGTTATTTAGCGGGATAAAACGTAGTTGCTTTGCAACATAATCTTCTGAATTTGGTTCTCGGTACAGCGTTTAACGTGACTCAGTGGGAGAGTCGTTGGGCGTGTTGATAAGCGGGGCTATCCGTGCAGTAAAGCGCCAGACTGATGGCTTTGGCTCGAAGGAAGGTTTAAAGCAAAAGCTTACGTTTTCAAGAAAATCTCAAAAATAAAAGATTTAAAACCAAGTTTTTAAAGCGGCCTTTAATGCATGAGAAATAAGAAGATAGCTTTC
Source organism: Halomonas sp. GT (assembly GCF_002082565.1). Taxonomy (NCBI): domain Bacteria; kingdom Pseudomonadati; phylum Pseudomonadota; class Gammaproteobacteria; order Oceanospirillales; family Halomonadaceae; genus Halomonas; species Halomonas sp. GT. Next base: position 1,488,148 of record NZ_CP020562.1, read on the forward strand.
AAAGGTACAGTCTTTAAAAACAGCGGTTTAATAAATTAGGGTTTAAAACAATGCACAAAATGACATTCAAAACACCCCTCGCCATTGCCATCGCCGCTGCAAGCTTTGGGCTGTGTGGAACTGCTAGCGCCAATACCACATTGGAAGAACGGTTTGCTCAGTTAGAGGCACGAATTGCGGCTGCCGAGCAGCGGGCGGATGCCGCAGAGCGTCGCGCGGAGTTAGCAGAGCAGGGACAAACCGCACCATCGTCAAGTGCGCCCGCCGCCGCCACTGATATTGAAGAACGCCTTGCCCGTGTAGAGCGCCAATCCAGCGGTGAAGAAGGATTCTCCTTTAATGTCTATGCTCGTTCCGGCCTGCTAATTGGTGAAGATGGCAAAAGTGCACCAGGTGGCCCTTATCTAACACCCGCGGGTGGAAATGGCGGTGCCGTTGGTCGTCTGGGCAACGAGCCGGATACTTACTCTGAAGCCATTCTTAATTACCGCATGCAGTTTGATAACGGTGCAAAAGCCCGTTACACCACTATGTTGGCTGCCGGTACTAATTCCAGCAACGACTGGGTGGGTGATGATACCAACCTAAACGTGCGCCAGGCGTATGCAGAGTTTAGTGACTTACCAAGCTTTACCGGCGCGTTTGAAAACGCTTCTATTTGGGCCGGTAAGCGCTTTGACCGCGATAACTTTGATATCCACTGGCTTGATAGCGATGTCGTCTTCCTCGCGGGTACCGGTGGTGGTATTTACGACATGCAGCTAGCCGATAACTGGAAGAGTAACTTTTCAGTTTATGGTCGCAGCTTCAGCGACTATCCGGTCGTCAACCGTGAAAATCCGGGTTTAGATGGAGAAAATAGCGATACTGATAACCTCGTATTGACCTCTAATAATTACTTCGGTAACTGGCAGGTCATGGTCAACGGCATGTCTGCTGCGGATAACGATGAGCGTGATATCGGCGTGGGCCAAACTGCGGCTGATACAGGCTGGCATACCATGGTGGCTTACCACGGCGATAGCTTCTTCGGCATGGGCGAGGGTAACTTTAAGGCTGCTGTACTGCACGGCCAAGGCTTAGGGGCTGAAGTTAAAGGGTTGGGTAGTAACGGCGACCTGACGGATGATGCTACCGCAACGCGGCTGGCGTTATACGGAACGACCTATATTGCACCGAAGTGGCGTATTGCACCGTCTATACTGGCTGAAACCAGTGAAGATCGTTTCGCCAATGGTGACAGTTATGATTGGGCTACGCTAAACGTACGTCTGGCGAATGAAATCAATCAGAATTTTGAAATGCAGTACGAAGCTAGCTATCAGTGGATGGATTTAGATCCACAGGGTTACAGTGACCGTAACGCGGTTGATGGTGACTATATGAAGTTCACTATCGCACCGACTTTCAAGCCGGAAGTAGGTGGTTTCTGGAAGCGTCCTGAGATCCGTCTATTCACGACTTACAGCGATTGGGACGATAGCCTTAATAGCTACGGTGCAAGTTCTCTAGGTAGCGATGGATTTACTGGCGGTGAATTTACCTTTGGTGTACAAACCGAGGTATGGTTCTAAGCATAGGTTCTGAGCATAGGTTCTGAGCATAGGTTCTGAGCATAGGTTCTAAGCATAGGTTCTAAGCATAGGTTCTAAGCATAGGTTCTAAGCGTAAGCCGCTGCTCGCTAGTGAAAACTGTTTCTCCAATGCTGATTGCCCGCGACGTGTCGCGGGCTTTTTGTTATGTAAAAGCACTGATATCGGGAGGCGCTGATGTCGTTACTCCAAGAAAAGCTAAAGGCACCGCCGTTGCCGCTTAGTGTGGTGGCCCGTCCACGTCTAAATGATCATTTCGCCTTAAACGAGCGTACCCGCCTGCTAGTGCTGGCAGCGCCCTCGGGTTATGGCAAAACCACACTGCTGGCCGAACGGTTGCCCGCGCTGGAACAGGAGACTGCTTGGCTTCGGTTGGATCAGCGTGATAATCAGCCAGCACGCTTTCTAACCTACTGGCGGGCAGCGTTGAACAAACTGTTCGATGACACCTATGTGCTTTCGTCCATGGCTGACAATGCTGACTGCATCGAGCAGCTTGAACGCTGGTTGGGCGAGTTACCCGAGCAACGTTCCCCGTGTCGTTTTGTCGTAGATGAATTTGAACACGTGACCCATCCCGATATTTTGGCTGGCGTCGCTCACTGGCTGCGTCATCAGCCACCCTGGTTGACCTTGACACTGGCGAGCCGCTCACGCCCAGCGCTTGGTTTGGCGAGCTTGCGATTGAGGGGGGAACTTGAAGAGATAGATCTTCACGACTTGGCCTTTGACAGCGAAGAAGCACTCACTCTGTGTGCTGAACAGCTAAGTTTTCCACCCACTCGAGTGAGCCTTGAACGCGCGTTGCGTAGAAGCGGTGGTTGGATCGTGGCGCTTAACTGGCTGGTTGAGCGAACCACCACGCGCGCGGGATTTGATGCGCTGGTAGAGCGTTTAAGCGGTGCGCATCCTGATTTTGTCGCTTGGTTTGATGAACTGCTCGCTGCTGCGCTTCCTGCTGAAGAGCGCGAGCTGATGCTTCAGTTGGGGGTGTTAGAGCGTTTTTCGCCCGAGCTAATGGCACGCCTTTTGGAAGGGGAGCGGCTAACTCAGCGTTTAGAAGCGTTTGAGCAAGCGGGACTCTTTATTGAGCGACCCGACCCGCATTCCCAGTGGTTCCGCTTTCAGCGGTTATTTGGCGAGTATCTTCGACACCGCCGCCACGAGCTTAATTTATCCACTCAGCGTAGGTTGCATCAGCGGGCGAGCCAGGCGTGGTTAGCGCTAAATGATCCCGTCATGGCGTTACGACAGGCAATCTTAGCCGAGGAGCAAGAAGACGTTGCCAGCTTATTGACCGAGCAGGGCCCTGCCTTATTAGCCGGTGGGGCCTATGCGTTATTAGCGCAAGGTTTTGCGTTGCTGGGCGAACCGCGGCTTTCAAAAAGTCCGGAGCATACGCTGCTCTATGGTTGGGTATCCCATGGGCAATTTCAATTTGATATCACGGCACGAGTGATCGGATGGATAGAGGCGCAACTGGGTGAGCCCGAATGGCAGGCATTGAACGCTGAATTTGCCACGTTGCGTGCCCAATTGGCGATTAACCATGGTGATGCTGAGCGCGCAGCGCCACTTGCTGAGCAGGCGCTTGCGGTGCCTGCGCGTTACTTAGCGTCAACGCCGTTGACGGCAACAGCTATTCTAAGCGAAGCGCGCTTTGTACAAGGCTATTTAGAGGAGTCGCTGCAGCGGGTGCGTGACGTAGAGCGTCAGGCGCGGCAGGGCGATGATCATCAACGACTGCTGTGGTCGTTTTGTCATCAGTCGGAAGCACTGGTGGCTCAAGGTCGCTTGCAGGCCGCCTATGATATTCAAGAGCGTGCCTTTGCTCATCTAGAGCGCGCCGAACTTGAACATTTACCGGTCGCGGAGTTTTTGTACCGCATTCGCAGCCAGGTGCTTTGGGAGTGGCATCGGTTAGATGAAGCCGAGCAGGCCGCGTTGAAAGGTATTGCGGTGTTAGACAATCAAGGCGAGCGCTGGACGCTTCAGTGCCATATTCAGCTCGCTAAAGTCGCCCAGAGCCGGGGAGACCAAGCGCAGTGTGCTGACCATATTCGTAGGCTTCGCAAAATTCTCTCAGAAGGGGATTACCATATTGATTGGGTAGCCAATGCCCATGCAACGCTGTTGGCGTGGTGGCAATCGACACACGATATGGACGCGGTTGAACGTTGGCGCCAAGAAGCGCCAGAACCACTTACCGAGCATGCCACCAACCACTTTTCTCAGTGCAACGTGCGTAATCATGCCCGTGCATTAACACTATTGGGGCGCTACGAAGAGGCCCGCGAACTGCTGGATGCCCTTGAAGCCCACACCCAGCGACTGGGATTAGTGACCGACGCGAATCGCAATCAGCTGTGCTTAGCGGCGGTGGCTTGGTATCAAGGTCAAACCGCCCAGGGAAGTAGCCATATGCAGCAGGCACTTGGTTTAGCTTCCCGTACCGCATTGGTAGGCAGCTTTTTACGCTTAGGAAAACCACTGGGGGAGCTGCTGTCGACGTTATTAGCAAGTAACACCTTAGCCCCCCTTGAACAGGCTCGTGCGGAACGGTTATTGACCTTAGCTGGCCGCCAAAAAGATTTTGGCAGTGCCCGCCGCTTGATGTTAGACGAGACAGTGATTGCAAACATTGTGGCACGGCCCGATGTGCCTGAACTTATCAGAACATCGCCACTGACTCGACGAGAGTGGCAAATCTTGGGGCTGATTCATGCTGGGCTCTCTAATGAGCAAATCGCTGAACAGCTGTCGGTGGCGCCCACCACCATCAAAACGCATATTCGCAGCCTTTACCAAAAACAGAATATTCGGCGGCGTGACGAAGCCATTGCGCTGGCGGGGCAATTATTGGCGCATATTCAAGGAGAATAAAGGAAGAGTAAACAGTGCTCATGGCCGGCGATAGCAGCTACTCCTAACGCCTACGCCTACCGCTGCCTCTAGGGGAGGATTTTATCTAACGATCAACGCTGCATCATGCCAATCAACAGGCCATTTAAAGGATAAGGACAATACGATGATGCAGATGCCTTCCACCTCCCACTACGTTGGCAGCCAAGGCGCTGACTGGTGGCGCGGCGCAGTGATTTATCAAATTTATCCGCGCAGCTTTATGGATAGCGACGGAAACGATGGACGAAGCGATGGGATTGGTGACTTAAAAGGGGTGATCGATAAGCTTGATTACATTGCCTCGCTAAACGTCGATGCCATCTGGCTGTCGCCGTTTTTCACCTCGCCCATGAAAGACTTCGGCTACGATATTAGCGATTACCGTGGTGTTGACCCGATGTTTGGCACCCTGGAAGATTTCGATCGCCTAGTAGAGGCCGCTCATGCCAGAGGGCTGAAGGTAACGATTGACCAAGTAATGTCGCACACTTCTGACCAGCACGCATGGTTTGAAGAGAGCCGCAAAAGTCGCGATAACCCGAAAGCGGACTGGTATGTCTGGGCCGACCCCAAACCTGATGGTGCGCCGCCTACCAACTGGCAATCGGTGTTTGGAGGTAGTGCTTGGCAGTGGGATACGCGCCGTTGCCAGTATTATCTGCATAACTTCCTGGCCAGTCAGCCGGATCTCAATTTCCGCACTCCCGCCGTGGTGGATGCCATTCTGGAAGAAGCGCGCTTTTGGCTAGAGCGGGGGGTCGACGGCTTCCGTCTTGATGCAGTGAACTTCTGCACCCATGGCGAGCTTAAGGATAATCCTCCGCGCGCAGAAGTAACCGAAAGCTTTTTAGGTGTTCGCCCAGATAACCCTTATGGCTACCAGTTACATCAGTACGATAAAACCCAGCCGGAAAACGTGGTGTTTTTAGAGCGCCTGCGAGGCCTGCTGGATGAGTATCCCGGCTCGACGAGCGTAGGAGAAGTTGGTGACGATGACGCCCTGGGCGTGATGGCGGAATACTCCCAAGGTGGGAATCGCCTGCACATGTGCTACTCCTTTAACCTGCTGACCGACAAAGCCGACCCTGGATATTTGCATAAAACGCTCACCGAAATGGAAGCTCGGATTGGTGATGGTTGGCCCTGTTGGGCACTGGGAAACCACGATGTTACCCGCCTTGCCACTCGCTGGCAGGCCGAAGGGCAACTGGATAAGCTGCGCCTTTATATGGTGTTTTTGCTTACCCAAAGGGGCAGTGTGTGCCTCTATCAAGGTGAAGAACTTGGCTTGCCAGAAGCCGAACTGACGTTTGAGCAGTTGGTTGACCCGGCGGGCATCACCTTTTGGCCTACCTATAAAGGCCGCGACGGCTGCCGAACGCCACACCCTTGGCAAGCTGACGTGCGACACGCTGGCTTTAGCGACGTTTCGCCCTGGCTGCCAGTGCCCGATTCGCACGCAAGCCTCGCCGTTGATCAGCAAGATAATGATGCCGGTTCGTTGCTCAATGCTTACCGTGAGTTTTTAGCATTCCGTCGCACCCAACCTGCGCTAGTAAAAGGCGATGTGCGCTACCACGCTGTGCATGACGATGTGCTCTGTTTAGAGCGCACTTATCAACAAACACGCTTGCTGATTGCGCTGAATTTTAGCGATCAACCCGTCACTCGCGTGGCGCCGGAGGGCGCTGAATCACTGACGGGTTCGCCTTCTTGGCTAAATGGCGTATGGCAGGAGGGGCAACTACGACTACCGCAACTGTCCCTTCCGCCCTATGGCGTAGCGATTGCCTGCTGCCCACAATCCGAGGAGGATGCACCATGGGACGTTTAACGCTTAGCGGTATTGGTAAATCCTTTGACGGTGTGGAAATCTCTCGGGATATCGATCTTACGATCGAAGATGGCGAGTTTGTGGTCTTCGTTGGCCCTTCTGGCTGCGGAAAATCCACCCTGCTGCGTATGATTGCCGGTCTTGAAGACATCACCGAAGGCGATATGCAGCTTGATGGTCAGCGGATCAATGAGATTCCGCCTCAGGAGCGGGATATCGGTATGGTGTTCCAATCCTATGCGCTTTACCCGCATATGAGCGTGGCGGAAAATATGGCTTTTGGCTTAAAGCTGGCGCGTACTGATAAAGCTGAAATTCGTCGTCGTGTACAGCACGCCGCTGAAATGCTGCACTTAACTGAACTACTTGAACGCAAACCTAAAGATCTTTCAGGTGGCCAGCGTCAGCGGGTAGCGATTGGCCGTACCTTGGTAAAAGAGCCCGCGGTTTTTCTATTCGATGAACCGCTCTCAAACCTGGATGCCGCGCTGCGGGTGGATATGCGGGTGCAGATTGCGGCCCTGCATAAGCGCCTGAACGCCACCATGATCTACGTGACCCACGATCAAGTGGAAGCGATGACTCTGGCTGACCGTATTGTGCTGCTTTCCCGTGGCCGTATCGCCCAGGTTGGCGCGCCGCTCTCGCTTTATCACTTCCCTAAAACCCTTGAAGTGGCCGAGTTCATCGGCTCGCCGCGGATTAATACCTTTCCCGTCACGGTGGTAGACCCAGGTGAACGTCAAACAGTAGTGCGTCTTCATAGCGGTGACGCGCTGACAGTGGCGGTCAATGGCAAGCACCTTCAGTCAGGGGATAGTGCAACGCTTGGGCTGCGGGCAGAAGATTTTGTCGCAGCCGAGCAGGCAGAAGCCACGCTGAATGCGACCTTAATGGTGGCGGAAAAGTTGGGTTACGAAACGCTGGCGCATTGGCAGGTAGCAGGCATCGACGTCCCACTTACCCAGCGTTTAGACGGTTTGACCCACCTGAAAGAGGGGCAAACGGTGCGTTTGGGTCTTGTAGGCCAGCATTGCCATCTGTTTGATCACAGTGGCAATGCTTGCCCCCGGCAGGTTGAAGTAGATAGCGTTAGCCAATAATTAATCAGCTGATTTATATACACAAAAAGCGCCTCAGATTTTTTAGGCGCTTTTTTCTTAATTATTTTCTAAAACGAGTGCATCCAAAACGTCTCCTCGTGTGTATCCCCTATACAGCCACACTTTGCAGTGGTTGATACAAAACCCAAGGAGACTGAAATGACTATCCAACCTCTTACGCGTGCAGCACTCGCCGCTACCTTGATTGCATCCTTCAGTCACGTTGCGCTGGCCGATATGACGCCTGCCGACGTTCAAGTGCCCGATGGCAATACCGTCGCTCTGGAAACAGTCGGTGTGGGTGCGATTACCTACATGTGTGAAGCCAAAGACGACGGTACTATGGGCTGGGTATTCAAAGGCCCACACGCGGCGCTGAACGACAATGATGGGGCTCAAGTTGGCAGCTACTACGGCCCGCCTGCTACTTGGGAAGCATTGGATGGCTCCAAAATAACCGGCACTCAGCTGGCAACTGCTGCGAATGGTGATGGCAATATCCCATTGCAGCTAGTTGAAGCCAATCCTGCGGAAGGTGAGGGCGCAATGACTGGCGTTAGCTACATTCAACGTCTGAATACTCAGGGCGGTGTCGCCCCCGATGTGGCTTGCGATGACGGCCACGACGGTGCCACCGCAGTTGTAACCTATCAAGCAGACTATATTTTCTGGACAGCTAACTAAGTCCTTTAATTGCTTAGTTAATATTAATACTGTTGCTAAGCAAAAATTTTCTCAAGAAACACATCTAAGTAAGGCTAGAGGCTCGTCTCGCGAGTCTCTAGCCGCTATGCTAGCCAAAAGAGCGTCGATGACAGAATTGGTATTGGCGATAGTATTTGTGGACAGTATTTGTGAATAGTATTTATGAATAGCATCCCCAACTGTATCGGCGCGTCACTAGGGAGCTAGCATGTGTCTGATATAGGCGTATCTACGATAGCCAACGACTTCGACTATGCTGATGCACTTGCCCGCTGCGCGCGTGGTGAGCAAGCGGCACTGCATCAGCTTTATCGTCAAGAGGGGGCCCGACTGCTTGGCGTTGTCATACGTATCGTGAAAGACCGCGGTATGGCTGAGGACATTGTCCACGATGCTTGTCTGAACATCTGGCAGCGTGCCGATAGTTTCGACCCAGAACGGGGCTCTGCCCGAACCTGGATATTCAGTATTGCCCGCCACTTAGCATTAAATGCTATTCGTCAGCGCGACCGAGAAATCAGGGTGGATGTCAACGACCCAGGCGAGCTAGCCGATGATGATACCTACCAACAGTCATTATCGACGACGGTGGAGGCCTTTGACTGGCAGACTGGCCAACAGATGGATGAGTGCTTGCAGCAATTGGAAACCGAGCGCCGAAACTGTGTGCTACATGCCTACGTGGATGGGTTAAGTCATGCCGAAATTTCTGCACACACTGGCGCGCCGCTAGGCACTGTTAAAGCCTGGATTAAGCGAAGTTTACTTCGCCTGCGGGAGTGTATGTCATGACACGTTCAAACGAAAATGATGACCTTCATGCACTTGCAGGGGAGTACGTATTAGGGTCGTTACCCATTGCTGAGCGAGAAGCCTTTGAGGCACGCTTAGCCAACGACCCAAAATTACAGACCATCGTGGCTGACTGGGAAGAGCAGTTTTTCCCCTATACCGCGATCGTTGATCCTGTTACCCCATCAGATTATTTATGGCCGCGCATAGAGCGCAGCATGCAAGCCGCATCGAAAAGATCAGCGCGTGTTCCAAGAGCGGCACCAACGCCACGCCGCTTGGTGCACAGCCTGCCATTTTGGCGCGCCGCTACCGGCCTTGGTTTGGCTGCCGCGGTGACCATGGGAGTGATATTGACCAATGTCTCTACTGCACCAACAACGCCAGAATATATGGTGGTGCTGTTAGCGCCGCAAACTCAATCAGCAGGGTGGGTCGTACAGGCCGCCAACCGCCAAGAGATTCAACTGATCCCGTTGGGCACTTTTGAAGTGCCCGAAGGAAAAGCACTGGAGTTCTGGACCAAGGCAGATGATTGGCAAGCGCCGGTTTCACTTGGCCTAGTAGAGCCAGGGCAACCGCTACGCTTGCGTTTAGACCAGTTACCGCCGCTTGAGGATAACCAGCTCTTTGAACTCACGCTAGAAGATGACACCGGTTCGCCCACCGGTTTACCCACTGGCCCGATTGAGTTTATCGGCCGCGCGGTGGAGATTTAACGTATAGCATTATGAGCGATGCTAAAGAGTCTCTGATTCACGTGAGGCTAGTTCCGAGTGGCTTAAAAGAACGTTAAACCCACTTGGAATAGCCGCTCCACGTCACGAATGCGCCGCTTATCGATCACAAACAGAATCACGTGGTCGCCGCTCTCTACCATCACATCCCCATGGCCAATGATGACCTCTTTGCCTCGCACAATGGCGCCAATAGTGGTGCCTTCAGGCAGATTGATCTCAGCAATGGTCCGGCCCACCACTTTTGAAGACTGCTTATCACCGTGGGCGATCGCCTCGATGGCTTCTGCAGCGCCACGGCGTAGCGAGTGCACATTGACAATATCGCCCCGGCGGACGTGAGTAAGCAGGCTGCCGATGGTTGCTTGCTGCGGGGAAATGGCAATGTCGATTTCGCCCCCCTGAACCAAGTCCACGTAGGCAGCATTGTTAATCAGCGTCAGTACTTTCTTGGCTCCCAGGCGTTTGGCCAGTAGCGACGACATAATATTCACTTCGTCGTCGTTGGTCAGGGCACAAAAGATATCGCAGTCTTCGATGTTCTCTTCTTCCAACAGCCGCTTGCTGGTGGCGCTGCCGTGAAGTACCACCGTTCGGTCAAGCCGCTCGGAAAGCGCAGTGCAGCGCTCTAAACTGTGCTCGATAATTTTGACCTGATGGCTGTGCTCCAGGTGCTCGGCCAAGCGTTCACCGATATTGCCCCCACCAGCAATGACCACCCGCCGAAAATCCCGTTCAACACGGCGTAGTTCGCTCATTACTGCACGAATATCGCGCCGTGCCGCCAGGAAAAACACCTCGTCGTCGGCTTCAATCACCGTATCGCCACGGGGAATAATTGGCCGGTTGCGGCGGTAAATCGCCGCCACGCGTGTTTCCACATTGGGCATGTGCTTGGCGAGAAAGGCTAAATCCTGTCCCACCAGCGGGCCACCGTAGAACGCCTTGACCGCCACCAGCTGCACCAAACCACCGGCAAACTCCAACACCTGCAACGCCCCGGGGTGCTCAATCAGGCGGCGAACATGATCCGTGACTACTTGTTCAGGGCTGATCAGTACATCAATAGGAATCGCTTCGTGGGCGAACAACCCCTTACGGGTGAGGTAGGCGGTTGAGCGTACGCGGGCAATTTTGGTGGGGGTACGGAATAGTGTGTGAGCGACTTGGCAGGCGATCATATTGACTTCATCGGTGTTGGTTACCGCAATCAACATATCGGCGTCTTCGCAGCCCGCCTGACGAAGCACAATGGGATACGAAGCTGCGCCCGTCACGGTGCGAATATCCAGTTTGGTGTGCAGTTCGCGCAGTTTCGCACCGTCGGTATCGACAACGGTGATGTCATTTTCTTCGCGGGCAAGGTGCTCTGCCAGGGTGGCACCGACTTGGCCGGCACCCAAAATAATAATCTTCATCGGTGGTTAGATCACTCTGACGACATGTCACTGAGGATAGTCACCTATCTATAGGGAAGCTGTCGAGTGCAGCAGTGGCAGGAAACGCTATTAATGAGCCAAAAGCTCATTTTTTTACACCTTTTTGACGGTTAACGCCTTAAACGCCATCGATTTTTTACGCAGGCAATCTCTAAGCTCAAGGTGCCAATCAAAGGAGGCACATCGATGAATATTGCACTGTTGATAATCGCGACCGGCACTGCGGCGTACTTGTTTTACGCGCTAGTTTGCCCCGAGCGTTTTTAGGAGATTGCTATGAACGACATGATCGCCATTTATGCCATCGTGGCATTACTTGGTGTGCCATTGGGGATCTATATCGCCCGCGCGCTAAGTACTCAGCCTAGCCGAATCGACACGCTATTCAGAGTGATAGAGACGCCTATCTACCGATTAGCAGGCGTTAATAGTCAAAGCGTAATGACGTGGCAAGTCTATGCGTTAGCCATTCTGAAGCTGCATGTAGGCTTGATACTACTGGCATGGTTGGTGTTTATGTGTCAGGGCTTACTGCCCCTGAATCCTGACGGCATACCCGGCATGAAGTGGGATACAGCGCTGCATACGGCGGTGTCGTTTGCCACCAACACTAACCAGCAGCACTACTCAGGCCAAGCACAGCTTTCCCACCTCAGCCAAACCTTTGCCATTGTAACGCTGCAGTTTTTAACCCCCGCTACGGGGCTTGCCGTACTGGTCGCCATAGCACGTACCTTACTAGTGGCTCGGCCAGCTGGAACGTTAAAAGGAGTTGGCAATTACTATCATGACCTGACTCGCACGGTAGTACGCGTTATGTTGCCGCTGGCAGCAGTGGTGGCGTTGCTGCTGACGTCCCAGGGAGTGCCTTCTAGCTACCAAGCGGCGCATCAGGTGGAAATGCTGGATTCGCAAGTGGAAGAGGTGCAGTCGATACCCTTAGGGCCGGTTGCGTCCATGGTCGCGATCAAGCAACTGGGAACCAATGGTGGTGGCTGGTATGGGCCAAATTCTAGCGTTCCGCTTGAAAACCCAACGCCGTTGGCCAATGTGATTGAAACTGCTTCCCTGACGATCATTCCCTTCGCATTACTGATTGCCATTGCACTTATTAGTGGCCGACGCCGATTAATGATGGGTATTGGTGCTGTGATGCTGACGTTTTCGCTGATTTCCACCTCTGTTGTGGTTTCTTCGGAACGTATGCCGAATGCTGCTCTTGTCGAGCTTTCTCAGCCCGGCGCTAATTTGGAAGGCAAAGAACTGCGTTTTGGTACCGATCTTTCCGCTTTGTGGGGCAGTTGGACGACACAAACATCGAACGGCTCCGTTAACGCCATGCACGACAGCTTTAACCCCATGGGCGGCATGATGGTGTTAATGGATATGTTTGTGAACGTCACCTTTGGCGGCGTGGGTGTTGGGCTTATCGGTTTCTTTCTCTATCTGATGTTGGCGGCTTTTGTTGGCTCATTGATGGTCGGTAGAGCGCCAGAGCTGTTTGGCAAACCGCTAGAAACCCATGAAATGCGTTGGATATCTTTAGCGATCCTGGCGCAGCCGTTAGTCATTCTTGGTCTTTCCGCGCTTACCGTAGCGATGCCTAGCGCTGCTGGAACCTCAAACCCTGGTTTCCATGGCCTATCCCAAGTGCTTTACGAATTTACCTCTGCATTTGCCAATAACGGCTCTGGTTTTGAAGGGCTTGGCGATGATACGCCTTGGTGGAATCTCGGCTGTGTTATTGCACTGATGGTCGGCCGATTCCTTCCCATGCTGGTGCCATTAGCGGTGGCCGGATGGTTGGCAGCGAAGCGCACTGCACCCGCAGGACGCGGCACCTTGCCGATGGATAGCCCTGCATTTATGGGATTGACCGCCGGTGTGATTGTGATTGTTAACTTGCTGGGCTTCTTACCGGCGTTGGTGCTTGGCCCGATTGCTGAAGCCGTGACGCAAGGCTTCTAGGAGAAACGAGATGTCACATACTGAGCTTGCTAAACAGCCGCGTCGTCCGCTACCCATTGGCCAAGTCGTCGCTGGGGCTGTGAAAGGACTTGCGCCTCAACAACTTGCGCGAAATCCCGTGATGGCCGTGGTCGCCATTGGTACCGTAGTGTGCTTTGGGCTGACGCCTATTGCTTTCGTCCAGGGAGAAAATGGCGGTTTTGCGTTGGCTATAGCGTTGTTGTTGCTGGCCACCGTTCTGTTCGCCACGGGAGCCGAGTCGTTGGCAGAGTCTCGTGGTAAAGCCCACGCTGGGGCGCTGCGTAAAACCAAGGGAGAGCTGAAGGCAGTTAAGCTGAACGCTGATGGTACGACGAGTAATGTTACGGCCGACTCTCTCCGCAAAGGCGATCGTGTGAAAGTTGTCGCGGGGGAGCTGATTCCCGCCGATGGCGATATCGTTGAAGGGGCTGCCTCGATCAATGAGTCGGCTGTCACAGGTGAATCTGCACCCGTACTGCGTGAAGCGGGCACTGATAACAGCGGTGTCAGTGCCGGTACCAAAGTGCTGTCAGATCATCTGATTATCGAAGTCAGCGCTAACCCTGGCGAATCGTTGTTAGATCGCATGATTGCCTTGGTAGAAGGCGCCAATCGTCAGAAGACACCTTCCGAGCTGGCGCTATCGGTACTCTTGGCAATGCTAACGCTGGTGTTTTTGATCGTGGTCGTCACATTGGTACCCATGGCGACCTTCGTGGGCGTTGAAACCTCCACGGTCATGCTTGTGGCATTACTGGTCTGTTTAATTCCCACCACCATTGGTGGCCTCTTGCCTGCTATCGGTATTGCGGGTATGGAGCGCGCGATGCGGGCTAATCTGGTGGCTAAATCAGGTAAAGCCGTCGAGATCGCTGGCAGCATCGACACCTTGCTGCTGGACAAAACCGGCACGATAACGCTTGGCGATCGTCGTGCGACGGAGTTTGCTCCTTGCCAACAGGTTCCGCGCCAGCGAGTCCGTGACGTAGCGTTTTTAACGTCACTGGAAGACCCTACGCCGGAAGGACGCTCAATTGTTGAGCTAGCCACTGAACAAGGCGTCGATGTCCAGCTTAGTGAAGAAGCCGATGGTGCAACCTTTGAAGCGTTCAGTGCTGAAACACGTCTGTCAGGCGTTGATCTGACCAGTGGTAAAAAGCTGCGCAAGGGGGCACCGAATGCTATCGCTGAATGGGTAAAAGCCCAGGGCGGTGACATACCCAGCGATTACGAGCAGGTCATTGCACGTATCTCACGGGATGGCGCAACCCCCATTGCGGTGGCAGAAGGCAAACAGATTTTGGGCGTGGTGGCGCTGTCTGATGTGATTAAAAGCGGTATCGCGGAGAAGTTTGCTGAACTGCGTGCCATGGGTATCAAAACCGTAATGATTACGGGGGACAACCCGATTACGGCGTCGGCTATTGCCGCGACGGCAGGCGTGGACGATTACATTGCCGAAGCCACGCCAGAGCGCAAGCTAGCGTTGATTCGCGAAGAGCAGGCCAGTGGTCGCTTGGTTGCCATGGTGGGTGACGGTACTAACGATGCTCCCGCTCTTGCTCAAGCTGATCTGGGGTTGGCAATGAACTCGGGCACCCAGGCAGCCCGAGAAGCGGCCAATATGGTGGATCTGGACTCTGATCCTGGCAAGCTGATTAGTGCGGTGGAAATTGGCAAGCAGTTGCTGGTTACTCGAGGCGCGCTGACGACGTTCTCGCTGGCGAATGATGTGGCTAAATACTTTGTTATTTTGCCAGCGCTGTTTGCCGCTAGCTTCCCTGCACTTGGCGTGCTCGACGTTATGAATTTGCACTCGCCTACCACGGCGGTGCTAGCGGCGGTGCTATTCAACGCGTTAATCATTCCGGCATTAATTCCCTTTGCCTTGCGCGGTGTGTCTGTGAAGGCGGCATCGGCGACGGAATTGTTGCGTCGAAATCTGCTGATTTACGGCCTGGGTGGGCTGCTGCTGCCATTCCCTGCCATCAAGCTTCTCGACATGCTGATTGCGTTATTTATCTAGGAGAAACGTCATGAATGTAGATATGAAACGCCAGATCGCTGCGAATGACGATGTGCTGCAGGCAAAGGCTTCCTGGGGTAATGCACTTCGCTTTATGGTGGTAATGGCAATTCTGCTGGGGCTGATTTACCCGTTGGTTACCACAAAACTGGGTGGCTGGTTATTCCCCGAGCAGGCCCAAGGGAGCTTGGTACGAGACGCTTCTGGTCGGGTGGTCGGGTCAAGCTTAGTGTCCCAAACGTTTGTCAGCGATGAGTACTTTATTGGTCGTCCATCAGCGGCGGGCAATGACGCAGGTGATGTCTCAGGGTCTAATCTGGCGCCGAGTAACGTATCGCTGCGCGAGCGTGCCCAGGCAGATGCAAATGCTATTGCTCAACGTGAAAACGTAAGTGTCGAACAAATTCCAGTTGACCTGATTACCGCGTCTGGGTCAGGTATCGACCCACATATCTCCCCCGAGGCGGCTGAGCTACAAGTTGCAAGAGTAGCGCAAGCACGCGGAATCGACGAAGTTACTGTGACGGCGCTAATTGATCAAGCACTTGAAAACACAGGCTGGCTGGGCTCGCCGGTGGTGAACGTGTTGCGGCTGAATGTCAGTTTGGATGACCGTTTTCCAGTATCATCAACCACCGCAGCGCCATTAACCCCAGCCCCAGTCACCTCGACGGCTTCAGACACCATGGAGTAAACCAATGTATTCAGCGGATCAACGACCCGATCCCAATACATTGCTAAAAGCCGCGCGCCGAGAGGCGCGCGGCTGTTTGCGTGTATTTCTGGGAGCTGCGCCCGGTGTCGGTAAAACCTACACCATGCTTCGCACCGCCCGTGAACGGGCAGAAGAAGGTGACGATATTGTCATTGGTGTGGTGGAGTCACACGGACGCGCTGATACCGAAGCCTTGTGTGATGGGGTGGCACGGCTTCCGTTAGCGCCTTTAAAGCACCATGGCCGAACCTTCTATGAATTTGATATTGACGCGGCCCTGGCGCGGCGCCCCACTATTTTGCTGGTGGACGAACTTGCCCACCGTAATATCCCCGGCAGTCGGCACCCGCGTCGTTACCAGGATATTGAAGAGCTGCTAGATGCAGGTATTGACGTGTGGACAACCGTTAACGTCCAGCATCTCGAAAGTTTGAATGATGATGTCGCGCGGATTACTGGGATTCGCATGCGTGAAACGGTGCCCGATGCGCTGTTAGAGCGCGCCCGAGATGTATCGCTTGTTGACTTAACGCCTGACGAGCTCCTTGAGCGCTTAAGGCGCGGCAAAGTCTATATACCCGAGCAAGCCCGTGCCGCCATGGAAGGCTACTTTAATGAATCCAATCTCAACGCGCTGCGTGAGCTGGCGATTCAAACTATGGCCGAGCGCGTAGATGCCGATGTGAAGGTGGCAATGGATGCTGGCGGCAGGGCAGGCCCCTGGCCGGTGAGACCGCATCTGTTGGTGGTCATTAATGGAAGTGAAGACGACGTATCGCTGGTTCGCGCGGCTCATCGGATGGCAGAGCGGCGCTTAGCGGTATGGCGAGCGGTTTATGTTGATAAAGGAGTTGTTTCTCCACAGCAGCAACTGGCCGTTGAACAAGTCTTCAGCCTGGTCGCTCGGCTGGGTGGCGATTCAATACGTTTACAGGGGCATAGCCAGCTAAGTGAGATTCTCAACTATGCACGTTCAATTAATGCGACCACTATTGTGGTGGGTCGCGAAGCGAAGCGTCGCTGGTGGAAGTGGTCACTGCCATTGGCCCAACGCTTGATGGCGCATGCCGAGGCATTCGATATTGTTGTAGTGGCTAAAGGGGCTTTGAAACAACGCGCCAATCAATGGCAGCATGGCTGGAAGCTGCATCCTCCCCAGTTACTGGCCGCTAGCTTGGCGGTGATGGCATCCCTAGGGGTGGCTGTCATGCTGGAGCCCTGGCTTGAGCTAGCTAACTTATCATTAGTGTTTTTAGTGGCCGTACTGTTCAGTGCGGTATGGGCGGGTACCGCCATGGCAATGTTCAGCGCCATCGCGAGCTTTTTAGCATTTAACTTCTTCTTTACCGAGCCGCGTCTCACCTTTGCCATGGTGGAGCGTGGGCAGTTGCTAACGGCAGTATTTTTCTTGCTCGTTGCCGTGGTGGTTGGGCAGCTTGCAGGCAGGGGACGTCGGCGTTTAATTGCACTGCGTGCTAGCCGCGATCAGACTCAGCTTTTGTTGCGTTATGCCGAACAGCTATCAACCGCGACAGACAGCGCCAGTGCAGCAAAAATTGGCGTTGATACATTGGTGCAGTGCTTTGCGGTGCCCACGGTATTTATTGAAAGCGCCGAAAGCGCGAATGAAGTGCGGGTTGTTCATGCGCTGCCGGATTCGGTGCGCTTAGACATGGCCGCTAAGCAAGCTGCGGTGTGGAGTTGGCAGCATCAAAAGCCCAGTGGTCAAGGCACAGACACCCTGAGTCAACAGGCTTGGCGCTTAATACCCCTGGCAGTGCAGGGAGAAAAAGTAGGGATGCTGGCGCTTAAACTATCGGAAAGCCAAAAGGCGCTCACCTACGAACGAGAGTCGTTAATGGATACGCTGGTGCGTCAGCTTAGTATGGCGCTAGAGCGCACTCGGCTAGTGGCAGAGCTGAACACAACCCGTGTCTCCGAGGAGAACGAACGTCTGCGTTCTGCGTTACTCTCATCGGTGTCTCATGATCTACGTACACCACTTTCCTCTATTATTGGCTCAGCCAGTTCGCTGATCGAGCTCAAACCGCAGCTAAGCGATAGCGACCAGCGTGAGCTGCTTGATGGCATCCTGTCTGAAAGCGAGCGCCTTAATCGATACATACAAAACTTGTTGGATATGACCCGGCTAGGGCACGGCACGTTAAAAATTGAGCGAGACTGGGTAGCGTTTGACGACGTTATTAACTCAGCGCTCAAGCGCTTGGGTCAGTCACTTAAGCATGTCGTTGTCCGCAAGTCTTGGCCTCCTTCGTTACCGCTACTTTATGTCCACCCTGCGCTGGTAGAACAAGCGTTGGTGAATGTCTTGGATAACGCCCAACGTTTTTCACCACCAGGCGGAGAATTGAGCATAAAGGCGCACCTTAACGAAGGTGATCTCGCAACGCTGGTGATTACTGTTGAAGATCAAGGCCCGGGCATTTCTCCAGAGTTGCGCGAGCAGGTATTCGATATGTTTTACAGCGGTGGCGACGGCGATAGAAGTGCCCACGGTAGCGGCCTTGGTTTAGCCATATGTCGTGGCATGATTGGTGCCCATGGCGGCACTATTATGGCTGAAACCGGCGAAAGAGGGCGAGGTACCGCGATTATTATAACGCTGCCACTGTTAGGTGCAGATATCAGGAGGGGTGATGAAGAGTGAAGGCAGCGGTCGCATTCTAATTGTTGATGATGAGCAGCAGATTCGGCGATTTCTGCGTATCAGTTTAGCTTCTCAGGGCTACGGAGTATTGGAAGCAGAGAATGGCGAGCAAGCGTTAGCCATGGTGTATACCCAAGCCCCTGACGTCGTGCTGCTCGATTTAGGCTTGCCTGATATGGACGGCCACGAAGTACTGCAGGGGATACGTGAACACAGTACCGTGCCGGTCATTGTGGTATCTGTTCGTGATCGGGAAGAAGAGAAAGTCTTTTCGTTGGATAACGGCGCCAACGATTACGTTACTAAGCCCTTTGGCATTCAAGAGTTACTAGCGCGTATAAGGGCGGTATTGCGCTTGGCCCAGAAAGCTAGGGGAGAGCAAACATCAAGCTACTATGTCAGTCAGGGGTTAGCGATTGATCTGGAACTAAGGCGTGTCACACTACAACAAGAAGATGTGCATTTAACGCGAAAAGAGTTCGCTGTGTTAGCGCGCCTGTGCCGCTACGCCGGGCGAGTCGTTACACAGACTCAGTTGTTAAAAGAAATTTGGGGGCCAACGCATGTAGACGATACGCACTATTTACGCATCGTGATTAGTCGCCTGCGGCAGAAACTGGGAGATGACCCACAAACACCCACCCTGCTTCAAACAGAAGCAGGCGTCGGGTATCGATTATTGGTAGAAGCCGCGCTGCGCCCTGGAACGTAGCGCCGCTCTAACAAGGTTAGCGTCGCCAGAACATCGGCGTGAGCAGTACCACGACCGTTAAAATTTCCAGGCGACCCATTAACATACCGATGCACAATAGCCATTTAGCGGCATCGGGTAGTGTTGCAAAGTTACCTGCCGGACCAATGGTATCACCGAGACCAGGGCCTACATTCGCTACCGCAGTGGCCGCTCCGGAAAGGGCAGTGACTAAGTCCAAACCTAATGCTGAAAGGCCCAATGCAAGCACTGCAATCGTAATAAAGAAGAAGAAAGAGAAGGCCACTACGCTGCGGGAAATATCGCTGGTCACTGGCTGCTGATTATAGCGCGTTGTGAAAACACCATTGGCGTGAATCAGATAGCGCAACTGATTACGCAACATCAGCATAGCGATTTGGAACCGGAAAATTTTCATACCACCGCTGGTAGAGCCGCTACAGCCACCCATAAACGTAAGATAGAAAAACGCTGCAATGGGTAATGAACCCCATAGGGTATAGTCGTCGGATGCATAGCCCGTAGTGGTCACGACTGAAATGACGTTAAACGTGACATGAGTGAGCGAGACAAACCAGTCATCGCCTTGGTAAAAACGCCACGCGCTGAGAATCAAGATCGCTGTTAGCAGCAGTTTTAACAAACCACGGACCTGTTGGTCTTTCCACAGTGCGCTGCGAGAAGTGCGAATAAAGCGAATATACAAGACAAAGGGAAGTGCTCCACTGAGCATGAAAAAGCTACCCATCCATAGCAGCCACGGCTGCTCAGCGTAGGCACCAAACGAGGCGTCAGAGTTAGCAAAGCCACCGGTCGCCAGTGATGTCATTCCGTGAACCACTGCATCTAGTGGCAGCATTCCACCGATCCAGTAGCTCAGCATGGCCAGTAGTGTCAGCCCCACATAGATACTTAGCGTCGCTTTAGCAATGCCGCCCGTGCGGGGCATTACTTTATCGGACCAATCCGATGATTCGGTGTGGAATAGCCGCATGCCGCCTACTTTAAGAAACGGCAGAATGGCGATGCCCATGACGATAATGCCGATACCGCCCATCCACTGCATTAAGCCCCGCCACAGCTTTAGGCCGTCGGATAACTCTTCGATCCCAGATAATATGGTTGACCCGGTGGTGGTAATCGCGGAGACCGACTCAAAGACTGCATTAGTGACGCTAAGTTGGGGCGCACCTAAAATAAGCGGAAGGCTGGCAAAACAGCTAATGCTGGTCCAACTGCCCGCCGTCAATATAAACATCTGCCAGGGCTTCAGCTCCAGCGATACTCGGCGGGTTAGCAACCAAGTAATAAGCGTAGCGCTCAGAATAATGAGAAGCGACATTCCGAACGCAGGAGCGTCAGGATCTTTTTCAATAACGAGAACAATCCAAGGCAGTGTCATAAACATGGCAAGTACTAACCATAATACTGCCATGATTTTAAAGATTTGTGCCCAATTGCGGTAAGCGTCTCGATAGTAAATTCCGCTGGGAAAGATGGTCATAGATCCGCTCTTAAATTGCCCTAATGTTTATCGCGATATAACACCATGGCAACCACAAAAAGTCCGTAAAAATTCTCTAAAAAAATACTCAAGTGATGAACTCAGTGATGAAAAAACCGGCCCTATCAATAGAGCCGGTGACGAGCAAGGTGCTCAAGCGAGGAAGCGGGAGTGGTGTACTGAGTAGTTAAATCCAGGAATTTAGCCTTTGACGCCCCCAGCGGTTAATCCGCCAATAATCCAGCGCTGACAGATCAAGAACGCGACGGTAATGGGCAGGCCGGAAAGCACTGCAGCGGCGGCAAAGTTACCCCAGCGCTGGTTGTGGTCGGCAAGGTATTGTTGAGCACCTACCGCCAGGGTGAGCTTGTGCTCATCTACCAGCAGAACTGAGGCCATGGGGTACTCCATGATGCTCATCACAAAAGCCAGAATGAAAACCACCATCAAAATGGGAATCGACAGCGGCAGCAGAATGTAGCGGAACGCTTGCCAAGTGCTAGCACCATCGACCATAGCCGCTTCTTCCAGCGAGCCATCAATCGACTCAAAGTAGCCTTTAATGGTCCAGATATGCAGCGCGACTGCGCCCAGTGATGCCACGATCAACGCGCCGTGGGTGTTGATGCCTAACCAGCCAACAAACTGCCCCAGTCGATCAAACAGGGCGTAGAGCGCCACAAGCGACAGTACGGCTGGGAACATCTGGAAAATCAGCATACCTTTCAAAAGCGGTTCTTTGCCTTTAAAGCGCATGCGTGCGAAGGCGTAAGCGCTCGTCGTCGCTAACATTAGAATCAGCACCGAAGAAACTACTGCCACTTTTATTGAGTTCCAAAGCCACAACAGCACAGGGAAGGGTGGCTGTACAATACTGCCATCTGGGCGTTCCCAGGGAATTCCCAGTGCTAGTGACCAGTGTTCCAACGAGAAATTATTGGGAATTAAGCTGCCAGAGGCAAAGTTACCCTCCCGAAATGAGATTGAAATCACCAACAGTAGCGGGAAGACAATCAGCGAAACAAAGCAGATCAGTGCAAGGTGAGCGCCCAAGCGGCGCGCGCCCACAGAACGCGGTTGAACCATGGCCATGAGTAACCTCCTAAACCTTAACCTTGGAAAGGCGCAAATTAAGCAACGACATACCCGCGACCAAGAGGAAAATGAGCGTTGCGATGGCGGCTGCCAGCCCAAAGTTCTGTCCAGCATCCTGGAAGGCAATGCGGTAGGTGTAGCTGACCAATAGATCGGTGGTGCCTGCTGGGGTGCTGGCGCCCAAAATGTCGGGGTTGCCGCCCGTTAATAGCGCAATTAGCACAAAGTTATTGAAGTTAAATGCAAAGGCGGCAATCAATAGTGGTGTTAGCGGTTTAATGATCAGCGGCAGGGTAATCTTGAACAGGTTGGTAATAGGGCCTCCGCCATCTACCGCCGAGGCTTCGTAGAGATCTTGGGGGATGGCTTGGATTAGCCCCATGCATAGCAGCAACATATAGGGGTAGCCCAACCACGTATTAACAATCAGCAGCATGGAACGCGCTAACCACGGGTCGGTAAACCACTCTGGGCGAACACCAAACAGCGTGTCCAGAATCATGTTTACTTCACCGAAGTGTTGGTTAAACATGCCTTTAAAAATCAGGATGGAGATAAAGGCGGGCACGGCGTAGGGCAGAATTAACAGCGTGCGATAAACGGCTTTGCCCTTGAGTTGGTCCCACTGCAACAGTGACGCCAGCACAAAGCCAACGGCCAGGGTGAAGACCACCGTCAGTGCGGCAAACACAAAGGTCCACACAAAAATTTGCATGAACGGGCCGCGAATGTCGGGATCGGTGAATATCTTCGTATAGTTGGTAAACCCTACATTGACTGGCCATCCCGGCGTGATGCTTTCACCGTTATCAGCGACAAAAAATCCGATAGCGGGGTCGGGGGTAAGAACGCGGTCATCGCGGCGATCATAAAGCGAGCCGTCTTCACGAGCTTCATAGCGATCTACCATAGGGGCAAACTGGCGTAACCCTGCCATACGCAGCTCCGCGCCATCCGGTGTCAGCAGCCTAAGCCCTTGCAGAGAATCACGTGCCTGGATAATAGCGCGCATTCCTAGTGGCTCTTGGGCAGGCGAAGCGTCTACTGCCTGAATGCCTATTTGGCGGGTTTCATGGTTGGCGAAGTTGAGCGGTGAAGAAACGAAACGCTGGGTCGTGTCTGCCTCACTGTTTTCCAGGTATAAGCGGACAAGCTCACCTTCTTGGTAAAGCGTTAGCTCAAACGCGTTGCCTTCCTGTTGATAGGTTTGGCTCATCAGCTGGCCGCGCACGCGCTCTTCCGATAGCAGGTTGCTTGAGCTGTAATTACTAAAGCTAATGCCGATGGTGTAAAGCAGCGGAAAAATAACAAATACGCCGAGCCCCGCTATGGCAGGAAAAATATACCGGTGGCTCATTAACGTACGTTTGGTAAACACCACGCCTAGCGAGGCGCCCAGCACTAGAAAGAGCAGCGCAAACATCCACTGGCCGTTAAGGTGGAAGGCGACTACCAGCCATAACAGCGCGATTACCAAGGTGGCAATGACGCAGCGAAGTGCCCAGCGGGTGTAGCGTTCGGTGAGATGGCGAGAACGGTGGCGGGGAAGGCCACGAGAGGCGTTAGTGGTATACATAGTGACATCCTGAAAGCTGCCCGGTGGCATTGGCTACCGGGCAGAAGGGCAGAAAAAGCTTACTGGCGCATACGCCGCGCAGCGGCATCCAGCGCTTCTTGGGGCGATTGGCGTCCACTGCCGATGTTTTGAAGGGCGGGCTCCATGGCTGCCCAGAAAGCACCCATTTCAGGAATATTTGGCATGGGCATACCGACTTCAGCATTTTCAAGCGTCGCGGCAATGTTAGGGTTATCAGCAAGTTCAGCCTGATAATCGATATGGGCGACCGCTCCCAGTGACCCGTCGCTGTTGAATGTGTGCATGCCCTCTTCGCTAAGCAGGTAGTTTTCTAAAAACTCCACGGCGAGAAAATCATTGGGTGTGGCGGAGTTAATCATTGCCGTCATCACGCCAAACATGGGTTTAGCACGTTCATCACCCACTTTCGGCAGTAGCGCGACGCCGTAATCAATTCCGCTACGCTCAAGGTTCGGCCAGGCCCATGGGCCGCTAATCATGGTAGCCACTTCGCCCTGGTTAAAGCGGGTATCCATCAAGTTGTAATCAGTGCCTCGGGGTAATACATCACTTTCAATTAGCTCAACCAACAGTTCTGCCCCTTGTAGGGCACCTTCGTTGTTAACGCCTATATCGCTGACGTCATAGCCGCTGTCAGTCTGCTTGAAAGGGTAGCCGCCGTTGGCCGCTAGTAAGGTCCAACCGTAATACGGCTCGCTGTAATCAAATAAGATGGCCTTTTTGCCGTCTTGAGAGAGCGTTTCGTCAAGCTTCATCAGCTCGGCAAAACTTTCTGGCGGTGTTTCTACCAGGGCTTTGTTGTAAATGAGGCCCAGTGACTCTACCGATATCGGGTAGCCGTAGGTTTCACCATTCCACAGCGCAGCTTCCCAGGTGAAGTCGTAAAACGCCTCACGGAAGCTGTCACTTGGGGCGACTTGTTTCAATAAACCACTTTGTGCCCACTCACCCATGCGGTCGTGAGCCCAGATGACGATGTCTGGCCCTTGGCCACTTCCCGCCGCCTGCTGAAAGCGGTCGGTAAGGTTGTCGGGAAATACCACCTCAACTTCGATGCCTGTTTCTTCACGAAACTGCTCGGCAACCTCACGAATGCCTTCTTGACCTTTATTATCACCCATCCAGATAGTCAGGCGATCGTCCTCAAACGCAACGGCGGGAAGGGCGACACTGGCAGCCAGCGTCGCGGTTAGAAGCGGCATCATGATGGGGCGAGACGTAGCCATAATGTAAATACCTCATTGTTGTTGTCGTAGAGTGCTGCGAGCATATTGATGAGCAGCGCTTTAGTCAGTGCCAGCGTCGCCAATTACGCGCAACGTCACCTCATCCTCAGGGGGCGTAGCGATGGCGTATCCAAGGGGCGTAGAGTGGAATAAAAGGTAACAATAAAGCGGTATAACGTTAGGTGTCTGCATCGGTGCTGATCAGAGATGGCACTGCTCAAAGAGAGACGTTAATAACGTTAAAAGACGTAAATGGGGAGGCAATACTATTTTTTTGTAGTAAAATTACATGTAATGTTGCGTATAATGCCCGATATCAGATAGATTTTAGGTAATCTAACTACATTAGATCATCTAATTATAAATAGGAGCTGAGATGAGCCAGTCACAATCCCCGCTGGGCGATCAGAAGCACGCTATTGATTTAGCGCTGTTTGGGGCGCTGGGCGATCTTGCAATGCGCAAGCTGTTTCCTGCGCTTTATCACCTTGACCGTGAGGGCTTAATGCCCGAAAGCACGCGGATTATGGGGCTGGCACGTCAAACGCATGACACCGCTGCGTTTCGCCAGTTGGTAAATGGTGCGCTGCAAAAGCGGCTGAAAAAAGATGAGCAGGATAAAGAAAGTCTCGAGCGTTTTCTAAATCGGCTTGACTATTGTCAGCTGGATTTCAAAAAAGCTGAGGGATTTGAGCAAGTACGTGAATGGCGCGAAGGCTCCGATCGCCCCATGGTGGTTTATTTATCCGTTGGCGCAATGATCTACGGTGATATTTGCCGCAACCTTGAGGCGAGTGGCAGTCTGGATGAGCAAACGCGGGTCATCGTTGAGAAGCCCATCGGCTACGATTTGGTGTCATCAGAAGAAGTTAACGACGCTATTGGGGCCGTTTTTCCTGAGTCGCGTATTTACCGTATTGACCACTATTTGGGTAAAGAAACGGTACAGAACCTGATTGCGCTGCGCTTTGCTAACCCGCTATTCGGGACACAATGGAATCAGAACCACATTTCCCATGTGGAAATTACCGTCGCAGAAAAGGTCGGCATTGAAGGGCGCTGGGGTTACTTCGATGATGCCGGACAGCTTCGCGATATGGTGCAAAACCACTTGCTCCAGTTGCTATGCTTGATTGCCATGGATCCACCTTCCAATCTGGATGCTGACGCGATTCGTGATGAGAAAGTAAAAGTGCTTAAAGCCTTAAAGCCGTTTACCGGTGAAGCACTGGGGCGTGATGTAGTACGTGGACAATACACTGCGGGCACTAACGATGGACAGCCGGTACCGGGCTACCTGGAAGAAGATGGAGCGAATACCCAGAGCCAGACCGAAACCTTTGTGGCAATGAAAACCGAGGTTTCTAATTGGCGCTGGGCGGGTGTGCCGTTCTACCTGCGTACCGGTAAGCGCATGCCTGAAAAACTGTCCCAAATTGTGATCCACTTCCGCCAGCAGCCGCACTATATTTTTGATCCTGATCAGCGGGGGATTGCGTCTAACAAGCTGATCATTCGCCTGCAGCCAGATGAAGGGATCGCGCTTCAGGTGCTCACCAAAGACAGCGGTTTGGATAAAGGCATGCGCCTGCGTCCTGGTCCGTTGCACCTGGACTTTAACAGCGCGTTCCCCAAATCACGTATCCCAGATGCCTATGAGCGCTTACTACTGGAAGTCATGAAAGGCCAACAGTATCTGTTCGTGCGTCGTGACGAAGTTGAGCACGCCTGGCGCTGGTGCGACCAGCTTATCGATGGTTGGAAAGCCCGCGAAACCCCACCACGCCGTTACCCAGCAGGCTCTTGGGGGCCGGTTGCCTCCATCGCCATGATTACCCAAGATGGCCGCAGTTGGTACGAGGATTATTAATATGAGCGAAGCACGTCAGGCGCTAGCACAACAGCTGGCAGAAGCGGTCTTCCAGGCATTGACCGAAGATTTGAATCGCCAAGAGCGCGCGCTACTAGTCGTCTCGGGTGGCTCTACGCCGGTGCCTTTTTTTAAAGCGCTGGCAGCCAAACCGCTGCCTTGGGAGCGCATTGATATCACGTTGGCCGACGAACGCTGGGTAGGTGAAGAAAGTAGCGATAGCAATGCCAAGCTGGTGCGCGAAAACCTGCTTCAAGGAGCGGCTGCGAACGCCAACTTCGTACCGCTAACCTCAGATGCCTCGACGCCGGAGGAAGGGGTTGAAGAGGTTGCCACACGCACGGCATCTCTGCCTTGGCCCGCCAGCGTTGTGATCTTGGGAATGGGCGGCGATGGTCATACGGCATCGCTATTCCCCGACAGCCTAGAGCTAGGTTTAGCGCTCTCTACTGATGAGCCGCTTGTCGCGGTACGCACGCCTAGTCAGCCGCAGCCGCGTATTACTTTCTCGGCAGATCGCCTGCATCAGGCGCATCGACATATTTTACATATTACTGGCGATGATAAGCGCAGCGTATTGGCAAACGCCATGAATGGTGATGATGTCCGTAAGCTGCCGATTCGCGCGTTTTTATCTTGCCCGTTAGCGATCTATTGGGCGCCGTAATGCCTGGGCTTTCGCCAATAAAACGTTCGCCAGTAAAAATTGCTTGGAGACTCACTGATGACAATCGATAAACAGCTACCCTCAACGCGCACTGCCGAGCTTGACAGCATCTGCTTAAAGGCTGAGGTCATTCCGGTGATTACCATTGAGCGTCTTGAAGATGCGGTACCGCTAGGTCGCGCCTTGGTGGAAGGTGGCTTAAGCGTGCTGGAAATTACCTTGCGTACTGACTGCGCGCTGGAAGCAATTAAACGCATGAAAGAAGCGCTGCCAGGAGCCAGCATCGGTGTAGGTACTGTGTTAACGCCCGCGCAATACCGCCAAGCTGAACAGGTGGGGGCGGATTTTGTGGTGACACCCGGCGCGACAGAAGCGCTTTATCGCTATGGCGTAGAGAGCCCAGTACCGATGTTGCCCGGCGTATCAACGATTTCTGAGTTGATGACAGGCTGGCAATACGGCTATCGCCGCTTCAAGTTTTTCCCGGCTGAGTCCAGTGGTGGTGCCAACGCCATTAAAGCCTTTGGTGCGCCGATCCCCGAAGCGCGTTTTTGCCCAACCGGCGGTATCACGGTCGATAACGCTGAAACCTACCTTTCACTACCCAATGTTATGTGTGTAGGCGGTTCCTGGTTAACGCCTAAAGCAATGGTAGAAGCGGAAGATTGGGACGGTATTCGCGAGCTGGCCCGTCAGGCCGCTGAGCGTTTTCACCACTAAAGAATACGATGTAAATCGACACGAGCACTCTCGTTACTTGCCTCACTGATATCGGGTCGTGTGGGTAAGTCATTTGCCCGAGCATATTGCCATGCTCGGGCTTTTTTGTGTGCTTCACCTAACGGCGTAGAGCAGAGAAGAAAAAAGCGTGTTAGCCTCAACTTAATCGATTAAGTAAGGGTTTTTAACATTGAATCTCGTCAAATTTACTCCTCTCAGGCCAACGCTGCATTTTACGCCGCCTACCGGCTGGATGAATGATCCCAACGGGCTTGTGTATTTCGAAGGAGAGTATCATCTCTTTTATCAATACCATCCCCATGACACGGTATGGGGGGCAATGCACTGGGGGCATGCAGTGAGCACCGATCTCTGCCATTGGGAACACTTACCTATTGCGCTGGCGCCAGATGCCCAAGGCGCGTGTTTTTCAGGTAGTGCCATCGTGGATGAGCATGATGTGACGGGTCTGTTTGACGGCCAGTCGGGGCTGCTGGCGTTTTATACCTGCCACCGAGTACTTTCCGATGACCCTGAAGATTATGAGCAGTCACAGTGTTTGGCTTATAGCCACGACATGGGGCGTACTTGGCATCAGTACGCTAATAACCCGGTGCTTCCCGCGCCAGGGTTTAAAGATTTTCGCGACCCAAAAGTGTTGTGGCATGCCGCTACCCAGCGTTGGGTAATGGCGCTGGCCTGTGGGCAGGAAATTCATTTTTACACCTCGGAAAACTTATTGCACTGGCAGTTTGCCAGTGCGTTTGGCGAGGGCCATGGGGCGCATACTCAACACCCCTGGGAATGCCCCGATTTGTTCGAACTACCTGTGGAAGGCGCTAAAAATGGCCAGGCGACTAGCCGCTGGGTATTAATCGTGGGCATTGGTGCTACGCCAGATAATGCCTTTGGCTCGTTCACACAATATTTTGTGGGCGAATTTGACGGGCAGCGTTTTACTAACGACCACTCGCCTGATGACGTCATGATGATGGACGAAGGGCGTGATTTTTACGCCGTGCAGAGCTGGTCGAATACCCCGGGGCGTCGTTTAGCCGTGGCTTGGCTGAATAATTGGCAGTATGCCAATCATGCGCCTGAAGCTGGCTGGCGGGGGATGATGAGCCTGCCCAGAGCGTTAACCCTGCGTGCGACATCGAGTGGCATTCAGCTTTGCCAGCGTATCGCCAGTGAGTGCCATGAGGCGCTGACAGCTGTACCGCATATTATCCCGCCACAGGCGATGCCGGGGGGTGAGCAATATAGTGTCTTAACCTCGTTGCCGTTGGTAAGTCGTGGTTTGCTTGAACTGACCTTAACGCCTGGCAGCCGAGTAGCGTTGTCGCTTCAGCAGGGAGATCATCAACAGCTTACGCTTGAAGCGGGAGAAGCGGACGTTGCACTTCGCTACACGCGTAACGGCGTGAACGGACAAGCAGCTTTCGACAACCATTTCGCCTGTGACCATGCAGCGGGCAGCGTTGATGGTCTAACGATCACAATAGAGTGGTGGTGTGATCATGGCTCGCTGGAGGTCCTGATTAACGGCGCGACGCAGCAACGAGTAATTTCCCAGGTTAGCTTTACAAGTCTAACGACAGGCTCGATTGATGTGCACGTCTTGGAAGGCAGCGCAGAGTTGCTCGGTGGCAGTGTAACAACGAGTAAAGAAGCGGTAGCGCAAGAGAAGGTAGCCAATTCTTGCACTTATTAGCGCGCTAGTAGGATGTAGAGTGTAAATGGGATTTAGCGTGTTAGTGGGACTTAGCGTGTAATTACATGGTTAAGGGCGTGCTGTTGCACGCCCTTTTTCACAACAGACGTTACGTATTTCTTAGCGCTTCAATATCACTATGGGTCGGTAGTGCGGCGTAGGCGCCTGGGCGGGTCACTGCGTGAGCACCACAGCGGCAAGCAATATCCACCGCGCGGGTTAGAAAGGCACTGTCCTGGTACCAGTTCTCATCAATTCCGTGCCGTGATAACTCAGCCAGCAGGCCGCCAATAAACGCATCACCGCCAGCGGTTGTGTCAACAGCGGTCACCTGGGGCGGCGTGATGGTGTGGTCAAGGCCAACACCTCTCAGCACCACGTTGTTAGGGCCGTCAGTGATTAAAATTACTTTTACCCCAGCGGCTAGTCGCTGAGATAGCCACGCTTCCTGAGAGTGCCCGCCACGAAGATAATCAAGCTCATCTAGTGAGACTTTAACGAGATCGGCGTTATCCAATAGCTCGGTTACCAGCCAGAGGTCGGCTGACCCTTCGGTCCACAGGTTGTGGCGGAGGTTGGCATCCACGCTGACTAAACAGCCTGCGCGCTTTGCCATAGCGGCAATCGCTAAGGTGGTGTCGGCAATCTCAGGGTCAGTCAAACTGTTGCTGCATAAGTGAACAATGGCCGGTTGTTCAAACACGCCGTAGGGCAAGTGCTCTAGGCGATAAAGCAGATCGGCCGCCGGTGGGCGATAAAAATCAAACGTGCGCTCGCCGCTACTGTCCCGGGAAACAAACGCCAGCGCAGTGCGTGCTTCTTTGGTCAACACCACGCCCTGAGTATCCACACCATGGCTTTTTAGCTCACGAATCAAGAAGTGGCCAAACGTATCGTCACCCACCATGCCTAAAAACTGGCTGGGTACATTAAGTCGGGCACAGGCAACCGCGACGTTAGCAGGCGCGCCGCCCGCGTAAGGCGTGAAGGTTTCTTGGCCAGTGTCATCGCCTAAGCGGCTGGACAACATATCAACCAAGGCTTCACCGAAAGCAATCACCGGCGTCATAAGTCATTCCTTGTCATTATATTATTAATTGATGAAGGGATTACGCGACGCAGTGGCCTCGCGCGGCCTCTAACAGCTCGTACCATGTCTCTCTTGATAGCGTCTCAGGCCCGTCGAGCATGTCAGCAATACGCTCAGGTTTTACACTGCCGACAACGGGAATCGGACGGCTAGGCAGTGTCCGCAGCCAAGCCAGCCCTAACGCGTTAGGAGTGCAGTTTTGCTCTTGGGCTACGCGGTTAAGCACGTTACCGACGTCGCCTTGCATGAGTGTGCCGCCCGCTAGCGGTGACCAGGCCATCGGCGCATGGCCATCGGCGCAAAGATCATCAAAGCTGCCATCAAACAGGGGGGCGTTATGGCTAATGGAAAGCTCGATTTGGTTGGCTCGTAAAGGGTGGTGCATGGCGTTTTGCAGTCTGCGCCACTGGCTTGGCAAATGGTTAGAAATGCCCGCAGCGCCAATTTTGCCTGCGTCGATAGCGTCATCCAGGGCACGCCCAGTCGCTTCTGCGTTCATTAATAAGTCAGGTCGATGAATTAAAAAGTGATCTAGCCGTTCGACGTCCAAGCGATCTAGTGCGGCATCAATCGCCTTATTCAAATAGGCAGGGCTGGCGTTATAGTGCTTTATCTTGCCAGAGCCGTGGGCTGGGTTATCGTTGGCGATGCTCGCTTTGGTCACCACCTTAAGCTGTTTTGCCAACCCAGGACGCGTACGCAGCGCTTGACCAAATAGCGTCTCGCAAGCACCGCTGCCATAAATGTCGGCATGGTCGAACCAGTGCAACCCCTGCTCGATACGGGCTTCGATCCAGTCGGCAAGGTGATTCGCTTGGTGCATCTCTGGTGCTTCATGCAGGCGCATCATGCCGAGAGCAAAGGGCGCATCGAAAGTGTGAGCAGGCATGGACGTTCCTAATAAGTTAAAAGACTTCTTCGTTATGCAGCGCTTCGGCGGCTCCGAGCAGCCCTGTCCACGGGTGAGTAACAATCCACACGGGAATATCGGCGTTATAGGCGCCCATCCGGCCTTTGTTCACAAAGCTATCACGCAGCTCGGATTTAGGTAGCCACTCCAGCAGGCGCGGTAAGATTCCGCCGCATAGATAAACGCCCCCCCTGGCTCCCATTGTTAGGGTCGCGTCGCCGCATACATCGCCGAGGATTTTTAAAAAGCGCAGCAGGGTGGCGGTGGCGATAGAGTCACCCTGATTGGCGGCTTGGGTAACCTCGGCTGGCGTCGTGTAGCTAGGCGTTTGCTCGTTCAGAGCACAATGGGCCTGATACAGCTCTAGTAGGCCCTGGCCGCATAAAATGCGCTCCACGCTGACCCGTTGGTAGCGCTGTAGAAAAACATCCAGCAGCGCCCGCTCGGTGGTGTCAGTGGGAGCAAACGTGACGTGGCCGCCCTCGGTGGGCAGTGGTATCCAAGCATGTTGGCCGGGAAAAACGCCAGCAACGCCCAGGCCTGTACCGGGGCCAATTACCAAGCGGGTAGAGTGAGACTGAGCCACACCTGCTTGCACTTCCACCAGGTTGTCGGTGTCCACATGGGGCACGCCCAGTGCCTGTGCGGTAAAATCATTAATCACTTTGAACAGTGATAGGTTCAGCGTCTGCTGAACATCGCTTTTCATAAAATCCCAGTGATTATTGGTCATCTTGACTCGCTCGGCGTGAACCGGGCAGGCAAATGCCAAACAGGCTTCCATTGGTGCATTGTCACCGGTAGCTCCCACGCGCTCCAGGTAGTCCTGAATCGCGTCGATAACCCCAGGGTAATCCGCGCAGGGAAGATTAATAATATCGTGCGGCGTCACTTTGCCTGGCGTGACGAGCGCCAGGCGTGCATTGGTACCGCCAATATCACCAATTAAGGCTGGTCGCATCAGGCATCCTCTTGAAGAATCTGGTCCTGTTGACGAGCGAGGTCGTCGGCTTCAAAGCCGCCCAGTGAGCCTGCCCCTTCTTCACCCCGCATGGCCAAGTGGCGGAAGCCGCTAAACAGTTCACGGCCGAGGCCGACGTGATAGTGATCCAAATTCGCCACTACGCGCTCGCGATCTGCCCAGGTAGCCGCCTCTACTTTGGCTTCCAGCGTGCCTGCGTTAGCGTCCAGGCGCACAATGTCGCCGTCGCGCAATTTCGATAGCGGGCCACCGTCCAAGGCTTCTGGGCTGATATGAATCGCAGCGGGCACTTTACCGGACGCGCCGGACATACGACCATCGGTTACCAGTGCCACTTTGAAGCCGCGGTCTTGCAATACGCCAAGGAACGGTGTCAGTTTGTGAAGTTCCGGCATGCCATTGGCTTTTGGCCCCTGGAAGCGCACCACGACGATCACGTCGCGATCTAAATCTCCAGACTCAAACGCAGCTTTCATTTCGTTCTGGTCTTCAAAGATTTTTACCGGCGCTTCTACCACGCGATGCTCGTCGGCAACGGCGGATACTTTGATCACGCCGCGTCCCAGGTTGCCTTTCATTACTGTTAGGCCGCCGGTAGCTGCGAAGGGCGTAGCTACTGGGCGTAAGACGTCTTCATCTAAGCTGCTTTCTGGTCCTTCGTGCCAGACCACTTTGCCATTTTCTAGGAAAGGCTCTTGTGTGTAGGCTGTCAGGTCGGTGCCGAACACCGTTGGTATATCGCCGTGCAGCAAGCCCGCGCCCAGCAGTTCTCGGAACAAGTAGCTCATGCCGCCTGCCGCCTGGAAGTGGTTAATGTCCGCTTGGCCGTTAGGGTATACCTGCATCAGGCTGGGCGTTACGGCGGAGAGGTCTGTAAAGTCGTCCCAGTTCAGCGTAATGCCCGCCGCGGCGGCCATGGCAATCAAATGCATCGTATGGTTGGTTGAGCCGCCAGATGCCAACAAACCGACTACCGCGTTGACGATGGCGCGTTCGTCAATCTGCTTATAGAAAGGGCGGTAGTTGCCGCCAGGCTCAGTGTTGCGAATCGCTTGTTCGGTCGCGTAGCGGGTCAGGGCTTCACGCATTTCCGTGCCGGGGTTCACAAACGAAGTGCCCGGCAGGTGAAGGCCCATTACTTCCATCATCAGCTGATTCGAGTTGGCAGTGCCGTAGAAGGTGCAGGTGCCAGGGCTGTGATAAGAGTCAGACTCCGCTTGCAGCAGCGCGTCGCGCCCCACTTTGCCTTCTGCGTATAGCTGGCGGATGCGTGCTTTCTCTTTGTTCGGCAGGCCGCTGGGCATCGGGCCCGCAGGTACGAACATGGCGGGTAGGTGCCCAAAGCGCGCAGCTGCGATAAACAGGCCAGGGATAATCTTGTCGCACACGCCCAGATAAAGGGCGGCATCAAACATGTTGTGTGAAAGCCCAACCGCAGCAGCCATCGCAATCACGTCGCGGGAAAACAGCGACAGTTCCATACCCGGTTGGCCTTGAGTAACTCCGTCGCACATGGCGGGTACACCACCGGCAAATTGGGCGGTTGACCCCATGGCGCTAGCAGCGGCTTTGATGGTTTCCGGGAAAGTTTCAAACGGCTGGTGGGCCGACAGCATATCGTTGTAAGAAGAAATGATCCCCAGGTTGGCGCTATTCATTAGCTTCAGGGAGTCTTTCTCTTGGGGACTACAGGCGGCAAAGCCGTGGGCTAGGTTACCGCAGGATAGCTCTGCACGGTGCACACCACGCTTATGCTGGTCCGCCATGCGTTGCTCATAGAGAGCACGCCGCTCAGCAGAGCGCTCACGAATGCGTTGGGTAACCTCAGCAACGGTAGTATTTAAAGTAGCGGATGTTGAGCTCGGCATAGAGACCTCTGCAGGGTAGAGACGGTGAGTCAAGTTTGTAGTTATTTTACATCTTTTTGTGTCGATATAAGAGACTTTACGGCAATAAAAACCATATTTGTAGTTTTATTACCCCTGGTTAATAACGACTATCGTCGTAAATGATGATGCTTTTATGAACATTACAGCTAACAGGGCAGTTCAGCCCCTGATGGGGTTGTTGCGTGCTGGAGTGTCTTAAAGCGCAAGTATAGCAGCCGCGCTTTTGCTACCATCTTGCGCAAAATGAATTTGATTGCTGCCCTGGAGTTGCTATGCATCCCGTCGTTAACCACGTCACGCCACTTGATAGCCACACTGGCGCATTGACACTTCGCTATATTGATACGCTCACCAAGCCGCCAGGCAGCCTCGGCCAGTTAGAAGCATTGGCCGTTACGCTTAGTGAGATCACTGGTGAATGTAAGCCAAGCATCACGCCACCGGCGATCATTGTCTTTGCTGCTGATCACGGTGTTGCTGAAGAGGGCGTGTCGGCCTTCCCACAAGAAGTGACGGCGCAAATGGTGGCTAACTTTACCCGTGGCGGGGCGGCAATTAATGTCTTTGCCAGGCAAATTGGTGCACAGGTTGAGGTCGTGGATGTTGGTGTTGCGTCACCGTTGGTAATGCCTGATGTGATAGATGCCAAGGTGCGCGCAGGTACCGCCAATATGGTGCTTGAAGATGCCATGAGCCGTGACGAAGCGCTAGCTGCGTTACAGGTAGGCGGCGAGGCCGTTGAACGCGCCGTTCAGGCGGGAGCGAAATGCATTATTGTTGGTGAAATGGGCATTGCTAATACCACGTCAAGCAGCGCGATGCTGGCGGCGCTGACCGGTAGGCCAGTGGCTCAGTTGGTGGGCACTGGCACCGGTATTAACAGTGCTCAGCAGGCCCATAAAGTAGCGGTGATCGAGCGGGCGCTAAAAGCACGCCAAGCTAATGCCGAAGACCCCATGGAGGTGCTGAACAAGCTCGGCGGGTTAGAGATCGCTGCCATGACAGGAGCTTATTTGGCCACGGCGGCCAATCGCTTGCCAGCCATTGTGGATGGCTTTATTGCGACGGTTGCAGCCCTGACAGCCTGCCGTTTATGTCCAGCGGTGCGCGGTTATTTGATTTTTGGACATCGTTCTGAAGAGCCTGGCCATACCACGGCCCTTGAGGTGCTTGATGCGTCGCCGCTGCTAGCCCTGGGAATGCGCCTGGGAGAAGGCAGTGGCGCGGCGTTGGCATTTCCTTTATTGCAGGCCGCCGCCGCGATGCTCTGTGAAATGGCCACCTTTGCCGATGCGGGCATTAGCGATAATGCTGCCCCATGAGTGAGCAAGAAACGCTTTCATTTAGCAAGCCGCTAACGTGGTCGCAAAGCGAACACTGCTTGGTGGTGTCGGCTGCTGAGCCACTGTACACCCTGAGTAGCGCGCTTGTGGGGGGTGGGTTTGGACCTCGTCAACACTTCGCAAATTTTCACGTTGATAAAGATTACGACGGCCATCACCCGAAAGATGACCTGCTACGTTGGCTAGCAGATCAGCAGCTACCGCTATCCGCTGTTGCGATGATGACTGCAGTGCGCCTGCGCAGCGTATGTGCTGTCAGCGTGCCGTTGGCTGAAACACCTGATGGCGTGCTGGCCGTGGTGACGGCAGGTGTTGGCAACGCGGTGGATATTAGCGTTCCAAGCGATTCAGACCCTCGTCTAGTGCTGCGAAGCACATCCAAGGTGGGGACGATTAATACGCTTCTTTTTTTAGATGCTCATTTGACCGATGGTGGGCTGGTTAATGCGTCTCTGTCGGCAACGGAAGCGAAAGTTCAAGCATTGAGAGAAATGGGTGTTAACGATCCATTCAGCGAAACGCCCGCTACCGGCACATCAACCGACAGCCTGTCTATCGCCGCCACCCAGCGAGGGTGTCAGACCCCCTATGCAGGTTCTGGCACGGCGATTGGGCGGGCGATTGGCCAAGCAGTGTATCAGGCAACGTTGGGTTCGCTGACGAAATCACAGCAGGTTTCACCATGCTAGGGGTAACGTCTGTTGGATTAGTAGCGATGGCGATTGTCATTGATTTGATCGTTGGTGATCCCCGTTCGTTGCCGCACCCAGTGGTCATAATAGGGCGTGCCATCAGCGTACTTGAGCAGCGCTGGAACCAGGGAAGTGAAAAACGCCGTCGGCTTCAGGGCTTTATACTCACCGCCACCATTGTGCTGGGCACGTTTACCCTCGCTTGGCTGAGTTTGGAGCTACTGACTTGGGTGCATCCTTGGCTTGGGCTAGCTGCCGAGCTTTGGTTACTGGCAACAACGCTGGCTATAAAAGGCTTGGCGGAAGCGGGGCGCGCCATTGCCGTGCCGCTGGCTAACGGTGATGTTGTATCGGCACGAAAGGCGCTTTCTATGGTGGTGGGGCGTGATACGGAGCAACTGGATGAAGCGGAAATTACCCGTGGTGCGGTGGAAACCATTGCAGAAAATACGGTGGACGGCATCACCTCGCCGCTTTTTTTTGCTTTGATAGGCGGTGCGCCGCTGGCGCTGGCTTATAAAGCGATCAACACACTGGATTCCATGGTGGGTTACCAAAACGAACGCTATAGCGACTTCGGCTATGCCTCGGCGAAGCTCGATGATATAGCTAACTGGCTGCCCGCTAGGCTGACCGCGCTATGCTTGTGGGTTGCCGGGGTGCTGATCAGTTGGCAATCACCGGCGCTACATTGGCGTCGGGCCATGTTGGCTACCTGCCGCGAAGCGCCCCGCCACCCAAGCCCTAATGCGGGGTGGCCAGAAGCCATGGTCGCGAACTTGTTGGGTGTGCAGTTGGGTGGCACCAATGTTTATCAGGGCGCGGTTTCTCATCGAGCAACCCTTGGCTCGCGACTGGAAACGCTGACGTGTTCGCATATCAACGCCACGATTAAATTGATGCACGGCGCTTGGCTGCTGTTTTTCTTGTTAATGACCGTGTTGATGAGTGTATTAACGAGCGTATTAATGAGCTCGGAAAGCGCGGGGATTTCATGGCTATGAGTCGTCAAACCACTGTTCACGAGGCTGCTGATTGGCCAAGCCATGGTGGCCAGGCCGCCGCGCTGCTAAAGCGTTTTGGATTAGCTGCCGATCATGTGATTGACGATGTGAGCGCTAACCTTAACCCGCTTGGGCCGCCCGAGTGGGTAGCAAGCTGGCTGGTAGCGCGGTTTGGTGGGCTTAGCCGCTACCCCTCGCCAGACTACGCTGCAGCCCGGCAGGCCATTGCGGCGCACAACGGTGTTCAACCAGCACAAGTGCTGCTAACCAATGGTGGGGCAGAGGCCATTTTTCTTGCCGCTGCGCTGCATGCCAGTGGGCGTGCCTTATTACTGGCTCCCAGCTTTGGTGAATATGCCAGAGCCTGTTCTGCCCACCGTATTGAAATGACCGAGCATGTGTTGCGCGAGCCGCATTTCGCTTGTGAGATGGCCGACCTGCTAGAGAGCGCATCAAGCGCCGACGTGGTGTTTTTGTGTCGTCCGAATAACCCGACTGGCACGCTGATATCCATCGATGCAGTAGAGACGCTACTAGCGCATACACAGGCTACTGGAACCCAAGTGGTGGTTGATGAAGCCTTTATCGATCTATCGATAGGTGTCGAGGCGTTGACGCCGCTACTTAAACACTACTGTCACTTAGTGCTGCTACGCTCAATGACCAAGTTTTATACCTTGCCTGGAGTGCGCTTAGGCTACGTGCTGGCTTCGGAAAACATAGTAGACACCATGAGTCACCACCAGCCGCCTTGGAGTGTGAACCATCTTGCCGCCGAACTGGTGGCACCGCTGCTTGCGGATAGTGAGTTTGCACGGCTCACCCAGCAGTGGCTTGCCAGGGAGCAGCCACGTATGGGCAAGGCGTTGCAAACGCTAGGGCTTGAGGTGGCGACTAGTCATAGCTGCTTTTTCCTTGTGCGGCCTGGTGTTTTACAGCGTGAACGCGGCGTGACCAGCGCAGACCTTTTTGAACGCATGCTTTATAAAGGACTATTGGCGAGGCATACCCACAGCTTTAAAGGGCTTGAGGGCAGTTGGTTACGCTTGGCACTGCGTGATGAGTCGGCAAATAACCGCTTGCTAAAGGTGCTGCATGATTGTCTTTGTTAGTGGGGGGGCTCGCTCTGGAAAAAGCCAAGTAGCGGAGCAGCGAGTGCTCAGCGCAGCGGGTGACGCCCACTGCTATTACATTGCCACCGCCAATATTTACGACGCAGAAATGGCCGACCGGGTATCTCGCCACCAGGCACGCCGGGAAGGCCAGTGGGTGACGCTAGAGGCGCCCCTGGCGATTGACCAAGCGATTGCCCAAGTGCCCGATCACCACGCGGTGCTGCTCGATTGTTTAACCCTATGGGCAGGACAAGTGCTGTTTGGCGCTGAGCCAAATGAAGAATTCAGTGATGAGCAAGGCCTAGCGCTGTTGGCTCGCTGCCTGCGTGATGCACAAGCACGTGGGCTGACACTGGTGATTGTATCGAACGATCTCAACGAAGAGCTGATTCCTGATCAGCCGGCTACCTGGCGCTACGTTGAGTTTATCCAGTACTTGCACCGCTGGTTAGCGGCGGAAGCTGACTCAGTGCTTGAAGTCATCGTGGGCTGTGCCATGGAGTGGAAACGATGAACAATGCGCTGTTCGGCCTAATACTCGCGCTGCAGTTTCTAACCCGAATTCCGCTTCCTGTTGCCTGCCCATGGACACCTGCTACCCGTCGCTGGGCAATTCGCGCCTATCCGTTGGTAGGGTTATTAATTGGCAGCGTGCTGGCGTTAAGCGCGCTGCTATTAAGTTTCATAGCGTCACCAGCGCCAATCACTGCGTTGCTACTGCTAAGCCTATGGGTAGCGCTTTCGGGTGGTTTACATCTCGATGGCGTAATGGACCTTGCCGATGCGTTAGGCAGTAACCAACCCCTTGAGCGGCGTTGGGAAATCATGAAGGACGCTCAGATAGGCAGTTTCGGCATCCTGGCATTGCTGTTTTTGCTGGCCTGGAAGGGCGTATTGCTTTGGGCGCTGGTGGCTTATCAGGCGCCGCTGTGGTGGCTGGTGGCAGTGCCTGCATTAGGTCGATTTGCTGGCGTCGCACTGCTGATTTTTACTCCCTGTGCTCACTCGAAGGGGCTCGCATGGAGCTGGCAGCAGTCGCTTAGCGCCCGTGATGCTGGTTATGCCTTGTTACCGTTGGCGCTGGTTGTTGCGGTTTCACCGACATTGCTGGTCTGGGGGGTGGTCATCATCGTGTGGGTAGCAATCGCCAGAAGGGCACTGCTGCGGCTATTTAACGGCATCAATGGCGATATGGTAGGTGCCACCATTGAAGGAGGAGAGCTTTGGCTACTGGTCTTAATGTGGAGTTGGTGGCAGTTCGCCACGGTATTACCGCCTGGAATTTAGAGCGCCGCTACCAAGGGCAGCGCGATATTCCGCTGCTATTTCCTGATGCTGAAGCGGGGCTGCTAGCACTGCGTGACGCATTGGCAGAAGAGTGCTTTGATGCTGTTTATTCAAGCGATTTAAACCGCTGTCAGCAAACCCTTGAGTGGTCGCAGGCGGCAAAGCCGGGTGTGCCGCTGTATCTAGAACCACGATTACGGGAGCTGGATTTTGGTGACTATGAAGGCAAAGTTTACGATGAACTAAAAGACTTACCCCATTATCGCGCCTGGATTGACAGTGTGGGGGAGCTGGAAATTCCAGGCGGTGAATCGTCTGGCCAGCTACGTGACCGTTTAAATGCTTGGCTTGAAGAGGTGGCGGCGCACGCCCGCGAACATCATTATCAAAAAGTGCTGGTTGTTACCCACGGCGGGGTAATACGCGAGTTGCGGCGTCGTTTCGAAACCATTGGCTTTTGGGAAGGCATCGTTCATCAAGCACAAGGACGGCGTTGGCAACTGACGTATCTAAAACGTGAAGATGGCAAAGGAGAGTGGCAATGCAGCTGTTCATCGGCGGTGCCTGCGCAGGTAAGCGCGATGTTGTAAAAGCACGCTTTCCCAGCGCTGTTTGGTGGCGGCTTTCTCCAGGGCAGCGTTTACACGAAGTGACCCACATCATGCAGCCTAATGTGCCGCTCGTTCTGCATGGTGTGTTTGAGTGGTTAGCAGCAGTGTTGCACTCGGATATGAGTAGCGATGCGTCGCGCGCGCAGTGGCGGGGAGACCTGGAATGCTTGGCCACTGCCGCACAAACCCACAGTGTAACGCTAGTGGTGATTATGAATGAGTTAGGGCGGGGTATCGTTCCCATGGCCCGAGACCAGCGTCGCCTGCGCGATTTAAGCGGCTGGTTTAGCCAAGACGCTGCCGCCCAATCCGAGCAGGTCTGGCATGTACGACATGGGCTCGTGCAGGCGCTTAAACCCTAGTCGGTTAAATTGACCAGCCCCTAACAAGTTGCTAGTTTACGCGCACTCTCAGGTGCTGATGGCCATTATCGCCATCAGTTAAACGGGAAGTTGGTGAACACTTACGTGAATCCAACGCTGCCCCCGCAACGGTGATCGAGATAAGAACGGCTAAAGACGCCACTGTGCTAACGCATGGGAAGGTGGTCGTTCGGAAAGGCATGATGCTGTTATCCGCTTTTCGCTCGTCAGCCCGGAGACCGGCCTAAGAGGCATGGTTCTACAGGACCACAACATGCCGAGACGCGGAGGGCGTGCTCAGGGCGATATCGCTAGCTTAGGCTGCCGATCTCCCTATCATCCCTCTGCCCGGTCAAAAAAATACGCTGTGCGGGTGAGCACAGTGAGCAAGGGATCTCCTCATGTCTTACCGTTTTCATTCCACCGCCACGCTGGCGGCGTTTGCGATGGCTGCATTGCCCATGGCCGTTCAAGCCCAATCGAGCGCACAGCCTGCTGCGAATACATTAAACCCCGTTGTTGTTACCGCCGCACTTGCGCCGCGTACTGCTAACGACAGTCTGTCCTCGGTGACTGTACTGGATGAGGCAACGCTACGGCGCCAAGATCCTGTAAGTATTACCGACCTGTTTCGCGGCCAGCCCGGGGTGGATGTTTCCACGAACGGCAGCTTTGGCAAAAACAGCAGCGTTTTTATTCGCGGCAGCGGTAGCGGCCAAAATGTCCTGTTGATTGACGGGATTCGTCTTCGTTCTGCCACCAGTGGTGGGGCTGCTTGGCAGCATCTAGAACCGCGCATGTTTGATCGTGCTGAAATTGTGCGTGGTCCGCGTGGTAGCCTATACGGTGCTGACGCAATTGGCGGCGTTATTCAGTTGTTTACCCCCCAAGGCGAAGAAGAGGGCCCGCAGCCGCGTGTTTCTGTCGGTGGTGGATCGTTTAATACTCAGCGCTTAAGTGCGGGTATTAGCGGTAAAGAAGGCGGCACCCGCTATAGCTTTGCAGGTAGTCACTTCACCACTGAGGGTCAGCCGGTTCGACGCGACGGAGACGATAAGGGCTATGACAACACCACGGCGTTAGCGCGGGTATCTCACACCTTTGAAAGTGGTGCAGAAGCGGGCGTGTTGGCGCTTCGTGCCCGTGGTCACAACGAATACGATGGCGGTGAAAACGATTTCGTTCAGCAGGTGGCGGGTGTCTACGGTGAGCTGCCGATAACCGATCACTGGCGCAGCCGCTTAACACTCAGCGAATCTCGTGATGAAAGCGATAACATCGATAACTTTGGTGACTCAGTGTTTAACACCAAGGTGAGTACTGCGCGCTGGGAAAATACCTTAACAGCGGGTGCCCACGAGCTAATTGCAGGCGCTGAATACAGCGAAGATCGAGTCAATAGCACCACGGCGTACGATGAAACCAGCCGGAGCAACGCGGCGGTATTTGCCCAAGCTTTGCTCGATTTTGCACCGTTTACTCTGCAAGCCAGCTTGCGCTTTGATGACAATGAAGCTTACGGTGAAGAAGTTACTGGCAGCGTAGGTGTGGGCTATGACGTAGACGGCCATCACACCTTGCGTGCCAACTACGGTACAGCCTTTAACGCACCCACATACAACCAGCTCTATTTCCCAGGCTTTGGTAATCCCGACCTGGAGTCTGAAACGTCGGATAGCATTGAGGTAGGCGTGCGCGGTCAGTACGCCCAATGGTTCTGGGATGCCGCGCTTTATCAAACCGATATCGACAATTTGATTGCTGGTCAGGGGTTGCTGTTTAACGTACCCGAAACACGTATTCGTGGGGCTGAGCTGGCTGCTGGCGTTGAACTTGACCGTTGGACGCTAGCCGCCGCGCTGACCTACACCGACCCTGAAAACCGCCTAACAGGTAAGCGCCTGCAAAACCGCGCCTCACAAAGCCTTCGCTTAGACGTAGACCGTGAGCTTGGCGACTGGTCGGTGGGTGGGTCCTGGATTGCCCAAAATCACCGTTACCGTGATGCACAGAATAAAGACCGTCTAAGCGGTTACGGGCTGGTTAACCTGCGTGCAGGTTGGCAGTTTGCCCCGCTGTGGAGTGCGCGACTAACGTTGGAAAACGCGTTGGATCAAGATTACATTACAACGCGCTCGTTTGATGGTGCCGACTACATTAATGCAGGCCGCGCAGGGTTTTTAAGTGTTCACTTTGGCCAATAAAAAAGCGAATCAGAGATTTTTTAAACAGTGCGGGGCCATTGGCCCCGCACTGTTATTAAGTCGCTTCATACTAAGCTTATCAATGTTCAGTGGTGTGGTTTCAAACGCCGTATTGGCAGATGACCACAGCCGCTGCGCGGTGGATGATCGTGGCCGTGAAGTATGCCTATACACGTCAGCTCAACGTATTGCCACGCTCTCGCCAGGAGCGACTGAACTGACCTATGCCGCGGGTGCTGGGGATCAGGTGGTGGCTGTGGTTAGCTACAGTGATTATCCACCAGAAGCCAAAGACGTTGCGTCTGTTGGCAGCCACACGCGCATTGATTTAGAAGCCCTGGTAGGGCTAGCGCCTGATTTAGTGATCGGTTGGGTAACCGGGAACCCCGCTGAACAGCTGG
The DNA here is from genome assembly GCF_002082565.1 of Halomonas sp. GT. Classification (NCBI taxonomy): domain Bacteria; kingdom Pseudomonadati; phylum Pseudomonadota; class Gammaproteobacteria; order Oceanospirillales; family Halomonadaceae; genus Halomonas; species Halomonas sp. GT. The sequence continues at coordinate 1,531,648 of NZ_CP020562.1, forward strand.
AAACCCTTGAAGCCCTGGGTATGCCGGTGTTCTATATTGAGCCTAGGAATTTTGAGGGAGTGGCCAGCGCAATTGAGCGTTTGGCGAGGCTGGCAGGCACTGAAAACGCCGGTCAGGCGGTCGCTGATAATTTCAGATCAAGGATGGCCGAGCTGGCAGCTCGCTATCGTGATCGGGAGCCAGTGCGCACCTTTTATCAAGTGTGGGATGAGCCGTTAATGAGTGTCAATGACGCACATCTTATCGGCCAGGTGATCGAGATCTGCGGCGGTGAAAATGTGTTTGGCGAGCAGGCGCGCTTAGTGCCACGTATTGATGATGAGGCTGTCCTGGCGGCAAACCCTGAAGCGATTGTTGCCGGAGGCATGGGGGAAGAGAATCGCCATTGGCTGACCCACTGGGAGCAGTACTCAAACGTAACGGCGGTTGCCGATGGTAATCTCTTTTTTGTCCCGCCTTCTCTGATTCAGCGGCCTACTCCACGCTTGATGGAAGGTAGCCAAATTCTCTGCGAGAAGCTTGATATCGCCCGACAAAAACGCGAGCGCCATTAAATGTTAGCACGATTGGGCTTCCCGCTTGGCCTGTTGCTGCTAGCGGCACTGGCTTCGCTAGTGATCGCCCTTGGCGTCGGCAGTGCGCAGCTTTCCCCAGCGCAAATTTGGCAAGTGGTTCTCGGTCATCTTGGTTATATAGGCCAGGACGAGGGCAATGCACTTGCGCGTACCATGGTGCTGGAGCTGCGCTTGCCAAGGGCGCTTTCGGCTTTTGCTGTCGGTGGTTTGTTGGCGGTAGCGGGGGCTCTGATGCAAGTGCTGTTGCGTAATCCTCTTGCAGACCCTTATGTGCTCGGGCTTTCCGGCGGTGCCTCGATTGGTGCACTTGCTGCCATGCTAGGTGGTCTTGGAGGATTGGCGATTTCAAGCTCGGCGTTTGGCGGTGCGCTTTTTTCGACGTTCTTAGTCTTTGGCTTGGCCCATGGCAGCGGTAGTTGGACACCTTCGCGGCTACTGCTTACCGGCGTAGTGGTTGCGGCAGGCTGGGGCGCGGTGATTACTCTGATGTTGGCATTAAGCCCTGCTGAGCGGTTGCCGGGCATGCTGTATTGGCTAATGGGCGATCTATCCTACGCGCGTGCTCCTTGGCCGCCGCTGCTGCTGTTACTGGCTACCTGCGTGGTACTGATGCCCCTTGGACGCAGCTTAAATGTGCTGGCCCGTGGCCCGCAGCAAGCTGCTGCGCTAGGCGTTGCCGTTCGGCCACTTGAGTGGTGCATCTATATTGTCGCTAGTTTGTTAACCGCCGCAGCCGTTACTACGGCGGGCAGCATTGGCTTTGTCGGCTTGGTAGTGCCACATATGCTGCGCCTGTTACTGGGTAATGATCAGCGGTTAATCTTACCGGCCTGTGCTCTGGCTGGGGGCACCTTGCTGGTGCTGGCCGATACGTTGGCGCGCACGATGATTGCTCCGGAACAACTGCCAGTGGGGGTGATTACTGCGCTATTGGGTGTGCCGACGTTTCTCTTTCTGCTTTACCGGAGCCGCTGATGAGCCGTTTGGTTACGCAAGACCTCATCATCAACGTGCCGGAAAGAAGCGATGGCACGGCGCTGAATATAGCCATTGAACCAGGGCAGGTATGGGGCGTTCTCGGCCCTAACGGCGCAGGTAAAACGACGCTGCTGCATACCCTGGCAGGGCTCAACGCGCCGCGTTCCGGGCAAGTGATACTGGAAGGGCAGCCGCTTGAGACGCTACGCAGGCGCCAAGTTGCGCAAATGTTGGGAGTTGTATTCCAAGAACGCTTGGATGGATTTCCCGCGACCGTGCTGGAAACCGCGCTGATTGGCCGCCACCCCTACCTATCGCCGTGGCAAATGGAGGGAGCAGACGACTATGTCCAGGCCGAGGCAGCGCTTGCACGGTTAGACGTTGCGCACCTGCGCGACCGTTTGGTGAGTACACTTTCTGGCGGCGAGCGCCAACGAGTGGCGATGGCCACGGTACTGACTCAGGCACCCAGCATCTGGCTGGCTGACGAACCCACCAATCACCTTGACCTACATCACCAAAGCGCAGTGATGGCGCTGATGGCACAGCAGGCAGCCCAGGGCAGTGCGGTGATGATGTGCCTACACGATTTAAATCTTGCCGCCCGCTGGTGTGACCACATTTTGCTGCTTTACCCAAGTGGCGATGCCTGCTGGGGCACGCGAGATAGCATGCTGGTGCCTAGCGCATTAGAACGTCTTTATCAGCAGCGGCTGGCAGTGATTGAAGTGGAGGGCGCACCGGTATTTGTGCCGATAAAAGGATAATTCAAGCCTGGGGACTCGTTTCAGGCTTGCTATAAAGATATAGGCAAACCAACCCAACCTAAACAGCATTTCGAAATCGCATGATCTGCTTGCCATCGACAGGGTCATCGATCACATGGGCATGCACACCAAAGGTCTGTTGTAGCCTGCTGGCAGTTAGCACATCACGTGGTGGGCCGCTATCGATCAGGCGGCCGCTATCCATAACGCCGATGCGGTCGCACTCCATGGCCTGGTTAAGGTCGTGTAGTGAAATAATCACCGTAATCGGCAGTTGCCTGACCATCTCAAGAATCGAAAGCTGGTGGCGAATATCCAGGTGGTTGGTAGGCTCATCCAGTAGCAGGATATTAGGATGTTGAGCTAATGCCCTGGCAATATGCACGCGCTGGCGCTCACCGCCAGAAAGGGTATGCCACAGCCTGTCTGCCATATGCACCATATCGACATCTATCAGCGCTTTAGCCACGATGGCATTATCTTCAACTGACCAGGCGCGTAATGCGGAAAGGAAAGGTGTGCGGCCCAGCGCGACCACTTGGCGCACGGTAATTCTATCGGTGGTATCAGCCTGTTGCTCAACTAAGGCAATAGATTGAGCGATAGCCCGTTGTTTGAGAGCGTGTAAAGGCTGGCCATCAATCCGCACCTGGCCTTTCTTAGGTTTGTTCAAACCGGCCAGCAAACGCAGCAGGGACGTTTTTCCCGAGCCGTTGGGGCCCACCAGACCAAAGGTCTGACCGGGCTCGACGGTGAGATTGACGTCAACGACCAGTGGCGTGCCATGTACCGCCCAGGTGAGTTGTTCTGCAGATAATTGCATTAATGCCTCTTGCCACGGACAAGAATAAGCGCAAAAGCGGGCGCGCCGATCAGAGATGTAATCACCCCGATGGGAAGCACCTGACCAGATACTAGAGTGCGCGAAAGAATATCTGAACCGATTAAAAATACCGCGCCAGCAAGCGCGGTGGCGGGTACTAAACGCGTGTGTTGGCTGCCGACAATAAAGCGCATCGCATGGGGGATGACCAAGCCAACAAAGCCAATCGCGCCTACGATGGAAACCATTACCGCAGTGACCAGCGCCATCGCGATAATCAGCATGCCGCGTACCGGGCGCACTGCAATGCCCATAGACGCGGCACTATCGGCTCCGAAGGTAAACGCATCAAGGGAACGGCGGTGCCATAGGCAAACCATTAGCCCGAACAGCGCGGCAGGCACCGCTAGGCTAGCATCAGCCCAGCGCACCCCGGAGAGATTGCCCATCAGCCAAAACATAATGCCCCGTGCCTGTTCAGCACTTGCTGACTTGGTGATGATAAAAGCAGTCAGTGCATTAAACAGCTGCGAGCCAGCAATCCCCGCCAGAATAATCGCTCCTGCTGCCTGAACACCACGTCCACCACCGACACCACTATTAGCTGCATGGGCGAGCATCACGACGATGCCAAAAGCGAGTAGAGCGCCAGCGAAGGCACCCAGCGATAACGACAGCATGCCAGCGCCTAACCCAGCAACCGCCACTGCAACGGCACCCGTAGAAGCTCCAGCAGAAATGCCCATTAAATAGGGGTCAGCCAGAGGGTTACGCAGCAGGGCCTGCAATACGACTCCCGCCAGCGCCAAGCTGGTGCCGCAACAAGCGGCAACGACGGCGCGACTGAGGCGGTAGTTCCAGATAATACCCTCGTCGATTCGGTCAACTGGGTAATCCGCGCCAAGTAGTTGATTGGCGAGCACTTTGAGTATCGTATCAACGGGAATTGGTGTCTCGCCGATGGCGGTGCCCGCGATGAGCGCGGCCACCAGTACAAGAGGCGTCACCCAAAGCCAGCGCAACCCGAAGCGCCTAGTTGTTGGCCGTGATAGCGCTATGCTCATTCGTTAAAAGCCATATCAGTTGAAAGACATCGTCGATAGCGCCTCGGCTAATGACTCAAGGCCGTAAATACTGCGCATGGTGGCACTCATCGCATGGGCATCCATCTCTACGATGCGGTTATTTCTAACCGCCGTCATTTCGCTAGTGACGGGGTCACTGTGCAGAAACTCACGTTTTGCTTCGATGTCGTCAGCAGGAAAACGACGACGATCCATGGAGGCGATAACAATCACATCAGGGTCAGCCTTGGCGATGCTTTCCCAGCCAACGGTGGGCCACTCTTCATCAGACTCAATGACATTGCGAATGCCCAGTTTTTCCATCATATAGCCCGGTGCGCCAAGTTGGCCGGCAACGAAAGGGCTAACCCCGAGATCCGTTGATGAAAACCAAAATACTGCCGAGAGGTCTTCTGGTAAATCAAGGCGACTTGCTAAGTTAATAGCGTGCTCTTCACGGGCGTTAAGATCGGCCACCAGGGCTTCACCAGCGTCTTGAACGTCATAAATTTCCGCCAGTTCAGTGATCCCTTTATAAATCGACTCCGTCGAGAAGGCGGCAGTGCGAGTACCATCGCCACCGGTAGAGTTATCCTTGGTGTCGCAATCGGCGGGCATGATGTAAGTGGCGATGCCTAGTTCATGGAACTGATCCCGGCTGGCCACGCTACCGGTGGGGCCCACGTGCCACTCATACTGTACCGCAACCAAATCAGGCCGCTTATTGACGACGGCTTCGAAGCTCGGGTCGTCGTTGGCGATTCGCTCGACCTGTTCATTGACGTCTGCAAACTGCGGCAAGACCGGATTAAACCAGACCGAAGTGCCGTTCACGCTGCTAGCGAGCTCTAGCGAATAAAGGATCTCCGTGGCCGACTGACCCACCGTGACCGTTTGCTCAGGTGCCGACGCCACACTTATCTCTACGCCGCAGTTGGTCAAGTTAACGGGGTAAGTGGTGGTATCGGCCATCGCAAAAGAGACAGGCAGTAGCGCGGTGCTCAGTAGATAACACATGACCTTCATGTCTAGGGCCTTCATATCTGGTATCCAGAGGGTTGATGATGTTTGATGAACATACCGACAATGGTATTTATTGTTATGTTATAACATTTAAATTAATTCAAGTGTTATATGTTAGCTATATCTTAACTTATCTAGGCTGTCGCTGGGGACGACCTGGGTTTCGAACTGGCTTCAAAGCCGCGCCTTCCTCTATACTGCAATACTTTATTTCATCGTTTCCTTATGAATGGTTTTATCATTACTTATCAAATCATCATGAATCAAGTTCAAGCTTCGGGCATGCTCTGCATGGGAGGTTCGGTTGAGTGACTTTCCCTTTGTGGGCGTTGTTGGCCAGGAGGCGCTGAAAACTGCCTTGCTGCTAAATGCGATCAATCCGCACATTGGTGGTGTGCTAATCAGCGGCCCACGGGGCAGTGCGAAATCCACTCTGGCGCGGGCGCTGGCAGCGGTTTTGCCAAAAGACAGCAATGGCAAAAAGCCACCCTTTGTCACTCTGCCACTTGGTGCCAGCGAAGACCGGCTAGTGGGAAGTCTAGATTTGCAAAAGGTGCTAGCCGAGCGTGAAGCCACCTTTCATGAAGGGCTCCTCGCCAAAGCCCATGGCGGGGTGTTGTATGTCGATGAAGTCAATCTGCTGCCAGATATGCTGATTGACCTGCTGCTGGACGTGGCCGCTAGCGGGGTCAATATCGTTGAGCGCGATGGCATCAGTCACTCCCACCCGGCGCGCTTTAGCTTGATTGGCACCATGAACCCAGACGAGGGCGAGCTGCGCCCGCAGCTGCTTGACCGTTTTGGGCTCTGTATTGAACAGGCTGACCGCGTCAGCGTTAAACAGCGCATTGCTATTGTTCAGCAGCGCGAAGCCTTTGACCGCGACCCTGAGGCTTACATAAAACAGTTTGCAGTAGAGCAGGCAGCGCTGACTCAGCAGCTTCGCCATGCCCAGCAGGCGCTAGCCTCAGTGACCAGCGATAGCTGGGTTTACGAGACGATTGCGACGCGCTGCGAAGCCGCCGGCGTTGAAGGCCTGCGGGCCGATGTTACCTGGCACCGAGCAGCCCAGGCTCATGCAGCCTGGCGGGGGGCGAAAAGCGTCAGCCAAGAAGATATCGATACGGTAGCGCCCTGGGTACTTGCCCATCGGCGGACGCTTTCATCAGACCCTCAACCACCTAATGAGCCGTCTGGGGGCGCAGCAGATAATCAACCAAGCGATTCCCGAGACGGCCTAACTGGACAAGGCGGGCAAGGCTCTGCAGGACAAGGCTCTTCAGGACAGTGGGGCGCTATGCCGCCTATGGCACAGGCGTCTATTCACCAGCCAGCGGTTAATCTGCCTGAGAGCAATACCTTTTCCCCGCGTGCGCAACATGCCGATACAGTGGCTAGCACAGGCAAAGGAAGTGTCTCCGGTCGAGGGCGCTCTCAGGCGGAAACCTCACGGCTAGACGGGTTCGCGACGCTGATTGCCAATCGTGGCCAGTGGCCTTGGCGGCAGTTAAAAATGCGCAAATCTCGCGCAGGGCAGGCGATAGCCCATCTGGTGCTACTGGATACCTCTGGTTCCACCTTGGGGCAGCGTCTGTTAGGTCAAGCCAAAGGGCTGGTTGAGTCACTGGTCACCCAAGCCTACGCTGCGCGGGAGCAGGTCGCGGTGCTGGGGTTTGGTAATGGTGGCGTGGTGTCGATACTCTCACGTCGTCGTGCTCCCAAAAACGTGCAAGGCACGCTTGACAGTGCCAAGGGCGGCGGTGGCACACCGCTGCGGGAAGCGATTATTGAAGCCAAACGGCTAATTCAACAGTGGCAGCGCCGCGAGCCCGGCTTAAAAGTGCGAACTTATCTGATTACCGATGGCCGCACACGGGAATCTGTTGACGACCTCGCCCCGTTAGGTGACTGCCTGCTGATCGATACCGAGCAATCGAGAGTTAAACGCGGGCAGGGCGTACGCATCGCCCAGCAACTTGGCGCTCGTTATTGGCCAGCCTCGTTTGGCAAACCATCTTTGGCACCTTCTGTTTTTGCACATCAACCTGGGGAAAGCCCATGAGTGACGCTAGCCATTTAAACCGCATGCAGCGCAAAAAAGACGTGGTCGATGAGCGTATTAGCCGCGCCACTGAAGAGCGTGGCGTGCTGATTCTGCTTAAAGGCAACGGCAAGGGCAAAAGCAGCTCGGCCTTTGGCACCATGGCGCGTTCACTGGGGCACGGTCAGCAGTGCGCGGTCATTCAGTTTATTAAAGGCCGCCGTGAAACCGGCGAATACCTGTTCTTTCGCGATCATCCCAAGCTTGATTGGCACATCATGGGCCACGGCTTTACCTGGGAAACCCAGAATCGCGAGCGAGACATCGAAGCCGCAGAGGCCGCCTGGGCAGTCGCCAAAGGACTGCTGGAGAACCCCGCTTATCATATGATCGTGCTGGACGAGATGAGCTATATGTTCAAGTACGGTTATCTCGACCCCGAGCCAGTGGTGGAAGCGCTCAAACGTCGCCCGATGCACCAGAACGTCATCATTACTGGTCGCACTATGGCCACGCCGCTGCAGGAAATCGCCGATACCATTAGCGTTGTTCAAGATGAGCGCCATGCTTTCCGCGGCGGCGTCAAAGCTCAGGCGGGGATCGAATACTAATGCGCATGCCAACCGCTAGCTGCCCCGCGCTGTTTATCGCTGCCCCGGCTTCCGGCCAGGGTAAAACCACCGTGACAGCGGGCTTGGCGCGGCTGCTGCGCAATCAGGGCAAGGTGGTGCGGGTGTTTAAAACTGGCCCTGATTATCTGGACCCGCAGATATTGGCTCAGGCATCAGGTCAACCGGTAGATCAGTTAGATCTATGGATGGCAGGCGAAGCTTACTGCCGCCAACGTTTTTATGACGCCGCCTGTGACGCGGATTTGATTCTCGTCGAAGGTGCCATGGGGCTGTTTGACGGCGAGCCCTCCAGCGCTGACTTGGCGGCCTTGTTCGCTATTCCCATGGCAATTGTCATGGATGTAAAAGGCATGGCCCAGACCGCTGCCGCGCTGGTGTCAGGGCTTGCCAGCTTTCGTGATGACATCCATATCGCCGGATTAATCGCCAACGCCTGCGGCTCGCAGCGTCATCGTGAGTTGATTGAGTCAGCGCTGCCGTCGGCGATTCCTTTGCTGGCCGCTGTGCCACGAGACCCTGATTTAGCGCTCCCCGAACGCCATCTTGGGCTGGTGCAAGCAGCGGAGATTCGCGAGGATTTAGAGGCACGCTTTGAAGCCGGTGCTAAAGCGCTGGAAGCCGCCGGGCTGCTGGACGCGCTCGCGGCGCTTTCACCCGTGACCTTTACCGCACCGCAAGAGCAGCTTGCGGCCGTTAAGCCGTTGCTCAAAAGCCATACCATTGGCGTGGCCCGTGACGCCGCCTTCAGCTTCGTCTATCAGGCCAACCTTGATCTGCTGGAGCAGATGGGTGCCACGCTGCGCTTCTTCTCGCCGCTGACGGATAACCGCCTGCCCGAATGCGATGCGCTGTGGCTGCCGGGAGGCTACCCGGAGCTTCACGCCCAGCAACTGGCAGGTAACAGCGCCATGCGTTCGGCCATTGAGGCTTTCTATCGCGCCGACAAGCCTATTCTGGCCGAGTGTGGCGGGCTGCTGTACTGCCTGGAAAGCCTGACTGACTACGACGATATCATCTACCCCATGCTCGGCTTGCTGCCTGGGCAGGGGGCGATGCGCGGTCGGCGCGGCTGTCAGGGGATGCAAACTGCCGAATTGCCGGAAGGCCCGGTTCGTGGCCATGCGCACCACCGCTCTATGTCGGAAGGCACTCCCGAGCCGATTGCTCACGGCCGCCGTCAGCGTCACCCCGCACCGGGGGAAGCGATTTACCGTCAAAAGCGCTTAACAGCGACCTATTTACATCTGTTTTTCCCCAACAATCCTGACGCTGTGGCGAGGCTTTTTTCCGCCAGCCCGGCGCACTGCGAACTGCAGCACAGCGAGGCATTTACCCATGCAGCCCAATAACGTACAGCTGAATAAGATTCCCGCCACGGTCGTGACTGGTTTTCTCGGCAGCGGCAAAACCACGCTGCTGGCCAATATTCTGCGCCAAGTGACCGGCAAGCGGATCGCCGTGATCGTCAATGAGTTCGGCGAGCAGGATATTGATTCCAGCCTGCTGCGCAGCTGTGCGCTGGGGTGTGAAGAGGGTAGCGAAGGCGGGCAGCTAGACGGGGAAGACGGCAGCATCTATGAGCTGGCCAATGGCTGTATCTGCTGCACCGTGGAAGAAGAGTTTCTACCGGTGATGAAAAAGCTGGTCGCCCGCCGCAATGATATCGACCACATTCTGATTGAAACCAGCGGTCTGGCACTGCCTAAGCCGCTGGTGCAGGCGTTTAACTGGCCGGATGTACGCCAGCACTGCACCGTCGATGCGATTATTACCGTGATTGATGGCCCTGCAGTGGCCGCCGGCCGTTATGCCAGCGATGTGGATAAGGTCGAAGCCCAGCGTCGTGCTGATGAAAGCCTGGATCACGACCCCAGCCTGCGAGAGCTGCTTGATGACCAGCTAAGCGCGGCGGATTTGGTGCTGGTCAGCAAGGCGGACCTGCTTAGCCCGGAAGAGCGCACGCAGGTTGAAGCGGTGATTCAGTCACGGGTGAGCGAATCGGTAAAAACGCTGTTTATCGATCAGACCCAGACCACCGACACTGCCCAGTTGGAAGCGCTGATGGGCATTGGCGCGGCCAGCGAAGAGCATATTGACAGCATCACCAATCACCACGATAAGCACCACGCTGAAGGCGCGCATCACGACCACGCCCACGATAACTTTGATTCCTGCGTGATTACCCTGGGTGAAGTGGATGGCGACGCCCTGGCCAGCAAGCTGCAGCAGCTGTTGAAAAGCCACGAGATTTACCGCGCCAAAGGCTTTGCCGCGATTCCCGGCAAACCCATGCGCCGGGTTATTCAGGCGGTTGGCGAGCGTTTGGAAGGTTACTTCGACCGGCTTTGGAGCCAGGACGAGACGCGCCAGACCCAGCTGGTCATTATTGGCAAATCGCTGGATAGCGCCGCGCTACGTGAAGCGCTAGTGGAAGCAGAGGTTCAAACGGCTAGCTAATGCACTTATTTGCCGCCAAGCCCGGGGGCTTTGTCGATGATGAAGGCATTATCGACCTGCAACAGAGCCCCGCCGAGGTCGTGATACTCTCCGCCGCCGATAGTAATCTGTCGGCGCTGGCCCAGGCGGTTGATCGCCTGGGAGAAGCCTACCCCTCGGTACGGCTAGCCAACTGGATGAATTTGGTAAAACCGGCGGCCTATGATCTCTATGAAGATCGGGTGCTGGAAAAGGCTCAACTGGTCATCGTCTCGCTGCTGGGCGGTAAAGCCTACTGGCAGTATGGTCATGAGCGCCTGCTCGACTGGGCGGCAGCCAAACCCGAACGCCAGCTGATTTTGGTGCCGGGTTGCGACGCACCGGATGATGCCTTGTTGGAAGATTCCACCATCGCCTTTGATGGCGCTTACCGGGTGTGGCGCTATTTAAGAGAGGGCGGTGTGGATAACGCCGAGCAGTTGCTGCGCTTTATTGCCAGCGAATGTTTATCGCTTTCTCTGGCTTGGCAGGAGCCGAAAGTTATTCCGGCCGCGGTAATCTATGCACCGCAAGACCAGCAGGCGTCAAGCCTAAGCGAGTGGCGTGATCGTCAGGTGCCAGGGCGGCCGGTGTGCCTGCTGCTGTTTTATCGCAGCCACTTGCAGGGGGCGAATACCGCTGTACCCGACGGGTTGCTGGCAGCGCTCAGAGAAAAAGGGCTAGAGCCGCTAGCGGTGGCCGTGGCCTCCTTGAAAGAGGGGCCATGCATTGATTTTATCAACCACCTGATTGAGCAAACCGGCGCCATGCTGGTAATTAATACCACCAGCTTTGCGGTCAATCGCAACGCCGACGGCCTGGATGCTCTGGGTGAAAAGCTACCCGACAGCCTGTTTGTGGGGCGTCCGGTAGTGCTCCAGGCGATTCTTGCCAGCAGCACCAGTGAAGACTGGCAGGACATGGCCGCCGGGCTGCATAGTCGCGATGTGGCCATGCAGGTAGTGCTCCCCGAAATGGATGGTCGCATTATCACTAGGGCAGTGGGGTTTAAAGCCGAAGCCCACTATAACCCGCGCTGCCAGCTGGCAGTGACCCACCACGTGATTCATCCAGAACGAGCCGCCTTTGTGGCCGAGCTGGCGCGGCGCATCTGTTCGCTACGGCTAATCCCCAATGGGCAGAAGCGTATTGCGCTGATTATGGCTAACTACCCCAATCGCGATGGCCGGATCGGTAACGGGGTCGGGCTGGATACCCCAGCATCGACGCTGCAGATTCTCAGCGCTCTGAAAGGGGCGGGTTATCCGCTCAGCGAGCTGCCGGAAAATGGCGATGGGTTGATCCGCCAGCTTCAGGGCGCGGTGACCAACGATCACGGAAGCCTCGACCAGCGCGCCTGCTGGCAGAGCATCAGCGTTGATGATTACCTTGCTTGGTTTAAAACCTTGCCCAGCGAGCTGCAAGAAACCGTATGGACGCGTTGGGGGGCGCCTCACGAAGACCCCAAATGCCGCCAGGGACGTTTGATGATCGCGGGTGTTCGACTGGGAGAGACCTTCGTGGGTATTCAGCCGGAACGCGACTTTATCGACGATCTCACCCAGTCCTATCATGATATGGAGCTGGTGCCGCCCCACAGCTATCTGGCGTTTTACTACTGGCTGCGCGAGCACTATCAAGTCGACGCGGTTATTCACGTGGGCAAGCATGGCAACTTAGAGTGGCTGCCGGGTAAAAGCATCGCCTTGAGCGCGGACTGCTGGCCGGATATTGCCCTGGGGCCGCTGCCGCACTTTTATCCGTTTATTGTTAATGACCCCGGCGAGGGTGCCCAGGCCAAGCGCCGCAGTCAGGCGGTCATTATCGACCACCTGATGCCGCCGCTAGCGCGGGCCGAACTCTACGGCGCTATGGCTGAGCTTGAAGCGCTATGTGATGAGTATTACCAAGCGCTGGATATGGATCCGCGCCGGGAAGCGCTGATTCGCAGCCAGATTCTCGCCCACCTGCGTGATACCGGCATCGATCAGGAGCTGGCGCACGCCGTCGACGGTTGTGAAAACAGTGCTGATGATGCCGACATTCTCAACGAGCTGGATACCTTTCTGTGCGATATCAAAGAGTCGCAGATTCGCCATGGCCTGCACATACTCGGCACGCTGCCGCCGCAAGAGAAGCGGGCGGGGACATTGGTAGCGCTGCTACGGCTACCCCGTGGTGAAGCGGTGGCCAGCCGCGGCCTGCTGCACAATCTAGCGAGTGATTTAGGGTTGGATTTTGATCCGTTAGCCGCTGGCAACGAACCTTGGCAGAAGCCTAAGCCCGTTGTTCTAAGGGAGCTGCTGGATACCCCTTGGCGCACCGGCGCGGATACCCGCGAGCGCCTGGAACTGCTGGCCGAGCGTTGGGTGGCCGACTACGTGTTAGCCCCTGGTTGCCTGAAGGAACTGGCCCAAGATTACCCCAATACGGCGGAGCAACTGCGCTATGCCCGCGAGCAGCTATGGGTCGCCATGCAGCGCGGCGTGAAGATGGAAATTCAGTCGCTGCTCGACGGCCTAGAAGGTATCTTCGTTCCCGCTGGGCCTAGCGGCGCGCCCAGCCGAGGGCGGCTGGATACGCTGCCCACCGGGCGTAACTTTTTCAGCGTCGATAACCGCTCGATTCCATCGCCCGCCGCCTGGACGCTGGGGGAAAAATCCGCCCAGGCGTTTGTCGAGCGCTACCTGCAGGATAACGGCGACTATCCGCGCCGTTTGGGGCTTTCGATTTGGGGTACCGCCACCATGCGCACTGGTGGTGATGACATCGCTCAGGCCTTCGCGCTGATGGGCGTGCGTCCTAAGTGGTCGCTGGGCTCCCAGCGGGTGACTGATTTTGAAGTGATCCCCTCGATGCTGCTCAATCGCCCACGGGTAGATGTCACTCTGCGGGTATCCGGGTTCTTCCGCGACGCCTTCCCCAATGTGATCCGCCTATTTGATGCCGCCGTGCAGGCGGTGGCCAGTTATGAAGAGCCGGGTAACAGCAACACCATCCGCGAGGCGGTGCTTGCTCGCCAGCAAGCACTGGAAGACCAAGGGCTAAGCCCAGAGATGGCCGCCCAAGAGGCAAGTTACCGTATCTTCGGCAGCAAACCCGGCGAATATGGCGCGGGCTTAAACCGCCTGATAGAAAACCGCTCTTGGGACAGCGCCGACGATTTAGCCGAGGCCTACATGGATACAGGTGCCTACGCCTACGGCCAGTTTGAGGCTTCCGGCACTGCTGCGCGGGCGGCGTTCGAGCAGCAGCTCCAAGGGCTGGATGCGGTGATGCAGAACCAGGATAATCGCGAGCACGATATTCTTGATTCCAACAGCTATTACGCTTTTCAGGGTGGCATGGCCAACGCAACGCGCTCGCTAAGCGGAAAAGCACCGACTATTTATCACGCCGACCACGCCAATCCCGCTGTGCCCAAGATTCGTACCTTGAAAGAGGAGCTGGCGCGGGTGATTCGCTCGCGCGTGTTGAATCCCAAGTGGATCAATGCCATGCGCGAGCACGGCTATAAAGGCGCTTTTGAGATGGCTGCTACGGTGGACTACCTGTTTGCTTACGATGCCACCACCGATCTAGTCGCCGACTACCAGTACGCCCAGGTGAGTGATGCCCTGGTGCTCGACGCCGCTAATCAACAGTTTCTGCGTGAGCACAACCCCGCGGCTTTAGAAGAGATGGCGGAACGCTTACTTGAAGCCGCCCAGCGAGGCATGTGGCAAGCCCCCGGCGAACATGGCCAGGCGCTACAAGACTTGCTGCTGGAAATGGATGAAGCCAAAGAGGCGGGGCATTATGACCACCATCCCGCGCATTAAAGGCTGGTGCCCCGGCGCGTGGCGACCCATGGCTACTGGCGATGGCCTGTTGGTGCGTGTACGCCCACCGCTGGGCCAGCTTTCACGGCAACAGGTAGTGGCACTGTGTGAAGCCGCTGAGACCTTCGGCAGCGGTTTAATCGAGCTAACCAGCCGGGCCAATATTCAGCTGCGCGGGGTCACCGACGCCAGTTGGCCGCCGCTGATGGCGTTTCTGGTTGAGCATCAGCTGGTGAGCGACGACCCGCAGGTAGAACGCCAGCCGCAACTGATGCTGGCACCTGCTTGGCAAGTGGGCGATGACACTCATACCATTGCCCGCCTGCTGCAAACGCGGGGCAGCGAATTAGCCACCATGCCCGGTAAGATCGGCATCGCCATTGATACGGGAAAAGCACCAGTGCTGTGCGATAGCGCCGCTGATTTTCGTGTTGAGCGCTCGGTGGAAGGCAGTTTGATAGTACGCGCCGATGGCTATGAGTGTGGCACGGCGGTGAACGAGTCCGAAGCCGCCGTTGAGCAGTTAATACGCCTGACCCACTGGTTTGTGGACAGCGGCGGTTGGGAGTCTGGGCGCATGCGGCGGCACACAGCACCGCTGCCCGACTGGGCACCTGCGGATACTGCCCCCGCATCCCCTGGCGAGAAGCTGGCGCTGGGCAAACATAGCGAAGGCCGGGTGGTGGGGCTTCCCTTTGGGCGGGTAGCGGTTAATACGTTGCGCGCTGCTGTATCGCCAATAAATGTCAGTGCCTTGCAGGTCACGCCTTGGCGGCGCTTGCTGGTGAAGAGCGGCGATACACTACCAGCGGTTGACGGCTTAATCCGTCATAATAGCGACCCGCGGCTAGCAATGGATGCCTGCCCCGGTGCACCCTTTTGCGAACAGGCGAGTGTTTCCACCCAGCCGCTTGCTGAACGGCTAAGTGGCTGGGTGGAAGCAAGCGTACACATATCCGGGTGTGCCAAAGGCTGTGCCCGCCAACGGCCAGCAGCGCTGTGCCTAACCGGCCGCGAAGGGCGCTTTGACGTGATTGTTAACGGTCGCGCCGATAGCACACCGAAGGCCACCGGCCTTAGTGAATCTGACGTTTTACACTATTTGGAGAGTTTGGGTGCCTCACGTTTATGAAACACACGGACCGGCGATTTACCGGCAGTCGTTTGCGATTATTCGCAATGAAGCTGAGCTTGATCGCTTTTCAGCGGAAGAAGAAACGGTTGCGGTACGTATGATTCACGCCGCTGGGCTGGTGGAGCTGGCGGCGCATATTCATTTTCAGAATGACGTGGTCAATCGAGCGCGTTCAGCGTTAGAACAGGGCGCACCGATTCTTTGCGATGCTCGGATGGTTTCCGAAGGCATTACCCGCAAACGGCTGCCCGCTAATAACGACATCATCTGCACCCTTAATGATGAACGCACCCCTGGCCTTGCCCAGGAAATGGCCAATACCCGTTCAGCGGCAGCGCTAGAACTGTGGCGGCCGCACTTGGAAGGCGCGGTCGTCGCCATTGGCAACGCGCCCACCGCGCTGTTTCATCTGCTCAATATGCTCGAAGATCCAGACTGCCCGCGCCCGGCGGCCATTATTGGCTGCCCAGTCGGCTTTGTCGGCGCGGCGGAATCCAAAGAAGCGCTGTTGGCTAACCCCGCGCTGCCCAGCTGTATCGTGCGTGGCCGCCTGGGTGGTAGCGCCGTCACGGTAGCGGCCATCAACGCCATGGCGGATTGTATCGAATGACCCAAGGAACCATTTACGGAGTGGGTTTAGGGCCCGGCAGCCAAGACCTAATGAGTATGCGTGCCGACCGCTTGATACGCGGCGCGACCCATGTGGCCTATTTTCGTAAAAAGGGCCGCTGCGGACATGCGCGCACCATTGTGGAAGGCCTGGTCGCCCCAGGCACAACCGAGCTGCCAATGGAGTATCCGGTCACCACGGAAATTCCGTTTGATGACCCTCGCTACAATGAACTGCTGTCGGCCTTTTACGAACGCAGCGTGGCCCAACTGATCGAGATGGCAGAGGCCGGCTGCGATGTAGTAGTGCTTTGCGAAGGCGACCCGTTTTTCTACGGCTCCTTTATGCACCTCTACACGCGGCTGCTGAATCGCGTGCCGGTCTCAGTGGTGCCGGGGATTACCGGCATGTCGGCGGCCTGGACGGCCACCGGGCAACCGATCACCTGGGGCGATGACATCATGACGGTGCTGATGGCCACGCTGCCGGAAGAGACGCTGGCCGAGCGCATCGCCCAAACCGATGCACTGGTGGTGATGAAAATTGGCCGCAACCTGGCCAAGCTGCGCAGAGCGCTGACGCATGCTGGCCGTGAAGGCGAGGCGTGGTTGATCGAGTACGCCGCCATGACCCAGCAGCGTGTGCTGCCACTGAGTGAGGTTGGCGAAAGCGTGCCTTACTTCTCGATTGTGCTGATCCATGGCAACGGGAGGCGTCCATGAGCGGTTGGCTGAAAATCGTCGGCCTAGGGCCGGGTGCCGACGCCATGATTACCCCGGAGGTTTCGGCTGCGCTGCTGGAAGCCACCGATGTGGTGGGCTATGTGCCCTACGTTAATCGCGTGGCACCTAGGGCTGGATTAGTCCGCCATGGTTCTGATAACCGCGAAGAAATTCGCCGGGCAGAGCAGGCGCTACAACTGGCGTTTGAGGGCCACCGGGTAGTGGTTGTCTCCTCTGGCGACCCTGGCGTATTCGCCATGGCCGCTGCGGTATTCGAAGCCTTGGAGGCGGGCGATGCCCAGTGGCGCACGCTGGATATTCAGGTACTGCCGGGTATTTCTGCCATGCTGGCCGCCAGCGCAAGCGTCGGCGCACCGCTGGGGCACGACTTCTGCTGCATTAATCTATCCGACAACCTCAAACCCTGGGCGCTGATTGAGAAGCGCCTGCGCTTGGCTGCCGAGGCCGACTTCGCCATGGCGTTTTACAATCCGCGCTCCAAGGCACGGCCAGCGGGGTTTGAACGAACGCTAGAGGTACTGCGGGAAGCCTGCGGGCCGGATCGATTGATAATCTTCGCCCGCGCGGTTTCGACCCCGGAAGAATCAATTCGCGTCACCACATTAGAGCAAGCGACGCCGGATATGGCTGATATGCGCACGCTGGTCATCGTTGGTTCCCAGCAAACCCGCTTGATTGAACGCAGTGGCGTGCCGCTGGTTTACACGCCGCGTTCGGCGTGATGATTAATCGTGGTCACTAAGCCAGCTAAACACGTCATTGATACGATGAACTTCATGGCGTGGCGGTAGTGCTGGCCGCTCGATCATCACGATGGGTAGGCCGAGCATTCTCGCCGCGGTGAGTTTGGACGACGCACCTTCGCCGCCAGCGTTTTTGCACACGATGCGTTGGATGCGCTGATTCTCCAGCAGGGCGAGATCGCCTTCCAGCGTAAACGGGCCTCTATCAATCACACTGCTAACATCCGGCAGTGGCAACGGGCTGGTCGGCGGGTCAACTAAACGCAGCACGTAATGGTGCTGAGACTGGTCGGCAAAGGCGCTAAGGTGCATTCGCCCAATCGCAAGCAGCACCCGTTGGGGCGGGCCAGCCAAGGCGTTAACGGCCTCATCAATACTTGCCACGCTTTGCCATTGGTCGCCGGTAACAGGCTGCCAGGCAGGCCGGGTAAAAGCGGTGGCCTTTACACCGCACTGTGCCGCCGCGGCTAATACGTTGCTGCTCATTTGTGCGGCAAACGGGTGGGTGGCATCAACAATATGGGTAATGCGTTCCTGGGCTAAAAACGTGACCAGCCCATTAACGCCGCCAAAGCCGCCAATGCGGGTCGGCAGTGGCTGGGGTTTAGGCGTGTTAACGCGCCCTGCATAGCTAAAAATGGCGGGAATGCCACGCTTGGCAACAGCGCTAGCCAGGGCGCTGGCCTCGCTGGTTCCCCCGAGAATTAGGATTTTGATCATGGCTGAGGTTAACAACGCTCCCTGGCTTACCCTTTTAGGCTGGGGAGAGGGTGGCACACAGGGGCTGACAGCGGCAAGCCGACAGGCATTGGAAAGTGCCGAGGTAGTGTTCGGCGCACGCCGCCACCTGCGCCTTTTACCGCCGCTAAACGCCGAGGTGATTGAGTGGCCAGTGCCCTTTGCCGATGGCATTGCTAAGCTGCTAAATCAGCGCGGCCGCCGGGTGGTGATGCTGGTCTCAAACGACCCGTTTTGGTTTGGGGCGGGTACTACATTAGCGCAGCATCTCAGTGCAAACGAGTGGCAGGCACTGCCAGCCCCTTCCACCTTTAGCCTGGCGGCTGCACGTTTGGGCTGGCCGTTGGAGCGTTGCACTTGCCTGGGTTTGCACGCCAAACCGCTAACGCGCATTCGGCCTTACCTGCATGTTGGTAGACGCTTGCTGGTGTTGATAAGAGACGGCGAGGCGGTGACCGAGCTGGCGGCGCTGGTAAATAGGCTTGGCTTTGGAGATACCCAGCTAACACTGCTGGAATCTTTGGGTGGTGATAACGAGCGCATTCGCCATTGTCGTGTCGACGCCAGCTTGCCCGACGACATTGCCCACCCGGTGGCGGTAGGGCTGGAAGTCGCCGGTAATGGCCCCGCCTTGCCGCTGACGCCCGGCCTGCCGGATCATTTTTTTGACCACGACGGCCAGATTACCAAACAGACCATTCGCGCCATCACCCTGGCGGCCCTTGCCCCCATGCCCGGCGAGCGGCTGTGGGATATCGGTACCGGTTCGGGTTCTGTTGCCATTGAGTGGCTGCTCACCCATACGGATAATCAGGCGGTGGGCTTTGAGCAAAACGCTGAACGGGCAGCGCGAGCACGCAGCAACGCAAACAACCTGGGTGTTGACTGGCTAGAAGTAAAACAGGGCCGCGCGCCTGACGTACTCAACGATACGACGCTACCCGATGCGGTATTTATCGGCGGTGGGTTATCCCAAGCGCTGTTAGACGACTTATGGCAGCGCCTGCCCATGGGCGTGCGTATCGTTGCCAATGCCGTCACTCTGGAATCCGAAGCGCTGCTGGCGCACTGGCACCAGCAGGTAGGTGGCGAACTGCTGCGTTTAGAGCTTGCCAACGCCGCCCCCATCGGTACACGACGGGGCTGGAAAGCCAGCTATCCGATTGTTCAGTGGCGGGGCATTCGATGAAGCCATCGGCATTGAGAATTGCAGGGTTTGGTTTTCGCCGCGAAGCCACGCTTGAATCACTTATTCAAGCGTTAGATCAGCTTATTGATCAGTACGCTGCTGTCTACAAGTACGGCCTTATCAACCGGCTGGCGGCGGCGCGTTCTATGTTGCCGTTGGTAGAAGAGCTAGGCCGGCTGCGCAATATTGAAGTCATCGCCGTAGCGGATGCCGAGCTATCAACAGTGACAACGCTTACCCATTCAAACCAGAGTATGCAGGCGCGCGGCACAGGCAGCGTTGCCGAAGCCGCGGCGCTATTAGCCGCAGGCCCGAATGCGAGATTAGTGGGGCCACGGATAATTTCAGTAGATCGGCGGGCCACTGCCGCCCTGGCGTTGTTAGAAGTACCAGAAGGAGCCACCGAATGACCGTACACTTCATTGGCGCAGGCCCTGGCGCGCCGGATCTGCTTACCTTACGCGGGCGGGATTTAATCGCCGCCTGCCCGGTGTGCCTGTATGCGGGCTCTTTAGTGCCGGAGCAGATTCTGGAACACTGCCCGGCGGGGGCAAGGGTGATCAACACCGCGCCGCTCTCGCTGGATGAGATCATGCAGGAGATCAGCCGCGCCCACGCCGAAGGCCAGGATGTGGCCAGACTGCATTCGGGGGATCTCTCGGTATGGTCGGCCATGGGCGAGCAACTGCGTCGCCTGCGCGAGCTGAATATCCCCTACAGCATTACCCCAGGCGTGCCATCCTTTGCGGCAGCGGCGGCAACCTTGGGTCAGGAACTGACGCTACCCGGCGTGGCTCAGTCGGTAGTGCTCACCCGTACATCGGGGCGTGCCAGCGCTATGCCCAGTAACGAGACGCTTGCCAATTTCGCCCGCACTGGGGCAACGCTGGCCATTCACCTCTCCATCCATAACCTTTCCCAGGTAGTCGAAAGCCTGACGCCTTACTACGGCGCGCAGTGCCCGGTGGCGATTGTGTGGCGGGCAAGCTGGCCCGATGAGCGAGTGGTGCGGGGGCGGTTGGATACTATAGAAGAGCTGATCGATGATTCCATGCAGCGCACCGCATTGATCCTGGTGGGACCAGTGCTTGAAAGCGATGACTTCCAGGAGAGCAGCCTTTACGCGGTAGGCTACGACCGCCGTTTTCGCCCCCAGTCGGCGGATTCGCCTTTTGCCACGGCAAGCCAAGACCAAGAGAGCGACTCATGATCACGCTATCGCTAATAGGCATCGGCACCGGCAACCTTGATCACGTCACCCTGGCCGCCGTGCGCGCCCTCAATAGCGCCGACCTGATTCTTCTGCCTCGCAAAGGCGAGGCCAAGTCGGATTTGATCGACCTGCGCCGCTTACTCTGCGAACGCCTGTTAGAAGAACCAGTGACCACCAAGATCGTCGAGTTCGATCTTCCCAGTCGCGATGATCATAATGATTACCTTGGCGCGGTAGACGACTGGCACGCTGCGATTGCCAGCGTTTGGGCGCAATTGATGGATGAACATCTCCCCAATGGCGGTCGGGTCGGCATGCTGGTGTGGGGCGACCCTTCGCTTTACGACAGCAGCCTGCGCATTACCCAGCGCTTAAGCGCTGCGGGCAAGCAGGTTGATGTAGAAGTGGTGCCAGGCATCACCAGCCTGCAGGTGCTCGCCGCGGAACATAAAATTCCCCTCAATGCCCTCGCCGAGCCAGTACAAATCACCACCGGCCGCCGCCTGCGCGAGCGCGGCTGGCCAAATGATGCTGCCACGGTAGCCGTAATGCTGGATAGCGGCGGGGCGTTTACCACGCTGCCGTTTGACGACACCTACATCTGGTGGGGCGCCTACCTGGGCATGGATAAACAGTGCTTAATCAAAGGCTGGCTAAGCGAGGTCAGCGAGCAAATCATCCAGCGCCGCGCAGAACTACGCGACACCCACGGCTGGATTATGGATATTTACCTGCTCGCCAAGCAGCCGGAAAAATAAACCCAGGTATGAATATGGAATATTTTTCCATAAAATACTTCTGTCTACTAAATAACTAAGTTATCAGGAGCGATTATGAGCTTTTACGTCTATCTTTCTGGCGAGATCCACACCGACTGGCGCGAAGAGATCCAGCGCGGCGCTGATGCAGCGGGCCTGGATATCGTCTTCACTGCACCCGTCACCGACCACGATGCCAGTGATGCCGCAGGCGATCACCTAGGCAAGCCGGAAAATGGCTTCTGGCGTGACCACCAGTCCTCCAAGGTCAACGCCATCCGCACTCGTACCATGATCGAGCAAGCGGATCTGGTAGTTGTGCGCTTTGGCGACAAGTACAAACAGTGGAACGCCGCCTTTGATGCAGGCTACTGTGCCGCACTCGCCAAGCCCTACATCACCCTGCACAGCGAAGACATCGTCCATCCGCTGAAAGAAGTTGATGCCCAAGCCCAAGCCTGGTGCACCACCACCGACCAAGTCGTTGAAACCCTGCGCTACGTCCTCAAAGCCTAAGCACACAGCGCCTCCCACAACCCCGTCACTGCATTAGTGATGTTGTGGGAGGGCGCTTTAGCCCGCAACCATCCCGCCCCATAAACAACCCCGCCACTGAATCGATACTCTGCCCAAGTGTTGTGGAAGGGCGCTTCAGCCCGCGAAGACTCAGCCACATAAACAATCTAGCCACCCGTAGCGCGGCGTAACGCTTGTCGAGGAACGAGCCAAAAGGCAGCATTAGCTGCCCAAAGCCTGCTCCAGCTCAATTTTTCTTCAAAGCCACGTGACCTAAGCCAAATTTATGAATACAGTATGGTTAGATCAGCAAAACTAGTGCGTACGCGAATTTTGGATGTTATTGTTAATTTAATTAAATATCAGATAGTTATGGCGTTTTGATACGCGTGATAAGAATGTTAAACAGCACAGCGCGTTTATTCAATATCAGAACGTGCAGTCTAATCACTGTTAGTTTTCTGGTTAATGCCGTCATTTATCGTCGAGGAAAGAAATGGAAAGTATCATCGAATTTGTAAAATCAGACATTGGTGTCACATTGGCCTGGATCTGTACTGTAGGTAGCACATTCTTTGCAGTTATTAAATCAAAGAAAAATAAGCAGTTGAAAATTAAAATTAGTGAAATTAACAATAATTCATCAATAGATAACAGTCAGGACAGAGTTACACAAAATGGCCAGAAGAATGTATATACGAAGAGGAATTCTGGCGGTATGAAAATAGATATGTAAAGGACTGAATCTTGACAATAGAAAATGAAAAGGTGATGCACCTGTGAATAAAACAGTCACTGTTGAGCGCAATGCTGGCAATATCATTATTGGAGATTCTCCCGAGTATGAAATCAGCTCCGCCATAAATGAATTGCTAAAGACATTAGCCAATAAACCATTTTCATTTAATAAAAAAAAGCGTCGCCCATCTTCCGAGACAGTTGTAAAGATAAAACACAATAATCTTAAATCTAAAAGTCATATCATAAAACAATATCTAGACCACTCTTCAAAAATAGAAGAAGCGTATTCTGATATTGACTCATTAATAACTTTTGGAAAAGATACGATTCTTCAAAATTTAAACGACTTATATTATCTGGCATTAGATGCTGCTGATATAAGCTATCTAACTTGCGATATAGACATAGAAGAAGTCAGAGAAAATTCAGAGTTTATTTTGGAATTCATCATTCAAAAATTAAAAAATACCGTATTTGAGTCTAAAAACACTCCAGCTTACAAAGAGCATGTTGAGTTAGGAGTGAATGTCGTTGTAGCTCATGCTTTTATTGAATGCATAATCATGGAGAACCCTACTTATGATTCCTAGTAGAGGTTGTGACCCTGAGATAAACGTCGTAAGCATCGGGGCAAAGATCTTAAAGAAAATAGCAGAAGAAAATTCATCTTTAGATTCCATGCTTAGTGGCTGCTCGTCGGATCTTGGAGTTTCGGTTGATCACATCATCCTGTCATTAGACTGGCTATTCTCAATTAAGGCTATTGGCTTTAATGGCGTAGAGGTGTTTATAAATGAAGCTTGATAGCCTTGAAATAAAGATAAACAATGAAGTCAAGAGATTTGTAAAATTCGAGTTTGGCCTGAACCTCATCACAAACAAACCTGACTCAGGTCGCACAGGTAATAGCGTAGGAAAATCAACCTTGTCAAGAGTTGTTGATTTTCTTATGCTGGGAAGCATAGAAAGCATTTACATTGATGAAGAATTTAAAAAACCAAATCAAGAAATTGAAACTCTATTCAAAAACAATGTTGTGACGGCATCACTCAGTTTCCATGACTACTCAAATAAGATAAACCAAATTTCACGGAATTTATGTGTAGGTACTGGCTCAGAATCTAAATTCTGGATAAATGGCGAAGCTGTTGAAGAAAACAAATATGAAAGTTTTCTTCAATATAAAATATTTAATATATTAACCAGAAGGCCATCGGTTAGAGCTGTTGCCCCTAAGTTTATTAGGAACGACAGTCACCGAATGTTAAGTACAACCAAGTTTCTTGATAAACGACAAGGTTCAAAAGATTATAGCGAGCTTTTTTTATACCTCTTCGGCTTCAGTAATACGTCTCTGCTTACTGAGAAAAGAGATGCAACTAACTTGGTTAATAGACGCAAGCGGAATTCAACTTCTATTAATGCCTTAGTGAAAGAACAAAATCCAAGAAGTGAAATTAAAAAATATAAGGCCGATGCTAAAGAGCTAGAAAATAATCTTTTGACATTTGAGTATTCATCAGAGTATTCGAATCCAATAGAGAGGCTTTCAGAACTACAGGTACAAGAGGATAGATATACTGAAGAGCTTTTGTCTATACAGCGAAAAGTAGACAACATCAATCATACTATCGAACTCTTATCTAAAGACAAAGATGGTTATTTAATCAATGAGCTTAAAGCTATATATAGTTTCTCTGGTGTCGCAATTGACGGAGCATTACGAGAACTTGAAGACGTCATTTTGTTTCATCAAAATCTCGTTGAAAGAAAGAAGCACTTTCTTACAATTGATCTACCTAAATTGGATGAGGAGTTTGAAGGGCTTCAGGCGGAGCTCAGCTCAATAAGGAAGGATAAGTTACAAGTTTTTTCTGACATGAGGTCTAAGGAAAGCTTAGATAACGTGACTAAGAATCTGAAACGACTTGGTGAGCTTAAAGTTGAGCTTGGAAAATTAGAAGGTCTAATGGAGCAACAGTCAAAAGCAAAATCAAATCAGATTGAAGCGGAAGCTCAGTTGCAAAAGATTCTTGAAGCTATTTCCAAAGAAATTGACAATGTTTATGTGTTTGAGAAAAATTTCAATAAACATTTAAGATCACTTACCAAAAGTCTTCATGATGAAGAATACAGCATAGATTTAGAATTCAATAAGGATAGTGGTACTTGTTCTATAGAGCTCAATAATTCAGCAACTAATCCTGAGGGCGGCAAAAAGAAAGCTGAAGTTATTGCTTTTGATTTTGCATATATACATGCCATTAATGAGTTAAATATTAATAGACCAAATTTTATTTTTCATGACAGTATTGAGGATATTGACAAAAAACAGATCGAAGACATCTTCAAAGAAGCTAGCAAGCTTCCAGGTCAACAGATTTTGTCAATGCTTTCAGACAAAATATCAGAAGAAACTTATAAGAGAATATCTAAAAATATAATTTTGTCTCTTGATGAGGATGAAAAATTCTTTCGTGTTTAAACGAAAACTAATAAGTCAAATCACTCGGACGCAGCAAAGCTGCGCCGGTGTTTGAAGCGTTAACTCTATCAAGGAACGGGCCATGAGCATACATGACACAATCACCCAAATCGCAAGGTCAGGAATGCCCTCGAGCACTGAAATCAACTTAAAAACTCAAATTGAGTATTATCAGGCTTTTATTTCATGGAACTTGAATGACGATCCTGAAAGGCCGAATAAAAAATCTAAGACTATTATTCTTAATGTTTCGTATGAAGTTTTGGAGGACATACTGAAACTACCAGAAGACAAGCAAAGACAGGCCATGAACCAGATTGAGGCACACCTTCGAGACAACCTTAAGTCGTTTGACACAAGTCATGATACGCCATACTGTACACCAGTTCCTTCAGTCACTTGGGTTATTGATTCAACTATCGCAGGGTTAGCAAGTTAAGGCATGCGACGTAGAAAAACGTGTGCCTGCTTAATGCATTAGCCGATTTTTTGTTTTCTATATCCGCTTTAAAAAGCTTCAACGATCAAGGGAAAAACATTGATAGCATTAGCGACGGTTCTTCTAGTTATAGTAGGTGTCGCGCAAGTAATTGTGCTAATAATACAGCGGCGCCAAACTTGCCTAACTTTTGTTGAGTTTTATAGAAAAAGATGGTTCGAGTTGCGTGAAGCATGGTCCATAACTGTATTTTTTGGTAGAGATCCAGACGAGTATTACCAAGTCGTAAATAAAAACGTTGTAAAAAAATACCAAGAGGATTCTGCTAAAGCCATGCTGAGCGCACCAACTATATGGGCGCGCGAGTCGATCCAAGCAACGTGCTCAATGTTTAGTGACGTATGCCTGAAAATCCTGCAAGGGCAGCTAGCAGTCGAAGATATTTATCCCGTTTTTGGAACCGAACTACTTCGGCAGAGTAGGCCGCTCAGAGTTTTACTCGATACTACGGTTGATGATGGCCGGCATAAGTGGTTCGGGATGCACGCTGGCCCTTCGCAAGTACAGGAAAATCATTACAGAGTACGAGAAGAGCTGCAGGACTGGTTAATTTATCACGATGGTATTAGGCGCCGGTGCCTTATTCTTATTGACCTACTATGGGCCGAGGCGGTGAGGCTTGGAGATCTGCCGCCTGACGATATCAAGAGCGCCGCTGACGCTAAAGAGCTGTCTGGGCATCTAAATAGACGTCGCCTCAGCGACGAATGCCGAAGATTAAATTTAGCAAAATACGGCATTCGAGGCCTATGGTTATCGTTCTTTTTGCAACACGCTGAATACAAGAAGAAAAAGTTTATTCCCGGTATTGACCGGGAACGTTTGAAGGAGCTCGATAGAGAATGGACAAAACGACTGCTTCGGAGGTAGCTTTTGCGGCTAACTGCAGTTGATCGCCCAAAGCGCTGGCGCGCTTCGGGCGGCAGCTGAGCTCAGGCGTTAGGGCCACTAGAAATGACACCAACGAAATCCTGCTCCGTGGTTCTGCGTAACGGCGAGGAGATGGAAGTTCTTGCATTCCTGCATCCGATTGCTGGCCTTCAGTTAGTAAAAGGCACAATTGAACCGGGCGAGAATCCAGGAGAAACAGCGGTACGCGAACTCGCAGAAGAGGCCGGCATACTGGCCGCAGAAATCAAATCTGATCTAGGCCTTTGGGAGTCTGGCTACCAAGATCAAATCTGGTCATTTCACCTCAGTAAGGTTGAACAAGAAATTCCTGATGAATGGGTTCATCACACTGCCGACGATGATGGGCATGATTTCAAGTTTTTCTGGTATCGTCTTGCCAAGCCAACCAATTCAGAGTGGCACGAAGTTTTTCAGGGGGCGTTGGCTTTTATTCGTACGGCCCTAACCAATCATTTCAGCGGATCCGCTAAAGCGGGCCGCTGAACTCAAGCGTTATGCCTTCAGTTAAGCAGGAAATTTAAATGAATGAAGCATTACACCCTTATGAGATGCAACTGATAGGCTATTCTGACTATGTTGCATTGGCCGCAGATAAAGGGCATCAGATACCCAATGATTGGGCCGGAGGGCGTTGTCCAGTTTGTAAAAGAAGAATGAGTGTTAGAAGTGGACATAAAAAGGATGATGGGCATTTTTATCATGTTGATAGTGATTTTTGTCCTACTAAAGATCCTTCAGCAAGGCCTTATCTTTCAAAAATACCAACTAAGGTTGATCTCGAAGCTGAGGCTCGAAACAAGAAATTTGCTAGCGAGCACATCGATCAAATTTGGGGACGACTGAATGA
Organism: Halomonas sp. GT; assembly: GCF_002082565.1. NCBI lineage: Bacteria > Pseudomonadati > Pseudomonadota > Gammaproteobacteria > Oceanospirillales > Halomonadaceae > Halomonas > Halomonas sp. GT. The sequence goes on from NZ_CP020562.1 coordinate 1,558,976, forward strand.
AATGGTTCCCTTTCTTGATTTCAAAGAGTTTATATTGATAATTGAACAGGCTAAGAAGCTTCGAGTTTATGGATATGTAAATCTTGATCCCGGTTTTTTGCCATATGTTTATGCGACATTGATTAATTTCTTGCCAAGCAAAAGCAAGAACAAATTGAGAAAGCTTAAGTTTTGTTTTTTCTTTGAATCAAGTGTTAAGAAGTTTGATGAGCTATGGATAGATAGAGGCGAGAATAGTCAGTTTTCAAGAATTTCATATAAAGGAACAGATACAAAAAAAGTGTCTATCTACGAGTTAGAGAAAGATTACTTGAATAGAGGGTTTTACCCATTGTCGCAAGCCCAAAAGAAATGGGTGTTCGATAAAATCTAGGCATAACACCTATGAGCTTTCTCTCTGTCAATAAGCCGTAGTGTTTTTTATTGGCCGCGTGAGCGGCCAATATCAAGTCCCTGAGCCTGTGATCCTACTTCATCTGTCATCGTTGGCTGTTGGTGGCTTACTGCAAAAATACCGCAAGGGTACTTCCTTCGGTCGCCTATTGAGGCTCTCTTGGTGTGATCGTTAATCACTGCCAAACCGGTTTGCTCCTTGCAGGTGGGTCTGGGGCACTAGGCATTCATCGGTTAACCAGCATCTGTCCTATTCAAACAGCGGGTTACTTTATAGTCCCAGTTAGTTTCAGGTTCAGCGCCGGTGTAAGCCCACTCGCTCAGGGTATTGGTGCAGGCCAGCAGGATGGGTAATCAAAGCGACGGGCTTCGAATTGGGTGTAGAAGTCGGGTTTCAGATCTGAAGATTAGTCAGCAGACACCCGGTTTCAGCACACTCCGTGATGATCCAGTTAGACATTGATCATCATCCTACTGCGTAACTAACTCGTTAAAAAGCGTTGTTCACCAAACACCTTTTCGTTTTTTAACATGAAATAGACCGCACGCCCTAGCTTGTGGGCCAGAGTCGATAAAGCTTTGGCTTTACCCATGCGTTTCTGGAAGCGTTGCAACAGCTTTTGTGCACCTGGATTACCGCGTAGATAAAGCACCGCAGCCTCAGAAAAAGCCCACTTTAGATGGGCATTACCAGTCTTGTTGCCCTGGGTGCCATAGGTCTTACCAGCCGATTCGGCTTTGCACTTGATCAGTCGGGAATAGGAGGAAAACTTCTGGACAGAGTCATAACGTCGAATATCACCCACTTCATACAGAATGGTGAGGGCTAAAATACGGCCAACGCCGGGAGTGGTGGTTAATAAGTGGTAGTAGGTCGGCTGATGCTTTTTAGCCTGCTTTTCCAATAGCCATTCCACCTGGCTTAGTTCTCGGTGGTAGCACTCTAAAACGGCCATATCTAAATCAATATTGCGCTGAACGAGCGGGTCATGAAAGGTTCTGCCCAGTTGCTCTCTGGCACTGACATTTTTAAAATTGACCTTGTTGGGTGGCAGATTGTACTGACTCGTTGTGTTGACAACATGAGCTTTGAGATCAGCGCCGTGGCGAACGAGCCCAGTTCGGCGGCGAAGCAGGTCGCGAGTAGCTCGCATTCTGCGTGGGTAGACATAAGCGAGGGGGAAGTTGCCACCGCGAATAAGCGCGGTAATTTTGTAAGAATCCACGCGATCATTCTTAGTTTTACCGCCATGAATGGCATTGAAAAGTACATCCTGTACTTTTCCCTTCGGGCCAGCTAAAGCTGACCAAATTCTTTCCAGAAGAATTTGTCATATAAAGGGCATGACCGAGAATGAAAGCAATGCCCTGGTCTTCACAGAAATCAGCGACTCAGTACCAGCAGTGCATGCATTCCCGATCACTAGATCATCCAGGTAGGTTTTGATTAGTCGAAGTAGAGGTTCTGGGCTAGCGGGAATCTCTTTATGCAACAGGGTTTCTCCCTGTTGATTGAGGATACAGACATAAAGGCTTCTAGCATGTAGATCAATGCCACGGTAGTGACGATGAGTGCTATTGTAAAAGTTCATTGAATCTTCTCCTGTTAGGTTTGGTCGCCTTTTCGCTTAGTGAGCTGGGGGAGAAGGCTCAATGAGTATCAAAAGCGTCAATTAGGACGCTCCTGACGTCGCGCCTATTACGCTGGCGTTAACGAGAAATACTGAGAGAAAATGAACAATTTCGGAAGCACAGCCAGCAAAAGTTATCGAGAAATCCTCTTGGAATTATTGCTCTATTTATCGTCCTTGTTTACGGAATTGCCGGTCTGGTTCTAGGTGTGACTGGCGAAAACTTACTGCAACAGCATAAAACAGTTTTGGTTTGGTTCTTGGCTATTTTCCCCTTCGCGGTTCTTGGTGCTTTCACTTGGCTGGTGAGTCGTCACCATACCAAGCTTTACTCACCGTCTGACTTTCGCAATGACGACGGCTTCATTCGGATTTTGTCGCCGGAGGAGCAAAAGAAAAGAATTAAAAGTGGGGTTAGGGAGATCAGAGAGGCTGAGCAAAAGCTGAGTGAAAAGCCACAAGAAGAGCCTCCGGCAAGAAGGAATAGCGAGATTGTGCGTTCAATTATCCTAGCCGAAGAACTGGCCTTTAGAGAATTGGAAAGCATCTATGGTGTTTCTATAAACCGCCACGTGAGCATTGGAGCTGGTTACGATACTGGGATTGACGGAATGTTTGTTTCCGAAAATCGGGCTTATATTGTTGAAATAAAATATGTGAAGCATAAAATTAATTTCGCCTCATTTGAAAAGGGCCTGCTGGGCATGGCGAATAAATTGAAAAATTTCAATCGGAAGAATTTCAACATCATTTTTTCTGTAGTTCTTGAAAACGAACAGCTTCTAACCAAAGAACAAATGGGTCAAATGATGGAGCGCTTCACGCAGTTCGGTTCAGAGATTGGAGTGAAGGTTCTTCCTAAGGTGTTTCTTTTGAAGGAACTCAAGGAAAAATTTGGCTATGAGGAAAATCGCTAACCAGTGGGTGAAGCTGACCGGTACTACGCTCCGCACCGGCAGCTTGCCCGAGGCGTTAGATTCTGATAGCCACTGGAAATTGAGAAGAGGTATGAGTGAATAAACTGAAATTAGTAGCGCTGCAAATTGATGACATGCACCTGGCCTTCAGAGATGGTCTGAACTACATCGTCGGAAAAAATAATACTGGGAAAACAACAATTTTTAACTGCATTAGATATGTGCTTGGCTTGAGTAAATCTAGTGAAAGTTCGAACGTATATAGTATAAATTTAAAAGCTCGAATAGATGATCATGACCTGTTTTTTTCAAGAGATGTTGGTGATTCATCAATTTCGGTTTCCGTGAATGATGTGCTCTACCGTTTTCAGCCAATGTCCAAAGACTTAAATGACTTTTTTTGTGAGTATCTACGCCCGGACTACATATTTGGGGCGAAATATGAAGACATGTTTAGTTTGTTGGACTTTTTCTTCTTATCTGAAGAGCGCTCAGTAAATCGGCGGAAGCAGTGGGAGGCAATTAATTCAGTCTGCGGAATCAATGTGTCATTACTTAGCTCCTTAGAGAAAGATGTTACTTCCCTAAAGAAAGAAGTTTATAAAAATAAAGAGATTCAGGACTCAGTCGAAGAGTTTTTGGGGCTTTTTTTAAAAAACCTAAATGGGTCTTCTCATGATATTGGCGTTGATAAGAGTATAGAGATAACAAAGTCAGAATATTTTTCAAAGTTTTTGAAGGATAAAGAGTTGCTTGTTGGTGTAACTAAGAAGCTAGAGGATCTCAAGAGCAAGTCTGCATATGAATTAAGTGATCGGGTTTCAGAGATAGAGAGAGTATTTATAAGCCTGAGAAATTTTGCAGGCTACGAGCGGTGGGCTCTTGATGATTTGGAGTCGCTTGTAAGGGGGCGAAACCGCTACATGTCATATGGTGAGGAAGTTTTCTCTAAATTTATTCTTATCTTGGCGATTGCGAAAATAGCTCAAGATAGGAGATATAACTTTCCAAGTATAATTGTCAACGATAGCTATTTGTCAGCTGGTCTTGATGAGAAAGCATACAGAAATGCTCTTGAAATTTTGGAAGATGTAGCCGGTAATGAAAATGGGGTTCAGTATATTGAGTTTACCTATCGCGACAATATCCCAAAAGAGTATGTAGTACTGAATTTGAATTCTAAAGGTGCCCTTCATGTCTTCAGAGACTAAAAATATGAATTTGGCCCAGAAAATATCTTTGACAATCTCGGTACTGACCTTTGTTGTCGGTTTTGTTGGTCTTACGCTAAGTGACAGTGTTTCAGATTTGATAGAGAAAGTAGATATTGTTGTGATTCAGGACTCTATAAAGCTAGATGGGCTTGCTGAATCAGATGGTTACATAAACACACTGAACCTTCGTAATCGAGGTAATGCTTCATCGACGAACATGATTCTGATTGTTGATTTCGAGTCAAAAATGCCAGATTACAATATATCAAGTGATGAAGATTTAGGTGAGACAGACATTAGTGGTAATAGGTTGAGAGTTCGCATGGATAGGCTTTCAATAAATTCAAGTCTAAGTATCAAAATGTTTTCTAAGTTTCCTATAAGTTATGAAGCATCTTACATTGACGATAGCGGTAACCATAAACTCTATGCAAACAAAGACACGGCTCAGCGAAGCCTAGTTGATATGATCCTGCTTCTCATCGTAATAATATCGTTATTAATTATTGTTTGGATATGTAGGAAGGCCTCAGAAAACGCCTTGATTGAGACTTTGCAGAACCATCAAAATGAAATTCAGGATAGGCTTCGTGAAGTTCGTGATGAAATAGGGAATATTGAAGTTGTTGTCAAGGATTCACCTAACTCTGTTACAGCGGAAACAGAAGGTAATGATAAGGGCTTCAGTCAAAGGCTCTCGGACTTTATGAATAAAATCTAACAAATGCAGGCACAGCGACGCCCATTACATTCCGCCTTCGGCTCCATTCTATGGGCGCGCATGCTGCAAGCATTGAGCCTGTAGAAAAACTCCGCTTAAGGCTAAGTTTTGCTAGGATCGATAAAGCAGTCGAGAAGTGTTTTGCATGCCGCGCTTCAAGCTCTATAAACTACTAAGATCAACTCCACTCCGGCACCTTTGCGCACGCGGTGTATTTTCTGATCGAACACAAGTTAGACTTATCCGTTTTCCATGCCGAGTACCGCAACGCTGCGACTGCTCGGCTGGCTAAGCTATTCATCAAGGTTATTCAAGGCGATCCATCAATATTATGGCGAGAAAAACACTCAGTTTGAAAACGAAAAGGCAGACAGATGCCAAGCCCGCCGACGAAGTTGAAGATCCATTTTCTGATGATCCCGAAAAACGTTTTTTAAATGGCGTGGCTATTCATCCTTCCCCACGCATTGTTTTAGAGCTTGGCTCTACGCAGCGTAGTGTGCGCGCGATGGATTTGATTACGCCTATTGGGATGGGGCAACGCGGGTTGATTGTTGCGCCGCCGGGCTCTGGCAAAACGACGATGTTAAAACATATCTGTCAGGCCGTGGCAGAAGCTCATCCTGACATAAAGCTGTATGCCTTGCTGATTGATGAACGCCCTGAAGAAGTGACCGATTTTAAGCGCAGTGTATCGGCAGACGTACATGCATCGTCTTCAGACGAAACCTACTCACACCATGTGCATTTGGCAAATAAGCTCCTTGAGGCGGCGCGTAAGCAGGCAGGCGAGGGTCATGATGTGATGATTGTGATCGATTCGCTTACTAGGCTATCGCGGGTTCATAATGCCGAGCAGCGAGGCAATGGTCGTACCATGTCGGGTGGGCTGGATTCCCGAGCGATGGAAATACCACGCAAATTGTTTGGCGCTGCGAGAAAGATCGAGAATGGCGGATCGCTCACGATTCTGGCCACCGTGCTGGTGGATACCGGTAGCCGTATGGATCAGGTGATTTTCGAGGAGTTCAAGGGTACGGGCAATATGGAAATCGTGCTATCACGGGAAGTGGCGAATCAACGGATTTTCCCGGCGATAGATATTGCCAAAAGCAGTACCCGTCGAGAAGAGCTATTGATTGATGCAAAAGACATTGAAAAAGTACGTGCATTGCGTCGAGCGTTGACACATCTTAAGCCAGTAGAAGGCGCGCAGAAGTTGTTTGAGTTATTGGATAAATATCCAACCAATGCCGAGCTGTTAGATGCGTTTTCACCCGCCTAACGGTGGAAAAGATCTTTGACGACCGCAAGTTTTTTAAAAGCGACGTTGACTCCAGAAGTATTTAACAGTGAAGCCCACCTTTATATTTATCTAAAGGTGGGCTTTTGTGTTAAGGCTTAACGACTGCTTTTTTTAACGTGGTTCAAGTTGGAAGCGGGGACGGCTTTTTTAACCGGGAAGCCCTCAACTTCTTTGCGCTCAATCGTATTTTTCAAACGCTTTTCAATCGCACAAAGGTTTTTAAAGTCGCTGATGTCGACAAGAGAGATGGCTTCACCTGATGCTCCCGCGCGGCCGGTTCGGCCAATACGGTGGATGTACTCTTCTGGCTGAAAAGGTAGATCGTAATTCACCACTCGGCTCAGTTCACCAATATCCAACCCCCGAGCGGCTACGCCCGTAGCCACTAGGTACTTCAGTTCGCCAGTTTTGAACTGATCTAACACCTTCTCGCGCATGGCCTGGCTTCTGCCGCCATGGATGGAGTCTGCTTGAATGCCGCGCTTTTCCAGCTGAGCCACCAGTTTGGCTGCACTGTGTTTTTTCTCGACAAAAATAAGTGCCTGATCCCACGCTTGCTCGTTGATCAAGTGGCTCAACAGGGCGGACTTGGTGTCTTTGTCTACCGTGATTAGCCACTGTTTGATATTGGCGGCGGCGCGGATGTTGGGAGAGATGGAGATGTCAGCCGCCAGGTCGGTCATCTTACTATCTGAAAAACCGTAGGCGAGGGCGCGAACGTCGCCGGTCATAGTGGCTGAAAACAGTAGGTTCTGACGGTTTTCAGGCAGGCGTACTAAGATTTTGTGGATATCATCGACAAAACCCATGTCAACCATTCTGTCCGCTTCGTCCAGTACCATGACCTGAAGTTCATCAAAGTGCAGCGCACGCTGATGCGCCAAATCCAGCAACCTGCCCGGCGTGGCGACCAGAATATCCACCCCTTCGATTAGCCGCTCTTTTTGCGGCGCGGTGTCCACACCGCCATACACAGCCATAGAGGTTAACTGCGTGTGTTTAGCGTATTGAGCCACATTGGCTTCGACTTGAACCGCTAACTCGCGGGTCGGCACCAGAATCAGCGCACGTATGCGTTTGCCGCGTAACGCTTCCGATTGACTGAATCGCTCTAGCAGAGGCAGAACAAAGGCAGCAGTTTTGCCTGTGCCTGTTTGTGCGGTTGCGATTAAGTCTTTGCCCGAAAGAATGGCAGGAATCGCTTGTTCCTGAATGGGCGTTGGCGTTTTATAACCTAGTTCGGTAATTGCTTGAACAAGAGGACGGGATAAGCCTAGTTTTGAAAATGACATGAGGTGCTCAGACAGATGGTCGTAAGGTGTGTCGAAAATTAAAGATGAGGCAGTATAGCGTAAAAGCAGCCGTTCATTGCTCGAATAGTGCAATTAGCTTCATAGCGCCGAATGGCGATTTTTGTGATGAAATTAAAGGTGTTAATTAAATGAATGGTAAGTGATTTTTTATAGCACGTTTTGCTTTTTATGATCTGGTTTTTTAATTTTGAATACTATCTCTTTGAATTATGATTCGGTTTTACTAAGCAGTCGACTACTGAAGCGGAACCGCTTCAGCCCTCGCATATTTTCGAGCCACAATTGCGGGTGCGCTTCGCTTACCACGCACTACAAAACCATTAAAACCCAACGTTTACACATTTGTAGCGCGGCGTAACGCTTGGCGAGGAACGAGCCAAAAGACACCCGCGATGGCGGCGCAGCCGCCCAAAATAGCCACAGCGCAATTTTAAGCAAAGCTGCGTGACCTAAGCCAGTTTTATTAATAAAGTATGATTAGATTAGTGGGGCGAAGCGTTTGGTCAAATTTTGGTTATATACTGCCGGATTATTGTCAATTAAATGATATATCAAATGCTTAGGGGTTTTTTACGCGCACGATAAGCGTGTTGGAGAGCGCAGTACGTTCATTCAATATCAGAATGCGCTGTCTAATACGCTGTTAATTTCTAAAGACAGGGAGCAGTCCATGAATCGAGAAGGTCTGAAACAAGCACGAGAACACTGGTACGCCGCCTATTTCGCTGGTGACATTGAGTACCTTGTCCAAGTTCAGGCAGACAGTTTCACGGTTGCCACTGAGCGTGGTGTCCAATCCAAGAAATCCCAAATCGATGCTATCGCTTTAGCCAAACGGAACGGGAGCTGGTTTCCTCAAGGCGGGGAAAAACAGGATACTGAGCTAAGCTTTCAGGAATCTAATGGCAGCATCACCACAGTAACCGGTAAGGGGGTTACTCTCACTGGTGAATCCAAAGGGCCGGTGGTAGCGTTTATAGAAACCTGGGAGTGGAAGGGTAGTGCTTGGCAGGTTGTCAGTCTGAGCTACGGTGCTGCCCGAAATTAAAATTAACAAGTCGCTGCAGTAAGCGGCCGGTGGTCGCCGCTGGGCTCCGCGTTATAAGAAGGGAATATGAATTACGAGCTAATAGAGGTTCCCTCTGAAAAGGAAAGCTTTGAACTTTCCCAAAAGTTTCAGGAGTTTGTAAATTCCAATACTCCTTTGCCAGATGAGTCAGCAGATAAGAAATTCATAATAAACGTGAGAGACAGCGGCAAAGGGTTAATTGCTGGGATATTGGCTAACGCATACTGGGACGGTCTTGAGATTGATATCTTGTGGGTAGATCGAAGCCACAGGGGTACAGGCCTGGGCGCTGAGCTGCTCGGAAAAGCTGAGCAATATGGAAAGGAGCAAGGTGCGGTCATCTCGTTTCTAAAGACTGTAGAAGCCAAAGGCTTTTACGAAAAGTACGGCTACCAAGTTTTTGGTATTTTGGAGGATCGACCAATAGGTACTTTTCTCTACCATATGAAGAAGCGATTGGACTGAAATCTTATAACCACTAGCGTCAGTCGGACCGATTTTTTTCGCTTCCTATCCATAAAACCGGCCTCTACGTTGAGTCTGTAGATAAGCCCCTTTGATGTCTAAGTCTTGGTAGGATCAGCTTAGTTATATGACAGGAGAAGATGTGCATCATTTAGCAGCCCAATGGATAGTGGGATTACTGAGAGAAAGGAGTATTCCTTTTTTGATCTGCGGGGGACTCGCAGCAAAGGGGTATGGTTCTGAGCGTGATCTAAATGACATTGACCTTTTTGTCCCCGGCGAGCACTTTGCGTCAGTGGTTCAGGCCGGTCAGGAGTTGGTATCCAAAACTGCCGCTCACCGTCAAGAAGAGGGTTGGGATCTAACCTACGTCCAGTTTAAGTATGAAGGCGTTAAAGTGGAGGTAGGTAGCGCCGACGGCCCGCAAATTTTCGATGCAAGTAACGAGACCTGGGTACCGCTCAACATAGATTTTTCTCGCTATGTGATCGTGCATTTGTTGGGTCTTGAGCTTCCCCTTATGCTGAAGGACGATCTGGTTCGGTATAAATCTGCACTCGCACGGCCGGTGGATATTGAGGATATCTGCGCCATCCGTCAGAGCGCGGAGCTAGAAAATTCATCGAGTGGCGGGCGCTAGGCATTCGAGGAGGGGGCGTCAGAAATGCTAACTAAAGAAGTGTGTGCCTCTGCGGAGCAGAGTGTTCTCTGTTGGCTAGCCACAAGTGATGAAAGTGGCCAGCCGAATGTATCGCCAAAGGAAGTCTTTGCTGTTTTGGATAGCCAGCACATCGTAGTGGCAAATATTGCATCACCAAAGTCAGCTAAAAATATCAGAATAAATCAGAAGGTATGCCTTAGCTTTATTGATATCTTTGTCCAGAAGGGCTTTAAGATTATTGGTACTGCCACTGAGCTAAAGCCAACAGCACCAGAGTATTCCCATTGGGTTGCACCACTTCTGGCTATGGCGGGGGATCGCTACCCAATTCATAGTGTGCTCGTTATAAAAGCGACTGCTGTCGAACCGATTGTTGCGCCTAGTTATCGACTTTATCCCGCGGAGACCTCGGAAGAATCACAAACTCAGGCAGCACTGCGTACTTACGGTGTGAATCGAGGCAAAAGGCCTTGATAGTGTTATTTTAAAATGACTTTGTGAAAGGGGGCATCAGCCTACGATGATATCCGACAAGCCACCTTGCCACTAAACGAGTGTTCTGCACTGGTTCTTTGGGAGGCAGCTAGTGAGGGGTGAGCTAGCCAAATAATACAGTGAATTCGCTCATTGCGATCACCGCACGCTCAGGCGTTAATCGGAAACTAAATGAATCCCGTCATTCAAGAAGAAATATCCGGCTGTGGCATTGCAGCATGCGCAGTGCTTGCGGGCATTACCTATGCGCAGGCCAAAGAGACAGCCAACGCCTTGGGTATTTATGCCGAAGATACAGCGCTTTGGTCAGATACGAAGTACGTCCGTAAACTCTTGCGTGCTTTGGGTATCATGGCTGCGCCAACAGAGATGCCATTCGACACCTGGGTGACTCTTCCAGACAAGGCGTTGTTGGCCATCAAATGGCGCACAGAGCAGGGCAGGCCTTTCTGGCACTGGGTGGTGTTTGTCAGAACCAAGCAAGATGCCGTGGTGCTGGATTCCAAGAAAGCCTTGAAATCCAATATCCGTCGAGACTTTGGGCGTATCAAACCCAAGTGGTTTATTCATGTAGATTAAACATAAGGGCTACTATCCTTAATGCTCAAGGGGAGCGTGGATATCGCGTTGTACCGGAGTCTGCCCGTGGAGTAGTCAATTAGCGTTTGGCTTCGGTGTTTATTGGTTATGTGTTTGGCGCCGACTTCAGTGTTTGCCTGCAGGCGTAAACCTCCTAAGTGGCTCAGATGAATGTCCAGGCCAACACTCTCGTGATCTTATTTCCCTGCTTCATCTCTATTTCCCGTACATCAACGGCACCGAGCTTACGAATCAACTTCTTGGCAGGCTTAACATTGTCGGTTTTTGAAACCAGGCTGGTAAACCAGCGACACTGAGTTGAATACACCTTACTTTCTCTTATCAGCTTTTTAAGAAACAGCTGTTCGCCTCCCTTACACCAAAGCTCTGCCCCCAGCCCGCCAAAATTCAGAGTAGGGGATTGGTTTTTTGGTTGTTGTTCACCGCGACTGCGAGCAAGGTTATTGAGTTTAAGCTGGCTACCTTTAAGTGCTTCATCAAGCGAGGCATGGAAGGGAGGATTGCATACGCTGACATCAAAGAACTCGCCAGCTTGAATAATCCCTTCAAAAATGTGGTTTTTATCGTGCTGCATGCGCAGCGTGAAGCGTTCTTTGAGTGTGGGGTTGTTGGCGATAATCGTGGCTACGTTTTCAAGCGACTGAGGGTTAATGTCACTACCGACACACTGCCAGCCGTAAATTTGGCAGGCCAGTAGTGGGTAGATTCCATTGGCTCCAGTCCCTATATCGAGCAGCTTGATACTGCGCTGTTCACGCCCCAACAAGTCAGCTATGTAATGGATATAGTCGGCTCTGCCTGGGATTGGAGGGCACAGCGCGCCCTCAGGAATATCCCAATCGACAATGTTGTAGTGCCGGTTTAATAACGCGGCATTAAGCGTTTTTACTGCCAATGGGTCTGCGAAATCGATGGAAAGGTCGCCATGCGCGTTCGGTTTCACATGGGGGGCTAATGCTGGGTGGCTTTTTACGAGGGCCGGGAAGTCATAGCCTTGGTTGTGTCGGTTCCTCGGGTGCAGGCCTTTGCGAACAGGCTTGGCTCGACTTTTTTCACTTCGATGGAGGGTGTTCACAGTAATAGGCCTGAGGCTTGGCGCTCAATAGTAGAGTGGGTTTGGCTTAGCCAGTGATTATAATCTCAATGGCTGTGACGTGCATGCTCGGCAGTTCGAGGGGAGCGAGAGGCCTCCTGTTCATTACACGTTTGTTTCTTGTCGGGTTCTGGCTTTTTGCTCTGCCTGATCGAGAAGTACGGGGCCGCTACCTGATTCTGCCAGCTTATCGTCAGGGTTATAGAGTGGGCAATTAGTCATGCTCAGGCAACCACAGCCGATGCATCCCACTAGGTTGTCGCGCAGTTTTTGCAGGTAAGCAATTCGGCCATCAAGCATCTGCTGCCAGTTTTTTGAAAGCTGCTGCCAGTCTTCCACTGTTGGCGTGCGGTTATTCGGTAATGATTCAAAGGCCTGCTTGATTTCCTCCAGACTGACGCCAACTCTCTGTGCTGCTTTTATTACCGAAATTCGCCTTAGCACTTCTGGTTTATAACGCCGCTGATTGCCCGCATTGCGCCAGCTGTGGATCAGCCCTTGCTGCTCGTAATAGTGCAAGGTACTAACCTTAATACCGCAGCGTTTCGCTACCATTCCGACACTCCAAATAACCTCTGCCATCACTCACCCCAAAATTTTTTTGCCATTCTTTCCCACAAACCACTTTACCTCAACTTAAGTTGAGGTTTTATCCTGCCATCTCACTTAACGCAAGGAGACGCTTATGTACTTAGAACACGTGAATCTGGTGGTTACTGATATGGATGCCATGCTGGATTTTTACCGGGCAGTCTTTCCACACTGGCGGGTGCGAGATGAAGGCCATGGCGAGTGGTATGGCAAACCGCGTAAATGGGTGCACTTTGGTGACGATGAAAATTACTTGGCGTTAAGCGATCACGGCGAAGGGGCGAATCGCGATTTGAAAGGTCACAGCGTTGGACTGGCCCATTTTGCATATGTGGTCGATAACCTCGATGCCGTTGTTGCTAGGCTCAATAACGCGGGCTATGCCATTGCCAAACCTGGCGCTGTAGAGCCGTTTCGGAAAAATGTCTATTTTGTCGATCCGGCGGGTTTTGAAGTGGAGTTTGTCGAGTACCTGAGTGACATCCCAGCCGAGCGAAATTTAAACCGTGATGCTTAGCAACCAGCAGTACAGCAACGGAAAGGGTCAGTGTAATGAACGTTGCCGTTGTGTTTCATTCTGCTTTGGGCAGTACTAAGCAACTCGCGCAGGCTGTCGCTGCTGGAGCGGCAGCGCAGCCTGGTGTTGATGCTATTCAGATAGAAATCGTTGGCGCAGATATTGTTGAAGGGCGTTACTTAGGCCAACGGGTGGCGCAAGTCAGCAAGAAGTTTACGGTTTGAGGGCTGTTCACTTGGGCGTGCAGCAGGTGCTGACTAGTGATAGATTTACATTAAATTAGTAAAAAATAATGTAAATTACATTAGCTGCTGAAATTCAGGAGATTTTGATGAGAGTTGAAACTCAAAAAGGGATATTGGAAAGCGAGTGGCACTACTTAACTCAATGGAAAGAGAGAGTATTTCCTGAAGAGGGGCGAAGCAAAGAGTGGTCACCTGTTTCCTGGCATAGCATCGCCTACTCGGAAGCGAATGATCCTATTGGTCACATTGGTTTTGATCGTTTTGAAGTGCTAATTGATGCCGTGCCACGCTTTGTAATTGGTATTGGAGGGGTTGTTGTGCGGCCAGAATATCAAGGGCAAGGCATACCGGCTTTACTGTTTAATGAAGTGCATCATCAGGCAAGTAAGCGTTTGGGAGCTGATGTATTTACGCTTTTTTGCCCGTCTCGACTGGTTTCGTACTATGCAAAACAGGGTTATCAGCAGCATCGTGGTGACGTTTATTTCCTACAGCAAGGTGAGAAAGTACTTTCTACTTTCGAGTTCATGCATTGTGGCGAATTAACCGCGGATGGAGAGGTGGTGCTACAAAGCGAGCCCTGGTGAGTGTTGGTTTTCTAATAGGTGCATATGGTACCGCCACGCAGTTTAAACAAGTTTTGTAAGCTCTATTGCGTATATCTCAGCGGTCACGTGTGCCGGTGTCAATGTCTAAAGGAGTTATGGAGCGTTATAAATGGAGATAAGAAAATCATCCAGGCTAATAATTGTCGATGAAGAGGGACGTTTGCTCCTGTTTTTATACCACGATGAGCATCATGCGCCATTTTGGGCGACCGTTGGCGGCGAGCTGAAGTCCGGTGAAGGCTATGTTGAGGCTGCTGAACGTGAGTTATATGAGGAAACAGGCTTAATACAAAACGTTGGTGAAATGATAAGAGAGCGAGATGACGTCTATGCCGTTGCGAGATCGGTGCCAGCTCGGTGGCTTGAACAGTACTTCTTAGTTGAATGGCCTGCCAATAGAGACGTATTTGCTGCAGAGTGGACCGATGAAGAAAAGAGTACGATTCAAAAGTGGAAATGGTGGAGCTTAGACGAATTGCTCGATAACGACCCTGATCTTTTCAAGCCCGAATGGCTTCCTGATTTACTTCGCTCTGTGCTGCACAAACAACGGTTATCAAACGAGTCTCTGTAGTGCATTGGTTCAGCTGACCATCAGTAAGGAATATTTAAATGATTCGTAAATGCCGAGAGACGGATATTGACCAGATATTGGAGATATGGCTTTCAGCATCGATTAAAGCGCACGCTTTTGTTGAGGCGGAATTTTGGGCGTCAAAGGTTAACGAAATGCGAGATGTTTATATCCCCGCATCGGAGACGTTTGTCTTTGAATCTGGCAATCAGATAGCAGGATTCTACAGTTTGTACGGAAATACGCTGGCTGCCATTTTTGTGTCCCCAGAGTTACAGGGCGAAGGTGTGGGGTCTGCGATGCTGGATGATGCCAAGAGCAGAAGGGAGTGCTTGCAACTGTCGGTCTACCAGGAAAATACTCCCAGTATCAACTTTTATAAAAAGCAGGGGTTTATTTCATTAGGTGAGCAAGTTGATAAACAAACAGGCCATCCTGAGTTGGTCATGGAGTGTTATTGCTAACACAATGTCGCGTTAGTGTGGGCTGTTGGATGTGAAGTATTATAGGAGTGTTGAATGAAAGGTGAGTGTCTCTGCGGGGAGGTTAAGTTCAGCGTTAAAGGAGAACTACCAAACTTCTATCAATGCCACTGTTCTTTGTGTCGGAAAGCAACCGGTTCTTCAGCGAATGCCGCCACGTTTGTAAGCGAAGAGTGCTTTCACTGGATGTCTGGTCAAGACAATATTCGCTCTTTTCAAAAACCAACTGGCTATCGGAATGATTTTTGTTCGAACTGTGGTAGCTCAGTACCCAATAAATTGAGAGATACGGGGCTGATATGGATCCCCGCTGGACTGCTTGAAGGGGAAACGGGATCACGCGTTGCTGTGCATCTTCATTTGTCTTCATCGGCGACATGGGAACAAGCGTCCAGCAGCAGCATTCGGTTAGATGATGGACCCAATAGCTTAGCGTCGCTTCATGAAGCATTACAGCGCACAAGCTGATGAATACACTGTTTTATTTTCGATAATCAGAATAAAACGCCATGGTAAGGTGTTGCGATGGATCATGAAGCGCTGATCAAGCAATGGATAATGAGCGATCCTGATCGCCTGGAGGCGCTGACTATCGCGGCTGCGCAGGAGCTGCCGGGTTGGTGTCTCGCTGCGGGGTTCGTTAGAAATTTGGTGTGGGACAAGCTGCATGACTTTTCAGCGAGTACGCCATTGAACGACATTGATTTAATTTACTTCGATTCGAACGACATAAGCGTTTCTCGTGATCGTGAGATTGAGCAAGGGTTAAGAGGCGTCTCAACCTTTCCCTGGTCAGTAAAGAATCAAGCAAGAATGCATGAGCGAAATAGGGACTATCCGTATACCTCAACTGAAGATGCGATGAGTTTCTGGGTCGAAGTAGAAACTGCTGTAGGCGCTGCTTTGGATGATGGAGAAATCACTATTGTGGCTCCCTTTGGCGTTAAGCCACTGTTTGACTATACCGTTACATTAAATCCTAAACGGCCAAAACGAACGGATTTTGAAGCCCGGGTATACAACAAGCGGTGGCTGCAAACTTGGCCAAAGTTGGTGGTAAATGCTTAACACCAGCTAATTCGATGAGTTGCCGAATCGAAGTGGTGCGGTGTAACGCACGTTGAGGAGTGGTGGCTTTATTCTTAACTGTTGGCAAATAGCAAACTTAGATTCTAAGGACGTCCTCAAATGAACATTGGTATCTATATCTATGACCAAGCTGAGGTGCTCGATTTCTCGGGCCCCTTTGAAGTTTTTACCACGGCCAGTCGCGTCAGTGATGAAGACGCGCCGTTTTCAGTATTTTTGATTGCTGAAAAAGACGGCCCGGTAACTGCTAGGGCGGGATACCAAGTCTTGCCAAATGCCACCATTGATAATCACCAGCCTTTGGATGTATTGATTATTGTCGGTGGTGTACACACGGGTGAAATGGCAAACGAAAAGGTAAAGGCCTGGATTGCAGATCAAACAGCCATAGTGCAACAGGTGGCCACAGTGTGTACCGGTATCTTCCTAGTTGCTAATGCCCAGCCTAGCCTGAAAGGAAGAGTGACTACCCACTGGGACGATCAACGTGATTTGCGAACTCAGTTTCCGCAGCTTGATGTGGTGGAAGACGTGCGCTGGGTAGACGATGGCGGTGTTATTAGTTCCGGTGGCATCTCGGCGGGGATCGATATGTGCCTACACTTGGTAGCCAAATTGCACAGCTCCGAGCTTGCGGAGAAAACAGCGCGACAAATGGAATATCGCTGGAACCGGTAGGATTTTCCTATACGTAAGCAGCGGGTTTGGGCATCTTATAAGCCGCTAGGTAGCTAAAACCCTAGCGGCTATAGCAATGTCGGGTGTTGGCTCAACTAGACGTGCTTTTTACCCGTATTTTTAATACTCAATGCGTAAATAATAAACATGATGAGTGACCCCATTACAAAACACCATACGCCTACGGTTGCATAGAAAGCGCCGGACGGTAGGAATAAAAGACTGCCAAAGAAAAAACATAAACTGGATAAGAGACCCAGAATATTAGGTAGCTGTTGACGCTGTTTCGTCACACTGTTCATTTCATTTACTCATCTAAAATTTTAGTTTTAAGTGCCTAAGATGGATTAGGTACGGATTTCCGGTGCAAACTGAAAGCCCACCGATATCCGATTCCAGCTGTTGATTTGAACAATAATGGCAGTTAGGTCAATTAGCCCCTGCTCACCAAAGGCAGTTAATGCGTTTTGATAAGTGTCGTCGCTGATAGAGGGCTGTTGGCTGATGAGTGTGAGTGCTTCGGCCCAGGCGAGTGCGGCGCGCTCTTGTGTGCTAAAGCAAGATGCTTCTCGCCAGGCAGGTAATACGTCTAGGCGAACCTGATGCTCACCATCGTCTCTGGCTTCTTGGGAATGCATATGCTGGCAAAAGCAGCAGTGGTTAATTTGCGAAATGCGCAGGTTGATTAAGTGGATTATCGTGCGATTAACCGTTGAATCTACAGCAACATTGCCCAGTGCCGTCAGGTGTTTCGCTAGGCGTGGGACAAGGCGATACACTGACTGCTGAGATAGACGAGTAGACATGTGAGCGACCTCGGTGAGTAAGTTGAGAGCTCAGCTTAACGTCGAGGTTTTTTTACGCCTTGTAAATTTGCGACAGTTTTCGCTTGCGATAGGTGGCGGGTGTTTCATAGGCGAGTGATTGAAAGGCGTGAGTGAAGTGAGCCTGGTCATAGTAGCCGCATTGTAGCGCTATTTCCGCTAGGGGCAGCGCGGTTTCAAGCAGTCTGTGACGGGCACGGTCTAGTCGGGCATAGGCGACTAATTGGCCTGGCGTAACGCCCACCTCGCGTTTTAATTTGCGTTCCAGGGTTCGCCTAGTCACCCCTAATGTGGCACCTAACTGTTGAGGGGGAAGCTGTAGTTTTCCAATGGCTTGAACCATCGTGGGGGTACGACTATTGATCAGTGGCTGGCTCTTTAGTCGGTGTAACAACCATGTTTCTAGCAGGCGTAAACCCTGTTGTGCATCCAGATGGTAGAGTTGCTCTACCACGGGCATTAACCCTTGCAACCCGTGTGTTCCAAGCTCGTCATCTAGGCGCTGAGGTTTATCTGTGAATGCTTCGGGTAGCAAGCCCAACAGGCAGTGAACGCCTGCTGCTTTAAAGCGAATCCCCAGGCAGGGAGTGTAGGCGTCGAGTGTTTCTATTAATGTGCGCCTGTTAAAACAGAGCGTGATGATGGGGTGAGAACTAGCAAGCTTGATATTGAGACTAGCGCCGGCATCGGGATAGAATTTTTCGGTTCTGGGTTCAGTAACATCCCCTGAGCCACCCATTGACCAAAAGCACTGTACCCACGGGGCTAAACGCTTATCAGGTAGGCGATGCCGAAAATTGAGATAGTTAGCGTTGCTTGGCAGGATAAGATCGGTCATGGGGGCAACCTGCGATATGTTTTCCTAATGGTAGCTCGTATTGTCTCAATCCAGCAGCTTTTGAGAACTGGCCCGGCGCCATACACTCGGTGGCACTTTCTCGTGGCGAGCCCAGATACGCCTTAGTTGCCGTTCATCACCGAAGCCGGATGCTTCGGCAACCCTTGCTAGGGTCCATGTCGTCTCGGTCATTAATGTTTTAGCGCGTTGCAAGCGCAACCCCATAATGTATTCGCCTACCAGCATACCGGTGAGACTTTTGAACTGGCGCCGAAAATGGCGCTCACTCATGGCTGCTTGAGTCGCTAATGTTTCAATACGCCAGGTTTGCGAGGGGGCGGCACATATTGCATCTTGAACGCGATGCAGCCGTTCATCCACATGATTGCGGCCCTCAAGCCAGGCTCCCAACTGGGGTTCCTGTCCACTGCGGCGAAGATATAGCACCATTTCTCGCGCCACCGCTAGCGCCAATGAATGACCGCAAGCACGGGTGAGCCAGTACAGCATGGTATCTATACCGGTTGAAATCCCAGCGCTGGTTAAATAGCGGCCATCTTCAATAAAAATACAATCGCTTTGCACCTTAGCCTTTGGCGCTTTGGCCTGTAACTGTTCGATTAACGTGTGATGCGTGGTGCAACGTCGCCCTTCCAGCAAGCCTGCATCAGCCAGTAACAATGTGCCAGAGCAAACAGTCATCAGTGTGTCCGCATAGCATGCGTTTGCCTTGAGCCAACTAACACACTCTTGCTGCGCCAATGGCTCCACGCTATTGCGATACTGTCCTGGAATTAGCAGTAAGTGTTGAGGGGGAAGCTGTTCCGGTAACGGGTCAATGCCGCTAAGCGTCAGCGGGCCTAACCATGGCATAGCGGCGTTGGGGCCGACATAGCAAATCTCAACATCTATTGAAAGCCGGTCGGCACACTGCAGTACTTGTAGAGGCCCGACCAAGTCAAGCGGCACTTGGCCAGGCATCATCAATACCGCAATCCGCAGGGTGTTGGCTCTTTGGGAGAGCGGTTGGCTATTCTGTTGCTCTTCATTCACGCGTGTTTTGCCACTGATTGATCAAGTCTTGAGTATTGATAATACGCGCAAAACGGTCTTCAAGTACCAGTTCGGTACGTGCCTTAATATCATCCGCTGACCATGTAATGCCGTTACGCGTCATAGGAAACGTTAGTGTTGCATCGCTGACAAAATCAACGCTAAAGCCTAAATCTGACGCTACGCGGGTGGTTGTCTCGCAGCACTGTTCTGTGCGAATACCACTAATCGCAAGTTGATTAATACCGCGTTCACGTAACCAATTTTCAAGCTCCGTATCGCTGAATGCATTATGAACACGCTTATGGAATGTCACCGCCGCTTCATCGTCAAAACCATCAAGCGGGCGAATGAGGCCATTAGCGGGGTCAAAAGCGCCTTGGCTACCGGGTGCTTCATGAAAAATGCGCACAACAGGTATGTTATTTGCCTGCGCCGCGTCTAGCACTGCTCGTTGCTTGGGGCGCCATGCTTGCGCCAGAGATTCTACCCAATAATCGCGGGCAGGGAAGGAGGCTTGAACGTCAATTAATAGCAGAGCGGTTTTAGACTGGGTCATGGCTAATCTCATCGTGTTGAAGTGAGGCTACAGATTAGCTATTCCCATTTCAGCCAACGATACCTTGTGCGGTCTAAAAGCGGTCAATTTCGGCCAAGTATAGGCTGGTGGCGGGAAGTGTCGGCAAGAAGTGAAAAGCCACCTTGCTGATATCGAAAGCTGTAAAATGATCACCCGATGGTGCGCTATCAAAGGCTATAATGGTGTGATTATGGTGGAAAACCGCTACCGTGACTTTTATCTATCGGGCTGGCTTTTATAGTCTTTTATAAAATTACGTCGATAAGTCGGCCTGTTGGGTAATTTTTGTTGTTTGTTTTAATGAAAGGAAGGTGGTTGGTAATGATTAACACCAAAATATATAAAGCGGTTTATGAACTCGCGGAACGGCTAATGAAAGCCGCGGCTAAAGATGACAGAGAGGCGTTTGCTCCGCTCTATGCCGAGTTGCAGGCGATTTGTACCGATAACGAGAATACTGATAAAGACCACCCAGAGCAGTGGGAAACCTTGGCTGACTTTACCGAAGAGCTAGAGGATGCGCTGCCGATTTACCAAAAGGCGCTTGAGAAAGCTATTGCTAAGCACTCGAAAGACCACATGGCCTCTATTGGTTTTTCCATGGCAACGTTGCAAGTACAGTTAGGTCAGACGGATGACGCCATCGAAAGATTGCAACATGCGAAAGCCAGCGCTGATGGCATTGAAGATGACGAGCTGAAAGCAGAAATCGACCAGTTGCTTGAAACGCTAACGACCCACTAGGAACCCTATTTTGACGAATAATGATATTTTTCGCCGCATTCGCTACACCTTTGATTTAAAAGACAGCACCATCGTAGATATCTTCTCACTGGCTGACGTCAGCGTGAGCCAAGCGCAGGTCACTGCTTGGCTGAAAAAGGACGAAGATGATGCTTTTGTCACGATGAAAAACAGAGAGCTGGCGGCGTTTCTGAATGGTTTTATCAGCTTTAAACGTGGAAAGCGTGAAGGCCCGCAGCCTGCGCCTGAAGCGCAATTAAACAATAATATGGTTTTCCAAAAGCTGCGAATTGCGCTGAATCTGAAAGCAGACGATATCTTAGCAGTGTTTGAACTGGTGGGCTTACCGCTAAGCCATCATGAGCTAAGCGCTTTCTTCCGTAAGCCAAGTCATAAGAATTACCGTGAGTGTAAAGATCAAATGCTGCGTAATTTCTTGCTCGGTATTCAACGCCAGTTACGGCCTGGCTCGAACGACGCAGGTTCTGAGTCTTAAGTTCAGCGCGTTACACCTCGCTTTATGTCACACGGTAGCGGCAAGAGGGGCAACATAAGCCTCTCTGCCTTATCGACGCTAACGCTTAACACAGACGAAAATCGCATTGCCCGAAAGGTTATCCCAAGGGGTGATGGTCTGGTAGTTGTGCTCAAATACATGCACCTCAAAATAAGGCGCCAGTAGGTCGGTTAACTCCATAAAGCTGACCGCTACCATGGGGTGCTCATCGTTCCATATCTGGGTGGCGTCTGCGTTGGTTTTTTCAATACTTAGTCTAAGCGATTGCTTTTCGCCGTGTCCGTCGTAGTGCCAACCCGAGCGAAACGTAAAGATATTGTCTTCTTGTCTGGCACTGTGTTTAACAAATAAATCGTTATTGATTTTGTTTTTATCCACCACGTTAAAATAGAAAACGCCGTCCTGTTTTAGCGCGCGATGGGCACTGGAAATACATCCTTTTAGCTTTTCAATCCCATCGTTGTAGTGGATCGAGTACAAAAAACAGGTGATTAAATCGAGGGGTTCGCTGGCTTCGAATGCACTCATGTCTTGCAGCGAAAAGAGTGCTTCTGGGCAGCGTGTGGCGGCGATATCCAGCATGGGTTGGTTAATATCAAGACCGCTGCTGAGATAACCAAAATCAATAAAGTGGCGAATATGAGGGCCTGTGCCACAGGCTAAATCAAGGTGCGTATGCCCGCCGTTGCCGAAGATCTGATGGAGCCGATGAATGGCGTTGCTTTGCGCTTTATAGTCAATATCGACGCACATCAAATCATAGTAGCCAGATAGGTCGGTATAGAGTGCGTTGGCGGACAAGTTGGCGGACATAGTAGCCTAATGGTGGGCGCTGAAGTATTGGGTGGCGCATAGTAAACGAGCGGGGAAGGTTTTAGAAGCGAGGGTAAGGCCTCACCCGCTCATTTTCATAAAGCGGGAGGTTTCGCGGGGAAATTGTGCCTATTTAGTTTGGTTGCTTTTTTCCGCTAACCCTTTGGCTTGCGCATACCCTGTTAGCGCCAGATAGTCACGATTGCTATCAATGTCACTGTCTGTACCTGCTTTAAAGAAGGTTTTTTCAAGCATCGCTTCTCTGGCCTCCATGAGGGTTTGAGCTGTCTGCATATGTTCGCTGACAATCTGGCAGCCGCGCTGAATGTCTCCTTGACGCAATGCCTCTAATAATTGACGTTGATAATCATAGCCTTGACGGCGTAACTCAGGGTTGGGCTGTTCGTAGATTCGCTGGCAGACTGTCATGTTCATCAACAGACGTACTGGAAATCGGCACATCAAGGCCAGCAGAGGGTTAGGGCAATAATCAATCAGGACTAAATGAAACTCCAACTCCTTAAATCGCTGCTCGCGCTCTTCTTCTAACGATGCTGGCGGGTGGTCATAAAAGGTCATTACTGACGCTAGTCGATCAAAGGCATCCGTATCGAGGACGCCCTCAAGACTCTTTACCAGGGCTGGCCAGAGGGCTTTACGTGCTTCATAGATGTCGTGAATCGTGGGCGAGTGAAAGAAAAAATAGTTACCCAGCAAGGTCATCGCTCGATCATCGCTTACTTCACTGATAAAGGCTCCACCACCTGGGCCTGTTCGCGTTTGAACCAGCCCCTGGGCTTCAAGCCCCTTGAGAGCTTCACGCACCGTGCCTTTGGATGCATCTAGTGCCTGGATCAGTTCTTGTTCCTGTGGCAGTCGATCACCGGGCTTTAAATGGTGTTGCGCAATATATTCCTTAATTGCCTCACTGATTACGTCACTACGCTTAGGTTTAGCAGGTTGGCGTGCTTGCTTCATGATTGTCTCAGCTTACATTGGAAGAGGCATTTTTAATAAGAATCATCCCCTTGCAGTGACGTGATGTCTAGCAAATGTCGGCTTATGATTAAACGCGCGAAGCCGATTGAAGCTAGTGGGAGCTAATTTATAGTGATAAATTTTAAACCTCTTCAATCTGATAAGCGAGCAATACATCATGACCTACAGTTTAATAGCACTTGATAAGCAATCAGGCACTTTCGGCGTTGCATGTGCTACCGGCGGGCCTGCACTGGGTGGTTTTGTTCCCCATATGCTACCGGGTATTGGTGCCGCTATTACCCAGGGCTTTAGCACCAATGTATTCAGTGCAGAGCAAGGACTGTATCGCTTAGCCAACGGGGAAAAGGTGGCGGATATTATCAGCAGCCTGCAACAACAGGACAACGGTGCTGCGTGGCGACAGGTTGCTTTGATGGATCAGCGTGGCGTTGCCGCAGGCTGGACAGGCCATGAAAACGTTCCGGTTGCTGAGATGCGAATTAGCGATGGTTTGCTGATTGCAGGCAATATGCTGGCCAATCGTGACGTTATACCCGCCATGGAGGCAGCCTACCTTGATACTCGCCAGCGTAAAGATATGGCCAGCGCTTTGATAGCCGCGCTGAGTGCTGCTCAGCAGCAGGGTGGGGATCATCGTGGCACGCTCTCAGCGGCTCTGAAAGTACGCGCCCCAGGCGGCTTGCCCTACGATTTGAGAATCGATTATGCCCCTAACGCGATTACTGCACTGAGCGAACTTCACCTACGTATTGAGCAGGATGGTGATTTTCAGTCATTTCTTGCTCGTCTTCCTACAGCTGACAATCCGCATCGTTATTAATTATCACAATGTTGGTTAGACATAGGTCTTAAAACCGATAATCCCCCGAAAATTTAACCTTTTATTCTGGCTGAGTTTTTTGTTTTCCCAGTCGAAATGTCTTCTTGTCCGCTTCCTCAAGGGTTTGACAGTTTGTTCGATGCTCTCATAAGCTATTTATCATGATAAATAGCCGTTTTGTGCAGCTCACCAAACAATAACCTCTTGAGGCAACCATGACGCTTTCTTTAACCCAGGCCGGAGAACAGGCGTGGAAGTGGCTGGAAGATGCCGCTAAGTTTAGTGAAACCGACAATATTGAACGCGACGGCGTTACCCGTCGCTGCGCCACCCCTGAACACCGCGCTGTGCTGAATGAACTTGCAACGTGGATGAAAAGCGTGGGTATGTCTGTGCGCATGGATAATGCCGCAAACCTGATCGGTCGTTATGCCAGTCCACAGGCCGGTGCCCGTTCGCTGCTACTCGGGTCGCACCAGGACACCGTTCCTAATGGCGGCAAGTACGATGGCATGATGGGCGTTATTCTGCCTCTTGCCTTGGTGAGCTACTTGCATGAAAACGCGATTGAAATGCCCTTTCACATTGATGTGGTGGCGTTTAGCGACGAGGAAGGGACACGCTTCAGTTCTACCTTGCTTGGCTCTAAAGTGCTGGCGGGCACGTTTGAACCAGGGATGCTTGAAGCCCGCGATGATCAGGGCATAACACTTGGGCAAGCGCTGGCTGACTTTGGTTGTAACACCCAGCATATCGACGCCGATCGATACTTATCGAAAGACGTAATCGCTTTTATCGAAACACATATCGAGCAGGGCCCTCAGCTTGAGCAGGATGATGTCGCGGTGGGTGTAGTAAGTGCAATTACCGGGATCGAGCGCCACGAGATAACCATCAATGGCATGGCAGGACATGCTGGAACTGTTCCCATGCATATGCGGCAGGATGCGCTGGTGGGAGCTGCCCATGTCATCCAATTGGTCGATCAGTTATGCAAAAGCACTAATGAACTCGTTGGTGTCGTGGGCAAGATTGAGAACGCGCCTAATGGCGTCAATGTCATCCCTCAAACCACGACCTTGAGCATTGAGCTGCGCTCGCCGGATGATGCAATTCGCCGTCAAGCAAGAACTCAATTGTTAAGCCAAATTGACGCGTCTATGCAAGCCTTGAACCTTGGCTTTAAGCATCGTCACACCTATGAACAATCGGCTGTTCAATGCGCCAAGCACCTTATCGATACCATGCAGAGCGCGCTTAAGGATGCTCGGATTGAGCCACGGGTGCTATTCAGCGGCGCAGGCCACGATGGGTTAGCCATGGCCGACCTGTGTGACATCGGCATGCTGTTTGTTCGTTGTCGCGGCGGTATCAGCCACCACCCCAGCGAAGCTATCAAGCCTGAGGATCTCGGCGTTGCCATTGAGGTTCTCTTAAACACCTGCCAGCGACTCGCACAAAAGCAATAGCTGTCTTCATTGTATTAAGACATTTGTCCAACTAGCTCAACATAAAGCCACAAAAATCATAAGGGTTGATTATGAGCCAACAACAGCAAGTTTCAGACACAAAAGCCCCTGCATCAGGTAAATGGTACAAGCAGATACCGGACCCGATGGTGCTAATTTTTTTCATTCTGGTCGCCGCCTACCTAATGACGTTTATTGTGCCCGCAGGGGAGTTTGAACGTCAGACTGTCGATGGTCGTACGACGGTCATTCCTGAGTCTTTCATGTACTTGTCAGATGTTGCGAATCTGCACTTTTTCAAGATTTTCGTCGCCATACCGGAAGGTCTGATTAACGCATCGCAATTTCTGTTTATCGTGTTTATTGCTGGTGGTCTGTTTCATATTCTACAGCGGACAGGTGCACTGGAGAACGCCATTGGTGTCGCCGTTCATCGAGTGGGTGCTGAAAACAGCATTAAAAGTCGCAACCTGATCATTGCTGCGGGCACCTTTATCTATGGCTTCTTTGGCGTTGCTGTCGGCTTTGAGAATAATATCGCGCTCGTGCCCATTGGCGTGCTGATAGCTTCTGCCATTGGCTGCTCTCGATTAGTCGGCGTTGTGATGGCCGTAGGAGGTATCGGTATCGGATTCGCTTTATCCCCGATCAATCCATATACCGTTGGCGTTGCTCAAGGTATCGGTGAATTACCCACCTTTTCAGGCTGGTGGTTACGTACATTGATGGTTGTTGCGTGTCTGGCTACCTTGGCGCTTTTTATCTGCCGTTACGTTGTCAAAATGGACTACCACGATGACAGCCCGGCTGAGCTAACCAAGCGTCTCGAAGATTATACCTTGAGCCGCCAAAACATCATTACATTAGCTATTTTTATTTCTGGCCTGATTATCATGCTGATTGGTGTGTTCACCCGCGGTTGGTACATCAATGAAATTGCAGCCATGTTCTTGCTGATGGCGATTGTTATTGGGCTCTCTAACGGCCTGGGTGCTAATGCGCTGGTAAGACAAATGATGGAAGGAGCCTCATCCGTAACAGCCGGTGCCTTAGTCATTGGCGTTGCTGCTTCTATTCAGGTCATCCTTCAAGATGCACAGATTATTGACACTATTGTTAATTCCCTCAGCTCTCTGGTAGGTGATATGCCCACCGCTGTGGCGGCTGTCGCTTCAAGTGTTATTCAAGGCGTGATCAACCTGTTTATTCCGGGGGGATCAGGACAAGCATTAGTGACCATGCCGATTTTGATTCCTTTAGCAGATTTAATAGGCATGAGCCGTCAATTGATGATCACGTCATTCCAGGTGGGAGATGGTTTGACTAACCTGATTGTTCCAACGTCTGGTGGCACTCTTGCGATGCTAGCGCTAGGGCGGGTTTCTTACGCGCAGTGGCTACGCGTTATTACCCCTTTATTAGTACTAGTTTACGTTATGTGCTGGGCAGCGCTGGTATTAGGCTATTACGTGGGTTATTAAGTGCTGTAGTTTAGCGGTTAACTAACGGCCGACGAAGCAATGATGGGGGCGAAAATCCAGAAGGGTTTTCGCCCCATTTGTTTGACGGTTATGTAGGTTGGCCCTAAAGAAATCTCCCCATTATCCGATAATTACGTAAGAGGTATGAAAATACCAAACCGCCACAAGAGTCAGCCATGCCAAAATCAGTCGCTTTTTTTCTCGTTGCCATACTGCTTAGTCTAGTTCCCTATGCTCAGGCCTCTGCTCAGACGGCAGAAGCAGCGGCGCTCGCATGGTTGGAGTCAATTGACAGTGGTGAGGTTGAGCAAGCCTGGGAGACCTCATCGTCGCTACTAAAAACGCCGCTATCGCCCAACATGCTTAGACGTATCATTGAATTAGCGCGTCATGAGTTTGGCGCGGTTGAATCACGTCGGAAAGTGCAAGTCTCTCACTACCAATCTATGCCGGGTGCACCAGATGGTGACTACATGGTTTTTATCTTTCATACCCGGTTTGAAAATAAAGCGAGAGGAATAGAGACCGTAACACCTCATCTGGAAAATGGAGAGTGGCGAGTCAGTGGTTATTATGTGCAATAGTACTGTAATAAATCTTTGTAATAGGTTTGTGTAAATGACTGATGCCGTAACCAATACGAATCAAGGTAGTGATGCTATGCCTAGTATTGCTAATACGCCCGAGCCTCCTTACTACGCGGTTATTTTTACTTCCCTGCGCACTAATATTGATAATGGCTACGATGAAATGGCTGCTCGCATGGTCGAGCTTGCGGCTCAGCAGCGGGGATTTTTAGGGGTTGAATCCGCTCGTAACGAAGTGGGCGTTACTGTTTCATACTGGACTGATTTGGCCTCGATAAAAGCGTGGAAAGCGCACGCAGAGCATCAGGAAGCTCAGCGACTAGGTCATCAGCAGTGGTACCAACATTTTAAGACACGGATTGCTAAAGTCGAACGAGATTGTGGTGTTTAAAATATTAACGTAGCCTAGGTGTTATGCCTAGGCTACGTTTTTTGGTTAATAAGTGCCTGACGGTGACTCCACCCCAGCCCTCGTCATTCCTGCAGGCCCTGCCACGTCGTCATTCCCGATTACCCCACTCGGGAATGACGGTGTGGTGACTCGGGAGTGACGTGCGGTGCTCGCTTTGGGAGGTGGCCGCTTTGTTATATGGGGCTAGGGGAGAGTGCCAGTCAGCCTTAACTGACTGGCATTACAGCCTAGGCAGGCTTTATGCTGATTAAATTTAAGATGCTAACCTCAAGGCAAAGCCAATAATCAGTGTTCCAAATACCCAGCGTTGTAATGTTTGCCTTTTTTGATGGCTAGCAAACCAGCGCTGCATCTGCGCTCCTAAGCAGGCATATAGCGCATCGTACAAAAGCCCTACGCCCACTAGCACAGCCCCCAGTAAAGTAAATTGGAGCGCAACATCACCTTGTTGGGTGAGAACGAACTGGGGTAATAACACCGAACAAAACAGCAGCGATTTTGGGTTCAGCAAGTTCGTTAAAAGACCCCGTCTCCAAGCTAGGTAGTAGCTGCCGGTGAGTGATGCTTGCGGGTGGTTAGTATCGGTGCGCCGTTTGGTACGAATTAGCTGTACGCCCACCCAAATCAAGTAGGCAGCGCCGAGATAACGAACAGCATCAAAAAGCCACGGGGCGGCGACAAATAGGGTGGCTAGGCCCAAACCAGCTAACGCCACATGCAGCCCTCGCGCGATAGCTAACCCTAACGCTGTGGCTAGCCCATGTCCGCGGCCCAGCGTACTACTGGTATGCAGCACCAACAGCATATCAGGACCTGGAATCAGGTAAACAATGGCTAATGCGCTAATAAAAAGACCGATTTCCATGGCCGTTCCCTCAAGATTACACGTAGTGACTTCATAAGGAGCATGGTACCGTTAAAGTGATGAGTGAATTCTTGCCATTTACGCTCAATAATCACCAAATATTGGTATGTTGTGCTAGCTAGGAATAGGGAAATACTTACTTATGCCAATTGATCAGTTAGATACAACCGACCGACGCATTCTTGTGTTGCTACAGGGGGATGCTCGCTTAACCAATGTGGAGCTTGCGGAGAAAGTAAATTTGTCGCCGTCTCCCTGTTTACGCCGAGTGAGACGCTTGGAAGCCAGTGGCATTATTCGTGGCTACCACGCGGAGCTTGATCGTCGAAGCGTCGGGCTGGAGTTAACGGTGTTTGTGGGCATTAAGGTAGAACGCCACCATGAAGAGCAAGCTAATGCCTTCCGAGAAGCAGTGGTTAAACTGCCGGAAGTGGTCACTGCGCATTTGGTGTCTGGTGAATCGGATTTTCTGCTACAGGTGGTAGTGCCTAGCTTGGCTGCGTACGAGGCGTTTTTAACGGGGACGTTGCTGCGCTTACCAGGAGTGAGCGATATTCGCAGCAACTTTGCTATTCAGCCGGTGAAAGAGTACGGCACATTACCACTTGATAATAGCAATAAGGCCTAGTCGGGCAGTTGAGAGATGAAGAAGGCCTACGGTTTAGCGATTAACGCGACATTACTAACCCAGCCAGCGACTGTAATCCGACGACCACCACCAGAACCACCATACCTAGCGCGATGCTGGTTTTAAGCGCGTGACGCTTCCACATAAGTTCCACGCGGTTGCCAAAGCGGTGTACCAGCCAAGCAAGGCCGAAATAGCGAAGCCCGCGGGCTAACAGGGCAGCTAGCACAAATAACATAATCGGATAGCCGGAAAGCCCGGCGGTAATCATCGCCACCTGAAAGGGAATCGGCAGTATGCCAATGGCTAAAATTGCGGCAAAACCGTACTGCTCAAAGAAGGTTTGGAAAGATTGATAGCTTTGCTCAATACCCATGAATTCGATAAACCACATACCGATGGATTGATACAGCACCATGCCGACGGCATAGCCCACAATGGAAGCTATCAGGCAGCCGAGAGTCGTCGCGGTGGCAATTGCCCAAATGCGCTGCTTGTTAATCGCCATGAGCGGGATCAATACCAGCTCAATGGGAATAGGCAAAATAATGGTTTCTAAAAAAGACAGGGTGCCGAGTAACCACAGCATGTTTTTCGAGCCATTAATACGCTCAAACCACTGTTTAGTCCGTGTTGTTGAAAGCATTTTATGTCTCTACATTTCAGTATTAATGCGACGATAGACGGCCGCTAAAAGGCTGTAGAGACCAAACGCAAAGAGCCCAAGGGCGACAAAGGCAAGCAACCACTGACCGAAAGGTTGGCCTCGCAGTGTGCTGAATACTTCTCCTATACCACCTGCTTGATTAGGGTTGATTTGGTAGGCTGCAATGATAAAAAAGCTGCCCACGATCACGAAGACGAGACCGCGTATCACTAAGCCGAATCGACAGATCGGGTAGGCCCATTGTTGAGTTTGTGGTGGCATCGCAAAGTGTTTATCGAATTTTGCTTTGTAGCCTTTGATTGCATGGGCAATACCAACACCCATCAAGATTAAACCAACCCCGCCAACTAACCATCGCCCAAATGGCTGCTGCATCAACCAACCTGCTACGCCTTGCGAGCCGCCGCTGGAATCCCCAGAAGAGCCTGCAAATTGGAAGATGAGCGTTGCGGCAAAAAATGCCAGAAGAATATAATATGCGTAATGGCGCTTGCTAATAAGCCCGCACGAATCGCTAAGCCTTTTGCATCTTTACCATGATGGTCGGTGTCTTTAATGGCTTGGATGGTGCGCCACATAGCATAGCCGACCAAACCAACAGCAATAAGGCCCAACATGCTTTTACCAAAGGGAGCGGTAAGTACTCGCTCTAATGCGCCGCGGCTGCCTTCGGTCTGGCCGCCTTGCCCAAAAGCTGCCAGGGCGGCGAGGCCACCCACTAATACATAAACGATGCCGCGAGAAGCGTAGCCCATTCGGGCGAAAAGGGTAATCGCATCACGATGATCTGGGTTATTCATACGATTGGCCATGGTGTCCTCCTGACGTTAATGGCATTGCGAATTCCTTCGCAATCTGGCTTATATAGAGCTTGTCTGGCGGCCCATACTGTGCACGTGATGTGCTATTGTCCAGCGTAGGCCAAGTTAACAGGCTATTCGCTATTTTTTTGATGATGCGAGCAGAAGATGAGCTGTAAGTCTTTAGGTGCTGGGTCTCCAAGTTCTGGGTCGCCTCCGGTTTTTTGGCGCGACTCACGACTGCCCTATGTCGAACTACGTAAAATCAGCGATGCAAGGCAAGTGTGCTACGCCCCTCATAGCCATGTTCACTGGTCGGTAGGAGCCGTTACGTCAGGCAGCAGTACGTTTCGTTATCGGGAGTCGACTTATCCTATTAGCGCTGGTGACTTAGTCATGATGAACCCCAATTGGGTTCATGCATGTAACCCCATCAAGAATGAGCCTTGGGCATATTTGATGCTCTACGTGGACGCGCAATGGCTAGCGGATTTACGTTATCAAATAGGCACGCTGGATACCCCCGTCTGGAGTGATATCGATACGGCGGTGGTCTCTCAGCCAGCGCTTTATGCTCACTATTGCGAAATGGCGGCTTGCTTATTGGATGAACAACACGCCCTCTCTTCCAAGCACGCGTCAGTGACAGGGTTTCTTACAACATTAATGTTGGCATTGACGCATGAGACAACCGTCTCTAGGCCGCAGCCGCCGGATGGCTTGCAGGCTGCGGCTGCCTATTGTGACGTGAATGCACCTTTTGATGTGTCATTGGAAACGCTATGTCAGTTAACCGGTTATAGCGCTGGCCATCTTATTCGTGCGTTTAAGTACCACTATGGGCTTACCCCCCATGCTTATCTGATTAATCGCCGTGTACAGCTTGGCCAGCGGGCGCTTAAGCAGGGGGAGTCGATCGTTAATTCAGCTCTGTTAGCCGGTTTTAACGACCAACCCCATTTCCAGAGAACCTTTAAGCGGTTAGTGGCGGCGACACCCAACCAGTATCGTTATCCGCTACTCAAACAACAGGAAAATAGCGCTGGCAGCTAGACCAACAGCCAGTGTGCGATTAATAGCAAGTAGTATGAATGGACGGTGAATATAGCGTTTAAGAAAAGCACCTGCATAAACCCAGCTTGCCAATGACAGCCAACAAATGGGTAGGTAGAGAGCAGCGAAGAGCCATAACTGGTAGGGGTCATTACTGCTGGTATAAGCCCCAATGCCAGCGGCAGACGCCAGCCACGCCTTAGGGTTTAACCACTGCATCATCGCGCCGGTCATAAAACCTGGTGGCTTATCTGTACTCTGGCCTCGAACCAAACCATTATGCTGGAAAAGCTGGTAGCTTAAGTAAAGTAAGAAAAGTAGACCTGCCCAACGTAATATTTCCTCCAGTAGCGGTAGTGCGTTCAGAAGTGAGTAGAGCCCCGCGCCAATCGCCAGGAAAAGCACTAGAAACCCTAGGGTTGCACCCGTAACAAAGATAAGCCCTTTGGCAATAGGGTAGTGGGTACCGCTACTCAGGCAAACAAGGTTGACTGGGCCTGGGGAAATAGACGCGGCAAGAGCAAATGCTGACATTGGTAACAGTAGTGAAACGCTCATTGTTATCCTCCTAAACAGAGTCAAGAGCTTGCAAGAGCGCGGGAAAAGAGTATTGAACAAAATTGAGATGCCACGATATTGCGCAAGATTCGGGTAGGCCTGATGACACGGGCTAGTTAAGCTTGTGTTGTATTCAGAGAGCCCTATGCTTTTCCTCGTTTAGCTTCGGTGAGAACGTCTTTATGAATGACTATGCCCGTATCGAAAAAGCGATGGCCTATATGGTGGCCAATGCCGCTAGCCAGCCAAGTTTGGAAGCGGTGGCGGCGCAAGTACATTTGAGCGCTTACCATTTTCAGCGGCTGTTTTGTCGTTATGCGGGTATCAGTCCTAAGCGTTTTTTACAGGCGTTGACCTTGGAGCGGGGTAAACAACTGATCGCATCGTCAGAAAGTCTTACCAATACTGTGCATGCGCTAGGACTAAGCGGTGGCTCGCGGCTTTATGATCACTTTGTGCAGTTAGAAGCGGTCACGCCGGGTGAGTTTAAACGCCAAGGGGAGGGGGTGGAGATTGCCTATGGCGTGCACCCAACTCCTTTTGGCGAGATATTGGTGGCGATGACGCCAAGAGGAATTTGTCGGATGGCCTTTGTGGCGTCTACCAGCCAGGAAGCATTGCTCACACAACTAGCAAAACAATGGCCACGCAGTACGTTATGCCATCGCCCTGATGCCACTCGCTATGCGGTAGAGGCTCTGTTTACAACATCTGCAGAAACGACCAAAAAAGCGACACCTGCCACACTGTCGCTCCACGTGAGCGGTACTAATTTCCAGATTGCTGTTTGGCGCGCGCTGCTCACCATTCCTGAAGGGCAGTTGGCGAGCTATTCGCAAATTGCCCAGGCACTTGGCACGCCGAAATCATCTCGCGCAGTCGGAAATGCGGTGGGTGCTAACCCTATTGCACTGTTGATTCCTTGCCATCGAGTGATCCAACAAAGTGGTGCGCTAGGCGGCTATCGCTGGGGAATTGAAACCAAGCAGCAGGTCCAGGCCTGGGAAGCGGCGCAGCATTCCTCCTTGCTTGAGCCGCATTAACGCTGACTTAGTGTCCAAATACCGACCAGCCGGTCTCTTGAGCAAACATTTCCAAGGCGCGCGTACCCAGTAGGCTATTGCCGTATTTATCCAGCCCCGGTGACCATACGGCAAGCGAACCACGCCCAGGAGCAATAGCTAAAATTCCTCCGCCTACGCCACTTTTACCGGGCAGACCAACGCGGAAAGCAAACTCACCCGACGCATCGTAGTGGCCGCACATCATCATCAGTGAGTTAATCCGCCGCGCTCTTTGGGGCGATACCACGCGTAAACCACTTGGCTGATTGACACCATCCGATGCCAAAAACAGTCCGGCGTGAGCAAGCTGTTCGCAGCTCATGGCAATCGCGCATTGGTGAAAGTAGGTGCCGAGCACTTTATCGACATCGTGGCGCAGGCGACCAAAGGCTTTCATAAAATGAGCCAGAGAAGCGTTGCGGTCTTTGTGCTGCATTTCGGAAGCCGCTACCTGATGGTCAAAACAGATACTGTTATCGTCGGCGATATAACGCACAAAGCTAAGAATTTCCGCCAGTGTCTCTTTAGGCTCGTGACCCATCATGATGGCATCAACAATCGCAATCGCCCCAGCATTAATAAACGGATTACGCGGTTTACCGCTTTCATGCTCAAGCTGCACAATAGAGTTGAACGGGTCGCCAGAAGGCTCACGCCCGACCCGCGACCATAATCCATCGCCCCATTTCCCCAGCGCAATGGTTAGCGTAAAAACTTTGGAAATGCTCTGGATTGAGAACGGTGTGGTGGCGCAGCCCGCAGAAAAGCGCTGGCCGTCTACCGTAGCTAAACTGATAGCGAATTGGCTGGGGTCCACATGGGCAAGCTGGGGAATATAGTCAGCGACATTTCCCCGCTCGGTTTCAAGGGCAAGCTCAGCGGCAATCTTATTGAGTAACTCTTGCATGTAATACGAATTCGTTTGGCAGCGTGAGGCGCTACCCTAGCGGAAATTAGCAGGCTTGTCTGCTGGCGGTTGATACCGAAATGCCATGGCCTATGCACGTTGTTGAGAGGTCTTGTCCGTTGCTAACTATCTGTTCGGCGGCTACAGTTCGGCTACTCTCAGCAAGGGCCGACGGGCATGACCACATTAATGATTCAGGGAACTACTTCGGATGCGGGCAAAAGTACGGTAGTTGCCGGGCTTTGCCGCGTGTTAAAGCGCCGTGGTATTTCAGTCGCGCCATTTAAACCGCAAAACATGGCACTTAATAGCGCCGTTACCAGTGATGGTGGTGAGATTGGCCGCTCCACTGCGTTACAGGCGCAGGCAGCGGGTGTGGTTCCCCATAGTGATATGAATCCGGTGCTATTAAAGCCGGAGACGGATCGCGGAGCCCAAGTGATTCTACGCGGTAAAGTGCATGGCCATATGGATGCACTGGATTATCACGCGTTTAAGCGCACGGCGAAAGAGAGCGTCATGGCAGCATGGCAGGCCCTGGAAAGCCGCTTTGATGTGATCATTGCCGAAGGCGCGGGCAGTCCGGCGGAAATCAATCTGCGTAAAGGCGATATCGCTAATATGGGTTTTGCCGAAGCTGCAGACTGCCCGGTTTTATTAGTGGGCGATATTGACCGCGGCGGTGTGTTCGCTCAGCTAGTAGGAACACTGGCGCTACTAAGCGACAGCGAGCAGGCACGCATGAAAGGATTTATTATTAATCGTTTTCGGGGCGATATTGCTCTTTTAGAACCAGGGCTTGAGTGGTTAGAAGCGCGTACCGGCAAGCCAGTACTGGGAACCCTGCCTTACTTGCAGGGCCTACTGCTGGATGCTGAAGATAGCATTGGTCGGGTTCACGCTGAAAAAGCCAATCACACCCTGAAGGTCATTGTTCCCGCGCTGCCGCGTATCAGCAATCATACGGATTTTGATCCGCTGCGCTTACATCCCCAGGTATCGCTTACCTTTGTAGGGCCAGACCAACCGATTCCACCTGCTGATGTAATGATACTGCCGGGGAGCAAAAGCACCGCCAGCGATTTAGCCTGGCTTACACGCCAGGGCTGGAGAGAAGCGATTGCTCGCCATTTGCGCTACGGCGGCAAGGTACTGGGGATTTGCGGTGGTTTTCAAATGCTGGGCGAGTGGGTAGATGACCCGGACGGCTTGGAAGGCCCGCCAGGGAAAGTAGCAGGTTTGGGGCTGTTGCAGATGTCCACACGTATGGTAGCGGGCAAGCAGCTGCGCAATGTCAGCGGCGTCATGGTTGGGCAAGAAGCGGCTGTGACGGGCTACGAAATTCACAATGGTGTAAGCAACGGAAATGCACTCAATCGGCCGCTGTTTGATTTAGGTAGCCACGTGGATGGCGCTATCAGTATCGATGGCCAAGTGATGGGCACTTACTTGCATGGGTTGTTTGACCATCCTGAAGCCTGCCAAGCGTTGCTGACTACGTTAGGCTTAGAAAGTGCGGCCCCCGTTGATTACCGTGCCCATCGCGAGCAAGCGCTTGATCGACTGGCTGATACGCTGGAAGCGCACTTGGATATTGAGGCGGTGTTGGCGTTACTTATGCCTGTAGGTAGCGCTAAATAGTCTCTTTTCCCCAGTGTTCTAGAAGAAGATCAATAAATAACTGAGCGGTACTGGATAGGCTATGTGAGTTGCTGCGAACCAAGCCAATAGAGCGCTGAATGCGTGGTTCGGGCAGCTCCCGAGAGCAGAGCGTGTCGTGGTCTGGGCCGGGCATGGTCATGCGCGGCAAAATAGCCACGCCTAGCCCCGATTCGACCAGCCCTAATGATGTGGATAGATGTTGGACTTCGTAAAAGCTATTGAGGTGAATACCCTCTGCTGATAGGGCATTATCCAGTAGCGTGCGATTTCCACTATCTCGGCTCACCGTGATGAGTCGCACATCTTCAAGGTCGCTCCACTCAATTTTTTGTTTGCTAGCGAGCGGATGATCAGAACGTAACGCCAGTACAAAAGGATCTCGGAGCAGCGGTGTAAATCTCACCTCAGAGCTTTGCGCGCTGATCATGTTGATGCCGAAGTCAGCCTCGCCATTAATAACTTTTTCCAATCCCTCGTTAGCACTGACATCTAGAATCCTGATGCGTATGCCCGGCCACGCCTCGCTAAACACGCGAATGACACTAGGTAAAAAGTAGAATGCCGCGGTCGGCAAGCAGGCAATCGTCACAGTGCCTTTTTGGTGTGTGACTAACTCCCGAATCCCCAAAATAGAGGATTCATACTCCTCTAGCATGCGCCTGGCCCGGGGCAAAAAATCTGCTCCGATAGGCGTCAGTCGAGTACGCCTAGTCGTTCGCTCAAGTAGTTCAACTTCAAGGAGTTCTTCCAGCTTTTGGATGCGCCGAGTGAGGGCCGGTTGTGACAAATGCAGGCGCTGAGCCGCCTCATGAAAGGTGCCTAATTCAGCGACTAAAACGAACGCATGAAGGTCAAGAAATTCGAGTCTATGCAGCATAGTATTGTTGCGCGAAAAAGTTGGTTTAATAACCAAAACACATTAATGCAAAAAATGGATTTATAGCAATCTATATTTGCATTTGAGACATTAAAGATTGGCTGACATTCTCCGTTCATACAGTCATCGTGAACTATGGCGGAACGATATGAACAGCATTCCTTGTGTCATTATGCGGGGCGGCACCTCTCGAGGCCCCTTTATCCGTATGAAAGACCTGCCCAGTGATCAAGAGCAGCAGGCCGACATCCTGCTAAGTTTGATGGGGTCTGGGCATGCGCTACAGATTGATGGCATTGGAGGGGGCGACCCTCTCACTAGCAAAGTGGCTATTGTAGAGCGCTCATCGCACCCTGACGCCGATGTTGACTATCTATTTGCTCAAGTGGATGTAGTGAACAAACGTGTCGATTTCAATCCTAACTGCGGCAACATGCTCTCTGCTGTAGGTCCGTATGCCATAGAGACGGGGCTAGTGGAGCCCCAAAACGGAACTACGGTGGTGAAAGTACATAATTTAAACACGCAGCGGCTGATTGAATGCCATGTCCCCACACCGGGGAAACAGGTGCAGTACGAAGGCAGTGTCACCATTAGCGGCGTTCCGGGAAGTGCTGCGGGCATTCAGCTCAGTTTTTTAGACATCATGGGAAGTAAAACAGGCCACCTGTTACCCACCGGAAAAGCATGTGAAGAGATTGCGGGTGTCGAGGTGAGCTGTATCGATGCGGCTACCCCGATTATGCTACTGCGTGCCGAGTCGGTCGGATTGACCGGCTATGAGTTACCTGTTGAATTAGATGATAACGCGCCCTTGTTAACGCGTTTAGAAACCCTGCGCCGTGAGGCGGGGCTGCGGATGGGGTTGGGCGATGTTAGCCAAAGCGTTCTGCCAAAGGTCGTGCTTATTTCAGCGGCTGAAGCGGCATCGCATACGCTCAATGTTCGCTATTTTGTGCCTCATCGCTGCCACAAAGCCATTGCTGTAACGGGGGCAATAGCCGTTGCGGCCGCGATTAATGTGCCTGGTTCAGTTGCCAATGAAATGGCAATTGGTACCCAGCGGTTGTCCGCTGACCAACTTCTATCAAAGATTGTCTTAGAGCATCCTTCTGGCTCTATTGAGTTGACGGCTGAATATCGTCAGCAGAACGCGTTTGATCTAGCGCGTGTGTCGCTTATCCGAACGGCTCGTAAAATTATGAGTGGACAAATTTTTTATGCATCCCCTGCAAAGGCAGTGGGTAGTCACGCCATCGAAGCTGTTAATTAAATCACTCAACGAATATAACCAACCGACAATAATGAATAACAGGAGTTTCGCCATGACTACTCTAAAGAGAAAACCCCTCAATGCTCATAAATTGCCTGCTTTGCGCACAGTTTACAAAAAAGCACTACTTGTTGTTGCCTGTTCAGCGTTAGGCGCTACCAGCGTTAATACACAGGCAAGTGATGTGGGGGTGCCCGATACCATTCATTGGACCATTCCTTTTGGTGTCGGCGGGGGAACCGATGTGTGGGCACGCTTCTTCACGACCTGGATGAGCGACCATGTACAAGGTAACCCCACGCTGGTGATCGATAATGTGCCTGGCGGTGGCTCCATTAATGGCAGCAACTTGTTTGCCATGCGTGCTGCCTCGGATGGCAGTCAATGGATCGGCACCTCTGCCTCCACCCAGTATCCAGCCATGCTGCAAGATCGGCGTGTGCGCTATAGCTACGACGATTGGACACCTATTTTAGCTACCCCAACGGGAGGCGTGGTGTATGCCCAGCCTAAGCTAGGAAATACCGCAGAGGAGGTGCTAAGTGCGGTGGCCGATCAACGCGTTAAGTTTGCCGTACAAAGCCATACGGGGCTAGAGCTGCCGGTATTGATTGCGCTTGATTTGCTTGGGGCTGATGTGCAGGCCGTTTCGGGCATGCGTAGTCGTGGAGAGGGCAGATTAGCTTTTGAGCGGGGGGAGGCTGATATCGACTTCCAAACCACTTCTGCTTATTTCAGCAGCGTTGAGCCGCTGGTTGAGAGTGGACGGGCGGTTCCACTCTTTTCCCTGGGTATGCTCAATGATAACGGGGATATCGTCCGTGACCCAGCTTTCCCTGACTTGCCGACGTTCTATGAGGTGTACGAAACAGTTCATGGTGAAGTGCCTAGTGGTCCTGCTGCCGAGGCGTTTCGCAAATTTTTTGCCTCAGGATTCACACTTCAGAAATTGATCTTACTGCCTAAAGACGCGCCAGACGCATTGATTCAGGAGTATCGCGAAGCAGCACGTCGTTTTGTTGATACGCAAGCGTTTCAAGACGCTGCAATGGCCCAACTTGGCCCTTACACGCCCGTTGTTGGTGAAGTGGTAGAGCAGCACCTTCATGATGCTATGTCACTAGACGATGCCACGCGGCAGTGGCTGGTCGAGTGGTTGCTAGAGCAGCACGGCGCCCGTATTTAGCACGCCAATTAATACTACAAAAGCTCTGTTTAAGCAGTGCTTTTGGGCTCCCTTACACTAAACAACATAAGAGCCATCACAATGTTAGATGTCTTATTCTCCAGTTTGGGACAGTTGTTTACTGTTCCCCATATGCTGTACATGGTTATGGGTGTCCTCATTGGGCTCATTGTAGGCATTATTCCTGGCCTTGGCGGCATTGCTGGTATGTCGCTATTGCTGCCATTCCTCTATGGCATGGAGCCTACCGTGGCGCTGGGCATGCTGATGGGGTTAGTGGCGGTAATACCTACAGGCGATACCTTTGCCTCCGTGTTACTTGGCATACCAGGCTCCAGCGCTTCTCAGGCAACCGTGGTGGATGGCTTTGCGTTGGCCAAAAAAGGGCAAGCTGCACGAGCGCTTTCCAGTGCGTTCCTTTCTTCAATGATGGGTGGGCTAATCGGTGCGCTTGTGCTCACCGCATTTATTCTAATAGCCCGACCTGTTGTTCTGTCGTTCTCATCGTCTGAGCTGTTTATGTTAACGCTGCTGGGACTGTCCATGGTGGCAGTGCTTTCTGGTAAGGATGTTTTTAAAGGCGTTGCCGCTTGCGGCGTTGGGCTGCTGGTCGGCACCATTGGAATGGCTCCTGCCACCGGAGAGTTCAGGCTGCCCTTTGAAATTGACTATCTCTATGATGGTTTGCCGCTAGTGGTGGTCGGTTTAGGTATCTTCGCACTGCCCGAAATCATTGATTTATTGGTAAAACGAGGCGCGATTGCCGAGCAGCCTTGTCAATTAGGCAAAGGCTGGAAAGAGGGCGTAAAGGATGTCGCTCAGCGGCCGGGGTTAGTGGCCCGCTGTGCGGGGATTGGTAGCTTAATGGGGACGATTCCAGGCTTGGCCGGCTCGGTGGTAGATTGGCTAACCTACGGCCACGCTGTGCAGAGTGCCAAAGATAAATCGCAGTTTGGCAAAGGCGATATTCGCGGCGTCATTGCACCAGAGTCTGCTAACAATGCGTGTGCCTGCGGGGCGATGGTACCCACTCTGCTGTTTGGTATTCCCGGTTCGGGCACGGCGGCGGTCTTCTTAGGTGGCTTGCTACTACTTGGCCTTCAGCCCGGTGTCAGCATGTTAGAGACGAATCTTGATCTGACGTACACTATTATTTGGTCATTAGCGCTCGCTAATATCTTAGGCGCTGCTCTCTGCCTAGGTTTAGCCAGGCCCGTGGCTAGCTTAACGCGGGTGCCGTTCGTGATTTTAGCGCCGCTGATTACCATCTTGATACTGTTCGCGGCCTATCAAGCGACGCGCTCGTTAGGGGATTTATTCGCCTTAGGCATTATTGGCGCTATCGGGGTGCTGTTCAAGCAAGCAAACTGGTCTCGTCCCGCCTTTTTGATTGGGTTTGTTCTGGCGCCTGGAGCCGAGGCGTATTTCTATCAAGCCGCTCAGTTTCAGGGGGTAGAAGCCTTTATGCGGCCTGGAGTACTGATCATTGGTGCACTGATTGTGGCATCACTGATTGTCCCCCCTTTACGCAGCTACCTGCAAAAGCGCCCTCAGGCCGAGCAGCCCTCTCCACATGCACTTCAGGAAGAGGTGGCTCCGCTGTCGCTGGGTGTGATCGATTTGGTATTGCTGGGCAGCTTATTGGTAGGCGCTGGGTATATGTGGTTGGCCTTTGCTGATCTTTCCCTACTAGGTGGGATGATGCCGAGGCTTGCGATGGCCATTATCGTGGCAGCGTGCCTGCTTGAAATTATCAGAACGGCCATCAAACCGTTGCAATGGCAAACCCAGGTGTTACGTCAGCATTTCTCGTGGGTGGCTGGTTTCTTCGCCTTAATTGGCAGCGTGATGATATTCGGCTTCCTGTTTACTGCAGCGGTATTTTGTCTCGGTTTCTTGCTTATGGTGGCGCGCATTAAGCCTGTTGTTGCAGTGGGGGTAGCGGCCGGAGTGACTCTTTTCCTAATTGGAATGGCGAATCTGCTCACCCTGACATACCCCTCAGGTATGTTGGCTGGGCTATAAAGCTGATTCACGTTAGGTATGTAAGCACAAAAAGTCATTAATTTGGCTTTTTGTGCTTAATAGCAATTAGAGGTCTGGACGCTTTGCCATCAAAGTAATTTCGACGGTGCTGCCCCCGCAAATATTTGGTGACTCTGTACAGGTGCGTGCTGGGTAGCGTCCTGGTTCAAAAAACTCCGCGTAGATACTGTCTAATGCATTGATCTGTCTTAAGTCAGCAAGATGAATGTCGACTCTAACAATATCCGCCAGACTGCCTCCCTCTTGTTTTAGCATGCGTTCAAGTTCGCGCATGACGAGTCGAGTTTCCTCTTTGACATCTCCACGGGAGGCTTTGCCGTTAGAAAGATCTGTAACCGTTAGTCCTGAAATAAACACATAATGATCATCGATAACCATGTGGCTACCAGGGAAACTCGGTTTGGGTAACGTGGGATCGTCGATATACTGTGGCATTGGCTCTCCTTAGCGACAAATAAGCGAGTCGCGCTTAGTGCGACTCTGCCACTAGAGTGTAGTTCCTTTGGGAGCAGAGGGTGGTGCTAGCGAAAGCTTTGCTCTAGGCTGGCGAACTTTTAAAGTTTTTCTGTTGTTGATGTGATTTTAAATTCTCATGAGAGAGCGTAATGAAGGTAGTTCATATTAGTCAGAGCGCCCCGCGTAATGCGTGTTTGGCAACCTTGTGTGCCAAGGTATACGGTCAGCAAGCTGGGTTAACGCCATTGGTAATTTTTACTGGCACTAAAAATGTGTTGTTTGACCAAGAGGCAGCCCGTTTGTTAGCGGGAGTCGATGGCGATGGTAAACCCCTGGCGCTAGCATTGCTGGTGTTGGATGAGGCTGGCGAGGGGATGACGGTAACTCACGCTTGCGAGTTTGTTGATGGTGCTAAAGCGCGTCTAATCAGCGAGTTAACCCTTAAGGCCCCGCTGCGCGTTGAGGTAAGTGATGCCACCCAAGAAGCGTTCTATCAGCAGTGCGGGTTTAAGCGCTGGTTTGATGGTGCACAGGGGCAGCGCATTGGTTTAGGCGCCCGACATCCTGCTAAGCATAGTAATGACCTGACGCCCACCTTGAGTCTTGATGAGGCGTTAATACTACGCCGATTTAAGCATGACCCCGCTGCATTTACTGAGGCCAAAGAGGCTTTTTTGTCAGGTTTGAACAACTTTCCTGCCACGCTGTAGGCTAAAAAACAACGAAGCGTTCCATTTTATGCAACGAACTTGCACGCTGATGTCATGATGTTGTCTATTTTCCTGGGTAAAATAGAGGCAAGTTTTATCTTTAATTAAAGGGAAAAGCGTATGGCGCTAGCAATGATGGATACTAATAAACGCTATGGGATAGTCAGTCGCCTGCTTCACTGGGGGATGGCACTATTATTTGTATGGCAATTCAGCAGTGCTGCAGCGCGGGTGTTTTTCGAAGACACTCCGCTCGAATCTTTTTTATGGGGTACTCACAGCCAAGTGGGCGTTGTGCTCTTGACGCTTGTTGTCGCGCGAGGTGCCTGGGCGCTAATGAACGCATCTCGCCGCCCGCCCTCGGTTAGTGTGATGGCAAAGCTGGGGCACTTGGCACTGTATGGTTTGATGATCGCAGTGCCCACGATTGCACTGATTCGCCAATACGGTTCAGGTCGTGCGCTGGATGTATTTGGGTTCAACCTAATGCCAGGCTTTGATGGTGAAGAAATTGCCTGGATGACAGAGCTTGGCGGTTTGCTGCATGGTGAACTTGGTTGGATACTGCTGGCGCTGATTGTAGGCCATGTGGTGATGGCAATTTTGCACCGTAAATTGACCAACCATGATGTGCTATCACGCATGACTTAGTGGGAAGCGTTAGTCGATTAGGTTTGCAAAAACAGCGCGTTCTATCGAACACGCTGTTTTTTTGATTAAAATTTCAGATGAGATAGTAATATTGTTCCTTTTGACGAGTTGCTACTTAGCTAACTCGCGCATGGCTGTCTCCAGCCCTTCCATGGTCATGGGATACATGCGGTCATCGATAACGTCACGAATTAACTGGGTCGAATAGGTGTACTCCCAGGCACGGGGTGGCATGGGGTTTAACCACGCCAAGCGTGGAAACGTATCAGCCAAGCGCTTTAGCCACACGCCTCCAGGTTCATCATTGAAGTGTTCCACGCTGCCACCCGAGTGAGTGACTTCGTAAGGCGACATGGCGGCATCACCGACTACCACCACCTGATAGTCCGCCCCGTAGGTGTGCAACACATCCATGGTCGGGATGCGTTCGTTACGGCGCCGCATATTGTTACGCCAAACCCCTTCGTAGAGGCAGTTGTGGAAGTAATAATGTTCTAAATGCTTGAATTCGGAACGTGCCGCTGAGAACAACTCTTCGCAGACACGAATATGATCATCCATCGA
Source organism: Halomonas sp. GT (assembly GCF_002082565.1). Lineage (NCBI taxonomy): Bacteria > Pseudomonadati > Pseudomonadota > Gammaproteobacteria > Oceanospirillales > Halomonadaceae > Halomonas > Halomonas sp. GT. The sequence goes on from NZ_CP020562.1 coordinate 1,602,745, forward strand.
CCCACCGACGTCTAAAAACAGCAGCACTTTAACCGCATTATGACGTTCTGGGCGCATTTGGATATTAAGCAGCCCCGCATCCCGTGCGGTTTCGCGGATAGTGCTGTCTACATCAAACTCGTCCAATGCCCCTTGGCGAGCGAACTTGCGCAGCCGCCGCAAGGCCATTTTGATATTGCGGGTGCCCAGTTCAAGCGAGTCATCGTAATCGCGAAAACGCCGCTCGTCCCATACCTTTGTGGCGCGTCGATGGCGTGAGCCATCTTGGCCAATGCGTATGCCTTCAGGGTTGTAACCATACGCTCCAAAAGGGCTGGTACCACCTGTGCCAATCCACTTGTTGCCCCCCGCATGGCGCTCTTTTTGCTCTTCCAGGCGCTTTTTAAACGTCTCGATCAGCTCTTCAAGACCACCCAGGGATTCAATTTTGGCTTTCTCTTCGTCGCTGAGCTGTTTTTCAAATTCACGTCGCAGCCACTCATCCGGAATGAGTGCCTCAATTGCCGAATCCATGTCTTCCAGGCCTTTAAACCAGGCAGCAAAGGCGCGATCAAAGCGGTCAAAGTAGCGCTCGTCTTTGACCATGACAGTACGCGCCACTTGATAAAACGCTTCCATATCGGCAAACACGACGCCACGTTCGACCACGGCGTGAAGATCAAGTAATTCGCGCAGAGAAACGGGCACACCGGCACGTTTGAGGGCATCAAACAGACCAATAAACATGGCTTAGCGCCCCGTACTCTTTTGGCGACGCATCATAAACGCCAGGCGCTCTAGCAGGTGAGTATCCTGCTCGTTTTTAACCAGTGCGCCCGCCATCGGCGGTAGGGCTTTGGCCGGGTCGCGGTTATAGAGCGCTTCCTGGGCCAGTTCGTCGGCCATTAGCAGCTTGAGCCAATCCACCAACTCTGAGGTAGAGGGCTTTTTCTTGAGCCCTGGGGCGTTGCGCAGATCGAAAAACACTTCCAAGGCTTCGCCGACCAACCTGGGGGCGATATCCGGGAAGTGAACATCCACAATCGCCTGCATGGTTTCGCGGTCGGGGAATTCGATGTAATGGAAAAAGCAGCGACGTAGGAAGGCGTCGGGTAGCTCTTTCTCGTTATTCGAGGTGATCACGATAATCGGGCGCTGTTCGGCGCGAATGGTTTCGCCGGTTTCATAAACATGAAACTCCATACGATCCAGCTCTTGCAGCAGGTCGTTGGGAAACTCGATATCCGCTTTGTCGATTTCATCAATCAGTAGCACCACGCGCTCGCCCGCGGTGAAAGCTTCCCACAGCTTGCCGGGCTTGATGTAGTTACCGACATTTTCCACCCCTTCAACGCCCAACTGGGAATCGCGCAGGCGGCTGACTGCATCGTACTCATAAAGCCCCTGGGCGGCTTTGGTGCTGGACTTGATATGCCAAGTAATCAGCTTAGTGCCCAGGGATTCAGCGAGTTCCTCGGCCAGCAGTGTTTTACCGGTACCGGGTTCACCTTTGATGAGTAGTGGACGCTGTAGCACAACCGCGGCATTGACTGCCTGTTTGAGTGCATCAGTTGCAATGTAAGAAGAGGTTGAATCAAACGCCATGGGGGAGCCTCGGCTTGTCGAAACGAGTTGTTTAAAAATAGATTCAAACAAGTGTACGTGAGGGTAAACCCCATGGCCAACTAGTGGATAGAGCAATTGGCTATCAGCCCTGCCAGTTGGGGGGCACAATCCCTTGGCGCTGCATTTGCCGATATACCGTGGGACGCGAAACGCCTAGCTCACGGGCAACCGCGCTGATATTCCAGTGATGTTGCTTGAGCAGATCGATAAGTGAACCTGAAAGGGCTTCGCTGGCGTTCGTTTCAAGTTTGGCCGACGCGTTGCAGGTAATTCGCTGGCTAAGGCACTGTTCTGGCAGGTCGTGAACGGTGATTTCGTCACTTTCCGAAGTGGCCAGGGCAAAAGCGAGAGCGTTTTTAAGTTGACGGATATTGCCGGGCCAAGAATAAGCGAGCAGCGCACTGATGGCATCTGCGCGCAGGCGCGGCGAGGCACGCGTGGCGCGTTCGGCAGCGACGTCTTCAAACACGCGGCGAATAACAAATAGCTTATCGGCGCGTTCGCGTAGCGCGGGCAGTCGAAGCTGAGCACCGTTGAGCCGGTAGTAGAGGTCTTCGCGAAATTCCCCTTGCTGGATCATTTCTTCGATATGGCGATGGGTGGCCGTAATAACGCGAATATCGATTTTAACTGGCGTGTTAGCCCCCAGCGGCATCACTTCCCGTTCGGCCAGCACGCGCAGCAGTCGGGTTTGTAGCGCTAACGGCATATCACCGATTTCGTCTAAAAACAGCGTGCCTCCATGGGCCTGTGGAATGAGCCCGCGCATCCCTTTTGAGCGGCCGCCGGTAAAGGCGCCAGGTTCGTAGCCAAACAGTTCGCTTTCAATCAGTGACTCGGGAATGGCCGCACAGTTGACGGCAATAAATGGTTGTTTGGCGCGGTTGCCGCTTTCGTGCAGCGCCCGTGCAACCACCTCTTTACCGGTGCCGGTTTCGCCGCTAATCAGCACGTTCACGTTAGCTTCATTACGCAAGCGGTCGGCCAGTTTTTGTACTTTGCGCATCGCAGGGTCGTCGGCACCCAGCCGAGCTAAGGGTTCCGGCAGTTCAGAAGTAAGCGGTGTTGCCCGTTGCGCCATGCGGGGACGGCGGGGTTCCAGCAGGCTTATAAAGTGGATGGTGTTGCTGGCGCGAGCGCGGAAGGCACGCAATTGATCATCAGTACCGCTATTAATGCTGAGTATATCGGCGATTTCGCACTCAAATAGTTCGCCAAGCATTGGGGTGTAATTTGCGGACCAAGGTGGCCAGCGGTGCTGGTGTTCGGCGATTAGCTCGCGGCCCACGGCGTTGGCGGCGATCACCTGTCCATTCTCTTCAATGGCGATTAAACCACGCCCGTTGACGTGCACAAATTCCCGCGAGGTATCTAGACGCACCATCAGGCAGTCGCGGTAGCGCTGAAGAAAATAGGCATCCTCAATCATGCGTGCATAAAGCGTTACCAGCGATAGGCTGAAATTCTGGCTTTCGTGCTGGGTAGGCGACTGCAGCGCGGAGATATCTAATACCGCCATCACATTACCTTGAGGATCCGCAATAGGAGCGGCGGTGCAGGTCAGCGAGATATGGGATGCATCGAAGTGTTCTTGGCGGTGGCAGATGATGGCCTGACGATCATGTAAACAGGTGCCAACAGCGCAGGTGCCGGCAAAGCGTTCATCCCAGTCAGCCCCCAGGTATAGGCCTGCTTTGCGTAATTGCTGATCCTGGTTGGGATCACCGCGAAACTCAACGGTAATGCCGCGGTGGTCGGTGACCAGTAGCACGTAGCCAAGCTGAGCTATTTGTCCATAGAGCTGATCGACCCCGGCACGGGCGACATGCAGTAACTCATCGACGGACTCGCGGTGCTCAATCAGTGTTTGCTGGGGCACTACCCGCGCTGGGCGTGGATGAGTGGGGTCTAGTTGATATTCGTTCAGGCAGCGCAGCCAGGAGCGACGGATGGTAGCCTGCGCAGGCAAGCAGGGAGCCTCTAGCCCTTCACCGAGCTGAAAAATATGCTCGATATGTCGACGCTGTTCAGACTGAAGCTGTGTAGTTGTCTGAAACTGTTTAGTGGCGTGCGTGTGATGCAGCATGGCGTTACTCAATGGGCGCTGTTGTTATTGTCCTTTTAGCCTATGCGCTTTCCCCCCAGAGTCAACGTGGGCTGCTTACGCCGTTAGTCGTGCGTTACACCTGTAACGTTTAGCTGTAAACAGCGTGACAGGTGTACGGCACTTTCGCTGTTTTATCTATTTGTCTGTATGTGGATAAATTATATATTTTTCAGCTGCTTATTTTTTATATGGTTGGTTTGGCACGGCGGCTGCTATGTATTGGGTGCATCACAGTTAACTCAACAATAACAAATGCACATGGAGTACCCGCTATGTCAAAGATAACGGCACAAGTCCAGCAAACCCCCACGGATACTGTTCAAGCGTGGCTGCACGATTTCGATACTGCTCTTCAGGCCCAGGATATTGAGCGCGTGCTGTCACTGTTTGGAGACGAGTGCTACTGGCGTGACTTTCTTACGTTTACCTGGAATTTAAAAACCTGCGAAGGCAAAGATGAAATTCAGGCCATGCTTAATGCCACGCTCGATAACGCACAGCCTACGGACTGGCAGTTAGACGGCGAGGCCACTGAAAACGGCGATATCTACGATGCGTGGTTTACTTTCAATACAGCGGTTGCCCGTGGAAAAGGCTATTTGCGCCTAAAAGAAGGCAAGTGCTGGACGTTGCTAACCACCATGCAAGCACTGAACGACTACCCTGAGCAGTGCAATCACCATCGTCCCAAAGGGGCTGAGCACGGTGCCAATAAGCAGCGTGAAACGTGGTTGGAGTCACGGGAGCGTGAAGAAGCGGAGCTGGGCTACACCCGGCAGCCTTACTGCGTGATTATTGGCGGTGGCCAGGGTGGTATTGGTTTAGGCGCACGGCTAAGGCAACTGGGCGTGCCAACGATCATCATTGAGCGAAACGAGCGCGCGGGAGATTCCTGGCGTAACCGCTATAAGTCGCTCTGCTTGCACGATCCAGTCTGGTACGACCACCTTCCTTATATCCCCTTCCCAGATAACTGGCCTGTATTCGCCCCGAAAGACAAAGTGGGTGACTGGTTGGAAATGTACACAAAAGTGATGGAGCTCAATTATTGGAGTTCAACCGAGTGTCAGAATGCTAGCTACGACGAGGTCGCAGGTGAGTGGGTGGTTAAGGTTAAGCGCAACGGCGAAGAGATCACGCTACGGCCCAAGCAGTTGGTAATGGCTACCGGTATGTCTGGGATGCCGAATGTGCCTAAATTCCCAGGGGCAGAAAACTTTGAAGGTGAGCAGCAGCACTCTAGCCAGCACCCTGGGCCGGACGCCTATAAAGGTAAGAAGTGTGTCATCGTTGGCTCTAATAACTCGGCCCATGATATTGCCGCTGCGCTATGGGAGCACGATGCCGATGTCACCATGCTGCAGCGTTCATCTACCCATATTGTGAAGTCAGACTCACTGATGGAAGAGGTGTTAGGGCCGCTTTATTCGGAAGAGGCTGTGGCGAATGGGTTAACCCATGAAAAAGCCGATCTAGTGTTTGCCTCGATCCCTTATAAGGTGCTGCCGGATTTCCAGCGCCCCGCCTTTGAGGCGATTAAAAAGCGCGATGCTGAGTTTTACCAAAAGCTTGAGAAAGCGGGTTTTATGCTCGATTTCGGTGACGATGAATCGGGTCTGTTTTTGAAGTATTTGCGCCGCGGTTCGGGTTATTACATCGATGTAGGTGCATGCGACTTGGTGGCCAGTGGCGATATCAAACTGCGCAGTGGCGTAGGTATTGAGCACATTAATCCGCACTCCATCACGCTGACTGATGGCAGCGAGCTTGATGCTGACTTGATCATCTATGCCACCGGCTATGGCTCGATGAATGGCTGGGCGGCACGGCTTATTTCTCAAGAAGTGGCCGATAAAGTGGGCAAGTGTTGGGGATTAGGTTCCGACACCACCAAAGACCCCGGCCCATGGGAGGGTGAGCTGCGCAATATGTGGAAGCCCACTCAGCAAGAGGCACTGTGGTTCCATGGCGGCAACCTACACCAGTCGCGGCACTATTCACGTTATTTGGCGCTGCAGTTAAAAGCACGCATGGAAGGGCTAGACACCCCTGTCTATGGTCTGCAGCCAGTTCATCACAGAGCATAAGACATAATTGCATAACTAAGGGGTAGCTAATGAGCCAGTCAACGATGCAGGCAGCGGTTTGGTATGCAGCGAAAGACCTTCGTGTTGAGCAAATGCCAATACCGACGATTAACGACCCTCATGAGGTAAAGGTCAAAGTAGCTGCGTGTGGTATTTGTGGTAGCGATTTGCACGAATACGCCGCTGGGCCGATTTTTATTCCGGTCGGTAAGCCGCATCCAATTAGCGGCGAGCAAGCACCGATTATCATGGGGCACGAATTTGCTGGTGAAGTGGTTGAGGTAGGCGACAAAGTAACACGGGTAAAAGTGGGGGACCGCGTTGCCATAGAGCCGATTCTTTCACCTAATCAGAACGGCGCTTACCAAATGGAGCGCTACAACCTCACGCCGCTATTGGGTTTCCATGGCCTTTCTGGCGGCGGCGGTGGCTTCTCGGAGTTCACTGTGATGGGGGAGCACATGGTGCATAAGCTGCCGGATGATCTCAGCTTCGAGCAAGGGGCATTGGTAGAGCCAGCGGCGGTTGCTTTGCATGCAGTTCGTCAAAGTAGTTTGAAAGCGGGGGATAGCGCAGCAGTATTTGGCGCTGGCCCAATTGGGTTAATGACTATCGAAGCACTAAAAGCAGCAGGCGCCGCTCAAATTTACGCCGTGGAAGTAGCACCTTCACGTAAAGCCAAGGCCGAAACGCTTGGCGCTATTGTAGTGGACCCACAGCAAGAAGATGCAGTGGCTAAGCTACAAATGTTGAGCAACGGTGGCGTTGACGTGGCGTTCGAGGTGACCGGGATTCCGGCCGTACTGAATCAGTCTTTGCATAGTACTCACGAAGGCGGAGAAGTGATCGTGGTGAGTATTTGGGAAGGGGAGGCCAGTTTTCATCCCAACGACCTGGTCATTAAAGAGCGCACCATGAAAGGTATTATTGCCTATCGTCATGTTTATCCGGCGGTGATGGCGCTAATGCAGCGTGGCTACTTCCGAGCGGAAGATATGGTGACTCAGCGCATTCCATTAGCAGATATTGTTGAAGAGGGTTTCGAGGCGCTGTTGAGTGATAAAGCGCAGGTGAAAATAATCGTTACGCCCTAGCACTGCACAGAGCGACGACCCTAGGCCATCCTATGATGGCCTTTTTTAATGGTAGATTTAAATTAACTCTCAGCGCGACAACGCACGATTTAATTTTATTTCAAAAAAAATATTAATTTAACTATTTGATTTTAAATACATAATAATTTTAATTAGCAGAATATAAATATTGAAAATTAGTCGGATCAGCGACAAACGCTGAATTAATGCATACATTTTACTAATCAAAACGATCTAAGCAGTATTGCTGCATGAATGACGCTAACCAATACCGAATAAGAGGGGTGTAGCCATGGTAAAGGGTGAGCAAGAAAGGCTACGATCGTTGCGCCAACTGGCGCTTTTGGATACCCCTCCTGAAGAGCGTTTCGATAGGATTGTTCGGCGAGCCATCCAATTTTTTGGCGTAGAGACTGCGCTAATAACGTTAGTCGATGAAAATCGTCAATGGTTTAAATCCCGACAAGGAATGGCGCTTACCCAAACGTGTCGGCAAGAGTCATTGTGTGCCCATGCAATTCAGCAAGAAGGAATTTTTGAGATTGAAGATGCCAGGCTGGACGACCGTTTTAAAGACTTTGTTTTGGTAACAGCACATAGAGGCATTCGCTTCTACGCAGGCATGCCAATGACAACGGTGGATGGCTTCAGAGTAGGTACGCTTTGTATTATTGACTCCGTGCCACGGCGTTTAAATGAGCAGCAGCGTCAGGTGTTAAAAGATTTAGCAGCATGTGCTGAAGATGAGATCAACCGATCACGCTAGAAGCACTTCTCTGCTCAACGTTAAACGGAATTTCCAATAGGGCGATTCGTTATGAGGCAAAGCCAGCCTTTCATGCTCATAGATGGTGCGCTTTGGCACTGGCAACAACGCCTTTCAATAAGTATTCAGTCTTTATTTTTTATAAGGTGTTGTTTTTAAAAATTAAAATTTTAAGTGGCACGCAGTTCGCTATATATAAAGTAAGAAGCAAATGAACAGAGTCCCAGGCGTTAAATAGGTGTCTCTCCCTTCTTTGCTATATCGCCCCAACGACGATTGGTTAGCGATACGCTGAGTGAGCTGGCGTGCTCCACCTGGTCCCCTTCGGGGGACTTTTTTTATGCCTGTCATTTGTACCTGACGTTTATAACCGATGCTGTTGGCCGACTATGCTTGATATGTAAAACTTATATTAAAATAACACAACAAGTTTGGAAACGCTGTTCGATTGGTATATATTGTATAGGTAGCTGGAGTTACCGGCACCAATCCCAAGTAAGATGTAAGAGGATGACCCTGATGAGTAAATTAAAATTAGTATCTGCTGCTGTTCTTTCCGCTAGCGCATTGGTCGCCAGCCAAGCAGCACTCGCTTACGAAGCAGGTGACGTTTTCGTACGTGGTGGTGTCGCCCAAACGGATACGGGTTCTGGAAATGGCAATGTTGGCGCGGCAGATCTAAACGTACAAAGCGCGCGAGGATTTACGTTTGGCGCGGGTTACCTGTTCACCGATAAGCTTGGCGCTGAACTGAACAGCTCCGAGAAGTTTGAACACGACCTCAACACCAGTCCTGGTGGCAGCGCAGGCAGCGTAGATCGTTTGCCAATTAATCTGATGGTTAACTACTATCCGATGGGCGGTTTGGACTCTAAAGTTCAGCCCTATGTCGGCGTTGGCTTGAACTACACTCGCTTCTCAGGCGAGCCCACTGGCCTAAGCGTGGATGAAAGCTATGGCGCGATAGGTCAGGCGGGGGTTGATTTAGCGGTTACCGATAACGTCATGCTGAATGGTTACGTTAGCTACGCAGACGTGAATGCCGACATTAATGCAAGTGGTAACAAGGTCGGTGAAGTAAACATGGAACCAGTCACTATCGGTGGTGGCGTTACTTACCGCTTCTAACGGTTCGATCTGATAGTCGCCCGGCCCGGGGAATTAATCCTCGGGCCGGGCGTTTTGCTTATCAGGGGGTCAAGTTTTTGAAGCCACTCTCTGTGACGACAACGTTATCTTCAATACGGATGCCGCCACAGTTGGCTAACGAATCAACGGCTCTCCAGTTAATCGGCAGTGCCTCGTCGCGCAATGGTTTCAGCAACATAGGGATATAGTAGAATCCAGGCTCTATGGTTACTACCATGCCTGGGCGCAGTGTACGGGTTAAACGTAGCGCTGGGTGTTGTTCAGGAGCAGGTGAGGGCGTTCCGTCTGGATGACGAAGCCCTGCCACATCATGAACCTGTAGCCCCAACGAATGCCCTAATCCGTGTGGGCAAAAGGCCCGCGTAATCCCCTCATCAACTGCCTGTTCTGCACTACCCTGAAAAAGATCATTGGCAATCAGAATATCTGCCAACAAACGATGCATTTGCTCATGTAGCGCCATGAACTCCACGCCTGGAGCAACGCTTCGGACAAGCGTGTCTTTTAACTGGTGGATACCGTCAATTAAATCGCGATAGAGGGCTGGCGCGTCAGGGCCTGCATAAGTGCGTGTAATATCAGCGCAGTAACCGCGAAAACGGCGACCAGCGTCCACCAGTAGGCTATGTCGTTGCGTGGGACTTTTTAGATCATAGTGTTGGTAATGTAATACGCCCGCATGATCATTCAGTCCTATGATGTTCTGATAGGGGACATCGGATTCACGCTGTCTGCTGGCAGCTAGGTAGGCCAGTTGAATATCTAACTCTGCCGATATGCCAATAAAAGCAGCCTGCGCGGCTTGATGCCCTGCTATAGCAAGTCGGTTAGCTTCGCTCAAACAGGCTATTTCATAAGCCGTCTTAAACATGCGAAGTTCATCTAGCGCCTTAATCAGCGGTTCGGGCTGATACTGCGCGTCTAATGCTTGTCGCGTGGTGGCCTCAATATCGCCGATCACGGCAGCGCGACCGGCTAACGTTGGCGTAGTTTTTTCACTACATAGATGAATATCAAACTCAGTCACCCATGGCTCTTCAGGCAGGCGAGTAGGCAAATGCCAGAAATCCGCTGGCGCATACAAGTACAGCTGTGGGCGCTTGCCTGGTTGAATCACCAGCCAACTGTGCTGGATATCGGCTATGCCTACCCAGTGCATAAAATGGCCGTAAGTCTGGAAGGTTGGCGTTTGGTCGTCGCCAAAGTGTGGGGCTGTGTGGCCGCTATAGATAGCCAAGCTATCGAGACGGTGACTGTCTAACAGGTCTGAATACGCTTGCTGTAAATGCGCTAGGTGTTCGCGCTGCAGGTTAAACAAAGAAGCTGACATTCAAGTAGTGTCCTTTTTTCAATGACGGCTCGGTCATAAACTCTGATGACGGTAACACGTTGGGTAATAACCTTAACTGTTGGCTTAATTGCGCAGCGGAGCGAGCTCACTCCATAGGCTATCCAGCTCTGCGTGATGCTGGTTTTGATGCCGATATAGTCGCAGTTCCATCGGGACATCCCAACGGCTATCGCCTGCTCTGATTAATGTGCCGTTGGAGAGCTCAGCGGCTATGTTGCGTTCAGGTAGCCAGCTCATGCCATAGCCGAGAAGCACCAGCTCTTTAATACCCGCCGCATAGAGATTTTCACTTTGCGCCATGAGGTAGGTGCTCTGCGGTAGGCGAGCGAGATGCGCCTTTACCGCTGAGCCCAATAGGCCCCGCTTTGGATAGGCCAGCCAAGGCGCGGGTTGCTGCCGTGAGCCGGGCAGCAACGCACAAGGTGCGCCATTAGCATCTAAGCCTGTAACAGGAATCAAACGCTCGTGGCCAATGACTCGATACGTGCAAGCACTGGTATCAATGTCTAGATCGCAACGCCCGATTGGCCAATAGCAAATAGCAAGATCGCATTCTGCACGGCCAAGTGCTTGAAAATAGTCGCTCGCCACCCAGCCAGTCGCTCGTAAGTACGGCTGTATACGCTCTTGCCAACCCGTAGAGGCAAGCCATTCTGGCAAAAACTGCGGGAGTAAGCTCTGCGGAGCAGCCACCATGATACGGCGCTGCTGTCCGGCGCTGATTTCTCGCACACGGTCACGTGTTAAACGCACGCGATCGGTTACCTGTTCGCAAAGCGTCAGGAACTCCTCTCCCGCGGGGGTTAGCGAAAGCGGCAATGTCTGCCGGTTGATCAGCGTCACGCCCATCTCTTCCTCTAGCAACTTAATGCGCCTGGAAAAGGTGGGCTGTGTGACGTGCTGCTCATCCGCTGCGCGAGAGAAGTGTCGTGTTCTGGCCAGGGCAATAAAGTCTTCTAGCCAGCGAATTTCCATGTCTTACCTCGCAGTGCTGCCAAACGTAATGCTGTTGTTGAAACTGGCGTCATAGGCGGCCTTCTTCAACAGCGTGGCACGCAACGCGAGTGCCGTCATCCTGCGTTTGCAGAGCAGGGATTTCCTGATGGCAGCGGGCGTTGGCATAGGGGCAACGGCCATGGAATACGCAGCCGCTCGGTAAGTTGACCGGTGTAGGCACTTCGCCAGTAAGACGAATATGCTGGGGGCGATCATCTTTTAAGCGAGGAATGGCGGATAGTAGCGCCTGGGTATAGGGATGGCGCGGTTTAGCAAATAGCGTTGCCGTTGTGGCCACTTCACAAACCGTGCCTAAATACATCACTGCTACGCGGGTACCAAAGTGCTCAACAACTGCCAAATCGTGGGTGATAAATAGATAGGTCAGGTTACGTGCTTGTTGCGCCTCCATTAGTAGGTTGAGTACTTGCGCCTGAATGGATACATCCAGTGCCGAAATGGGCTCGTCGGCAACAATAAACTCAGGATCGACGGCTAGGGCGCGTGCTATGGCGATACGCTGGCGCTGGCCGCCGGAAAACTCATGCCCAAAACGCTTGCCCCAGTCGGGGTCTATCCCCACTGAACTCATAACGTCCTGAACTTTATCGAGTATTTTCTCACGGCTCCAGTCTGGGTGGTGCAAACGTAATGGTTCTTCCAGCGTTTGCTGAATCGTCATCCGTGGATTAAGCGAGGCGTAAGGATTCTGAAATATCATCTGCATACGCTTGCGATAAGGTAATAGTTGGCGCGAGCTTAAGTTATCGATACGCTGTCCGTCATAGCGAATCTCACCCTCTGTGGGGGTGAGTAAGCCCATAACAGTTCTAGCAACTGTGGACTTACCACAGCCAGATTCACCAACTACACACAGCGCTTCCCCCCGTTTGATATCAAGGTTGACGCCATTAATCGCGTGGACATGCTCTTGGTGACGTACCAACTTGCCGCCTTTAAAGCGCAGCTGGTCCAAAAAATCCCCTGATAATGAAAAGCGCTTCTTAAGGCCACGAATTTGTAGTAGTGATTCGCTGCTCTCTTCATTTTGAGTGGGCGTCGTTTGAGTAGACGACTTGGTTTGAGTAGACATAGCTTGATTCGGCGACGTACTTCGGGTTTCTACCTGAGCACTCATTGTGTTTCCTCCTTCAGGCGACGATCTTCAAGCATTTCAGCCACCATATGGCAGGCGACACGGCAATTGCCGGATTCGACAAATTCAGGCACTTGCTGGGTACAGGCAGGCCGGGGTTGACCATCGGCTCTATTGATGAAGTCGCAGCGAGGATGAAACGCGCAGCCGCTAGGTAAGTTCGAGAGAGACGGCATGCTGCCGCGGATCTGGTTGAGCTTTTCACCTGGGGTGGCCATTTGCGGTAACGCGTTGATCAGGCCTTGAGTATAGGGGTGCTGTGGATCATTGATGATTTCCCGTGTTAGGCCTTGCTCAATAACGCGACCGGCATACATGACCAACATGCGCTGGGTGACCTGACTCACGACACCCAGGTCGTGGGTGATGAGAATCAGGCCGACGTTGTGCTGTTCGCATAGCTCAAGCAACAGCGCCATGATTTCCGCTTGGATGGTCACGTCCAGGGCGGTGGTCGGTTCATCGGCAATAATAATATCGGGGTCGAGCAGGAGGGCGATGGCGATAATTATACGCTGACGCATACCACCAGAAAGCTCGTGGGGATATTGATCTAAGCGTGTTTCTGGTGACGGAATCTGAACTTGACGCAATTTATCAAAAGAAATGGCGCGTGCTTCTTTGGTGGAGATACGTCGATGGGCTTTTAAGCACTCGACCATCTGTTCACCAATCGAGAGCACAGGGTTTAGCGTCATCATCGGGTCTTGGAAGATCATCGAGATGCGGTTGCCGCGTATTTTTCGCAGACCGCGCTCGGACATGGTGTTAAGCGTCTGACCCTCAAATTTAATGCTGCCACCCGCTATAAAGCCGGGTTTGGCGATTAGGTTAAGCAGCGAGAAGGCGGCCACGGATTTACCCGCGCCCGACTCGCCCACGATACCTAAGCGCTCGCCGCGCTCCAGGGTGAAATTGACATCGCGAAGAGCGCGCACTTCACCTTGGCGAAGGGCAAAACGTACGTCGAGTTGTGAGACTTCAAGTAGTGCCATGGTGTCCTCAGCCTTTATAGAGTCGTGGGTTCATGACATCGCGCAGCCAATCACCCAATAGATTGATAGACAGCACCAGCACAACTAGTACCGCACCAGGAATCAGAGTGATCCACCAAGACCCCGATTGGATATAGTCAAATCCCGATTTGATCAGCGACCCAAGCGATGGGTGGGTTTCGGGCATTCCCAAGCCTAAAAACGATAGGGCTGCCTCTGAAATAATCGCGTTAGCAATTTGCACCGTTGAGATAACAAAAATCGGCGACATGGTATTAGGCAGCACATGGCGGAACATTATACGTTTGCTACGCAGGCCCATAACGCGTGCAGCATCAACGTACTCTTTATTTTTCTCAGCCAGCACAGAGGCGCGTACCGTGCGTGCATACTGAGGCCATTCGGCTAACCCGATAATCAAAATAAGCATGAGCACGGCATATTGGCTGTAAAACGCACTACCCATGGTAGCTTTCACTAGCGCGCCCACCACGATAGCGACCATCAGGGTGGAAAATGAAAGCTGGATATCAGCTAAGCGCATCAAAAAAGCATCGATGCGGCCGCCTAGGTAGCCTGCCATTAAGCCAAACGTTACGCCGAGCAGTGCTTGAAGTATGACAGCGCCAAAACCAATCAGTAGCGATACGCGGGTGCCGTAGAGAATAATCGACCATAAGTCGCGCCCCTGGGCATCGGTGCCTAGGCTGTAACGCTCATCGGCACCATCAATCCAAAAGGGGGGCAGCTCTGACGACATAATGTCGATATAACGTAGGTCATAAGGATCAGTTGGGGCTAGCAATGGCGCTGAAAAGGCTGCAATAACTAGGCAAATAAACATCGCAAGGCACAGTTGAGCCGTGCGGTCGCGCTTAAAGCTGTACCATAAGTAGGAGTCGCGCAAGCGTTCCCAGCGGCTAGGTGCAGTCGTTGTTGTGGGCGTTGTCATGCGGGCTTACCTGTCAGTTTTACGGTGGGGTTCACGAAGCCGTAGATCAAATCCACAATGGTGTTCGTCACCACGAAAATGACGCCGACAATCATCAAGTAAGTAACAATTAGCGGTATATCGGCTCGGTTAATAGCATCAAGGAACATCAGTCCCATGCCCGGCCATTGGAAAACGGTTTCGGTCAAAATGGTGTAAGCCACCATGGTACCGATCTGTACGCCGCCAACGGTAATCACCGGCAGCATGGTATTTTTAAGCGCGTGAACAAAGTAAACACGTCGCATTGAAATGCCTTTCGCTCTGGCGTACTTCACATACTCTGATTGCAGCACTTCCATCATTTCTGCGCGAATCAGGCGGATAAACAGCGGCAACATAATGGAGGCGAGTGAAATAGCGGGTAGTACCAAATGCTGTAAGCCATTCCACGTGGCTAAGTTGGTGTCCCAGTGGCCTACCACATGCACTAAGTCATAGCCACGGCCAAACGATGGCATATTACCTTCTGTCGACAGCAGGCTATTTAACCAAGCTCCCCAGCTGGTACTTTCAGGAAACAGGGTGATCGTGATCCCAATCGAGAAAATCTGAATCAATAAAATGGCGGTCAAAAACACCGGTATTGAAATGCCAATAATTGAGGCGCCCATAAAAAAACGTGATATAGGAGAGCGTGGTTTTATCGCGCTATAAACGCCGATTGGCACTGAAAAAAGTACAATAATGAGCGTAGCCGCAAAAACCAGTTCGAGGGTTGCGGGTAAGTGCCTAGCAATTACTTCCAGCGCAGGTTCGCGGTAGAAATAGGAGTACCCAAAATCGCCTTGCACCGCATTTTTAGCAAAGCGTACATACTGAACTAAAAACGAATCATTTAAGCCTAAGCGCTCGCGAATAGCTTCACGTTCACTTTCGGGGACCGACTGTCCGACCATCTGTTGTACAGGGTCACCCAGGTTATCCTGGATGGCGAAGGCCAGTACACTGATGACAAACATCACCAATATCGCGTGCATCAGGCGCTTGATTAGAAAAGCAATCATGGCGTACGCCACCTATGTCATAGGTTTAATAGAGAATTAATGGCAAGTTAGGGCGAAGCCTACGATGAGACTATTAACCACATAAAATGCTTCGTCCCCCAGGGTTATGGGGAACGAAGCATCCTTGCACGTGTAAAAATAAGCGTGGAAATTAGCGATTAATTACCAGATCACCTAGATAGGGGAAGTCAATGGCGTTAACGATTGGTTCGATATCTATGCCGTCAGCAGCGCCATAGGCGAGGTTTTGCCAATGCAACATGATGTAGCCTACGTCTTCATAGAGCATGGCTTCCGCTTCACGCAGCATTTCATTGCGTTTTTCTAAATCAGTTTCGCTATCTGCCGCAGTAACAAGCGCATCAATTTCTTCGTTGCAATAGCTGCCGTAGTTGTATTGACCAACGCCGGTCTCTTCATCAATGCAGAAAGAGAGATATTGGAAGAAGTTAGCGGTGTCTTCGGTGTCCGCATGCCAGCCAATCATTGCAATGTCAGATTCGCGAGTATCGTATTCGGGCCAGTACTGAGCAAGCGGCATCGTGCGCAAATTAACATTAATGTTAATTTGTGCCAGCATGTTAGCCACTGCTTGAGCAATCTGAGCATCGTTCACATAGCGGTTATTAGGCGCGATCATGTCAACGCTGAACCCTTCCTCGTAGCCCGCTTCTGCCATTAGCTCTTTGGCACCTTCAATGTCATAACGAGGCACTAAGTCAGGGTTGTGGCCAGAGTATCCTTCTGGAGAGAACTGGCCAGCTGGCGTGGCGAAACCGCGCATCAATCGGTCGGCAATACCTTCTTGATTAATTGCTAAGTCAACGGCTTGGCGAACACGTACATCTTGGAAGGCTTCAACGCGTTCTTCGTTGAGCTGGAAGCCAATGATGCGTGTACCTGCAATCTCTACTAGATTGGCATCGTTAGCCTCACGTACACGATCCAGGTCGTTGGGGGGTACTGCATCAATAAAGTCAACGCCGCCTGACAGTAGTGCCGCCACGCGTGAGGCATTTTCAGCAATGGGCGTCAGGACAATTTTAGAAACGTTACCTTCGCTGTCGGTATCCCAGTAATCCTCAAAGCGTTCAAAATCAACGCGGACACCTTGACGGCGTTCAGTGATAATAAATGGGCCAGTGCCGGAGACATTTCGCGATGCAAATGAGTTGCCCGCTTTTACGATTTCAGCTTTTTCATTGCCGCTTTCGGTTTCACCCGTGTAGAACTCGCTATCCATGGGGAAGATATAAGTTGCAAGGTTTAGCAGTAGCGGGTAGGGCTCAGTGGTTGTAATTTCGACAGTGTAATCGTCAACTGCTTCAGCACCTGCGACGGGCTCAAAAATAGCGCGATAATCGGGGCTTTCTTTCAGACGTTCAATGGTCCATACCACATCTTTGGCGGTGAACTCGTTACCTGAATGGAACGTGACGCCTTCTCGCAGCGTCATCCGTGTCGTCGTTTCGTCTACCTGTTCCCATTCGGTCGCCAGACGTGGCTCAAACTGAAAATCTTTTGTCCAACGTACCAGCGGATCAAACGCTAAGTGTGAAAGGCGCAGCATGCCGCCCGATAACTGCTCATGGATATCAAGGGTTTCAGGGTCGGCAGAATAACCAATGCGCAGGGTTTCTGCGCTAGCGGTCATGGGCAGCATCGTCGTGCCTGCAACCACAGCACCAATAACAGAAGCCAGTAGCGTTTTCTTAAACGTCATAATGTTTCCCTTTGTATTGTTTATTGTTCACTTTGCTGGCCAAACCTAGCGTGTTTAAAAACTAAGTGCTTTTAAAAACCAGCTGCGTTTGAAAACCAGCAAAACAGACACGGTCAGCTTATAAGCTGTTCTAACAATATTCTGTTCGCTATAAACATAGAGAGTGTGGGGCGCGTCATACAATCGAAATAATGAGAGGTATCATTCATCTGCTGAATGATAAGGCTGGGTGCGGTCTTAAAATGGAGGGAGATTAGACGAAGGTGGGGGGCCGCTATTGGGTGCTAGGTGCTTCAGTCGAATAGCGGCACTGTGTAAATGTGTTTTAAGCGAAATGTTGGTGCAACCAGCGGTTAATGGCATCTGACTCGTAGAGCCACTCTTCCCGGCCGTCTTCATGATTAATTTTTAAGCAGGGAACTTTGACTTTGCCACCGCCTTCTTGAAGGGCTTTTTTATGAGCAGGGTCTAGCTGAGCATCGCGCAATTCGATCTTTAGGCCCAACCGAGCGATTTCTTTACGTACTTTGATGCAGAAAGGACATGTCCGGAACTGATAGAGAGCTAGGTGTTCACAGGCGGCATCGACCTTAGCTTGCTCTTCCTCGGTACGCTCTACAGATTTAGGGGTTGAAAGCTTCTCTGAGATCAACATGACGGGGGCTAGAATAAGGCGGACACCTCTGAAGAAATAGCGAATCAAAACACGCATTGTAAGCTCCCTCGGTTACGCTGAGATTGGTCAGCGGTTGGATGTGTATGAATGATCATATTTAAAAAATCATGAGCAAAAAGGTAGCCGCATCCTGCATCAAACTGGGCGTTTTGTCACTTCTGAACGAGCTTTGGCCCTAGTTTTAAGCCAAGACTGCCTTGAACTAGATGAGCCTGTTAACGTTGCATGCTAGTCTCAGCAGCCTAGTTAACTGGTTAAGTAAGGAGCGCTTCACCGATGCGTCTGCATATTATGGGTATCTGCGGCACTTTTATGGGGAGCCTGGCTTTGCTAGCGCGTGAGTTAGGGCATCAGGTGAGCGGCTCAGATACGAATGTGTATCCTCCCATGAGCACCCAGTTAGAAGAGGCGGGGATAACCTTGATGGAGGGATATCGCGCTGAAAATCTTGCTGATCAGCCTGCACTTGTCATTGTGGGAAATGCGTTATCTCGGGGTAACCCCGAAGTCGAGGCGCTGCTAAATAGCGGTTTGTCCTATACCTCAGGTGCTCAGTGGCTGGCTGAGCATGTACTGCCTGGCAGGCAAGTCATTGCCGTTGCAGGTACTCACGGTAAGACCACCACTGCCAGCCTTTTAGCATGGTTATTGGAAAGCGCTGGCTTTACGCCTGGATTTTTAATTGGTGGTGTGCCGCGTAATTTTGGTGTGTCGGCACGCTTAGGTCATCACAATAGCCCCTTCATTGTCGAGGCTGACGAGTACGATACGGCATTTTTTGACAAGCGCTCTAAGTTTGTTCACTACCGCCCCCAGATTGCGGTGATGAACAACTTAGAGTTTGACCATGCCGATATATTCCCTGACCTTGCTGCGATTGAGCGCCAGTTCCACCATTTGGTACGAACAGTGCCGAGCCGAGGTTGCTTACTAGTTGCTGATCAACAGCCTGCGCTTGAGCGTGTTCTGGGAATGGGGTCGTGGTCGTCGGTCGAGCATTTCGGCACATTAGAGAGCAGTGAGTGGCAACTGCGTTTGGAACGTGCTGATGGTAGCCGTTTTCAGGTGCTCCACATCGGGGCAAACGGTGAAGAGGATGGCGTGGTCGAATGGGCGTTAACGGGTGAGCACAACGCGCGCAATGCACTCGCGGCACTTGCTGCAGCGAGCCGTTGCGGTGTGAATCTCCCTCGCGCTTGTGCCGCTCTCGCGCGTTTTAAAACACCCCGTCGGCGTCAAGAAATCATCGGTGAAGTGGACGGCGTACAAGTTATTGATGACTTTGCCCACCATCCAACAGCAATTGCAGCGACGTTAAAAGGGTTGCGCGCAGCCACCACCAAAGGGCGACTACTCGCGGTGATTGAGCCTCGTTCCAACACCATGCGTTTAGGCGCTCTACGTGCTCGACTAAACGAGAGCGTTGCCGATGCGGATGCGGTGTTCTGGTTTCAACCGGCAGGGCTTGACTGGTCAATGGAGGCGTTAGTGGCTGAACAAGGCGAACGCGCTGAGCTATATAGCGATATCGATGCACTTGTTAAGGCGGTTGTTACTCACGCGTCGCCACTCGACCGTATTGTTGTTATGTCCAATGGTGGTTTCGAGGGCGTTCACCAGCGTCTATTGAGTGCGCTGTCTGCCAAGGAGCAAACTGAGTGACAGACTTTAAACCTCCGGTGACGGTGGCGCTGACAGGTGCTTCAGGGGCGCAATATGGCCTGCGCTTGATCGACGTACTGGTGGCCTCAGGGCATGAAGTATGGGTAATGATCTCCAAAGCGGCGCATATGGTCATTGCCACTGAGACGGATGTGTCGTTACCCGCTCAGCCAAAACGCTTAGTAGAGGCGCTTACTGAGCAGAGTGGTGCCAAACCCGGTCAAATCCGCTGTTTTGGGCGTGAAGACTGGATGGCGCCCGTGGCATCGGGGTCCGGCGCTCCCTCTGCGATGGTAATTTGCCCCTGCTCTACAGGTACGTTGTCAGCAGTCGCAACTGGCGCGAGCAATAACTTAATTGAGCGTGCCGCTGACGTTGCCATCAAAGAGCGGCGGACATTAGTCATGGTGCCGCGTGAAAGTCCATTTTCCCCCATTCACCTGGAGCACATGCTGGCGCTAAGCCGTCTGGGTGTCGTGATTTTGCCTGCGGCCCCCGGCTTTTATCATCGCCCGGAACGGATAGAAGATTTGATCGACTTTGTGGTCGCACGGATTCTCAATCAGTTAGGCATTGCCCACCGTCTAGTACCGCGCTGGGGAGAGGGGTATGAAACCACGTCTAGCGATGCAGATAACGATGTAAACAACACGGAAGAGTAATGATGATGTCATGGGCGACGCTGTCGGTGTTTGTACCCACGTTTTTATTCGTTTCCCTTACGCCGGGGATGTGTATGACGTTGGCGATGGTACTGGGTATGACCCAGGGGGTGAAGCGAACGTTGTGGATGATGATAGGTGAGTTAATTGGCGTTGGCATCGTGGCAGCCGCTGCAGGTGCTGGTGTGGCAGCGTTAATGCTACGACAGCCAGAGCTGTTCATTGCGTTTAAGTGGGTAGGCGGTGCGTACTTGGCTTATCTGGGGATTATGATGTGGCGCTCCAGGGGGCGAATGGCTATCCCTGACGAGCTTAATGCCGGGCCGCCTGCTGGGCGGGTGCAACTGGCAATTCAGGGTTTGGTGACGGCCGTGGCCAACCCTAAAGGGTGGGCATTTTTTATGGTGCTGCTACCGCCGTTTTTAGATGGTAGTCGACCACTCGCGCCTCAGCTATCCCTTCTTATTGCGGTTATTTTAATAATCGAGTTTGCCAGCATGCTCGTTTACGCAACAGGGGGTAAAACGCTGCGTAACGTGCTGGGCAAAAGTGGCAATGTAAGGTTGCTTAATCGCATTGCAGGGACATTAATGATAGGCGTGGGAATCTGGCTGGCTCTGGGGTAGCACCGAATGGCTAGACAGGTGGCATCAGTATAATCCGTAGGACTACCAGCGCGATGGTGAATGCCATTAGTCTGCCCCACGGGCAATGAGGTAAAGGAGCTCTAACGCGTCGCTGCCAATTCAGTCGGATGAGGGCGCATACCAGCAAGCCCAAGAGCGCGCCGCCGATGAGATCACTTAGCCAATGAACGCCCAATATCAAACGCGATAGCGCCATAGGCGTTACTAGGGTAATGGCCAGCCAATAAACCCAAACGCGTTGTTTGCGGTGCAAGCCTGCTGCAATAAAAGCGGCTGCTAGCCCCACTACAACCACCGTCGTGGAGGTGTGTGCACTTGGATATGAAAATGAGCCAATTAAGTAGTCCGGTGTTTGCGGACGAGCACGCTCAAAAACCATTTTTCCAATAGTGTTGAGTAGTGCAACGAAACCAATGGCAAAGGCCCAATGGCAGAGAGCATCGATACGTTTATGGTGTGCCAGCCAAATGGCCAAAGGCACAAGCAGGGCGGTAACCCCAAGTGGATCCCCTATTTTTGCTAAGACCAGGCTGGTTAACTGAAGTGGCTCATTGGTTAACCAGCTAAACAGGCGCTGCGCTTGTAGGTCTATCGGCATAGGAGCTTGATGATTCATTACTAGCAGTGTCCAGGCTGAGACACTTGCTAACGTGATTACAAGTAGCAGTAACGAGGCTAGCGGTACTTCATCATTCAGGCTCATTGAGAGCCATGAGCGGCGCATAAAGGGAACGCGACGAATAAGGCGTGCTGTTGCCAAGTAGATAAAGCCATGGCGTCCAACCTGGGCTCTTCCCCAAGAGAAAATCACCGCAAGCACGACGAGACTGGCACCTAATGTAATGAGTACCGTTTCTATATTTTGGGGTAGATTGAGGTGTTGTTGCCAGGTCCTTCCTAACAAATAGCCAGGTAACACATAAGCGGGTGCCCACAAGATTGCAGACGTTATATTGGCCCATAAGAATGTGTGCTTTGGCATCCGCATCATCCCGGCTATAAGCGGAATGATAGGACGGACGGGGCCAACGAACCGGCCAATAAACACTGAATGGATACCATAACGTTCAAAAAAACGTACGCCGCGTTCAAGCCATTCTGGATGCATGGATAGGGGCCAACGACGGGTGACCTGTTCACGGTGGTGATAGCCAAGCAGGTAGCTGATGCTATCACCCAAAATTGCACCTATTAACGCAGCACCGATTAACCATGGCAGGGCAATGGCTTCATGTCCCGCTACAGACGCAGCTGCAGTAATTAACACCACACCAGGTACCAATAAACCAACCAGTGCAAGAGACTCAAGCAGCGAAATCAGCGCCACCATCAGTAGTAACATGGCTGGCGAGAGTGACAGGGCAAACAGCGTATCCGCCATGAAAAATACTGCTCCATTTATTCCGCATTAGGCGATAGATAATGCCTTGGCACGTGCTTCCAAGCGATTTGTATAGCGTTCGAAACTCTCATTTCGGCATGGTATGCAAACAGCAATACGGGTTTCTAACTGCCCCGTTTCCACTAGAACACGCTGTGATAATGCGCGTTGAAGCCGCTCGCGCACCAGCATAGCACCGCTCTCGCTTGTATCAGGTAGCACTAACCAGAATGTGGCATTACCTGCCCTGCCTAGTAGGTCGTGGTCACGGCAACGGCTATTCACTTCGTTACAGAGAGCGCCCAGTAGTGCCGTTTTTGCACGTGAACCAAATTGTTCTTCCGCCATATCAAGCTGGGGTAAATGCATTACTAAGACTGCCAAACGTTTGTTAAGCATCGCTGCGCGAAGAAACTCATTATGTAATCGCTCTTTAAGCGTATCGATATGGTAAGCATCGCAATCGTTGTCGTTTGGGTCTGTCGCTCTTAATAATGCGCGCTGCCGCGTGTGTTCCCATGGGGGTAATGCCAGCAGCAGAATGAGAGCGGTATAAGCAATGATCATCTCTGTGGTTGTATCGCTATGGCGGGTTAGCAACCACCACAACGGGCAGGCAAGTGCAGTTAGCGTTAAAGCACTCGATAGTGGTAGCAAAAAAAATGCAGCGGCCGTGGGCAGTCCGATCCAAATTGTCGAGATGCTAGGATGGTTATAGAAGGCTGCTAGGGTAATAACGTAACTGCTACCTAGCAAAATAGCGCGGGGGAGAACAGGATTTAACGCCTGACTGTGGTGCATTAACAACGCTGCAAATAGCAATAGTGTCACAAACATGGGCACTAAAAGGTCGTTATAGTTTCCCATCCCATAAAGCCAGAATGTGTACCCTGCTACCAGGGTCACGCTGGCGGTGTAGGCAAAGGTCATGAGGTGCCTGGGCAGCGGCTGATCAATCATTGTTCTCATCCCGTTGTTGAGGCGGGGGTTGGATTAGCGCCTCGACGGTTAGGCCTGATAGCTCTATATCCATTAGTGGTAGTTGGTGGGAGTGCTGTATTTCTGGGAGGCCAGCGCACAGAAGCTTGCGACGGTGGGCGGCTTCTTTTGAATTATGTGACAACATCAAGGCAGCAAGCGTCTGATTATTTAAGCGATAAACGTGTTCGAAGCTGTATGTAAGGTTGCATAACTTTTGCGCTGACGACCAAAGTTGATGGCGTTTTACTTGGATAATTAATAACTCTGCATAGATAGCTTCACGTTCAGAGCGGGTTTGTTCGCGGTTCAGGTCTTTCAACAGCTGCCCACTTGGCCATAGATTCAGTCCGGGGATAAGCCGAAGGCGTTTGCGAATGGAACCGTTAATATCGATTAACTGGCAGGCTTTTGCGCTGGACAGCACGCCCAGTGTCATCAATGCCGCCAACAGTAATAGCGCTTCGGGTAAGGCAAGAAGAGGGGCGATTAATGACCAGCTGATCAACGCAGCGCACGCATTAAAAACGGCCACCCAGCGTTTCTGAGGCAGCATAAACATTGCCGCCCAAGCCCATATTAAAAAGCTATGGCGCTCTGGAGCAACGGCAATAAGCCCCAGTAGTAGCGCCCCAGTGAACACTTGCCAAGGCAGGCCTTTAGAACGACGATGGCTAAAATCAAGTAATAGTGCAGTAAAAAAAAGCCAGCCAACAGACAACCAAAGCATTAGCGCAGCCACCGGCTGTGCCATATGCGTCCAAAACGCTAATGCTACCGCCGCTGCAAACAGATTGGCTCTTAGTAGGCGTATTTTGTACTTGCTTTGCATGGTGGCTTACTATTCACCTTTAATTCAGGATTGCCCATGGCACACTTTAACTAGGCGTGGGCGTCGAAATGTAATCACTGACAGCGTCAGTATAACGCTCTAATGGCGTAACATACTGCCAAACACCTAGTACCACTACCATAGAATGCAACTTGCCTTGCATACGCGATAACACAGGGAGAAAGTATGAGCGGTTCAAACGCACACCAGAACATAGCCCTACAGCAACTAGCTGCGGGGGATGTGCCCGCTTATATCCAGGTGCTCGGTCAAGGCGCTCGGGCAGCTGCTAGAGAGCTGCGACGTGCAGATACGGGATTGAAAAATCGCGCGCTTGAAGCAATGGCATCGCGCCTGATGGCATCTAGACAATTAATACTAGAGGCTAATACGCTTGACGTGCAGAGGGGTAAAGAAACGGGTCTAGACAATGCGTTGCTAGATCGACTGGCACTAAATGACGAACGAATTGATGCCATGATCGAAGGCCTTCATCAAGTGGCCGCACTGCCAGATCCTGTTGGCGAAGTTGACGATATGCGCTATCGCCCAAGTGGAATTCAAGTTGGCAAAATGCGCGTGCCGCTAGGAGTCATTGGCATTATTTATGAATCCCGCCCTAACGTCACCTTAGAAGCAGCAAGCCTCTGTTTAAAATCTGGCAATGCTTGTTTGTTACGCGGAGGTTCTGAGGCCAGTGCGTCAAATGCGGCGATTAGTAGTTGTATCCAGGAAGGGCTAGCCGATGTTGGCTTGCCAGCTGAATCAGTTCAGGTCGTTGCCACCACTGATCGCGCTGCGGTGGGGGCGATGATTAGTATGCCCGACTACGTCGACGTCATTATTCCTAGAGGTGGGAAATCTCTGATCGAGCGTATTTCCCGCGAGGCAACGGTACCGGTTATTAAACACCTTGATGGGGTTTGTCACGTTTACATCGACACTACGGCAGATCCCGCTAAAGCGCTGGCCATCGCGGTAAACGCGAAAACGCATCGCTATGGCACCTGCAATACGATGGAAACACTACTGGTGGATGCCCCGATTGCCGATATTGTGCTACCTGAGTTGGCTCGTGCCTACGCCGAGCATAAGGTAGAGCTTCGTGGTTGCGAGCGCACAAGAGCATTGCTGCCCCAAGCCGCGTTGGCCACTGAAGAAGACTGGGGGGCTGAGTACCTGGCGCCTATTTTAGCGATTAAAGTCGTCGATGGCATGGATGAGGCGATTCAGCATATCGAGCAATATGGTTCCCATCATACTGATGCCATTGTGACTCAAGATATCACTCTGGCGAGGCGCTTCATGGCTGAGGTCGACTCAAGTTCAGTCATCGTAAATGCCTCTACGCGCTTTGCCGATGGTTTTGAGTATGGGTTGGGCGCAGAAATTGGTATTTCAACCGATAAACTGCATGCGCGAGGGCCGGTTGGGTTGGAAGGGCTCACAACGCAAAAATATGTCGTCTTTGGAGATGGGCAAGTCAGGCAATGAGTTCAACACCCGTGCGAATAGGTATGCTGGGGGGCACATTTGATCCTGTGCATCTGGGGCATTTACGAAGCGCCGTTGAGGTTCGTGAAGCCCTTAAACTTGATCGTCTCCACATGATTCCCGCGCCTCAGCCGCCTTTGCGTGATACGCCTCAGGTGTCGCCGAAACAGCGTTTTGAGTTGTTAACGTTAGGTATTAGCGATACGCCAGGGGTGGTAGCGGATGATCGTGAACTACGCCGCGAAGGACCTTCTTATAGCGTGGATACGCTTGCTGAACTACGGCAAGCGTATGGCGATAGTGCTCGCTTAGTGATGATAATCGGGTTCGATGCTTTCCTGCGGTTAGCCAAATGGCACAAAGCCTCACAGATATTCTCTTTGGCGAACCTAGTGGTGATCGCTCGACCTGGTTATAACGCGCCGTTGCCTGAGGCATTAAGGGAACTGGTAGGCGATCGTGAAGTCGATACCGTAGATGAACTAATGAAAAGCCCTAATGGTAATGTTCTGACGCTGGCCTTGCCCTCCATGATGGCGATCTCGGCTACCTACATAAGGGAGCGTTTAGAAAAGGGCAAAAGCGTTCGTTATCTACTGCCTGAGGCCGTCGAAGAAGCCATTCTGCGGCATGGTTTCTATCATTGTGATGAATAGCGCTGGCAGTCAGGAAAGAAGCCGTTACAATGGCCGGCTTATTGACTGAATATCACTGAGCTTGTTTTTGCTGAGCTTACGACAACAAGGGGTTGCCTTTAGGAGCCATGCACATCGATACACTTAAAAATCTAGCGGTTGAAGCCCTAGAAGAACTTAAAGCACGAGATATTACGCAGCTAGATGTTTCCAAACTGACCGAAGTTACGGACTTGATGCTGATTGCCAGTGGTACGTCTACGCGCCACGTGGCTGCATTAGCGCAAAACGTTGTGGAAAAAGCCAAAGCATCAGGCCTTTCGCCCCGAGGTGTTGAAGGTGGCGACAATGCCGATTGGGTGCTAGTCGATCTGGGCGATGTGGTTGTG
The DNA here is from genome assembly GCF_002082565.1 of Halomonas sp. GT. Lineage (NCBI taxonomy): Bacteria > Pseudomonadati > Pseudomonadota > Gammaproteobacteria > Oceanospirillales > Halomonadaceae > Halomonas > Halomonas sp. GT. Next base: position 1,629,128 of record NZ_CP020562.1, read on the forward strand.
CATATTATGTTGCCTGAAGCGCGAGCGCTCTATGATCTTGAGCGTTTATGGGCAGATCTTCCCAATGACGCTGGTGCCATTAGCGAGTCGCTTAAAAGATTTGAAGAGCGAGCTACGATGTCATGAAGATCCGGCTGTTAGCGGTGGGCACCAAAATGCCTGCGTGGGTTGAAGAGGGCATTGAGACCTACCGCAAACGGCTACCTAGGGACTTCACGCTTGAAATAGAAGAGATTCCGTTGGGGCAGCGCGGCAAAAATGCTGATATTGCTAAGGCGTGTGCACAGGAAGCTCAGCGTATACGTGACAAGCTTCGCGGCGACGAATATATCGTGGCACTTGAGGTTAAGGGCAAAACCTGGAGTACCGAGCAACTTGCTGTCGAAGCTGATGCTTGGCGCATGTTAGGCAAAGATATAGTGTTGTTGGTGGGGGGGCCAGATGGTTTAGAGCCATCCCTTTCAGCAATGGCCGACAAAGCGTGGTCTTTATCACCTCTCACGTTGCCGCACCCTCTAGTACGCATAATGCTAGCTGAGCAGCTCTACCGGGCGTGGACCTTATTAGTAGGTCATCCCTATCATCGATAATTGCTTTTTGTCTGATTTGAGAGTCATCGTTACCCATGCCTAAGCGCCGTGACACGCTTAAAAACCCTGAGCAAGAATTGCGTATTTTTCGTGTCAGGGCGCTACTTGCCGTCTTAGTGGTGGCTGTTTTAACAGGATTGTTGACTGGGCGATTAGCTTACTTGCAGATCGTTCAGCACGATTTATACAGTACGCGCTCCGAAAAAAACCGTGTCCGTGTCGAGCCGTTACCTCCTAATCGTGGGTTAATTTACGACCGCAATGGTGTCCTCCTTGCCGAAAATCGCCCAACCTATAACCTCACGTTGGTGCGTGAACGCGTTGATGATTTAGATGAAACGCTAGCGCTGTTAGTTGAACTTCTAGACTTGCCCGAAGATGATATCGAAGCGTTCAATGTACGTTCTCGACAACGCCAGCGCCCCTTTCAGCCTGCGCTTTTAATGAGTGATTTGAGTGAAGATCAAATAGCGCGGCTGGCGGTGAATCGGCATCGTTTGCCAGGGGTTGAAGTAGAGGCGCAACTGCTCCGTTACTATCCGGATGCCGAAATGATGGCTCATTCGCTAGGCTACGTAGGACGCATCAACGCAGAAGAGATGCAAAGCCTAGATGCTGGGCGATATGCGGGGACGCACTTTATTGGAAAAACGGGTGTTGAGCGTTTTTACGAGACGGAGCTACACGGGCAGGCGGGGCTGCGTAAGGTTGAAACGAACGCACGTGGGCGTGTACTTAGAGAGCTTGGCCGGACTGATCCGGTACCAGGGGAAAACCTTACGTTGACGCTTGATAAGTCAATGCAAATGCTGGCTTACGAGCTGCTAGATGGTAGGCGTGGATCTATCGTCGCTATCGTTCCTGGATCGGGTGAAATCCTTGCCATGGTATCGACACCTGGTTTTGATAGTAATCAGTTTGTTACGGGAATTGATGTCGCTTCTTATCGCGGCTTGCAGGAAAATATCGACCTTCCGCTATTTAACCGAGCAATTCGTGGTCATTATCCACCAGGTTCAACTATTAAGCCCTTTTTGGCGCTTGCAGGACTAGTCGAAGGCGTTATCACTCCTGATAGCACGATTAATGATCCTGGTTTTTATCAGTTGCCTAACGACTCCCGTCGCTATCGTAATTGGCTACGCTGGGGGCATGGCCGAGTAGATATGGAGCGGTCTATTGCTGTTTCAAACAATACTTATTACTACACCCTAGCCCATGATTTGGGTATCGATAATCTGCATGAACAAATGACTAATTTTGGTTTTGGCCAACGTGTTGCTCATGACGTGCAGGGCGAAAGCACAGGCCTTATGCCATCTCGTGATTGGAAGCGGGCACGTTTTAATCAGCCTTGGTATCCCGGTGAAACTCTCTCTGTAGGTATCGGGCAAGGTTACTGGCAGGTAACGCCGTTACAGTTGGCTAGCGCAACCGCTACATTGGCTAATCGTGGGCATTGGGTAAAGCCACGTCTTGCGTTAGAAATAGGCGACGAACCCCTGGCGCAGGACTTACCAGACACGTTACCTGATATTCAGTTGGATAATGAGAATTGGTGGAACCGTGTTTTCAGCGGTATGGAAAAAGTTATCAGCGGTAACGAAGGTACAGCGAGGCGTACCGGGGTAGGTCTAGAGTACCGTATGGGTGGAAAATCCGGCACCGCCCAGGTGTTCTCGCTTGGACAGGATCAGCGTTACAACGCCGAAGAGCTTGAAGAGCGCCTGCGCGATCACGCTCTCTTTATGGCGTTTGCGCCACTCGACGACCCGCAAATTGCGGTTTCAGTCATTGTTGAAAATGCTGGCGGCGGAAGCACCCATGCCGCTCATTTGGCACGTGCAATGACCGATGCCTGGATACTAAGAGACGATGCGCCAGATGTAGAAGAAGTTAAAGAAGTATTGGAAGAAGATGCTGCCAACGTGGAGGGCAACTAATGAGGTCGTGGCAAACCCTCTCTCGCCCATTACGTCGTTATCCGGTACGCCCGCCAGACAGCGGTATTGCCAGGCGCAAAAGTATCTGGGAGCGGATTCATCTTGACCCATGGTTGTTAGGTTTGCTGCTCTTGCTGATGGGCGGTGGGTTATTAGTGCTTTATAGCGCCTCTGGGCAGCGCATTGATACAGTGATTGCTCAAGCCATACGTTTTGGTGTTGCCATCGTTATTATGGTGGTTATTGCTCAACTTTCGCCTTCCACATTTTTGCGTTGGGCGCCTTTAGCGTATGGCGTGGGTTTGGCAATGTTGCTAGCAGTTGAGATTGCTGGTGATGTGGGCATGGGGGCAAAGCGGTGGCTTGAAATACCGGGTGTTATTCGTTTTCAGCCATCTGAAATGATGAAGTTAGCGGTGCCCTTAATGGTGGCTGCCTATCTGAATCGTTGCCAATTACCGCCGCGTTTCAGGCATATTTTGGTATGCGCGGTGATCATCGGCTTGCCAGTAGTGCTTACAGCTATTCAGCCGGATCTTGGAACATCGCTTTTAGTGGCCAGTGCGGCGGTCATTGTCGTGCTTCTGGCAGGGTTGTCTTGGCGCTTAATTGGCTTAGTTGGCGCTTTAGTTGCGGCAGGGCTTCCTGTTCTATGGATGAACATGCACAACTATCAGCGTCAACGGGTGTTAACGTTCCTGGATCCGGATAGTGACCCATTGGGCTCGGGTTGGAATATTATCCAATCCACAACAGCCATTGGTAGTGGTGGTTTATGGGGTAAGGGGTGGCTTGAGGGCACTCAGTCCCAATTAGAGTTCCTGCCTGAGCGCCATACGGATTTTATTATTGCCGTGCTAGGTGAAGAGTTTGGTCTGGTAGGAATGCTGGTGCTGCTGTCCCTATACGTCATGATTGTAGGGCGAGGCCTTTGGCTGGCAACGTCTTCACAGGACACCTTTGGGCGACTATTTGCAGGTAGTATTATTCTTACGTTTTTTATATATGTGTTCGTCAATGTTGGCATGGTGAGTGGTATTTTGCCCGTTGTTGGCGTACCGCTGCCGCTAGTGAGCTATGGCGGGACTTCCAGCGTGACCTTACTGGCTGGGTTCGGTATTCTCATGTCAATACATGCCCATCGGCGGTTGTTGCCGCGCTAGTATCGAATGGATAAATAGCGGTGCTTTTTCACAGGAGTGGTGAGTTAATGAACTGGGCCCGAAATAAAGCAGGCGGTTGCGTGGCAGCTGTACTCTTAGCGTGTTCTTACACAGTTGCGTGGGCTGATGATGCGTCGCCCTTTGATCCGCAACAGCACGAAGGGACTCAACAGTTAGTTGACGAGTTAGCAGCGCAAGGAATTCCCCGGCAATGGCTAACAAATACCTTGAATCAAGCCAACTATAGCCAATCTGTTTTAGACGCTATGGAAGGTGCGGCTGAACGTCGCTTACGCTGGCATGAGTATCGAGATATATTCTTAACACAACAACGCATTGAGGAAGGTGCTGACTTCATCGATGAGTATGAGAATGCGCTTGCTCGGGCTGAAGAGGAATATGGTGTTCCCAGAGAGGTCATTGCCGCCATTATTGGTGTTGAAACCTATTACGGTAAGCATAAAGGACGCCATCGCGTACTAGACTCATTGGCAACATTGGCGTTCCATCATCCAGTCCGTGGTGGCTTTTTTCGAGGCGAGCTGGTGGCTTTCTTGAAAATTGCTCATGAGCAAGGCGTTGAAGCAGACGAACTCTATGGTTCGTATGCAGGTGCAATGGGGTATCCCCAGTTTATTCCCACTAGTTACCAAGCGTATGCTGTCGATTTTGACGACGATGGTAAACGAGACTTATGGGAAAATCCGGTTGATGCTATTGGCAGTGTGGCGAATTATTTTGCTGTTCATGGCTGGCAGCGTGATGGCGCAATTTATCATGAGGCCAATGGTCCTGATTCAGTGCCTGAAACGCTTCCTATGAATCAAACCAGTAAACCCGTTGTGACTGCAGCTGAGGCGATTGACGCTGGCATTGAGTCACAGAGTACGCTTGAACCAGAGTTGCTTGTGGTGCCATTAAGGCTCGAGCTTACCGATGACAGTATCCAGTATCGATTGGGTGAATATAACTTTTACGTTATTACTCGCTATAACCACAGCCATCTCTATGCAATGGCAGTAGCGGAGTTGTCAGAAGCTATTGCGCAGCAGGTTGAGGGCTAAACATGAGAACAGTGCTGTCTGAGGCTCGCTGTATAGGTGGTGCGGTGGTCATTATGGCGTTGGTTAGCGGTTGTGCCAGTCATGAAACTAACCAAAATAGCGCCAATCAGCCTGCTAGTAAGCCTGCTGCAGGTGCGAGTGGGGCGCTCAGCAGTGGAGCAAGTGATAGTGTGCAACGTGGTGGCTCATCACCGGGTGAGCGCTATGCAATGACTGGCGATGCGTATCCGCTAGAGCCGCCGGATGTGAGCAAAGTGCCAAACGCTGAGCCTCGTATAGAGCCACTATCGCGTGCTGGTAATCGCTCCACTTATGAAGTGTGGGGTGAAACCTATCATGTGCTACCGGATGCAGCAGGCTACGTGAAGCAGGGAACGGCCTCTTGGTACGGCGAAAAATTCCATGGCTATGCCACTTCAAACGGTGAAATCTATGACATGTATAAAATGTCAGCTGCTCACCGTTCGTTGCCATTACCAACATTTGCCCGCGTCACCAGTCTAGATAGTGGTCAATCTGTTATCGTGCGCGTTAATGATCGAGGTCCTTTTCATAGTGATCGTGAAATCGATCTTTCTTATGCAGCGGCTGCACGGCTAGGCTTTTTAGATAATGGCACTGGCGCCGTCCGCGTTGAAGCTATTGAGCCTGAACAATGGTTGGCGCAGCAGGGTAGGAGTGGTAGTAGCGGTAGTAGAGCAGCCAATACGGTTTCTTCTACAACTCCTGAGGTGAATGCACAGCCTGTACGAGAGGTTGCCGTACAGCGATCAATGGCAACCGATAATCCCATTTATCTACAAATTGCGGCTTTGGGTAGTGAAGAAGGAGCCCAGCAGTTGCAACAGCGCTTGGTTGATGAGCTGCCGCATAAAGTGCGGGTGATGAGTGATACAGATGTGCACCGTGTACAAGTTGGGCCAGTAAGCCCTGCACAGGAAACTCAAGCGCGTGAAGAACTCCGTCGGGCGGGCTTCCCACAAGTGTTTATCGTGAGATAGCTCACCCCATTTATTAGCTAAAATAACGTGCTTCGTTGACGTTTTTTCTTTGTTGTGAGAAGTATAGAGATGAATGTATTGATGTCTATTCGCCGTACCGCTGGGCTTTGTTTGTTTGCGGTTTTTGCCGTGGTGGCTTCACCGGCCGTGGCCCAAGTGATACCTCAGCCGCAAACAATTATTCCCTCTGCTCCTCAGTTGGCGGCGAGCTCATGGATTTTGATGGATGCCAACAGCGGTCGTATTCTTGCCGAGCATAATTCTGATGAACGATTGCCGCCAGCAAGCCTAACTAAACTCATGACTGCTTACTTGGTAGAGCGTGAGTTAGATCGTGGCACCATTAGCCTGACGGACATGATCAATATTAGTGAAAGAGCGTGGCGCACTGGCGGCTCTAAAATGTTCATTGAGGTGGGGGATCGAGTCTCTGTCGATGATCTGCTGCATGGTATTATTATTGTTTCGGGTAATGACGCTAGCGTGGCAATGGCAGAGCACCTTGCTGGTGGCGAAACGCCATTTGCAGATTTGATGAATCAGCACGCTACGCGCTTGGGAATGCACAACACTAATTTCCAAAACGCGACAGGACTGCCCGGTGATAATCACTACTCAACAGCCCGTGATATGGCATTGTTGTCTCAGCATATTATTAACGATTATCCCGAGCACTATGCCATTTATTCTCAACGTAACTTCGCGTTTGGTGGTATCGACCAGCCGAACCGTAACCGTTTGCTATGGCGTGATCCGAGTGTCGATGGCTTGAAAACGGGTTGGACAACGGAAGCAGGTTACTGTCTTGTCTCTTCAGCTGAGCGTGATGGTATGCGCCTAATTTCAGTCGTGATGGGCACTAGCTCAGAAGAGGCAAGAGCACAGGAAACACAGAAGCTCCTTAGCTACGGTTTCCGTTTCTATGAAACGATGAAGCTCTATGAGCGTGGTGCCGTGCTTGCAACGCCACGGGTATGGGGGGGTGATAATAATGAACTGCGTGTGGGCGTCGACGGTGAAGTGTTTATGACGCTTCCGCGCAACCGTAATGAAGAGTTGCGTGCTCGCTTGAACCTGGATGGCGATCTTCAAGCGCCAATTGCTGTGGGTGATGATGTCGGTACGCTAGAAGTCTATTTAGGCGAAGAAATGGTCGGCGAGCGTCAGCTAGTGGCTCTGGAGAATGTTGAAGAGGGCGGCTTGTTTAAGCGTTTATTTGATCAAGTAAGACGTTTCTTCAGTGGTTTGATCAGTAACTTCACCGATTAATTAGTCACTTCACCGGTTAGTCGCAGCGAGTGAGCTTAAGCGCAGAATTTTAAGCATTTTGCGCTTAAGTTACTAACTCTATAAAGCTGTACTGCATTCGAGTGTTGAACAGACGTATCTATATTCCGTGTAAAGGCGAGCTATGAAAAAAGGCGCGAAAAATGGGCTAAGAGATTTACGTCAGCCTGAAGTAAACGAGCCACCCAAAATCACCTTTCCCTGTGATTATTCATTGAAAGTGGTTGGCGATGCCGCTGAGGACTTCCCAGCCTGCGTGTGCCAAGTGATTGTTAAGCATTCTCCGGATTTTGATGAGACGTCACTTCAAGTCGTCGACAGCCGTAACGGTCGTTTTCAATCTGTGCGTGTCACTATTATAGCGACTGGCGAGCAGCAGCTACGCCAACTCTTCGATGATCTGAAGGCTACGGGTCGTGTTCACATGGTGGTATAACCATGGATAGTCAACCTATTGAACTGCATCAGCTTGGCCATCGTGCCTACTTGCCTGTGTGGAGCGCGATGCGCGAACTCACTGATACCCGGGATGAGGCCACGCCTGATCAATTCTGGTTAGTTGAGCACGATCCCGTTTTTACTCAAGGCCAAGCGGGTAAGCCAGAGCATGTGTTAATGCCTGGTGATATCCCTGTAGTGAAAACGGATCGAGGTGGGCAAGTAACCTACCATGGCCCAGGACAGGTTGTGCTGTACCCCTTGCTGGATGTGCGGCGTGGAAAAATTGGTGTTCGAGAGTTGGTTACTGCGCTAGAAAATTCAGTGATTGACGTACTTGCCTACCATGGTGTTTCTGCCTGGGCGAAGCCAGATGCACCTGGCGTCTACGTTGATACGCAGCAGGGTGAGGCTAAAATCGCCTCTCTGGGGTTGCGAATTCGTCGGGGCGCTAGCTATCACGGGGTTGCACTAAATGTAGATGGTGACTTATCCCCCTTCGGGCGCATTAACCCCTGTGGATACGCGGGTATGCAGGTGGCGCGCTTGGCTGATTTAGTGGTGTTGCCCACGCCTCACGACGTGGGCAAACAGCTGGCTTGTTCACTAGCTTTGAGGTTGGATCGTCACTTGGTGGATGTGCCGGTGACCCAGTAATTAGCTATCTGCACGCAAGACACTGTAGAACTGATGTGACTGTTCTGAACGGGGTATGTCAATTGCGTGCAGATAATTGGTGTTTCGTTTTATCCAACGTTAAACGCTGGAATACGGTTAGTATCAGGCTCTTGGCCAGGAACCGCGGCGGGGGAAGCAAGACCAAGGTTGTTTTTCTCAAAAACGCGATCGGCGCGATAGCTTGAGCGAACCAGCGGTCCTGAAGGCACTTCCAGAAATCCTTTTTCAAGACCAAGCACACGATAACGGTCGAACTCTTCTGGAGTAACCCAGCGCTCTACGGCCAAGTGGTTTTTGGTAGGACGCAAATACTGGCCAAGCGTCACGATATCAACGCCAATCTCTCTTAGGTCATCAAAAGTTTTAAGTATCTCTTCGTCTGTCTCGCCTAATCCAAGCATCAAGCTTGTTTTGGTAATTATGTCGGGTCGATACTGTTTTGCATGCGCTAATACATCTAACGTTTTACGGTAACCAGCACGCGGGTCGCGCACTTTGCTGGTTAGGCGCTCGACAGTCTCAACGTTCTGCGCGAACACTTGCAAGCCTGAATCGACAACCCGTTCAATAGCGGCTTTATCCGCATCAAAGTCGGGTGTGAGTGCTTCTACAACTACTTCCGGCGTGCGGGATTTAATAGCCTTAATACAGTTGGCGTAGTGTGTAGCGCCACCGTCGTCTAGGTCATCACGGTCAACAGAGGTCAGTACGATGTAGCGCAGCCCCATCAGTTCAACCGATTTTGCAGTGTTTTCCGGCTCGTCTTGATCAAGCCAGCCTTTCGGGTTGCCTGTGTCCACGGCGCAGAACCGGCATGCACGTGTGCAAACAGATCCCATCAACATGATGGTGGCGGTGCCATTGCTCCAGCATTCACCCATGTTAGGGCAGTGCGACTCCGCACAGACAGTGCTGAGGCGGTGTTTAGAGACATTTTTTTTGACGGCCTCGAAGCGTTCGCCACCTGGAATCTGCGCGCGCAACCATTTAGGTTTACGGTCAAGACTGGGGGACGCTTCTTCTGACGGTGCTTTGCGCTGCTTCATGCCGTCTTTGATGACTGACATGCCGTGCTCATTGCGGAATTTTTCGCCGCTAGGGACACGCGTTGTGGGGTTGTTGCTCATAGGAGAGAGCCTCTCTACTGTGCGGCAGGCAATGCCCAAATGTTATGCGTTATGGCGTCTAACCATATGCTTTGGCGATGGCGTTTAAATGCCATGGCGTTGACAGTTGGATCGCCTGCGCGAATACATGCCAAACCCTGAATATTCTGAATGATACGTAGGTAGTAGGCTAATGTAACATATCTCTTGGTTAACAAGACACTAAGCCACCTTTATCGCGCTGCTAAATAGCTATCCCACTAAATCGGGATCCTACTCTATAAACAACCTATTATATTGGCATTAATGGCAGGCAGGAAACGCCATGGCTGGGTAGCGGGCTAGAGGGGGCTTGAAAATGCCGACGAAAATCCGGCAGATGTTCCCTTATAAAGCGTAAAAAGAGATCGGCGACTGGCGTTGGAAAATGATCGCGGCGATACACTGTGCACCACGAGCGGCGAATGGGGAAATTAGGTAAGGGCAGTGCTGATAGCAACCCCTGCTCTAGTTCAAGTTGAACCGCCAAACGGGGCAAGACGGCAACCCCTAAGTGAGCCATAACACCTTGTTTAATGGCTTCATTAGTACCTAATTCAATGCGGTGGGGAAGACCGATTTCTTGGTCAACGGCCAACTGCTCAAATGCAATACGCACTCCAGAACCTGGCTCACGCATCAATACATAGTGACGCGCAAAGTCGGCTAGTGTGGGTGCTTCCATATGAAGCAGTGGGTGGTCTGGCCATACTAGAGCGATGAGTTCATTTTCAAGAATGGGCATTACCACCAAGTCGTCGTCTTCAGGCACCATGGCCATAATCACGACATCATCTTTCTGTTCTGCCAGCCTTTCTAGCGCTTGACTGCGATTGCATACCTTTAGACGAATACGGACATCGGGATAACGTGCTCGAAAGCGGGCTAATAAATAAGGCACCACATATTGGGCTGAGGAGACTGCCGCGATGTTCAGTTCACCGCTAATGTTGCCATTAATCTCCGAGAGATTCATTTGCAGTCTCGAGAGCTGTCCGAAAATTTCGCGCGTGGAGAGCGCCAAGGTATCCGCTGCAGGTAGCACGTGTAGGGTTTTACCGGCATATTTAAACAGCGGCTGACCAAGAGCGAGCTCTAACTGGCGAATTTGCGCGCTAACCGCGGGCTGTGTAAGTCCCAACTGCTCGGCCGCGCGGGAGTAGGATCGCTGGCGGTGGACTGCTTGGAATACCTGTAATTGTCGGAAGGTCAAACGGTTGAGTAGTGTAAGGGATGACATAGCAACCTCTCGGTATACACCCTCCGAAGATAGAAAGTGCCACAAAACAATAAGTCTCAGCATTACGTAGGAAATGCTATCACCGATGAAGTGCGGCGTCTTTATGGCAACAATGATGAATTTGCAAAGGTAAGCATCGACGTTACGCAGTGAGTGGCCTAAACTATATTGCATTGCAGCATCATCGCTTCGGGACGGGTGCTTTGCATCAACCCAATGGGAGAATATATGAACTTTCTCGCTCATCCTATGTTGCCTGGCAGCGCGCTGAAAAGCCTGTGGCCAGGAGCGTCTGATCAAATGACTCCACTGCCGGGCGGCGAGGCCCTTGCTAGCATGGTAGATCCGTTCGGATTCGGACGGGCTGCCGCGAGCTATTGGCGCGACAGTATTGAACGTAGCGTCCTTTATTGGGATGTTATGCGCGAACGCGGAAATCAATATCTTGAGCATATGGAGCAAACTAAGCCGAACGTGCTTGGGTTTGATACGGAAGTGCTCATTGACGGACGCACGCTTCCACATCCGACGAATTATGAATTACTGAGAGTTCTTCCCCCCAGTCATATTCAAATTGACCTTGAGAAACGTCCGTTTGTTGTCGTGGACCCCAGGGCAGGTCACGGCCCAGGTATCGGTGGATTCAAGCCTGATAGCGAGCTTGGGGTGGCACTTAAAGCTGGTCATCCTTGCTATTTTATTGGTTTTTTGCCTTTTCCCGAGCCGGGTCAAACTGTCGAGGATGTGGTAGAGGCTGAGATTGCGTTTTTACGCCATGTTATCGCTCTGCACCCCGAAACAGCTGAAAAACCAATGGTAGTGGGCAACTGCCAGGCAGGTTGGCAAATAATGATGGCTGCGGCACTTGAACCGGATGTGTTCGGGCCGATTCTTATTGCCGGTGCGCCGCTTTCTTACTGGGCGGGGGAGCACGGTAAAGCACCTATGCGTTACACCGGTGGTATGACTGGTGGAAGCTGGATTACTGCTTTAACGAGTGACATCGGTAATGGCCTGTTTGACGGTGCTTGGCTAGTGCAGAACTTCGAGCGCCTTAACCCAGCCAATACCTACTGGAAAAAGCAGTATCACCTGTATGACAACATTGATACAGAAGCCAAACGCTATTTAGAATTCGAGCGCTGGTGGGGCGGTCACGTTGTTTTAGGTGGTCAAGAGATCCAATATATTGTCGATAATCTATTTGTCGGTAATCGTCTCTCAACTGCCCAGTTGGTAACTCGGGATGGACGTCGTGTTGATCTTCGCAATGTGCGCTCGCCTGTCGTCGTGTTCTGCTCACGTGGTGACGATATAACGCCGCCGCCTCAGGCGCTGGGTTGGATACGTGATTTATACGAAGGCGAAGAAGATATCATCGCCAATGAACAGACAATTGTTTATTGCTTGCACGACACGACAGGGCATTTAGGAATTTTTGTTTCCGGCAGTGTGTCACGCAAAGAGCATACTGAGTTTACGGCAAACATGGATTATATCGATGTTATGCCGCCAGGGCTTTATGAAACAACGGTTTCGCATGTTAGCGAACGAGATGATGCGGACTTGCTTGAACGCGACTATTTGCTTGAGTTCACGTCGCGCAACTTTGAGGAGCTGGATCAGGATGTAATGCATAGTCCTGAGGATGACCGCCGCTTTGCAACCGTTGCCCGTATTTCTGAAATCAACCTTGGTTTCTATCGGCTGTATGTTCAACCTTGGTTGCAGGCTATCATGACTCCAGAAGCGGCACGCTGGATTCGTCGTATGCATCCTATCCGGTTAGGCTACAAGCTTATGTCTGATCGTAACCCGCTGACGGTCCCATTGCCCGTTATGGCTGACGCAATTCGACGCAATCGTCAGGTAGTCGGACAGGATAATGTTTTTAAAGCATTAGAAACCATGTGTTCTGATCAAATCGTCGCCAATCTTAATGCAGTGCGAGATTTGCGCGATAGCTCGACAGAAAGGCTGTTTATGGATATTTACGGGCAGCCACTATTGCAAGCAGCAGTAGGTTTGTATGGCGATGCTCATGTTCATCGTCGCCGTCCTGGGGCCGAGCCAGAGCATCAACGTTTTGTTGAAAACCGTAAAAATGAGCTGCGCAATAAAATAGCTCAAGGTGGCGCTCACGAAGCAGTCATGCGCTCGGTTATCTATGTGTTAGGTGGAGCACCCGCGACAGATGAGCGTAACTTCAAACGGTTACGTGCTTCCCGTGCTGAACTAGAGCCTAGTTCAACGTTGAGTGAATTTAAGCGTTTGGTGCGTGACCAGTTCTTTATCTTGAAATTAGATCGTGAACGAGCGCTATCGTCATTACCTGAGCTGTTAAAAGGCCAGAGCAACAGTGATATCGATGGGCATATTGAGCACCTTAAACATGTGTTCGCTGCGAGCGGTGAATTATCAGAGCACGCAGCAGAGCGCTTTGAGCAGGTGAAGACGTTATTTGATCAAGCGAGACCGCCAAAAGCTACTCAACCAAAAGCCGTGAGCGCACCAGCTACTGACACTCAGCAAGCAGGTGACCAGGAGGCGGCTATTGATACGCAAACCGCTGCAAGTTCTCCAGCTGAAAGCGTGTTGACAGAAGCTAAAAGCGTGACGACAAAGAAAGTATCGGCGGAAAAGGATGCTACCCAACGCGCGTCTGCCGAAAGTGTGCCTGCTACTAACAATGTAGCAGCAGATGCAGCTAAAGAAGCAAGCAAGCCTCAGTCAAGAGCGGCATCGCGCAGGAAACCACCGCGCAAGCGCTAAGTGTTGTAACACTTGTCCACGCCTCTGTTTTGTTACAGGGGCGTTTTTTTGTTTCCGTATTTTGGGTTGCCGTCTGCGTATTGGCAGTCTAGTGTCTAGCTACTTCATTATGAAAAATAGTACGGATAGACACCTCGCGGTTCAGCATTAGTTTGTTACTTATGCGTCGGTTGTTACTGGCGCTTGTTGCAGGCCTGGGGTAGGGTAGGCGCATTTTTCTCATGGTCGTCAAGTGGTAACGACAGGCGACAACGTATTCAGAGCATGGGCGACAGCGCCTAAGCATTAGGAAAGTGGAGCACTATGGGCAAGTCACTGGTCATCGTCGAGTCGCCTGCGAAAGCGAAGACGATCAATAAGTATCTCGGCAACGATTTCATCGTAAAGTCGAGCGTGGGTCACATCCGTGACCTGCCGACCAGCGGCTCAGGTAAGGCAGCCTCCGACCCGAAGGAGCGCGCTCGCCAGGCTGCGGCAACACGCAAGATGTCGGCGGAAGAGAAAGCAGAGTATAAAAAGCGTAAAGCCCACGACCAGTTAATTAGGCGCATGGGCATCGATCCGGATAATGGCTGGGAGGCGCGCTATGAAGTGCTCCCTGGTAAAGAAAAAGTCGTTGCTGAATTAAAGAAGCTGGCTGAAAAAGCGGATGCTGTTTATCTCGCAACGGATTTGGATCGCGAAGGGGAAGCAATTGCCTGGCATTTGCGCGAGACAATTGGTGGTGATGACAGTCGCTATAAGCGCGTTGTATTTAACGAAATAACCAAAAATGCCATTCAGGATGCGTTTAAGTCGCCAGGGGCGCTTAATATTCCCCGGGTGGAAGCACAGCAAGCACGCCGCTTTTTGGACCGTGTTGTTGGCTTTATGCTTTCTCCGCTGCTGTGGGCCAAGATTGCCAGAGGGCTATCAGCAGGTCGTGTTCAATCGGTTGCGGTTCGTCTAATCGTTGAGCGTGAACGAGAAATTCGTGCGTTTATTCCCGAAGAGTTTTGGGATGTGCATGCTGATCTCGCGTCCCCGGATGGGGAGCTAGTCAGGTTTGCGCTGGTGCGTCAGGAGGGTAAACCCTTCCGTCCTACCTCCGAAAAAGACACGCTTGCGCGTATTGAGCAACTGCGCAAATCCAAGCTTGCGATCACGTCCCGCGAAGACAAACCGACGAGTTCCAAGCCTACCGCGCCGTTTATTACCTCAACGTTACAGCAGGCTGCTAGCGGCCGGTTAGGGTTCTCTGTTAAGAAAACCATGACCATGGCTCAGCGCCTCTACGAGGCTGGCTACATTACCTATATGCGTACTGACTCCACCAATCTTTCAAAGGATGCAGTGGAGAGTGTTCGCTCGTTTATTGATGAAGAGTACGGTGCACGCTATTTGCCAGAATCTGCTAACCGTTACAGCAGCAAAGAGAGTGCCCAAGAAGCCCATGAGGCTATCAGACCCTCTAGTGTTGAGCGAAAAGCAAGCGACCTCTCTGGTATGGAGCGCGATGCAGAACGTCTCTACGAGCTGATTTGGCGTCAATTTGTGGCCTGTCAGATGACGCCTGCTGAGTACCTTTCCAGTACGTTGAGTGTTGAGATTGATGGCTACGACTTGCGTGCCAAAGGACGCGTGCTCAAGTTTGATGGTTACACGCGGGTGATGAAACCATCAGGTAAAAACGAAGATCAAAGCCTGCCCGATTTGCCGAAGGGCACGGCGATGGCGCTTGAAAAACTTGATCCCCAGCAGCACTTCACCAAGCCTGCCCCGCGTTACACCGAAGCTAGCTTAGTAAAAGAGCTTGAGAAGCAGGGCATCGGCCGTCCTTCTACCTATGCTTCCATTATTTCCACGATTCAGGATCGTGGTTACGTGAAGCTAGAAAGTCGCCGTTTTTATGCTGAAAAATTGGGTGATATTGTCACCGAACGGCTGAAAGAGTCTTTCCCGGATTTGATGGATTATTCGTTCACGGCTCGAATGGAAGATAGTCTGGATGAAGTTGCAGAAGGTGAGCGTAACTGGCAAGCCTTGCTGGATGCTTTCTATGGTGAATTCAGCCAGGAGCTTAGCAAAGCGGAAAGCGACGAAGGAATGCGCCCTAATCAGCCTGTTCCAACGGATATTGACTGCCCAAGTTGCGGCCGCAAAATGCAAATTCGGACGGCCTCCACTGGAGTTTTCTTGGGTTGCAGTGGTTATAACTTGCCGCCCAAAGAGCGCTGTAAAACCACCATTGATTTAATTCCCGGTGAAGAAGCCGTTGCAGAAGATGCAGGCGAAGAGGCAGAAACGAACGCGCTTCGTGCCAAGCGTCGTTGCCAGAAGTGTGGAACTGCCATGGATAACTATCTTATTGATGAGGGGCGCAAACTGCATATTTGCGGTAATAGCCCTGATTGCGATGGTTATGAAGTGGAAGAGGGCAAGTTCAAAATCAAAGGCTACGATGGCCCCATTATCGAATGCGATAAATGTGGCTCTGAAATGCAGCTTAAGTCGGGCCGATTTGGTAAATATTTCGGCTGTACGAACAGTGAGTGTAAAAATACCCGCAAGTTGCTTCGTAGTGGTGAAGTCGCGCCGCCTAAAATGGACCCTATTCCCATGCCGGAACTGGCCTGCCAAAAGGTGGAAGATCACTACGTCCTGCGTGATGGTGCCAGCGGCCTGTTTTTAGCGGCCAGCAAGTTCCCTAAAAACCGTGAAACCCGTCCCCCATTGGTAAAAGAGCTAAAAGCCCACGCCGATGAACTGCCGGAAAAGTATCATTTTATCTTGAAGGCTCCCAGCGAAGATCCGGACGGCCGTCCTGCACAAATTCGCTACTCACGGAAAAATAAAGAGCAGTACGTGATGACCGATGAAGAAGGCAAAGCAACCGGCTGGAAAGCGACGTTTGAGGGGGGGAAATGGCACGTGGAGGATAAGCGTAAGTGAGCTCACGTTCTCGTACCAACCAATTGCTTTATCAAGCTGAGCTTTTGGTTGGTCTTCCAACAGGTAGTGACGAGCATACGCAGGCTCGTCAAATGGCAATTGAGGAGAGTGCCCTGGCGCTTTTTGAGCTGGCGTTGAATTCGCTGCTCAAAGAAGTGACCGAGCATGCGCGCCTTAACGAGCATGGTTGGCAAACGCTTCTCAATGAAAAAGGCCCCGACGTTGCTGAACTGCAGCGCTTAAGGGATATGATGCACCAGCCGGATAGTTGGTTGCACTGGTTGATAGAGCAAGTAGAGAAGCTGCATAGTGACGAAGGGGTGAGTAAACGCGTTTTACAGAACCCCTCAATGATTGCTGTCGGCAGTCAGGTGAGCGTTTCTGACCAGCTGTTAGCTAACCTTCATGCTGCAAAACGCGACATTGCCGCGTTACGTGAAACTAGCCAAGAGTGGTAACTATAACGGCAAACATGCTTCTTGAAGAGAGTAAATCGCAAAAGGAGATATAGATGCGCTATAACCAAGTCAAAGACTTAGTTGAATGGGCCGCGGGTTATCATGGGCACATGGCGCGTCAGTATCGTGGCGCTGCTGACTCATGCGACCATCAGCGTCTTGCCATGGCATTAACGTATGTAGCCGACAGCGAACTACGCATGAAGACGGGGCTGGAAGCGCTTTTTAATGATGGCTCTGATCACAAAGAAGTGTTGGAAATATGGTTTGATGACCCTAGTGACTTTCCTCAGCCGCCAGCGCTCGAGGCGCTTGCCCAACAAACGGTGGCAGGTTCTATCGATGAGTTGACTCGTGTAGCTATCGAGTCGCATCGGCAGCTGCAAGGGCTCTATGAGCATCGTGCATCACGTGCGAAAATTGAGCCTGAGGAGACTTTTTTTAACGCCTTGGCAGAAGGGCACAATGCAGAGGCGCGCAAATTGGTAGTGAGTATGCAGGAATTTGAAGATATTTAGGCAGGAATTTAAGGCTATCTAGACAACAATTTGAAGCTTCCTGGATAGCATTTTAGAATAGTGCGGTTGCCAATGTTGGCGCACTGGCATGTTATTTGGCTTGTTAAAGCACTGACATTTGGTGTGAGAATAAGGTATAACAATCGCCACAAATGCTTTGTTGGCTGGTGATGCTGGCCTATTTAGAGAGCGATAACGATGCCTGTAAACCGTCGCCGTTTTTTAGCGTTGGCGCTGGGCTGGCCTGTTGTAGCCAGTGCAGCGACTTCGAGTACCTTGAGTAATTACGAACCCACAGACCTTGTTGAGACGCTTCTTTCGCGTGCGAGTATCCCGCGTCACAGCAATGAATTATGGGTGTTAATTGATGATAAAGACGCCACGTTGAGTGTCTACCGCGGTAATGCGTTAGTTGAGCACTACGCGCCCATCTCCCTTGGGCGAGGCGGTGCGAAAACTCAGCGAATCCGCGGTGATAATGTGACACCGCTTGGCGAGTTTCGAATTAATCGATTTAATTACGAAAGTCAGTGGCATATCTTTATTGGTATCGATTATCCTACGCCACCTCATGCAAGAATGGCGCTCGAAAAAGGCATTTATTCCCAAGCGGATTATGATGCTTATTTTGATCACTATCGGCGTCACGGCTCACCGCCGCAGAATACGGCATTGGGCGGCGCCATTGGCATACATGGTGTTGGTGGTGGTGATCCAGACATCCATGGTCAGTATCACTGGACCCAGGGCTGTGTTGCTGTCACCAACGAGCAAATTGAACGCGTTGCTTCGCTGGTAGGTGTTGGCACTCGCGTAGTGATCCGATAGGCTATGTTGTTGAAGGAAGTTAAAGGTTTTAAATACGTGGCTATAGACAACCGCTGTGGTCTATTATAAAACAGCGTTTGACTTGCGTGCGTTGGTGTAATGCCATGTACAAGTCGCTGTAAAGAACCTGCACCGCAGGTAGACAAAATTGAGCTAACGCTTTAGCCTTAAATTTGTCATACCCTTAACGTTGTACCCAAGGAAGACTCAAGGAGAACATTATGACTCTGAAGACTGCTCTGAAGATGACTGCCGCTGCCGCTTCACTGGCAATCCTAGCTGGCTGTGCTTCTACCAGCGCTCTGGAAGAAGTTCGCATGACTGCTGAATCTGCACAGGCTGATGCCGCAGAAGCACGCAGCATGGCTTCACAAGCAATGAACACTGCAAACCAAGCTCAGCGCGACGCGCAAGCTGCTCTGCAGATGTCTGAGCAAAACCGTGAAGAAATGAACCGCATGTTCCAGCGTTCCATGCAGAAGTAATTCTGCTTGGGCTCTAAGTGTTAAAACTTAGGGTTGCTGTAGATGTAAAAAAACCCCGCTTCGGCGGGGTTTTTTTATTTATACGAAGGTTATGCTTCTTCCTGTGCTTGTGTCGCTGTCGTGAGCTCAATTTCTTCTAATAATCCATCAAGCTCGACAGGCTCTTCAGCAGGGGCTGGCGCTGGTGCTTGGGGGCCATAAAGCGCTATAAAGCGACCATCCGGATTTTCTACTGCCAGTTTTACCTGAGCGTAATCAACCTCAGCCTGATCTTCAGCAAGCTCGCTTACTCGCTCGATAGCATTAAGCAGTGGTTCGAAATCGCCAACGTTTTCTTCAAGCTGAGGGAAGGACTGTACAAACAGTGTGCCGTCAGCTGCCCAACCTGCTTTAAATGGTGCATCCATCAGGTTGACCTGGGTGCCGCTTGGCATGCGCTCGTAGAGCGACTCGATATCTTCTGGGTACATGCGAATACAGCCGCGGCTTACCCGCATGCCTACGCCTTCAGGGCGGTTAGTGCCATGAATCAGGTAACTAGGCATCGCCAGCAATATAGCGTGACGACCCAGTGGGTTGTTGGGGCCAGCAGGCACAATAGAAGGTGCTGGCTCGCCACGTGCGGCTGCTTCACGTCGCATAGAGGCTGGTGGAGCCCAGGCAGGATCTTTTACCTTCACTGTCGTGCGGGTAATGCCGACCGGTGTTGCAAATTCCTCGCGACCAACACTGACAGGATAGGTTTCAACAATGCCAGGATTGTCAGCTGGATAATAATAAAGTCGCAGTTCAGACAAATTTACGACCACACCTTCGCGGGGAGCAGGCGGTAAAATATAGCGCGCAGGTATAACGATTTCTGTGCCTTCCCCGGGTACCCACATGCTGACGTCTGGATTAGCCATGCGAATTTCTTCGTAGCCAATGTTATGACGTCGCGCTATGTCGATGAGTGTCTCTTCTGGATTTTCGACGACGACGGTGTAGTGCTCTCCAATGATGTCTCCCGCCTCAGGGATGCGAAAATGGCCGCGTGGGAGTTCTCTTTGCTCTGCGAGCTGGTCAGTGCTGGCCAGCGCCTCTTCTGAAAGGGCAGTAGGACTTTCAGCCGTATCAGCATCGGCTGACTGCTGTGCATAAATAGGGCTGGAGAGGCTTGCTGTAAGTAAGACAGCTAAGCTAGTTGGGCCCCAGGCGTTATATAATTTACGAATATTCATGGTGGTTCCTAATTAATTTATGCGCCACATTACTGCAAATTAGCATAGTCGTGGGCAGCAGTTAGAGGGCCGTGCGTAGGGCTTTCATACAAGTTTGCCCCAAGGTTCACGCCGCCGCTACTTTTTGATTGAGTGTTGTAAGCAGAGCTTCGACTTTATCAAAACGCTGTTCGGTAGTTTCCATTGGAAATTCAAATCGTAAGGTGTCTGAACCATCCAGTCGGTAGTGCTGTGGCGATTTTTGAATGAGTGTCACAAGCGTTAGTGGGTCAACTTGGGTTGTGCCGTTGAAAAGCACTCGTCCACGGTTTTCACCGGCTTCAATGCGCGCTACACCTAGTTGCTCAGCTCGGTGGCGAAGCTGGGTCTGGCGTATCAGGTTTTTCAAGGGCTGAGGCAGGAGACCAAAGCGATCAATAAGCTCGACTTGTAGCTCCTTAAGCTCAGCGTCGCTCTGGGTGTTGGCGATACGCTTATACATCACTAGGCGCTGCTGTACGTCGTGAATATAGTCGTCTGGAATCAATGCTGGCAGGTTGAGGCTAATCTCGACGCCGGTGTTAAAGGGGGCATCAATGTTAGGTGTTTTGCCTGCTCGAATAGCCTTCACCGCGCGATCCAGCATTTCCATGTAAAGCGTGTAGCCGATGGTTTCCATTTGGCCGCTCTGCTCGTCGCCTAGCAGCTCGCCCGCGCCGCGAATCTCCATGTCATGACTTGCTAGGGTGAAACCAGCACCGAGGTCATCAGAGGCGCTAATCGCTTCCAGGCGTTTAACGGCATCTCGTGTCATTGCCTTGGGGGGAGGTGTTAGTAGGTAAGCGTATGCTTGATGGTGGCTGCGGCCAACGCGGCCACGCAACTGGTGAAGCTGTGCCAGGCCGAACTTATCGGCGCGCTCAATCAGAATTGTGTTGGCGCTGGGCACGTCAATGCCTGTTTCTATAATGGTAGAGCACACAAGCACATTGAAACGGCGATGATAGAAGTCTGACATTACTCGTTCAAGGCTGCGCTCGGGTAATTGGCCGTGGGCGACAGCGACCCGTGCCTCTGGCACCAGCTCGCGGATTTGTTCGGCAGCGTTTTCAATCGTTTTGACTTCATTGTGCAAAAAGTAAACTTGTCCGCCGCGTAATATTTCACGCAGCAGGGCTTCTTTAATGACGCTACTGTCTCGCTGCTGCACAAACGTCTTGACCGATAAGCGCCGCGCTGGCGGTGTGGCGATAATCGAAAGGTCTCGGATGCCGCTCATGGCCATATTAAGGGTGCGCGGAATTGGTGTTGCCGTTAGCGTCAGAATGTCGATTTCGGCGCGCAGCGTTTTGAGTTTCTCTTTCTGTGCGACCCCAAAACGGTGCTCTTCATCGATAATTAAGAGTCCCATTTTGGGAAGCTCAACGCTTTTAGACAGCAGTTTATGGGTGCCGATTACGATGTCAGTTTGGCCATTTTTGATGCTTTCCAAGGTTTGCGTCATTTCCTTGCCACTGGTAAAACGTGAAATGAGGCTAATATTCACAGCGGTATCGGCAAAACGGTCTCGGAAGTTTTCAAAATGCTGACGAGCTAATAGAGTGGTGGGAACAAGAACTACCACTTGGCGGCCAGTCTGAACGGCCAGAAATGCAGCGCGCATGGCGACTTCGGTTTTGCCAAAGCCTACATCGCCACAAACAACGCGATCCATTGGTTGGGGAGAGATCATGTCGCTTATAACCGCCTCAATAGCGGCCTGCTGATCAGGGGTTTCTTCAAACGGAAAGCTGGCAGAGAAGCGAACGTACTCGTCTCCTGGCGTGTCGTAAATGAACCCTTCCTGGGCCTCCCTTCGGGCGTAGATGTCGAGAAGCTCAGCGGCAGTGTCTCGGATTTTCTCAGCCGCTTTACGACGTGCTTTTTCCCACTGATCTGAGCCTAAGCGGTGCAGCGGGGCTAGTTCGTCATCAGCGCCGCTATAGCGAGAAATAAGATGTAAGCTATCGACAGGGACATAGAGCTTGGCACCATCGGCATAAGAAAGAGCTAAGAATTCGTTAGCCTGCCCGCCAGCTTCGAGGGTTTCCAGCCCCAAGTAGCGGCCTACGCCATGGGCTTGGTGAACAACCGGTGCGCCTTCTCGTAACTCAGATAGGTGGCGCACGGCCAATTCGTTGTCGTCGGTCGCTTTTTCTCGCCGTCGGCTCTGGCGCACGACATCGCCAAATAGCTCAGTCTCACTAATCACTGCGACATCTGGCTCGGTAAGCCATAAGCCACTACCTACCAAGCTTTCAGTGATGGCAATTCGATCAGTACTGCTTAAAAAGTCTTGGAAGGTGTCAACATGGGGCAGATTTAATTTAAGCGGCGCTAGTACTTCTTCTAGCGCTTCTCTGCGGCCCCGTGACTCGGCAACAAAAAGTACCCGCGTAGCTTGCTGTGCATCCAGAAAAGAAGCCAGTTCGCTAAGGGGGTGCTTGGCGCGAGCGTTAATCGCAAGCGAGGGCAGTGCCTGGGCTTTCGGCGTCAGGGCATGACGTTGAGTGTCGTCGTCGGTTAGTTCGATTCGTGGGCGTGCTTTAATCGCCGAAAAAACATCATTAACGGGAATAAACGCGCGATGAGGTGGTAAAAGGGGGCGTGTTGGATCAACGCCTAAATTTTCGTAGCGTGACTCAATAGATTGCCAGTGCTGCTCAGCCGCTTTGAATACGCCTGGCAATAGCGCCACGCGGGTGTCATCGGTAACGTGCTCAAATAAAGAAGCGGTTTCGTCGAAGAACAGTGGTAAATATTGTTCTAAGCCTGGGGATGGAATGGCTTTCAGTGCGTCGTTATAGAGAGGGCACTGGCGCGGATCAACATCAAAAAGCGTTTCAAACTGTTCTCGGAAGCAAGCAATCGCGCTGCGGCTTAACGAGTACTCATGGGCGGGTAGTAGCTCAATCACATCGACTTTGTTGGTCGAGCGCTGATTGCCAGGGTCGAAATGACGTAGCGTATCGATTTCGTCATCAAACAAATCAATACGAATTGGCTCATCCATGCCCATGGCGAAAAGGTCGATGATTGCGCCGCGCATGGCGTATTCACCAGGCTCGTAGACCGTTTCTACGGCGCGATAACCTGCCCGCGATAGCGATTCACGAAATGAGTCCCGATTTAGCTTCGCGCCTGCTTTTAGCGTCATAACACGCCCAGCAATATATGATACGGGTGGCAGGCGCTGCATCAGCGTATTGATTGGCACCAGCACAATGCCGCGCACGCCATCCTGCAGCAAACGCAGCGTGCGCAGGCGTGACGAGATAATATCCTGATGCGGAGAAAAACTGTCGTAAGGCAGCGTCTCCCAGTCTGGGAAGGGCAGAACAGGAACATTGCTATAGAACGCCAGATCCTGTTCCAAGCGCTGTGCGCTGGCAGTATTCGGCGTGATAACCAATAATGGCGCGCTTAACGCTACCTGAGCCAGTGCCAGGGCAGTTGCACTGCCCGGCGGCGCTGTAAGGTAGAGCGTATCGCGAATCCCTTTTGGTTGGGGCGGTTCGAGCAGAGAAAAAGAGGGCATAGTCACGGTATCGTTTTGCGCTGAAACGGAAATTGGATCATACACGATCAGTACTTTTAGGCAGAGACCTGCATAAATCAAACGCAGGGTGAAGTAAGTCTTCAAGCCTTTTTTAAAGGCTGATGGTGTTACTATATTTTTCCATACATTATTGTGGCTTGTAGTCAATTCGTACTTTCTGTAATACCCCTACATGTTGTGCGACTATCCATTCATTGCGGCATGTAGGTAAGCCCAGGATAATGCTCCAGGAAATTTCTTTTCACTACCCAATGAGGCCGCACGTGAGTCAGCAAGCTCTCGAAAACGTTTTTCAGGAATGGCAAAGCAACGAAGCTCTGGCTGAGCAAATGATTCCGCTGGTGGGTCAGCTGTATCGCCAAAACAATGTTGTCGCCACTATGTTTGGTCGTTCCTTGATTAAGCGGTCCGTTATTCGCATCCTCAAAGATCACCGCTTTGTACGCAAAATTGAAGGTACTGAGCTGTCTGTTGAAGATACGTTCCCCATCGTAAAAGCGATGAGTGAGATGAATCTCGGCCCTGCCCATGTTGACGTTGGAAAGTTAGCGGTTAACTTTAAACGCCAGGGCGGTGGTGACCTTGATGCTTTCCTGCGTAAAGAGCTTGCTGAGATCATTGATGGCTTTCAGCCAAACGGCAGCAAAGGTGAACCTCAAGACGTTGTGCTTTACGGGTTCGGTCGTATCGGTCGATTACTTGCACGTGTAATGGTCGAAAAAGCGGGCGGCGGTAATTTGTTGCGTTTGCGAGCGATTGTCGTTCGTGGCCGTGGCGATGTGGCTAAAGATCTTGAGAAACGCGCCAGTCTGCTGCGTCGTGACTCGGTACATGGGCCTTTCGATGGCACAATTACCGTCGATGTTGAAGCGCGCACACTTATTGTCAACGGTAACGTGATTCAGGTTATTTACGCCGACTCACCGAGTGAAATTGATTACACTGCTTACGGTATCGACAACGCGGTGATTGTTGATAATACAGGTATCTGGCGCGATGAGGCCGGTTTGGGGCAGCACCTTGAGTGCAAAGGTGCTAAGAAAGCACTGTTAACTGCTCCCGGTAAAGGCGATATCAAAAATATCGTCTTCGGCATTAACCATGAAACAATTGGTGATAATGACCGTATCGTGTCGGCAGCTTCCTGTACCACCAACGCGATTGTGCCAGTGCTTAAAGCATTAAATGATGAGTATGGTGTGGTGACCGGGCATGTAGAGACTGTGCACGCTTACACTAATGACCAAAACCTTATCGATAATTACCACAAAGGTGACCGCCGTGGCCGTAGTGCGGCGCTGAATATGGTATTGACCGAAACGGGTGCAGCAAAAGCGGTCGCAAAAGCGCTGCCTGAGCTCGAAGGTAAGCTCACAGGTAATGCCATTCGTGTACCTACACCCAATGTCTCAATGGCTATTTTGAACCTGACATTAGAAAAGGGTACTGATGCTGAGGCGTTGAACGATTACCTTCGCCGCGTATCGATTGATTCTTCTTACCAGAAGCAGATTGACTTCGTTGATTCAGCGGAAGTCGTTTCGTCTGATTTTGTTGGAAACCGTCATGCAGGGATTGTCGATGCTAAAGCCACCATTGCAAACGGTAATCACGCCGTTGTTTATGTGTGGTACGACAACGAATTTGGCTATAGCTGCCAAGTTATTCGTATTCTTCAGCATATGTCCAATGTGAAGTTTTTGAAGTTACCGCATCAAGCTGTTTGAGCATTAATGGCGTTAAAGCCGCAGTTAAAGCGCTTTTAAGCGCGAAGTTGTACCAAAAGCCACCTTAGGGTGGCTTTTTTTGTGCTGAAAACGAGAGCAGCTAAAGCGTCTATAGCACTTTAGGAGGCTGTCAGGGATGTGGTCATTGGCCGCGCTTATCTTTATAATACGATGGATTTTTCGGGGTGGTTCAAGCGTGCTTGGGCCTGACTGGTAACAATCTGAACAGACAATAAGAATTTACTGAACAGAAATAAGCATTCGAACCCCTTACCTTCGTATATCCGATCCATCAACTGGGCGAGACTATGATCGAAGTCAAAAAAGGCCTGGATCTCCCCATCACGGGAGCGCCCGAGCAGCGTATTGAAGATGCGCAGCCTGTGCGCCACGTGGCAATCCTGGGCACCGACTACGTTGGCATGAAGCCGACGATGGAAGTTCAGGAAGGGGATAAGGTCAAACTGGGCCAATTACTCTTCACCGATAAGAAAATTGATGGTGTGCGCTTTACAGCGCCTGCCAGCGGTGAAGTAGTTGCTATTAACCGTGGCGAAAAGAGACGTCTGCTATCTGTCGTTATTAAAGTCGATGAAAATGAAGAAGCGATGACATTTGCTTCTCATGATCGTGGCACTTTAGGGCAGCTAGAACGTCAATCTGTTGTTGACCAACTGGTTGAGTCAGGGCTTTGGACTGCTTTGCGCACCCGGCCTTTCTCTCGCACGCCAGCTATCGGCAGCGTGCCTACCGATATTTTTGTCACTGCTGTGGATACTCATCCTCTTAGCGCTGACCCTGCGGTAGTGATTAACGAAAACTCCCAAGCATTTGAAGACGGCCTCAAGGTGCTAACCCGCCTGACCGAGGGCAACGTTTTTCTATGTACGGGCGCTAATGCTTCCATTCCTGGTGGTGATGTCAGCGGCGTAAAGACTGAGAGCTTTGCTGGCCCGCATCCGGCAGGTTTGGTAGGAACGCATATTCATTATCTTTCGCCGGTAGCCCTACACAAAAAAGTGTGGCACATCGGTTATCAGGATGTGATTGCGTTCGGCAAGCTTTTTGTAGAAGGCAAGCTTGATACGACTCGTATCATTGCTGTCGGTGGCCCACGTGCTGAAAAGCCTCGTTTATTACGCACTCGTATTGGTGCTAGTACTGAGGAACTCTTAGCAGGCGAGGTCATCAAACCCGATGACACCCGCGTTATTTCAGGCTCTGTGTTCTCTGGCGCTTCTGCTGAAGGGAATCTGACCTATCTGGGGCGTTTCCATAATCAGGTGAGTCTGCTTGAAGAAGGCAATAAGCGCACCTTTATGGGATGGCTGTCCACGGGCGCTAATCGCCACTCAATTATGGGCATCTACATTTCCAAGATCAAAGGCTTGAGTAACTACGCGCCGACAACGTCTACCAATGGTTCTGAACGTGCCATGGTGCCGGTGGGTAATTACGAACGCGTCATGCCGTTGGACGTAATGCCAACACAGCTACTGCGTTCGCTGATTGTGGGCGACATTGAGGTTGCCATGCAGCTTGGGTGTCTTGAGCTGGACGAAGAGGATCTGGCGTTGTGTACCTATGTTTGCCCAGGCAAATATGAGTACGGCCCTATCCTGCGTGACAATCTCACCATGATCGAGAAAGAGGCCTGATGATGGGTATTCGACAAACACTCGATAATCTCGAGCCGCACTTCCATAAAGGTGGCAAGTACGAAAAGTTCTATCCGCTCTACGAAGCGATAGATACCGTTTTTTACTCGCCCCCCAGCGTTGCGAAAACCACTGCCCACGTGCGTGACGGTGTTGACCTCAAGCGCATTATGATTACGGTGTGGATGTGTACTTTCCCAGCGATGTTCTTTGGTATGTGGAACGCTGGCTGGCAAGCGAACACCGCGATTGAAGCTGGCTACGCGTCAATGAGCGGCTGGCGTGAGGCAATCATGATGACCCTGGCGGGTGGCCATGATCCCAGCAGCCTATGGGCCAACTTCGTACTGGGCGCTACTTACTTCTTACCTATCTACCTCGTTACGTTTGCAGTAGGTGGTTTTTGGGAAGTAATGTTTGCCATTAAGCGAGGCCATGAAGTTAACGAAGGCTTCTTCGTAACTTCCGTGTTGTTTGCCCTGATTCTTCCGGCAACTATTCCGCTATGGCAGGTCGCACTGGGTATTACCTTTGGTGTCGTGATCGGTAAAGAGATCTTCGGTGGCACGGGTAAAAACTTCTTGAACCCAGCTTTAACCGGTCGTGCGTTCCTATACTTCGCTTATCCGGCGCAAATTTCCGGTGATGCAGTATGGGTAGCTGCCGATGGTTATACTGGTGCAACAGCACTCTCCATGGCCTTCCAGGACGGTATGACAGCATTGACCAACACTTACAGCTGGTGGGATGCCTTCTTAGGTTTCATTCCTGGCTCAGTAGGTGAAGTGTCAACGCTGGCAATCCTGATCGGTGCTGCGGTACTGCTTTGGACTAAAATCGCTAATTGGCGAATCATGCTGGGTGTTTTCTTGGGCATGGTCATTACCAGCACGCTGTTCAATCTGATTGGTTCTGACAGCAATCCCATGTTCGCAATGCCCTGGTATTGGCACCTAGTGATTGGTGGCTTCGCTTTCGGCATGGTGTTTATGGCAACGGACCCCGTGTCTGCGGCTATGACTAACCAAGGTCGCTTAGTGTTTGGTGCGCTAATTGGTGTGATGACCGTGCTGATTCGCGTAGTAAACCCGGCCTTCCCCGAAGGCATCATGTTGGCCATTCTGTTTGCCAACTTGTTTGCGCCGCTGATTGACCACATGTTCGTCCAGGCCAATATTAAACGCCGTCTCAAGCGGACTGGCGTACCGGCCGAGGAGACTGCCTAATGGCACAAGGTAACAACTCCATCAAGAAGATCCTGATCGTAGCGTTTTCGCTGTGTATCGTATGTTCGGTGATCGTGTCGACGGCTGCTGTGGCACTGCGTCCCGCTCAGCAGTTAAATCAGGAGCTGGACCGTAAAACCAACATTCTTAATGTGGCACGTCTTTATGAGCCGGGCATGGATGTTGAGGAAGCGTTCCGCACCCAAATCACCGCACGTGTGGTAGAGCTTGATTCTGGTGAATATACCGATCAGTTCGACCCAGATACCTTCGATGGCTTCGAAGCATCTCGCGATCCAGCCACGGGTCGTACACTGTCTGGTGATCGTGATATCGCAGGTTTGTCTCGTGTAGAAAACTTTGCGACCGTTTATCTTGTCGGCGATGAAGAGAATCCAGACCAAATTGTTCTGCCCATTCGTGGACAAGGACTTTGGGGTCGCATGATGGGCTTCCTAGCTGTCGAAGGTGACGGTAATACCATCGTCAGTATCACCTACTACGACCATAGCGAAACCCCGGGTCTTGGCGCTGAGGTAAATAATCCGCGTTGGCAAGCTCAGTGGGAAGGTAAAAAGATTTACGATGAAGAGGGCGACCTCTCACCGGAAATCCACCTGACCAAAGGCGGTGCAAGCAATGAGTACGAGGTTGATGCACTATCTGGTGCAACGCTGACCAGTAACGGCGTGACTAACATGCTGCAGTTCTGGTTCAGCGAAGAAGGTTTCGGTCCTTATTTGGCGAAGTTCCGTAGTGGAACTGAGCCAGAAGACGCCGAAGATACCGACACCAACTTCGACGACGTTGAGGGGGCCTGATCATGGCGGATGCAAATGCAAAAAGCGTCTTAACGGCGCCGATCTTTAAGAACAATCCCATTGCGCTGCAGATTTTGGGGATTTGTTCTGCACTAGCGGTGACTACCAGCATGAGCGTTTCGCTGGTAATGGCACTAGCGGTAATATTTGTCACGGCCTTTTCGAACCTATTCGTATCGTTGATTCGGAACCATATTCCGTCCTCGATCCGTATCATTGTTCAAATGACCATCATTGCGTCACTGGTTATTGTGGTTGACCAGATCCTCAAAGCTTACGCTTATGAAATGTCTAAGCAGCTGTCGGTATTCGTGGGTCTGATCATCACCAACTGTATCGTAATGGGCCGTGCAGAAGGCTTTGCTATGTCCAACACGCCGGGCATGTCGTTCCTTGACGGTATTGGCAACGGATTGGGCTACGGCTTCATCTTGATGGTCGTTGGTTTCTTCCGTGAGCTGCTGGGTGCTGGCAGTATCTTTGGCTTTACTATCCTACCAACAGTGCAAAACGGTGGTTGGTATGTTCCTAATGGAATGATGCTCCTGCCGCCTTCTGCCTTCTTCATTATCGGTTTGCTGATCTGGGTGCTACGTTCAGTCAATCCTGAGCAGGTAGAAGAGAACGAGTTCAAAATGAAGCACAACACCAAGCCGAAGGAGGCCGTGTAATATGGAACACTATCTAAGCCTTTTCGTTGCTTCGGTTTTCGTTGAGAACTTGGCACTGGCCTTCTTCCTAGGGATGTGTACGTTCCTGGCGGTATCTAAGAAGGTTTCCGCTGCATTTGGTCTCGGAATTGCCGTTATTGTCGTACTAACAATCTCGGTTCCGGTCAACAATCTAGTGTTCAACCTACTGCTGGCTGAAGGCGCGCTGTCTTGGACTGGCATAAGCGGTGCTGAAAACATCGATCTCTCATTCCTGGGCCTTCTGAGCTACATCGGCGTAATTGCCGCACTTGTTCAGATTCTGGAAATGTTCCTCGATAAATATGTTCCTGCGCTTTACAACGCGCTAGGCGTATTCCTGCCGCTGATTACCGTTAACTGCGCCATCCTAGGTGGTGTACTGTTCATGGTTGAGCGTAACTATAACTTCGGCGAATCCGTAATTTACGGTTTCGGTTCTGGTGTTGGCTGGGCGCTCGCTATTACAGCGCTGGCTGGTATCCGTGAGAAGCTGAAGTATAGCGACGTGCCTGGCGGTCTTCAGGGGCTTGGCATCACGTTTATTACCGTTGGCTTAATGTCATTGGGCTTTATGTCCTTCTCAGGCATTCAGCTTTAACCGGAGCCGGTTTTCTCGGCAGCTCAGGCTGCCGAGGTACAGAAAACCTTCAGCAATAGGAAACCGACATGGTTGATACATCTGTCATCTTGCTCGGTGTTGTCATGTTCACGATCATCGTTATTAGTTTAACGGCGATCATTCTGGCAGCGCGCAGCAAGCTAGTGAGTAGCGGGGACGTGACAATTGAAGTCAACGGCGACCCCGAGCACACCCTGCAGACTCAGGCTGGTGGTAAGCTTCTTAACACCTTAGCTGCAAACGGCATTTTTCTTTCTTCTGCCTGTGGTGGTGGCGGTTCTTGCGCCCAGTGTAAGTGCCGAGTAGAAGAGGGCGGTGGCTCTATTCTGCCGACGGAAGAATCTCACTTCACTATGCGTGAAAAGAAAGAAGGCTGGCGTCTGTCTTGTCAGGTTCCTGTAAAGCAGGACATGAAAGTAGAAGTGCCTGAAGAAGTCTTCGGCGTTAAGAAGTGGGAGTGTGAAGTTACCGCCAACCCTAACGTCGCGACCTTTATTAAAGAGTTGAACCTGAAGCTGCCCGAAGGCGAGGAAGTTGCCTTCCGCGCCGGTGGTTATGTACAGCTGGTAGCGCCGCCTTACGATATCAAGTTCTCCGATTTTGACATCGAAGAAGAATATCGCGGCGATTGGGAAAAATTTGATATGTTCAAAATTTCCCATAAGAATGACGAGGAAGTGATACGCGCTTACTCCATGGCTAACTACCCGGATGAAAAAGGACTTCTCAAGTTCAACATCCGTATCGCTACACCGCCTCCGGGTACGAGCCATCCGCCTGGTCTTATGTCCACTTACGTCTTTAGCTTGAAGCCGGGTGACAAAGTGACCGTAATGGGGCCGTTTGGTGAGTTCTTCGCTAGAGACACTGATGCAGAAATGGTCTTCGTAGGCGGTGGTGCGGGTATGGCACCGATGCGTAGCCACATTTTCGATCAGCTTAAGCGCTTGAAGTCAGATCGTAAAATTACTTTCTGGTACGGTGCGCGCTCCTGGCGTGAAACTTTCTACAATGAAGAGTATGACCAGCTAGCGGAAGAGTTCCCGAACTTTGAGTGGCACTTGGCGCTTTCTGATCCGCAGCCTGAAGATAATTGGGAAGGGCCAACAGGCTTCATCCACAACGTATTGTACGAAAACTATCTGAAGGATCACCCTGCGCCTGAAGATTGTGAGTACTACATGTGTGGGCCACCCATGATGAACGCCTCGGTTATTAAGCTACTGCTTGACCTGGGCGTTGAGCCGGAAAACATTCTGTTGGATGACTTCGGCGGTTAATGAAGTGATTGTGTAAATTGCCTTCGGGCATGAACGGGGCTGGCCTTTTGGTCAGCCCCGTTTGTATGTGAATGTTGGAAAAACGACGTGTTGCCTGATCATTTTGGAGTGGCTGAGGTACAATAGGCATTAAAATTCTACGGCACTTAACGACATGACCGTTGTCGGCAGGTGAGCAGTTAATGCAATGCTGGGAGGTGAACATGACTATCTGGCTACTGGTATTTGGTTTTATGGCGCTGGTAATGACGGCAATGGCCGTCGGCGTATTAATGGGCCGCAAACCTATTGCTGGCTCCTGTGGCGGTTTAAATCAATTGGGCCTAAAAGAAGGCTGTGACATTTGCGGTGGCAAAGACGAGGTTTGCGAAGAGGAAAATCGCAAGCGTGGGAGTGTCCGCCGTCGTAGCGACGAGAGTCGTGGAGCTGACCTAGGTTATGACGCAACCCGTCGTTAATCTGGCAATTTTCTGCACAAACGCTCGCTCACTGCGAGCGTTTGTGTAAATGCCTTTGAAGCGCTTTTAAGTCAGGAATAAGGAGATCCAAGTCGTATGGCAGTTCATAATTACGATGTCGTGGTGATAGGTACTGGCCCCGCTGGGGAAAGCGCTGCCATTAACGCCGCTAAGCACGGTAAGCGAGTGGCGATTATTGAGAAGCAGGCTCAGGTGGGCGGCAACTGTACCCACTGGGGCACGATCCCTTCAAAAGCGCTTCGCCATCAGGTCAAACAGATTATGGCGTTCAATACCAACCGTATGTTCCGCGATATCGGTGAACCCCGCTGGTTTTCTTTTCCTAAAGTGATGGAGCGCTCGCGTGGCACCATCGATAAACAGGTTGAAATGCGCACGACATTTTATGCGCGCAACCGAATTGATCTGTTTCATGGCGTGGCTCGATTCAAAGATGAGCACACCGTGGTGGTACGAGACCGACAGGAGGGTGTGGAAGAGCTGATAGCAAAAAAAATTGTTATTTCTACCGGGTCTCGGCCTTATCGTCCTGCGGATATTAACTTTCGTCATCCGCGTATTTACTGCTCTGATACGATCCTCAGCCTTTCCCATACACCGCGGACACTGGTGATCTTTGGGGCAGGTGTTATCGGCTGCGAGTACGCCTCCATCTTTTCGGGCCTTGGCGTTAAGGTTGATTTAATCAACAACCGCGATAGCTTGCTCTCGTTTTTGGATGATGAAATCAGCGATGCGCTTTCCTACCATCTGCGTAAACACGGTGTCTTGATTCGCCATAATGAAGACTATAAAAGTGTCGAAGGCGATGAAGCCGGCGTAACCGTGAACCTGAAGTCGGGCAAGAAAATCCGCGCCGATGCGTTTCTCTGGGCGAATGGCCGTACCGGTAATACTGATAGCCTTGGGCTTGAGAACATTGGTTTAGAGGCAAACGGCCGAGGCCAGCTCAGCGTTGATGAGCACTACCGTACAGCGATTCCGCATATTTACGCTGCAGGCGATGTGATTGGTTGGCCGAGCCTTGCCAGTGCTGCCTACGACCAGGGACTAAACTCCTGTAACGAGCTGCTGGAAAAAGAGTATCGCTTTGTTAGCGATGTACCCACCGGGATCTACACTATTCCCGAAATCAGCTCTTTTGGCCCTAACGAGCGAGAGCTAACCGAAGCCAAGGTGCCCTACGAAGTGGGCAAGGCCTTCTTTAAAGATACTGCTCGTGCGCAAATAACCGGCGATACAGTGGGAATGCTGAAAATTTTGTTCCACCAAGATACGCTGGAGATTTTAGGTATCCATTGCTTTGGTGACCAAGCGTCGGAAATTCTACACATTGGCCAGGCCATTATGCAGCAGGAGGGTGAGGCAAATACCGTTAAGTACTTCGTTAACACCACTTTCAATTACCCGACAATGGCTGAAGCGTACCGAGTAGCGGCGCAAAATGGCTTAAATCGAGTGTTTTGAAATGTTTTAAGTATGGGGGCTATGCCCCCATACTCACACCTCACAATCCATTCAGCAGTTGCTGAGCACGTCGCTGCCAGTCACCGTCTAAGTCGGCAGCCTGAGTGAGTGCTTCGCGCGCACCCTCCCTATTTTCCTTCTGAAGTCTGAGTATGGCTACATTAAGCCATGCAGCACCCATGGCAGGGTCAAGCTGTGTGGCTGATTCGAAGGCTTCCAGCGCTGCTTGAGGTTGTTGATCTGCATATAATGCATTGCCGAGCGCAAATTGACCCAGTGGATTGGCAGGGAAGCGTTTTACAAAGGCTTGCCAGCTGGAAAGCGTTGCTACAGGCCCATGCTGCTCCTCATAAGCGCTAATGGATTCCAGTGCATTGCGGGCGGTAACACCCTCGGGCAGGCTGCCAGGTTCGCTAACCACAAATCCCCAGCGTTCACTGCGCGCCCAAGTGGCATCAAAGCGGCTAAACGACATCGTATGCCGTTCGATTTCACCGCTACGCAAGATCAGCGTTTCATTGGATAAATCAAAACCAATGGCCACTGCGTAGTGCCACATCGGGAAGGCTGGCAAGGAGAGATTTTGCATTACCACCACGGGGTCACCTGCTTCCAGGTGGCCAAGCAATGCATCCATAGTGCCACGAACAGGGATCGCCAACTGCTTATAGCGTCGCACAGTGGCTAGCATTTCAGGTTGGACGCTACCCTCTCTCCCAGGCAAAAATACCTGTGGGATCAACTGCTCAAGGCCTGCATCAACCCCCTGGTGATTAAGCACCATGGCCAGTGTTGCTGGGCCACACTGATACTCCGTCTGGGCGTAAAACGGTACCTCGGTGAGCTCAGTTTGCGGTGCCAGGCTAGCTTTAGTGCTTTCTAGCAGCACTGGGCTGCGGGCACAGCCGCTAAGCAAGGTGGGCAGCAGTAGGGCAGTTAGTAAAACGCCCGCGAAGCGGGCGTTTAAAAGGTGTTTCATCATGGTAGTCAATTAGCGAGTGAACGGATAAACATCGGTCAGGCCGAGAATATCAGTCACTAGTAGGATCACAAATACTGCAAACAGCGCGCCAATCACGCCGGCACCGGCGGGTAACTGTTCGAGTTGTTCGGCCATTTGCTGCGCTTCTGCATCGCTCAGTGCGGCAACGCGGGCTTCAACGTCATCTAAATCGACACCTTGATTGAGCAACTCTTCCTGCACATCTGCACGGGCGAGAATTTCATTGATACGCTCTCGGTCAGCACCAGCGCGGTCGCCTGCTAAAACAGATTGCGTAGAGACTAAGTTTGTAGAGACTAAGTTTGTAGAGGCAGCGTCCATACTCTGCGGGGCTGTGGGGGCAGCAGCAACAGGTAGGCTAGTAATGACTAACGCAGCGATAAGTAAGCTTGAGAGGTAAGCACGCACTTTTTTCATTGTCTTCATCCTTAGACGTATCTGGGAGCAAGTTAATTTGTAACTTGAATCAATAGTATAGAAATAAACCGCACTGGATTTAAGGCAAAAACGAAAAGTGCTAATTATTTGCACTAATGCGGTAGGTCCACGGGGTTTCAGCCAAAAGCCCCTTGCCACCCGCCATGGTCATGGCTAGGTCGTGAAGTCCAGGCCATAACGGCACCGCTGACGCGCCTTTCACTGCAAGGTCTAAACGTTGGGCCATCAACAGAAGCTTGTGTAAACGCTTCATTGATAGGCGGCTGATCGCTTTTTGATAAGCGGGGCGCCGTTTATCAAAAATCATCGGCTTCTGGGTTTTACACGCGTGCTCAATGCTTTGCCCCTGATCCAAATGCTGATGTAACGATAACAGGGTACGTAGCTCACGACTGAGTGCCCAAAGCACAATGGGCGCTTCAACCCCTTCACTGCGCAGCCCATTGACGATACGCGAGGTGCGGGTTGGCTCACCTTTTAAGCAGGCATCCGCAAGGTTAAACACATCAAAGCGGGTGCTGTCTTCCACGCCTTGAGCAATGCTTTCGACATTGAGGCGGGTGTTAGGTGGATGAATCAGCGCGAGTTTTTGAAGCTCTTGGTCGGCGGCCAGCAGATTGCCTTCAGTGCGCTCACCCAATAAACGAGCCGCTTCTAGGTCAATTTGCAAACCATGCAGTGATGCGCGATCCCGCAGCCAATAGCCTAAGCGCGAGGCATCGACGGGCCATACGGGTACAAATAAACCTTGTTTGTCGAGCGCTTTAAACCAAGCGCTTTTTTGCTGCTTAGCGTCTAACTTGCCCATGCTGATCAGCAGCAAATCGTCACTACCACTCATCATTTCAGCATACTGTGCCAGTGCTTTACTGCCATCTTGGCCCAGCTTGTGTGTTCCTAGCCGCAGTTCCAGGAGCTTATTAGAGGCGAATAGGGAAAGGTTACTGGCAGTTTCCAGCAGCCGACCCCAGGCAAAATTAGGCTCTACATCAAGCACTTCCCGTTCTTCGACGCCTGCTTGCCGCGCCGCTAAGCGCACGGCATCACAGGCATCTCGATGTTGCAGTGGTTCATCACCGGCAACAATCACGACCTTAGGCAATTTTTTTGCTAAGGCCGCGGGAAGCTGGTCCGAAAATACCTTCACTGAATGGCCTCAAGGTTCGCTAATCTTTCGATAATGCGCTCAGCCAGTTGCCGCGTTAGCGTTTGTTCCGCTTCTTGAAAGAGGGTTTCGCGATTGAGCAGGTCATCATCACTGACTCGAATACGCGTACTGGTAGTTACCGTTGCATTATTAAGCACGTAAGCATTGTTTTCTCGCTGCTGTACAGAGAGAGACGTGCTTAACGTTAGCTCGTGTTCTTGGCTGGCACGTCCTTCGCTGCCAATACGGCGTTGGCGAAGTGCTGGCGAACCTAGCGTGACCCGCCAGGGCGCACCATCAGAAACCTCGGTGCTTTGCTGCAGTAATCTGATGCGCAGCTGTTGGGCCAAGGAACTTTTGTCGTCGCCTTCAATTGAAAGTGCGGGCAAGCGCGGCATCGAATCTAAACCGCGCAAGCGAAACCCGCAGCCGCTTAGCAACACCGCCGCTGAGGCGGCGATGCTGGTAGCGAGGAAACGGCGGCGTGTAACGTGTTGGGATGGCTTCATCCACTCACCACAATGTTAACCAGCTTGCCGGGTACAACGATGACTTTACGAACCGTTTTACCTTCCAGATGGCGCTGGACGTTTTCGTTCTCCATCGCAAGCGTCTCGATGGCTGCTTTATCTGCGCTGGCCGGAGCTTCTAGGCGCGCGCGAAGTTTACCGTTTACTTGCACGACTAGTTCGATACTGTCGCGGGTTAGCGCGGCTTCATCCACCTTCGGCCACTGAGCTTCAATGGCAGGCTGATCATAGCCCAACTGTTGCCACAGCGTATGACACAGGTGCGGTGTGATGGGCGCCAGCAGCAGCACACAGGCTTCAAGCGCTTCGCGACTGACCGCTAAGCCAAGTTCGGACGTATCGTCGAACTTGGCCACTGCATTCGAGAGTTCCATCACCGCGGCAATGGCGGTGTTGAAAGTGGTGCGGCGGCCAATGTCATCACTGGCTTTTTTGATAGTCTCGTGGGTTTTACGACGCAGCGCTTTTTGGTCATCATTCAAGGCATCAACGGACAGTTCACCCGGTTTACCAGCAGCAAGGTGCTCGGTAACCTGACGCCAAATCCGCTTCAAGAAGCGGTGCGCACCTTCAACGCCTGAATCCGACCACTCCAGCGACTGTTCGGGCGGTGCGGCAAACATCATAAACAGGCGTACGGTGTCAGCACCAAACTTGTCGATCATCGACTGAGGGTCAACACCGTTGTTTTTCGATTTGGACATCTTCTCGATGCCGCCCATTTCTACTGGCTTGCCGTCGCTCATCAAAAGGGCGCTTAACGGGCGACCTTTTTCATCGCGTTTTACTTCCACATCAGCGGGGTTGAACCACTCCTTACCACCATTATCTTTAAAGCGGTAGAAGGTTTCTGCGATCACCATGCCCTGGGTGAGCAACTGCTGGAACGGCTCATCAGAATCCACCATGCCGAAATCGCGCAGCAGTTTATGGAAGAAGCGGGCGTACAGTAGGTGCAAAATCGCGTGTTCGATACCGCCGATATACAGGTCAACGGGTAACCAGTAATTGGCGCGCTCATCCAGCATGGCTTCGTGGTTATCCGCACAGCAGAAGCGGGCGAAGTACCAGGAAGACTCCATAAAGGTGTCGAAGGTATCGGTTTCGCGCACCCAGCCATCGCCCAGTTCAGAAAACTCCGGCATCTTTTTCAGCGGCGAGCCTGAGGCATCCACGGTCACTTCCATAGGCAGCGCTACCGGTAGCTCATCATCGGAGAGCGGAACGGTTTGGCCTTCCGGACCGTATTTCACTGGAATCGGTGCGCCCCAATAACGTTGGCGAGCGATACCCCAGTCACGCAGGCGGTAGTTGGTTTTCACCTCGCCACGGCCAAGCTCCGCAAGCTTCGCGGCAATCGCATCAAACGCTGCCTGGAATTCCAGGCCATCGAACTCGCCTGAGTTAATCAGCGTGCCGTGCTCAACGTAAGCACCTTCGGAAATATCCGGCTGGTTGCCGTTGGCATCTGCCACCACAGGCTTAAGCTCTACGCCGTACTTGGTCGCAAACTCCCAGTCGCGTTGGTCGTGGGCAGGTACCGCCATCACCGCACCGGTACCAAACTCCATTAATACGAAGTTGGCCACAAACACTGGCACTTCATCACCGGTTAGCGGGTGAATCGCCTTGTGCCCAGTGAGCATGCCCAGCTTTTCTTTGGTGGCCATTTCGGCTTCTGACGTGCCACCTTTGGCGCACTCGTCACAAAACACCGCCAACTCGGTGTTTTTTGCGGCAGCCTGCTTCGCCAGCGGATGACCAGCGGCGACAGCCACGTAGGTGACACCCAGCAGCGTATCCGGGCGGGTGGTATAGACCGCCAGCGGCTCGCAGTCGCTGCCATCTTCCGCCTGAATGTCAAAAGTCATCTCAACGCCACGGGATTTACCAATCCAGTTGCGTTGCATGGTTTTAACTTGCTCGGGCCACTCGACGTTTTCCAGGTCTGCCAACAGTTCGTCGGCATAGTCAGTAATCTTCAAGAACCACAGTGGGATCTCTTTACGCTCAACCGGTGCGCCAGAACGCCAGCCGCAGCCATCAATTACCTGCTCGTTGGCCAGTACCGTTTGGTCAACCGGGTCCCAGTTCACCGTGGACATTTTCTTATAGACCAAGCCTTTTTCGACCAACTTGGTGAAGAACCACTGCTCCCAGCGGTAATAGCTGGTATCGCAGGTGGCGAATTCGCGGCTCCAGTCATAGGCAAAGCCAAGTGCCTTCAACTGGTTACGCATATAATCAATGTTTTGATAGGTCCACTTGGCGGGCGGCACTTGGTTTTGAATCGCGGCATTTTCCGCAGGCATACCGAACGCATCCCAGCCCATGGGCTGCATGACATTTTTACCCTGCATGCGCTGGAAACGAGACACAACGTCGCCGATAGTGTAGTTACGCACGTGGCCCATATGCAGCTTGCCGCTGGGGTAGGGGAACATGGATAGGCAGTAGAACTTTTCGCGGTTAGCGTCTTCTACTGCTTTGAAGCACTGGTGTTTGTCCCAGTACTGCTGAGCGTCACGTTCAATCTCACGGGGGCTGTAATGTGCGTCCATCGGTGTTTTCAATGCCTTGGGGTAATTCGCCCAAAAAGGGCGCAAAGTGAATAATGGATGACGGCTGTCAGATAAGTAACGTCGATTGTATCCTATGCAGGTGTATCCTTGAACGGTTAGCCGATGATAGGCCGCACCTTGGGTCGACAAAAGGAGAGGTACCATGGAACAACATAACGATCACCGTTTGCGCGAAGGCTATGAGCGCCTGCTAGAACGCATGCAGGGCGGGGCCAATGATCTTACCTGGGATAATCTACAAAAGGATTTGGACGACGCCGTTGCCTTTGAAGCGGAGCTAGAAGAGTACACCAAAGATGAGCTAGCCCTGCTACGTGCCTGGGTAGAGCGTGACCTGAAAGATATGCGCTACTACATGGCAGATACCGGTAAGCAGGTTGCAAGCTGGTTGGGCATCGATATCGACAGCCTCTCCCGGCGTGTGGCGGAATCGCTGCTCTCAATCGCCGACCGCAGTGTAGTGGAGCGCGAACGCTTCGAAGATGACCTGGAAGCTGCCCGCGCCGACTACTGCGAAGGTGAAGTTGCTGCGCCAGGCCTGATGGCGTGCGTACACTGCGATGCCCAGGTGATGCTAGAAAGCGTCTCGCGCCTAGAGCCATGTCACCAGTGTGGCCACCGCTATTTCTACCGCTTTCCCAGTAAAATCGTCGAAACCTGAGAGCTAACGCACTCAACAATTAATTGACCCACACGCTCAAGCCTGCGATCGCCCCTAGCGAGAGCAGGCTCATCATGGCGGCATACAGTAAATTATTTTTCATCATGCGGTAGCCGCTAACCCCGTAACGCCCCTGCAGAGAAAGGTTAATGCCGGAAAGCGGCCCAACGCTGGTACCTACCGCCCAGGCGCTCAGCGCGACAAAAGCAAACAGCGTTTGCTCACCATTCGCTAAATTCAAAATAGATGCCAGTACGGAAACGCCAATAATCGGGTGTAACCCCACCAGTGCACTCAGTGTAATCGCCGCAAAGCTCACCATGGCCTGCCACATGCCAAAGGTGGCAAATAGCGTCCAGTCGTCACCTGCTGCGGCCGCGACCAGGGTAGAGAGCCCCAGGGTTAATAAGCCCGCCGCCAGAAATAGCGAAATTTCCCCGCGCATTGCGGGTAGCCGTGTAGTGGTATGTTGGCGAATGCGTCGCAGGGTATAGCGCGAACCTTCCCGCAGGTTGCTTAGTATCGCCACCGCTGGTAGTAAAAAGGTAATGATGCTGACAATGGTGAGCGACGGCGTCAGCCAAAAGTGAAACAGCATCACCAGCGCTGCCATGCCCGCAGGCATTAACAGGCTGCGGGGTGAAAGCGAAAAGCCATCCACCTCGGCTAAATCAAACCGTCGCCTAAGCTCTAGTGTGGTTAACAGCCCCGACAGCATCGCCAACGGAAACCCAATCATCGCAATCTGGCCGTACTGCACCTCTGGCACCAGCGCAATCACCACCGCCATAGAAGCAAAGAAGGGCGACCACAACGCCGCACTTGAAAGCCCACGGTTCAGCGCTAACAGCTGGGGTGTGGTTAGCGGTGAGCGTCTGGCTAAGCGGTCGCCGACCATAAAGACCGTCGAAAGATTCAAAATCGTGCCGAGAAAGTGCACCCCCAGCCACGTACGCAGCACGCCATCTGCACCGGTCACCCGCTTACCTGGTGGGCGCTTATTACCCTGGGTGCCAATCAAGGAAATAAAGCTAACACCCACCAGCATCGTGGCCACAAATACATTGCCCTGAAGCATGGCAGGCCAATTCACATTGGCACCATAAACCACCCGCGCCACTACCAGCATTAACACCCCAAGGGCAATCAACACCCCCGCCTGAATGCGCGAACGCTTTGGAATATCCCGCCACAGCAGCGCTACCGCCGCCCACAGCAAATAGCTCACCGCCTGCGCAGTTGGCACCACGCCGATAAAGCCAGTAATTTGAGCGACCAGCCCAAGCAGAATTAAAACACCCGCCACCCGCTGCCGCATCGTTGTCTCTTGCATCTCAATCCCTTACTGGTTGAGTTAGCAGGCTAATCGGGTTTTCAACAATTGGCTAGCGGAAGAGAAACGAAGAGGGCGTTTGCCGAAAAGAAAAGTCACATTTTCGTAGCGCGGTGCCTGATGCTGCCCACAGGCTGTGCCGTTATTACCAATGAAAGCAACTTGTAGCGCGCGGTAACTAATTTCGCGAGGAACGAGCGAATGAGGCACCCGCGAAAAGGATCAATTTTGTTCCTCCACGATTTAGCTGTGTTGAGTAATTCGTTTGGCAAAGGTATTGGCTCAAAAATGATGGCGCATTTAGGAACGTTGCCATTGTCTCAGGCCGACGTCACCCCATTGCAGACGATCTTCGCTCTGACCTGAACATACTTCGAAAATACCGGAATAAATGGGTTCATGTGAATGACCCATGGGATGATCAATGCCTTATCGACACACCGGAAGAGGCCGAAACAGATTACAGGTTCTACTATTGTACTCAATTAAAGCACGTAAAATCGCATAACAAGGCGTTTAGGAGTGATTTCAAATGCTTGTCGGCTTCGCTTCGCTCAAGTATGGCAAGCGCTGGTCACACATTAATACGGCGTTATGTGAGGCCGTGAAAGGAGTTCTTATGACTGATTATTTTGGTTCTTGCCTGTGTGGCACCGTGAGATTTGAGGTAAAAGGCGAGTTTGACAGCTTTTACCTGTGTCATTGTCAGCATTGTCAAAAAGATACAGGCTCGGCTCATGCGGCAAATCTATTCTCAAGTTCAGCAAAATTGGTCTGGCACTCAGGTGTAGATGCTGTCACTTCCTTTGTGCTTCCAGGCTCTCGTCATAACAAGAGTTTTTGTAAGTTGTGTGGTTCAGCATTACCCAATACGCAGATCGAAGGTTTGCTCGTTGTTCCTGCAGGGGGGTTGGACACTGAAATCACTATGTTGCCAACTGCACACATCTTTTCATCCAGTAAAGCTGCTTGGGACGGGGAGTTAGAGGAGGTGCCAAAGTTCGAGGGGCTGCCAGATTGAGCTATCATCATATAACCAGCGTCTATTGGCGGATGCACCTATGTTGCGCTCTGGCAAGTCGCAAAGCCAAGCGTTAGACCTGGAGTTGACATGAGTTT
This sequence comes from Halomonas sp. GT, assembly GCF_002082565.1. NCBI lineage: Bacteria > Pseudomonadati > Pseudomonadota > Gammaproteobacteria > Oceanospirillales > Halomonadaceae > Halomonas > Halomonas sp. GT. The sequence continues at coordinate 1,671,248 of NZ_CP020562.1, forward strand.
AGTTGAAATATTAGCTCTGTTTACAGTGATGTCAGCTTTAGCGTTGGTCCCCAGCACTAGTGTCGCTTTGGTCGTTGCTCGCGCTTCTTCTGCCGGATTCTCGAACGGCTGTGCCGTTGCGGCGGGAATTGTGGTCGGTGATCTTATCTTTGTATTGCTAGCTGTTTTAGGGATGACTGCGCTGGCAGACGTTGTGGGTAGCTTTTTCTTGATACTGAGATATTTGGCAGGCGCGTATTTGATCTGGTTTGGTATAAGTCTTATAAGATCGAAAGCTACATTGCAGGTGGAGTATTCCAGCCGGTCAGCATCTAAATTATCAGCAAGCTTTTTCTCTGGTCTACTCCTCACCCTCGGTGATGTAAAAGCTATATTTTTCTACGCGAGCTTATTCCCTATTTTTGTTGATTTGGCCACTATCCAGACACAGGATGTCGCAGTAATTACGATGATAACTATAGTCACCGTTGGTGGTATCAAATTAGGCTATGCATATTTCGCAGGGGTCGTTGCGTCATTTGGCATTAACCATAGAGCAGAACGAGCAGTTAAAGTGGCGGCTGGTGGTTTAATGGTTGGAACTGGATTGTATCTAATAGCAAAGGCTTATTGAGCCTCTCTTAGGATGATCGTTAATCAATGACCATTCCTCAAAATCTACCAACATGGAAGGTGGTAGATAGAGGTCGAAAGTGGATTTTCTACAGCCTGTTAAGCCTCTATAATGACAGCATTTAGACAGTAAGGAAGTCGAATGAAAAAAATGTTTTTAGCTGCATCTTTCGTAGATGTTGCAGACCTATTTGTGACATTTTTCAGCGCAAAGTGTGTAGGACAAACGGTTACGTTCATTCCTACTGCAAGCCTAGTCGAAGAGGTCAATTTTTATGTGGCCGCAGGCAGAGAAGCACTCGAGAAGTGTGGGCTAATTGTTGATGAGCTTGAGATTTCAACTGTTCCAAGTGAAGAGATAAACAGCAAGCTTCAAAAAAATGACTATATCTATGTCACTGGTGGAAATACTTTCTTTTTACTTCAAGAATTGAAAAGAACTGGTGCAGATGAAATCATAAAGGAGCAAATAAGTTCAGGTAAAGTGTATATTGGAGAGTCTGCCGGCTCCATTGTTATGTCGCCTAACATTGATTATGTGAAAGGCATGGACGATTTCACGATGGCACCTAATGTAGGCTCTTTTGCATCATTAGGCATGGTTAGCTTTTATCCAGTACCACACTATACCAACGCTCCTTTCAAGAAAGTCGTTGAAGGCATAATCACTAGATATGATGAAAAAATAGACCTTTGCCCAATTAGCAATACGCAAGCCATTATCGTCAATGGTGATGAGTTTGAAGTCTGGACGGCTGAAACTTAACCAGACACAGCAGTTCGCGGACTATGATTACGTCATTTTAGAAGTACAAGGAGATCGTAAATCGCCTATCCGTGAAGCTATAAAAACTTTTCACTCCGCCTTTCAAAGTCTTTGCTCTGACAAGTGCAGTAATGGTGATGGCAGTTCCTTATAATTGATATCTCAGTATATTTTGGAGTAGTTCGTGCCACATTGCATCGTTGAGCATTCAGCTTCATTGGACGGCGAGTTGATCTTGCCATTGGTATTTTTAGGTGCCATGACGTCAGCGCTATTTAAGGCTGATGGCAGTGACATAAAAGTAAGGTCGATCGCTTATCAGTGCTATCTGACGGGGCAGGCAACGTCAGATTTTGTTCATGTAGTGTTAAAAATTCTGTCAGGTAGAACTCCTGCCCAAAAGCAAATGCTTTCAAGATCGGTATTAGCGCAATTGCAAACACTTGAGATTCCACGTTGCTCGTTAACCGTCGAGGTCGTGGATATTGAGCGTGCCAGCTATTCAAAGTGGGTTAGTGGGTCATAGCAAGGTGAAGCATGTGGCCACTGCAATGCTCACGATTTGGGTGTTGAATGGCTGGCTATGGTGCGAAAAATCTACCAGCAAAGAATCAGGGTGGGCTCCATTAGCGAATCTGAAAGAGGCTGCGGAGTAGTATTTAAAGCCGCGCGTGCATTGTTCATAAGGAGCAATCAATGAGCTCTTACGGAACGTTGATATTCTTCTGTGGAAAGATGGGCGCTGGGAAAAGCACGTTGTCTGCCAGTATTGCTCGTGAGCGCGGCGCGGTGCTCCTTTCAGAGGACGACTGGCTATCTGCTCTTTTCCCTGGCGACATCAATGATTTCAACGACTACATCAGTTACTCGTCACGCCTTAAGCCATTGCTCAGAGCACATGTTGAGCAAATACTCATGGCCGGTACCACTGTGGTTCTAGACTTCCCCGGCAACACCAGGAAGCAAAGGGCTTGGTTCAAGGATATCTACTCGCAACGAGAGATACCTCACGAACTGTACTATGTGGTGGCAGATGACGAGATTTGTCTAAAACAGCTGAAACAGCGGCAAAAGGAGCAGCCTGAGCGCGCGACGTTCGACACCGAGGAGGTTTTCAGAGTGGTGACGGGCTACTTTGAGCCTCCCGAAGAATCAGAGGGATTCAATGTCGAGGTTGTAGCACGAGCGTTCACATAATCTCCATATTGCCGATCTGGATGCTTTTGGTACCGTTTTATCAGCGTTAGCCGCACTTTGAAAACATGTATCTAGAGCTTCATTATGGACTAAAGGGAATTAGAATATGACTCAAAGAAGCGATGATAGAACAGTTAAAATGGGTATGCTGCTAGGGTTTTTGGGGACTATAGTGGTGTTTATTTCTTTCTATAGTTTTTTGCCTCAAGTTGCTGAAGAGGTTAGCTTAGTTGAGCGGCTAAAGCTCGGAATAATGTGCCTTGTTTTTCCCGTGACACTATTTTTTTTGATGATTGTTAGAGTTGGCTCCCAGCGTTTCGGAAACCTGTCAGCGGATCCAACTAAGTGTGAAGCAAATACAGAAGGGATGAAGGTTGATCTAAGAGTCCTCTCTAATACTCATGAGCAGCTTATGATATTCGCTATTAATATATTGGCGCTATCTGCTTTAATGCCTTATCAATTCTTGAGCTTGCTGCCCATCTATTCTGGAGTTTTTGTTGCTGGTCGCGTCATGTTTTGGGTAGGTTACAGGCGTAATGTATTATGGAGAGCCCCAGGGTTTGCGATGTCTACACTGCCTGCCGTGATAGGAGTGGGGTATAGCTGTGTTGCGGTTTTATTAGCTGCATTCGAAAGTGTTTAATAAGATTGAGTTTTAAACTGCAGCGTTTTTTATTTTTATTGTTGATTTCAATTCGAGTTTTTAATTTTTTCTAAAGAAGGGTGGTCTATGCTTGCACTTTCAATAGTAAGCCCACATGGCTCCAATATAGCTTCAGGGAAAAAGACGCTGGAGGTTCGCTCGTGGCGCCCGGAATCTTTACCTATCCGTGATCTTTTGATTGTAGAAAATTCTCACTTCTTATCTGCTGATAACCCCGTTGACCCTGATGGCAGGGCTGTTGCAATTGTGGATGTTGAAGAGATACATGAATGGCAGCCTTCTGAAGTCAAAGCGGCTTGCTCAAATGGCTGGGAGCCAGGTTATTTGGCTTGGTGCTTGTCAAACGTTCGCCCTATTACCAACAACACCCCGACTTTTAACAATGTGGCTGTGCCAGCCAAGAGAAAGCTCTATGAAGTTGAGCTGCTGCAAATTTCACAGCTCGGCTTTGGATAGCCTGAACAAAAAACACTTGCTCTTCCGTATTTAAGGCACTAAGTGCCAATGCAGGAGCCTTGGTAGGGCTGGTTCGGCGCCACAGTGACCAGACGGGAGTATATGGCAATAGTGATTTTTGATCAGATTGATGGTGCAAGGGATAGTGACGATGGATGAAGCGGAATCCCTAGAAAGAGCGATTAATGAGGAGGTGGTAATCTTCCCATATGATGCCAGCTGGCAACGAATGTTCGAGGAGGAGCGAGAGCGTCTCTTTGATTTGTTTTCAGGTGATTTTTTGGCCATCGAACACGTTGGGAGTACTGCCGTACCGGGGCTTTCTGCCAAGCCGGTTATCGATATATTGGCTGGCGTGGATTCGATATCACGTGCTGACAAATTAATGGAGCCGTTGTGCCGTGCAGGCTATGCAACATCGATGGCGTTCAACGCTTCGTTAGTTGAGCGGCGTTGGCTTATGCGGTGGACTGAGGGGCGCAGAACACATCACCTACACCTCATGGTCTACGGTAGTCACGAATGGGATCAGCGCTTGGCATTTCGGAACATACTGCTTGCCAATACCCAACTAGCCCAACGGTATGAGAAGAATAAGCGGTTGTGGGCGGCAGAATTTAAGTCAGACAGGGAAGCATATACGGCTGCCAAAGCGGGTTTTATCCTAGAGGCCTTGGAGAGCGCTCCATAGGCCATATAGACAGGCGAGGTGATCGATTTACCCCTCGTTATAAATTTTATGATTTTAAAAGGATGATGAAAGTGGATTGCAAACAACGAGTTTCGCGCTGGGTTATGTCGATTTTCTTAATAGCGGTTCCTTCTGTGTTGATGGCTCAGGATGATAATTTGCTTACAGAGGTTGATCGTATAGAGAGACAGTTGGACGCGCGTGTTGGTTTTGCAGCCTATAACTTGGAAACTGGGCAGCGTTGGGAATACAACGCAGACCAGCTGTTCGCCATGTCCAGCACCTTTAAAACCTTAGCATGTGCATCGCTGCTGCAGCGTGTGGATGAAGGAAATGAGCAACTCGAAAGACGAGTGAAGGTATCTGCTTCTGACATTGTCACTTATTCACCCGTTACTGAAGCGTATGCGGATAATCGGGAGATATCGCTTTTTGAGCTCTGCGAAGCGACGATGACAACTAGCGATAATACGGCGGCTAACCTAATTTTACAGGCGATTGGTGGACCGCAAGCCGTGACGGAGTTTGTTAGAGAGCTGGGTGATAGTGTCACGCGCTTGGATCGTTGGGAGACAGAGTTAAACGAGGCTACCCCACATGATGAGCGTGATACTTCAACACCCAATGCAATGGTGAGTAACCTTGAGAAGCTAGTAGTGGGAAACGCACTATCACCTCAGTCGAAAAACCAACTGCGTGAATGGTTGGTTAATAATGAAGTGGCTGATGGCTTGTTTAGGTCACATATGCCTGATGAGTGGGTGATTGGAGATCGGACGGGAGCCGGTGGTTTTGGTTCAAGATCGATTACCGCCGTTATATGGCCGCCTGAGCGCGAGCCTACCATCGTGGCATTTTATATCACCGAAACTGACGCATCATTTGAAGAACGAAATAGCGCAATAGCTGAATTGGGAAGTGTGATCATAGAGTCTATTGAGACGAGTAGGTAATGGCAATGTAATCACGACCGACGATGAGTGATTGCATTGCTTATGATGTAAGAGGTGGCGCTGTTCTCCAAGAAGCGGAAGGTAGGGCTGGGCGCAGGGGGTAAAGTGAAAATATCATCGGTGCTAGTCGATTTCGAGCAGTCTCAAACGACTAGCTAGTGCTCGGTCATTTCGGCCGCTGCTACTGCTTAGAAGCACTTGCTCTTTAAGGAGATCGATGATGATTACTGTGTATGGATTCGGAAAAGTTACCCACAAAGTCATTGGCATTACGAGAGACCTGCGTGTGCTTTGGGCGCTTGAGGAGTGCCAATTACGTTATCGGGTTCAAGGACTAGATGACGTCGCTGGGGAGCTATATAACCCTGAATATTTAAAGATCAACCCATTCGGTAAAGTGCCTGCCATTGACCATGATGGCCTCATCCTCTTTGAATCAGGTGCCATAGTGACCTATCTGGCTGAGCAGTCAGGGAGGCTAATGCCCTCAGGTGAAAGAGAGCGAGCAAAAGCTTTGCAATGGGCGTTTGCTGCACTGGATACGGTTGAACCGCCTATCACACAGATTGCCGTGATTGATCTGTTTGAAGTAGATGCTAATTGGGCAAAGCAACGACGTCCTGCATTGGTGCAGTCGGCTCATGAGAATCTAAATGTGTTAGAGCATGCGCTAAGTGACACTAAGTATTTGCTTGGGGACCAGTTCACCTATCCCGATATTCTGATGACGTCTGCACTAAGTCAGATTCTGCACACAAACCTCATAGACACATTTCCCAATGTGGCTACGTATTTAGGGCGTTGTCATGATCGTCCTGCCTGGCTACGTTGCATCGATGAATACCATCGACGCTTGGCTGCCTAGATGGTTTTTAATGATTGTGTAAAGGAGTGTTTACGAATGGCGCTGCACTTTCAAAAAACGCAAAGCAATGATGTGAGCGCGCTTTTTGAGGTACGCAGTAAAACCCGTGATAACCCCATTTCCAAGCAGCAGTTAGCGCAAATGGGGATCACCCATGCTGCAGTCGTTGAAGGACTTGAGTCTGGGGAGCTTTATAGCTGGGTATGTGTAAACCAAGATAGCGTTGTTGGGTTTTGTACAGGCGATATGGCGACGGGGGAAGTGTTGGTTCTCTCGGTGTTACCTGATTTTGAGGGGCAGGGGGTTGGGAAGCAGCTGCTTAGTAACGTGGTCGAGCAACTCCAGCGCAACGGTGCAAATCCGGTTTGGCTGGCAGCCGATAGTAACGCGCGGGTTCGCGCTCATGGGTTTTATCGTCGGTTGGGATGGCTGCCTACGGGTGACGTGCTAGAAAATGGTGATGAAGTTTTGGCGTTGCGCGTAACATAATAATTTCATGGGTGCCCACATGCCTATACGCGGGTGCTTTCCAGTTCTTCAATCATTTTTTTAGCGGCATTGGAAAGTGTACGACTGGTGTGGACGAGATAGCCCAACGGGCGCTGGATGGGGGCGGTGTCTATATTGAGTTCGATGAGTTCGCTATCGATCATGTTTTCAGGTAGCAGGCTCCAGCCCAGGCCCACGCTACACATCATTTTCAGCGTTTCTAAATAGTTTGTCGCCATGCTGACGGGAAGTTGTAGGCCCACTTCGGCAAAACGTTGGCCAATCAAGGTGCGAGTAAAGGTTTTTGCACCTGGCAGCACGCAATTGAATTCACATAATTCAGCTAAGCTGAGCGGGCTGCTGGTGTGGCGGGTACGCTGTGCCAGTGGGTGGTCGGTGGCGCAGACAAAGCACAGCCGGTCGCGCCATAGCTCAACCACGTGCAGTTGTTCGACGGGATGGGGGGCGAGAGTGACTATCGCCATCTCCAGCGTGCCGTCGAGTACTCCTTGATAGGCTAACTCTGAGTCTAGAAAGTGCAGGTCTAACGCCACTTCCGGGTGGCGGTGAGTGTACTGCTTTAATAGCGGCGGTAGACGGTGCAGGCCGATGTGGTGACTGGTAGCGAGCGTAAGCTTACCGCCTACTTGGCCGGAAAGATTGGCGAGTGCGCGGCGGCTATCTTCCACGGTAAACAGTATGTGCTGTGCTTTGGGAAGCAACACATTGCCCGCTTCGGTCAGCGCGATGCGCCGCCCGATGCGGTCAAATAGCCGGGTGCCAAGTTGGTCTTCCAGAGTAGCGATGCGTTTGCTTACTGCAGGCTGCGTTAAATACAGTTGTTCCGCCGCGCGGGAAAAGCTCTGGGTTTCGGCAACGGCCAGAAATGCTTGCAGGCTTTGAGTATCCACTTGCGACTCCCTGAACAGGTATTTATCACTAGGTATTTAATAGGTGCTACTGAATAAGTATTCCAGTTTGGAATCTAATCTATGAATAACATGAATTGCTTTTATGCGCGACTCGCGTGACACTGCCTATATAGCCACATAAGCAGCACGTAGAGGCTGCCATACCGAACTAGCAGGGCAATGCCCAGGAGAGCAACATGTCAGGTCAAACGCTTTACGACAAACTCTGGAATCAACATTTAGTGAAACAGCGTGACGACGGCACGGCGTTGATCTACATCGATCGTCAGTTGCTTCACGAAGTCACCTCGCCCCAGGCGTTTGAAGGACTGCGCTTGGCTAATCGTAAGCCCTGGCGTTTAGATGCTAACTTGGCAACGCCTGACCACAACGTTCCTACGACGGTAAAAGAGCGCGCTGAAGGCAATAGCGGTATTAAAGACCCGGTGTCGTTAATCCAAGTACAAACCTTGGACGATAACTGCCTTGAGTACGGCATTGAAGAGTTCAAAATCAACGACCCGCGCCAGGGTATCGTGCACGTGGTAGGCCCAGAGCAGGGCGCTACGTTGCCGGGTATGACTGTGGTGTGTGGCGACTCCCACACCGCTACCCACGGTGCGTTTGGTGCTTTGGCCCATGGTATTGGCACCTCGGAAGTTGAACACGTTATGGCGACCCAGTGCTTGCTGGCGCAAAAAATGAAGAACATGCAGGTGCGCGTGGAAGGCGAGCTTGGCCTGGGCGTGACCGCTAAAGACGTGGTGTTGGCGATTATCGGTAAGATCGGCACCGCTGGTGGCACGGGCTATGCCATTGAGTTTGCAGGCAGTGTGATTGAGTCGCTCTCTATGGAAGGGCGCATGACTGTCTGCAACATGGCCATTGAGGCTGGTGCTCGTGTGGGCCTGATTGCAGTAGATGATACAACGATTAACTACCTTGCCAAGCGTCCGTTTGCGCCCACCGCCGAGCAGTGGGAAGGGGCTGTGGCGGATTGGCGCAATCTGGTTTCCGATGCCGATGCGCAGTTCGATAAAATAGTTACTCTGCAAGCTGAAGAGATCGAGCCTCAGGTTAGTTGGGGCACCAGTCCTGAAATGGTCACCGGTATTTCTGGCCAAGTGCCAGATCCCCAAGCCGCGTTGGATGACACCGTGCAGCGCAGCCACGCGCGCGCCCTCGACTATATGGGCTTGCAGGCGAACCAGAAAATTACCGATATCAAGCTCGATAAAGTATTTATTGGCTCCTGTACTAACTCGCGTATTGAAGATTTACGCGAAGCGGCCAAAGTCGCTAAAGGCAATAAAGTTGCTGACTCTATTAAGCTTGCCATGGTTGTGCCGGGCTCTGGCTTGGTAAAACGCCAGGCAGAAGCAGAAGGCTTGGATAAAATCTTTATTGAAGCAGGCTTTGAGTGGCGCGAGCCGGGTTGCTCAATGTGTTTGGCAATGAATGCCGACAAGTTGGGTGCTGGTGAGCACTGTGCATCAACGTCTAACCGTAATTTTGAAGGTCGACAGGGTTACGGCGGTCGCACACATCTGGTGAGCCCTGCGATGGCCGCGGCGGCAGCGATTGCTGGTCACTTTGTTGATGTACGTACCTTACCCGCTAACGACACTAGCCACGCGCAGGAGGCCTAAGCCATGAAAAAGTTTGAACGTTTAGAAGGAATAGTAGCGCCGCTTGATCGTGCTAACGTCGATACCGATCTGATTATTCCGAAGCAGTTTTTGAAGTCGATCAAGCGCACCGGCTTTGGCGTTAACCTGTTTGATGAACTGCGCTACCTGGATGAAGGCCAGCCAGGGCAAGACTGTTCTCAGCGTCCGCTGAACCCAGATTTTGTCTTGAACCAACCGCGGTACCAAGGTGCTGAAGTATTGCTGGCGCGCCGCAACTTTGGCTGTGGTAGTTCACGCGAGCACGCCCCGTGGGCGTTGGAAGATTTTGGTTTCAAGGCGGTGATTGCGCCAAGCTTTGCCGATATTTTCTACAACAATGCTTTCAAAAACGGCATCCTGCTGATTACCTTGGAAGAAGATGTTGTTGACCGCCTGTTTACGGAAGTGGCAGGCAGTGAAGGCTATCAATTAGACGTAGATCTAGAAAATCAGCGGGTCATTACGCCCAGTGGCGAAATTCTCGAATTTGAGGTGGATGCGTTCCGTAAGCACTGCCTGCTGAACGGCTTGGACGATATTGGTATTACACTGCAGGACGAAGACGCAATTCGCGCGTTTGAAGAAAAACACCGCCAGCAGCGTCCTTGGTTGTTCCGTCAGCCTGCGTAAGTGTTCATTCACCTTTAACGTTTGAAATGCTAAGGAAATTGCATGACTCATAAGGTATTACTACTGCCGGGTGACGGTATTGGCCCTGAAATTGCGGCCCAGGCGGCTCGCTTGCTGAAGGCCTGCCAGGAAGCTGGTTTGGATATCGACGTCGAAGAAGGCCTTGTCGGTGGCTCTGCTTACGATGTGCACGGTGATCCCCTGCCTGTTGAAACACTTGAAAAAGCCAAGGCAGCCAGTGCTATTTTGCTTGGCGCTGTCGGTGGTCCTAAGTGGGACAAGCTAGAAGACCTTTCCAAGCGTCCTGAAAAAGGCTTATTAGGTCTGCGTAAAAACTTAGGTTTGTTCGGCAACCTGCGTCCGGCCATGCTTTACCCTCAGTTGGCTAGCGCCTCTAGCTTGAAGCCGGAGTTAGTGGCTGGGCTGGATATTATGATTGTCCGCGAGCTTACCGGCGGCATTTATTTCGGCCAGCCACGCGGCATTGAAGAGCGTAATGGTGAGCGGGTAGGTTTTAACACCTACATTTACTCTGAAAGCGAAATTGAGCGTATTGGTCGCGTCGCCTTTGAAATGGCTCAGAAACGCGGCAAAAAACTCTGCTCGGTAGATAAAGCCAACGTGCTTGAAGTCACTATCTTGTGGCGTGAAGTGATGGAGCGTTTGGCACCGGAGTACCCGGATGTTGAGCTTTCCCATATGTACGTGGATAACGCCGCCATGCAGCTGGTGCGCGCGCCGAAACAGTTTGATGTGGTAGTGACGGGCAACATGTTTGGCGATATTCTTTCTGATGCCGCTGCCATGCTTACCGGCTCTATTGGTATGTTGCCGTCTGCGTCGCTAAACGAGAGTGGGCAGGGCATGTACGAGCCTTGCCACGGTAGCGCGCCGGATATCGCTGGGCAGAATATTGCTAACCCGTTGGCGATGATGCTGTCTGTTGCGATGATGTTACGCTATTCATTGAATGAAACCGCCATGGCTGCGCGCATTGAAGCCGCTGTTGGCAGTGTGTTGGATGATGGCTTGCGTACTGCTGACATTGCCTCTGAAGGGACGCGCCGTGTCTCTACCGATGAAATGGGTGATGCAGTATTGGCGGCCTTCGCAAAAAATTAAATTATGTATAAAGCGTGCTAACTAATTGACGCTGAAAGGTATTAACAGTCGGCCACTCTAAGGGTGGCCGACGTTGTGTCTAATATTTGTGTATAATATCGCTCTCATTCTTAGTTGGAGGACTTCACATGTTGAAAGTCGGTTTCGTGGGATGGCGTGGCATGGTTGGCTCAGTGCTGATGCAGCGCATGCAGGAAGATGGTGATTTTAACGGTATTGAACCGGTATTTTTCACCACCTCCCAAGTTGGTCAGCCTGGCCCCGATATCGGCGTGGACGTGCCTCCACTGAAAGATGCGTTTGATATTGATGCGTTAAAAGCACTGGACGTGGTGGTTACCTGTCAAGGTGGCGACTATACCAAACCGGTTTATAAAGATTTACGCGAGGCGGGCTGGAAAGGCTACTGGATTGACGCTGCCAGCACTCTGCGCATGGAAGACGAAGCAACCATTATTCTGGATCCGGTCAACCGTAAGGTGATCGATGATCAGCTAGCGAAAGGTGCCAAAACCTTTGTCGGTGGCAACTGTACCGTTAGCCTGATGCTGATGGGGCTGGGTGGCTTGTTTGAAGCAGACATGGTTGAGTGGATGACCTCCATGACTTACCAGGCTGCTTCCGGTTCAGGTGCCAAACACATGCGCGAGCTGTTGAACCAGATGGGTCAACTGCGCGACAGCGTAGGCGAAGAACTTAAAGATACCTCTAGCGCGATTCTAGATATCGACCGTAAAGTGACTGCTGCGATGCGCAGTGGCGACTTCCCCACGGATAATTTCGGTGCACCGTTAGCGGGCAGCCTGTTGCCATGGATCGATACCAAGCTTGATAACGGCCAAAGCCGCGAAGAGTGGAAGGGCAGCGTTGAGACCAATAAGATCTTAGGTTTACAAAATAACCCGATCCCCATCGATGGCCTTTGCGTGCGCATCGGTGCAATGCGTTCTCACAGCCAAGCGTTCACTATTAAGCTGAAGCAGGATGTACCGCTTGACGAGATCGAAGATCGCATCTCTAAGCATAATGAGTGGGTTCAACTGATCCCGAACGACAAAGACGCCACTGTTGCTGGCCTCACACCCGCTGCTGCGACTGGCACGCTGCAAGTACCGGTCGGTCGTCTGCGCAAACTGAATATGGGCGGCGAATACCTGTCTGCATTCAGTGTTGGAGACCAGTTGCTATGGGGTGCTGCCGAGCCGCTTAAGCGTATGCTGAAAATCTTACGCGAGCAGTAAGCACGCCATGCAATAAGTAAGGGTGTTGAAATAAACGGGAAGCTGTTCGCAGCTTCCCGTTTTTGTTTGTGCGCATTGCCACCCAATTTGTCGTTGATACCCTGTAAAACTCGCTTCCGCTGTGACGAGCCGATGGTTATAGGCCAATTTTTAATAGGTCGTGCTGAGATGGACCGGTACTGAGACAGTCCGGTGCTGGGTGAGTCTAATGCTGAAATAGGTGGTAATGGTTAGATTGTGGTAAAAACGTATCACTCTATAACGTTAATGCCTGATTCGTTCGTATGAGAAAGCCACGAACAACAAAAAACAGTAGGGGCGTGAATGAAAAAAAAGTTGGCAAGGTTGTTGTGGCTATCGCTCAGTGCCGTTAGCCCGCTAGCGCTGGCTCTCGGGTTGGGCCAAGCAACGGTAAATTCGCCGTTAGATGCGCCGCTTGAAGCAACAGTGCCACTTCACGACAGCGGGCATTTCGCGTTAAGTGACCTACGTGTTGACGTGGCAAGCGAATCAGCGTTTAAGGCGCTTGGCTTGGAGTGGTCACCGCTCACGGCAAATATCAGTGTTCAACTACAAGAGCAGCCTAACGGGCATCGTCTGCTACTGCGCTCTTCTCAGGCAATTCATGAGCCGTGGTTAGATCTACTGTTAACCATTTCCTCGCCGGAAGGGCGTCAGACGCGCGCTTTAACGCTATTGTTTGACCCGCCTGAGTACGCGATGGATAGTTCCGGTGATGATGTTAGCGCTCGCGAAGCAACCAACCGCGCCACTGCCGCTACTGCACAAGCCGCACGAGATATTGCCTACGTCGCAAGTGGCGATACTTTGTGGGGCGTTGCCGCAAGGGTGAAGCCCGCCGACGTAACCATTCAGCAAATGATGATGGCGCTTTTAGAGGCCAATCCCAGCGCGTTCCCCTCGGGGAATGCGGATGAGCTCCGCGCGGGGCAGTCGCTTACTGTCCCCAGTCGTCAGCAGATAACCTCACTAACGCCCCGTAATGCCGCTCAAGCGATTCAGGCGATGCGGCAGCCTGCAAGTCGTCGGGTAGCAGAGCCCCAAGAAGCACCTGAAAGGCAAGGGGATTCAAGCACCGATCAGGCTAACGAGCCCGCCATGGTGAGTGACAATCAGGGCGCTAATCAATCGCAGGAAATGGCTGATACCGAGACCGCTGACGAAGAACAAGTCCTAGCCGCAGAGCTACTAGAAAGCCAAGCTAGGCTGCAAGCCGTACTGGATGAGCGCGATCAAATGCGCGATGAGCTAGTCATGCTACGCCAAGAGATGGCGTCGCTCACGCAAGCATTGAGTGCTTCTCAGCGTGAGCTTGAACAAGTGAATGAAATGTCTGATGTGATGGCAAGCAGTGATGCACCTAATGAAGCGCCTAACATGAGCCATTCACAGAGTGCGTCAGAAACGATTATTGAGCGCGTGACTGCATATCAATGGCCGCTTGCTAGTATTGTGCTAGCGCTTTTGTTAGCAGCGCTAGTATGGTCTCGCAAACGTCGTGAGCGGCAGTGGGAGGATGTCCCCTTAGTCTCTCCGTCTGGGCCAGCAGGAGCGCATCCACCTGATGTCGTTGCTGACAGTGCAGCGCCTAGAGCACCCCTTGAAACTTCACAGCAAAACGTTTCTGGACGCACGGATCCACAGCACGTTGAGCCACTACACGATGAAACAGAGCACGTTGAAAAAGAGCACGTTGAAAAAGGGCACGTTGAGCCAGATCAGCTTGAGTCAGAGCTGCTTGCGCAAGAAGAACCGATATCTGAATTGTTTGTGCCGCTGAAAGAGAAGCAAGACGAAGCGAGCCAAACGGATGAAGATGAACTGGCGCTTGATAATGCTTTCTTAGATACACCTGAGCCAGTCGAAGAGCCTTCAAAGAGCGACGAGGGACGGCAAGCCGGTACGATTGATTATGAGCCGCCCTCTATCGAGCCTCAAGAGCCACCAGCAGAGACCCCCTTGCAGCCCACGGTAGACTTTACGTGGGACTATGTTTCTTCTGAACAAGAGAGTGAGGTGGCTAAAACAGCTGCAGAGCAGCAGCGAAAGGCGGCTGAGGATGAATGGGAAATCGAAGAGGTGGCATTCGAGCCGCGACGTCGGGATAATAGTGCACCTTAACTGTTTTCTATGTGACGTGGCTTCATGACGCTGTTTTACCATTTTGACGAAACAAAGCCCCTGGTAGGGCGCCTAGCGATGGGTATTGAATATGATGGTACGCGCTTTTGCGGCTTTCAGCGTTTGAAGCACGCAGCTTCTGTTCAGCAAGCGGTGGAAGATGCGCTGGAGAAGGTGGCCAGTGCGCCAGTGCGCATTCATGCCAGTGGTCGTACCGATTCTGGCGTGCATGCCACGCGGCAGGTCATCCATTTTGACCCGCCTGTTCAGCGTTCTGAAAAAGCCTGGATTTTTGGCAGCAACACTAATCTTCCCAGAGACGTCGCTGTGCGCTGGGTAAAGCCAGTGTCCGACGACTTTCATTCTCGCCTGGGCGCACTTGGGCGTCGCTATCGATATATATTATTGAATCAAATTAGCCGTCCGGTGCTCGAACGCCATAACGTAACTTGGTGCCGAGATCCGCTAGATGCTGATGCTATGCATCGGGCGGCACAAGCTTTGGTAGGTGAGCATGACTTTAGCAGCTTTCGAGCAGCGGGCTGTCAATCCAAAACGCCTTGGCGGCAAATGCACTTTGTAGAAGTGAAACGCTATGGGCCGATAGTGGTCATTGATATCCAGGGCAATGCCTTTTTGCATCATATGATTCGTAATATAGCAGGGGCACTGGTCAGCGTAGGGCGCGGTGCCCAGGATGAAGGGCATATTGAGCGCCTGCTGGCACTGAAAAATCGCCGAAAAGGCGATGTCACTGCACCAGCGTGTGGCCTTCATTTCGTAGACTCACTTTATGATGAGCGATTTGATCTGCCAAAAGAGCCGCTAGGCCCTAACCTGCTCGCATTTACCGGTGAGTGGACCGGGGAGCGTCAGTTGCCTGATAATCCGCGCATTGCTGCAAGGCGCAAGTTGACGTTTAAGAGTCAGACGCCGTTAAACCAAGAGTCAGCGCCTTCAGAGCGGCAGGAGACCCCATAATGAACGTGCGTTCTGGTCGTACACGAATTAAATTCTGTGGCTTAACTCGCCATGAAGATGTCGCGATAGCAGCATCGCTTGGTGTGGATGCACTTGGTTTCGTAATGTGGCCTAAGAGCGCTCGCAGCATAACGCCTGCTGTGCTGGAAGAGTTGGCAGCGGAAGTGCCTGCCTTTGTGACGCGGGTGGGATTGTTTGTTAATCAGCCCGCTGACTTCATTGAGCGGTGTTTACCTTACTTGGATTTAATCCAGTTTCACGGTGATGAGCCTGCCTCGTTCTGCCAGCAGTTCGGACGGCCTTGGATTAAAGCACTGCGCATGCGTGATGATATCGACCTGCATCAAGCGGCGTCTGACTACTCGCTCGCGCAAGCGCTGCTATTAGATGCCTATCAGCCTGGTATCCCTGGGGGAACGGGAGAGACGTTTGATTGGTCTAGAATCCCCGCAACCTTAGAAAAACCTGTTATCCTGGCTGGTGGGTTAACGGCTGATAACGTGGGTTCTGCGGTTAATCAAGTAATGCCTTATGCTATTGATGTTTCTGGTGGTATAGAAAAATCTCATGGCATAAAAGATGCCGAGTTAATGGCATCTTTTGTTCAAAATGTGGCGTTAGCCAGCGCCCATTAAGCTCATTGCGTAGCGTGCCCAACGGGTGACTACGCCTCATTGTTAGTTCATTTATTGTTTGCCTGTTCTGGCGATCTTGTGAGGTATGCCTGTGACTGTCTCAGCGACTGAAACCAAGTTCAGCGACCTGACCCGAATGCCGGATGCCCGTGGTCATTTTGGGCCCTACGGCGGCCGGTTTGTGTCGGAAACCCTGAGCTTTGCCCTGGAAGAGTTAGAGCAGACCTACCTGAGTCTGCGTGATGATCCCGATTTCCAGGCTGAGTTTGACCGTGATCTTGCCCATTATGTGGGGCGTCCTTCGCCGCTTTACCATGCAGAGCGTTGGTCACAATCACTAGGTGGCGCGCAAATCTGGTTGAAGCGTGAAGACTTGAACCACACGGGTGCTCACAAGGTTAATAACACCATTGGACAAGCCCTGTTAGCCAAAAAAACGGGTAAGCCCAGGGTTATTGCTGAGACCGGAGCAGGCCAGCACGGTGTTGCCACGGCGACTGTGGCAGCTCGCCTAGGTTTGGAATGTGACGTTTATATGGGAGCTGCAGACGTTCAGCGCCAAAAGTTGAACGTTTATCGTATGCGCCTGTTGGGTGCCCGTGTAATTCCGGTCGAGTCAGGCACTCGTACGCTTAAAGACGCAATGAATGAAGCATTGCGGGACTGGGTGACCAACGTTGATAACACGTTCTATATTATTGGTACCGTGGCTGGACCGCATCCTTATCCGCAGCTAGTGCGTGATTTCAACTCGGTAGTAGGGCGTGAAGCGCGCCAACAGTCATTAGCGCAAATTGGACGTCTGCCAGATGCGCTGATTGCCTGTGTGGGCGGTGGCTCCAACGCGTTAGGCTTATTCTATCCTTTCGTCGAAGATGATGCGGTGGCGATGTATGGTGTTGAAGCCGGTGGCGATGGTATCGAGACAGGCCGACATGCCGCGCCGCTTTCGACGAATGCGCCACGTGGTGTTTTGCACGGTAACCGAACTTACTTGATGTCTGACGAAGCCGGACAAGTGTCAGACACACACTCGATTTCTGCTGGCCTCGATTACCCGGGTGTTGGGCCTGAACACGCGTTATGGAAAGATGTTGGCCGAGTGAACTACGTCGCCGCAAACGATAAAGAAGTGCTGGAAGCGTTTCGTGAGTTAACACACATGGAAGGTATTATGCCGGCATTGGAGTCTGCTCATGCGCTTGCTCATGCGAAGGTGCTGGCACCGACCATGCGCCCTGACCAGCATATCGTGGTCAACCTTTCTGGTCGTGGTGATAAAGATATCATGACCGTTGCGAACATCGATGGCATTGAGTTTTAAGGGCTAGCATGAACCGTATTGACCAGCGTTTTTCCGAATTAAAAGAGCAGGGTCGTAAGGCCCTGATTCCTTATATTACCGCCGGTGACCCCGCACCACAGTATACCGTGGGCTTTATGCATGCCCTGGTAGAAGCGGGCGCTGATATTATTGAACTCGGCGTGCCGTTTTCAGACCCAATGGCCGACGGCCCGGTGATTCAAAAAGCCTGTGAGCGCGCACTTAAGCAGGGCACTCGCTTGGTTGACCTGCTGGATATGGTCGCTGAGTTCCGCCAAGTGGATGCTACAACGCCTATCGTGTTGATGGGGTATCTCAATCCGATAGAGCGGATTGGCTATGAAACGTTTGCTGATAAAGCGGCAAGCGTTGGCGTTGATGGCGTGCTGGTAGTAGATATGCCGCCTGAAGAAGCTGATGAGTTCGGCCCGCTATTAAAAGCCCGCGATTTAGCAGCGATTTTCTTAGTTGCGCCTACCACTTCCAATGCTCGTGCCGCTACAATATGCGCCCACGGTGAGGGCTATCTCTATTATGTTTCGCTTAAGGGCGTTACCGGTGCTGCTACACTCAATGCTGACGATGTGGCTGAGCATCTCGCCCCCTTGCGTGAAATGACCGATTTGCCACTATGTGTTGGCTTCGGTATCCGCGATGGTGTGACGGCCGCTGAAGTGGCGAAAGTCGCTGATGGTGTGATTGTTGGCAGTGCGCTAGTGAACCGCATTGCAGAGAGCGTTGACGCACCTGAAACCATTGCTGGTCAGCTTAAAAGCGTGTTGGGCGAAATGCGCACCGCGATGGATGCCTAAGCGCATTCCCTCATCGTCTACACTGAATTGATTGACGACACTCATCAAGCTTGGCGTTGCTAAGCATGACGTACACGGAAACTTTTTGATATGAGCTGGTTAGACAAGATTGTGCCCTCCATGGGGCGTATCCAGCGTAAAGACCGTCGCGCCAGCGTGCCCGATGGCCTCTGGCGTAAATGTCCCAAGTGCGAAGCGGTTCTCTATCTCCCTGAGCTTGAGAAGCACCATAGCGTCTGCCCCAAGTGCGACCATCATTTACGGTTGACTGCGCGTAAACGTTTGGACTGGTTTTTGGATAAAGAGGGTCGACAAGAGATTGCGGCTGAGATTGAGCCTAATGATCGCTTGAAATTTCGCGACTCTAAAAAATACAAAGACCGTTTAACGGCTGCCCAAAAAGAAACCGGCGAGAAAGATGCGCTGATCGCTATGCGTGGTGAGCTAGACGGACTTCCGGTTGTTGCGGTGGCCTTTGAGTTTACCTTCATGGGCGGTTCAATGGGGGCGGTTGTTGGCGAGAAATTCGTCCGCGCCGCGACCATAGCTCTCGAAGAACGGCTTCCACTGATTTGCTTTGCTGCTTCTGGCGGTGCAAGGATGCAGGAAGCGCTGTTTTCATTGATGCAAATGGCTAAAACGTCAGCAGCACTTGAAAAGCTTAAACAGTCGGGCGTGCCTTATATCTCCGTTCTGACTGACCCGGTGTTCGGTGGTGTATCAGCATCGCTTGCGATGTTGGGTGATCTAAATATTGCAGAGCCAAACGCTCTGATTGGTTTTGCTGGCCCGCGGGTTATTGAGCAAACCGTACGCGAAACGCTGCCGGAAGGTTTTCAGCGCAGTGAATTTCTGCTTGAGCACGGCACGGTAGATATGATCGTGCATCGTCATGAAATGCGTGCTCGTGTTGGTGGTGTGCTGCGTAAGCTGACCCATAATATCGCGCTGCCTACTGAAGGTGGTGTCAGTGATGATGCATCGGTTAATGAACCGGTGGTTGATGAAGAGCCTGTAGCCGATGCTGCAAATGCAGTAGACATTGATACGCCCGAAACGCATAGCGAAGCCAGTACTGTTAAGAGCGACGATTCGACCCGCAATGTCTAAGTCTATAGCCCCTGAATCTTTAGCTTCTGACTCTTCAACCCCTGGGTCTTTAACCGAATGGTTGCATTACCTTGAAACCCTGCACCCAGTAGGGATTGATATGGGGCTTGACCGCGTAGCAGAAGTTGCCCAGCGCATGGGGTTGTTAACCCACCCGATTGCAACACGGGTGATTACGGTGGCGGGTACTAATGGCAAGGGGTCAACCCTTGCCATGATGGATGCTATCGCACGTGCCCACGGTTTACGGGTGGGTACTTATACTTCGCCCCATCTAGTGCGCTATAACGAACGCGTGACGATCAATGGTGCCCATGTTGATGATCTGCAGCTAATTGCTGGTTTTTCTCAGGTAGAGGCCGCAAGGCTGCAAGCGCCTGAAATTAGCTTAACCTATTTTGAGGCGGGAACGCTGTGTGCCCTTTGGTGCTTAGCACAGGAAAACCTCGACTTAGCGCTGCTCGAAGTTGGTCTGGGTGGACGATTAGATGCCGTTAATATCATTGATGCAGACGTTGCTATAGTCACCACCATTGCTCAGGATCATGCCAATTTTCTTGGATCTGATATTGCGCAGATTGGGCGTGAAAAAGCAGGCATCTTTCGTGCTTCAAAACCCGCTGTGTTGGGCAGTCGACTGCTTCCCAGCAGTGTGGCAGCGGCTGCCGATGCGATTGCTGCTCCTGTTTACTGTCTCGGTGAGGCTTTTAGCCATTCTGCTAATCATGACTCAGACCCTGCAGTTGATTTAAGTGCTGATACTCAGCCTGAATGGCGCTGGAGTGGAATGACTTGTCAAAGAGAGCCTATTACTCTGACAGGCCTTCCTGATCCCGGTTTGCCAATTGATAATGCGGCAACAGCTCTCCAAGCCCTTATACTTAGTGGATTAGTGGTCAATGCAGATGCATGCCGTCGTGCGCTTCATGAGGTGCAAGTGCCAGGGCGTATGCAGTGGATAGGGCAGTGGTGCCTGGATGTTGGGCATAATCCCCATGCAGCTGATTATGTAGCTAAGCGACTCCCATGGGTGCCTCAAGGTGGTCGGCAGTGGGCGCTGATCGGCATGCTAAATGATAAAGACGCTGATGGTGTTATTAGCGCTTTGTTGCCGCGCATTACCGACTGGGTATGTGTGACGTTAGAGGGTGAACGTGGTCGCTCAGCCGAAGACCTAGCGGCACGTATTACGTTTCTCGGTGGGCGTGTTTATCATTGCGCGAGTTCTCCAGAGGCCGGGGTGCAGATCATGGCTGAACAGTTGGCATCCTCTGACCGGGTGTTAGTTACCGGCTCGTTTTTTACAGTTGCGGCCCTGTTGGAAATGACACTGCCGCAAGCTAAATCAGCCTAACCGTTGTGCTCGCTAAGCTTGATGGAGAGGGATATGAAATACGGTAAAACGGAACGCATCAGTGGTATTGTCATTTTGCTCGCGCTGCTGGCGATTTTCGTGCCGTGGTTGATGAGTGATCCTGCTCCAAGAGAAGAACGCCCTCAGCCTACGTTTGTTATTGAGCAGCCTGTTGAGGCAACACAGCAAGATGTTCCGGTCCCGGAAATGCCTTCATCCATCAATACGTCTTCGTCATCAAACGAGGATAGCTCTGTAGATAGTGCGGTGAATAGTGTGCCAATTGATGCCAATCCAAGGCAGCCACAAACTGACCAAGCCAGTAGCTCTAATGCTCAGAGTGCTGAAGAAAATGACCCGATTGCTGAGTTAATGGCTACGAATAACCGCAATAACGCGTCTTCAAGTTCTTCTACTAGCTCGCCTAGTGAGTCATCGAATGCTGCTGGCCCAACGTCTTCTTCCCAAGGCGAGTGGGCAGTTCAAGTAGGAAGCTTTGGTGATGCGGGTAACGCGCGGCGTTTAAGCGAACAGCTTGCCCAGGCGGGGTTTAGCACTTACTTGCGAGAGCGTGATAACAACCTCACCTCTGTTTATGTTGGGCCTTATTCAACGTCTGAAGACGGTGAGTCTGCGATGTCGATTATTAAGCAGCGTGCCAATGTGCAGGGTTTGTTAGTGCGGGTAAGAGACTAACGTATGGCACTTACTTGGATAGACGCGCTTTTTTTAGCGGTGCTGGCACTTTCCATGCTAGCAGGCTTTATGCGCGGATTTGTCAGAGAAGCTCTCGGTCTAGCTGCGTGGGTCGTTGCACTAATGGTCGCGCGAGTGCTGGCAGAACCTGTAGCGGATCTGATGAGTGGGTTCATCGATAGTTTCGATGCTCGCTTGGTATTGGCATTTATTTTAGTGATTTTTGCGGTCATTTTACTTTGTGGAATTGTGATTCGCCTTGTGCACGCGGCGGTAGAGTGGGTTGGTATGGGGTTGCTCAACCGCTTTGCTGGTGCCGCCTTTGGGCTTGCCCGTGGTGCTGTTATTTTATTGGTAGCCACCGTCCTTATTACGTTAACTCCCTTAGCTGAGCTACAGGCTTGGCAAGAAGCTGAGTTACGACCAACGTTTATTGAGCTACGCGATTGGGCGGTAAGCCAGTTAGACCAGTGGGAGCGGGAGCTGCCCCAGGCACCTGGCTCGCTTCGTGACATATCGTTGCCAGATTTTCGTGCCCAGGAAGAGCTAGTTCCACAGCCTTTTACGCCAACAAGTGAGAATAGTAGCCAATGAGTGCATTACTTATGTTGGCGCTACGCTACGCGATGTTTAGTTAGTAATACAGTTAGCTACTGTCTACCAATGCTCGCTCTTGCGATCGAGAAATAGACAGTGGCTCACATTCGTTTGATGAACGTACGGGTTTGCTACGGTAAACCATGGCACTAAAGCGAGGTAACTTGAATGTGCGGTATAGTGGGCCTTCTGGCCAAGCAGGCGGTAAATCAGGGAATCTACGATGCTCTGACCGTACTTCAGCATCGGGGCCAGGACGCTGCCGGCATGATGACTTGGAGCGAGGGACGCTTTCTACTGCGCAAGAGTAACGGGTTGGTTCGAGATGTGTTTCATACCCGCCACATGGCTCGCCTAAAAGGTAACCTTGGTATTGGCCACGTACGTTATCCAACCGCTGGTTCCTCTAGTGAAGCTGAATCTCAGCCGTTTTATGTCAACTCGCCCTATGGTATTGCGCTGGCTCATAACGGTAACCTGACTAACTCTGAGCAGTTAAAGCAGGAACTTTTCTCGACAGATCTTCGCCACATCAATACCAGCTCTGACTCTGAAGTGCTGCTAAACGTATTTGCTCATGAGCTGGGCAAGCAGGGCTTGCACCTAGAAGCTGAGGATATTTTTGATGCCGTTCGTAGAGTGCACCGGCGCTGCAAAGGCGGCTACGCGGCGGTCGCGATCATTAACGGTTTTGGCATGGTGGCATTTCGGGATCCTCATGGTATTCGTCCAGTAGTTTTCGGTACTCGCCAAAGTGACGAGGGCCAGGATGTCATGATTGCTTCGGAATCCGTTGCCCTCGATGTAGGCGGCTTTGAGCTGGAGCGTGATCTTTCGCCTGGTGAGGCGATTTTCGTTGACATGCAGGGACAGATTCACACTCAGGTATGTGCTGATCGTCCTGTGTTGCGCTCCTGTATTTTTGAACATGTATATCTGGCGCGCCCCGATTCTATTCTTGATGGTGCCTATGTATACGGCACCCGTATGCAGATGGGGCGCAAACTTGGCGACCGCATTCTCAACGAGTGGCCTGATCACGATATCGACGTCGTCATTCCGATTCCTGATACGTCACGCACCTCTGCCCTTGAGATGGCACAGCACTTGGGTGTGACCTATCGTGAAGGGTTCATGAAGAACCGCTATATCGGCCGTACGTTCATCATGCCGGGCCAGACTCAGCGTAAAAAATCGGTACGTCAGAAGTTGAACGCCATTGACGTCGAATTCAAAGGCAAGAATGTACTGTTGGTAGATGACTCCATTGTGCGCGGAACCACCTGCAAACAGATTATTCAAATGGCACGCGATGCAGGAGCGCGTAAAGTGTACTTTGCTTCTGCAGCGCCGCCCGTTCGTTACCCCAACGTTTATGGCATTGATATGCCTGCGGCAAAAGAGCTGATCGCCCATGGCCGCACGGAAGAAGAAGTTGGCCAGTTGATTGGTGCAGATCGAATTTTCTATCAGGATTTAGAAGATTTGAAAGCTGCTTGTCGAGACGTTAACCCCGAAATGGAGGAGTTTGATTGCTCTGTTTTCGATGGCAACTACGTCACTGGGGATATTGACGATGCCTATTTGGCAGTGCTTGAAGCGAGCCGTAACGACGCCGCCAAAGATCAAAGTGCGGGCGACCATGCGCTAGTGGATATGCATAATCAAGATGATGATGATCTTGATGACTAAGGCCACGTATTGACAGCTCGTCTTACGATTTTATTGACGTTTTTAAACAAGGTGCTCAGCCATGCATGATGATAGTCACCAGGATGAGTGGTCGCTAGAGACCCTGGCCATTCGTGCGGGCCATCACCGCACGTTTGAGCAAGAGCATGCCGAGCCCATTTTTCCAACTTCAAGCTTTGTTTACGAAAGCGCGGCTGAAGCTGCACGCAAGTTTGGAGGGCAAGAGCCGGGTAACGTCTATTCGCGCTTTACAAACCCTACTGTTCATACCTTCGAGCGCCGTTTGGCGGCGCTTGAAGGTGGCGAGCGATGTGTGGCAACGAGCTCGGGTATGTCGGCCATTTTATCGACGGCATTGGCATTGCTAAGTGCTGGCGATGAAATCGTTGCATCGCGTTCTCTGTTTGGTTCTACCGTGAGCTTGTTTGACAAGTACCTGGGAAAATTTGGCATTTCGACTCGCTATGTAGAGTTGTCTAACGTTTCTGCCTGGGAAGAGGCGATCGGTCCAAATACCAAACTGATGTTTGCTGAAACTCCTTCTAATCCATTGTCGGAAGTCGCGGATATTCCAGCATTAGCCGAACTTGCTAACCGTAGTGGTGCACTTTTGGCGATTGATAACTGCTTCTTAACACCGGCACTTCAGCGGCCACTTGCACTTGGAGCCGACTTAGTCATTCATTCCGCAACGAAGTATCTGGATGGCCAGGGCCGTGCTGTGGGTGGAGCGGTTGTTGGTAAACATGACGTGTTGGAGGAAGTGTTTGGTGTTGTGCGAACCTGCGGGCCTTGCCTTAGTCCCTTTAATGCATGGATTTTCACCAAAGGTCTTGAAACCTTATCGTTACGCATGAAAGCGCATTGTGAAAATGCACTGACCCTAGCGCGCTGGCTAGATGAACACCCGGCCGTTAATAAAGTGTATTACAGTGGTTTGGAAGCCCACCCTCAGCATGCGCTTGCCAAAAAACAGCAGCAAGGGTTTGGTGCCGTGTTGGGTTTTGAAGTGAAAGGAGGGCAGGCGGGAGCCTGGCAAGTGATTGATGCAACGCGCATGTTGTCCATCACTGGCAATCTAGGGGATGTTAAAACGACGATTACCCATCCGGCTACCACCACCCATGGGCGTCTTTCTGATGCGCAGAAAGATGCTGCGGGCATCACGCCAGGGCTGATTCGCGTAGCGGTAGGGTTGGAAAGCCAAGCTGATATTCAGCATGATCTTGCCGCTGGCCTGGATGCTTTGGCGGCTAGCTGAGCGATTCACATATCGTTTTGATAATCCGGCCATCCATGGCCGGTTTTTTATTGCTTGTTTGGCTAACGTTATTGTTTTTAATACGGCTTTTTACGAATGGTTTTTAACAAACGTTTTTTACGAATGGTGTGTTCTGCTTTTTTCAGCAGTGTTTTGATTAGCAAGACGGTATGCTTTATATAAGTATGTGCTTACAGCGGGCATGAGCTATCGCTGTTGTAAATGAGGAAATCAAGGATGTGGCGGAACACGCAGAGTGGTTGGGGAGTCATTAGTATTGCTCTTCACTGGCTAAGTGCACTAACAATTGTAGGGTTGTTTGCTTTAGGTTGGTGGATGACAGATCTTGGCTACTACGATACATGGTATAACCAAGCACCGTGGGTGCATCGCTCGATTGGTATTCTGTTGTTAATAGCAACCTTTGCTCGCTTGATATGGCGCGTAATTCAGCCAACGCCTCATGCAGAGGGTGGGCGCTTTGAACGTCTAGCTGCCCATGCTGGCCACATAATGTTGTATGTCTTGTTATTGTTAGTGCTTGTTAGTGGCTATTTAATTTCTACCGCCAACGGGCGCGGAATTAATGTATTTGATTGGTTTGAAGTGCCAGCGCTGCTTCACGGGCTTCCTAATCAAGCCAGTCTAGCAGGCGATGTTCACTGGTACAGCGCCCTGGCTCTTATGGTACTGGCTGCAGGGCACGCGCTAGCCGCTATGAAGCATCATTGGTGGGATCGTCATTCAACACTTGTTCGAATGGTTAATCCTGCTCATGGCCGTAAGCGATAATGGAATTTTTTTGTCCACTGCGCTGATAGTTTGCTCGTAGTGTTTATTAGGAAAATAAAGGAGATTTCCACGATGTTAAAGAAAACCGCTTTTGCTACTGCAATTGCCGCCGCTTCGCTAGCGACGTTCAGCCAAGCGCAAGCAGCAGAATATCAAATTGATACTGAAGGCCAGCACGCCTTTGTTCAATTCAAAATAAACCATCTCGGCTTTTCCTATATTCTGGGTACTTTCGAAGAGTTTGACGGTCAATTCTCTTATGACCCAGAAGATTTAGAAGCCTCTTCTGTAGAAATGGAAGTGCAGGTGAGTAGCCTAAACACTAATCATGCAGAGCGTGATCGTCATTTCTTGAGTAGCGATTTTCTTGACGCTGATGAATACCCCACGGCAACTTTCACTTCAACAGGTTTTGAATCAACCGGTGAAAATGAAGGTGTCGTAACCGGTGAGCTAACGCTTCATGGAGAGACACAGGAAATTGAAATGCCTGTTACCTTGATGGGCGAAGGTGATGACCCCTGGGGCAATTACCGTGCAGGTTTTGAAGGCAGCACCATGTTGACGCTGGGTGATTTCGGCATTGATATGAGCGATTTCCCAGAAACGATGCACGAACTGGAACTTTACGTGACCTTTGAAGGCATTCGTCAGTAAGCGAAAGTAAGCAGAAAGCGCCATCACCCTTGTCTGGGTGATGGCGCTTTTGCGTTCGGCGCCACATCTAACTTACATCTCGCACGGTGTAAGCCGTCTGAACTACGAAGCGTTTATCGTTACCCACTCTGTTTTGAGGAGTTTTCTTTGGCAGCGGTCGTTATGCAGCAACGCGAGTTGGCGATAACCTTATGGCGTCAAACGTGGCCGATGGCCATTGGCGTGTTGGCGCTATTGGGTTTCCAGCTTGTAGATAGTGCTTTTATTGCCCGTTTGGGAACAGCGCCCTTGGCCGCTCAGTCATTCACCTTTCCTTTATCATTTCTGATTATTGGTATTCAGGTGGGAATGGGGATCGCGATTGCAGCGCTTATTTCCCGCGCCCTAGGGGCTGGAGAAGAGGGGAGGGCGAAGCGGTTAAGTAGCCTAGTGCTAATTGCCGGTGGGCTTGTCATTGGCCTACTAGTCGTATTGCTCTGGTTTCTTCAAGTGCCCATATTTAGGCTATTAGGTGCCGATGATACGGCGCTGGTCTATATTCACGCTTACTGGGGACCACAGCTATTTTCGGCTTGGCTAGGCGCACTGCTCTATTTTGTCTATAGCGTATTTCGTGCCCATGGCGATACACGGCTGCCAGGTAAGATGATGGTGCTTAGCAGTCTTATCAACCTGGGGCTGGATCCGCTGTTTATTTTTGGCGTCGGTTCTTGGCAAGGGTGGGGATTGCCAGGTGCAGCTTGGGCGACCGCCATCGCTTTTTCTGTCGGGCTTTTATTTAGCAGCATCAAGCTAAAGCGTCGGCAATGGACGATGACTACCGCGCTATGGCAGGAAGCCGGGCGCTCGTGGCGGCTCTTTACCGGTATTGCTGCTCCCGCTATGGTTAGCCAGCTGATGCCGCCACTGGCGGCAATGTTGGCAATCGCGGCTGTTGCTGGCTTGGGGGATACCCAGGTAGCGGCCTGGGGGCTTGCAAGCCGCCTTGAAACGGTTTCGCTGATGGTGATTTTAGCGATGACGATGTCACTACCACCTTGGCTTGGCCGTTGCTATGGGGCGGGCGACTGGGGACAGATTCAGCAGTTGATGCGCTTGGCAGTGAATGTCGCGTTGATATGGCAGCTCAGCCTGGGGCTGTTACTGGCGCTGGCTTCTCCCTGGGTGGCTATGGTGTTAGCTGGAAACCAGGAGGTGCAAAGTGAACTCGCGCTTCTAATTCGTTTTTTGTTGCCAAGTTATGCCGCATTGGGTGTGTGTATGCTGGTGGTATCTGCAGGTAACGCTCTCGGCTGGCCCCTTAGGGCGATGTTGCTTTCGAGTGCACGATTGTTTATTTGCTATCTACCTTGCTTATGGTTGGGTGCGCAGTTGTTTGGATGGACAGGCTTAGCCGCTGGCGCAGCAGTGGGTAATGTGTTGGCAGGCATTGTTGCTTGGATAGTGCTCAAGCGCATTTTATCCCGCCCGCATCGGCAGGCGGGGTTCAGCAAATAATGTAATTTAGTGCTTCTTAGGGGCTTCCTGGAACGAGAAGTACATAAATAGTAATGCCATGCCCAAGTAACCCATGACAAATTCAGGCGCCGCGTTAAAGGCCAGTTTTGGAGCGTGCATCAGTCCTACAAACGAGAAGCCTGCCGCAATGGCGGCAAATGCGGCTGCGCGCCGGAACTGATGGTCAATCACCGACACTGTCATTGCCCCTAAGAAGATGGCCATAAACATCGCACCTTGCCCCATGACAACAATGGCACTTGAAATATCGCTGACGACTTCACCAGCGCCTCGGTTAAAACGTGTCATCACGTAGTTGGCAAAGTAAGGGAGCATCGCCAGAGCAATCGCTGGGTAGTAGCGGGTATCGTTGGCTTGAAACGCAGTAGCAATCATCGACATGCCCACAAATACTAAGATAGGGGCCACTACCGAGACCGGAATAATGGCCGCTAAGGCAGCGATAAGGCCAAACATGGTGGCGAGCGCATAAACAGCACCGTTCAAAATACTGTAGCCTCGTCCTGCGCCCATCCATTTCGCACCTACCGTTGCGATATAAACAGTTGTCGGGAATACGCCGCCAAACAGCGCACCGATCATCGTGCCTGCCCCGTCAACTGCTTGACACTCACGCACATCGTATTTATCGCCAGCTGCTTCCATTGCTTCCACATTATTCATGGTTTCAATAGCGTTGTAGAGAGTGATGGGTAGCACGACGGTAAGTACGGCTAACATGCCGGTAAACAACAATCCTAGGCCTTCATACCATGCCAGATTGGGTAGCAAAGGGTAAAAGCCTAGGTGGGTAAATGCATCGCTGAAACGTTCGCTGCCTGCATCGCCAATCAAGTACGCCATTGCGGTTCCAACCACAATGGCAAATAGCGATGTCGGTAGCTTAAACGGCATGCTGACGCGTGCCACAAGACCAACAATGATAATGCCGAGCACCAGAAGTCCGATGATAGGCATTTCCAAGGTTTTAAACAGCATCTCACCGGCAATAAAGGTCAGTGCGACGCCAGCCACAGCACCCAACATGGCAGCCCGCGGCAAGTGATACTGCACCCAGCGGCCAATAATGCTAATCAAAGCTTCTATTGCGCCACTAATAAAACAGGCGGCGACGGCAACTTTCCAGGCTAATTCGGCATCACCCGTTAACTGTTTGGCAGGAAGCAATACGCCGAATAGAAACACAAACATGACCGGGGTAGAGATGCCGTAGGAGAGCGCGGTGACATCACTGCGGTTTTCCTTTCGTGCAAGTCTAGCGGCACTCCATGCGTAATAAAAATTGCCTGCCATGACTGCCACTGCAGCGCCAGGCAACACTTGGCCATAAACAATAGAGGTGGGGAATCCCATGCCCAGCATGGTGATCGCAATAATGACAAAGTTGGCAATATTGTTTTGAAACAGCGCGAAGAACGCGTCGGTATCTTCTTTCTTGTACCACGGATAGTGAGTGCCGGCAGCCGCCATGTTAGGCCTCTTAGTTATGGTGTGTTGTATACAAGGCTATGCTGAGTGTGCCGAAGGTTTGACTGATCGGTCAAGCATTGCGTTGTAGCAGACGCCGCACGGGCGCCCCAGGCTCTGGCGGCAAGCGCGCAATTGTACATAACAATCGCTTGTATGTTCAGTTGCTTATCTTCAACTCATCTACAAAAACGCCCAGGCAAATTGCCTGGGCGTTTTAGCAGTTGTTACTACCGTTACCAACAAATTGGCGTTATTCGTTAACCGCAGCGATGGCCTTAGCGAGGTAAGGTAAATTCTCGTGCGAGAATCCTGCAACGTTGGCACGGCCAGAGCGCACCATGTAAATACCGAACTCATCACGTAGGCGGTCTACTTGCTCCGGTGTTAAGCCGGTGTAAGAGAACATGCCGCGCTGCTCTGCAACGCATGCGTACTTATCATCAAGGCCGTAAGGTTTAAGGGCCTCAACGAAATCACGACGCAGCGTATTAATGCGATCCCGCATTTCGGTTAGCTCTTCACGCCACATTGCAGACAGCTCAGCGTCGTGGAGAATTTCACTAACAATCGCACCGCCATGGGCGGGCGGATTAGAATAGTTCTCACGGGCAACAATAGCTGCTTGAGAGCGAACGTTTTCCATTTGCTCAGCGTCTTTTGCAATTAGGATTAAGCAGCCAGTGCGTTCGCAGTAAATACCAAAGTTCTTCGAGCAGGAACTCGTGATGATGACTTCATCAAGGTTCTCGGCCAGTAGACGAACACCATAGGCATCTTCGTCCAACCCTTCACCGAACCCTTGATAAGCGAAATCAACCAATGGCAGCAGTTTACGCTCGCTCAGTACCGCCATTACTTCATTCCACTGATCTTTAGAGAGATCAAAGCCCGTCGGGTTGTGGCAGCAGGCGTGTAGCACCACAACGTCGCCTTCAGGAATTTTTTTCAGCGCTGCTAACATGCCGTTGAAATCAAGGCGGTTGTCAGCATCAACGTAAGGATATTTATGAAGTTCGATGCCTGCCGCGGTGAAAATACCGTGATGATTTGGCCAAGTAGGATCGCTGACCCAGATTCCTTTTCCAGGAAGCTGGTGAGCAATAAAGTCAGCGGCTAAGCGCAGTGCACCTGTTCCACCGGGAGACTGAGTAGCGCTCGCGCGGTTGGCTTTCAATACGGAAGAATCCGCACCTAATACCATAGGCAGCACAGCATCACCGTAAGCAGGGGCACCATGAGAGCCAATATAGGTCTTGGTGGTTTCATTCTTGAGCAGGCGAGCTTCTGCTTCCTTGACAGCACGCATGACCGGCGTATTGCCTTGTGCATCGCGGTAAACGCCAACCCCTAAATCGACTTTCTGCGGATTGGTGTCTTTTTTGAAAGCTTCGATCAGCCCGAGAATGGCATCTCCTGGGACTCGCTCAATTTGCTCAAACATTTATTCGGCTACCTCGTCGGTTCTGGCGGCAAGAATGAAATCATTAAGATGCAGGCCCTTTATTGCATGGGACCACCACGTGACGGTGGTTTTACCCCACTCAGTAACAATGACAGGGTGGTGCCCAGCCTGCTCTGCTAAGTCGCCGACGCGCTGGGTAAATGCCAGGGCATCAGCAAAGTTGCGAAACGTAAACTGTCTCGTCAGCTTCATGATGCCATCGTGATCAACAATCTGCCACTCTGAAAGCGCTTCTAGATGGGGTTGGCATGCGCTATAAGTTAGCGGTATGGCATTGCTACTGCAGGGTTCACAGGTGGTTTGAGCAAGGGTTGTCATATGTTGCCTCCTTTTTAATATTGCTCTTATCAGGGTAGAAGGCATACACAGTCACGACCAACCTCTTTGGCACTGTATAAAGCTTGATCTGCGCGCTCTATCAAGTTGGCTAAAGGCTCACCGCACCGATACTCCGCTACACCAATGCTCACCGTTACTTGGCCAGCACCAATTCCAAAATCGTAGCTTGCGATGGCATGTCGGAGACGGTCAGCGAGTTTATGGCATTGTTGCAGCGGTGTAAGCGGCAACACGACCATAAACTCTTCACCGCCAAGCCTTGCAACCATATCTTCGCAGCGGAGTAGTTGCTGAGTTTGGACGGCAAGCTGTTCAAGTACGCTATCGCCCTGCAAGTGTCCCCAGCGATCATTGAGCTGTTTAAAATGATCTATATCTACCATCATGATAGATAGAGGCGTCCCATGCCGCGTGCTCAGTGAGGCTAGGTGCGTTAAGTGCACCATAAGTTTGCGTCGGTTAGGCAAGCCCGTTAATGGGTCGGTATCGCAGAGCTTTCTTAGTCGCTGCTCTTCAGCGACTTGATCAGTAATGTCCATCATGATGCCGTCCCAGCGAACCCCAGTGGGTGTTGGGGAGGGGTTAGCACTTACCGCAATCCAGTGTGGTTTTCCTTTAGGAAATGGAAGTCTGAAGCGGGTAGTAAGCGGTAGCATCCAGCGCGCAGAGCGCTCAATAGATGACATTATTTTGGGATGATCGTGACCGGTTAAATGTTCAATTAGCTGGCCAGCATCATGTGCTAATTGTTGTCGATCAATGTGAACTAGCGCTTCGCCCCCACCTTCAAGATAGGGAAAATGCATACGGCCGCAATGTGATCGATAGAATTGAAAAATAACCCCAGGTATCTGGGATATCAGGCTATCAGTACTGTGTAGTACTGGGACTGAATCATTCACGGGCATGCGTGAGGCTCCAAAGCATATGCCAAATAAAAGTTAATCGTGAAGATTAGCCCTAAAAACGTAACTAATATGTAAGCTATTGCTGACAATTCCATCTTTTTTTAAAATTAATTGATATATGTATATTCAAAAAAAGAATTTAAGTGGCGTTTAACGATTAAGTGTCTACTGTTGAAGTATTGGCAAGAAACCAAAAGTTATATTGCTTTTTTGAATATTAAATTAATTTTTATTTTCGGGGTGTTTCTTTGAGCGAAGAAAAAGACGTCACTGTGCAAACAGATCATGCAGTCAGCGTTCAAAAAGTGAGTGCTGGTTTAGTGAGTTTAGTAGGTGCTGGTCCAGGGGACCCAGAGCTATTGACGTTAAAAGCTTATAAGCGGCTTCTGGCAGCTGAAGTGGTGCTCTACGACCGCCTCGTAAGCGATGAAGTGCTAGCCTTGATTAGACCTGAGGCTGAGCGGTTTTATGTTGGCAAGGCGAAGGCGTCGCACAGCGTCCCTCAAAATGAAATTAACCAAACATTGGTGGCTTGGGCCAAGCAAGGTAAGCAAGTTGTGCGTCTCAAGGGAGGGGATCCCTTTATTTTTGGTCGAGGTGGAGAAGAATTAGAAACGCTAGTGGCTGAAAACGTGGCGGTAGAAGTCATCCCGGGTATTACCGCGGCATCCGGTTGTGCAGCCTATGCGGGCATTCCTCTGACACACCGAGATCATGCGCAGTCGGTTCGCTTAGTCACTGGCCACTTGCAACATGGAGAGAATACGCTTGATTGGCAAGCGTTAGCTCGCCCTGGACAAACCTTGGTATTTTACATGGGGCTGAGTAACTTAGAAGCCATTTGCGTGGCGTTGATAGACCACGGTCTTGCTCCCAGCACACCGTTGGCGCTTGTTGAGCAAGGTACCACAAAGCATCAACGAACGCATATTGGGTGTTTGCAACTGTTGCCTGAAGCATTTCAGCAGGGTGAAATTAAACCACCTGCGTTATTGATTATTGGCAGCGTTGTAGAATTACACGCCAAGCTTTCTTGGTTTGAGGTTACCGCTGCGGATGCGATAGGCTTTAAAGAAGGTAAACACCAGACTAATCAAGAAGCGGGTAATAGTATGAATCGTTAGTCATAACCGTTTACGTTGATCACTGGCTAGATGTTGCTAAATGTGTATGCTAGTAAAGGAATGTCAGGTGTTAATGGCCTATCAACGCTGCTGATATCGGTAGCCTATAAAGAAGAGAGGGACGCAGTATGTCAGAAGCAAACCACTCGGATAATCAAGCGTCGGCGAGCAAGCCGGACATGAAAACGCTTTTTAAGGACAACCGTGTCAAAGGCATTGCTGGCATTGCCGCTATTGCTGTTATCTGGGCAATCATGGCGCAATCTAATTCAGGCACTCGGCAAGAACGCGTCGAGACGCTAGAAGGCCAGCTAGCAAGCGTTGAACAAGATAATAGCGAGCTCAGCCAGCGAATTGCTGAAGTTGAACAAGCTGAGACCAATTTAAGTGCGATGCGTGAAGAAATGGCGTCGCTGGAAGAGCAGCAAGCCCAGTCACAAAGTGATCTTGAGTCAGCTCAGCGCGATACGAGTGCGGTGCAATCTCATCTTGAGGAGTTAGAAGCTGAGCGTGATAACCTTCAGCAAGAAGTGGATACGTTAAGTGAGCAAGTAGAAAGCGCTGAAGCCGACTTGCAATCACTTAAAGAAGAACGTGATCAGGTGGTAAGCGCGCGTGATGAGGCTGAGTCTGCTCGCCAGGAAGTTGAAGAAGCTCGTCAAAGTGCCGAAGAAGCTCGCCAAGAAGCTGAGTCAGCTCGTCAGCAAGCTGAGCAGGAGCGCCAGGAAGCCGTAGACGAGCTAAATGCCGCTCAAGAGGAGTTGTCGAGCTTAGAGGCTCAGATTAGCGAATCAAACGAACAACTGACCGGTATTGAGGAAGAAGTTTCTACAGTTCAAAGTGAACTTGAGGATTTACAAAGCGAGCGTGACTCCCTCACCAGTGAGCGGGATGAGTTGCAAAGCGATGTTGATTCGTTAACCGAGCTACGTGATGAAGAGCAGCAAAGCCTCGACCAAGTGCGCACTGAGATGGATGATCTTATGGTTGCGCTAGATATTGGTCGTGAAGAAGTGGCCAACGTTGAGAGTGATATTGAAGCCCGTGAAGAGCAACTGGCACGCCTGGAAACCCAGCTTAGTGATTGGCGTGATGAGCTCTCATCTTTGGAGAGTCGCTTACATGTAAGCGATGCAGCGAATGACGAAGTGCCTTCTCTGACTGATGAGCAGAGTGACAACGCTGATTCAAATGATTCTGAGCAGGCTGAAGAGGTCAGTTCTGAAGAGCAGGACCAACAAAACAGTAACTAATCCATACACCTGAGCGTGCGCTAATTGCTAGCGCAATAAAGCGGATGTAGGCACCCCCTGCATCCGCTTTTTGCATGTTGGTTTAGAAATAGGCCGCCTAGGAGTATCATTAAAACCACGGAAAGACTGGTCGCAAAAGATTGGCCGCAAAAGGTTGATCGTAAAAGATAGGAGTGCCATTGATGGACGGCGTAAAACATATAGTAGCAGTGGCATCCGGGAAAGGTGGTGTCGGCAAATCGACCGTTACTGTGAACTTGGCACTAGCACTCTCTGCTCAGGGCTATCGTGTTGGCGTACTGGATGCTGATATTTACGGTCCTAGCCAAGCGCAAATGTTGGGTGTTAAAGAGGGTGTACGTCCTCAGGCGGCAGATGACAATAAGTTCCTGCCGCTAGAGGCGCACGGCCTGCAAGCGATGTCGATGGCCTTTATGGTTAACACCCGTGAGGCAATGGTATGGCGTGGTCCGATGGTAGTTGGTGCATTTCAGCAAATGCTGACACAAACTCAATGGGATAACCTGGATTTCCTGCTGATTGATATGCCGCCAGGTACTGGCGATATTCAACTGACACTGGCGCAAAAAGTGCCTGTTTCAGGTGCTGTGATTGTAACCACGCCCCAGGATATTGCGCTCCTTGATGCCCGCAAAGGCATAGAGATGTTCCGCAAGGTCAATGTGCCAGTACTAGGCGTTGTGGAGAACATGAGCCTGTACCATTGTGAAAATTGTGGCCACGAAGCGGCAATTTTTGGGACTGGTGGCGGTGATCTCATTGCAGAAGAGTACGATACAACCGTTCTTGGGCGGTTGCCGTTAACGCTGTCTATTCGTGAGTTAGCTGACTCTGGACGCCCCAGCGTAATTTCCGAACCCGATAGCTCAGTGAGCCGCACGTTTGCAGACATTGCCCACCAAGTAGCGCAATCGGTAAATGCTAGCCATAGCGGTGGTCCGACTATTTCTTTTAGCGAGTGATGACGTAACAAATGAGTATTAAATCTGATAAGTGGATTCGTCGCATGGCACAGAGCGATGCCATGATTGAACCGTTTGAAGCTGAGCAGGTGCGCTATGTGAATGATCAGCGCGTGATTTCTTACGGCACGTCGAGCTACGGTTACGACGTTCGCTGCGCCGATGAATTTAAAGTGTTTACCAACATACATTCGGCCATTGTCGACCCAAAAGCGTTTGATGACAAAAGCTTCGTCGATATTAAGGGCGATGTGTGTATTATCCCGCCAAACTCCTTCGCATTAGCACGAACGGTAGAGTACTTTCGTATTCCTCGCAGTGTGCTGACGATTTGCCTTGGAAAATCCACTTACGCGCGCTGCGGCATTATTGTCAACGTAACGCCGCTTGAGCCAGAGTGGGAAGGGCATGTGACGCTTGAGTTTTCAAATACTACCAATCTGCCCGCCAAGATCTACGCGCATGAAGGGGTAGCTCAGATGCTGTTCCTTGAATCTGATGAGGTGTGTGAAACATCTTATAAAGATCGTGGCGGCAAATATATGGGGCAACGAGGCGTTACGCTGCCTCGCACTTAATGTTTGCAAGCCAAGCGAAAAACGCCTTACTCGCTAATAGCGGTAAGGCGTTTTTTTATGGTCAGGCCAGTAACGTTTACGTATTTTCGTCTAGCTCTTCTGCAGCATCTGTGTGTGAGAGCCGCATACCATGTGGGGGAAGGGGATGCCCATCCATGGTGGCGTTTTCAGCGTTATACTGTAGACGGCCTTGCAAGAACCACTGAACGGCAATTGGGTAGATAAGGTGTTCACGAGCGTGCACCTTTTCCTTAAGCGTCTCAACGGTATCTTCATTTGAAACGTTCAGTTCTGCTTGTAGCACAACAGGCCCACCGTCTAGCTCTTCAGTGACAAAATGCACGCTACAGCCATGCTGTTTGACACCGTCTGCCAGCGCTCGAGCGTGAGTATTTAGCCCTTGATAAGCCGGAAGCAAAGACGGATGGATATTGAGCATTTTGCCTAAAAAACGCTGCACAAAGCGGGGCGTCAGAATGCGCATAAAGCCTGCTAAAACAATCAGGTCAGGCTCATGGCGTTCGATGACTTTGATCAACGCTCCGTCGTAAGCATCGCGGCTGTCATATTCACGGTGTGGTAGCGCAACAGCTTCAATGTCCGCTTCCAAGGCGCGCTTCAAGCCATAGGCATCCGGCTCATTAGAAATAACCGCGACGATTTCACCGCCAAGTCGATCATGGCTTTGCGCGTCAATGAGCGCCTGTAAATTACTGCCACTGCCGGAAATCAATACCACAATACGTCGTGCGGCTGTTGGTTCTGGTGCCATGTCGTTTATGGTGTCGTTGAACGTGCCGTTATTGAAGTCGGTACTGCTCATGCGCGAAGGTTCTCCAATACGACGGCTTCCTCCTGGCGCTGAATAATCTGACCAATTCGGTAAACGGTCTCGCCTTGAGCTTGCAGGTGCTCCATAGCGTCTTCAGCTTGGGCCTGGGGTACTACAACCACCATGCCGATGCCGCAGTTCAGTACGCGGTGCATTTCGGTTTCACTGACATTGCCTTGGGCTTGTAACCAGTTAAATACTTCTGGACGCTGCCAGGTAGAAAGATCGACGTGGGCAGCGAGGGTGTCGGGTAGAACACGGGGAATGTTTTCCAGTAAACCACCACCCGTAATATGGGAGAGCGCGTGAACGGGAATATCTGTGCCGCGCATCATCGACAGCAACGACTTCACATAAATACGCGTCGGCGCCATTAACGCGTCGCCAAGTGGCTGCCCATCTACAGTGTCATTGAGTGAAGTGTTGCTAACTTCCAGGATTTTGCGAATCAGCGAGTAGCCATTAGAGTGCGGGCCAGAAGAAGCAAGCCCCAGCAATACATCGCCTTCGGCTACCTTGCTGCCGTCTAAAATATCGGCCTTCTCAACAATACCTACGCAGAAGCCTGCCAAGTCATAGTCATTGCCTTCGTACATGCCGGGCATTTCGGCAGTTTCGCCACCAACTAATGCGCAACCAGCCAGTTCGCAACCAGCGCCAATGCCGGTCACGACATCTGCGGCGATATCCACGTCCAGCTTACCCGTGGCATAGTAGTCAAGGAATAGCAGCGGTTCGGCACCGGCAACGATCAAATCGTTGACACACATAGCGACAAGGTCAATACCAATGGTGTCATGCTTACCAAGGTCCATGGCAAGACGTAGCTTAGTGCCGACACCATCCGTGCCGGATACCAAGACTGGCTGCTTATAACCAGCGGGAAGCTCACACAGTGCGCCAAACCCGCCAAGGCCACCCATGACTTCAGGGCGTGTTGTGCGTTTGGCAACGTGTTTGATGCGATCAACTAGCGCGTTGCCGGCATCAATATCGACACCTGCGTCTTTATAGCTGAGTGAGGGAGTGGCCTGAGAAGTGGAGGTATCGGTCATGACAGATCCTGTGAAGCCTATAGCAGTGCGGGTAGTGCTGGCGAAATGGCCAGTGCTGGGGCGATAACGGAACGGATTGTAACACCCAGAGACGTATGTCGCATCGATGTGCGGCGTTAACCGATGTTCAATACGCTACTTTTGTTACTATTCAGTACGCTAAGGGCGCTAACCATCTTTCCAGGAGGGATATAAAGAGCATGCGACATTCATGGTGGGGCGTTGTTTTTTTGGTGGTGTTGGTGGGCTGCCTGTACTTATTAGATGCGGTACTGATGCCATTTATTGCGGGTTTAATTTTGGCCTATCTGGCTGACCCGCTTGCTAATTATTTCCAGCGGTTAGGCATGAAGCGGCCCTGGGCAGTGAGTAGCGTCTTTTTTGTCCTGTTACTGATCCTTATTTTAAGCCTGCTTATTTTGATTCCGCTGGTTGTTCAGCAAACAAAACAGCTGGGAGAGGCATTGCCGAGTGTCTTTAATTGGATTGAGAACATATTAGCGCCACAAGTTCAGGAGTGGACGGGTTACGACTTGGGCGCGGAGCTAACGAACGTTAGAGAAACTTTAATCGAAAACTGGCGAGATGCAGGTAGCTATGCAGCTCAGGCGTTGAGTCAAATAGGCCGTTCTGGGATGGCTTTTGTTTCCTGGGTTACCTATGTTGCCCTAATTCCTGTCGTAACGTTCTATTTGCTACTTGATTGGAACAGGCTGATTTCTAGTCTTGCTGATTTGGTTCCTCGTCAATGGACAAGTGATGTTTCCCGTTTGGCTCAGCGCTGTGATGAAGTTCTATCAGCTTTCCTGCGTGGCCAGCTACTGGTTATGCTGTGTTTGGGCATTATTTATGCGGCGGGCCTTACGTTGATGGGGCTGAATTTCGGCCTGTTGATTGGTGTTGTATCGGGGCTTGTCAGTATTGTGCCGTTCCTAGGCTTTATTGTGGGTTTAGTGGTGGCACTTATTGTGGCGCTTTTCCAGTTTGATACATGGTGGGCTGTACTGGGTGTAATCGCTGTATTCGGTATCGGTCAAGCAGCAGAAAGTGTCATACTTCAGCCTAAACTGTTAGGCGATAAAATCGGTTTGCATCCTGTCGCAGTTATCTTTGCGGTACTGGCGGGTGGTCATCTTTTCGGCCTGACGGGGGTATTATTAGCATTGCCTGCAGCAGCGGTCATTATGGTGCTTTTGAGGGAAATTAAAGATCGTTATAAAGGCAGTGCTCTCTATGATGCCGAGCAACGTCCTATAGAACAGCAACATGACAATGATGGACTGGGTCGTCACGACGAAAGGGAGTCACCATGAGCCGATTACCGGCACAGCTACCGCTTGGGGTAGGGTTGCGAGACGACGCGACTTTTAATAATTACTATGCCTCAGAATCAAACGCTTCATTGATGGAGTATTTGAGTCGGCAGCTTGAGTTTGACGCTGAGCCTTTTTTATATTTATGGGGCGCGCCGGGCAGTGGTCGTAGTCATCTTTTACAGGCGGCCTGTCACGCTGCTTCAGATGCTGACAAGCGGGCACTTTATCTTCCATTGGCAGACCTAGGTCATTTTCCTCCGCTGATGCTGGAGGACATTGAGCGCTTGGATCTTGTCGCCATTGACGATCTTGAATATGTGATAGGGCGTAAGCGTTGGGAAGAAGCACTGTTTCACGCTTTTAATCGGCTGCGTGATGCGGGAAAAGCTCTAGTAATTGCCGCCAATACGTCTCCACGTCAGTTAGATGTTGCATTGCCTGACCTGGCATCAAGGCTTACCTGGGGAGTCACGTTTCATCTGCATCCATTGGATGATAACGAACGCCTAGCGGCGTTAAAGCTTCGTGCCAACGTACGTGGTATGCAGTTGCCTGATGACGTAGGACGCTACATTATGCACCGTGGGCCGCGTGAACTAGGGGATTTGTGTCGTGCACTTGAGACGCTTGATCAAGCATCTTTATCCGCTAAACGTAAACTGACTATCCCTTTCGTCAAGTCCGCTCTTAATTGGTAAAGCGCAATTGGCAAAACGCCCCTGCCAGATCACTGGCAGGGGCGTTTTAATGACAGCAAGTCAATAGCCGTAACAGATTAAGCAGTTTTGCTCATTTTGCTAGCAGCAGCTTGCGCTTGCTTAACATTGTCTTCTGTCAGCTTTTGGCCTTTCTGCAAGAAGTCTTGCTGAAGAGCAACGACTTTATCTGCATCGCCTTTTACACGCTCAGCCAGTTCTTTAGCCACTTTCTGCTGACCTTCCATGTAGCTACGCAGGCCGTCAGCGTCTTTCACGCTCATCAGCTGACGCATTTGGGCGATGCCGGTATCTACATAAGATTTGTTAGCATCAAGCTGTGCGTTCAGCATTTTTTCAGAATAATCGATGCTTAGCGTCATGTATGCACGCACAGGTGCCATGAACATGTTGTCGAATTGCTGAGTCATTTCGTTGGTGTTAAATGTTTGCATGGTAAACACTCCTGTTCCATTGCCTACTAATCGGCCCATTGATTGACGGTGCCGTTAGTATTGGTTGATCAGCAACGGTTTTGTTAAGTATTCACCGCAGCTGATATCTAGTTATCTTGCGTTGCAGCATAACAGGGGTTTTTGTGCAGTGCAACATTGCGGTGAAGTGGATTTAAATATCGTGTGAGTGTGGCTGTGGTAGCCGATGATCCGCACGGATTTACCTAATGCGTTGGTGGCGCTAGGCTTAAGTGTATAGATAACCGTCATCACTAAAATAAGCGTTGAGAAACGTAATGTTAGTGATCTGAGCAGTGTTAGCTAAATCGTTTATAAGAGGAGTGCCAGGATGGACACACGTATTGAACGGGATAGCATGGGCGAACTTGATGTACCGGCCACTGCACTTTATGGCGCCCAAACCCAGCGTGCTATTAACAACTTTCCTGTCTCGCATACGCCAATGCCTACAGCGTTTATTCATGCTGTCGCGCGGATAAAACTCGCTGCTGCGCGAAGTAACTGTAAGCTGGGGTTGCTGGATAAGTCCCGCGCAGAGGCGATTGAGAATGCTGCCCGGGCAGTGATTGGCGGTCAGCATGATGCGCATTTTCCAATCGATGTTTTCCAGACAGGCTCTGGTACGTCGACAAATATGAACGTCAATGAAGTGATAGCGACGCTTGCCAGTCGTGAAGGGGTTGAAGTAACGCCAAATGATCACGTTAATATGGGGCAGTCCAGTAACGACGTTATCCCAACGGCCATTCACGTATCGGCAGCGATAGCTGTTAATGAAACGCTTCGTCCCGCATTGGTGACGCTGCAGGCCACGATTGATCGTAGAGCGAGTGAGCTGGCCCACGTTGTTAAAACAGGTCGTACCCATCTGATGGATGCCATGCCGCTGCGTATGGATCAAGAACTAGGTGCGTGGTCGAGCCAAGTAGGGCAGGCTATTGAGCGTTTTGACAGCGCCATGACAAGGCTGTGTCGGTTAGCGCAAGGCGGTACGGCGGTGGGCACTGGTATTAATGCACCTGAAGGGTTTGCTGAGCTAATGGCTAGCGACTTAAGTCAGCAAACAGGCCTATCTTTTGTGCCTAATGATAGCTTTTTTGCCAGTTTGGCATCCCAGGATGCTGCCGTAGAGCTATCGGGGCAGTTAAAGGGATTCGCTTGTGTCGTCATGAAGATAGCTAACGATTTGCGATGGATGAATTCAGGACCTTTGGCAGGGTTGGGCGAGATTGAACTTGAGGCACTACAGCCTGGCAGTTCCATTATGCCGGGTAAGGTAAATCCTGTGATTCCTGAGTCGGCCGCTCAAGCGGCAGCGCAAGTCATCGGCCTGGATGCCGCGGTAACGGTGGCTGGGCAGAGTGGAAACTTTCAGCTCAACGTGATGCTGCCGCTAGTAGCTTCGAATCTTCTCACTTCTATTGAATTGATGAGTAACACAGCCACCTTGCTGGGTGAGCGTGCTATCGCCACATTCAAAGTGCGTGACGATAATTTACAAGGACCGCTTGCACGGAATCCTATTTTAGTCACGGCTCTTAATAACGTGATTGGCTATAACGCTGCCGCTGCGGTGGCTAAAAAAGCCTATCAGGCTGGGCGACCAATCATCGACGTAGCAGAGGAAGAAACTGATCTAGATCGCTCAACGCTCGAGCGTTTGCTAGACCCTGCTGTACTAACGAAAGGAGGCATACCTGAGTAGCCTCTTTTGAGATGTTAAGAGGGCAGGCGGTTATGTTTCTTGCGTTTCCGTTTTGCCCTTTTGAATGGTTTCGTTCGCCTCTTGCCGCTCTTCTGCACTGGCGTCGGGTGTTTCGTGTTCATCTTGGCGCGAAGGTCGATAACAAAAAGTGGCTAATATAGGAAAGTGGTCAGACCCAAACGCCCCAAGTCGCTGCATGTTTACGAGGGTGAAGTGCTCGCTTACAAATGCATGGTCGAGAGGCCAGCGTAATATGGGGTAATTAGCGTGAAAGGTGCTGTACAAGCCGCGACCACGACGCGGATCTAGCATGCCACCGATACGACAAAAACGGCGTGTTGTACGTGACCAGGCAACATCATTCAGATCACCGGCGACAATAGTGGCCTTTGGGTTTCGATGTATTTCTTTTCCAATCCATAAAAGTTCTGCGTCACGCCATAAAGATTTTTCGCTTTCACTGGGGGCTGGGGGTCTAGGATGAACGGCAAATAAGCGAATATGCTGGCCGCTTTTGAGTTCTACCCGGGTGTGAATCGAAGGTATGTCGTCCTGAATTAGCCACTTAATCTCAGTATCTTTCAGCGCTAGGCGCGAATATAGGTGCATACCATAAAGGTTATCTAAGGGGATCTTAACGCTATAAGGCCACTGTGTATCTAATGCCGGGTCAAGCTGTTCTTGCCACCATTGGTCCGATTCTAGCGTGAGAATCATGTCGGGCTGGTGGTGGGATATCATCTCAAGTAGTTTTTTTGATTGACGGTTTGGTGTTAGTACATTGGCGATTAACAGCGTTATCATCTGGTCTTTAGGGGCATTATGAGCGGCTTTTACCTGCACAGGCCAGAGCTTTGTCCATGGCAAAATGTAGCGCAGTTGAAGCGCTAGCGTAACGAGTGAGACAAGTATCGCGGTAACACGCCACTGCCCAGGGTTTAATAACCAAAGGCTTGCTAAGCCACATACTAACGCGAGTACAGCAATTTGCAGTCGGGGAAATTCAAAACTGCGTACCCACCACCAGCGCATTGGCACGCGGGCAATAAGTGTGGCGAGTAACAATGAGATGGCAATGCATCCTAGCAAAGGCCCGAGCAAGGTTTACCTCCTGGTTCAACCGTGAATAGTTGTGAATCTCTGATTAGCTTAGCGTTAAGAAGAGATAAGTGTCGATCTCACTTTGCAATTGAGAAGAATTTGTTCATTCGCCTCATTTCAAAGCGCTAAAAACTACTTGCAATTCAGCTATGAAGCCGTAGAATACGCATCCGTTGCACAGCAGGACCATAGCTCAGTTGGTTAGAGCGCCACGTTGACATCGTGGAGGTCGGCGGTTCAAATCCGCCTGGTCCTACCATATTACGTGCAGATGATTAGCTACATTTAGGACCATAGCTCAGTTGGTTAGAGCGCCACGTTGACATCGTGGAGGTCGGCGGTTCAAATCCGCCTGGTCCTACCAGATACTTAAAAGCCCCATGCTCCTTAGCATGGGGCTTTTTTTATGGCTAATCGATAAAGCTAGTCGATAAAAAAAGCTAGTCGATAAAGAGGGGGAGGTCAGTCTGGCGAATAAACGTAGCCACCAGTGCTTCAATGCCAGCCTGATCTTCCAGACTAAAGCGTGCGTGCTGGGGGCTGTCTAAGTCAAGCACTCCCCAGAGATGGCTGTCGATCACGATAGGAGCAACGAGCTCTGAGCGGGAGTCGGCATCGCAGGCGATATGATCAGCAATAGAGTGAACGTCATCAACCCGTTGGGTAGCTTGTTGTCGCGCAGCAGCCCCGCAAACACCTTTGTTGAAGGGGATAGGATTGCACGCGGGTTTACCCTGAAATGGGCCAAGGCTGAGTTGGTTGGGCTGGCGGTGCAAATAGAACCCTACCCAGTTGACGTCGCTTAGCGCGTGTTGAATAAAGGCGCAGGTTTGTGCGCTGTTAGTTAGCCAATCACGTGTGTCTAGCAGAGCTTCAAGCTGCCGATTAAGCAACGCATAATCAACACTATACATACGAATTCCTTATAGAATTAAACACATCAGGCCAGCCCTAAGGCTGGCCTGATTAAAACGATAGAGAAAACCGTACTGCTTATTCGATCCAACCGGGTACGGCTGCCCCTTTAAACAGTTCTTCTGCTTTTTCGATAACTTCATCGCGCTGATAGGCGTCAACAAGTTGACGGATTTCTTCACGATCTTCATCACCGCCACGTACCGCAATCAAGTTAACGTAAGGGGATTCTGGACCTTCCTTGATTAGCGCGTCACTCAGGCTCAAGCCAGCCGGTTGAGCAAACGTATTGTTAATGAACGCCATGTCGACGTCTGGTAGTACACGAGGTAGTTGTGCAGCTTCAATTTCGCGGAAACGGAAGTCGCGTGGATTTTCAGCGATGTCGATGGGGGTAGCTTCCAGGTTGTCCGGATCATTGAGTGTGATCAGACCCTGGTTGTGCATCAGAATGAGTGCACGCCCTTCATTTGACGGGTCGTTGGGCAGTGCGATTTGAGCGCCATCGGGCAGTTCTTCGATGCTGTCGTACTTCTCAGAATAAGCACCGATCGGGTAAACAAAAGTGTAGCCCGCAATGGCAAGATCATACCCACGGTCATTAACCATGGCTTGTAGATACGGTTCGTGCTGGTAAGCGTTTGCGTCTAGGCTGCCATCGGCGAGAGCGGCGTTCGGCGTGACGTAGTCAGTGAACTCAATAATCTCGACGTTTAGGTCGTGCTCTTCTTTGGCAATTCGC
Organism: Halomonas sp. GT; assembly: GCF_002082565.1. Lineage (NCBI taxonomy): Bacteria > Pseudomonadati > Pseudomonadota > Gammaproteobacteria > Oceanospirillales > Halomonadaceae > Halomonas > Halomonas sp. GT. The sequence goes on from NZ_CP020562.1 coordinate 1,716,043, forward strand.
GCTGCCACTTCCATAACTTCGGTTTCCGGGCCTGCCACAGTGCCCATTTTGATGGTGCGTGTTTCTGCGTTGGCAACGTTAACCGCAAGGGCTAAGGTAGTCAGGCTGCCGATAAGTAGTTTTTGCATGTTGTCACTCCTGTGGCGCAGTAAAGGTTGGATGTGATTATGCGGCAATAAGAAATAAAATTCTAATGCGTTTTGGTTATATTCGACTATGCCGATAAAAGGTGCAGACTATCGTCACTTGCGATCACTTTTGCGCACTAAATAGTCACCCAGGCTTTGGAAACCTTGAACCATCACCACCAGTATAACGACGGTAATTAACATAATGGTGGGGTTGAAGCGGTTGTAGCCATAGCGAATTCCTAAATCGCCAAGGCCACCGCCACCTACGGCGCCCGCCATGGCAGAGTAACTGACCAGCGTCACCAACGTAATCGTCAACCCTGTGATAATGCCTCCCCTTGCCTCTGGAATCAGCACCTTGGTAATGATCTGCCAAGGCGTTGCACCCATTGATTGAGCAGACTCAATAAGCCCCGGGGATATCTCGTTAAGCGCACCTTCGATTAGCCGAGCCACAAATGGAATGGCTGCTATGGTTAGCGGTACCGAGGCGGCATTAATGCCAATAGAGGTGCCTACTAGCATGCGTGTGAACGGGATAATCGCCACCATCAAAATGATGAATGGAATTGAGCGGCCAATATTGGTAACAATTCCTAGCACTTGATTAAGTGCAGGCATCGCTAATATCTGGCGAGGGCGAGTCACGTAAAGCATGACGCCAAGTGGCAGGCCGAGCAGAGTGGCGATCACGCCTGAAATGGCCACCATGTAAAGTGTATCCAGCGTGGCTTGTAAAATAAGATCAAACATTGCGCTGGACATGACCAAGTACCTCTACCTGTAGTTTATGTGCTTCTAAATAAGCCATTGCTTCCTGAGTTTGTGCGGGGCTGCCGAGCAGCTCAGCAATCATTAGCCCTAACGTGCGGTCTTGAATGGATTCGACCTTTGCCTGGAGTATGCTGACATCAACGCTACACTCTCGCGCTAAGCGTGAAATAAGGGGCGTCGAAACGGCATCACCAGAAAACGTTAGCCGAACGACGGGGTGAGTATGTTCGCTCGGTGTATCGCTTAAGCGCTCGATTAGTTCTTTAGGTGGGCTTAGCTGCAAAAAGTCATTTAAGAATTCCCTACCTAGCTGCGTGATAGGCGCAGTGAAGAAATCGCCAACTTCAGCATCTTCTACTAGTTCACCATCAGAGATGAGGCTTACGCGGTGGCAAATAGATTTCACAACTTCCATTTCGTGAGTGATCAACAAAATGGTAATGCCAAGCTGCTGATTAATTTCTCTCAACAGCTCAAGAATCGAGCTGGTGGTTTGAGGGTCTAGTGCTGAAGTGGCTTCATCGCATAGTAATACGTTGGGTTTGCTAGCCAATGCGCGGGCGATGGCGACACGCTGCTTTTGGCCACCAGAAAGCTGGGCTGGGTATTGTTTGGCTTTGTCGGACAAGCCCACCAGCTTAAGCAGCGGCAGTACGCGATCCTTTATAGCACTGCGGCTTTCGCCCATTAATTCAAGGGGGAGTGCCACATTATCGAATACAGTACGCGTTGTCAGCAGATTGAAATGCTGGAAAATCATTCCAATGCGGTGTCGGGCACGGTTTAATTCGCCGCGACTGAGGCGGGTCATTTCCTGGCCATCGACGGATACGCTTCCAGTGCTTGGTCGTTCAAGCAGGTTAACGCAACGGATGAGGGTTGATTTACCTGCGCCCGAAAGGCCAATAACGCCGTGAATAGTACCTTTAGGAATCGTTAAATTGACATCTTTTAGGGCATGAACGGCACTATTGCCAGTGCCATAAGTTTTACTAACGTTGCTAATTTCAATCATAGCGTCTGCCTTAACGGTAGGCCGAAGACGGAGTGCGAGGGAGCAAGCGTAGGGCGGGAAATAAAAAAAGGCCACCCTTGTGGGTGGCCATCAACGCTGGACACACCCTTTTAGCTGCACTTCACTAAGCCATTGGCTTAGTAGACGCCCGCAATCTGGGTACAAATCGGCGTCATTACATTTGCGGCGAAAGTCTAAAGAGTGGTGGGTGTCTTGTCAATTAGTGCCGTTCTATTTCATCTTTTAATGCGACGATTTAGGTTTGTTTCCTGGGTAATTGCTATTTTTTAGTGTTTAGTTCTGCCGAGTAATTATCCAGCCGCCTGTTATCAGAAAAAACCGTTTCAACGTTTGTATCAAGGCTTCTGGCTGCACAAGGGCTGGGTATTAGTAGTAAGCTTGCACAAAATTTTAGTATCTGTTTTTACTTTAATGCGTTGAGAAAGAGGGTGTAGCAATATGTTTACTGGCATTGTGCAAGGCGTGGCTGAGGTCGTCGCTGTTAAAGAGCTGGAAGAGTTTCGCACCCATGTAGTTGCATTGCCGGAAGCGTTGCGCGAAGGGCTCACTATTGGTGCGTCGGTAGCCCATAATGGCGTTTGCCTGACGGTAACCGCGATAGAAGATGGGAATGTCAGTTTTGATCTGATGCGTGAAACATTGCGTTTGACAAATCTTGGTGCAATTGCACCAGGTCAGTGCGTCAACATAGAGCGTGCGGCGCGTTTTGGTGATGAAATTGGTGGGCACTCCATGTCTGGCCACATTATCTGTATGGCCAATGTGGTGGCGATAGAAGAGGCGCCTAACAATCGTCGGCTTTGGTTTTCACTGCCTGAGAAAGTCGCTAAGTTTGTATTCGAGAAAGGGTACATTGGTGTTGATGGGATTAGCTTAACGGTAGGTGACGTAAGACCCGCGGGCGATGGTGCCGGGGTTGAGTTCAGTGTCAATCTGATACCGGAGACGTTGGCGCGCACGGTTTTAAAAGATCGGTTACTAGGTGACAGAGTCAATATCGAAATTGATCCACAAACTCAAGTGATTGTTGAAACAGTTGAGCGCGTGTTAGCGAGTCGTCTTTAATCGTGTTTTTTGTCTTACCGTTGACCGATCGGTTAGCTCATGGCCTGAAGTTTGCTATTCATAATAGAAGGTGGGTGACTTCCCACCAACGCTAGCGGCACACGGGGCACTCGCAACGCGTAGAGCCTTTAGGTAGTATGTGCGGCTTTTCTCGCATCAAGGGACGCATTCAGCGTAAGCGCGAAGGATAAAAACGACATGAAACTTCTGGACAATTACTTCAAGCTCACCGAGCAAAAGACCAATGTAAAGACCGAGGTGATCGCGGGGTTCACCACGTTTCTTACGATGGCTTATATCATTTTCGTCAACCCGAGCATTCTCTCGGAAGCGGGAATGGACTACGGCGCAGTATTTGTTGCTACCTGTGTCGCTGCTGCCATCGGATGTTTTGTCATGGGGCTTTGGGCAAACTATCCAATTGCGCAAGCACCGGGTATGGGGCTGAATGCTTTCTTTACCTACGGTGTGGTGTTGGGAATGGGCTATACCTGGGAGGCGGCATTGGGGGCTGTCTTCTTCTCCGGCCTGACATTTTTCCTGCTAAGTATTTTTAAAATCCGCGAGTGGATCATTAATTCTATCCCGCTCTCATTGCGCTTGGGCATTGCCGCGGGTATTGGCTTGTTTCTGGCGATGATAGCCCTTAAAAATGCCGGGATTGTGGTCGCTAACCCAGCCACCTATGTGGCACTTGGTGACCTATCTCAGCCACCCGCACTTTATGCCTTATTGGGCTTTTTTGTTATTACGGCGCTTTCCTACCTGCGCGTGACCGGTGCAGTAATGATCGGTATTTTGGGTGTCACGATTCTTGCGATGCTGTTCGGACATAATCAGTATGGCGGTATTATGTCGATGCCTCCTTCGATTGCGCCTACCTTTATGGCAATGGATCTAATGGGCGCACTGGATGTGGCCATGCTAAGCGTTATTTTTGCCTTCTTGTTTGTGGATCTGTTTGATACCTCAGGCACGTTAGTAGGTGTGGCACATCGTGGCAAACTGTTGGATGAAAATGGCAAGCTGCCGCGCATTGGCCGCGCTATGATGGCAGACAGTACTGCGTCTATGGCGGGTGCTGCATTGGGTACTTCGACAACGACTAGTTATATCGAATCAACCGCAGGTATCGCTTCTGGTGGTCGTACGGGTCTAACGGCGGTTGTCGTCGGTTTGCTGTTTTTGATTAGCCTTTTCTTTGCGCCGTTAGCAGGCTCTATTCCTGCCTATGCGACAGCAGGGGCGCTGCTTTACGTGGCCGTTTTAATGGCGGGTAGCTTAGCCCACGCAAACTGGGAAGACCCAACTGATGCTGCGCCAGTACTAATCGCTGCCTTGGCTATGCCACTGACCTTCTCAATTGCCGAGGGAATTGCGCTTGGTTTTATTAGCTACGTGGCGATCAAAGCGCTGTCGGGACGGTTCAGCGATTTGAACCCCGCCGTCATAACGCTGGCGCTACTGTTTGCAGCAAAATTTCTTTTCCTGGGTTAATTACCCGCTTTATCATTTAATCAATGAGAGACGCGATGAGCATCTACGGCGACTACATTAAGTCCGTTATTCGCACGGTTCCTGACTGGCCAGAGCAGGGCGTAAATTTTCGTGATATCACACCGCTTCTGCAGAATAGTGCTGCCTTTCGTAAGCTGATTGATAGCTTTGTGCATCGCTACCAGGAAATGAACTTAGATGCCATCGCGGCTATCGATGCCCGTGGCTTCATTATCGGTGCGCCCTTAGCTTACGAGTTAGGCTGCAGTTTTGTTCCCGTTCGCAAGAAGGGAAAACTGCCATTCAAGACGATTAGTGAGACTTATACGCTTGAGTACGGCCACTCTGAAGTTGAGCTTCATTCTGATGCTTTTCAGGAAAATGACCGTATCCTGCTGATGGATGACCTAATTGCCACTGGCGGTACTATGCTTGCAGCAGCGAATCTAATTCAACGCTCTGGTGGGCACGTGGTGGAAACCGCAACTATTATTGATCTGCCTGAGCTAGGCGGTTCCCAGAAAATTCGCGATGCTGGTTATAGCGTATTCGCGGTATGTTCATTCACCGAAGACGAGTAACGCCTCTTATGAGCAGCGAACGCTATCATCAGCACTTCACCATTTCCTGGGATCAACTGCACCGCGATGTGCGTCAACTTTGTCATCAGCTAATTGAGCGAGACTTCAAAGGGATCGTCGCGATTACCCGTGGTGGATTAATACCTGCAGCGCTTATCGCCCGTGAGCTCAATATTCGCTTGATCGATACCGTTTGTATCAAAAGCTATGATCATATGGACCAAGGCGGTTTAGACATCATGAAGGGCGTTGACCATGATGGTGATGGTTGGCTCTTGGTTGATGATCTGGTGGATACCGGTAAAACCGCCCGAGCCGTTCGTGAAATGCTGCCTAAGGCGCATTTTGTGACAATGTATGCCAAGCCAGAAGGGCGCCCTCTGGTTGACCAATACCTTACCGAAGTGGCCCAGCAGTGTTGGATCCAATTCCCTTGGGATATGGGCATTGCTTATGTTGAGCCGCTGGCGGATCAACTGAAGAAGTAATATGGCTAACCCGCTACCCGACGATTGGAATCAATGGCTTGGGCAAGAGTTTCAGGCTGACTATATGTCAGCCCTGAAAACATTTTTGGCCCAAGAAAAATCAGCCAAGAAAGTTATCTACCCGCACTCATCACATTGGTTTCGCGCTTTTGAGCTGACGCCTTTGGCCTCTGTGAAAGTCGTTATTCTAGGGCAAGACCCTTATCACGGCCCAAACCAGGCTCATGGGTTGTGCTTTTCGGTGCAGCCGAGTATTCAAGTGCCTCCCTCGTTGATCAATATTTATAAAGAATTAGCTGCTGATGTGGGGTTTACACCCGTGCGTCACGGCTTTTTGGAATCTTGGGCAACACAGGGGGTGCTGCTGCTCAACACCGCATTAACGGTTGAACAGGGTAATGCCGCTTCTCATCGTGGTAAGGGGTGGGAGCACTTTACCGACTGTGCGATTGATACCGTCAGTCGGCATGCTGAACCGTGCGTTTTCTTGTTGTGGGGCAGTCATGCGCGCCAGAAAAAAGTCCTGATTGATCAGTCACGCCATTTGGTGTTGGAATCCCCGCATCCTTCGCCACTCTCTGCACATCGAGGCTTTTTTGGTAATCACCACTTTTCCCGGGCTAATCAGTTTTTAACTGAGCATGGGCGCTCTCCGATTGAGTGGCAATTACCGGAAACCCCTTAACCTACTGGTCAGTTGCGGGTAGAATGGCGCGCAATTTTGTAAGCTTGTCGATGCGACCTAGGTCGCCATCCTGAATCCCATGCCGCGAGGAAGTCCCATGAGTGTTTACGCCATTAATCATCCGCTTGTTCAACATAAGCTGGGACTGCTGCGCGAAGCTGATTTGAGCACCAAGAGCTTCCGAGAGCTAGCAGGTGAAGTGGCTAAGCTTCTGACCTATGAAGCAACAAAAGGGCTAGAGCTTGAGGATCATGAGATTCAAGGCTGGAACAACGAGCCTATCGCGACGCGCCGCTTAAAAGGAAAAAAAGTAACGGTTGTGCCAATTCTGCGAGCCGGTTTAGGCATGCTAGAGGGCGTAACTGACCTAATTCCTAGCGCACGCGTCAGTGTAGTGGGTCTTTATCGGGATGAAGAGACTCTTCAGCCAGTGCCTTATTTCGCCAAGTTCGCCAATGATATTGAAGAGCGCATGGCGCTTGTCATTGACCCTATGCTTGCGACCGGTGGCTCAATGGTTGCGACGCTAGATATGTTACGTGAGCGTGGTTGTGAACATATGAAAGTCATCGTACTGGTAGCTGCCCCTGAGGGCATTAAGCGAGTTCAGGACGCGTATCCAGATGTTGAGATTTACACAGCATCCGTTGACGACCGGCTAGACGAGAACGGTTATATCGTCCCTGGTTTGGGAGATGCAGGCGATAAGATCTTCGGGACGCGCTAAGCACTCCGACTAACAATGCCCCTTACGCTTCGCGTTGGGGGCATTTTTTTGGCTAACCACCGACAACGAAAACATTGGAAACGTTTAGATGAGACATTCAGCAAGTCATGAATCTTGGCCCAAAATGCTGCTGACAGGTGCACAAATGCTCTTCGTGGCCTTTGGTGCACTGATATTGGTTCCATTGTTGACTGGGCTAGACCCCAGTGTCGCTTTATTTACCGCGGGTATTGGTACGCTGGTGTTTCACGGAATTACCAAACAGACGGTGCCGGTTTTCTTGGCGTCATCATTTGCGTTCATTGCCCCAATTCAAGGCTCGATTGCAAGCTTTGGCGTATCAGCCACGCTAGGAGGCTTAATGGCAGCAGGGGTGGTGTACGTTGCCATTTCTCAAGCAGTGCGTGTTAAAGGCACGGCTTGGTTGCACAAGCTGTTACCGCCAGTCGTGGTCGGGCCAGTTATTATGGTGATTGGTTTAGCGTTGGCGCCAGTCGCTGTCAGTATGGCAACAGGAGAAACAAGCGATAACATTGGTTATGGTCAAGCGGTCTTCCTTTCCATGGCCAGTTTGTTGGTGACGCTTATGCTGGCTGTTTTCGGACGTGGTATTTTACGTCTGGTGCCGATTATGGGCGGCATTGCAGTCGGGTATGGCTTAGCGCTTGTTATGGGGGTTGTTGATTTTACCCCCGTGCGTGACGCTGCTTGGCTGTCAGTGCCCAGCTTTACCGCGCCGAGCTTTCACTGGGCGGCTATTTTGTTCATGATTCCTGTCGCGATTGCTCCCGCGGTTGAGCATATCGGTGACATGGTGGCGATAGGCTCGGTGACACGTAAAAATTATTTAGAGAAGCCAGGTCTGCATCGCACCTTGTTAGGCGATGGGTTGGCGACAATAGCGGCTGCGCTGTTTGGTGGTCCTCCCAATACTACTTATTCAGAAGTAACCGGTGCGGTGACGCTAACCAAGGCATTCAACCCCATGTACATGATCATCGCCGCGGTGATTGCGATTGTCCTGGCCTTTGTGGGTAAACTGGGCGCGCTACTACAAACTATTCCTGGTCCTGTGATGGGCGGTATTATGACCTTGCTGTTTGGTTCGATTGCGGTGGTGGGTATGAACACGCTGGTGCGTGCAGGTCAATCATTAACCGCGGCGCGCAATCTCGTGGTGGTTTCATTAATTCTAGTATTTGGGATAGGTGGAATGCAGTTTGGAGGTGGTCAATTCACTCTCCAGGGCGTTAGCTTAGCGGCATTAGTTGGCATTGCGCTAAACTGGCTGTTACCCGCTGAAAAAGAGGACGAATAGCCTTTGCATCATCACCATCGGTTGGTCATTGGGAGTCGTTAATGGAAGAGGTAATTGATAGTCCATTTCCTGTGCTAGGCATTGCCGCCTGGAGCGGTACCGGAAAGACGACCCTGTTGGCGCAGCTTCTACCTCGCCTGCGTGAAGCGGGGCTCAGGGTGGGCGTAATAAAGCATGCTCACCATAGCTTTGATGTCGATCAGCCAGGAAAAGATAGTTATAAACTTCGTCAAGCTGGCGCTGCACCGATGTTGATTGCATCCCGAGAGCGTTTTGCCATGATGCAAGAGACACCTGGCCAAGAAGAACCAGATCTTGATTACCTCTTGTCACTGATGATTACCCAGGCACCAGATCTGGTCATTGTGGAAGGCTTTAAGGCGTGGCCAATTCCTAAGCTAGTCCTGTACCGTGCAGGAATTGGAGATGTTTCCATTGTCAGTGGCGACTGGGTAAAGGCGGTAGCGTCAAGTGATCCGTTCCCCCCATCAATTCGCCCGTCAGTTAAGCGGCTGGACCTCAATAATGTTGAAGCGATCACTGAGTGGGTAATCGAATGGATGAGTGCTCAACCCAATGCTGTGGCTATCTAAATTGGCAGCTTCAACAGCAGTTTTATAACACCGTGGCTTGATTAAAAAGGTAACGATATGCAGCTAACTCACCTCAATACACACGGCGAAGCCAATATGGTCGATGTCGGAGATAAGCGAGAGACCCGCCGTGAGGCGGTTGCGTCTGGGCGTATCGTTATGCAGCCTAAAACGTTGCAACTGTTGAGTGATGGCGAGTTGCCCAAGGGAGATGTACTGGCGACCGCCCGTATTGCGGGTATTCAAGCGGCTAAGCGTACGCATGACTTAATTCCGTTGTGCCATTCATTAGCGCTTTCAAAAGTCTCAGTGGACTTCGATATTGATCACGCTAACGGTTGTGTTCATGTCTCTGCACTGTGCCGCCTTAATGGGCAGACAGGGGTGGAAATGGAAGCTCTGACGGCCGTGTCGGTGGCTTGTCTAACGCTTTACGATATGTGTAAAGCGGTGGACAAAGACATGCGCATTGACGCTATTCAGCTGGAAAGTAAGCGAGGAGGGGTTCGTGGCGACTATCAACGAGGTGTGCCAGAGCCCATTGTGACTGGCGGTGGCGTTGCGGGAGAAGTCAGCTTAGGTGAGCGATGTGCATCCCCCTGTGTGCGTGTTAAATTTCTTGCTGAGTTGCGTGAGCGGGTGGAAGAAAGTGACCTTGCCATTGGGCTTGATCAGCTTGCAAGCCGAGATGTGGCGGGGTTAAAAGCGGCGTTAAGTACTAGGGATGCTCGCTTTAACGTGTTGTCAGAGCAGCGCACGCTGTGTGCGATTAACCAAGTGATGGCAAACGACAATGCGCGTCTTACTGATGAGGATGAAGTGGCCTTCTTTCCTCCAGTGACGGGAGGTTGATCAGATGGCAGATCTTACAGAGACTGAATTTGATATTGCCGTTAGGGTTCAAGAAGAACCATTTAGCATGGATGATGGCTATGAAAGTGCGCTTCGCAGGCGTACCGATATCGGCGCTATTGTCACTTTCACAGGGTTGGTACGTGACTTTAATGAAACCCCTGATGTTATCGGGCTTACTCTTGAACACTACCCCGGGATGACCGAGCGCACATTAACGCAGATTGGTCAGCAGGCTTATCAGCGTTGGGAGTTACAGGCCGTGCGGATTATTCATCGCATTGGGGAGTTGACGCCGGGAGACCCTATTGTGCGGGTGCTGGTGGCCAGTGCTCATCGCCGCGATGCTTTCCAAGCCTGTGATTTTATTATGGATTTTTTAAAAACCCAGGCGCCGTTTTGGAAGAAAGAGCACTCTCGCCAGGGCGCTTACTGGGTAAAAGAACGACACACTGATCAGCAGGCGGCAGAGCGCTGGTAAATGATATTACCAATGGCTTTAACTATCGCTAATGGCTTCTGAAGAGGGCATTTCGGTTGCCATTATTTGCAAATGTACGTCCGGCATGTGCTGAAGATGATTGGCTAACCAGTAGATTAGCCTTGGCTGAAGCGCTTGGCGCAAGTCGGCAAGCGTCTCTGCTTCTATTTCTTTAAGCTGATCATCCAGCCATTCACTGAAACTATCTTCGTCGAGTGGGCTGGTGCCGCTGGCATCCAGCATCAAGCGGCCAATGCGGCACCAGCCATTGTCAGTAGCTGTAACAGGAAGTGCGAGGAATAAGCTTCCACGTCGCGATGAGTGAGAGCCAGTGTCAAGCCCCGGGTGGGGCACGACGCTGTTCTGATTAACGATGCAGGGCGGTTGGGGATAGCGAGTTTCGCAGTGTAACCCTAGATTGTCGAACATCAGCATGTCGCCATTTACTGGTGCGAGCGGGGCATTAATGCCGAGGCTGCTAGCAATTTCCTGGTGGGCCGCTTGATGGCGTGCCTCTCCATGAACCGGCAGCAATGTTTTTGGCCGAACCCATTGATAAAGCTTTCTCAGCTCATCTTCGGCGGGATGCCCGGTAGCGTGTAATTCTGGATGGTTCATTTCATCGAAAATTGTCACCCCAAGCTGCGCTAGGCGTTTTTTAAGTTGTTCTATAGGGCGCTCATTGCCTGGTATGGCTTTAGCAGAAAAAATAATGCTATCACTTGGTTCTAAATCCACAAAAGGGTGCCTTCGCTGCGCTAAACGCTGTAGCGCGGCACGCGGTTCGCCTTGGCTGCCCGTGGCAATGATCACCACCTCTTCTGGCGGCAGGTAGCCTAAATCATGGGGCGGCACTAGCGGCGGAAAGTCGTCTAGATATCCAAGGCCTTTCGCGACACTTACCATACGTTCCATTGAGCGGCCCATCAGGCTGACGCGCCGGCCGCACTGTTGGGCAGCAATTCCAATCGCTAATACGCGGGCGAGATTACTCGCAAAACAAGATACAACCACGCGGCCTTTGCACTGCTTCAAGGTGTGAGCGAGTGCTTTTGCAACATCACCTTCACTGCCTGAATGACCGGGCATCGGGGCGTTAGTAGAGTCGCCTACGACTAAGTCGATAGGCGCAAGCGCGCGAAATTGAGCTGCATCAATGGGTGAGCCGATGAGCGGGTTGGGGTCTAGTTTCCAATCCCCTGTGTGTAGCACGCGATAGTCGCCTGCCTGCATGAGAATTGAGCAGCTTTCAGGAATCGAATGGGTAACCGAAAGGTAACGCAGCGTGAAGGGGCCAAGTTCCATTGCATCCCCCGGTTCTACGACGTTTATAGCGGCGCTACTAAGCTGATGCTCTGCGAATTTATGGCGCAACAAGCCTGCGGCTAACGGCGTTGCAAAAATGGGGCAGTTCCACTTGGGCCAGAGCCACGCAACGGCACCAATATGATCTTCATGGCCGTGGGTAATGTAGAGCGCCTTTGGGGTGATGTTTAGCGCTGTTAACGTATCTGTATTGGGCACCTGCAACGGGGAATTGGGTAGATCTTGGCGAATCATCATGCCGCAGTCGACGGCGATCCACTCATCGTCGTATCCATAGAGCGTAAGGTTCATTCCAATTTCACCACACCCACCTAGCGGCAGTAGGCGCAGGGGAGGACGACGGCGGGGACGAAGTTGAACGCGTGGTGGATGCATCAGTAATGAAAAGCCTAAAAAGTAAGACCTTAACTATACGGGAAGGCGGGGGCGGGTAACAATCATCATGGCACTCACCTGCAATGCTTACTTGATGAGCATAAGGTACACTATTTCGTCTATATACCGTTTCCCTACCGCTGGTAGGTGCTTGTCGATCGTGCCGTTAAAATATGTCAAGAGTGTTTATTTATGTCTCATTATTACCGTTTGGTGGTGTCTTGCCCTGATCAAGTGGGCATTGTGGCGCGTGTCTCAAGCTTTATTGCTCAGCAGGGTGGATCTATTACCGAAGCCAGCCAGCATTCTGATCTAGAGACTGGTCGATTTTTCATGCGATATGAAATTCTGGCAGATTCCCTAGGTATGTCAGCAGAGGCGCTACGTAGCGCGTTTGAGCCAGTGGCAGAGGCCTTTCACATGCAGTGGTCGCTGGTTGATACTCAAAAACGCAGGCGTGTGGTGCTGATGGTGTCGCGGGAGTCTCACTGTCTGGTTGATTTGCTTTACCGTTGGCAAGCAGGGGAGCTGGACTGCGACATTGTTGGGGTTATTTCAAACCATGAAGATATGCGGTCACTCACTGAATGGTATGGCATTCCTTACCATCATGTGCCAGTAGACCCTGAAAATAAGCAAGCTGCTTTCGAGCAGGTTCAGGCGCAAATTGATAGTGCACGAGCGGACTGTGTTGTGTTGGCGCGTTACATGCAGATTTTGCCGCCTTCACTCTGTTCGCGTTATGCAGGACGGGTGATTAACATCCACCATAGTTTCTTACCCTCTTTTGCTGGTGCTAAGCCCTATCATCAAGCTTACCAGCGAGGCGTTAAGCTAATCGGTGCTACCTGTCACTATGTCACTGAAGAGCTGGATGCTGGGCCGATTATTGAACAAGATATTCATCGGGTCAGTCATTGCCATACGCCAACGGATCTCGTGCGTTTCGGGCGCGATGTCGAAAAAGCGGTATTGGCGCGTGGTTTACGATGGCATCTAGAAGACCGAGTATTAATCCATGGCAATAAGACTGTGGTGTTCAGCTAATCATGCTATTTAGTTAATCAGACTTTTTAATCAATTCAGATTTACAGCTGGCTAGTCGTTAGCTGAGGGTAGATAGGGGCATCCATGTCTTTCGCGCAAAGTGTTTTAGCTCCCTGGGCATTGTTGCTGACGTGGTTGGTATCGTTTAGCGTGCTCGCGTGGATGATATGGCTGCGCCCATGGCGATCACTGATAGACGATGTGGCGCTTCAGCATCGGTGGTTAGCCGCGACGCTTGCCGTGATGCTGATGTGGCAACTGCGTGCTCAGGCAGTCGATTGGTTAACCCTGCACTTAGTATTCACTGTCCTGATGACGTTGGTATTTAAAGTGCCGCTCGCATTAATTAGCAATGTGCTGATTAATGTTGCGATGTCAGCCGTTGGGCGCAACGAATGGGCGTTACTAGGCGCTAATGTGTTGGTAACCGGCATTGTGCCTGCGGTCGTTGCTGGTCTGGTATGGCGGTTTGTAGACCGACGTCTGCCTGATAATTTGATGGTCTTTCTTTTCGTATGCGGTTTTTTTGGCGCTGCGCTGGCAACATTGGGTGGAGGATTATCGGCTGTCTTGCTAATCATGGTGGCGGGTACCGACTCTGAAGCTGTGTACTTAGCCCAAGAGTATGCGCGCTTCTTACCCCTGTTAATGCCCTCCGAGGCTTTTATCACAGGGATGTTACTCAGTATTTTGCTGGTGTATCACCCGAGTTGGGTAGCTACGTTTAATGATCGTCGCTATATAGACTCTCAGTAACATTGCGATAGCCGGTGAGTATCTCTATCGAGTGCCTCACCGGTATTTACACTTACTCGCTTATCCCAGTGCTTGGCCGTTACCGCCACGTATGACACCAACGCCCACTCCTTCGATATCTAACTGCTGGGTGCGTAGATCAATTTCTATGGGCGCAAAGTCACTGTTTTCTGCAATTAGTGTCACCGTATGGCCCTGTCGTTTAAAGCGCTTTACGGTCACTTCATCTTCTAGCCTTGCTACCACAATCTGGCCATCTCGAACTCGATCGGTGCGATGTACGGCAAGAAGGTCACCTTCCAGTATGCCAACATCCTTCATTGATAAGCCCCGCACCCGAAGAAGGTAATCCGCTTTGGGAGTAAAGTATTCGGCGGGTAGAGGGCAATAACGATCAATGTGTTCCGCTGCTAAAATCGGACTTCCTGCGGCCACCTCTCCGATGACCGGTAAGCCATTTGGTAGTGGTTCTACATTGGTTGCGGGCGCCGTTGTCGAAACGTCACTTACATCCTGCGGTTCCTGATTAGGTAGTCGAATTCCGCGCGAGGTATTACGGATAATGCGGATGGCACCTTTGCGCTCAAGCGCTCTTAAATGTTCTTCAGCAGCGTTAGGAGAACGAAATCCGAGTGCTTTGGCGATTTCTGCGCGGGTCGGCGGGTAGCCAAATTCAGCCATTGTTTTAACAATAAAATCAAAAACATGCTGCTGACGAGCAGTCAGTGGACGCGACATAACAAACTCCAAAAAATTGAACAAGACAGTGGCTACATGTCGGCTTAAACAGTATGTGGTTAAGTATACAGTATGTTGCTCTGTCCAGTACATGCAAGAGAGCCCCGCAATGCCGGTCGCTATGGAAGTGTTTTGAGAAAATGGAGACAAGAGCGACTAGCCTGGGTGTTATATCAACGGCAAACGCGACAGCGACAGTTGGCAGGTGTCTGAATAGGTGCCTAGGGTTGATTTTAGCGTTGGGTAAAAAGCTAAAGATAAGTGATTGAGCCAAATAACGTTATGGCATAGTATTTAACGATGTTTTAAACACTCGTTTTCTGGAGGGCGCTATGGCGCAATCTGATACGGTAACACGTATCCTCGATACCGCTGAGGTGCTGTTTGCAGAGCGTGGTTTTGCTGAAACGTCGCTACGCAATATAACCAGTAAAGCGCGGGTTAATTTGGCCGCCGTTAATTACCATTTTGGTTCTAAAAAGGCGCTTATCCAAGCTGTGTTTGCGCGCTATCTAGATCCCTTCTCGCAACGTTTTCATACGGCGCTTGATGATCTTGAAGCGCAGTACAACGGTGATGTGATTCCTCTTGAAGTACTGTTGGAAACAATGGCAAGCACGGTGTTGGCCGTGCCTGCTGAGCGCAATAGCTTGAAGGTGTTTATGCGTCTTCTAGGGTTGGCGTATAGCCAGGCACAAGGGCACTTACGACGTTATATCCAGCAGCAGTACGGTGACGTGTTTACCCGTTTCACTGAGCTAGTGCGTCAGGCAACGCCAGATTTACCAGATGCTGAGCGTTTTTGGCGGCTGCATTTCATGCTGGGCACCGTAATTTTTACGCTGTCTGGTTTAGATGCACTGCGAGACATTGCCGCGAAAGACTATAATGAGCAAGTAACAGTGAGGGATTTGGTAAGACGTTTACGCCCTGTCGTAGTTGCCGCCATGAATGCACCGCTGCCGCCTGCTGCTGATGAAGGACATTATGCGAACGCCTACGCTAGCTGATCTGCCCCCGCAGAATGATGGGTGGATAGAAATCAATATCAAACAGCAGCAACTAAGCTGGTGGAAAGGGCGTACGTTGCTGCACACGTGTGCCGTGTCGACCGGCGAGAAAGGTGTAGGGCAGCAAGAGGGCAGTGGTCAAACCCCCCTTGGATGGCACTATATCCGCGCATCCATAGGTGACGGTTTGCCTAATAATGCCGTTTTTCGCGGGAGGCGGTGGACTGGGGAGGTATTTACGTCGGCACTTGCGATTGAATTCCCGCATCGTGATTGGATATTAACGCGTATTTTGTGGCTCTGTGGTTTAGAGAGAGGGGTGAATCGAGGCGGGGATGTCGATACTCAACGTCGCTTCATCTACCTTCATGGGACTCCACCTGATCAACCGATGGGCGTAGCCGCTTCGCATGGTTGTATTCGGTTGCGAAATGATAACTTGGTGTATCTTTTTGAGCATGCGCCGCCGGGCACACCCGTTTGGCTTCATGATGGCCAAACCTAGGCAACTTATTATTGATTTTTTGACACGAGAGATTGATCAACTAAAATTGACGGCCCTTTTGTTGGATCCATCACAATGACTCAATCTTTAGGCCCGGTCATGCTCGACCTTGAAGGGCCGCGATTAACCAAAGCTGAAAAACATCTTTTGATGGACCCTGCTGTGGGCGGTGTCATTTTATTCGCTAGAAATGTCGAGAATGCTTATCAGGTTAGAAAGCTTTGCAGTGATATTCGTCGTGTCCGCGGTGAGCTGTTGCTTGGTATTGACCAAGAGGGCGGTCGCGTTCAGCGAATTAGAGAAGGCGTTACTCGCATGCCAGCTATGGCACGTATTGGTGATCAATTCACTGAGGATTCGGCATCCGGTCTTGCATTAGCAAAAGATGCGGGTTGGTTGCTGGGCATGGAAATGGCTGCCTGCGGTCTTGATATCAGCTTTGCTCCTGTCTTAGATGTCGACAGTGGTATATCTAGTGTTATCGGTGATCGCAGCTTCAGCACCGACCCTGCGCATGTCGCTGTTCTAGGGCAGAGTTTTATAAATGGTTTGCATGAAGCGGGTATGGCGGCAGTAGGTAAGCACTTTCCTGGTCACGGTGGCGTTGCCGCTGACTCTCATGTGGCATTACCTGTAGATGATCGCCCGCTGGCGGCTATAAAACAGCGTGATCTTGTTCCGTTTAGCCAGCTTGCGGCTCAGCTTGATGGCGTTATGCCTGCCCATGTTATTTATAGTGCATTTGACTCACGCCCTGCTGGTTTCTCTCCCAGTTGGTTGGGAATGTTAAGGGAGTCTTTAGGGTTTAAAGGTTGCATTTTTTCAGATGATTTAAGCATGGCAGGTGCCCATGAAGCGGGTGACCCTAAAGCGCGCGCCAGTGCTGCCCTTGCCGCAGGATGTGACATGTTGCTGGTCTGCAATGACCGCTCTGCGGCGTTAGAAGTTGTTGAAGCATGCCAAGGATTACAGAGTAAACGACCCACCAAGTTGCGCTATGGGCGTGCCCGCCCAGACGTTGATGCGCTAACGGCACTAGGCCGCTGGCGGCGTACACACGCTAAATTAGAAGCACTAGCGAATTAACCCTTTCTTTTCTTATATTTTTTCGTCTTTAAGTTATTGACTAGTTAACCCCTTCTTGGAGTAACCCGATGTCCAAACTGGATAAAGAGGCGCTTGAGTCGCTTGACTCAATGCGTGAGCTAATGGATAACGCTGACTGCTTAATTTCTCAAGAACAAGTTGAGCGCGCACTGGACCGAATGGCGGAGGCAATTAGCAAAGATCTAGGGGATAAGTTACCGGTTTTTTACTGCGTTATGAATGGCGGCTTGATCACCACAGGGCACCTGCTAACCCGACTAGGTTTCCCTCTTGAAGTCGATTATCTGCATGCGACCCGTTATCGTAACGAATTGCGAGGCGGCGAACTTTTTTGGCGTGTTTCGCCAGAAATTCCTATGGCGGGTCGCCACGTAGTCATCGTCGATGACATTCTTGATGAGGGGTCTACATTAGCCGCCATTCTTGCCTACTGCGAGGAAGCCCAAGCAGCAAGCGTTACTACGGCAGTGCTGGTGGATAAGCAGCATGACCGTAAAGCGGTACCAGGCTTAAAAGCCGATTACTGTAGCCTTGAAGTCGCAGATCGCTACGTGTTTGGCTTTGGTATGGATTACAAAGGTTATTGGCGTAATGCCCCAGGGATTTTTGCTCCAAAGGGCATGTGACGATTGGGCTTAGCGGGGCGAAAAGCGCCTAGCTAGGCCTGTTTCTGCAATCATTCGGGTTGATATCTCTTCTACTGAAAAGCGCGTCGTATCGATAAACGGAATGTGCATCGAGCGATATAGTGATTCAGCCTGTTCAACTTCTTGTAAACACTGGTCCATTGAACTGTAGCGGCTGTTTGGACGTCGTTCGTTGCGTATTGCCGCCAGCCTGCGAGCATCAATCGTCAGACCAAACAGCTTGTGTCTATGGGGAGCTAATGCCTTAGGCAGCTTTAAACTACCATCTTCATCCAGGTCATCTTCAGTTAGTGGGTAGTTAGCTGCTCGAATACCGAATTGAAGCGCTAGATAAAGAGAGGTGGGGGTTTTTCCGCAACGTGAAACGCCAACCAAAATAATGTCTGCTTTATCGTATTGGTGCGTTCGTGCACCATCATCGTTGTCTAGCGCAAAATGGACGGAATGGATGCGATCCATATATACGTCATCGCTACCAATCGAATGCGTTCTGCCGACGCTGTAAGAAGAGTGTGTCTCTAGCTCCTGCTCTAGCGGTTCTAAAAAGGTTGAGAAGATATCCACCTTGAATCCAGAAGCTTGTCGAATGACGTTGCGAATATTCTGATCCACAATGGTATCAATGATGATTGGGCGCTGGCCGTCACGGGTGGCGGTGGACTCGATTATTTCCGCTAAAGCTTGAGCCTTTTCTAACGTATCAATGTAGGGCTTTGTCAGCATATCAATTTCAACATCACTAAATTGAGCTAACAGGCTACGCCCAAGGCTTTCTGCCGTAATGCCAGTACCATCAGAAATAAAAAAGGCTGTTCGCTTCATTACTAAATCCGTCAATAAAGAAAGTTACTATTGTGGAGTGGGGCGTGGATTAGCACAATCATTGCCAGGCAATTCACTTGGCGATTCGTTTTAAGCTAATTTAATAAAAACTACCTCATTAAGACTACACAAAAAGCCCTTTATTGCACTTTGTTGTAAAAATCCTCCACTCCGTTCGCTATTAGACCAATGGCGAATGCGATACGTCGATGCTAGTGTGACATGGTCAATTAGAGTCGGCCTGTCAGGTCGCAAAGCAGTCTAAAAGCGAGGGGGTTGCGTGGAACAGTACATTCTATGGTTCGATCAGCTAGGTATGGCAGACGTCGAACGCGTGGGTGGTAAAAACGCTTCGCTTGGCGAAATGATCTCGAACTTGTCAGGTGTAGGTGTGACAGTGCCTGGTGGATTTGCCACGACGGCTCATGCCTATCGTGAGTTTCTCTCTCACGAAGGGCTAAATGATCGCATTAACGCCACCCTTGCTCGCCTTGATGTCGATGACGTCAAAGCGTTGGCAGAGGCGGGCAAGACTATTCGACAGTGGATTATTGATACGCCGCTCCCCCCCGCATTTGAACATGCTTTACGCGGTGCTTATGAGCAGCTTCAGGCTAAGCATCCCAGTTTGAAAGTAGCCGTACGCAGCTCAGCAACGGCAGAAGATTTACCTGATGCGTCTTTTGCTGGTCAGCAGGAAACGTTTCTTAATATTGAAGGTTTTGACAATATTAAACAGGCGGTGCACGAAGTTTTTGCATCGCTATTTAATGACCGCGCGATCTCTTACCGCGTTCACCGTGGATACGCCCATGAGAATGTGGCGCTGTCTGCGGGTGTGCAGAAGATGGTTCGTTCTGAGACAGGCGCTTCCGGGGTTATGTTTACACTGGATACCGAGTCTGGTTATCGCGATGCGGTGTTCGTCACTGCTTCGTGGGGGCTTGGCGAAACCGTCGTCCAGGGGGCTGTCAATCCTGATGAGTTTTATGTGCACAAGCCCACGCTTGAGGCTGGCCGTCCGGCGGTGCTTCGTCGGACGCTGGGCTCTAAACTAATCAAAATGATCTATGGGCAAGATGCCAGCGCCGGTAAATCAGTTGAAACTGTTGATGTGCCTCTTAAAGACCGTGGTCGGTTCTGTATTGACGATGAGCAGATCATGGATCTTGCACGGCAAGCCATGACCATTGAAAAGCACTATCAGCGCCCGATGGATATCGAGTGGGCGCTAGATGGCGATGATGGTCAGCTTTACATCGTTCAAGCGCGTCCTGAAACCGTCGTTTCACAACAGGAAGGAGGCAAGTTGGAGCGCTTCCATCTGCGTGAGAAAGGACGCACGCTAATTACAGGGCGGGCGATTGGTCAGCGGATTGGACGTGGCACGGTAAAAACAGTATTAAGCCCAGAAGAAATGGACAAGGTTCAAGAGGGTGACATCCTGGTAACAGACATGACCGACCCCGATTGGGAGCCGATCATGAAACGTGCGTCAGCGATTGTTACTAATCGAGGTGGACGAACCTGTCACGCGGCCATTATTGCGCGGGAACTGGGTATCCCAGCGGTAGTTGGTTGCGGGGATGCAACCACTCAGCTTAAAGAAGGTATTGATGTTACGGTGTCCTGTGCCGAAGGCGACACTGGGCACGTATATGAAGGGCTTCTGGCATTCGACTGTAAGGTTTCAAGTGTCGATGCGATGCCGGAAATCCCCTTTAAGATTATGATGAACGTTGGTAACCCAGACCGTGCATTTGGCTTTGCTGGCTTGCCCCACGCTGGGGTTGGCCTTGCTAGGCTCGAATTCATTATTAATCGTATGATCGGTGTACACCCTAAAGCGCTGTTGGATTACGACACGCTGCCGGCTGATCTTCAGCAGGTCATCGATTTGCGCACCGCCGGTTACGATGATCCTGTCAGTTTCTATGTTGATAAGCTGGTCGAAGGAATCTCAACCCTGGCCGCTGCTTTCCATCCTCAGCGAGTGATCGTAAGGCTCTCTGATTTTAAATCAAATGAGTACGAAAACCTCATTGGCGGCAAGCTTTATGAGCCCGGTGAAGAGAACCCAATGCTTGGCTTCAGAGGAGCCTCGCGTTATATCTCGGATGCCTTTAGGCCTTGTTTTGAACTTGAGTGCCGAGCGCTTAAGCGGGTTCGTGAAGAAATGGGCTTTGATAACGTAGAAATTATGGTGCCCTTTGTTCGCACGACTGATGAAGCGCGCGAGGTCGTCGAGTTGTTAGCAGCTAACGGCTTGCCGCGGGGCGGTGAGTCTAATCCTGATGGCTTAAAAGTTATCATGATGTGCGAGCTGCCAGCTAACGCGCTACTGGCTGATGAGTTCCTCGAGTATTTTGATGGTTTCTCTATTGGTTCTAACGATTTGACCCAGCTGACGCTTGGTCTTGATCGTGACTCGGGTATCGTTGCGCATCTGTTTGATGAACGAAATCCAGCGGTGAAAAAGTTGCTAGCAATGGCTATCAAGGCATGTAAAGCACAAGGCAAGTATGTGGGCATTTGTGGTCAAGGCCCTTCTGATCATCCGGATTTGGCCAAGTGGTTAATGGAACAGGGAATTGATTCTGTCTCTTTAAACCCAGATGCAGTGCTTGAAACCTGGTTTATGCTGGCGGGTGAAACCATCGAGTAATGCTGTCTCAAAGTCCTGTCTAACAGGGCTAGCTCACAGGACTAGCTCAGAATGCCAGCCCACAACACCAGTGAGAGGCATCGTGGGTTTAGTTGCTTATCTTCGCCCGGCCATTGTGCCGGGCGACTGCGTTTTATAGGCTACGCTGTGGTTGATATCGAGTGCTGAAGCGTCGTGAGGGTCATGTGCGCTAGTCACTGTCGTTGGAGAGAAAAGCATGTTGCCAAAACGGGTTTTAACGCTAACGGGCTTAATGTTAGTGCCTCTATATAGTTGGGGATTTAGCTATGAAGCGCCCTCTATTACTCCCGAAGTGGGGACTGGTTTTGAAGAGAAGCCTGGCTGGGAGGCTTCAACATTTGCGGTAGCAGCGGCAAATCCGTTGGCAACCGATGCCGGTTATCAGGTGTTGAAAGCAGGTGGCAACGCCATTGATGCTGCAGTAGCGGTGCAAATGGTGCTAACGCTCGTGGAGCCACAGTCGAGTGGTATTGGCGGTGGCGCCTTTTTAATGCACTACGATGGTCGTGACGTTCAGGCTTATGATGGCCGAGAAACTGCACCAGCGGCAGTGACCGGCGAGCTATTTATTGAGGACGGTGAGCCACTTGATTTTGCCGACGCAGTGGCAAGTGGTTTATCTGTTGGGGTGCCTGGAACTGTACGTATGTTAGAAATGGTTCACTCAGAACATGGCCAGCTGCCATGGAAAGACCTTTTAGCGCCCGCCATTACCCTTGCAGAAGAAGGCTTTGGAGTAAGCCAACGATTGCATACAAGTTTAGCCAACGACAAAGATTTACGTGAAAACGCGCTCGCGAGCGACTTTTACTATGCCGATGGTGGAGAGCCGATAGCCGTTGGTGAAACGCTTAAAAACCCTTCGTTGGCCGCTATTTTGCGCCGGATTGCTGAAGAGGGTAGTGCAGCACTCTATGAAGGAGACATCGCTCAAGATCTTGTGGAGCGTGTTCAATCTCATCCGGTACGCCCAGGTGTGCTGTCGTTAGATGATTTGAGTACCTATGCGGCGCTGGAAAGGGAGCCACTGTGTACGCCTTGGCAGCAATGGGAAGTTTGTGGCTTTCCTCCACCCTCGTCGGGGCACTTAACGGTCATGCAAATTTTGGGCATGTTGGAGCAGCAGCCATTACTTGAAGCGCCTTTAGAGAATGGTGTGAGTAGCAGTGGTTGGCTACACCAGTTTTTAGAGGCGTCTCGCCTAGCATTTGCAGACCGTGGACGCTATATCGGCGACCCAGACTTTGTTGAGGCGCCGGGGGGAGATTGGTCACTCATGCTGGCGCCGGATTACTTAGCTAACAGAAGTGCCTTAATTGATGAGCAGAGCATGGGAGATAACGCTAAACCTGGTAATCCTGGTGAGCTCTCCGTTAGCTTTGCAAGCCAACCTGATCAGCCTGAGTATGGTACCAGCCACATTAGTATTGTGGATGCTGAGGGCAATGCAATTGCGATGACTACCACGATAGAGCAAGCATTCGGTTCACGTATTTTGGCTGATGGTGGAACCGGGATGGCGGGTGGTTATTTGCTGAATAACGAGCTGACAGATTTCTCATTTGTACCGGAGGTCGATGGTGAGCCCGTTGCTAACCGTGTTGAACCAGGCAAGCGTCCTCGTTCAAGCATGAGCCCAACCTTAGTATTTGATCAAGAAAGTGGCGAGTTGGTTGCAAGCTTAGGGTCACCAGGTGGTGCAGCCATTATTCATTACACTGCTCGTACACTGCTGGCCATGCGCGACTGGGGACTAAATGCACAAGAAGCGCTGAATCTACCTCACGCCATTACACTGGGTGGTGATGTGTTTATTGAGGAGGGGCGCTTCCCTGACGATACTATTGAGGCACTCCGAGAGCGTGGGCATACCGTCAACGAACGTGAGCTTACCAGCGGGCTGCAAGCTATTATGCGCCTGGAAGACGGCAGCTTATTTGGCGGTGCTGATCCGCGTCGGGAAGGCATTGTTATGGGCGATTGAGTCTCGTAGAGAGGGCTTTGCTATTGGCGTAGCCAGTTGCGTAACTTTACTAGCATTAGACCGCCGTCGCTCAGCGCACGGCGGTCTTCTATTAGCTCGCTCAAACGATCTGGATAGTCGGTGATTATCGCATCAACACCAAGGTCTATCAGAGTCGACATGCGCGTTCGGTCATTAACTGTCCAGGCATGTATTTCGTAGTTATAAAGCGCAGCCAATCGAACTTCATGTGGTGTGATGCGATTATGGCGAAGGCCTAAAGCATCAAATTGGCGTCGATCCAATGTGCCAGCTAAGATTAGCTGGGCGAGTAAGGTAACGCGTAATTCTGGTGCTTGCTGCTTTAAAAAGGTAACCATACTTGGTGACATGGTCGCCATACGCATTTCCAAAAATACATTCGGAAACCCGCAATTTGCGTTTGCATTGAGTGCGTTATCCTGGGTTGCCCAGCAGCGGTAACGAGTGTCGCTTTCTGCCTCAAGCGTTGCTAATACAGCGCGAGCGAGTTTCTCTTCGTCGCCCGGAGAGGGCTTCATGTCAATCATTAAGCCTGCGCGTCCTCTCACGAGCGCCAAAGCATCATCCAAACCGGCAATTCTCTCGTTTTGAAAAGCATCGCCAAACCAGCTGCCAACATCAACTTGGCTCAACTCTGCTCGAGTGAGTGAGTCAAATTCTCGCCGATCGCCTGTTAGTCGGGCCAAGCTACGGTCATGATAAAGAAGCACTTGGTTATCAGCGCTCAGGCGAACATCCAACTCTATGGCATCGGCACCGTCTTCAAGCGCTTGTCTTATTGCGGATAAGGTATTCTCAGGTGCTACCATTGAACTGCCACGGTGTGCGATGACCGCTACGTTATCGCGTATTTCAAAGCTATTGAGAATCCACCAAGCTTGTAGCCCCGCCAATAGCAGTACGCTTAGCTCAATCGCCCACGCAAGGCGGCCTGGATGGGCGTTTTCTGATCGAGGTGAAGGGCGAGTCTCTCGAAAAGCCAGTTGTAAGTAAAGGCACGCTGACAGGAGGGCATTAGTGGCAATGCCTAAGAATGTAATGGTTAACGTAACGAGTACGTAACTGGTTAAATAAGCCAACATTGCTGGAATCAGCACAGCATTATGTTCGGGTAGCCCCCATAACAGAGGCGTCACGACACTATCAAATAGCCATGTAGAGATAATCGGTAGGCTGATAATAACGATCAGCAGTGACAAAACCGCCACACCAATTGAACGATGCCAGCCGCGTGTTAAGCGCACGCTACGCTTAAGCGCTTGTAAAGGAGAGCAGTTGTCCAACGCTACTAACGGTAGCGCTAGTAACCAACGCAGATATAGCCATGCGGCAAGCCCAAGCCAGATAATCAGTAATGGCAGTGAGCAAGCAATAAAATACCAAAGCGAGGCTGGACGAGCTTGTTGTAAATAGTAAGGATCTATACCGCTTAACCACACATCATAAAGCCACGTTAAGCCCATCATAAAAGGGGCTAGGAGTAGCAAGTGGGAGCCCACCTGAAGAATTACCAGGCATGCGAGTGCTGGTAAGCGACGGGTACTCAACCAAAGCGCTTCAAAGGCGAGTCGATAGTGGTTATCTTTAGGTCTGACGGCCACCAGCAGCATGCCCGCTTGTTGCCAATAAATCAGTAAGAATGCAAAACCAAGGCCCACGAGCATTGCAATTAACCCCAGTGGACTAAAAAGCAGTGCAATCAGTGCATCATTGGTTACCACTGCTCGATTGAGCTGCGCTAGTAACGCCCTTGAGACCCATGCAATCATTGGCACTAAAAGAGCAGAGGCTAACAGCGTAAAGAGCAAGTGATAGGCAATGAGAGGACGAAGATGGTCGCGAAGAGTTCGAAGTAGGGTGTAGCCCAATTGGTTTAGCGGCTGCATGGTCACAATTTTGTCAGAGTTGAATTACCAGGGTGGCACTGCGCGCCACACCTGGCAAGCCCTTGTCTCAGGAAAGCTCAAGCGGTTTTTCGGCGATAATAATGCCGTTGTTATCTGCGTAAAGCCATTGTCCCGGATGTAGCGTGACGCCTGCAAATGTAACTGGGATATCACGGAGTCCTTCGCCGCGCTTTTCGCTTTTGCGTGGGTGATTACCTAATGCTTGAACGCCAAGTGGTAGTGTGACAAGAATATCCACGTCTCGCACACAGCCGTACATCACCACACCTGCCCATCCATTTTTAGCAGCTTGTTCGGCGAGCATATCACCAAGCATGGCACAGCGGTGTGACCCGCCAGCATCCACAACCAGCACTGCACCATCACCAGGTTCGGCAACGGCTTGCTTAACCATTGAGTTGTCTTCAAAACACTTAACGGTGCGGATAGGGCCATAAAAACTGTCGATGCCACCATAGTTGGCAAACATCGGTTCTAGTACTGTCACGTCAGGGTACGCATCACATAAATCTGGTGTGACAACAGGGGTAGCATATGTCATTACACACTCCTATGAAGCATTGTCTTAAAATTAGCCCATGAAGACCAATTGATGAAAGTCAGACGGCCATAAAAAAACGCCCCAACCTACAAGTAGGTTGGGGCGTTCGGTCATCGGCTCAAAAAGGTGACATTGTCATCCTTCTTGCGATGTTGCGAGCATCGGCGATAGGTTCGGTACTGCAAGAGCATTAAGCTTCTTGAGCAACCGGAATCACGTTCGAGGCGATTTTTTGATACTCCTCGATTTCGTGGAAGTTCATGTAACGATATATTTCTCCAGCGAGTGCGTCAAATTCACTCATGTAACGCTGGTATTCTTCTACGGTTGGAAGGCGACCTTCCACAGCAGCTACGGCTGCGAGCTCCGCTGAGGCGAGGTATACATTTGCACCATCACCTAAGCGGTTCGGGAAATTACGTGTAGACGTAGACACAACGGTGCTTTTCGCTGCAACGCGTGCCTGGTTACCCATACACAGTGAACATCCCGGCATTTCCATACGGGCGCCAGCACGGCCATAAATGCCGTAGTAGCCTTCTTCGGTAAGCTGGTGCTGATCCATTTTGGTCGGCGGCGCTAGCCAAAGGCGCGTTTTCAAGCTGCCCGCAGGCTGTTTTTCAAGTAGTTTACCCGCTGCCCGGAAATGACCAATGTTGGTCATACAAGAGCCGATAAATACTTCATCAATTTTTTCGCCAGCAACATCTGATAGCAGACGAGCATCATCTGGATCATTGGGCGCACAAAGAACGGGCTCTTTTATTTCGCTCAAATCAATTTCGATGACTTCAGCATAATCTGCATCTTTGTCAGCACGCATCAGGCTTGGGTTCTCAAGCCATGCTTCCATACCTTCGATACGACGGCTGATAGTGCGTTCGTCACCGTAGCCATTCGCAATCATCCACTTTAACAGTGTGATGTTCGATTTAAGGTACTCAGTAACGCTTTCTTCGGACAGAGTGATTGTACAGCCTGCTGCACTGCGCTCTGCTGAGGCGTCAGAAAGTTCGAAAGCTTGTTCGACGGTTAGGTCTTCAAGGCCTTCAATTTCCAATACGCGACCAGAGAAAGCGTTCTTCTTGCCGGATTTCTCAACGGTAAGCAGGCCTTTCTTGATGGCATAAAGCGGAATGGCGTGAACCAGATCGCGCAGTGTAACACCCGGCTGGCGCTCACCCTTAAAGCGAACCAGCACGGATTCCGGCATGTCCAAAGGCATGACGCCAGTCGCGGCAGCAAACGCTACTAAACCAGAACCTGCCGGGAACGAAATGCCCAACGGGAAACGAGTGTGAGAGTCACCACCGGTGCCGACGGTGTCGGGCAGCAGCATCCGGTTCAGCCAGCTGTGGATAATGCCGTCACCAGGGCGAAGAGAGACGCCGCCACGGTTCATGATGAAATCAGGCAGTGTGTGATGCGTATCCACATCGACAGGCTTTGGATAGGCTGCTGTGTGACAGAATGATTGCATGACCAAGTCGGCCTGGAAGCCAAGACATGCTAAGTCTTTCAACTCATCGCGGGTCATCGGCCCAGTCGTGTCCTGAGAGCCAACGGTGGTCATCTTCGGCTCGCAATACATGCCGGGGCGCACGCCATCCATGCCACATGCTTTACCCACCATTTTCTGAGCAAGAGTGAATCCCTTGCCAGTATCTATCGGTTGGTCTGGGAGGCGGAAAACATCAGAGGGCTCAAGACCCAGTGATTCACGCGCTTTACCTGTAAGGCCACGACCGATGATCAACGGTATGCGTCCACCAGCGCGCACTTCGTCAAGGATAAGCTGGGTTTTGAGCTCAAATGTTGTCAGTACCTCGTCGGTGCCGTGCTTGCACACTTTACCTTCATAAGGATAGACATCAATGATATCGCCCATTTCCAGTTTGGAAACATCCATTTCTACCGGAAGTGCACCAGAGTCTTCCATTGTATTGAAGAAGATGGGCGCGATTTTTGCACCGAAACAGAAGCCGCCAGCGCGCTTGTTAGGCACGTAAGGAATGTCGTCGCCAAAGTACCAAAGAACAGAGTTAGTGGCAGATTTGCGAGAAGAGCCGGTGCCTACAACATCACCTACATAGGCAACGGGGAAGCCTTTCGCTTTGACGCTTTCAATTTGTTTCAGCGGGCCGGTTGTTCCTTGAACTTCAGGCTCAATACCCTCGCGCTCGTTTTTGAGCATAGCGTTGGCATGCAGCGGGATGTCTGGGCGCGACCATGCATCAGGTGCTGGTGATAGATCGTCGGTATTGGTTTCACCGGGAACCTTGAAGACCGTTAATGTGATCTTCTCTTCCAGCGCAGGCTTGGAGAGGAACCACTCTGCATCAGCCCAGGACTGAATAACGTCTTTGGCGACTGCATTCCCTTTTTTGGCACGCTCTTCAACGTCATGGAACGCATCAAACATGAGAAGGGTATGCTTGAGCTGTTCACCAGCTTCACGAGCAAGCTCTTCATTGTCTAATAGTTCGACCATGGAGACGATGTTGTACCCGCCCTGCATGGTGCCAAGAAGTTTAACGGCATGGATCTTATCGATCAGCGGAGAGGTTGCTTCACCTTTAGCAAGCGCGGTCAAGAAGCCTGCCTTTACATAGGCAGCTTCATCGACACCTGGGGGAACTCGATTAGTAATTAGATCAAGAATGAACTCTTCTTCACCTGCCGGCGGATTTTTAAGTAGCTCAATTAAGGCAGCAACTTGTTCTGCGTTCAGGGGCTTGGGCGGTACGCCCTCTGCAGCGCGTTCCTCGACATGTTGGCGGTAAGCTTCAAGCACGTTGGGGCCCTCTCATCTTCTTAATGGTGACGAGCGCATACCCACACGGTATTGAGTATGTGCCCGGACACGTGACATACGCTTGACAAACAGCGTCTGGTGGATGAAATGGATTCTACGGGAAACTGTCGACAATGTTAAGACAGCAAGCTCTTGAGGGCCTTGTACTTTATGTTGAGGAGATGGCGCAAAGTTTCTTAACAACAAATTTTTTTCTTAATTAATCCAGTGGGTGGAAGTTTTTTACCGAACAGGCGTAATTGTGGGTGAGGGCACGTGTGATTATTGTGATGCCGCGTTACCATACTGTTTGACCATTTCGTCGTATCATGATCATTACGACAGTAAAATCGCGAGTATCGAAGTGTGGAGCTTCAATATAAGCGCAATTTTATATTAGTAATGTGCTATATAAAAAGTGCTGTTACAGCTTATTCAATGGCGATCGTAATGGCAGGGAACAGACGCCAATGGCGTTTATATGTTGTACAATAGTGAGATAAGCGCTTGGTAATGGTGTTATGTCGATACAATTAAATGCGTTACAACCCGTAGGTCATGCGCTCCAAGCGGATGATCTACTCCCGGAATGTCTTCATCAGTTTCTTGCTTGCCCAACGCCTGATGCTTGGTTGCAGTGGGCACTTGAACACCCTGAGACACTTCTTATTGACCACGCTCAGTGTGAAAAAAAAGCCGCTTCAACGGCAATGAGCCTGCTCTACCGTTATGTTGATCAGCCGTTACTGTTGAGCAAGATGTCGCAATTGGCGCGAGAAGAGCTGCTGCACTTTGAGCAGGTAGTCGGCTTAATGGAAAAACGGGGCGTGACGTATATGCATCTTACTGCGTCACGTTATGCCGAAGGCTTGCGTAAGCATTTGCGTAGCAATGACCCTGAACGCTTAATTGATGTGTTAATTATTGGTGCGCTCATTGAAGCACGCAGCTGCGAACGCTTTGCGCGATTAATACCTTATTTAGATGAAGAGCTTGCCAAGTTCTATCGCACGTTAGTGAAGTCAGAAGGTCGTCACTTTGAAGACTATTTGCTGTTAGCAAGACAGCAGACAGCTGCATCAATAGACGACAGAATCGCCTTTTTTGTGGCGCGTGAAGCGGAGTTGATTACTTCGCCAGATACGGCTTTTCGTTTTCATAGCGGTGTGCCGGCTTGAGCCACTGCTAGTCTAGGTAGGATATGTATCATGCGCGATGCTCGTGAGACAGACCAACTGACCCTGTTCGGCCATTTCTCTTTGTCACAGGGAGAAGATGTGCTGACGCACTTCAGTTATGACAAGGTAAAAGCGCTGCTGGTTTATTTGCTGCTGCACCGACAGCCCGTTAACCGAGCTTCCCTTGCAGAATTACTTTGGCCAGACCAGGGGCTGTCGTCGGGCAGAACCAACCTACGTCATGCGCTTCATTGTCTACGTCAGTCGATGGGTGACAATGCCGAGCAAGTGTTGAACGTATCCCGCCAGACCATCGCTTTCCAATTGCCAGCCCACTGGCGAGTTGATTTGCACGAATTACAGCAATTGTTAGAAGGGCCTCGAGATTTAGCGAACCTCGAAGAGGTGATGTCGTGCTATCAAGGGGATTTAATAGAAGAGCTTCAGCTTGCCAATTGCAGCGAATTTCAGCGATGGTTAGTTCAGGTGCGAAATGAGTGGCGTCAACGTGTTATTCGTTTTGCTGAGCAGGTGCTAGATGCCCACTCAGATGTACCTGACACGCTATTGGAAGGGTTAGTCAGTCGCTTTTCTGGCTACGGACCATTTCATGAGCGCCTGGTACGTCAGCTAGCCGAGCAAAATCAGATGGCGGCTGCTCATGAGCAGTACAACAGCTATTTACAGTTGTTAGCGCTTTCTGGTCAGCAGCCTGAACCGAGCTTTCTTCAGTTAGCAAATTATTGGTCAGATGGCCATCATGATCCGCGCGTAATGAGCCCGCAAGGCGCTTTTTCTCGCGTACTGGCGGCAGATAGTAAACCTCTTCGTGAAGATGAAATTGAGCTGCGCCAGTTATCTGTCATGGCTATTCGGCTTAAGTTACAAGGCGACTGGCAAGACCGTGCGGCTACCCGAAACTGTTTGGCGCTTCAATTAGAGCTACTGCGTTGGTTGGAGCAGCAGTGTCATCACTTAGGAGGATTCTGGCTGCCTGGCGCAACGGGGGGGCTGGGCTTGGCCTGCTTTGGGACTCATGGTCCAGCTCACCAGTTGGCAGAACTGGTTGCGCTTTATGAACATTGCCGTCTGGCGTTGCCTTTAGAGTCTCAGCGTCACTGGATCGGTGACGGTGACCCTCCAAAATTTGAACTCGCCGCAGGCCTTAATAGCGGGAGGGTGGTGTATCTTCCTGAGCGTCAGCTAGCTGACCCGCTTGGCCAAGTGACTCAAGTATCATTGGAGTTAATGAGCGCTGCAGAGGGCAGCGAGCTGGTGATCTCCCAAGAAGCCAGCCAGCACATGCCGCCTGCACTTGATTTGCAGCCGCGGTTGGTATCTCGTTTGGTTGCTAGCGATGGCCGCGTCCGTTTAAGAGCATTAGTGCTGGGGGTGAATGAAGGTGGTAGAGATGCGTTGCCACCTAGTTTAGTGGGTCGAGAAACATCACTGCGCACGCTAAGAGACGCGCTGGCGAGGGCCGGCATTGGTTTGCGCCAAAGCGTGCTGGTTCGTGGTGCATCGGGGATGGGTAAATCTGCTCTGATGGTGGGTTTTCGTCAGTTAGAATTGAGCCGTGATGCTGCCATCTGTTGGCAGCCAACGACGCGGCTATCGGTGCTAGAGCCCTACGGTGTCGCACGCACTTTGCTCGCTTGGTATTTTGAAGCAACGCCAACCTGTGAGGCTGTTCGTCAGTTACAAGAAACGCTTTGTATGGAGCCTCTGGATGATGAGCGACAGCAGCTGCTTGAAGAGGCGTTAGGGGTTCGTGACGTTCAAGAAGTGGCCCAGTTAACTCAGAATGGTGAGGCCATTGAGCTAGTCGTAAAGCTTCTACATCGCTTAATCGATCATCAAGCCAGTTCACGGACATTAGTGCTGATGATCGACGATCTGCAATGGCTAGATGAACCTTCATTCAAGGTATTAGGAGGGCTACAAGCTCGGTTGCCAATCAATACGGCCTTCATGCTGGTAGCCAGCCATCATGGTCGAGAGTCACTGCCAGTTAAGCTGCACTGGGATCAGCAAATTACTCTTGGAAAGCTGGACGCTCTGCAGTCCTCTCGTTTGCTTTCTCAGTTATCCCGCCGTTATCGCATTCATTTAAGCCCACGGCTGCGCAACCAAATTATTGAGCGTTGCGACGGGGTGCCGTTGTACATGCAAGAGATTTGTCGGCGTTTAGATATGGATCGCCGCGAAGGTCGCAGTGTGCAGTTTGATGAGCTTCCAAAAGGGCTATTAGGGCTGCTGGCTAGTCGTATTGATCAGTTGGAAGGTGATCGAGAAATTGCCCACGTAGCAGCGGTATTAGGCAAACGTTTCCGTCTTGATTTTCTGCAAGAGTGCAGTGGTTGGGAAAAACCGCGGCTGTCCCAAGCGATTGAGCACATGCGTCAACTAGAAATTATAGAACCAGTGGATAAAGAAGGAGGGGAGCCGGAGCATCAGTTTAGTCACCAGTTGCTGCAAGAAGCGGCCTACCTTTCATGTCCTAGGGACGTGCGCGTTAAGCTTCATCAGCAGGTAGTCACACTGATTGAAGAACGCTTCCCTGTATGGATTAGCCGCCACCCAGGTGATTTTGCAACCCACTTACGCCGCAGTGGCCATTACGCCAGGGGCGCTCGTTACTTTGAGCTGGCCGCACGGGAAGCCCTCAAGGTGAGTGCTAACCGAACGGCACTGCGCATGGCAGACTTCGGACTTGCCAGTCTGCGTCATGTGGATCATGAAGTTGAGCGTGAAGTAAGCCTGCTGACCGTGCGTGGCCAAGCGGCCTTCGCCTTAGAGGGGCATGGATCGCCCACTGCGCATGAAAGCTTCGTGCGTGCGAGAGAGTTGCTTCGCCAGTCGGGTGGCGCCGCCACGGAAGATCCCGAAGATCTTGAGCAAATATTTTTGGTTAAGTGGGGCTTATGGGTCGGCCGAAGCCAGCGCTATGCCCACGCCGATGCATTTGCGCTGGCCTCGACGCTTGCAGACATTGCTGGGCGTTTAGACGATCCGCGCTACCAACGGCTCGCTGACTATGCCCGGGCGCATTGCGAATACTGGGCTGGACGTATTCAGCAAGCGCATGATCACCTGGACGAAATTGACCCGCTCAATGCGCAAATGATGATTGAATGGCTGCCATTCTCTGATCACCCACAAGTAACCGCTGCCTCTTTCCAAGGCTGGGCGCTCTGCTTGCGTGGTGATTATCAACGCGCAGAGCGGCATATATCCTCCGCTATCCGATTGGCTGAAAAAATTGGCCATCCAGGTACGCTTGCCATGGCGTTGATGTTTTCCGCCGCCCTTTATCGGCAGCTTGGGCATGTGCATTTAGCAGCACGACACGCTGAGCGTGCTGCTGCCATGACGGGTACGCCCGATTTGCAGCTGTGGCAGATTTCTGCTCAGGGTATTCTTGGCTGGCAACGAGCTCTCGAGGGCGACCAGGGGGGGCTAGCACAGGTGCGGGATAGTTTAGACCAGATGGCAGAGCTGAATGGGCGCGATCGTTATCAGCGTCCAGTTTTATGGTACTCAGATGCGTGTATTGAGCTCGGAGAGCTAAAAGCGGCTGAAGATTATCTGGATCAGTGCCTAGTCATTGCTAAAGAGCGCACAACACTCTTTTTGCCTGAGCTGGCAACGCAGTTAGCTAAGGTGCGCGATTTGCTTGGGCACCCTGCTAATGAAGTGAAAGCACTGGCTGAAATGGCCATTGATCAGGCTCGAGAGCATGGCAATCGCCATCAGGAGCTTGCGGCACTTGAGCTTTGGTTGACGCGCATTGCACCAAATGACCTGCAGGCCAAAGAAGCATTTAGGCGCTTATTGAGTGAGGTGAGCCATAGCGATGCGCCAGTACTGGTTCGTTGGGTGAGCCTACTTGATAGGCGACTCCCCCACGCAGTGAGTGTTGAAAACGAAACATGATTGTGGCTACGAATACGTCACTGATTCCAGCCAGTGAAGTGTGGCGAGCGCCTCCTCTCGGTGCCCGCCACACACATCCGCATCATAGTCGAACTGCTCACACACATCAGGACGATTAGGATCACCAAATAACCTGCATAAATTGTCATCACTTAACTGTACGCATCGAACGCCTGCCGGTTTGCCATTTGGCATGCCGGGTATAGAAGAGGTAATAGACGGTGCAATACAGCAAGCACCGCAGCCTGCTCGGCAGGCGGCGGTGTCCGTTGCAAATACGTGGCTACTCATGGCGAGGCTTCTGCCGTTGCCCCTTTATCAATTCCTTCGAAGGCTTGAACCAGTGTTTTATGGCCGCTGTGTTCTGCAACACTTTTAGCAAGCCACAAAGCAATGTTCTCGACGGTTGTTGGCTTAGGCAGTACGCAGCAGCGTTCTTGAGGCAGCGTGATCGAAAACGTGCCTTGTGCAGACTGATAACGGCAAGTCAGCTTTTCATCAATCTGGCTTTCAATGTCCGCTTTTTCAAGCAAATATCGATTATCCAGCCATGCTGCCCAGTGCTGTTCAAGCGTAGGCTGACGTGCCTGCTGCTGCCAGATAAACAGGCGCGAGCGGTGGCCATGTGCAATCCGTTGGCAGTTGCCGAGATGCCGCTTCAAGCCATGACTATAACCATAAGCAGCGCCGTCTATAGGCTCGTCACTGAGCGTTAAAGTGACGTTGTGGACGTTGGTTGGTCGTTGCTCCGTTAGCTGTAAACTCAAGTGGTTGGTGACACGGTCAAGAGTGATGGTATCCCAGGGGAGCAAGGTAAATGCTTGGGCTGGGCCGCGAACTTCCATTTCGTAGGGAGTCGTGGTTCTAATGCAGATGCCTTCAGCGCAGTCAGTAACCTCAATGCCGGGCGCGTTGATAGGTATTAACAAGGTATGGTCTAAGCCGCTATCGAGCGTGCGTTTAATCCAGGGCTTTACTTCTCCGAAGTCAAAAAGCATGCCATCTTCGCCTAGCTCCCCCTCCAGGTGAGCATCTACTTGCCAGCTACAGCCTACCAACCCTTTTGTAGGGCACCACAGTGAAACATCAATATGGCTGAGACGATTTACAAATAACGCCATTACTCAAATCCTGCAATTTTGTGCGTTTGAAGCGATAGCCGCCACTGGGGATTAGCCATGCAATAGGCGGTGGTTGCCTGAACAGTTTCGTGATTCTTCTGCGTTGTGCCGTGGTCCATTGGCTGCAAAAAAAAGTGGTTGAAGTCCAAATTGGCGAATTGAGTGGGTGGCGCTAAAGATTGTGGGAAAACCAGCTTTAACTCATCACCGCGGGTGACCACCAATGGGTTTGTGCCCTTAGGGCTAACACATAGCCAGTCAATTCCTGGCGGTGGCATGACCGTTCCATTTGTTTCAACTGCCACTTCAAATCCATCGCTGTGCAGTAGTGCAATCAGCGGGGAATCAAGTTGGAGCAATGGCTCGCCACCCGTGAAGACTACGTAAGGTGTAGCTCTTCCAGCATGAACTGGCCAAAGGGCTTTAATGTGTTCAGCGAGTTCACGTGGTGTGTTAAAGCGTCCACCGTTAATGCCATCCGTGCCGATAAAATCGGTGTCGCAAAAGGAGCATTTTGCGCTGGCGCGATCGATCTCACGCCCAGACCATAGATTGCAGCCGCTAAAGCGGCAAAATACGCTGGCACGGCCTGCCTGAGCACCTTCGCCCTGCAAGGTATAAAAGGCTTCTTTGACGTGATACATCAGCCGGTAACCTGTGTAGGGGTAGATTCATATGCTAGTGGGTCTAGAGTATTGTTGGCTGCGAACGCCGCCAGACGTTCAAGGCAGCTGCCGCATTTGCCGCAAGCCATCGCGCGTCCTTCATAGCAGGTCCAGGTATCACGGTAATCCAGACCCATTGCTAGGCCATCGAGCAAGATATCGGCTTTGCTCGAAGTTAAATAAGGTGCATGTAGCGTTACCGGTTCAAAATTGGCGATGCCAGCAACATGGTTCATTGCGTGAACAAATTCAGGGCGGCAGTCAGGGTAGAGAATATGGTCACCGCCATGGGCGCCATAATCGACACGCGCCGCACCGATATTAACTGCTTTAGCAATGGCTAAAGAAAGCAGAATCATGTTGCGGTTAGGGACAACGGTGGTGTGGAGGTTTTCAGCAGCATAGTTGCCTTCGGGCATTGATACGTCTGGATTGGTCAGCGCTGAGTTATCTATTAAACCGTGAATAGCGCGTATATCAACGATCTGATGGGGAATGTTGTGCTGCTTACAAACTGCTTTCGCTATGTCCAGTTCTTTGGAGTGGCGTTGGCCATAATCAAATGAGAGCGCATGAACGTCGAGCCCTTCTTGAATTGCGCGGTGAAGAACGGTGTAGGAGTCCATGCCACCAGAATAAACCACAACGGTAGATAAGGCGTCTGCGCCAGAGGTAGGGGGTAACGACATAATAATTACTCATTGGCCGGAGAATTTATTGAGTGCTTTAGCATCGCGCTAAATGAGATTCCGGGGTCCGGTCCGGAAGGGCGGCAGTTTACGCAATGCGGGCTTGCCTGGCCAGTAGTAGTGGCAATTGGTACCATTTTCTGTTCGGTATGTGCATGGGTCAACATGCTAAGCTAATCCTTCTAGTCGTAAGGGATGAATCCATGGCCA
The DNA here is from genome assembly GCF_002082565.1 of Halomonas sp. GT. Taxonomy (NCBI): domain Bacteria; kingdom Pseudomonadati; phylum Pseudomonadota; class Gammaproteobacteria; order Oceanospirillales; family Halomonadaceae; genus Halomonas; species Halomonas sp. GT. The sequence continues at coordinate 1,752,336 of NZ_CP020562.1, forward strand.
CCATAGAACATAGCGAAATTATTAATGCTCAGCCTGAAAGGGTGTTTGAACTGCTAAGTCGAGTTGAAGATTTTGCTGACTATTCTGATCTCATCAGATCAATTGATACTTTAGGCGATAATCGTTATCGCTGGCATGTCCGTGCGGTGGGTATGGATTGGTCATTTGATGTGGCAGTAACCGAGATCAAGCCACCGAATGTGCTGGCGTGGGAATCATTAGAAGGCGTTAAAAATCAAGGACGTTATCAATTGCGTGAAGTGCCGGAGGGGACTGAGGTATCGCTCACGCTGAGTTATGAAATCCGCAACCGGTTAATGGAAAAAGCGGTGAACCGTGCTGCAAAGCCATTAGTTGGAAAAGTGAGTAGGCAAATTCTTGAGCGGGTTGAAGCGCGACTAAATGAATAACTTTTTTAAGCACTCCTGGCGTTGGGCCGCTGGCTTTTCTATCGCAGCAATGCTCGCCTATGTTTGGTTGTGGTATTCGCCAGACTTGATGGCTGTGAAACGCTGGGCGGCTACGATGTCACACCATCCCCTGGTTGTGATTGCTGTAATGGGCACGATGGCCATCACGTTGGCAATTGGTTTGCCGGGCAGTATAGGGCTATGGCTGATTGCGCCTTTCTATCCACCTTTAGTTGCTACCTTAATGTTAACGCTCAGCAGTGTTGTTGGTGCATGGGGAGCTTATCTATTAGCAGCACGAGCCGGAGGGCGTTGGCAACCAAAAGGTTTGACGCTTAAGGTGATGGATACACTGAAAGAAAGAAGTGATCTGTTAACTCAGTGCGCGCTGCGCGTTCTACCTGGTTTTCCGCATTCAGTGATTAATTTTGCTGCTGGATTAGGGCATATTCCTCTAAAGCGTTACTTAATAGCGGCAGCAATTGGGCTTTCGGTAAAGTGGGGGGTTTACAGCAGTGCTATATATGGTGCACTTGAAGCGGTTGAAGAGAAAGATGCATTGCAGTTTGATGTGATCCTACCACTTGTCGTGCTGACGATTCTTCTCTTCGTTGGCGGATGGTATAGGCGCCGCGTGGAGGCGGCGCGTCAGTGATTAAATAAGTTGTTTGGTCAATGTTTGGATCTAATAGTAATGCTGTTAGTTGCTTTTGTGCATTGAGGCATCAAGATGGTCGACAACTTCGGCCCAGTCGGCATCTTCCTCAACGGCCTCACGAAGAAATTCTGCTTGGCCTTCGTTCCAGCAGGGAGCTTCTGCGAGCGGCGTTTCCGAGGGCAGCGGGGAGTGGCGTTGAATGAAGCGATCAATTGACTCTGCATCTGAGCGTAGTCCGAGTTGCTCAAATAACTCACTAAAATGGTGCACAGGCTGTTCCATACGCTGCTTTCCTTTTCGGTTATTAACGTATGTTTAAACATAGCGTGTATGAGTGACTACGCCAGTGCCATTTTTTCGGCATGAGATGTTTAACGCTCGCCGACAAGTGATGTTAAAAATCGCTGGCGTCGAACGTCTATGGAAAGGGGTTGAGCCAATAGATGAATGAGTTTAGTGAAAGCTGCTTCCGGCGTCATGTTATCTCCAGAGAGTAGGCCCGCTTCTGCTAGGCCGTGGCCCGCAGCGTAATCACCCATATGAATGCTGCCCTGGGGGCACTGGCTAATCGCGGCCAACAGTTTTCCTTCGCCACTGGCGTTAGCAATAACATCAATTATTGCAGGGTCGTTGGGTATATTACCTGCTCCCCAAAGCTGCAGTAGGGCGCCTTTTACGCGCGAGTCACCGAGCAGAGCTTCTAATTGCCAAGGCGATATACCTGGCCACAATGCTAGTCTAATAACGGCACTATTGGAGGCGGCTTGATAGTCTGAAAGCTCAAATCGGGGCGCGCCTCGTTGTTGAAACCCTAGGCCTCTGCTTGGGTAATAAATGAAGTCATCGCCAACGCGCTCACCTATACAGGGATAGTTTGGTGAGATAAATGCATCTAAGGATTCTGTGTGCTGTTTAATCGCTCGTGTCCCCCTCAGAAGGCGATGTGAAAAATAGATCGCCACCTCCTGTAGCTCAGCGCTTGCAGCAAACCTTAGCGCTCCGTAAAGGTTGTCGATTGCATCGCTATTAAAAGTTTCAAGAGGATGCATGGAGCCTGTTAACACAACCGGGCGGTCTATCCCTTGTAGCTGATAGGCAAGGCTCGAGGCGGTCCAGCTTAATGTATCTGTGCCGTGAATAACGACAAAACCACGGTAGGTGGCTAGGCGGGCAGCAATATCGTTGGCTATCTGTTGCCAAGTTAGCGGCGTCGCTGCACTTGAGTCGATCAATGATGCATAACTAAGCACGTCATAGGCGGGGAGGGCCTGTTGGTGCAATACAGGAAGCTGGCTTAACGCGGCTGCCATGCGATCTTGAAAGTTCCCCCCTGGGGTTAATCCCTTCACATTTGGCTGCATGCCAATGGTGCCGCCAGTATAGATGACCAGCACACGTTCTTGAGTGGGGGCGGCGTTTACCAGGGAAGAAGTCATGCTCATAGCCATTTCCTGAATTTGATAAATCTAAAGGGGTGATTCTCACTCGCAGCGTATAAGTGCTTGTGCTTAAGAGGCCGTAGCCCAGCAATTATATTGAAGTGGGTGCTGAAAGCCGAGGCAGGCATTGGCAAGTATGCTAGCCTCGATGTACTAATAACTCGCCACTTCGGTCGTCTAATTGGCGGTTACGCCCTGCCAATAAGGCGAATCCGCAGCAAAGGGTAATCAATAAGATAAGTAGCCAGGCTATGTGGGGTATCTCTGCTCCGGATTGCAGCATTAGACCAACCCCAAAGGGCCCAAGCGCTGCCAACGTATAGCCGCCACCCTGCACTAAGCCAGAAAGCTGCCCTGCGAGACGTGAGTTTGCCGTTCGTAACACCAGCAGGCTCAGTGCAAGGCTGAAGCTGCCTCCTTGGCCAATCCCTAGGAGTACCGCGCCAGGCCACTTCCATGCTAGCGGTGCAATAAGCAACATCCAAAGCCCTAGTGCGGTGCTAAGAAGGACCAACAGTAAGGCAGGGCGTTGATCGCGGGTTAAGCGGGCTAGCCAAGGTGCGCCCAACGCTGAAACTAGTTGACACATGATTGAGATGGCCATTGTCCAGCCGGCCGCAGCTTCATCATAGCCTCTGTAGACTAGTAAGGTGGGTAGCCAACCAAACACAATGTACGCCATTGAAGACTGAATGCCCATGAACAGCATGACATGCCACGTAAGTGGTTTACGCATTAACTGTGCAAGCGAAGAAGAGGTTCTTGGGTTGTAGGGGGTATGCTGCGTCGTTGGCATGTTGATCACCCATAGTGCCAGTGCTACTAATGCTAACAGTGACCAGCTCATTAGACTCAACTGCCAGCTGCCTAGCCACCGCATCAGTGGAACACTAAGACCAGCGCCTAATGCACCGCCGAAACATAACGCCATGGTGTATAAACCAGTCAGAAGGTCGGCACTGTGGGGTAGCTCTCGTTTAACGAGCGCTGGTAGAAGGGTGCCTGCAAGGCCAATCGCGCTGCCTGCCATTGTCGAGCCGATAAAAAGCGCGCCAGTAACTGGCAAGCCTCTTAAAATTAAGCCGCAGGTTAATAAAAGCAGTGCAATGCTCAGGGCTCGTTCGCTGCCCACCTGTTTAGCCAATAGTGGGGCAAGAGGGGCTGATAAGCCTAAAAAAAGCACGGGTAACGTGGTTAAAATGCCCGCTGATGCGGGGCTTAAACCAGCAGTTTCTTGCAGTCGGGAAAGCAGAGGCGCAACGGATGACATAGCAGGGCGTAAATTAAGCCCTACTACGAACATCAGAACAATAAAGGTGTATGCGCGACGAGAAGCCATGCTGACATTTTACTTGAGGTGGGGGCGTAAGTCGCCGCGCACCGCATCAAGCAGGGTAATGAAATGATAATCTTGCTGCGTGTCTAAGCAGTCTACGCGCACCTCGGTACGCATCCCCTTATCAATATTCAGCTTGTCGTAGATTTCGAGGGTTAATTTACGTGCAGGTTTATCCCCTGGCGTAATAATGCCATCTTCCAGCGTAAATGTTTCAAGTAACGTTACCCGTACTCGCGTGCTGCTCTCTTCGCTGAGTACACGTCGTACAAATAACCATCCTTCACAGGGTAGCGATTCGTTATTATTACGTTCACGTAAGAAAAGTGTGCGATAACAAGCGCCCTCCGTAGAGGCTTTTTCTGCCATGCTGCGATACGCTTGCAGTACCTGCCCAGCCGATGCTCGGGCATCCTCTAGCCGCTGTGAAATACCTTGGTGCTCACGGCTCAGTTGCTCCTGACGTTGGAAGGTAAGCCACTGGCGATAATCGTTAATAAGTTGAGATGACGCCATAATCACTCCATGAATAAGTTAAGCTGTACCAGCGGAATACGCGAATCGGCAACCTTCGCATATTCCAAGGCTAAGGGCTAGCGACGGGCGCGACGACGACGTTCACCGCCTGTATTGGCTGCTTGTCCTTCCGGTTTACGCTTAGCGCGGGGTTGCTTCTGGCAACGGCGGCCATTTTCAATCGGCTCGGGCTTGGCGTTTGGATCAGGTTCAAAACCGGGTTCGATACGTTTAGGTAGGTTTTGCTTGATAAGACGTTCAATCCCACTCAGTAAACCGTGTTCGTCGACACATACGAGCGAAACTGCTTCTCCATCGCTGCCCGCTCGGCCGGTGCGTCCAATACGGTGAACATAATCCTCTGCCACATTGGGTAAGTCGAAATTAACGACATGGGGAAGTTCGTTGATATCTAGCCCGCGAGCGGCAATGTCAGTGGCGACTAGTACCTGCAAGTCACCGCTTTTGAAAGCACCTAGTGCGCGTGTTCTAGCGCCTTGGCTCTTGTTGCCGTGGATGGCCATGGCGGGTATGTCTTGCTTAGAAAGCTGCTCTGCTAAGCGGTTTGCGCCATGTTTGGTGCGCGTGAAAACGAGTACCTGAAACCAGCCATGCTGCTGAATTAAATGAGCCAGCAACTCGCGTTTTTTATCACGATCTACTCGGTAAATGGTTTGCTCAATCTTTTCAGCGGTCGTATTGCGAGGTGCGACTTCTATTAACGCTGGGTTGTTGAGAAGCTGTTGCGCCAATAACTGTATTTCGTTGGAGAATGTTGCAGAGAACAGCAGGTTTTGACGCTGTTTCGGTACTAAACGCAATAATCGCTTAATATCATGGATGAATCCCATGTCGAGCATGCGATCAGCTTCGTCGAGCACCAGGATTTCGACGGCCGATAGATCCACATGGCCCTGCTGATGTAAATCTAGCAGCCGACCTGGCGTGGCAACTAACACATCAAGCCCCGCTTTGAGTGCGTCAACTTGTGGCTGTTGGCCAACACCGCCGAAAATAATATGCGAGCGTAAAGAGAGATGCTTGCCGTAAGCGGTCACACTTTCGCCTACCTGGGCAGCAAGCTCGCGCGTAGGCGTGAGCACTAACGCACGTACTTGGCGTTTGCCAGGACGTTTGCCATTCGCTAACCGCTGTAACATGGGTAACGTAAATCCAGCGGTTTTGCCTGTGCCTGTTTGGGCACTGGCGAGCATGTCGCGACCTTCAAGTACAACGGGAATAGCTTTTTGTTGAATAGGGGTAGGCTGCGTATAGCCCTGCGCGGTAACCGCGCGTAGTAAATCGTCGTGCAGACCAAGTTCAGAAAAGCTCATGCGTTCTCCGCAGTCGCTTAGTAAGTGACGTCGCTTGGCGTCGTCGTTACTGAGCGTAATGTTCAAAAAGCGAGGATGGTACACCTTCGCGGCAGCGAAGTTTGCCAGATAAAGTACGATGCCGCGATGGTCATTTTTTTGCCGATCAAGACGGTGAAATAGACATTGGCCTGAATCGGGGGTGACGTGGTAGTGCTGAAAGATGACTCCTTTAGTATATCATGGATACTTCATTTCAGCGTTTAACATAGAGCTAGGGCACCTATTGGTATCACTTCTAAAAATAACTTCCTTGGCGGATCTCGTTGGCAATTTGAAGGGCAACCTTATTCCAGCTTTCGCCAAGTGAGCGAACAAGAGCAGGGTAACCATCCTGCTGGAGCTCGGTTTCGGCAGAAAAACTTTTAAGCGCAAGTAGGTTGTTATCTACACCGCGTAACTGCCATTGGCCACTGGTTACTGCCCGTCCGTCGTGCCGCCCCTGAAACTGATCAACTTCAAGTAGTAATGTGAGCGCTTCAGGTGCGTTGCCGTCAGCATGAACGACCTGAATGGACGTGAGCTCTTGGGATAGTTGAGCACGCAATGCACGCTCTAATTGGCGCCCAATACTTTCAGCCCATTGGTGTTCGCGGGCTTCATTTAGGGTGATGTCATCAAGCTGCATGACGATACCGTCCACATCTAGATAGTGTGCTAAGCGTGGTGATCGCACCTGCAGTGTACCAATCGACTGGTTTGGCGAACTCACCGCGCTCTGGCTTGGCAGCATGTAGCGAGAGGGCGGAGCGACACTGCTAGCGCAAGCGCTTAGCAGTATGCAAAAGCCGAATAGTGATAAATAGCGGATTGCCTTGCAGCGCATAGTAAGCTCCTTCTTAGCGTGGTGCGCGAGGCACGGGATCTTGAGCATCCAGGTTATCGAATAAGAGCGCTCTTGGGTTTTCATTTAATGTGCGAGTAAGTGGTTGTAAGTCGCGCATTAAGCGATCCAGCCGCTGAATAGCCGTTGTTAAATCCTGGTAGGCTGGAGATGATGGCGATACACCTTGCAGGGTGTTACGCACCTCTTCAAGCGTTGCATTTACGTTTCCGCCGACTGCCTGAGTGTCGGGGTCATTCAGCAGCTGGTTGATGGAGGTGCTTACTTGGCGTATCTCGTTGAGCACACTTTCAGATGCTTGTAAGTTTCGGTCTAAACCAGTGAGTAATGGCTCAACTTCAAGCGCGTTTAATTTCTCAAGTAGGCTGGTTATCTGTGCTTGGATCTGCGCAAAGCCGCCAGCGACGGTAGGGAATACTGTCCGCTCGGAGAACGTTTCGGCGACATATTCATCAGCCAAATCGCGTTGAAAATTAAGATCTACAAAAAGTGCACCCGTTAATAAGCTGCCATTTTTAAGCGATGCACGAAGCCCTATGCCGAAAAGGCGCTTAAAGCGTGAGTCCCACTCTTCTATATCGATGTCTGTATTCTCAATGCCCAGCCGTTGAGGCTCGATTCGAATTAGCACTGGAATAGCAAACTGAGAGCGTGAGTCTGGTTGTGGAGCGGTAAAATTCCAGGGCACTGATGCAACCGTGCCGATTCTTACACCGCGAAATTCGACGGGCGCACCTTTCGATAACCCGCGAACAGTATCATCAACCAATAGTACGTACTCTAAATACTGATTGAAGGTTCCTTCCCGGGCAGTATTTTCATCCGCATAGAGATTAAAGCGTGCATTGGGCTCTACTGGCTGCCCCATCGGCAAGTCTTCTGGCACGCCAAAAGTCACACCGCCTCCCAGTAACGCTTCCAGGGATTCCACGTTGACACGCACACCATCGGCATCTAGCTGGAAATCAACACCGCTCGATGCCCAAAATCGAGTGCTATCCGTTACTAGCTGGCCGTAGGGTTCTTCAATAAATACTTGGTGGTGCATTGTGCGAGATTCAGCGTCAAATCGAGTATCTTCAACTCGTCCAACGGTATAGCCCTGGTAAGAAACAGGGTCGCCTATACGAAGTGAATTACCTAACTGACTGACTAGGCTGATTTGCAAACCGGCTTGGCCAGCCGGCGCAACCGGTGGCGTATCGCTTACCGTAAACTCCCGCTCAGGTTTATCAGACTGACCTGCCTCTAGCTGAATATAGGCACCCGACAACACAGTGCCCAGCCCGCTAATACCCTCGCGGCCGATGCGCGGCTTTACTACCCAGAATCGGCTATCTTCCCTAAGCATTGCTTCCGCTTCTGGTTGAATGCGGGCGGTCATAACGGCGTGGGAAAGGTCATCAGATAAGCGAACGTTTTGGACTCTGCCTATTTCAACATTGCGGCTACGAATAAGCGTGCTGCCTGCTTCGATACCTTCCGCGCTGTCCATCGTTAGCGTAACGAGCGTGCCTCGGCTGGCATAGTTGTCGTAGACAAGCCAAAGCCCAATCACAACAGCAACAATTGGCACAATCCAAATCGGAGAGAGTCGCGTTTGTGGTGATGACTTTGCACGATGTAGGTCGTTGTTGTCGTTAATGTCGGCTTTCTTTGGTGTTGAATCATTAGCCATCAACAGTTTCCTTGGTGGCCGTTTTACGGCGAGTAGGGCGGGGTGGCGGGGTATCCCAAATTAAGCGCGGATCAAATGTCATAGCAGCTAACATTGTAAGCACAACGACGGCAGCAAATGCCAATGCGGCAGGCCCCGGTGTAATTGACATTAAAGATCCTGCGCGAATTAAAGCGACCAATATGGCAACCACAAATACGTCAACCATCGACCACCGGCCTATAAATTCAGTGATTCGATAAAGCCGGGTACGACTTTGTGCATTAAGCTCGTTGCTATGTTTTATAACCATACAGAGCCAAATTAATGCGAAAAGCTTACCAACGGGCACAATAACACTCGCTACAAAGATCACGGCGGCCACTGGCCAGGAGCCCATTTGCATCAATTGTACAACCCCGCCGATGATCGTTGAGGGTGATGAGTGCCCTAAGCTTGTAGTCGTCATAATAGGGTACACATTAGCGGGTATATACATCACCGCTGCTGCAAAAAGCAGTGCCCAGGTACGCTGTAAGCTGTGTGGGAGCCGTGGGTGGAGTTTTTCATGGCAGCGCAAACAGCGACCCTTACCATGCACAGGAAGGCGATTAATCAGGCCACAGGTCGGGCAGCCGGCTATCCCTTGGTTTGCAGCTGTCGTTCCTGTAAGAGTGCCTTCAGGCGCGAGGGGCTCTTTCTCTAGTGAGAACCACATCCAATCCGAATCAATGGATTGGGTCGTTAACAGTAATAGGATGGCAAACACGCTGAACGCCCAAAAGGAGATGCCCAGTTCAATTTGTGCCATGCCAGCTATTTTTATCAAACTAACCAGTGCCCCAACGATGAAGACATCCGCCATCATCCATGGGGTCAGTCTTGCAAGTGAGCGGGCGATGTCTCGGCTAAACGGCATGGGGTGGCTACGAAGCAAGCCAAACTGGAGCCAGATAACGCCAATTAGATAAATCGCAGGCAGCACAACAATGGTCATAATGACAGCGATGGCGACAATAGGCTGATGAAACGCGATCAATGTGGTCGCGGTCTGCGCTAGTTCAATGCGATTACCAATGCCGCTGACACTAAAGCTTACAAAGGGGAATGACACGGCTACCAGTAGCGCTATTAGTGATGAAAGCGCTAGCGCCATACTTCTCTGAGCAGGATAACGATGCCGCTTTACCAACACGTGTGAGCAGCGTGGGCAAGATGCCTTTTCTCCAGACCCGAGAGGAGGTAGCGCAGACACCCAGTCGCACTCATGACAGGCACGCAAGCGTCTGCGCTGAACGCGTGATTCTGGAGGGTGGCAGTCGACCTGGGGTGAGTTCACCCTCAAAGAAGGTCGTTTGATAAACTGATAGTGAGGCAACAGCTAATTCTCAATACGTTGAGGAATCCAAATTAGTACGGTGAGCAGATACCACTGTCAAATCGAGGTTGTAAAACCTCCCCACCAAAACAGCACTTGACCTAACTAATTAGTTAGACAAGGATGCCCCGGTAATGGTGCCGAATAATAGTGCCTAACGTTACGTTATTAAGGAAATGAAATAATGTTGCTCCCTTTTTTTTCTGTGGTTGTGGGATTGGTACTGCTTGTATGGAGCGCCGAGAAATTTATCGATGGTGCTGCAGCTACCTCTAGGTGGTTAGGATTATCGCCCCTATTAATTGGCATGCTAGTTATTGGTTTTGGCACTTCTGCACCTGAAATGATGGTGTCAGTGTTGGCGGCCATGCAAGGAAATCCTGGTTTAGCGGTAGGTAACGCATATGGTTCAAATATCGCAAATATTGGCCTTGTTTTAGGTTTTGTTGCGTTGATAGCTCCTTTAGCGGTGCATTCCGGCGTGATTCGTAAGGAGATGCCACTGTTGATAGGTGTCATGCTTTTGACGGGGTATATGCTTTATGACGGCTGGATTTCTCGTGGAGAAGCAATTTTATTGCTAGGTGCGTTGGCGCTCTTTATTGGGGTCAGTATTGTTCGTTCGCGCGGGCAGCAAGATGATCCGCTAGTGGGGGAAGTGGCAGAAGCACTTGATAGTAAAGCCATGTCACGTGGCAAGGCGCTTATGTGGACGTTAATTGGGCTAGTCTTGTTGATCGCTAGTTCGCGCATACTTGTGTGGGGAGCAGTCGAAATAGCGGTAGCTTTTGGGGTTAGTGATTTAATTATTGGCTTAACCGTCGTAGCAATAGGCACGTCCTTGCCAGAGCTTGCTTCCTCTATCAGCGCTTTGCGGCGTAAAGAGCATGATATGGTGCTGGGGAATGTGGTCGGTTCTAACCTGTTTAACAGCTTGGCTGTGGTAGGTCTTGCAGGCGTCATTACACCAATTGAAGTAGGGCGCGAAGTGCTAATTCGTGATTGGAGCGTCATGACCTTCATGACCCTAATGATGGTGTTCTTTGCTTTCTCCTGGCGGGGGCGTCCACGACGTATAAACCGTATTGAGGGGGGGGTGCTGTTCTCTATGTTCATTGCTTACACTGGTTACATGGTCAGCATCGTGGTGATGTCTTAACTGCGTCAATGCGACACAGTTTTGAAACAGAACTAGTAGTGTATAACTTTTGTCTCAATATCAAATTACAACACATTCAAATATCAGGCTTAGTTTCTGTGTAGTTGCATCGTGATGAGAGCTCGTGTTTATTACTGAAATGCAGCGCCAGTGAGGCTCAACTAAGCTTGTGTGACCCAGTAATGGGATACTTATCCAGGTCTTAGGAGAGTGTGATGGAACTTGATCCCCTCGTGCTATCACGAATTCAGTTCGCCTTCGTGGTATCTTTTCATGCGATTTTTCCAGTTTTTACCATCGGGCTGGCCTCTTATATAGCGCTACTCCATGGTCTTTTCTTTAAAACACAAAACCCTGCTTGGGACCGCCTTTCGCTGTTTTGGACAAAGGTGTTTGCGGTTGTCTTTGGCATGGGGGTAGTGTCCGGCATTGTCATGTCGTTTCAGTTTGGCACTAATTGGAGTAACTTCTCGCAAGCGGCGTCAAACTTTTTAGGCCCCGTATTAAGCTACGAAGTTGTAACAGCATTCTTCTTAGAAGCAGCTTTTCTGGGTGTACTTCTGTTCGGGCGCGGTAAAGTGCCTCAAGGTGTCCACCTGTTTGCTGCCATCATGGTGGCGGTAGGCACTTTTATCTCTTCTTTCTGGATCTTGTCGGCAAACAGCTGGATGCATACGCCTGCTGGTGTGGAGTTGATTGATAACCGCTTTCATGTGACTTCGTGGCTACAAGCAATTTTTAATCCGTCCTTTCCCTACCGCTTTGCTCATATGGCCATGGCGTCATTTTTAACTGGTGGTTTCGTGGTGGCTGGTGTAAGTGCTTGGTTCTTGCTTCGTGGCCGTGATCCAGAGGCTAACCGTCGGGCGCTGTCGATGTGTTTATGGTTACTATTATTTCTCGCTCCGGCGCAGGCTGTGGTGGGTGATTTCCACGGTCTCAATACACTTGAGCATCAGCCAACAAAAGTTGCAGCAATGGAAGGCCATTGGGAAACCTCAACGAACGTGCCACTCCTGCTGTTTGCAATTCCTGACCAGGAAGCACAGAAAAATCACTTTGAATTGGGCATTCCAAATCTAGCAAGCATTATCCTTACTCATTCACCCGAGGGTGAAATTCCTGGTATTACAGAAGTGGCGCCAAATGAGCAGCCACCAGTTCTTATTGTGTTCTGGGCATTTCGTGTGATGGTGGGAATAGGGTTGTTAATGATTGCCACTGCGCTGGTTGGTTTACTTATGCGGCGTAAAGGGCGGGTGTATCAGCATTCAGCCTACTTGAAAGCATTAGTCTGCATGATACCCATGCCTTTTGTTGCGGTGCTGGCAGGCTGGGTTGTCACTGAGTCTGGACGGGCGCCTTGGTTGGTATACGGCATTATGACTCATGCTGAAGGTTTAACGCCGTCACTTACTGGTCCAATGGCGCTGTTTACGTTGGTCGGCTATGTGCTGGTCTACGCAGTGGTGTTTTACGCTGGTATTTATTACCTCACACGCGTGGTGCGTAACGGTATGTTGCCTGAAGATGAGCGAGAAACTACGTCAGAAAACTTCAAGCGTCCGATGCGGCCCTTTTCAGCGGCGCATACGCCTTTTGATGAGGATGTTGACCCGGTGAGGAGCTAAACATGGAAATGTTTGATTTAACGCTAATTTGGGCAGGCATTATTGGTTTTGGCATTATGATGTATGTGCTGATGGACGGCTTTGATTTGGGGTTGGGAATACTTTATCCATTTGCCCCAGATGAAGATGCCCGTGACGTCATGATGAATTCTGTTGCGCCTATTTGGGATGGAAATGAAACATGGCTGGTGTTGGGGGGGGCGGGATTATTAGGTGCTTTTCCCTTGGTTTATTCGGTGTTTCTTCCAGCGCTCTATATTGGAGTGTTCTTAATGCTTGCGGGGCTTATTTTTCGCGGTGTTGCTTTCGAGTTCCGTTTTAAATCACATCGCAACCGTCGTTGGTGGAATCGTGCTTTTTGCTGGGGGTCGGCTGTTGCTGCTTTTGCCCAAGGCGCTGTAGTGGGTGCTTATATTCAAGGCTTCCAGGTTGAGGATTTTGTTTACACCGGTGGCGCCTTTGACTGGTTGACGCCTTTTTCTGTCCTTACTGGGCTGGGGCTTATGGCTGGCTATGCACTGCTTGGGGCGACATGGCTCATCCTTAAATCTGAAGGGCATGTCCAAGATTGGGCTTACAAAATAACTCCTATCCTGCTGGCGCTTGTGCTGTGCGTGTTTTTAATAATTAGCGTGTGGACGCCATTTGTAAATCCACTAGTGTGGGAGCGCTGGTTTGGCCATCTTCAACTGATTTGGGTATTTCCAGCGCTTGCGCTGCTCAGCGCTTTCTTGGTTTATAGGTCAGTAAAACGTCGCGATGAGGGCATCCCCTTTATTGCTACTATCGGTATCTATGTTTTTACTTATATTGGCCTAATTGTCAGTAAATGGCCGGTTATAGTGCCGCCGGATTATACGCTTTGGGATGCTGCTTCAGCCCCTGAATCCCAGCTGTTTTTATTGATAGGTGTACTGTTTGTAATCCCTATCATATTGACTTATACAGCTTGGACGTATTGGGTTTTTCGTGGAAAGGTGAGAGTAGGTGAGGGGTATCACTAACCCTATGGCTACCTCTCAATCAGATCAGGTAATACCCTTAACTTCACGCTCGTGGCTGAAATCGCTTGCTCGGCGTGAGCACAGAAAGCTCACGCTAGCCGCCATATACGGCGTTCTTGCTGGGGGGCTTACGGTTTTATTAGTGGTGGGGCTTGCGTGGTGCATTGACCAGCTTGTAATTCATAGCCGGTCACCGGCATCACTGACTTTTTTTTTCTTAGGGTTGATGGCAGTGGTGCTGTGTCGCTCACTCCTTCAAGCAATGTATGAAGCCAATAGCGCAGAGGCAAGTCTTCGTATTCGCCAGCATGCGCGAGAGGAGTTGTTAAATAAAGTGGCGACACTTGGGCCAGTTTGGCTTACTCGCCAACAAAGTGGAGCGATAGCGACCCAGGCGGTAGAGCATATTGAAGCGTTGGATGGTTATTTCGCACGTTTTTATCCTCAGATGAGGATTGTCGTCGCATTGCCTTTACTTATTCTTTGCATTGTTGGATGGCTGGACTACCTTGTGGCCATTTTTTTATTGCTTTCAGCACCCCTTATCCCGCTTTTTATGGCGTTGGTAGGCATGGGTGCTGAGCGTTTGAATCGTGATCAATTCATGGCCGTGTCGCGTTTGTCGGCTCACTTTGTAGATCGAGTCAGAGGGATGACGACGCTCCAGTTGTTTGGCCATACCAAGTCAGCACAAAAAGATGTTTGGTATTCCACTGATGACTATCGACGACTGAGTATGCGCACGCTGCGTTTAGCGTTTTTATCATCAGCGGTGCTTGAGTTTTTTGCGTCCGTGGCGATTGCGGTTGTGGCCATGTATGTCGGTTTTGGTTTGCTTGGTTATATCGACTATGGGCCATCGCCCTCTCTAACTCTCTTCACTGGGCTAGCCGTTTTATTGCTGGCGCCAGAGTTTTTTCAGCCTCTACGAACGCTATCCCAGCACTATCATGATCGCGCGGCAGCATTAGGTGCGGCTGAAAGTATCGTTACAATATTTAATGAGCCAACCCTAGTCCCTTCAGCCACTTTAGTGCCTCATTCTGAGAATACGATTATTGAACTCCGCGAGGCTGGTGTTGGGTATGAGGGGCGTGCCACGGTCTTGGCCAATCTGAGCGCTACCATCCGACATGGTGACGTGGTTGTTATCACTGGTGAATCAGGTAGTGGCAAATCATCCATCCTAGCTTTAATGGCTGGTTTTATGATGCCTAGTAGCGGTGAGTGCCGGTATCGTCACAGTGGCCAAGTCGCCTGGCTTGATCAAACGCCTTGCATTATTCAGGGAAGTCTTGCTGATAACCTGCGCTTAGCCGCTCCTGAGGCTGACCAAGCGTCAATGGTACGAGCATTGCAACGGGCAGGGCTGGGTGAGCTGTTGTCCCAGCTACCTAATGGTCTGGAAAGTATGATAGGCGAGCGCGGTGTAGGTCTGTCTGGTGGCCAGGCGCAGCGCCTAACCCTGGCGCGTGTATACCTTAGTCAGGCGCAGCTTGTTTTGTTAGATGAGCCAACGGCTAGTCTAGACGCTCTTACTGAGAAGGCTGTCATTCAAGCACTGTTAGATTGGGCAAAGGAAGGCCGTACGCTAGTTATTGCAACGCATCATCCTGCGGTGGTAACCGTTGCTAATCGTCACTTTATTTGTGAGGCCGGTCAGCTTATTGAGGCGACGGTATGAAGCAGTTTTATCTTGATATGAAGCCATGGCTGCTCATAATGCTGCGCCGTCGTCAGCGCTTTTTTATAGGTGCATTATTAGCGTTGGTAACGCTTTTGGCAGGTCTTGCACTGTTAGGGCTCTCTGGATGGTTTATTACCGCGTGTGCATTGGCTGGCATCGCGTTGGCGGCTGGGCTGCCCGTTACTTTGGATATTTATGTTCCTGGTGGCGGCATTCGCTTTTTTGCACTGCTGCGAACAGTGTCGCGCTACGCGGAGCGTCTTTATAACCACAATACCGTACTAACATTGTTAGCTGATTTGCGTTACCGCGTGTTTGGCGATTTAACAAGGTTGAATGAAGCAACCCTTAAGCGCCGCCGTGCTAGTGAATGGCTAAGTCGCTTAACGTCGGATATTGATACGCTTGACAACCTGTATCTGCGATTGCTTATCCCTCCGTTAGTTGGGCTGCTGAGCATCCTGGTTGTATCTGGCTTTATCGCTATTTGGGTGCCAGTGTTGGGTGGTTTGATAGCCGCTGTGTTGAGCGTACTATGGTTTGTGGTGACGCTTGGTTATGCGTGGTTGGGGTTTGGTAATAGCCACCAGCAAGTTAGCGACCAAGAAGAGTTACGCCGTCTAGTGCTTGATCAAGTACAAGCGTCGGCTGAGCTAATGAGTTACCAGACCAACCCTTGGTACCGTACACGGATTAATCAACACGAAGACCAAGCGCTAAGTAATCAGCGTCAGCTTGCTTATAAGTCGGCCATTGGCAATGCGTTAGTATTAGCGGTGACCGGTATGTTGTTGGTGGGCGTATTATGGCTGGGCAGCTTCATTGTAGAGGCTGGTCATGTGTCCGGGCCTATCATTGTTATGGCGGTTATCGCTGTGCTGGGTATAAATGAAGTATTCACTACGTTGCCTAACGCCTTTCTAAAAGTCGGTGCTAGCTATGGCGCTGCTCGGCGATTAAATGCACTGAGCAGCATAATAACTGAGGCGCCGTCGTTGGCCTTGCCTAATGCTTCTCGCGGGCATCCAGTGGCGTTTAATAAAGTTTCTTTTCGTTATCCCGACACAGCCTATTCGGTGCTGTCTGATACTACATTTACCTTGCCTGCCGGAGAGCGAGCAGTAGTGACAGGTATCTCAGGGGCGGGCAAGTCAACGTTGGCTAACCTTATTGTGGGTAGAATATCGCCTTCAGAGGGGCAGGTTTACGTTGCCAGCTGTGCGCCTTCTAACGTTACTGTGGAAAGCCGTGCCAAGCATTTTGTTTTGCTCACGCAGCAGATTGATCTTTTTGATGGATCGTTAGCGGCGAATCTTCGTATTGCGAACCCTGAGGCAAGCGATGACCAATTGTGGGAAGCACTCTCGCAAGTTGCTTTAGAGGATTGGGTAAAGGAGCAACCAAAGCAGCTTGAGACTCAAGTCGGTGAAAAGGGTCAGCAGCTCTCAGGCGGGCAAGCACGTAGAGTGGCATTGGCTCGCCTTTTCTTGCGTGATCCAGCAGTAGTGCTGTTAGACGAACCTTTTGCTGGTGTGGATATGTTCACCGCTATGCATATTGCTAAATCTCTGAACCATTGGCTCACTGGTCGAACAGCGATCTATTTTATTCACCAAGTAGAATATCCGTCGTTGCTGCCTGGTGTTAACTATCACTGGCGACTTGCTGAGGGGAAGTTAAATACGGATACTCTTGATAATGTTAGAAATAATTTATCCTAATGACAGGAGTTTCGTATGCATGAATTTCTTCTCCAGCTACCTAAGGTAGAGCTTCATTTGCATATCGAAGGCTCACTTGAGCCTGAGTTAATGTTTGAACTTGCCAAACGAAATGGTATTGAGCTTCCTTACGCTTCGGTCAAAGAGGCAAAAGCAGCTTATGAGTTTGATGACCTACAGGGATTCTTAAACCTTTATTACCAAGGCATGAATGTACTCCGCACAGAGCAGGATTTTTATGACTTGGCGATGGATTATTTCCAACGTGCTCGTGGTGAAGGGGTAGTGCATATTGATATGCATTTTGACCCTCAGGCCCATCTTCAGCGTGGCATTCCTCTTGAAGTTGTGATGGCGGGATTGCTTCGTGCGAAAGAAGAAGCAGAGGCAGCGCTTGATCTGTCTGTTGGTATGATTATGGCTTTTTTGCGTGATCGTCCGGCTGAAGAAGCGCTCAGCGTGCTTGAAAACGCTGCTCCATATTGGAAGTTTTTAGATGCTATTGGTTTAGACAGCGCAGAGCGTGACAACCCCCCGGCAAAGTTTCAGGCGCTTTTTGCGCGAGCTAAAGAGATTGGCTTAGTGCGTGTTGCCCATGCTGGAGAAGAAGGGCCTGCCGAATATATCGCTGAAGCTCTGGATCTTCTCGATGTTCAGCGAATTGACCATGGGGTTCGCTGTCTCGAAAGTGACACAGTGGTTGAGCGGCTTAGAGAGCGTCAAATTGTACTAACTGTTTGCCCTCTTTCTAATATCAGTTTAAAAGTGATTGATGATCTTCGACATCACCCTCTTCCTCAGTTGTTGAAAGAAAACCTCAAGGTGACGATTAGCTCTGACGATCCTGCTTATTTTGGAGGTGGGTTGCTGACAAATCATGTTGCTTGTGCTGACGCGTTTGGCTGGGATGCTGATGTATTTCGCATGCTAAATCGTAATGCAATCGAAGAAGCTTTTGTTGATGAGCCTCGTCGCCAAGAGCTTTTGCTGCGCCTTGAGCAAGCATGAAAGGACCGCCGACTTCTGGTCGGCGGTGACTCATTTAAGGAAGCGCAGGAACGTCAAATTCAGGCATTTCACCTGTTAGCGTGTGCAAGAAAGCCGTAATCTCATCTATCGTTGTGGTATCAAATTCACGCCCTAGCATCTCCTGTCCCATGACTGCGACAGCTTCCTCTAGTGTTTGTGTTGCGCCGTTATTCATATAGGGGTAAGTGACAGCCACATTGCGAAGGGTGGGTGTACGGAATCGGTATTTATCACTCTCTTCACCGGTGACAATATAGCGTCCCAGGTCTGTAGAGCCAGGTACCTGAATAGCATGAAATTGACTATCGGTTAAATTAGGGCCGCGGTGGCAGGCAATACAACCATTATCGACAAACGCGACCATTCCATTTTTTGCTTGCTCGCTAATGGCATTCATGTCGCCTTGTAAGTAACGGTCAAAAGGCGCATTCGGGGTATTAAGCGTCCGTTGAAACACGGCGAGTGCTTTTCCAAGGTTTTCTGCATTAATAGGATCTTCTTGGTTTGGGTAAGCCTCCGCGAACTTATCTTGATAAAGCTCAAATTCCGCAAGCCGTTCTAGCGCGTGATCAAGCTGCATGGCCATTTCGACATCGGCTTCGATGGGTCCTAATGCTTGTCCCTCGAGATCGGGTTCGCGCCCATCCCAGAATTGTGCATTTAAAAATCCGCTGTTCAATACAGTCGGTGTGTTGCGTTCGCCAATTTGTCCGTTATGGCCCACTGCCCTGGGGATGCGGTCAGACCAGCCTAGCGCAGGGTTATGGCAGGTGGCACAGCTAATGACTCCGCTTGCAGAAATGCGTGGTTCAAAAAATAGCATATTGCCTAGCTCTACTTTCTCATCTGTTTGAGAGTTTTCAGCAGGTAATGGTGGCAGGTGGGGCAGTGGTTCAAAACGAAGGCGATAATTCTCCATATCATCATCGGCCAGCGTCATATTTGAAGCTATCAGTAATGCAGCTCCTGCTAAATAAACTGGGCTCTTAAACGATTGCATATTATCCCCCTCCAGATTGCTGTTAAGTGTCGTGCTTTTTGTATTGTATGAGCACTCTTGAAATGCTAGCGCCAGTTTAGAAAGAAGGGGGAGAAAGAGGCTTGCGCTAGGTCAATTTTAGAATCGATCCTTTTTGCTCATTTTACTCATCAGAAAGGATAAAAAAGTGTTGACGAATAAATAGAAATGAGTAGAATACGCCCCACATCGAACGGCAACGCCAGTCGATAGCTCTTTAATAATTTGATCAGGTAATTCATGTGGGCGCTTGCCGATGAGGTGATAAATCACCAAATATCAAGGCAAGCGGTCATGACAATGTAAATTGAAATGAATTCGTTTGAACCTTGAGCCAAGTTTGATGCGCTTTTGTTGCCTTCGGGTGACGAGTAAGTATCACAATGATTTTAAACTGAAGAGTTTGATCATGGCTCAGATTGAACGCTGGCGGCAGGCCTAACACATGCAAGTCGAGCGGTAACAGGGGTAGCTTGCTACCCGCTGACGAGCGGCGGACGGGTGAGTAATGCATAGGAATCTGCCCGGTAGTGGGGGATAACCTGGGGAAACCCAGGCTAATACCGCATACGTCCTACGGGAGAAAGGGGGCTTCGGCTCCCGCTATTGGATGAGCCTATGTCGGATTAGCTAGTTGGTGAGGTAAAGGCTCACCAAGGCAACGATCCGTAGCTGGTCTGAGAGGATGATCAGCCACATCGGGACTGAGACACGGCCCGAACTCCTACGGGAGGCAGCAGTGGGGAATATTGGACAATGGGGGCAACCCTGATCCAGCCATGCCGCGTGTGTGAAGAAGGCCTTCGGGTTGTAAAGCACTTTCAGCGAGGAAGAACGCCTAGTGGTTAATACCCATTAGGAAAGACATCACTCGCAGAAGAAGCACCGGCTAACTCCGTGCCAGCAGCCGCGGTAATACGGAGGGTGCAAGCGTTAATCGGAATTACTGGGCGTAAAGCGCGCGTAGGTGGCTTGATAAGCCGGTTGTGAAAGCCCCGGGCTCAACCTGGGAACGGCATCCGGAACTGTCAAGCTAGAGTGCAGGAGAGGAAGGTAGAATTCCCGGTGTAGCGGTGAAATGCGTAGAGATCGGGAGGAATACCAGTGGCGAAGGCGGCCTTCTGGACTGACACTGACACTGAGGTGCGAAAGCGTGGGTAGCAAACAGGATTAGATACCCTGGTAGTCCACGCCGTAAACGATGTCGACCAGCCGTTGGGTGCCTAGCGCACTTTGTGGCGAAGTTAACGCGATAAGTCGACCGCCTGGGGAGTACGGCCGCAAGGTTAAAACTCAAATGAATTGACGGGGGCCCGCACAAGCGGTGGAGCATGTGGTTTAATTCGATGCAACGCGAAGAACCTTACCTACTCTTGACATCCTGCGAACTTGTGAGAGATCACTTGGTGCCTTCGGGAACGCAGAGACAGGTGCTGCATGGCTGTCGTCAGCTCGTGTTGTGAAATGTTGGGTTAAGTCCCGTAACGAGCGCAACCCTTGTCCTTATTTGCCAGCGGGTAATGCCGGGAACTCTAAGGAGACTGCCGGTGACAAACCGGAGGAAGGTGGGGACGACGTCAAGTCATCATGGCCCTTACGAGTAGGGCTACACACGTGCTACAATGGCCGGTACAAAGGGTTGCGAGCTCGCGAGAGTCAGCTAATCCCGAAAAGCCGGTCTCAGTCCGGATCGGAGTCTGCAACTCGACTCCGTGAAGTCGGAATCGCTAGTAATCGTGAATCAGAATGTCACGGTGAATACGTTCCCGGGCCTTGTACACACCGCCCGTCACACCATGGGAGTGGACTGCACCAGAAGTGGTTAGCCTAACGCAAGAGGGCGATCACCACGGTGTGGTTCATGACTGGGGTGAAGTCGTAACAAGGTAGCCGTAGGGGAACCTGCGGCTGGATCACCTCCTTAAACGATGCATCATCCCTCGCGGTAAGCGCTCACAATGAATTACCTGATCAGATAATAGAGCAAACGGTTTACGCACGATCCCCTCTTGGGTCTGTAGCTCAGTTGGTTAGAGCGCACCCCTGATAAGGGTGAGGTCGGCAGTTCAAGTCTGCCCAGACCCACCAAATTCCTGTGATACTGCATTAAAATGCTCCTCGTATAGCAGGCTATACGTCGTTGCATTTTGCCTTGTCTCACAGAAATTAATGGCAAGAGGTTAGGTCGGCCAAAAAAATGGGGCCATAGCTCAGCTGGGAGAGCGCCTGCCTTGCACGCAGGAGGTCAGCGGTTCGATCCCGCTTGGCTCCACCATTATGTTGTACGTTACCCACCGTTTGTTGATGTTTTGTGACCACTGATAAGTCAAGCGCAGCGATTGCGTTGTCTTATCACTGTTCATCGAACAGTCGCTCTTTAACAATGTATATCATGCTGACATAAACGCTTCTTTGAAGTGTTTATACGTAATTGTTTTGTGATACGTCTCAAGCGTATCCGGCAATCGTTATCATTGCGAGACACCAGACTCCTTCGGGTTATAGGGTCAAGCAATGAAGCGCACACGGTGGATGCCTAGGCAGCCAGAGGCGATGAAAGACGTGGAAGCCTGCGATAAGGCTCGGCGAGGTGGCAAACAACCTGTGACCCGGGCATTTCTGAATGGGGAAACCCACTCATCATAAGATGAGTATCTTACGCTGAATATATAGGCGTAAGAGGCGAACCAGGGGAACTGAAACATCTAAGTACCCTGAGGAAAAGAAATCAACCGAGATTCCCCTAGTAGCGGCGAGCGAACGGGGACCAGCCCTTAAGCATGTGACTGATTAGGCGAATGCGCTGGGAAGCGCGGCCATAGTGGGTGATAGCCCCGTAGTCGAAAATCTGATCATGTGAAATCGAGTAGGTCGGGGCACGAGAAACCTTGACTGAAGACGGGGGGACCATCCTCCAAGGCTAAATACTCCTGGCTGACCGATAGTGAACCAGTACCGTGAGGGAAAGGCGAAAAGAACCCCGGAGAGGGGAGTGAAATAGATCCTGAAACCGTGTGCGTACAAGCAGTAGGAGCAGACTTGTTCTGTGACTGCGTACCTTTTGTATAATGGGTCAGCGACTTATATTCAGTGGCGAGGTTAACCGTTTAGGGGAGCCGTAGGGAAACCGAGTCTTAACTGGGCGACACAGTCGCTGGATATAGACCCGAAACCGAGCGATCTATCCATGAGCAGGGTGAAGGTTGAGTAACATCAACTGGAGGCCCGAACCAGGATCTGTTGAAAAAGATTTGGATGACTTGTGGATCGGAGTGAAAGGCTAATCAAGCTCGGAGATAGCTGGTTCTCCTCGAAAGCTATTTAGGTAGCGCCTCACGTATCACCGCCGGGGGTAGAGCACTGTTTCGGCTAGGGGGTCATCCCGACTTACCAACCCGAGGCAAACTCCGAATACCGGTGAGTGCGAGCGTGGGAGACACACGGCGGGTGCTAACGTCCGTCGTGAAAAGGGAAACAACCCAGACCGTCAGCTAAGGTCCCGAAATCCTGGTTAAGTGGGAAACGATGTGGGAAGGCTCAGACAGCTAGGAGGTTGGCTTAGAAGCAGCCATCCTTTAAAGAAAGCGTAATAGCTCACTAGTCGAGTCGGCCTGCGCGGAAGATGTAACGGGGCTAAACCAGGTACCGAAGCTACGGGTTCACACTTAGGTGTGAGCGGTAGAGGAGCGTCGTGTAAGCCAATGAAGGTGAATTGAGAAGTTCGCTGGAGGTATCACGAGTGCGAATGCTGACATGAGTAACGATAAAGGGAGTGAAAAACTCCCTCGCCGGAAGACCAAGGGTTTCTGTTCGACGCTAATCGGAGCAGAGTGAGTCGGCCCCTAAGGCGAGGCCGAAAGGCGTAGTCGATGGGAAACGGGTTAATATTCCCGTACCGGACATGATTGCGATGGGGGGACGGAGAAGGCTAGGTGAGCCAGGCGTTGGTTGTCCTGGTGAAAGTGAGTAGGCTGGCATCTTAGGTAAATCCGGGATGCTTTAAGGCCGAGACACGAAACGAACTGACCACGGTCAGGAAGTCATTGATGCCACGCTTCCAGGAAAAGCCTCTAAGCTTCAGATCATGTGCGACCGTACCCCAAACCGACACAGGTGGTCAGGGTGAGAATCCCAAGGCGCTTGAGAGAACTCGGGTGAAGGAACTAGGCAAAATGGTGCCGTAACTTCGGGAGAAGGCACGCCGGCGTAGGGTGACGAGACTTGCTCTCAGAGCCCGAACCGGTCGAAGATACCAGGTGGCTGCAACTGTTTAGTAAAAACACAGCACTCTGCTAACGCGCAAGCGGACGTATAGGGTGTGACGCCTGCCCGGTGCCGGAAGGTTAAATGATGGTGTTAGCCGCAAGGCGAAGCTCTTGATTGAAGCCCCGGTAAACGGCGGCCGTAACTATAACGGTCCTAAGGTAGCGAAATTCCTTGTCGGGTAAGTTCCGACCTGCACGAATGGCGTAATGATGGCCACGCTGTCTCCACCCGAGACTCAGTGAAATTGAAATCGCCGTGAAGATGCGGTGTACCCGCGGCTAGACGGAAAGACCCCGTGAACCTTTACTATAGCTTCACACTGGACGCTGATGTTGCCTGTGTAGGATAGCTGGGAGGCTTTGAATCTCGGACGCCAGTTCGAGGGGAGCCAACCTTGAAATACCAGCCTGGCATCATTGGCGTTCTCACTCAGGTCCGTTATCCGGATCGAGGACAGTGTGTGGTGGGTAGTTTGACTGGGGCGGTCTCCTCCCAAAGAGTAACGGAGGAGCACGAAGGTACCCTCAGCACGGTCGGACATCGTGCAGTGAGTGCAAGAGCATAAGGGTGCTTGACTGCGAGACAGACACGTCGAGCAGGTGCGAAAGCAGGTTCTAGTGATCCGGTGGTTCTGTATGGAAGGGCCATCGCTCAACGGATAAAAGGTACTCCGGGGATAACAGGCTGATACCGCCCAAGAGTTCACATCGACGGCGGTGTTTGGCACCTCGATGTCGGCTCATCACATCCTGGGGCTGAAGTCGGTCCCAAGGGTATGGCTGTTCGCCATTTAAAGTGGTACGCGAGCTGGGTTTAGAACGTCGTGAGACAGTTCGGTCCCTATCTGCCGTGGGCGTTGGATGTTTGAGAAGGGCTGCTCCTAGTACGAGAGGACCGGAGTGGACGCACCTCTGGTGTTCCGGTTGTCACGCCAGTGGCATTGCCGGGTAGCTATGTGCGGACGGGATAACCGCTGAAAGCATCTAAGCGGGAAGCCCCCTTCAAGATGAGACATCCCTGAGGCCTAGAGCCTCCTGAAGGGCCCAGCGAGACCAGCTGGTTGATAGGCACGGTGTGGAAGCGCTGCAAGGCGTTGAGCTAACGTGTACTAATGGCCCGTGAGGCTTGACCCTATAACACCCAAGGGGTCTGGTCGCAGTGATAACGAGACGAGTGTGAAGACACTCAGAGAACCGGATACGCGAATCAAGCCCAACGTGACACACGAAGGACTTGAGACGAAAGAGACGCCACAAAACATCAGTAACATGTTCAGCATGATATACATTAAAAGTTACGCCTGACGACCATAGCACGCGTGAACCACCTGATCCCATGCCGAACTCAGAAGTGAAACCGCTTAGCGCCGATGGTAGTGTGGGGTCTCCCCATGCGAGAGTAGGTCATCGTCAGGCACTTATACCGCAAAAAACCCAGCCCATCGGCTGGGTTTTTTGTTTGTGCGGAAGAAAATCAATTAGGGACGTTCCCAAGTCACCGCACCGTCATTCCCGAGTGGGGTTATCGGGAATCCACCTTGACCTTGGCCTGCAGTAGCCCGAAACCACAGCCCAACATGGATTCCCGCTGGGAGTGACGAGGGTGGCTCGGAGGACTGGAGTCAACGTCAAGTACTTATTAAGAGAAGCCCCGGGCGCAGAGTGTTCGGGGCTTATGATTGTGGGCTATCTTGAAATCCCTCAAGGTATCCGTTTGGGGGATTTTAACTTTGAAAATTAATCTCTTTGATGCTGGCATTCGCCAGCGGCCCATGTT
The DNA here is from genome assembly GCF_002082565.1 of Halomonas sp. GT. NCBI lineage: Bacteria > Pseudomonadati > Pseudomonadota > Gammaproteobacteria > Oceanospirillales > Halomonadaceae > Halomonas > Halomonas sp. GT. Next base: position 1,777,238 of record NZ_CP020562.1, read on the forward strand.
TCGTAGATAGCGCGATCATCAGCGAGCATCATCAGCGCAAATAAACGCTCGCCGAGCGTTGTGCTGTGTTGGATACGGCGCTTCAACAGTGATGTCGCATGAGGGTCAATCACTACAAAATCTGCCTCGTAGGAAGGGGCAAGCTGGCCGATATGGGTATCTAATGAGAGCGCTTTTGCATTGCCATGGGTTAAACCATAAAAACCTTGCCATGCGGTAAGCGGTTGCCCTCCTAATTGGCCCACTTGGTAGGCTGCCTTAAGCGTTCCAAACCCTGATAAATCGGTGCCTGCGCCGATATCGCTAGCATAGGTAAATGCCATACCAGTCTGTTTAGCTGCCTCCCGGTCAAATAATCCGCTGCCTAGGAAAAGATTGGAGCTTGGACAAAAGGCAATATTGGCGCCTCGATCCGCCAGGCGTTTACGCATATCGTTATCCAGATGGATGCCATGTGCGAAGGTGCTGCGGGGGCCGACTAACCCCGCTTCCTCATAAACGGCTAAGTAGTCGCGGCTACCAGGAAATAATTCGGCTACCCAGTCTAATTCCCCACTGTTTTCAGCCAAATGAGTTTGCAGCCAAAGGCTAGAGTCATTACGTAAGAGAGCGCCAGCAGCATCCATTTGCACTTTGGTAGAGGTAGGCGCAAAGCGTGGTGTGACGCTATAACCTAGTCGGCCATTGCCATGCCAGTCTTGAATAAGACGCTCACTGTCTGCAATCCCTGACATGCCATCCATTAGCGCGTCAGGCGCGTTGCGGTCCATTAATACTTTGCCGACCAGCATGCGTAGCTGACGTTTTTGGCAGGCGGTGAAGAACGCATCTACTGAGCCAGGGTGACTGGAGCCAAATACTTGGGCTGTTGTCGTTCCTGCACGAAGCATTTCATCTAGGAAAGCGTTCGATAGCGCTTCTGCATGTGCATGATTGGCAAAACGGCACTCTTCAGGAAACGTATAGTCATTTAGCCAATCAAGTAGCTGTCGGCCGTAGGAAGCCATGATGTCTAGCTGAACATAGTGAACGTGAGTATCGATAAAACCGGGCATAATCAACTTGCCTCGATAATCAATAACATGGGCGTCACTTGGCAGTTGGTGAGAGAGATCACCATAGTGGCCGACAGCCTGAATATGACTGCCTTTTAGCCAAAGTAGCCCGTCGCCATAATGCTCTAGGCTACCTGGCTGAGGTAGGTCATCATTACCTGGGTCGCGTGCAAAGCTGACAATTTCAGCGCGGATGAGCGTATCGATTGAGGAATTCATATTAACTCTGAGTCGTTTTCGTATCGTCAACAAGTGCACGTATTGCGTTCGGCTCAAGGCCGCGCATTTCTAGTGAGGCTGGCTTGTCTGTTAGCCAAAGCAGTTCGGTTACCACCGTCAAAGCGATCGCATAGGGAGTTTTGTTGCTAAGTTTAGTGTTATGGATACAGCCAATGGGACTGCGTACACGCTCTATTTCCTCGGCGGTGCAGCCTTCACGTTGCAGTCGTCCTCGGAAGCTTGCCCATTTGCTATCAGAGCCGATTAGTCCTATTGAGGCGATGTCATGACGCTTTAGTAAAGCAGTGATAAGGGCATAGTCTTCATCATGGTTGTGGGTTAACACCAGTGCATGACAGTAGGGTGGCAGAGTTAAAGTATCTTCCTGTGCATTGCTCAGCGTATGGCAACTAAGTCGGGGTTGCTGCTGATCGCGTTCGTTAAATGCATCTACTCGGCTATCAAACCAGTGTATTTGCCAGGGTAGCGGTTCGCTAAGCTTTACGATCTCTCGTCCGACATGGCCAGCACCAAACAAGGCGATATTGATAGCCGCCCCAGGAAACACCTCCAGCAGCACATTGACATAACCGCCACAGCACTGGCCGCTGCGTCCACCGAGTGAGAATGCCTCTAAGTGAAAGCCTACGCGGCCTTGCTGTAAAAAGTCTCGGGCAGCGTGGATAGTTTGCCACTCGAAAGTGCCTCCACCTAACGTGTCATAGACCGCTTCTTGCGTGATCACCATGCGCGCGCCGGGCTCACGCGGGGTTGAACCCGCGCTGGTTACCTGAGTGGCTAATACATGGGGAACACCGCTACGCTGCAATCGATCGAGTGCCGCGTGCCAAGTTTCTGCTGAGGGCTGTGTCATAGTGCTTTTTCCCTGATTGCGTTTGCAGCCAGCATCACTCGCTCAGGGGTTGCGGGAGTGTCGAGATGGGGAGACGCTTGGTAATCGGTTAAGCTTGAAAGCGCATCACGGAGTGCAGACCAAACACAGATACCAAGCATAAACGGTGGCTCACCAACGGCTTTAGAACGGTATAGACTTGCCATGGAGTTTGGGTGGCCTTCCAGTAGTTCAACGTTGAAAATAGCGGGAAGATCACCAAACGTGGGTATTTTATAGGTTGCAGGCCCGTCGCTAATCAGTAGGCCTTTATCGTTCCACTTAAGCTCTTCACTAGTTAGCCAACCCATTCCCTGGATAAAACCACCTTCTACTTGGCCAATATCAATAGCAGGATTTAGCGAATTACCAACGTCATGTAGCACATCAACGCGGGTAACAAGATATTCGCCGCTTAATGTATCAACATTGACTTCAGCAACGGCTGCTCCAAACGCGTAATAATAAAAAGGGCGGCCTTGGCCCGTTGCACGGTTGTAATGAATCAGTGGTGTGGCATAAAAGCCTTTTTCTGAAAGCGAGATGCGATTGAGATAGGCTGTTTGAATAAGCTCTCCCCAGGGGATGCGACGCTCGCTCTCTCCAATACCAGCAATCAGCAGGCCATCTTCCAGACGCATATCTTCTCGGTCTAAGCCGCCCTCAAAATGCGTCGAAGCAAAGTCGAACAACCTTTCGCGCAGTTTGCTGGCAGCATCTCGCGCAGCCATTCCATTGAGGTCGGCGCCGCTTGAAGCTGCCGTAGGGGACGTATTGGGTATTTTATCCGTGCGAGTGGCACTAATCCGAACGCTATCTAAATCCAAGCCAAGTTCGCGCGCCACTACTTGGCAAATCTTGGTGTGCAGCCCTTGGCCCATTTCAGTGCCGCCGTGATTGATCATGATGCTGCCATCGGTATAAACGTGCAGCAGAGCACCGGCTTGGTTGAGGTGCTGGGCGGTAAATGAGATGCCAAACTTTACTGGCGTCAGCGCAAGCCCTTTTTTAATAATAGGACTGTTGCTATTAAATGCCTTAATAGCTGCACGGCGTGCCCAGTAATCACTACTGGTTTCCAATGTATCTACCAGCGTATGCAGCAACTGTTTTTGATCCACTGACTGGCCGTAGTGGGTGATGTCTCGCCCATCGCGATAGAAGTTTCGTTTGCGTATGGTGAGAGGGTCTTCACCGACTTTGCGCGCGATATCATCCATTGCAGCTTCGATAATCATCATGCCCTGAGGGCCGCCGAAGCCCCGAAAAGCCGTGTTAGAAGCCGTATGGGTCTTAGCTCGGTGACCGGTGACGCGAGCATTGCCTAATGAGTAAGCGTTGTCGGCATGGAACATTGCACGATCAACAATGGCGTCCGAAAGGTCAGGTGAGTATCCGCAGTCACCAATAACTGTTATGTCTCCCCCCTGGATGATGCCTTGCCGATTAATTGCTAGTCGGTAGCGATTATGAAAGGGGTGTCGCTTACCGGTCGCGCGCATATCATCACTTCGTGGTAGACGTATACGTGTGGCTTTTCCGGTTCTGCGGGCAATAATGGCTGCCATACAAGCCCAAGGAGACGCTTGAGTTTCTTTGCCTCCAAAACCGCCGCCCATTCGGCGTACTTCAACGGTGACAGCATGAAAGGGAATGCCCAGTACTTCAGCGACAAGTTTTTGGGTCTCACTAGGGTGCTGGTTAGAGGTATGAACAATGACCCCTTCATCTTCGGTGGGCAGAACTAAGCATGCTTGTCCCTCCAGGTAAAAATGTTCCTGTCCGCCGATAAAAAGCTCGCCCTCAACCGTTTGCTCGGCTTGGTGCAGTTCCGTTTGCCAATCGCCTCGCTCTTGAACATGTGTAGGGCGAACCACATCATTGCGTTCGGCAGCAGCAACAGGGTCGAGGCTAGCTGGTTGTTCATCAATACTTAACTTGGCCAGCGTTACCGCTCGACGAGCAGCCTGAAGCGAGGTAGCCGCAACGGCGAAAATACACTGGCCTGCGTAGCTAATTTCTTGGTCAACAAAAATGGGGTCGCCTGGAAACACAGGGCCGATATCTGTATGGCCGGGCACATCGTGAAAAGTGATGACATCGACAACGCCAGACGCCTGTTTGACTGCATCGAGATCAAGCGCGGTCAATGTGCCGTGTGCGACAGGAGAAAGCCCCAAAGCTACATACAGTGCATCGGCCGGTGCTTTGAGGTCATCAATGTAGGCAGCCTTGCCTGTAACGTGTTTTTCAGCGCTTTCATGGAAGCTAGCGGTGCCTGCTTGGCGCTGACCGCGGCTATCGACAGTATGGCGGGCAAGTGGGCCTGACCCTTGTATGTGGTCATGTAACTCTCGACGAGCGCGGCTGCTATCGCCATCAAGTTTAGTGAGCGTACGCATGGAGCATCACCTCCTGGTTGGGTGACGAAAGCGATAAATAGAGGCGTTCTAATAGGTTGAGAGCGGCTTGTTCTCGATAATATTGGCTACCCCGTACATCGCTCATTGGCTGAAATTCTTCAGCAAGGGCTTGCTGGGCTGCTTGAAAGCTAGCTTTGGAAACGGGCTGTCCCTCTAGCGCAGCTTCTGTTTGACTAGCTCGCTTGGGAATTGCAGCCATACCGCCAAAGGCAATGCGGACATCCTCCATCACACCCTTATTAACACGGTAGCAAAACGCACCTAATACCGCCGTTATGTCATCCTCGCGTCGTTTAGAAAGCTTCCAAACCCTTAGTGTGGCTGATTCAGCCAGTTGAGGTATAAAAATACGGCTGATGACTTCATCAGCAGCCAGCGCTGTTTTCTTATAGTCGATAAAAAAATCACTCAGCAAGAGCTGGCGAGTATTGACGTGGCTGGTAAGTTCTAACCAGGCATTGAGGGCCAGCAGTACAGGTGGTGTATCCCCAATTGGCGAAGCGTTGGCGATGTTTCCGCCAAGCGTTCCCCGATTACGAACTTGTTGGGAGCCGAGCCTGTGAAGGAGGTGTGCAAACGCAGGAAAGTGACTGTTTAATAAGGGCTCAAGCTGCGTGTACGTAACCCCGGCGCCTACCCACCAACCTGGTTGAGCTTGGAATGTCGTCTCTTCAATTTGGCGCAATTCAGTCACACGCGTGGTGTCAATAAGCTGGTTCAATGCGGTAAGGCGCTGAGTGCTTTCCAGCCATAGATCTGTAGCGCCAGCCACGAGGCGTGCATCAGGATAGCGATATCTTGTGTCGGCCAACTCAGCCAAGGTGGTTGGCTGTACGAAGAGCAGTTCACTCTTAGTGGTTGACCCCGGCGCATGAAGCGTGTGGCTGGCTGGCTGAGACACATCGAACCACTGCGGTGCTTCCCAAGAGAAATCTTGCATACTCAATGCGGCGTCACGAATAGGTCGGTATCCCGTGCAGCGGCATAAATTTCCACCTAATGTGGCTTCAAGTGTTTCTGGTGTGAGAGGCGAGGGGCGCTGCTGCTGGTTGGCATGCAATGTGAACAATGACATGACAATTCCTGGTGTGCAAAATCCGCACTGGCTGCCATGGCACTCGATCATTGCACGCTGAGCTGGGTGTAGATTGCCTTCCGTCGCTAGCCCTTCGACGGTAATTATGTGCTGACCGTGAAGTTGATGAGCGGGGGTAATACACGCGTTGACGCTTAAAAAGCGGCTTTGCGTGTCGCTTGGATTGTTGATTGCGACTGTACAAGCGCCACAATCACCCGATGCGCAGCCCTCTTTTGTGCCAGTGATGCCCAAATGATCACGCAACAGCGTTAGAATGCTGGTGTCAGGGGGTACATGACACTGCTTGGGGGTGCCGTTGAGCAGGAACTCAATCGTAGCCATGCCAAACTCCGTTATGATTGTTCTGACCGATCGGTCAATATTGTTTAGCTTGAGACAAAAAAGCGCACCTTGCAAGAATTTGTTGCTAATGCGGCTGTCTGTGCACTTACACGGCAGGCGTCGATAAACCAATTATATGTAATAAGTCCCATGGGCTGACCATTGGTGCTTATCAAAAGCGCTTATTAAAGGAGCTTAATCAATGACAGCGGATACCGCTAACCATGAAAATGCCAGCAGAGATCGCATTGAACAGACCATACTGAGCGCTGCGGAGCAGGTGTTTTCTCAACATGGTTATCGTGGTGCCAGCCTTCAGGCAATCGCCGATATAGCAGGTCTTCCTAAGGCGAATATTCTCTATTACATGGGCAGTAAGCAGCTGCTTTATGTACGACTGCTTAATCGAATGATGAACCGATGGAATGCGGTACTTGAAGATATAACACCTGAAAGTGATCCAGCTAAGGTATTAAGCGATTTTATTCGCACCAAAATGATGTTGGGCCAGCGTTATCCTGAAGGTTCAAAGCTGTTTGCCGCTGAGATTTTGGCTGGCGCGCCTTTCTTGAATAATTACCTCTCCGGTGAATTAAAAGAGTGGGTAACTTCCCGTGCAGAAATTATTCACCAGTGGTCTCAGCTCGGAAAAATGGATGATGTTGATCCTCGTTGGCTTATATTCTTGATCTGGTCGGCCACTCAGCATTACACCGAATACAGTGCACAGGTAACGGGGATATTAGGGACTGAGGTGCTCAGCGAAGCGGATTTCGAGTCCATTTGCCGTTTTCTTGAGCATGTTATTTTGAAAGGATGCGGTATTTCAGCATCGCATTTATCAAGCGGCGTATCAGTTTAGCTGTTATGTCTATATTGGCGATGTCCACACTTCCAATTGAGCAGCACCTGAAGCCGATTCAGACCGCTCTTACTGAGCATAACCGCCTTATCTTAGTTGCCCAACCTGGGGCGGGTAAAACAACCCGCGTTCCGCTGTCTTTATTGAATAGCCAATGGGCGAAGGGCCAAAAGATATTGTTGTTAGAGCCTCGACGGGTAGCTGCTCGTTTGGCGGCAAGCTTTATGGCCGCGCAGCTTGATGAGCCTGTCGGTAAGACCGTTGGCTATCGTATGCGAGGGGACAGCAAAGTGGGCCCACACACACGCTTGGAGGTGGTCACCCAGGGCGTCCTGACGCGTATGTTGCAAGATGATCCGTTGCTCGAAGGAGTCGCCGGTATCATCTTCGATGAGTTTCATGAACGCAGCATAGAAGCAGATCTTGGGCTAGCGCTATCGCTGGATATTCAGCAAAGCATTCGCGATGACTTACGGCTGATTGTGATGTCTGCGACGTTAGATGTTGCTGCATTAACAAGTGTATTGGGCAGCGATACATCCGTGATTGAAAGTATGGGGCGTGAATTCCCAATTGAAACGTATTATCGCCCTTTTAGCAGCGATGAAGCGTTAGACACCGCTACTTACCGAGTGATAGTGGAAGCCTTAGCGAATGCCAATAACGGTGATGTATTGGTGATTTTACCCGGTGTGGCAGAAATAACCCGATTGGTAAAAATACTGGACAGTAGCACCCTTGATGTTGAGGTATGCGCTTTACATGGTGGTATGCCTATCGAGGCTCAGCAAAATGCATTGAAACCTCACGAAACTCGTCAGCGGGTGATTGTATCAACCGCCATTGCGGAATCCAGTGTGACAGTTGATGGTGTAAATGTGGTTATTGACGCTGGTTTGGAGCGAGTACCGTTGTTTCAGCCGCGAACTGGACTCACTCGTTTAACTACCCGACGTGTCAATCGTGCCAGCGCTGATCAACGTCGTGGTCGTGCAGGACGGCAGCAGCCGGGTGTATGTTATCGCTTGTGGTCTCAAGAGCAGCCACTAGTTGCCTATGGTGAACCTGAGATAGCACAAGCTGATTTATCAAGACTAGCGCTTGAAGTTGCCCGATGGGGAGCGCGTTCGCCAGATGAGTTAGTTTGGATGACACCACCGCCTATCGGCGCATGGCAAAGTAGCCAAGCGTTACTTCGTCAGCTTGGTATTCTTGATTCGGCGGGTTTATTAACACCATTAGGTAAGCAAAGTGCGCGTTGGCCGTTTGAACCTCGTTTATCGGTCATGCTTTCGAAGGCTTTGTCACTTAATGCAGTACCGCTCGCCTGTGCATTAGCGGCTTTACTAGAAGGTAGGGAGCGTGTCAGTGGTTCATTGAAAGATGCGTTGGCCCAGCGGCTCAGCCAACCCTGGCGATTTCCTCAATGGCAACGAGAAACCAGGCGACTTACGGATATAGCTAGCGTTCAGCTGCCACATAAGGTATCGCTTGAGTTGCTTAGCTGTTTGTTAGCTATAGCTTATCCTGATCGAGTTGGTCAATTCATCAGCCCAGGCCGGTTCAAGCTTGCCAACGGCAAAACTGCCACGCTCTCCGTTAGCCACCCGCTAGCGAATGAAGCATTTATCGTCGCGGTTAGTGTAGAGAGTGCCAGCAGTGAAGCGGCAATATACCTGGCAGAGCCGATTACGCAGGCAGCGCTCATTGACCTTTACCCGGCAACTCAACAGTGGGAGGAGCGCGTTACTTGGTCAAATGCCCAGGGAAAGCTTCTTGGTGAAGCTGTTCAGCGTCATGGTGAACTTGTGTTAGCAAGTCGGCCCTTAGCGGAGTTACCTGGAGAGGCTGTCAAAAAAGCGTTGCTGCGGGCATTAAAACAACGTCCTGCGGTGCTTTTTAATGACAAGATTAAGCAGTTACAGGGCCGAATGGCGCTAGTGGCGGGTATTAATCCTAATGCATGGCCTGACTGGTCAGAAAGCTCGCTATTAGACAGCTTAGATGTTTGGTTGGCACCCTACATGACGGGTATTACACGTTTCAATCAGCTAGAAAAAATGCCGTTCCATAACTACTTAATGGCAACACTCAGCTGGGATGAGCAAACCCGTTTTGAGCGTTTAACGCCATCGACATTAATGGCTCCTAGTGGTAATCAAGCAACAATTGATTATGAGTCCTGCCTAGCAGGAAGGCCTCCAGTGCTTGCTCTGAAGCTACAGGAAGCGTTTGGTTGGCAAGATACTCCCGTCGTTGCGGACGGTCATATGCCTGTCGTCATTCATCTGCTATCACCAGCAAAAAGGCCGCTTCAAGTTACTCAGGATTTACGCAGTTTTTGGTTGAATGGCTACCCAGAGGTGCGTAAAGAGATGCGTGGCCGCTACCCTAAGCACCCCTGGCCTGAAGATCCAATTACCGCTCAAGCAACGGCCTCTACAAAACGACGGTAAGTTTAATAACGCCGTTTAAAGAGAAGCCAGATCGAAGAAGATCATTCCGTTTGCTCTTCGGGTATTTTACCAGGTACGCGATAGCGTACTCCGTCTGCGCGTTGCTCTTCGTAACGACGGTTTTCTTCTTCTGGGGGCACACCAAGCACAGTCTCTTGAGAACCATCCGGCCAAGTGTAAGTTGTGCAGCCAGTCAACGATACTAGACCCACGGCTATTAACCAGAACAACAAAATAAATTTACGACATTTGGGCATATTAGGCTCCATCACCAGTCCAAAGCTGCTCTCAGTAAAGCGTGCGTAGTGTGAATGTCGCGACAGTAAGCCGCAAGCTTAATCCCAAATTGTTAGATTTCTTCCCAAAGGCTACGTCGAAACTCATGGGAAAGCTTAGATACCTTAGCAAACCGTTCAAGGTTGGCATCGGTAAGTGTTTTGACCATTTCTTGGTATTGCTCAGTGAGCTCCTTAGCGTTGCAGTTTTCTTTGTTATCAGTCAGGCATAGCGTTAGTTTCTCGCTACTTTTAGCGATAGCTTGGAAAAGCTCAGCCTCCAGCTGCATGGCCTCCGTCAGGTTCTCAAGCCATGCAATCTGACAACGCACCATTGGCATGGTGCTCAATAGGCAGTAATGCTGCCACCAAGTCACGATATCTTGGTTCGTGTCGTAGACAGATGCAGGCTGCTTTTTGCTTGTATGATCCATAGTAGGTTCCTATCGAGTTTTTCAATTTGTGAGGCATTCTTCACAGGTTCTCCTATCTTCAACTATAGCTAAAGCTCTGCAGAAGAGTTGCTCATTTAGGCAACGCGATGCGTGATAACGAGGAGAGGCTCAATGTGGTCAGTCGTTAAATCAGTACTGTCAGCGCTTTTAGGCGTACAAAATGACCTCAAGCGGCAACAAGATTTTTCTAGCGGTAACCCCGCTGCCTTTATTGTGGCGGGAATTGTGATCACTCTCGTATTTGTTTTGATCTTGGTAGGGATTGCAGTGATTGCGTCGCGATGAAGCGTTGATACACCTCACGATAGTTGTTCGTGACGAATGCCACATGTTTTCTATACTGACGTTAATCAATTAATCCTGACCTAATAAAAGGGTTGGTGAGAACAACAATAATAACGGAGGTCTCTATGCATCTATCGTGGCAATGGCTGCTAACCATTACCAGTGCCTTCAGTATCACTCAAGCTCATGCTAATAGCTGGAATATGCCTGTTGGGGTCACCGATATCAGCCAAGATATTTTTGGTCTGCATATGGCGATTTTTTGGGTATGCGTGGTGATTGGGGTGATTGTGTTTGGGGTGATGTTTTACTCACTATTTAAATACAGACACTCAAAAGGGGCAAAAGCAGCGAATTTTCATGAGCATACCTCAGTTGAAGTTCTTTGGACCGCTATTCCTATCCTGATTTTGATTGGAATGGCTGTGCCTGCGACCGCGACATTGAAAAATATGTACGATTCTTCAGAAGCTGACCTAGATGTGATGATTACTGGTCAGCAATGGCGCTGGCGCTACGAGTACCTTGGAGAGGATGTTGCGTTTACCTCAAATATGACTACATCAAGAGCACAAATTCGTGGCGAGGAGGCGAGAGATGAGCACTATTTGTTAGACGTAGATGAGCCATTGGTACTACCAATCAATCGTAAAGTGCGCTTTTTAATGACGTCGGATGACGTTATTCATTCTTGGTGGGTGCCTGAATTGGCCGTTAAGCAGGATACGATTCCTGGGTTTATCAATGAAAATTGGGTGAAAATTAATGAACCAGGCATCTATCGTGGCCAGTGTGCTGAGCTTTGTGGCGTTAACCACGGGTTTATGCCAGTGGTTGTGCATGCGATGGAAGAAGAAGAGTTCGAAGCATGGTTGGCTGAACGTAAAGAAGCAGCAGAGCAAGAGGCTATGGGGGTTGACCGAGAGTGGGAGATGGAGGATTTGATGGCGCGGGGAGAGACCGTTTATCAGACTATCTGTTCTTCATGTCACCAAAGCGAGGGCCAGGGGGCACCACCAGCATTTCCTGCACTAGCCAACAATAACCAACTGATTAGTGATTTAGATTGGCATATGGATCGAATCATTAACGGTGTTTCTGGCGCTGCTATGCCGGCGTTCCGCAGTACGTTAAATCCTGTCGAAATAGCCGCTGTTGTTACTTATACCCGTAATGCTTGGGGGAATGAGACAGGCGATGTGGTGCAGCCAGCTGCGGTGGCCGAACGTATTGCACAATAATTTAAGGTACTAACAACAATAAATCAGGCGGAGATGCTCATGGCGCCCAAACTACCTCCTCAACACTCGCTGCAACATAGCTCTACTGCAGCGGCTGGCGGTCATTCTCATCACGACCATGCGGCTCAGCCCAAAGGAATACTGCGCTGGGTTTTGACGACCAACCATAAAGAAATTGGTTCTCTGTACCTGATTTTTTCGCTCACCATGTTTTTTGTTGGAGGCATATTTGCCTTAGTAGTGAGAGCCGAGCTATTTCAACCTGGTTTACAGCTCATAGAGCCAGAATTTTTCAATCAAATGACCACCATGCATGGGTTAATAATGGTGTTTGCTGCGGTGATGCCAGCGTTTACAGGGCTAGCCAACTGGATGATTCCGCTTCAGATTGGCGCGCCGGATATGGCGCTACCCAGGCTCAATAACTTTAGTTTCTGGCTGCTTCCGGTGGCATTCACACTGCTACTTTCTACCCTATTAATGCCGGGCGGAGGGCCGAATTTTGGCTGGACATTTTATGCGCCGTTATCGACGACTTACGCACCTGCCTCCACAACATTTTTTATTTTAGCCCTACATATTGCAGGCATTAGCTCGATTCTCGGGGCTATAAATATTATTGCGACCATTCTGAATATGCGCGCACCAGGAATGCGCATGATGGATATGCCGCTGTTCGTATGGACATGGTTAATTACGGCTTTTCTATTGATCGCGGTAATGCCTGTACTAGCGGGTGTTATTACCATGATGCTGATGGATATTAACTTCGGTACCAGTTTCTTTGACGCCGCGGGTGGTGGCGACCCAGTGCTTTTCCAGCACTTATTTTGGTTCTTTGGTCATCCTGAAGTTTACATCATGATTTTGCCAGCTTTTGGTATTGTCTCTGCCATTATTCCCACGTTCGCGCGTAAGCCTTTGTTTGGATATGCTTCTATGGTGTATGCCACGGCAGCTATCGCGCTGCTGTCTTTTTTAGTGTGGGCACACCATATGTTTATCGTCGGTCTTCCGCTAACAGCGGAGCTGTTTTTCATGTATTCAACCATGCTGATCGCCGTGCCGACAGGCGTGAAAGTGTTTAACTGGGTGACCACGCTGTTTCGTGGCTCGATTAGCTTTGAGCCGCCTATGCTGTTCGCTTTGGCTTTTGTCGTTCTATTCACCATCGGCGGTTTTTCAGGACTGATGTTGGCAATTGCACCTGCGGATTTCCAATACCACGATACTTACTTTGTTGTGGCACATTTTCATTATGTGTTAGTACCAGGCGCTATTTTTGCCATTATGGCTGGTGTCTACTATTGGTTACCCAAATGGACAGGCTATTATCCTAACGAGCGCCTTGCTCAATGCCACTTCTGGTGCTCTATTATTGGCGTTAATCTAACGTTTTTCCCCATGCATTTCGCAGGCTTGGCGGGCATGCCAAGGCGTATTCCCGACTATGCGTTACAGTTTGCGGATTTCAATTTACTTTCCAGCATTGGAGCTTTCTTTTTTGGCGCGTCGCAGCTGATTTTTGTATTGGTTGTGGTGATGTGTGTGAGGGGAGGAAAAAAAGCGCCTGCAAAAGCTTGGGAAGGGGCAGAAGACCTTGAGTGGAGTGTCCCTAGTCCGGCACCGCTGCACACCTTTGAGACACCACCTGTATTTAACCGTACTCATCACCATGACTAATTAGCTGTCCACCAGCAAATGGTCTAGGGGGATATATGGCAGTAAATAATACGGTGCAATCAGTTGGGGTAAAACGAACGGTCATCCGTACGGTGGCAGCGCTAATTGGGATGTTTGCCTTCGCATTTGCGCTCGTCCCTCTTTACGACGTGTTTTGTCGTGTGACGGGTCTTAATGGCAAAGTGGATACTACGGCTAAAGCCATTATTCATGAAGAAGTTGACCAGTCCCGCTACATCACCGTGCAGTTCATCACTCGAGGCAGCGCGGGTTTACCATGGCGAATGAGCGTCGAAAACCGCCAAATGCGTGTGCATCCAGGCCAAACAGCTGAAGTTGATTTTACGTTTACCAACAACAGTCATGTCGAGAGTTGGGGGCGGGCTGTACCTAGCGTTTCTCCTTCAAGCGCTACGACGCATTTAAGAAAAGTAAGCTGTTTCTGTTTCCAAGAGCAGCAGCTCCAGGGGGGAGAACGCTTGACGATTCCTCTGATATTTCAGCTGGCGCGTGACCTTCCTGAAGATATCAATACGATAACGCTCGTGTATACCTTGTATCCAGTTCATCACTTAGTAAAAGACATCTCAAAGAATGACAACAAAACGATAGGGGATTCGATATGAGTGGCGGCTACTATGTTCCAGCAACGAGTCGATGGCCCATTCTAGGTTCGCTAGCGCTCGGGGCTATGATGGTGGGTACAGGAATCAAGCTTGTGTACGACACGGGCACCCCGATCATGTTAATCGGTATGGCTTGTGTAATTACAGTCATGGGGCTTTGGTTCAGAGATGTTATTCACGAGTCAATGAGCGGATTGTACGATGCTCAGATGGATCGTTCGTTCCGTTGGGGGATGGGCTGGTTTATTTTCTCTGAAGTAATGTTTTTTGCTGCTTTCTTTGGTGCGCTGTTCTACGTTAGAACGTTCGCTATACCTTGGTTGGGTGGTGAGGGGGCAAAAGGTGTTTCTGCGTTGTTATGGCCGGAATTTGTCGCCCAGTGGCCGTTATTAAATCCTCCAGATTCATCAGTGGCTGGCCCGGATAGTGTCTTAAGCCCATGGCAATTGCCGCTCGTCAATACACTGATTTTGGTAACTTCGAGCATTACATTGACGGTCGCACATGAAGCCTTGAAGTTAGGCGAGCGTAAGACGTGCAGAAATTGGCTGGCAGGTACCGTATTGCTGGGCTGCTGTTTTATTGTGATTCAGGGTGTCGAATATTATGAAGCCTATAACCATTATGGCATTACGCTTGAGGCAGGAATCTTCGGCGCTACTTTCTTTATTCTAACGGGCTTTCATGGCGTTCATGTCATTATAGGTACGCTAATTTTAGCCAGTATGCTGCTTCGTATACATAAAGGGCACTTTGCCCAAGATCATCATTTTGGTTTTGAAGCATCTTGTTGGTATTGGCATTTTGTAGACGTTGTATGGGTTGGATTATTTATTTTTGTATACGTTTTCTAATCAATTAGCCTAAATCTCCTGACCAGAAGCCAAACACTAACAAGGCCATGAGTAGGCATGTTAACCCAATGCGCCATTTAAGGGATGCTAGTAGACGTCGCGAGTTGCTGTCGTCCTTTAATAAAAAACCTGCGCCGGCCGCTAAGCTAGCGACTATTCCAATAAAAACTAGGCCAATGAGCAGTTTTAACCACATGACGAAAACCTCTTTTGGGACGCAGCGTCTATACGTCTGGTGTGTGTTTTGGGGCGTATTAGTTTCACTAGGTATCTTCCTAGGACTATGGCAGTGGGAGCGTGCTGCTGACAAGCGAGTTTTGTTAGCAGCTCGTGAGGCAGCGCCTTTGGTTAAATCGCCTACTGCAATGCCAGAAGAGGGGGCTGAGCTGCATTTGAAAGGAGAATACCTCGCTAACCACACTCTTTATCTCGATAATCGAATTGTAGACGGGCGCCTGGGCGTTGCTGTGTTAACGCCATTCCGAGACAATTTTGATCAGTTGTGGCTTATTCAGCGAGGGTTTATTGAAACAGGGACGAGTAGAGCGGCGCCTCAAGCAGATACTCCAGAGGGTAGCGTAACCATTTCAGGAGAGTGGCAGGTCGCGCACGCTGGCGGGCCGCTATATGGCAAAAACAAGGAAGGGGTAAGACTGCAGCAGATAAGTTTAACCCCGTGGGAATCAACATTGCCGACCTTCACTTACACCGGCTGGCTTCATGCTGAGCAGGGAGAGGGGGTGTTTACGCCCTGGTGGGAAGCTAGCGTGATGCCTCCTAGTCGCCATCTTGGCTACGCTTTTCAATGGTGGGGGTTAGCGCTTGCGGCGACAGTAGTCATGGTGTTGGGGGGGCGTCGCCTGCGTAAAGATAGTCTTACAGATGATTGAGGGGAATGCATGGAACAACGCCAGCCAGTTCGTTATCCGCGGGTTAAACTGCTGCTTATATTTGCAGCATTCGCTGCGCCTATTGTTACTGCGTGGACGATGTTGACATGGCAAATAGGCATACCTGGTGATGATACTGCCCATGGTCAAGTGCATGTCAGCGTACCATTACTAGATGATTGGCCGTTGAGTGCTCAACCTGAAAAAAGTGATGCATGGACACTAGTATTTGATTGTACTTCTCTCTGTGACGAGCGCATGGATGAATTGTGGCGGCTGCATCGAGCGTTGGGTCGAGAAGCTCCACGGTTAGAGCGACTACGGATAGGCGGTAGTGCCCAAGAGCTTCCCGGTGAAACGGTTAATCGTTGGTTAGTAGAACCTGCATGGCGAGAAGAAAATAGCGTATGGCTGATGGATCCTTTCGGTAGGCCCGCGTTGTCATTTAACAATGCAGTGCCTGCAGCTGATATTCTCGATGATATACGTCACTTATTTAAGGTCAATCCGCTGTAGCGAAGCATATATCGTTACTCTGCATGCTCGACCTTTTAGGTCGTAAGGAAGCAACGTGCCACATTCTACTGAGCGGCGTTTACAATGGCTGAAGCGTTTAACCTTGGTCGGCACTGTGCTGACAGCGTTAGTGATTCTAGTTGGTGCATGGACACGCTTAGTTGACGCTGGGTTGGGGTGCCCGGACTGGCCGGGGTGCTATGGGCGGTTGTTAGTCCCTGATGCTGAGCATGCTGCTCTACGTCATCCCGATGTACCTCTAGAGCCTTTTAAAGCATGGGTGGAAATGGCTCATCGGTATGTAGCAAGTTTTTTAGGGCTTATTGTTCTAAGCGTAGTGGCGCTAGGTTTTTCATTGCGCAAGCGTTCAGGGTTTCCATGGAAAGTAAGTATTGCCTTGCTCGTTGTTATTCTACTTCAAGGCGCGTTTGGCGCCTTTACAGTTACTCTCAAACTCTGGCCACAAGTCGTTACTCTGCATTTGTTGGGTGGGTTAAGTGTACTTATGTTGTTTTTTTGGGTGCATTTGCGAGTTCGCTTTGCCTTAACGCGTTATACGCCTTCTGATAACAATTCTGTTTCTTCGTCCACAAACTATGTTTATTCATGTAAGAAGATTAATTTGCTCTGGTTAATAGGCGTGTCGGTATTAATTTTGCAACTTGCATTAGGTGGCTGGGTGACCAGCAACTATGCAGGCATCGCCTGCCAAGGGTTTCCGACCTGCAATACGCAGTGGTGGCCTGAAATGGATATAAGTGAAGGCTTTCATCTGACACAAACTGTCGGCCCTAATTATTTACATGGTCAGCTGCATGCCGATGCACGTACTGCAATTCACGTTATGCATCGTATTGGAGCGCTTTTACTCGGAATTGTCTTGTTAGCGCTATGGTGGCGATATCGTACGGCTGCGTCTGTTGGGCGAGCGCTCACCTTGGTGATAATTACTTATTTTGCCCAAGTCGCGCTTGGTATTGCTAATGTATTGTTGTGGCTTCCTCTATGGCTGGCTCTGTTACATACCGCTGGAGCGGTTGCCTTGACCTTGAGTATGGGGTGGGCTGTCTGGTGCTGGAAATATTCTTCTAATCAACATCTTACTAATGTGAATGATCTACAGTCATCTCAGGCTTTCTTGACGTACGGTGGTAGCTAGAGGTTTTGCTTCGTCAAAAACAATAATGGTTACCACGGAGTGAATAACGAAAAACGTTGCTGTGTAATCCTTGGCTTTGTGCGGAAGCATAGGTGAAGAAACAGTGAAAGTGGTTTCATTGGGTGGATAGGGTGTACAATTATCGTCAAGCTTTCTATCTTTCCGTTAAGAAAGGAGCGTTATGAGTTCCATAGGAGCGTTGTTATTATTCATCGTTGCAATTGCTGTCATTGCAGCCCTTGGTTTTTATGCCTATAAACTTCGCCAAGAGGTTAAACGCCGAGAAGCATTTCGGATGGACGAGGAGCGTCGTGCCCATCAAAATAGCCTGGAAAATCTTGATTTTGTCGTTAGCGCGCTTGTGCAAGAGCAAGTCGACATTACAGAAGGGTCTTGGCGATGCAAAGTGTTGCTTGAGATTATCGATCCTAGCCTAACAGAGCGTCCAGACTTTCAGGCGTTTGCAGAGGTGTACAATCGTACTCGGCACTTAAAAACGCACTCTGCACGTAAGCAATTGACGCCACGAGAGCGAATGCAAGAAGATAAAGAGCGTATTGCTGTTGAGGACGAAATGCGTCCTGCCGTACTTGAGGCAGCAAAAAAGGTAATCGTCTGGAGGTCCAAAGGGTCAATTGGTCTTCATTAACCTTGTTTAACGAGCATAGGGGACTATAAATACGATAACCTATGTTTTTTGACGCTTATTGCGTCAATTTTGCTATGCTGAAAATGTCGGTATTGGCAAGAAGTTGATATCTCGGCATTGTTGCCTTCTCGTGATTAAACGTTAATCATAGGCAAACGTTCAGCCTTATGGTGAAAGTACGCTATTGCCATGGTGCTGAGCAGCGAAAAATGGATGCTCTCGCAAATAAGAAGCATTGGGATAGATTTGGTCTTATGACCATGTCAGCATTGGATCAAGAAGGAGTCTTGCATGAAAAAATCAACGACTGGCTTGCTAATCGGTTCTGCACTGGTAGTGGGTTTATCAGGCTGTGCCAGCTCAGCATCACAATCATCTGGCCAAACCAGCGCAAGTAGCGACCGCGATTGGTATCAACATCCCTTCGTTTGCGGCTTGGCCGGCAGTGTCATCGGCGGCAGTATCGCTTACGCTACTAGCGGCAATTCCGACGAAGATGAAAATACCGCTATTGGCGCAACAGCTGGTGCGGCGATCGGCGGTTTGCTATGTGCAGATCGTACGCCTGAGCCGGTAGCACCTCAGTGCCCAAGCTATGGTGAAGTACCCGCCGGCGTTGCTGTTGATGCTGAAGGTTGCCCGCTGGACTCCGATGGTGACGGTGTGCCGGATTATCGTGACCAGTGCCCAGGAACTCCCGCTGGCGTATCTGTTGATGCCAATGGTTGCCCGCTGGATTCTGATAATGATGGCGTGCCGGATTATCGTGATCAGTGTCCTAACACACCTGCAGGTGTTGAAGTTAACTCACTGGGTTGCCCTGAAAGTTTAGTGCTGCGTGATGTTAATTTTGAGTTTGATTCTGCACAGCTGACGCCGGGCGCACAAAATGTATTGAATGGTGTAGCTGAGCGTTTGGTTAACAACCCGAACGTGCGCGTAAGCATCGAAGGTCACACTGACTCTCGTGGATCGGATCAGTACAACAAGAACTTGTCTCAGCGCCGTGCAGAGTCTGTTGCTGCTTACCTTGCCCAGCGTGGCGTAGGTGCTAATCGTATGCGTGCTATTGGCTACGGTGAAGAGCGTCCAGTAGCTAGCAACGATACTAATGAAGGCCGTGCACAGAACCGTCGTGTAGAACTGGATGAGTGGAACTAAGCTACGCATCAGTTTGCATTAAGAGGGGTGGGCCATTGTGCCGCTAACTAATCCCCTTTACGTACGGAACGGGAGGCTTATGCCTCCCGTTTTATTTTACGGCTTGCTAAATTCTGGTAGGCTGAGCATCCCTTCAGAAACACTCATTACTCTCGACCATTGATAGCGAAATGTGATCCTTGGTATGGATCACCACTGCGCTCAAGGAATATCTTAATGCCCATAGTAACATTGCCTGATGGCAGCCAAAGAACGTTCGAAGCACCACTTTCTATTATGCAGCTTGCAGAATCGATTGGCCCTGGTTTGGCCAAGGCCTGTGTCGCTGGCAAGATTGATGGTGTATTGGTCGATGCTGCTGATTTGATCGAGCAAGATGCTGAAATAGCGATAATCACCGCCCGTGATCCAGAAGGTCTTGAAATTATACGTCATTCGTGTGCTCACCTAGTCGGGCATGCGGTTAAGCAGCTATATCCTGATGCCAAAATGGCCATTGGGCCAGTGATTGACGATGGTTTTTATTACGATATTGATTTCGGCAAGTCAGTAACGCCTGATGATCTAGAGGCCATTGAGAAGCGCATGCAATCGCTCATTGAGCGTGATTACGATGTCGTGCGTGAGTACGTTGATCGCGACGAGGCGATGAAAACATTTATTGAGCGTGGCGAAACGTTCAAGCAGGAAATTGTCCGCGATATACCTGAGGGTGCAACAATACGTTTGTATCATCACGAAGAGTACACGGACATGTGCCGTGGACCGCACGTGCCGAATACGCGTCACCTGAAAGCTTTCAAGCTGACCAAGCTTGCTGGTGCCTATTGGCGTGGAGATGCCTCAAATCCCATGCTGACACGTATTTACGGTACCGCGTGGGGCGATAAGAAGCAGCTCAAGGCTTACTTGAAGCGTTTGGAAGAGGCCGAAAAACGAGATCATCGCAAGTTGGCCCGCAAAATGGATCTTTTCCACTTGCAAGAAGAAGCGCCAGGTATGGTTTTTTGGCACCCCAATGGCTGGACAATGTATCAGGCATTGGAAGACTACATGCGAAAAATTCAGCGAACGCATGGTTATCAAGAAATTAAAACGCCGCAAGTGGTGGATCTTTCATTGTGGAAGAAATCGGGTCACTGGGGGCACTATAGTGAACTCATGTTTACCACTGAGTCAGAAAAACGTGAGTACGCCGTTAAACCTATGAATTGTCCCTGCCACGTACAGGTATTTAATCAGGGATTGAAAAGTTACCGCGATTTACCTTTGCGCCTAGCAGAATTTGGAAGTTGCCACCGAAATGAACCTTCCGGTTCTTTGCATGGTCTGATGCGTGTCCGTGGCTTTACTCAAGATGATGCGCATATTTTTTGTACAGAAAGCCAAATTCAGGCCGAAGCAGAAGCATTCATTGCGCTTACATTGCAGGTTTACAAAACACTTGGTTTTGAAGATGTTGAGCTCAAGCTTTCAACTCGACCTGAGGACTTTCTTGGTGAAGCAGAGATGTGGGATCGAGCAGAGCAGGGGCTTGAAGCTGCGCTCAATGCGACGGGGCTTGATTGGGAGCTTCAGCCGGGAGAGGGGGCTTTTTATGGCCCGAAAATTGAGTTTGCTCTGCGTGATTGCCTGAATCGTGTTTGGCAATGTGGTACTCTACAACTAGATTTCAATTTGCCAGGGCGTTTAGGCGCGCAGTATGTTGATGAAGATGGAACACGTAAGACTCCTGTGATGCTTCATCGTGCTATCTTAGGTTCTTTTGAGCGGTTTTTGGGAATCCTAATTGAGCATTATGCTGGTGCGATGCCGCTATGGTTGGCACCTCAGCAGGCAGTATTGATGACCATTACTGATGCACAGCGTGATTATGCGCTCGATTTGGAACAACGGCTGCAAAAAAATGGCTTACGAGTCAAAGCGGACTTGAGGAACGAGAAGATCGGCTTTAAAATCCGTGAGCACACGTTACAGAAAGTTCCCTATCTCCTTGTGGTGGGAGATAAGGAAGTCGAAGCTGACTCAGTGGCCGTGCGAACTCGCAGCGGCGAAAACCTCGGTACAATGACTGTCGATGAGTTCATCGAACGTTGTAGTGTTGAGCGAGCAGCCCTGGCGACATCGTCAATTGCCTAAGGAGACGGAGCAATCAAGCGAAGCAATCAGCGCGGGCGTCCACAAGACAAACGCCCACCAATGAACGAGAGAATTACCGAAGAAGAAGTACGTTTAATTGATGCTGAAGGTGAGCAGTTGGGTGTTGTGCCCACCACCGAAGCATTGGAGCGTGCAGAAGCTGCCGGTTTAGACCTCGTACAAATTTCGAATGCCGATCCAATCGTTTGTAAGATTATGGATTACGGCAAATTTGTTTTTGAGACGAAGAAGCAGAAAGCGGCTCAAAAGAAAAAGCAGAAGCAAATCCAGGTTAAGGAAGTTAAATTCCGTCCTGGCACTGATGAAGGCGATTATCAGGTTAAGCTTAAAAACCTGACGCGCTTTTTAGAAGGTGGTGATAAGGGCAAAGTCACATTGCGCTTCCGTGGTCGTGAAATGGCGCACCAGGATATTGGCCGTAAGCTAATGGAACGGATCGCGGCAGACCTGGAAGAGATCGGAGCGGTAGAGTCTTTCCCGAAAATGGAAGGACGCCAGATGATCATGATTATTGCCCCGAAGAAGAAGTGATCCAACGGCGAAGTTAACGGGTCAGCGTGAAAGCGCTGATTGGCCCTGGGTTTTCTAAAAAATATCGAGCGGAGTTTTCTCATGCCGAAAATCAAAAGCAACAGCGGCGCTGCCAAGCGCTTTAAAAAGACCGCTAATGGCTTCAAGCACAAGCAGTCTTTCCGTAGCCACATCTTGACTAAGAAGTCGACCAAGCGTAAGCGTCAGCTACGTGGCATGAAGCAGATCCATGCTTCTGACAAAGCGTTGATCCAGCGCATGCTGCCGAACCTGTAAGGTCGAATTTTCTTATCTGAGTGCATTTAGCCTCAGTCATAAAGTCAGGAGTGTGTTATGACCCGTGTTAAGCGTGGCGTAGTTGCCCGTCGTCGCCATAAAAAAGTATTGAAGCAGGCCAAAGGTTATTACGGAGCCCGTTCGCGTGTTTTCCGCGTAGCCAAGCAGGCTGTCATCAAAGCCGGTCAGTATGCTTACCGTGACCGTCGCAACCGCAAGCGTCAATTCCGCGCTCTGTGGATTCAGCGTATTAACGCTGGTGCGCGCATCAATGGCATGTCTTACAGCCGCTTTGTTGGCGGTCTGAAGAAAGCCGGTATTGAAATTGACCGTAAAGTATTGGCCGACCTGGCAGTACACGAGAAAGCTGCATTTGCGGCTATCGTGGAAAAAGCCAAGGCTGCCCAATAAATCACATTGCACTGAGTTAAATCAGTGTGACGTGACAGAGGTCATTTCAGTGTGACCCATGCAGGGGAAGAGCAGCCGCTCTTCCCCTGTTTTTTTGTCACCTTCAACATGCCAGCCATCTTTAGAGATGGAAACCGCTTAATTCGGAGTGAATCGGATGGACCATCTTCCTACTCTGGTGTCAGAGGCTCGCGATGCTATTCATGCGGCGCAAAGTGTCTCTGCTCTAGATGAGTTGCGCGTACGTTACTTGGGTAAAAAAGGCGAAGTGACGGCCTTGTTGAAAGGCTTAGGAAAGCTATCAGCAGAAGAGCGTCCTGCCGCTGGTGAGCAAATTAATCAGGCGAAACAGACCCTGGCAGCTGAAATTGATACAAAGCGTCAGCAGCTTGAAAGCGAAGCGCTTAACGCTCGCTTGGCGGCTGAAAAAATTGACGTGACTCTGCCTGGTCGCGGTCAAGAAAGTGGTGGCCTACATCCCGTCACTCGAACGCTTGAGCGTATCGAAGGCTTGTTTACCAGGATTGGCTACGATGTGGCTGTAGGGCCAGAAATTGAAGATGATTATCATAATTTTGAGGCGTTAAATATACCGGCTCATCACCCTGCGCGGGGTATGGCAGACACCTTCTATTTCGATGCTACACGCTTATTGCGTACTCACACGTCGCCAGTTCAAGTGCGTACCATGAAAAGTAGCGAGCCGCCGATCCGTATCGTTTGTCCCGGTCGTGTCTACCGTAGTGATTCAGATCTCACCCACACCCCAATGTTCCACCAGGTGGAAGGTCTGTTGGTCGACGAAGGTGTGAGCTTTGCAGATCTTAAGGGCACTATTGAAGACTTTCTTCAGGCGTTTTTTGAACGAGATGATCTTTCAGTTCGCTTCCGCCCCTCTTACTTTCCATTCACTGAGCCCTCCGCAGAGGTCGATATTCAGTGCGTGATGTGTAGCGGTGATGGTTGTCGGGTTTGCTCGCATAGCGGCTGGTTGGAGGTTATGGGGTGTGGAATGGTGCATCCTGAGGTGTTCCGGCATTCAGGTATTGATGCTGAGCGCTACACAGGGTTTGCGTTTGGTATGGGTGCCGAACGACTTGCAATGCTGCGCTACGGTGTCAATGACCTGCGTTTGTTCTTTGAGAACGACCTGCGTTTTCTTCGCCAATTTACCTAAGACCGCTGCCAACGACGGGAATCAATATGAAATTTTCAGAACAGTGGCTGCGTGACTGGGTGGCTCCGCAGCTTGATACACAGGCAATTGCCGATCAAATTACCATGGCAGGCCTTGAGGTCGATGCTATCGAGGCTGTTGCGTCCGCGTTTAGTGGCGTGGTGGTTGCAGAGGTGCTGACTAAAGAAAAGCATCCAGATGCTGATAAGCTCAACGTATGTACTGTTAATGATGGTACCGGCGAGCCTGTTCAGGTTGTTTGTGGCGCTGCCAACGTTGATGTTGGTCAAAAAATTCCGTTTGCTCAGGTGGGGGGAGTGCTGCCGGGCGACTTTAAGATTAAAAAAGCCAAATTGCGGGGTGTTGAGTCTCGCGGAATGATTTGCTCGGCCTCAGAGTTAGGCCTTGAGGAAGAGACGTCTCCCGGTATTTTTGTGCTGCCAGTTTCCGCGCCGGTAGGTATAAGTTTTCGAGAGTATATGCAGCTCGATGACATGACCATTGAAGTTGACCTTACGCCGAATCGTGGTGACTGTCTAAGTATCAAGGGGTTGGCGCGAGAAGTGGGTGTGCTCAATCGTCTTCCAGTGAGCGGGCCTGAAATTGCGGTTATCGAGGCCAGTATTGATGATACTTTTTCAGTACGTATTGAAGCGCCGGAGCAATGCCCGCGCTACATGGGTCGCATTATTAAGGGGGTAGATGTTAGCGTAGAAACCCCGCTTTGGATGGTGGAGCGTCTCCGGCGTAGTGGTGTTCGTTCTATTGATCCCGTCGTTGATGTGACTAATTACGTGATGCTAGAACTAGGTCAGCCATTGCATGCGTTTGATCGCGACAATCTCCGCGGCGGTATTATCGTTCGCTTGGCGCGTAAAGAAGAGCGTTTGACTTTATTGGACGGTCAGGAAGTAGCGCTAAGACCTGAAACACTGGTGATTGCGGATGATCAAGGTCCTCTAGCAATGGCAGGCGTTATGGGGGGCGAAAAGTCAGGGGTAAGTGAGAAGACCGATACGATTTTCTTGGAATCTGCCTATTTTACACCGCTGGCTATTGCAGGGCAGGCGCGTTCTTACGGCCTACATACGGATGCATCACATCGTTTTGAACGTGGCGTTGATCCAGAGCTTGCCAGTGTGGCCATTGAACGTGCCACTCAGCTTCTGATAGAGATATGCGGCGGCCAGGCTGGCCCTGTTACTGAGTCGTCTAGTGGTGAACACCTGCCAGCACCCCGTAATATTATATTGCGCGAGGCGCGTTTAGAGAGTGCGCTGTCGAAGCGGCTGCCCGTTGAAGATGTAACTGATATTCTGCAGCGTTTAGGGCTTGCGGTTGTTAAACAGTCAGATGGTTGGTTAGTCACAGCGCCAAGCTGGCGTTTTGACGTGGCGATCGAAGAAGATCTCATAGAAGAAATTGCTCGGGTCCATGGTTACAACAACCTGCCTGTACGACGCCCTGCGGCGCGTTTGGCGCTACGTCCGGCTAACGAGGCGGTGCTAACCCAAGCTCAGCTGCGTAACCAAATGGTAGCTCGCGGTTTTCAGGAAGCGATAACTTATAGTTTTGTGGCACCTGATCTGCAGGCGGTGATGTTGCCAGATGTCGTTTCGCCTGTGTTGGCGAACCCGATTTCGTCAGATCTGTCGGTGATGCGGGCTAGTTTGTTCCCCGGCTTAGTGCGTGCGCTTGAGCACAACCTCAACCGCCAGCAAACTCGTGTCAGACTGTTTGAAACCGGATTGGTATTTAACGGCCATTTGGACAACCTCTCGCAGATCCCAATGATGGGGGCGCTGGCGTGCGGAGCTCGTGAAGCTGAGGGTTGGAATGGTGTTAAAGCCCAGGTCGATTTCTACGATCTCAAAGGGGATTTAGAAAGCCTGCTAGCGCTTGGTGGCGCGCTTGACGCATGGCGCTTTGAGCCAGGTGAGCATCCTTCATTACATCCTGGGCAAACAGCAAAGCTGTTGCATAACGGTAAGCCTGCCGGTTGGCTTGGCACCTTACATCCTCAGGTGCGAGCCAAGCTCGGGCTGAAAGTGGATGCCGTCATGTTTGAGGTTCGCTTAGATGCGCTTAGCGAGGGTCTCATCCCAGCCTTTGAGCCGCTGTCACGTTATCCAGAAGTCCGTCGCGACTTAGCCTTCACTGTTAAGGCAGAGATACCGGTTCAGGCGTTACTTGATTGTGCAAAAGCACAAGCTGGCAATTACTTAAAAGACATTAAGCTATTTGATGTCTATGCTGGTAAGGGCGTGGCTGATGGTTACAAGAGTATTGCGTTGGGCTTGACGTGGCAGCATGCATCGCGCACGCTAAATGATGATGAAATCAACCTGTTGGTGGATTCAATTGTATCGCAAGTGCGAGCAGAATTGGATGCTGAGCTACGTGGATAGGATTGATAGATAGGATTTGTGAATAGTCACGTGAATAATTAAATAATGCCATGACACGACGCTTATCACGTTCTTGGCAATGCGTTTGCTACATGGAGGGGGCCTTATGGGTGCGTTGACCAAAGCAGAGCTAGCAGAACATTTACACACTGAGCTCGCGCTGTCGAAGCGAGAAGCAAAAGCCATGGTTGAGGCTTTTTTTGAAGAGATCCGTGCCTGCCTGCGCGAAAATGAGCAGGTTAAGCTATCGGGTTTCGGCAATTTCGATTTGCGTGATAAGCGCGAAAGACCGGGGCGTAACCCCAAAACAGGTGAAGAGATACCCATTTCTGCCCGACGCGTAGTTACTTTTCGTCCCGGCCAAAAGCTAAAGCAGCAGGTGGAGCGCTATACAAGTAGCTAATGTAAGTCAGTAATATAAACGTACTGTGCGGTGTGGACGTGAGTCGAGCAGTTGCGTTGAGCTGAAGCGCTGGATGGTAGTAAATGAAAAGGAGTACCTTTTGGTGCTCCTTTTTAATTTTTGGACTAAAGTCCGCGTCCTTCGATTAACCAGGTGATCACTACCTTAATGATATAACCCAGCATGCCAGCACCCAAAACGACAAAAAGCATGATCGTACCAAACTTCCCTGCGTTGGATTTCTTAGCTAAGTCCCAAATAATAAAGCACATAAACACGATTAAGCCACCGACCATGATGGGTGTTATCCATGCTTCAAAGAGCTGCTGCATAAGATTTCCTATTAAATGATTGATAGTCGCCTCATGAGAAGGCGTGTGTCGTTTTTGCGAGTCGTGTTAATATTTGACCAAATTCATCGGGTATTTGTCGACTGAACAAAGCACAGTGCGACACTATTGCAGAGGAGTAAGCCATGCCAACGCTAACGATTCTAGTCGGTACCATGTACGGTGGCGCGCTAGATGTCGCAGAGCAAGTAAAGCCGTTGTTTGAGCAGGCTGGCTACTGCGTTGATATTTCTGAGCAGCCGACAATTGACGATTTGACCAATAGCCAAGATCTTACGCTGTTTTGTGTGTCAACGACGGGCAGTGGGGATTACCCAGGGAATTTTGTTTCTTTTGTGCGCGGGCTGCAGGAAAAAAGTCCCTCGCTTACGTCGTTACGCTATGGGTTGATTGCGCTGGGAGATAGCTCTTACGGAGACACATTCTGTGGAGCGGGAAGGGCTCTCGATGCGTTATTAGAAGATCATGGTGCAACGCGTTTAGGGGAGCGGCTAGAAGTAGATGCTATGGAAACCTTTATGGCAGATGACGCCGCTATTCCGTGGGTGGAAGAGTGGATTGAGTCTCAGCAACTGAAGGTTGCTTAACTATGCAGCGGGTCCCTTTTTCTCCAGAACGTATTAGCGTTGCTATCGGACTTTGCATTGTGATGTTGGCCGCGATACCTCGTTACATGGTAGAAGGGCATGAAACACGCCAAGCGTTGTTGCTTATTGCGCTAGCCATAGTGGCGGGTGCTGCCGCTGTTCAGTGGAAAATGCTGTCAGTTGACGCACGAAGAGCGCTGCCAAAATTATGTCAGCGTTTACTATTTATGCTGCTAGTGGGTGTCTTGGTAATGGGGGCTTGGCATGGCCTGTTCACTGACTGGATTAGCTGGCAAGTGTTTATTTCCCACGCAGCAACGTGTGGACTGTTATTTCATGCTGTTTCTTTGTGGTGGGCAAAGCGCGATTAAAGGCCATTATTTTAGATGTGATGATTAGGCTATAAGGCTTTGTCTAACGTTTAAAACTAATTTTGACCGCACTGTGGTCAAAAAAACGACCTAAAATGGTCGTTTTGCTAGTGATTACCCTTGTATTTGTGGGTTATGCCCCCATCTTGCGAGCATGGCGCTTGCCACGATGCGCTAGGGTTCTTAAAATTGCCCCCTTGTACTTATTTTACGCAATCAACATAACGCCCAGCCGCTAGAGGACAATTCATGCAAGTTTCCGTCGAGACGACCTCCCAGATCGAACGCCGTATCACTATTCAGGTGCCGGCCGCCGAAATCGACGAGGCCGTCAGCGCTCGCTTAATAGACACCGCGAAAAACGTTCGCCTGAATGGTTTTCGCCAAGGCCGAGTGCCGATGGCTGTAGTTCGTCAGCGCTATGGCGACAGCGTGCGCAATGAGGTGGTAGGTGAAGTGATGCGTGAGCGCTATGTGCGTGCCATCACTGAAGAAGGCCTTAATCCTGCCGGTTTCCCCCAGATTGAGCCAAAAGTAAACCAAACTGGCAAAGACCTAGAGTTTGTGGCGGTTATGGAAATTTATCCGCAGGTTGAGCTTGCGTCTATCGAAGGCACCGAGGTTGAGCGTCCGGTAGTGACGGTTAACGATGCTGATGTCGACGAAATGATCGATACACTGCGTAAGCAAAATGCTGCGTGGGAAGAAGTAGATGCCGCTGCTGCTGATGGCGATCAAGTTACCATCGACTTCCAGGGTTTCCTGGGAGACGAGCCGTTTGAAGGTGGTAGTGCTGAGGGCCATGCCTTAGTTATTGGTTCCAACAGCTTCATTCCAGGCTTTGAAGAGCAGCTGATCGGCACGAAGGCGGGTGATGAGAAAACCATCAGCGTTACGTTCCCTGAAGATTACCAAGCGGAGCATCTTGCAGGCCAAGAGGCTAGCTTTAAAGTTACCGTTCATAAAGTCAGCAGCCAAACGCTGCCGGCCGTAGACGCTGAGTTTATTGCGCGCTTTGGTGTTGAAGATGGCGATGAAGACAAATTCCGCGCTGAAATCAAAAAGAACATGACGCGCGAAGCGGCTCAAGCGGTAGATAACCGTGTTAAGCAGCAGGTGTTAGATGCGCTGAAGAAAGCGAATGATATTCCTGTGCCCAGCGCGCTTGTTCAGCAAGAAACGGATGGCATGAAGCGCCAGGCAGCTCAGCAGTTCGGTCTGGGTGAGGACTTTGACGTTAGCCAACTGCCGAATGAGCTCTTCGAAGCGCAAGCGAAAGGCCGCGTCCAGGTTGGATTGTTGCTGGCCGAGGTTATCAAGGCGAATGAGTTAGACGCTGATGATGATGCAATTAAAGCGAAGGTTGAAGAGCTGGCAGAGCAGTATCAGGATCCTTCCGAGGTTGTTGAATATTACATGGGTAATGAGCAGCTCAAAACCCAAGTGAAGTCTGCCATCCTGGAAGAAAAGGCTGTTGATAAGCTGCTGGAGCAGACGAACGTTAAAGATGTCGAAATGTCATATCAGCAGGCATTGGCAGCGGCTCAGCAACAGGCCGAGCAAGATGAAGGTGTTGAAGAAAGCGAGCAAGCTAGCGCCTAACTTCATCGCGTGGCGCACCCTGT
The DNA here is from genome assembly GCF_002082565.1 of Halomonas sp. GT. Classification (NCBI taxonomy): domain Bacteria; kingdom Pseudomonadati; phylum Pseudomonadota; class Gammaproteobacteria; order Oceanospirillales; family Halomonadaceae; genus Halomonas; species Halomonas sp. GT. Next base: position 1,806,658 of record NZ_CP020562.1, read on the forward strand.
TTGGGTGCGCTTTCCCTTACCGGACGCAAGGAATCACGAATGAGTGAGTTTGATATTCAAAACGCCGGCGGTTTAGTGCCCATGGTGGTTGAGCAGAGCGCCAAAGGGGAAAGAGCCTATGACATCTACTCACGCCTGCTAAAAGAGCGTGTTATTTTCCTGGTTGGACCAGTTGAAGATTACATGGCGAATTTAGTGGTGGCGCAGCTGCTGTTTCTTGAGTCAGAGAACCCTGATAAAGATATTCATCTTTACATTAACTCGCCTGGTGGATCTGTTACGGCAGGTATGTCTATCTACGACACCATGCAGTTTATTAAGCCTGATGTATCGACCGTATGTATCGGTCAAGCGGCCAGCATGGGTGCATTGTTGCTGACAGCAGGTGCAGCAGGTAAGCGTTATTGTTTGCCTAATTCCCGTGTGATGATTCACCAGCCGCTGGGTGGCTATCAAGGTCAAGCGTCTGATATCGAAATCCACACCCGTGAGATTCTAGGTATTCGTGAAAAACTGAACCAGATTTTAGCCCATCATACTGGTCAAGATCTTGATACTGTTGCCCGGGATACTGACCGTGACAACTTTATGAGCGCCACTAAAGCCCAAGAATATGGCTTGATTGACGCAGTACTGGATAAGCGGCCTACATCCTGATAGCGTGATAGGATTCTGCTTTTCTAACGAGCTTTTCCGGCGGCGTAAGCCGCCGCAGTGATAGAGGTACGCGAATGGCCGACGGCAAAGGCAAGGACGAAGGTGGCAAGCTTTTATACTGCTCGTTTTGTGGTAAAAATCAAAACGAAGTACGTAAGCTAATTGCAGGCCCGTCCGTATATATCTGCGATGAGTGTGTCGACTTATGTAATGACATCATTCGCGAAGAAGTTCTCGAAGCCGATGCCGAGAGCGATGAAGAGCGTTTACCTACGCCTCGCGAAATACGTCATACGTTAGACGACTATGTCATCGGACAAGATCGCGCCAAAATGGTGCTATCTGTAGCGGTTTATAACCACTACAAGCGTCTTAAGACGGAAGTGCGCGAAGGTGATGTAGAACTAGGTAAATCAAATATTCTGCTCATTGGTCCTACTGGTAGTGGTAAAACACTGTTGGCGGAAACCATGGCGCGGTTATTGAATGTACCTTTTACCATTGCCGATGCCACTACACTGACAGAAGCGGGCTATGTGGGTGAAGATGTTGAGAACATCATCCAAAAGCTTCTGCAGAAGTGTGATTACGACGTCGAAAAGGCTGAGCGAGGCATTGTCTATATCGATGAAATCGATAAGATTTCGCGCAAGTCTGACAACCCATCCATCACGCGTGATGTGTCGGGCGAGGGCGTCCAGCAGGCGCTGCTCAAGTTGATTGAAGGCACAACAGCATCCGTGCCGCCGCAGGGTGGTCGTAAACATCCTCAGCAAGAGTTTGTTCAGGTCAACACGGCCAACATTCTGTTTATTGTAGGTGGCGCTTTTGCGGGGCTTGATAAAGTTATTCGTGATCGTGCTGAAAAAGGTGGTATTGGTTTCAATGCCAGCGTGAAGAGCAAAGAGTCTTCACGTGGTGTAGGTGAGTTATTGGCAGACGTAGAGCCAGACGATTTAGTGAAATTTGGTTTGATTCCTGAGTTTGTTGGACGTCTGCCCGTGATTGCGACGCTCACTGAGCTAAATGAAGATGCGTTGGTACAGATATTAACTGAGCCTAAAAACTCGCTGGTTAAGCAGTACGCCAAGCTCTTTGAAATGGAAGATGTGACACTTGAGTTTAGAGACGAAGCGCTGCGTGCTGTCGCGACTAAGGCAATGGAGCGTAAAACCGGTGCGCGAGGTTTACGATCTATCCTTGAGTCTGTGCTGCTAGACACCATGTACGAGATACCTTCGCTTGAAGGTGTTAGTAAGGTGGTGATTGATAGTTCAGTGATTGCTGGCGAAAGTGAGCCACTACTGATCTATTCGCAGCAGGAAGACGCTCGTGTTGATGGCACCGACGGTTAGCACCGAGGTGCGCGCCACGGCCTAGCTTTTACCGCTTACGCCAAACCAAGGGGTCGCCTAGGCGACCCCTTGTTATTCATAAGTTACTCATGAAATGTTTGCCTAGTTGCTCAGCACCTAGCGCTATGCTTTTCATACTGTGAGGTACTTGGCTAAGTACCCTTTCAAGTACTCATCCGATTTTGAGGAACGTCTGCGATGCAGCAGAACGCCGATCAGACACAATGTCTACCCCTGTTGCCTTTGCGGGATGTGGTCGTGTACCCGCAAATGGTTATTCCACTTTTTGTTGGTCGTGAAAAGTCCATCCAAGCGTTGGAAGCGGCGATGGAGGCCGACAAACGTGTGCTGCTGGTGGCTCAGCGCGAGGCCTCCCAGGATGAGCCTGATAACGCTGATCTTTATGCCATGGGCACCGTGGCCGATATCATGCAACTGCTGAAATTGCCAGATGGCACTGTAAAAGTGTTGATTGAAGGTAATTTTCGCGCTGATGTTATTGATATTGAAGAGCACGAGACGGGCTACACCCAAGCTTACTTGGTGCCTCGCGAAAGCGAGCCGCTAACCAGTCGTGAGCAAGAAGCGCTGGTACGTGTGCTGCTCAACCAATTTGAGCAATACGTCAAGCTGTCCAAAAAAGTGCCTAACGAGGTACTCAATTCGCTTTCTGGGATTGAGGATCCGAGTCGGTTGGTCGATACCATCTGTGCGCATTTGTCATTAAAAATAGGTGACAAGCAAGAGTTGCTCGAAATGGACCGCGTACGCGATCGCATTGAGCACTTAATGGCGCTGATTGAGTCCGAAATTGATTTGCTGCAGGTTGAGAAGCGCATCCGCTCGCGTGTGAAAGAGCAGATGGAAAAGACCCAGCGTGAGTATTACCTCAATGAGCAGATGAAGGCCATCCAGAAAGAGATGGGTGAGCTGGATAATGTGCCGAATGAGGTCGAAAAATACGAGCAAGCCATTGCTTCATCTGGAATGCCCAAAGAGGCGGCAGAAAAGGCTACTCAAGAGCTTGGTAAGCTAAAAATGATGGCTGCTAACTCGGCCGAAGCTACCGTGGTTCGCTCTTACCTAGACTGGCTAATAGCCGTCCCTTGGAAGAAGCGTACCCGCGTCAAGCACGACTTAGTGAAAGCTCAGGAAGTGTTGGATCAGGATCATTACGGCTTAGAAGAGGTAAAGGCGCGCATCCTTGAATATCTTGCGGTACAGAAGCGCGTGCGCAAGATGAAAGGGCCTGTATTATGCTTGGTGGGCCCGCCAGGTGTGGGTAAAACCTCTCTTGGTCAATCTATAGCACGAGCCACGAATCGTAAATATGTTCGCCTTGCGTTAGGTGGCGTGCGTGACGAGTCTGAAATTCGCGGACATCGTCGCACTTACATAGGCTCGTTACCGGGTAAGTTAATGCAGCGGATGAGTCGTGCTGGTGTTAAAAACCCACTGTTTTTATTGGATGAAGTCGATAAGCTCGGTATGGATCACCGCGGTGACCCTGCGTCAGCGCTGCTAGAGGTGCTTGATCCCGAGCAAAACAACAGCTTTAGTGATCACTACCTTGAGTTGGACTACGATCTGTCAGAAACGCTATTTATCTGTACTGCTAACTCGATGAATATTCCTGGTCCTTTGTTGGATCGTATGGAAATAATTCGATTGCCGGGATACACAGAAGATGAAAAGCTAGCGATCGCTAGGCGTTATTTGTTGCCAAAGCAGCAGGAAGCGAATGGCCTCAAAACAGAAGAGCTGGCTCTCAACGATGATGCTCTGCTTGAGCTAGTGAGATATTACACCCGTGAAGCAGGGGTGCGAGAGCTAGAGCGTCAGATCGCTAAAGTATGCCGTAAGGTGCTGCGTGAGCGTTTAGAGGCCGAGCAGACAACTAGTGGTAAGCAGGGTAGCCAGCTGCAGGCCCAGCAGGTGCTGGCAGCTGAAGATATTGAAGCCTATGCAGGTGTGCGCCGTTATAGCTACGGGTTAGCTGAACAGGAAGATCAAGTGGGTCGCGTGACGGGGCTAGCGTGGACATCTGTTGGCGGTGAATTACTGAATATTGAATCTGTTGTGACGCCAGGTAAGGGGCGTATTAACAAAACTGGCTCGCTGGGCGATGTTATGAAAGAGTCAGTGAGCGCAGCGCAAACGGTCGTTAAGGCACGCGCAAAAGAGTATGGTATTGATCCGCAACGGTTTGAGAATGAAGACTTACACATTCACGTTCCCGAGGGTGCTACACCTAAAGATGGCCCCAGTGCAGGCATCGCCATGGTAACCGCTATTGTCTCTGCTTATACTCAACGCCCAGTGCGTTGTGATGTGGCCATGACAGGAGAAGTGAACCTACGTGGCGAAGTGATGCCTATTGGGGGGCTGAAGGAGAAATTGCTGGCAGCCCGTCGCGGTGGTATAAAGACGGTCTTGATTCCTGAGGAAAATCGTCGAGACCTCAAGGAAGTGCCAGAAAATATCAAAGGGGCGCTTGATATTCGCCCTGTACAATGGATAGATGAAGTACTGGCCGTAGCGCTTCATAACGATCCAATTGACGAGAGCGTCTCGTTAAAAGGTTCCGATCCGGCTTTTAGTTCAACCGTCGTAACGAGTACCCATTAAGCGTTAATGCTCCGTTGAGTTTTAACATTACTTAATAGTTTTGCCCAAGGCCTTGAGTTGCGGGCATTTATCGGCACTGTTGCTTGACAGGAGTTTCAAGGCATTGCTATAAAACACAGCTACGCTTTGAAGTTGTATCTAACGGTGGCAGTGCCGTTCAGAGCCATTTTTTTGAAACAGTTAAGGGGTGAAGTGTGAATAAGTCCGAGCTGATTGAAGCTATTGCCGCATCTGCTGATATTCCTAAAGCAGCGGCAACCCGCGCATTGGATGCCATGGTGGAGTCTGTCACCGATAGCCTCAAAAAAGGCGAAAGTGTTTCACTGGTAGGTTTTGGTACTTTCGCAATTAAAGAGCGTGCTGCTCGTACTGGTCGTAATCCGCAGACCGGCCAGCCGATTGAAATTAGCGCTGCAAAAGTCCCCAGCTTCAAAGCCGGTAAAGCGCTGAAAGACGCCGTCAACTAATTGGCTCGCGTTTGCTGTAAGCTAATGGGCGCATCGCATTCGCGATGCGCCCATGTTTTTTTCTGGCCCGATAGTTAGGGCGATAGATAGCTGTGATGATCTGAGGCTAGCATGCTGCAAAGTATTCGAGATGGCTCCAGAAGCTGGGGTGCCAAAATAATTATCGGTGTCATGGTGGCTGCCATGGCGCTTTTTGGCGTGGAGTCGCTGTTTAGTGTCTTTGGCGATGATCCTAATGAAGTGGCGAGCGTTAACGGCGAACCAATCATGCGTCAGCAGGTTGAGCTTGAGGTGCAACGTGCGCTTCGCTCTGGACAAGTACCACCAGAGCAAGAGCGGGCGCTTCGTAATGATGTCCTTGACCAGCTGATAACTCAGCAACTGCTAACACAGTATGCTGAAGACGGTGGTGTGTTCGTCTCCGATGCCCAACTAGATCAAATGATTGTTGGTCTGCCAGAGTTCCATGATCAAGATGGTCGTTTTTCGGCTGAGATATTCCGCAACCGTCTTGCCGGTGCCGGATATACCCCAGTGGCGTTTCGTGAAGAGCTGCGTGCCGATATCAAGCGCCAGCACTTGCAGCAAGGCCTTGCTTTTAGCGACTTTAGCCTGGAAAGCGAGCAGGAGCGCTTAGCTCAGCTGCAGCGTCAGCAGCGCAGTTTTCGCTATATTTTATTAGATGCCAATGATGTAAATGTAGAGACGGATGTTACTGAAGCGCAAATGCAGGAATACTTCGATGCAAACCAGGCACGTTTCGAGCGTCCTGAGCAGGTGCGCGTTGAATATGTGCTAGTTGACCGTCAAACCATGGCGGAAAATGTTGAGGTTGACGAGCAAAGCTTGCGCGATGCGTGGCGGGAGCAGAATCGCAACGCTGATAGACGTGTCTCTCATATCATGGTGACGTTTGGCGAAGAGCGTAGCCGTGAAGAAGCGCAAGCGCACGCTAATGAGGCTTTAGAAGCCTTGAGTAGTGGTGAATCTTTCGCCGATACAGCACTGCGTTATTCAGATGACACGGCGAGTGCTGAGGAAGGCGGCGACTTAGGGGTAATTAGTCGTGGTTTCTTTGGTGATGCCTTTGATGAAGCTGCTTTTACTCTAGATGAAGGTGAAACATCTCAACTGGTGGAAATGGATGGAGCATTTCATATCCTTCAGGTAACCGAGCTGGTAGCGCCCGCCTTTGAAGAGCAGCGTGAGGCACTTCAACAAGATGTTGCTCTGCGTGAAGTCAATGATGAGTTCAATCAACAAGTTCAGCGCTTAATTGATGAGAGTTTTGCTGCCGATGATCTTCAAAGCGTTGCGGATGACCTTGGTCTAACGCTAAACCAGACTGACTGGTTAGCACGTGGTGAAGGTGAAGGCGTACTTTCAGAGCCAGGGGTGCTAGATGAGGCCTTTAGTGCTGATGTGCTAGAGGAAGGCTATAACAGCGAAGTGATCGAGCTGGATGATGATCGTCGTTTGGTGCTGCGTGTCGCGGAACATCGCGAAACGACTCAACTCACGCTAGACGATGTGCGTGACGAAGTCGCTAATGCTGTTGTTGCTCAACAACGCCAAGAAGCGCTTGAGCAAGAGGCCTCTCGCATGATCGAGGCAGTGGAAGCGGGCGAGGCCAGCGACATTGACTGGCTTGAGGCTAACAATATCTCACGCCAGTCTGAAAGTGTACTTCCGCAGGCGGTAGTGCAAGAGGTGTTTCGTATGCCGCGTCCGCAGGAGGGCGATAGTGTTTACCGCTCTGTGTCACTTCCAGAAGGTGTTGCTATCATCGCGCTTGATAGTGTGTCCGTAGGCGAAGTTGACGAGCAGCTTACTTCTTTTGTAGCTCAAATGGCTGAACAACTCCGCGCACAGTCTGTCATTCAGGGCTTGGTGGATGATCTGCGAAGTGATGCGGAGATTGAGCGTTAATTAACGCGTTTTTATCAACCCAAAAAAAGCCGGTCAAATTAATTTTGGCCGGCTTTTTAGATCACGTGCAACGTTAGGTATTAGGGTGGATTGGCTAAGGTGAATTGGCGCAGAATAGGCATGGCACTGTGTTCTGCTGTGCGTTCAATGACGATGTCCCAGCCATGGTGAGCATCCCAATCACCGAGAACAAAACGTTTTGCAGGAACGTCCTCAACCGTCAGGTCATGTACCTTTGGCCGATGGGTGTGACCATGAATCATGGTGGTAACACCTGAGTGCGCCATCAGTGCAACCACTTCTTCATGTGTCACGTCCATGATCGCTTCCGCTTTACTCGCGTTGGCATCGCCCGACTGCATACGCAGACTCTTGGCAAGCTCCAACCGCTGATCAAGGGGTAAGGATAGGATTTGTGTTTGCCACTGAGAATCTCTCGACTGTTGGCGGAACGCCATGTAAGCATCATCTTTAGTGCAAAGGCTATCGCCATGTAGAATAACGACAGGCACTCCTTGGAGTTCTACCGTTTGGCTTTCGGGTAGCAGAGAGGCTTGGCACTCACCGATAAAGCGCTCGCCAATCAGAAAGTCGCGATTGCCGTGCAGGAAATAAATCGCGGTTCCGTTGCTGCTTAATTTGCGTAACCGTTTGATTACTTCCCAGGCAATGTCGCTAAGAGGATGCGGTGTGTCAAGGAGATCATCTCCGATCCAGGCGTCAAACAGGTCGCCTAGAATATACAGGGCATCAGCCCCAGTAGCGGTGTGCTCTAAGTAACGATAAAACCCCTGATTAATCTCAGGGGTATCACTGCTTAGATGCATATCAGCTATCAGCAGAGTGCGCATAGAACTCCCATAATTAGTCGGCTTCTTTTACATAGGCGCGCTCAATGATGACATCGTCTGCGGGCACGTCAGCGTGCATGCCACGGCGTGTGGTGCTTACACCACGGATGGCGTCTACCACATCCATGCCGTCGACAACCTCTCCAAACACGGCATAGCCCCAGCCTTGAAGACTTTTACCACTATGATTTAAGAAGCTATTGTTACCAACGTTGATAAAGAACTGTGCTGTGGCAGAGTGAGGATCTTGAGTGCGCGCCATCGCCAGTGTGCCAACCGTATTTTGTAATCCATTGTCAGCTTCGTTCTCGATCGGATCACGCGTTGGCTTTTGGTTAAAATCTTGATCGAAGCCACCGCCCTGAACCATAAAACCATCGATAACACGATGAAACAAAGTGCCGTCATAAAAACCTTCGCGGACATATTGCTCAAAGTTGGCGGCAGTTTTCGGCGCTTTTTCATGATTAAGCGCAATAGTGATGTCACCGTGGTTGGTCTGTAATACGATCATAGATAAATTCCTGTTCAATAAAGGCGTTCGCCTTGGCGCTGTGCATCGGCGTCACGTTATAATAGCGGTTTTGCTTGGCACCGCGAAGCGCAAACCCTAATAGCTTAGGCATTGGTTGCCTAGCCCGCCATCCACCATGAGGTTATCAACACCACCATGACCAACGAGACCACCCCAGCGCCGAACTTCATTCGCAACCAAGTACGCGACGAAATAGAGGGCGGCCAGGTCACCAAAATCGTGACGCGCTTTCCTCCCGAACCTAATGGCTTTCTACATATCGGTCATGCAAAGTCGATCTGTTTAAACTTCGGGTTGGCAGAGCAGCTAGGTGGTGACTGTCATCTGCGCTTTGACGACACCAACCCCGCGAAGGAAGAGCAGGCGTATATCGACGCTATCAAAGAAGACGTCAGCTGGTTAGGCTTTAACTGGGCAGGCCCAGTTCGCTTTGCTTCTGATTATTTCGACCAGCTTTATGCGTGGGCACAACATCTTATTCGCGAGGATAAAGCTTACGTTGATGATCTTTCGCCAGATGAAATTCGCGAATACCGTGGCACACTCACGGCACCGGGTAAGCCAAGTCCATACCGCGAGCGCAGCGTTGACGAAAACCTAGATTTGCTGGAACGCATGCGTAACGGCGAGTTTGGCGAAGGTGAAAAAGTACTGCGCGCAAAAATTGATATGGCGTCGCCTAATATCAATCTTCGTGACCCGATCCTTTATCGAATTCGCCATGCTAGCCACCATCAAACAGGTGACAAGTGGAAAATCTACCCGTCGTACGATTTTACCCACGGCCAGTCAGATGCCATCGAAGGCATTACCCATTCAATCTGTACGCTGGAGTTTGAAGACCATCGCCCGCTTTACGAGTGGTTTTTGAATAACTTGCCGGTTCCCGCCAAGCCGCGCCAAATCGAGTTTGCTCGACTTAATTTGGATTACACCCTCACTTCGAAGCGCAAGCTGAAACTGCTGGTTGACGAGCAGATTGTCGATGGCTGGGACGATCCGCGTATGCCAACTATTTCAGGTATGCGTCGTCGCGGCTATACGCCGGCATCCATTCGCAAGTTCTGTGAGATGATTGGTGTTACGCGCGCCGATGGCGGCTTGGTGGATATTGCCATGCTAACGCATGCGATTCGCTCTGATCTTGAGGACAATGCGCCGCGGGCAATGTGCGTATTGAACCCCCTTAAGGTGGTGCTGACCAACGTTCCTGAAGACCATGAAGAAGTGTATGACGTGCCTGGGCATCCTGCGCGCGAAGATATGGCTGTGCGTAAGGTTCCGTTTAGTCGCGAGCTATATATTGACCAAGAAGACTTCATGGAAGACGCGCCCAAAAAGTTTTTCCGTTTAGCGCCTGGCAAAGAAGTCCGTCTGCGTAATAGCTATGTGATTCGTTGTGATGACGTTGTTAAGAACGATGCGGGTGACGTGACGGAGCTGCACTGTTCGGTGGATTTCGATACGCTAGGTAAAAATCCTGAAGGCCGAAAGGTGAAAGGCGTGATTCACTGGGTGAGTGCAGCCCACGGTGTACCGATGGAAGTGCGTTTATATGACAATTTATTCACGGTTGAACAGCCAGATCGTGACAAAGATGTCGACTTTCTCGAACACCTGAACCCTGACTCCTTGACGGTGTGCCACGCCATTGGAGAGCCGAGTTTGGCAAATGCTGTCCCAGAAGATCGCTTCCAGTTTGAGCGAGTGGGCTATTTCTGCGCGGACCGTCATGCTTCCAAGCCAGGTCACCTAGTGTTTAATCGTACCGTTGGGTTGAAAGATAGCTGGGCGAAAATCAAACAGAAGGGCTAAGGAATCGTCATATGCACATTTATAATACGCTGACACGTCGCAAAGAACCGTTTACCCCGCTGGTGGCGGGTAAAGTTAGCATGTATGTCTGCGGCATGACGGTGTATGACTACTGTCACCTTGGCCACGCGCGGGTCATGGTGGCCTTCGATGTGATAACCCGCTACCTACGTTATCGCGGTTATGATGTTACTTATGTCCGTAACATCACTGACATTGACGATAAAATTCTCAAGCGTGCGGAAGAGAATGACGAATCGATTAGCGCACTCACCGAGCGCATGATTCAGGCGATGCATGAAGACGAAACACGTCTTGGTGTATTACCCCCAAGCCATGAGCCTAGGGCGACAGGTCATATTGATGACATTGTTGCCATGATTGAGACGCTGATTAAGAAAGACTTTGCGTATGCCGCTGCGAATGGTGATGTGTATTACCGGGTACGCAAGTTCGCTGATTACGGCAAGCTAAATAATCGCCAACTTGATGATATGCGTTCTGGTGCCCGGGTTGAGGTTGATGTTCATAAAGAAGATCCACTCGATTTTGTGCTTTGGAAAGCCGCTAAACCGGGCGAAGCACACTGGCACTCTCCTTGGGGCAATGGCCGCCCAGGATGGCATATTGAGTGTTCAGCAATGTCGACGTGCTGCTTAGGCGATACCTTTGATATTCATGGTGGAGGCCCTGATCTTACGTTTCCTCATCATGAAAATGAAATTGCCCAATCAGAGGCGGCGACTGGTAAAACCTACGTCAACACCTGGATGCATGCCGGGGCTGTGCGGGTTAATCAGGAAAAGATGTCAAAATCGCTGGGTAACTTTTTTACCATACGTGATGTGTTGGCTGAGCATGATCCGGAAGTCGTGCGTTTCTTGCTAGTGGCTAGCCACTACCGCAGCCCAATTAACTACTCGGTGGATTCTCTCCATGAGGCTCGCAAATCGCTGACACGTTTTTATACCGCATTAGAGGGCGTGGAAGTAGAGGGTGTGGAAGTGTTGTCTGGTGGTGATAATGATGAGGCAGGCTATGCCGAGCGTTTCACTACGGCGATGGATGATGACTTTAATTCGCCTGAAGCATTGGCGGTATTATTCGATTTGGCGCGGGATCTCAATCGCGCTAAGAGCGAGTCGTCAGAAAAAGCGCAGCGTTTAGCATCACAATTAACACGTCTAGCGGGTGTGTTAGGGCTTCTGCAGCAAGATCCTCAGACTTTTTTGAAAGGTAATCAGCAGCAGGTAGCGCTGAGTGAGGCTGAGATTGAGGCCAAAATAGCACAGCGTAAGGAAGCAAAAGCGAATAAAGATTTTGCTCACGCAGATGCTATTCGAGATGAGCTTGCGAGTTTGGGTATTATCCTGAAGGATTCCCGTGAGGGGACAACCTGGGTGATTGAAGCGCCTTAAGTGTTATCAATGTTGAGCGTGATTGCAGCGGGTGTCATCGAATAAAAGCGTTGTAGATGTCAGACGCCGTTGATATGGCGTCTGACGTCAACGCAGTTGACTCTTATACTGAGATGATACCTTCAAGACGCTAAATAATAGGATGACCACTATGCGCTTTACTCTAAAACCGACCATCGTCGCTTGCTTATCAGTCATTACTTTTTCGACTGCTTACGCCAGTGCCCCTGTTGTCGTGTCCTCTAAAATCGACACAGAAGGGGCCGTGCTGGGTGAGTTGATTATTCAAACGCTAGAGCGTGGCGGTGTGCCGACAGAAGATCGCCTACAACTAGGTGGCACCAGCGTTGTGCGTAGTGCACTTGAAGCGGGAGAAATTGACCTATATCCCGAATATACCGGTAACGGCGCTTTTTTCTTTGATATGACTGACAGCCCTGTCTGGAATAGCGCGGAGGATGCTTACCAGACTGTCAAAGAGCGCGATGCGGCGCAGGGGCTGATATGGCTGAACCCTGCTAGTGCTAGTAACACCTGGGCCATGAGTATTCGTGAAGACGTGGCTCAAGCCAACGGCTTAACAACCCTTGATGATCTTGCCCACTATATAAATCAAGGCGGCGAATTTAAATTTGCGGCTAGTGCGGAATTTGTAGAGTCCGCTCAGGCATTACCTGCATTCCAGGATGCCTACGGTTTTGAACTTAGCGATGATCAACTGCTCGTGCTGTCCGGTGGTAATACGGCGGCTACTATGCGAGCGGCTGCCCAACAAACGAGCGGTGTTAATGGTGCCATGACCTATGGAACCGATGGTGGCTTGAGTGCCCTGGGGCTGGTTGTTTTAGAAGATAGTAAGGGTGTTCAGCCGGTATATCAGCCGTCGCCAGTTGTGCGTGCCGAAGTACTGGATGCCTACCCTGAAATTGAAACGCTACTCAACGACGTATTTGCAACGCTTGACCTTGTTACGTTGCAAACACTGAACGCTGATGTAGCGGTGAATGGTTTCTCTCCTGATCAAGTCGCAAGCGACTATCTTGATAGCCTGGATGACTAATGAATGTCGCAGATAGACGCCTTGCCATCGCCACCCCGTCAATATGGGTATTTAAACTCAGTACTGATATGTTTAAGTGCCGCTATGTTAGGTGCCTCTTGGTTACTGAGTCTTGTTAGCGTCGCGCCTAATAGAATTGTACCGGGTTCATCTTATGGCTTAGTGCCTGCGATTGGGTGGCCTGGGGCACTGCTTGTTTCCTTGCTATTTATCGCTATGGGCGGCTTGGCTATAAGGTCAAGCCGCCTACATTGCTACGCTCAGCTATGCATCGTTACCTTGACATTATTGTTGATGCCATTTGGGCTTATGGTGGCAGGTCACTGGCTAATTGATCCGACTCTGCCGCAAGCGCGTTTAGGTATTGGGGCTGGCTATTGGGTCGTGCTTTTTTTACTTTTATTGTGTCTAGTGGAAGTGCGTATACGTTTGGGGTTGTCGCGATTATGGACCACTCTATTGCTCAGCAGCGTGGGGGCAGCATGGCTGCTTTGTGCCGCCTTATGGCTTGAAAATTTAGCCCTTGTTCAGGAGTTTCAAGCGCGCGACCAGCAATTTTATCGTGCCATGCTGCAACATATGGTACTGGTCGGCATAGCAGTAAGCGTTAGTATAGTGGTCGGTTTAGTTCTCGCTATGCTAATGCGACGTTACCAACGTCTACAACGAATAGCGTTTGCATGGCTGAACTTCCTGCAAACGATCCCGAGCTTAGCTCTGTTTGGGCTACTGCTGGCTCCGCTTGCTTGGCTAGCTGCTAACGTGCCTTTTTTAGCCCAGTTAGGTGTTAGCGGTATTGGCGCCACACCCGCATTGATTGCGCTCATTGCTTATAGCTTGTTACCCATGGTGCGCAATACTTATATTGCGCTTGATGAAGTCGACCCTGATACTTTAGATGCTGCTAAGGCGATGGGGATGCGTCCGTATCAGCGCTTCTGGCAGGTAAGATTTCCTTTGGCGCTGCCAATACTATTAGAAGGTGTGCGAATTACCGCTGTTCAAGCCATTGGATTAACGGCCGTTGCTGCATTGATTGGGGCAGGTGGGCTTGGTACGTTTATTTTTCAGGGGTTGGGCCAAGCGGCTATGGACATGGTGTTACTTGGCGCGCTGCCTATTTTAGTCTTGGCACTTATTGTAGATGCTAGTTTGGGGGCATTAGCCGACGCGCTTCGCCCCGGAGGACATAAATGATAGAGCTTTCCCATGTGTCGAAGCACTTTGGCGAAGACACAGCGGTAGACGACATATCCTTACACGTCGCGAAAGGAAAGTTCTGTGCGCTGGTAGGGTCATCAGGCTGCGGAAAATCGACGACGCTACGTATGATAAATCGTTTGATTGAGCATAGTAGCGGCGACATTATCATCGACGGACAGGCAATAGGCCACTATGACCCGGTTAAGCTTCGTCGCCGCATTGGCTATGCGATCCAGAGTACTGGTCTGTTTCCCCATTGGACCGTAGCGCACAACATTGGGCTGGTACCGCGTTTGTTAAAATGGCCTGCCGCTGATGTTAAAGCACGGGTCGAAGAACTAATGCGCCTGTTAGGCCTTCCCACGGAAGAGTTTGCCCATAAGTATCCTCACCAGCTCTCTGGTGGCCAAGCACAGCGGGTAGGCGTTGCGCGCGCATTGGCGGCAGATCCTGATATTTTACTGATGGATGAGCCTTTTGGAGCGCTAGACCCTATTACTCGAGAAAAGCTTCAAGACGAACTGGCAAAGCTTCAGGCGCGGCTGCATAAAACCGTGGTGTTCGTGACTCACGATATGGATGAAGCGCTCAAACTGGCGGATCATTTAGTCGTTATGCGTGAAGGACGTATTGTTCAGCAGGGATCACCGCTAGCGCTGCTTCAAACTCCAGCCGACCCATTTGTTGAGTCGCTATTGGGAGGGTTGGAGCGAGGTTTAAAACAGGCTGCCTTAACACGCGTCAAAGATCACATGTCATCTCTTGGGCAGACGCTGCCTGCCCAGTCGCGTATTCCGGGTGATTTTTCACTGCGCCAAGCGCTTTCAATGATGCTGCGTGACCACTGCGATAGGCTGACGGTTGTCGATCAACATGATATGCCGATTGGAGAGTTATCGCTGCGCAAAGTGGTGAAAGAGGCCCAGTTAGACAGGATGAGTCACCGTGACGCGTGATCGTAATCGTCCTGAATCACGAATAGCAGCCGGCCCGCGGTGGCTATGGCCAGTCAGCTGGGCACTATTCCTACTGATAGGTGTATTGGGTATCCCGGCGTTAGAGCCTGGATTTCGTTGGCTAGAGCCTGACGCCCGTCAGGTAATTTATTCCCGAGCTGATTTTACTTCTCTGCTGGCAAGGCACGTGTTCGTTGTTGGAATAGCGGCTGTCGTCACGATAAGCGTAGGCGTATTGGCCGGCATTGCAGTCACTCGGCAGTGGGGGCGAGACTTCTTACCCCTAGCCGGGCAGTTGGCTTCACTGGGTCAGACATTTCCCCCTGTGGCAGTGCTTGCCCTGGCGGTTCCTATATTGGGTTTTGGAACGTTGCCGATTATCGTGGCGCTAATGCTCTATGGCTTATTGCCGATTGTGCGAAATACGCTTGCGGGGCTGCAAGATGTAGATGGGAGTCTTAAACAAGCGGCGTTTGCCATGGGGATGACCCCTTGGCAGGTTTTAACTCGCGTTGAACTTCCTTTAGCCACGCAGGTGATTCTGGCCGGTATCCGCACATCGGTAACTATAAATATTGCGACAGCGGCCTTAGGGGCGACTGTTGGCGCCAGTAACTTAGGAGACCCGATTATAGCGGGTATCGTGAATGGCAATATGGCCTATGTTTTACAAGGCGCGCTGTTAATCGCGTTACTCGCGTTAACCGTCGATAGCCTGTTTGATGCGTTGCAACAACAGCTGCGCACTCGTCTCTCTGCGTCTTAAGTTGTATCCCTAAAAGTAGCAGACTGCGTTACTGTCCTTGTGTTGCGTTGATCGAGGTGGCACTAACCTCGACGAGCTTGGCCTATGCTAGATAAATCCACTGGCAAAAACGGTCAACACCAACAACACTGCCCTCAAAAGGGGTAATACAAGGATAATAAACATGACAAACTACGTACATCAGCCGCTCTTTATGACCGGCGACGAATTCTCAATGGCTACCTTCAGCCTGCTCGACCCAGAGGGCGAGCTTTACGAAGGAGCGAAAGAGCCAGACCTCCCGCGTGATCATGCCCGACGGCTCTATCAAGCCATGCTGGCCACCCGTATCCTGGATGAGCGCATGATGGCTGCCCAACGCCAGGGGCGGCTCAGCTTTTATATGCAAAGCACGGGTGAAGAAGCCGCCGTTGTTGGTGCAACTGCTGCGCTAGATGATGCCGATATGATCATGGCGCAATATCGCGAGCAAGGCGCATTAATGTATCGCGGGTTCTCCATTGACGAGTTTATGAATCAGCTGTTCGGCAACGAACTGGACTACGGCAAAGGTCGTCAAATGCCGATTCATTATGGATCACGCAAGCTGCACTACATGACCATCTCTTCTCCGCTTGCAACGCAAATCCCCCAGGCGACAGGTTATGCATACGGCCAGAAATTAGCGGGTGATGGTCATTGCACTTTAACGTTTTTCGGTGAGGGTGCTGCATCAGAAGGTGATTTCCATGCCGCGCTAAATATGGCATCAGTCCATCAAGTACCGGTTATTTTTTTCTGCCGTAACAATGGCTATGCCATTTCGACGCCATCAACCGAGCAGTTTGCCGCCGATGGCATTGCCCCCAGGGCATTCGGCTATCATATGCATGTGATACGCGTTGACGGGAACGATGCACTGGCGGTTTATGAGGCGACACGCCAAGCGCGCCAAATTGCTGTGGAACAAAACAAGCCTGTGCTGATTGAAGCAATGTCTTACCGTCTTGCTGCTCACTCCTCTTCGGACGATCCTTCCGGCTATCGTGCCAAAAGTGAAGAAGAAGCATGGCGGTTAAAAGATCCCATACTGCGCATGCAGAAATGGCTGTTGAAAAAAGGCTGGTGGAGCGAGGAAGAGGAAACCAGCCAGCAGGAAACGTTGCGTCGCGACGTGCTGGATACCATGAAACGGGCAGAAAAGCGTTCACCCCCACCGCTGGAATCGCTAATTACTGATGTCTATGCCGATATAACCCCTGAGTTGCAGCGTCAATTTGACCAGCTTAAGCGCCATATTCGCCGCTATCCAGAGGCCTACCCGCGTGGAGCGCGGTCGCTAGACCTTGAGGTGAATACGTCCACAGATTCCCAGGGGGAGGCATAACATGCCCACAATGAACATGCTCCAGGCGATCAACAATGCACTTGATATCGCCATGGCTGAAGATGACAAAGTTATCTGTTTTGGTGAAGACGTTGGCGTTTTTGGTGGCGTATTTCGTGCTACCAGCCATTTGCAGGAAAAGTATGGTAAATCGCGCTGCTTTAATACGCCGCTGGTAGAACAAGGCATCATTGGCTTCGCCAATGGGCTGGCTGCTCAAGGCTCAGTGCCCGTTGCTGAAATACAGTTTGCCGACTACATCTTTCCTGCCTTTGATCAAATCGTTAATGAGTCTGCGAAATTCCGCTACCGCTCGGGGGATTTATTCAATGTCGGTGGATTAACCATCCGCACGCCCTACGGCGGTGGTATCGCGGGGGGGCTCTACCATTCACAATCACCAGAGGCTTACTTCACACATACACCTGGCTTGAAAGTTGTTGTTCCGCGCAATCCCTACCAAGCGAAAGGGCTACTGCTCGCCGCTATTCGCGATCCAGATCCGGTACTTTTTTTAGAACCCAAGCGTCTCTATCGTGCCTCGGTGGGTGAGGTGCCCCAAGAAGATTATCAGCTTCCTATTGGTGAGGCGGAGGTCATTAAAGAGGGGACTGATATGACGTTGGTGGGCTGGGGCGCACAAATGGAAGTCATCGGCAAAGCCGTTGAGCTTGCTGAAGAGCAGGGCATTGCCTGTGAAGTGATCGATCTGCGCACGTTGCTGCCATGGGACGCGGATACTGTTGTTGAGTCTGTTCTAAAAACTGGACGTTTGATCGTCAGCCATGAAGCGCCGTTAACAGGTGGCTTTGCGGGTGAAATCGCCGCGACGATCCAAGAGCGCTGTTTTCTCTATCTTGAATCGCCGATTGCTCGGGTAACAGGGCTAGATACACCTTTCCCGCTAGTGCTGGAAAAAGAGTACTTGCCCGACCATCTGAAAATTTTTGAAGCGATTCGCGAAAGCGTTAACTTTTAACGCCAGGGAGAAAAATAATGAGCGATTTCATGCTGCCGGATATAGGCGAAGGCATTGTTGAATGTGAAGTGGTGGAGTGGCGCGTTGCTGAGGGTGATCGGATTGAGGAGGATCAGCCAATTGTCGAAGTGATGACCGACAAAGCGCTAGTGGAAATTACCGCTCCCGAAGCAGGCGTTGTCACCAAGCTTTATGTTGCCCAAGGAAAAATTGCCAAAGTACACGCACCGCTTTATGCCTATCAGGCAGAAAATGACACCCAAGAAGCGGGCGCGAAGGAACAGGCTAACGAGCCTCAATCACCAGACGCTGATCGTGGCTCAGCCAAGGCGGTTGAGCAAGCCGCTGTGGTAACCAGTGCCAGCAGCCTTAGTAACAGCAGCGGTAAAGTACCTGCCAGCCCAGCCGTGCGGCGCCTAGTCCGTGAGCATCAACTTGAGTTAAGCGCCATTACTGGCAGTGGTAAAGATGGCCGGGTATTAAAAGAAGACGTGCTGGCCCACCTGAATCAACCTTCTACAGCTCCTGCCCAAGCACCATTGCAAGAAACTCAAGGCACCCAGCCGCCTCGCGTCGAACCGCTTCGCGGTGTGCGTGCGGTGATGGCGAAAAGAATGGTTGAGGCAGCTAGCTCTATCCCGCATTTTCACTATGGCGAAGAGATCGATGTGACCGATCTGCTGGCGCTGCGTGAACGCCTAAAGCCACGGGTAGAGGCGCTTGGCGAACGGTTAACACTCATGCCCTTTTTCATGAAAGCCATGGCGCTGGCAGTAACTGAGGCGCCGATCATCAATGCCCAGCTAAACGCGGAAGCCAATGAGTTGCACTACTACGAGCAGTGCAATATCGGCATGGCGGTGGATAGCAAAGCCGGCCTTCTGGTGCCCAATGTGAAAAGTGTTGAGCGTTTAACACTGCTCGATATTGCTCGTGAAGTGGGGCGTTTAACCATTGCGGCCCGAGAAGGGCGTGTCGATCAGGCTGACCTTAAAGGTGGCACCATCAGTATTTCTAACATTGGTGCGTTGGGCGGAACCTATGCGGCGCCGATTATCAATGCGCCGGAAGCGGCGATAGTGGCGATTGGCAAAACCCAATGGTTACCGCGCTTTGACGAGCAAGGCGAGGTTCAGCGACGGGCCATTATGACTATCACCTGGGCAGGCGATCACCGCTTTATTGATGGCGGTACCATCGCCCGTTTCTGTAATGCCTGGAAAGGCTACCTGGAAGCGCCTGAAACCATGCTGCTGCACTTGGGCTAAGGTTACCAGACACTGGATAACAAGAAGTTAAATAGCCAGAAGTCGGCTAGTAAGGAATGAGAAATGTCTCAGGCACCGCTCCAGCAGTTTTATATACCGGAAGAGCAGTCGGTATATCTGCTAAGCCATCACGATGCCCGTAAGCTTAAAGACTGGGTAGCACTGTGTCAGGCACAGCTCGCCCAGTTGGGCTACACGGGAATTGAGCTGGTTGGTAAAGGTGCCTATGGCTTTGTATTTGCGGGCAGCGCGCAACACCATGATGTGCCTGCCCACTACGTGTTCAAATTCTCACGTATTACGCTGCCTACCCATTTACAAGAACGCCTCGAAGAAGAGGCGTTTATGCTTGATCAGGTTTCCCATCCCCGCATACCAAAGCTTGTGACTTATCAACGCTCCCGAGGCCAGTCAATTCTGGTGATGGAGCGTGCGCCTGGTTGGAACCTTGAACAGGTGTCGCTGAAAGAAGGCCGTCTATCTCCACGTTTAGTGGTCCGCATTGCCAACCAGTTGGCCGATATTCTTTCCGCATTGCGCCGCGAAACCGGTCCCAATGCACGTCCCGTTGTACATGGCGACATCAAGCCGTCAAATTTGGTATTTGATCCAGATACCGAGTCCATTGCGTTGATTGACTGGGGATCGTCCGTATTTGCCCAGTTAGATGAAAAGCTTCAATTTGTCGGGGCAAACGTGATGGAATTAATGTCCGATAATCTGCAGCAAACCAACGCCCGGCTGGGCGATGTCTACTTCATTGGTGAAGATCAGCTAAATGGAGCGCTATCATCACCCCGTTTTGATGAGCAAGGGGCGGCAGGAACGCTATATGCATTAGCCTCTGCGCAATCTTGTCGCTTTGGTCATCGTGCTATTCCCGCTAGCTCGCTGGGGCTCCCCTTGGAGTTTGCCCGCACTTTGGACGGCATGCTGGATCCCGACCCACACATACGTCATAAAGCAGGGGACCACTATTTACAGGCGATGTCGCGCATGGCCAAAGTGGTGATGTTAGATTTACCTATTCCAACACAAACACCGCTAGTGCCTGTCTGGGGCCGTGCTGCGCACCAAGAGATTGATACGGTCGTATACAGTTCCCGTAAGGCGTTTCTGCGCGAAGCGAACGCAGAAGAAACACTTAATGATGTCAATGATGTGCAGCTAGACCGCTATTACAAACAATTTATGCAGGGTATGGGGGAAACAGAAAAGGCGTTTTTGGCCTCGGTGAGTCGCTTAGGAAAATACCCGGTTGTCGGTGGTTTAGCAGTGCGCTGGGAGCGAGAGGGCGTCTATATAGACTCCTCACTTAACCTGCATGATCCCGCATTAAAGCCAGCGTTTATTCAAGCCGTCAACAATATGGTGCACTTGGCGCGTGCTATCCATCGCCAAGGGGTGTTTAAAAGCTGCTTGTTTAATGCACGCCAAACACTGCATTTAGAGCGTCTAAGTGCGGAAGAGCCTTTTAACTGTGATCCTGACACCACGATTGACTATGAGCTGAGTGCTGTTCCAGAAATGGAAGACCGCACTCGCCAGCATAGTTACTTTGAAGATGGCCCTGATCCAGAAGAGCTGCTTGTCTTGCCTGATACTATTATGCACATACTGCAACGGCTGAATGAGATCCATCACACTGGCATGATTATCTTTGAGGCACTACCGAAGCATCTTAAAATCCATAGCTACTATCGGCTTCTTGACCCAAGCCGAGAGGTAGAGTTTCGGTTTTTGCTGGCACAGATGTTGGCGTCTGTAAGTCAGATAGAGGGGTTGGGCGTGTCCGGCTTTATGAAAATGCCTTATAAAGACACGCGATTTTTTACCCATTTAGAACGCCAGCCTGAACATTTTTATCCTAAAGACCCACGTGACTTTTTAAGAAAGACGCCGTCAATCGGCGGTTCTCAGACTGCTTGATTGCGCCGCGACCCATGCTGAAAGCTGCTCAGCTAGCGCGTCGCTGGCTGCGCCAAACGCATTCACGACGTCAGGAATCTCTGGACTATCCGCGCGGGTTCGGATAACAAAACTAGTCGCTGCTAGCGGTTTTCGGTGTTGTGTATTCACAAGTTGGACATCTAGTTGAAGATGAATACTGGGTGGGGAAGTGTCGTACTCACTTTGGAAATGGCGCAGCTCGCTCAGTAGCAGTACATCGTGAGGCAATCGGTCGCTACTCACGCCAGTGAATAGCTGGCGCTGCTGGAGGTCAGAAATTAAGCGCGCTTGAAGCATTTCTGGGGCGTCTTCATGCCAGCGCACCCCCTCATAGACATTGACTACATTGCCTTCTGGATATACCACAATACGGTTGCTGTTAAGTAAGTGGCCTGCCCCTGGGGTAGCAATGCCTAGTCTTACGGGGAGGGGGGCGGCCGTGTGTTCAGACAGTGTGACAGACGATGGCAGCCGATAGAGTGTTGCGGGATTACTTTCGGGCAGTATTGAACAACCTGTACTTAATACAAGCGCCGCTAATGTGACGATGCTAAACGGAGAGCGCAAGCTCATGGGCGAAACTCCTCTACTTGATCCCGACCCAAGAAAAAGTCTGCGGGACTCTCTTCAAGCTGGCGAGTAATACGATCAAGATTGGTTAGTGTAGAACGCAGGGCTGAAAGTGCGGGAGCAATATCTTGTGCTCCCTGCAGCGTACTGTCGACAGCACCGGCATTGTCGTTAACGAGCTGTTCAATTCGTCGGGCGGCGCTGGCTACATCGCGACTGGCGCTTTCAGCGCTTTGCATCATTTGCTGACCATCTTGTTGCAATAGCCGTGTTGCCTCGAGGCTAAGCGTATCGATACTTTCAAGGGTCGCTGTTGCTTGACGTGACACCTCACCGAACAGTGCCATATTTTGATCAAGCGCTGTTTGTTGTGAGGCGATCATCTCTGTGATCTGCGCAATACTCGTCAAAATAGTGCCGGCTTGTTCACGATTGCCGTCATTAAATAGTTCGTTAACGTTTAGCAGAATAGAGTTAATGTTTTGCACCATTGTTTCGCCTTCATCAAATAGCGTGGCGATCGGTGAAGGGTCTGCGTTAATAAACGGTGCGGTGCTGTCTGTTTGGTTTATCAATCGTGAGCTTTCGGGAGTGCCACCATAGAGTTGAATCGACATGCTGCCGGTAATGCTGGCAAAGGCTAGTTTTGCTCGGGTATCTGTCTTGACGGGGGTATCTTCATAGACCCGCACACTGGCAATAACCTGACGTGGGTCGTCAGGGTTTAGTGTTAGCTCGGTAACATCGCCAACTTCAATGCCGTTGTACTGCACCTTACTGCCAATGGATAAACCACTAACACTGCGCTCAAACAGAATCCGGTAAGGCTGGTAGTTGCGCTCTCCTGCGGCATAGCTCATCCACAGCGCAAATAGAAGTGCTGCCGCGGCAGATAATAGGGTAAACAGACCTATAACGACGTGATGAGCACGGGTTTCCATTGACAACTTACTCCTTAAAACCTGCCGTTGATGCGTTAACAGCGTACTGAGCAGCACGCCCTCGAGGTCCATTAAAGTAGGCTTGCACCCACTCATCATCAGTCTTGGCGACATTTTCAAGCGTATCTGCCACTAACACGCGTTTTTGTGAAAGCACGGCGACTCGGTCGCAGGTAGCATAAAGCGTATCTAAATCGTGGGTAACCAAAAAAACGCTAAAGCCTAACGCGTCGCGCAGCGTAACCAATAGCTGATCAAAGGCGGCTGCCCCGATAGGGTCAAGACCCGCGGTTGGCTCGTCAAGAAACAAAATATCTGGATCAAGTGCCAGCGCACGAGCCAGTGCTGCACGTTTTACCATGCCGCCCGATAGAGATTCAGGAAACTGCAGTGCCGCCTTAGCGGGCAGCCCAACTAAAGAGAGTTTGATGCGTGCGAGGTACTCTGCATCTTTTCGCGACAGTTTGGCGTGTTCAATAAGCGGCAAAGCAACATTTTCTTGTAAATTCAGTGAGCTAAATAAAGCCCCCCGTTGAAACAACACACCAAAGCGGCGTTCTACCTGACTGCGCTGTTGTTCATTTAATTCGCTTAGGCGACTTCCCAGAACATCGATTGTGCCTCCATTAGGACGCTTTAAGCCCACAATACTCCTTAACAGCACAGACTTACCGGTTCCTGAGCCGCCCACCACACCGAGAATTTCCCCTCGCTTTAACGTTAAGTCGAGGTTTTCATGAACAACCACAGGGCCAAAGCGATTGACTAACCCTTCAACCCTAATAACAGCTTGCCCATTTTGTTCGGATTCAGCCTGCGTTGTGGTCACCATCCCAGCTCCATAAAAAACAGTGCGGCTAGCGCGTCAATAAGGATGACCATAAAAATTGATTGCACGACGCTTGAGGTAGTGTGAGCGCCAACAGATTGTGCGCTACCGCTGACCTTAAAGCCTTCAAGACAGCCAATGACGGCAATAACAAATGCAAATACGGGCGCTTTACTGAGACCGACCAGGAAATGGCTGACGGATACGTCTTTTTGTAGCGTGGTCATGAACTGGCTAATCGAGATATCCAGCGAAAGCGTTGCCACCATGGCTCCACCCACGAGCCCGCTTAGCATTCCCACGAAAGCGAGCAGAGGCAGGCTAATCAGCAGGGCGATTACCCGAGGAAGTACTAAAAGCTCTATAGGATCAAGCCCTTGAGTTTGAAGCGCATCAATCTCTTCATTGGACTTCATGGCACCAAGCTGGGCGGTAAAGGCACTGGCAGTGCGTCCAGCTAATAGAATTGCTGCGAGCAGCACGCCAAATTCACGTAAAAAAGAGAAGGCCACTAAATCAATCGTGTATACCGTGGCGCCAAAGTCTTGAAGCACGGTGGCTCCCAGAAAAGCCACCACCGCGCCCACCATAAAGGTCAGCAGCGCAACAATGGGGACTGCGTTTAGCCCGCTTGAATGAATATGCGCAACCGTTGCTGTGAAACGCCAACGATGAGGACGAAGTAGTAGAGAAAACAGTGTTGCCAGGACAAGCCCAATAAACGCTAAAAGCTGTCGCTGTTGCGAGTACAGTGCCACCATTTGCTGGCCAATTATCGCCAATCCATCGATTATGCGATTGTGCTTAGGGGGCGTGATATCGAGAGGCGTCTCCATCGCCTCTGCAACCCGTACTAAAAGCGCCAGTTGTTTTTTAGGTAATGAGCTTTCCGCTTGCTGTTTGGCGTTTTCGATGCCCAATAGCTCAACGATTAAGGCAGCACCTGCTGTGTCTAGTTGGGTAATACCACTCAGCGAAATAGCGTGATTTCTGGCGCTATTAGTATGCTGAGCCACCAGCGATTTTAGCGGCTGGTAATGAACGAGTGTCCACTCATGTTGGAGCGATAGACGCCCACTTTCGTGTGTTATCCATTCGTTTGGCATCCCTGCTCCTCATCGACATTCACGATAGTGGTAACACTATGATGCATTCAAACAAGCGTTAGTTAAAGGTGCGTTGTTAAGCTTAAAAAACAAGCTTAAGAAAATTCGCGCCAGGCAGCATAAGTGCTAAGAAAAACGCGTCCGGTCAGAGCCTCTAAAAAATCACTCTTTTTGAGCTGATCCATGACGGGGCCCTTCACCTCGGATAGATGAAGCTTGACATCGGAATCTTTTAAACGGGCGTTGATGGCATCCAGGCTCTCGAGGGCTGATGCATCAATTAAATTAACAGCTGAACAGATAAGAACGACGTGCTCCAGCTCAGGATAGCTGGCGACCAAATTATAAACGGTATCCTCAAGGTAACGGGCATTCGCAAAATAGAGGCTTTCGTCGATTCGCAGTAGCGCCACATTACTGACGGTTTCAACATTATGGCGTTCGGTATTGCGGAAGTGTTCGGTATCCGGTACGCGGCCCACCAGCGCGCTATGAGGACGGCTTGTGCGATACAAAAATAATGCGATAGAGAGGCTTACGCCACCGATGATGCCAGCTTCAATACCTTCAACTAGGGTTAGCAGAATTGTAACGGCCATCGCAGCGAAATCACTGCGAGAATAGCGCCACGTTTGGCGCAGCATGGGGATATCGACCAGAGTCAAAATGGATACGGTAATTGTCGCGGCCAACGTTGCAATCGGCAGGTAGTAGAGCCATCCGGTAAACGCCATCGTCACCAAGGCTATTCCCAGGGCTGCAAAGGCCCCGGCTGCGGGTGTTTGTGCCCCAGCGTCATAGCTGATGACCGTGCGTGAAAGGCCGCCAGTCACCGGCATGCCGCTGGTAAATCCTGCCGCTAAATTAGCGGCACCTAAGCCAATCAGTTCCTGGTTGGGAGATATGCGCTGGCGCCGCTTGGCTGCCAACATCTGCCCCATGGAAACAGATTCGACGAACCCTACCAAACTGATGAGTAGCGCTGGGATAAATAGTGCATGCCATAGTGACGTATCTCCCCAGGGAAAACTTAGCGCAGGTAGTCCGCTGGGAATGGTGCCAACAATGGCAACGCCTTGGTCGGCCAGTTGCCAATACCAAGTAGCCAGCGTCGTAATAACCACTGCAAAGACAGGGCCTGCCTTGGTAATTAAATCGGCTAGCGCTTTAGGCAAACCAATAGCGCCGAGGCTCTGCTTACCAAAACGCCGCATCATGACGAGAAAAAAAAGTGTGCTAGCACCGATTGCAAGCGTATAGGGATTAAAGGTAGGGAGGTTAGGAAAGAGCGTTATCACACGCTCTACCAGCGTAAAACCACTACTGGAGACGCCCATTAGACTACCTAATTGACTGACGGCAATCAGAATGCCCGATGCGGTTAAAAAGCCCGAGATAACCGGATGGCTTAAAAAATTGCTAAAAAAGCCCATTTTAAGGGCTCCCATCGCGACCAATATGCCGCCAGAAAGTAATGAAAGTACCAGTGCAGCTTGTAAATAGTCGGGGCTGCCGGGCGTTGCAACAGAAGATAGCGCAGCGCCCGTCATTAACGCAATGATAGCCACTGGCCCTACGGCCAGGGTGCGGCTTGTACCTAAAAAGGTATAAATAAGTTGCGGCAAAATACTGGCATATAAACCTACTACCGCGGGCAAGCCAGCAAGCAGGGCATAGGCTAACGACTGCGGAATCACCATCACGGTTACGATGAGTCCCGCCAATACATCGGCACCTAACAGGCGCTTATGGTAGTGGGGCAGCCATGTAAGAATAGGAAAATAGCGCTTGAACATAAGCTCCTGGCGTCAGCTTCGTTTTTTTAAACCCCACCACTGGTGAGTTCGTTAGTTTAACGCGTTGTATGGACAATGATGGCCTTTGCTTTCAAACAAAAGCATGTTCTGACCCGAAAGTGCTACTTCATTCATTAGCATAACCCGTTAAGCTGACTGAGAAGTGGCTAATCGCTTCTTCTTTATTGATTGACTGCTCAATAACGTCAAATAAAAAAGAGTATCCCTCATGCGACTACTTCGGCTGTTAGTGCCTTTGGCAGTGCTAGGTGTTTCTGTTTGGATGATGACTGAATCTGGTGCTTTACCCTATGTTGCGCTGCTATTGGCGACGGGGGCTGGCGCGGGTTTAATGCTCGTTATGATGACGTCGGTTTACGCCGCTGATCAAACGCGTTTGACGAAACCTATCCACGGTTTCAAGCCCATTCGCGATTATGGTTCGCTTCGCGCGATGGCCTATCGGTTGATGAACCGAGCGAGTAGCACCGCTATCGCCTCGGCAGAAGTTTCTCATTACGCTGATCTTATGGCTCAACGCCTTAGTAAGCAGGAAACCATGACGAGTGATGCGTCATCGAGTATGAACGCTATTAATGCCGCCATCATGCAAGTGAGTGCCAGCGCTAGCCACGTCGCCTCGCTTGCCGAGAGCGCTCGTCAGGCAAGTCATCACAATCATGATGAGCTGGCCGATATTATTGGCGACATGAGCGATGTTTCCGAGCGCTCTGATCGAGCGCTGGAATTGCTATCTGCGCTAAACGATAAAATTGAGCGCGTGCGCAATGTGACCTCGATGATTGAGGGAATAGCAGAACAAACACATTTGTTATCACTCAATGCTTCTATTGAGGCAGCTCGAGCGGGAGAACATGGACGCGGATTTGCGGTGGTCGCGGGTGAAGTGCGCAACTTGGCGCTAAAGACGTCAACGGCGACACAAAGCGTCGATGAGCTTGTTAAAGATATGCACCAGAGTGGCCAGAGTGTTGTTGGTACGATGGGAGCGCTGATGAGCCGAATCAGAGAGCGTTCCCAAGGGATGCAGCAGGTGGGCAGCAGTCTTGCCACCATCACGGAGCAGTTCGATCAAGTAGAGCAGGAAATCACCAGCGTCGCAGAAGCAATGGAAAGCACCAAGGCCCATAGCCAAACAGTTGCTGATAGCTTACGACAGCTTGAAGATGATGTAGATGAGGGCAATCGCGATATGAGCGATTTAGCCCAGCAAGCTCGGGCATTGATGGAGGCCGCAGAAGGGGTTGATGGCGAGCTGGCACAGCAGCGTTTACGGGGGCGACATCAGCATGTATTTAGCGCTGCTCGCCAAGCGGCTGACCGTATTGGTAAATCGTTTGAGAAAGCGATTGCTTCCGGTGAGTTATCAGAAACGTCGCTATTCCAACCTGATTACAGGGTCATACCAGGGACACAGCCGCCGCTTTACCACACCGGCTTTGATGCATTCACGGATCTACAGTTACCCAGCTTGCAAGAACCTTTGCTTGCTGAGTACGGGTTGAGTTACGCCATTGCATGTGACCGCAACGGTTATGTGCCTACTCATAACGCAGCCGTCAGCCGCGAGCCCACCGGTGATTACGATCACGATCTCAAGTATTGCCGCAGCAAACGTATTTTTGATGATCCGACTGGCAGCCGTTGCGGCGCCCATGAGAAGCCGCTGCTGCTACAAACCTATAAGCGTGACACAGGTGAAATCATGCACGATCTTTCGGTACCCATTTACATTAATAGCAAGCACTGGGGAGGCTTTCGTGTGGGTTACCAGCCTGAAAAGACAAATGACATCAGTGCAGTGGTGATTGAAAAACCAGTGGAAGAGCTAGCCTCAGGTACCCGCCTTCTGGCGCGGACGTGACTGCCAAGATGACCAGGAATAAAGCGCTAAGCCTGTCCAGATCATCACAAATGTGACTAACTGGATGAGGCCTAGAGGCTCGCCAAAGATGATGATCGCAATCAAAAACTGAATGCTGGGGTTGATGTACATCAGAAACCCCAGTGTTGCCAGCCGTAGACGTCGTGCAGCCCCAGCAAAGGCCATTAATGGCAAAGCGGTTAACACGCCGCTAATCATTAGCAGGGCACTCATTGGCACATCATGAATGAAGTGAGATTCCCCCTGCCAGCTGAGCCAAGTGAGCGCTATTAATGCCAACGGGAACAGCAAGAGCGTCTCTACAAATAGACCTGAAAGCCCATCAAGAGGTACTTGCTTGCGAAATAATCCGTAGCTACCAAAGCTAAGTGCTAGCAATAGGCTGATCCAGGGCAGTTCACCCAATATCACGAACTGAATTGCAATCGCTAAACTTGCTAAGCCGAGAGCAACTAGCTGGAGGCGAGCCATTACCTCACGTAGCACCAGCACACCCAGGGCAATGTTTACCAGCGGCGTGAGAAAGTAGCCTAAACTGGCTTGTAACACCTGTTTGCTCTCAACGGCATAGATGTAGAGGCCCCAATTAAAGGCAATCAATAACGCGCAAGCGAGTACGCGTCCCAAGCGCTTGGGCTCAAAAAGTGCGCTAACCACTGGCGTCCATCGGCGCAGTATGCTGATTAACCCCACCAGGAAAAGGCACGACCACAAAATCCGGTGTATCAGAATTTCAAATGCCGGGATGCCATCAAAGAGAGCGAAAAATAGTGGGAAACAGCCCCACATGGTGTAAGCGGTTAAGCCAAACATAACGCCCTTAACCGCTTCAGGATCCCTTGATGCAGGTGAAAGCATAGCAGCCTCATTAATTAAAAATGTTAATCTAGCACACTATTGACGAACACACTGATGCAAAGGAGACGAGGCATGAGCCAACTGAAAACGAGCTTGGTGCAGTGCGATTTGCGCTGGGAAGATCCTCAGGCCAACCATGCGCATCTTGAACAGCTATTAGGGGAATTGGATAGTCGCGATACAGATTTAATTGTGTTGCCAGAGATGTTTGCCACTGGCTTCACTATGAATTCACGGGAAATGGCCCAGCCCATGGCCGCGAGCCAAAGCGTTGCTTGGTTGCAGGCGCAGGCAAAAGCGAGAGGCTGTGTAATGACCGGCAGCGTGGCGATTGTTGATGAAGGGCAGTACTTCAACCGTATGGTGTGGGCTACTCCCGACGGTGACTTGCAGTACTACGATAAGCGTCATTTATTTCGTATGGCCGGAGAGCATGAGCGCTATGGCATGGGCGACCGCCGGAAAATTGTCGAGCTGAAAGGCTTCAGGTTGCTATTGAGCGTCTGCTACGACCTGAGGTTTCCCGTTTGGATGCGCCAGCAGCCAGCAGAAGGCGAACATTTCGAGTATGATGCCGCGCTGTGCGTGGCGAACTGGCCTGCACCCCGGCGTCACCCATGGCGCACGCTTTTACAAGCGCGTGCAGTTGAAAACCTAGCTTACGTAGTAGGTGTAAACCGCGTCGGTGAAGATGCCAAAGGACTCGCTTATAGTGGTGATTCCATGCTGGTCGATTTCAAAGGGGAACCGCTGATCGACCACCCTGCAAACTCTCCGTTTATTGAAACGGGGACGCTAAATAAAACGGACCTAGATGCTTTTCGAGAAAAATTTCCTGCCTGGCAAGATGCCGACCGCTTTTCGCTTCTGCCAGGAGTGGGTCAATAATGCGCCTTGATCGCTTTTTGAGTGAAACAACCCCGTTGACGCGCAGCCTAGCAAAGCGTGCGTTAAAAAATGGCGAGGTGACCCTGAACGGCGAGCCCATCAAGCAGTCTGCGACTCAAGTTGACACCCAGAACGACGAAGTAAAGCTCAACGGTGAGACGCTAGCGCTGGTTGGGTTGCGTTACCTGATGATGCATAAGCCGCTGGAAGTAGAGTGCACTGCCCGCCGTGGGCTCTACCCAAGGGTGATTGACCTCATTGATCTACCCAAAGTAGAGCGGCTGCAGCCGGTAGGGCGGTTGGATGTAGATACCACCGGCTTGTTATTGCTCACTGATGATGGCCAATGGTCCCATCGTGTCACCTCGCCGCGCCATCGCTGTGCCAAGGTATACATTGCAGAGTTGGCGGAGCCTATGGAAGGTAGCGCCGCTGAGTGGGCAATTCACCAAGTAGAGGAAGGACTTCTACTCGATGGTGAAGAAACGCCAACGCAACCTGCCGTGCTGAGGTTTATTACTCCGCAGCAAGCGGAATTGACCATTACAGAAGGGCGCTATCACCAAGTGAAGCGCATGTTTGCAGCCCTAGGCAATCACGTCAATGCGCTTCATCGCCGTTCGATTGGTGATGTGATCTTGCCAGATGACCTAGCACCTGGTGAATGGCGGGAGCTAACGCCTGAAGAAATTGCCAGCTTCTAAATACACTTAGCGTCACTGCTAGTGGATAAACCGCCCTGGTCAGCACACCCGTGCCAAGGCCGGGGCGTTTTTATTATGAGCAATGAATTTTTATACCGTTATCTTGCTTTTGCGTTCATGCGTGGACAACTTGAAAAATTGCCGAGACAAACGTTTATGTTTACCAGGTGGCTAGTGCAAGTGGGCAGCTTCTATCAATGCTTTGGTGTAGGGATGCTGCGGGGCGGCGAGCACTTCAAGGCAATCCCCTTGTTCTACTACGTCGCCATCTTTTAGCACCATAATGCGGTGGGCCATAGCGCGCACCACGGCAAGATCATGGCTGATAAACAGGTAGCTTAGTTGGCGGCGTGCCTGAAGTTCGCGCAGCAGCGTGACTAACTGTTTTTGTACTGTCCGGTCTAACGCTGAGGTTGGTTCGTCCAGTACCAGTAGCTCAGGTTCTAGGATAATTGCCCGTGCCACCGCTATGCGCTGGCGCTGTCCCCCCGAAAACTCATGAGGGTAACGGGCAGCACAACTTTCTGGCAGACCCACTTCTCGCAGCGTGCGATGCACGCGTTCGGTGACTTCTGCATTGGTCAAGTTAGGATAATGAAATTGCAGGCCTTCACTGACAATATCAAATACCGGCATCCGCGGAGAGAGCGCTCCGTAAGGATCTTGAAAAACCATTTGCAGCCGGTGGCGCTGGCGTCGAAGCGCGTCGCCAGACAGCTGGCTTAACGTGGCATTGCCCAGTGACACCTCACCCTGGCTAGCGACTAATCGCATGACCGCTGACGCCAGCGTCGTTTTTCCAGAGCCTGATTCGCCAACAATGCCAAGTGTTTCGCCAGGAGCGATGGTTAGGTCGGTGGCTTTAAGGGCCTCAAAAGCAGGGGGCTGGCGCTGAAAAAGTCCTGTTCTCGGGCGCTTGAAGCTTACGCGAAGCTGGCGCGTGGTCAAAAGCGGTGTGGTATCGGCAGGCTCATCAGGCCGGCCTTCTGGTTCTGCGGCAATGAGGGCTTTGGTATAGTCGCTTTGGGGATTATTAAACACATCGGCAACGCTACCGGTTTCCTGGATTTTCCCCTGATACATGACGCATACACGGTCTGCGTGGCGGCGTACCAAGTTTAAGTCGTGACTGATAAACAGTACGCCCATGCCGTGATGATCGCGGAGTTCTTTCAGCAGGGCTAAAATTTCTTGCTGAACGGTCACATCGAGTGCTGTGGTCGGCTCATCCGCAATCAGTAATGCCGGGTTGTTGGCAATGGCCATAGCGATCATTACCCGCTGGCGCTGGCCGCCAGAAAGTTGATGTGGCCAGGCGTCAAGCAGTTCGTCAGGACGCGGCAGTCGGACTTGTTCTAACAGTGCTTTGGCCCGTGTACGTGCAGCCTGCCCGCTAAGGCCCTGGTGTAAACGAAGGGTTTCACCTATTTGCTTGCCAATACGGTGAAGTGGGTTGAGCGACGTCATTGGCTCTTGAAAAATAAACCCCACCTGATTGCCGCGTATACCATTCCAATCACGCTTGCCGAGTTGATTGAGATCGGTTTCTTCTAACCAACGCTGGCCGCTTACCGTGGCGTTGTCAGGTAGCAAATCAATCGCACCCAGTGCCGAAACTGACTTGCCAGAGCCAGATTCCCCCACGATAGCGAGCGTTTCACCCGCATTGACAGTGAGCGAGAGGGAATCGACAACTAGGATGCCATCGAAGGAAACCGAAAACTCGTTTAAGCGCAGTAGCGGCTTAGCGTTGTTTGCGTCATTAGGCATGCTTGGTTTCCTGGGCGGGTGACTGATGCTGCTTCACATGGCGTGGATCGAAGGCGTCACGCAGCCCTTCACCAATAAACACCAACAGTGAGAGCATAATGGCAAGCGTCATAAACGCGGTGATGCCTAACCACGGTGCGTGCAGGTTGTTTTTGCCCTGTGCCGCTAGTTCGCCAAGTGAAGGCGCGCCAGGTGGCAGGCCAAAGCCTAAGAAGTCCAGCGCGGTCAGTGTGCCAATGGCACCAGTGAACAGGAAGGGGATAAACGTCAGTGTGGCTACCATCGCGTTCGGTAATACATGACGCCACATAATCAGCCGAGAAGGGAGCCCCATAGCCTTCGCTGCACGAACGTACTCAAGATTGCGTGCACGCAAAAACTCGGCGCGAACGATATCAACCAGTCCCAGCCACGAAAACAACAGCATGATGCCAAGTAACCACCAGAAACCGGGCTGCACAAAGCTAGCCAATATAATCAGCAGAAATAGCACCGGTAACCCAGACCAGATTTCTGTGATGCGCTGTCCGATGAGGTCTACTTTGCCACCAAAGTAACCCTGCACTCCGCCCACCACTACGCCGAGTACTAAAGAGCCAGCGGTGAGCACCAGGGCAAAGGCAACCGACAGTCGAAACCCGTAAATGACTCGCGCTAACACATCACGCCCTTGATCGTCAGTGCCTAGCCAGTGGCGCCTATCGGGCGGTGCAGGCGAAGGTCGTGTCATCAGCATATCGAGGGTTTGATAGGAGTAGGGAATCATCGGCCAAAGCGCCCAACCGTGTTCGCTAATTTGCTGTTGGACAAAGGGGTCTAAGTAGTCGGTACGGGTGGGTAAGAAACCACCGAATTCGGTTTCCGGATAATCGACCCATAGCGGTACATACCACTGCCCGTCATATTTCATTACGAGAGGCTTGTCGTTGGCGATGAGTTCAGCAAATAGGCTGACAATAAACAGAACGCCAAATAGCCACAGCGATATCCTCGCGCGGCGATTGGCTTTAAATGCTGCTAGGCGACGCAGCGTAATCGGCGAAAGACGCGAGCTGATAAATGTCATGCTTATGACTCCCTCGACGCAAAATCAATGCGCGGGTCTACCCACACATAGGTCAAGTCGGATACTAGCTTTAGCAGTAGCCCGATTACCGTATACAGAAATAGCGTTCCGAAAATGACGGGGTAGTCTCGCTGCATTACTGCCTCAAAGCCTAATAAGCCGAGGCCATCCAAAGAGAAAATGACCTCAATGAGCAGTGCGCCGGTAAAGAAAATGCCAATCATTGCAGAGGGCAATCCAGCAATGATGATCAGCATGGCGTTACGGAAAACATGGCCATACAAAATACGCTGCTCGTCGGCACCTTTGGCCCGAGCTGTCAGTACGTACTGCTTATGAATTTCATCCAAAAAGCTGTTTTTGGTCAGCATGGTGAGTGTGGCAAAACTGCCAATCGCGGCAGCCAGTACCGGCAGGGTGATATGCCAAAAGTAGTCTTTAATTTTGCCCCAGGCGGATAGCTCAGAGAAATCGGGTGATGTTAAGCCGCGTAGAGGAAACCAATCCAGGTAAGTGCCACCAGCAAACACGACAATAAGAAGAATGGCGAACAAAAAGCCTGGGATGGCATAGCCTACGATCACTAAACCTGAGGTCCAGACATCAAAGCGAGATCCGTGCCGTAACGCTTTGCTGATGCCTAAAGGAATAGAAATGAGATAGACCAGCAGTGTTGTCCATAGGCCTAATGAAATAGACACGGGTAAGCGCTCGATCATCAGTTCAATAACCGGTCGATCACGAAAAAAGCTGGTGCCGAAATCGAAGGTGAGATAATCCACCATCATGCCGATAAACCGTTCATGAGCGGGTTTATCAAAGCCAAATTGCTGCTCTAACTGCTCAATAAAGCGTGGATCGATTCCACGTGCCCCCCTTGAGTCGTCATTAATTTGAACATCGGCCCCCCCCATATCCAGGCGTGTGCTTGCCATGGCGTCGGCTCCCTCAAAGCGGGCCAACATTTGGTCAATGGGCCCTCCCGGGGCAGCCTGAACAATCATGAAGTTAAGCAGCATGATGCCGAACAGGGTCGGTATCATCAGTAGCAGTCGGCGTAAGGTATAACGTGCCACAGTGCGCTCCATGAGTAATTGGGGGCCAAAAGTTATTGCCGGTAAGCTGTTATAACTATGTTGGATGAATCTATGTTGGATGAATCAGCGGCGTCGATGACGGCGTTGTAGTTCTGCTTCTCGATCGGTGTTTACCCACCAAGCGTCTAAATCCATGGCATAAGCCGGAAACGGTTCTGGGTAGCCAAATTTATCCCACACAGCAATCCGCGTCTCGCCTGAATGATAATGAGGGATTACATAAAAGCCCCAACGCAGTACTCGATCAAGCGCTTGCGCAATGGTGTCCAGCGTTTCGCGATCGTTAGCACGAATGAGTTGCTCTACTAGTGCGTCAACAGCAGGGTGGGCAAGAGCCATACGATTACGACTTTGTGGTGCTTCTGCGGCAGCACTGGTCCAATAGTCGCGCTGTTCATTACCAGGATTGTTAGACTGCGGGAAGTGGCTGATAACCATGTCGTAATCGTAGCTGCGCACACGATTAAGATATTGATTTATATCGACAATGCGTAGCGACGTTTGAACCCCAAGACGTGCCATATTGCGTAGCATGGGTTGCACAACACGCTCCAGGCCTGAGTCGTAGAGCAGTACTTCCAGGGTAAGCGGCCGGCCTGTTTCACCGTGCACCAGCACACCATCTTCTACGCGGTAGCCAGCGTCGAGCAGCAGGTCAAGCGCAAGCCGCAGGCGTTCACGGAGTTCTGTAGGGTGTTCAATGGGCAGCGGGTCAGTGAACAGTCGTTCTGAACGATGGGAGTCCATCAACGCTTCCCGAAAAGGTTCGAGTAGCGCAAGCTCTTCTTCTGACGGCGCTCCAATAGCTTCCATTTCAGAATTCTGAAAAAAGCTTTCCGTGCGCCGATAGGTGTCATAGAAGATATTAGTGTTGAGCCAGGGGAAATCGAAAGCGAGGCTTAGCGCTTCTCGAACCCTAGGGTCTTGAAACTTCTCTTTGCGCAAGTTGAAGACAAACGCCTGCATCATGGAGGGATTAACATCGGGCACGGTAATCCGCTTAATTAAGCCATCTCGGTAAGCAGGAAAATTATCGTAGCCAATGGCCCAAGTGGCAGCGCGCGCATCGGTTCGAAAGTCAGTGAGACCGGCTTTGAAGGCTTCCCAAGCAATGTCACGGTCTCGGTAATACTCATAAACCACATGGTCAATATTGTAGCGACCAACATTGACGGGCAAATGTTTACCCCAATAGTTGTCATCTCGCTGATAAACAATTCGTCGCCCTGGATCTACCTCGCTAATGCGATAGGGGCCTGATCCCGGATGTGCATCCAAGGTCGGAGAGGAGAAATCCCGGGGCTCCCAGTAGTGGCGAGGTAAGATGGGCAACTGGGCCACAATCAGTGGCAGCTCGCGTGACTCAGTGTCGTTAAATTCAAAGCGCACTTGATGATCATTCAAGGCAATCGCGTGTTCGACACCGGCGTAATAGCTACTGTAGAAGGGGTTGCCTTCTTCACGCAGCAGATTCAGCGAGAACACCACATCATAGGCCGTTACGGGTTCACCATCCTGAAAGCGTGCCTCTGGGCGCAAATCGAACTCTATCCACCGGCGTTCCGGATCCAGACGAACGCCTTCTGCCAGTAGCCCGTACAAGCTAAACGGCTCGCCAGGATTGCTCGCCATCAGCGAGTCGTAAATCTGAAAAACTCCCGTAACAGGCGTGCCACGAATAATAAACGGGTTGGTAGAGTCGAAACTGCCGCCCACGGCGGTATGGGTGATTGTTCCACCCTTGGGAGCGGACGGATTAACATGGGGGAAATAGGCGAAGTCGGGAGGAAGCTCTGGGCTATTATAGAGCGATAGTCCGTGCACAGTCTCAACGGGGACAGAGGTGTTGTTTTCGGCGACGTTTTCAGAAGCCAACAGCGATAGGCTCAACAGCAAGCCGCTGGTTAACAAAAGTGCTTTGATAAACAACCCACCACGTGGCATTGGTAACTTCCTGTAGCAACGAAGGCTTAGTAACTGAGTCTTAGTAACTGAGTCTTAGTAACTGAGTCTAGCGACTGGGCTTAGAAACTAGGCATTGAGCCATAGGCACAGCTGCTGAGTCACAGTAGCGGCGCTAATAGTAACTGAGACAAAGCCAAGAAGGACTAATTAAGACTGCGTTTTAAACCTAGTTAACAAAGCCTGGTTAGATTTCCCAAATTACCGTCCTGAGAGCGTCAGCATTTGACCTGGCTTTAGTGCCTCTGGGCGTTCAATAGCATTCCACCTAATCAAATCTTGTTGGGTGACATTATAGCGTGACGCAATCAGCGATAGATTATCGCCACTTTCAACGCGGTGAACGCTTGGCGTGCTGGTTGATGCTAACGAGGTGTTGTTTGATTGCGAAAGCTGAGCTAACACCTGAGTGTCGACTTCTTCAGGCACAAGTAACGTCTGTGCGCTGCGTGGATCGAGGCTGCCATTGAGCAAGCCAGGGTTTAGCTCGGCCAGCGCGGATTGACTGACATCCAGAAGCTGAGAGGCCTGCGCCAGGCTAACTGGCTGCTCCAACTGAACTTTTGCAAAAGCAGGATCAGGATGAATGTCAGGAAGTGCAACTCCGTACTGCTCTGGATCGTTGATGATCGTCGCAATTGCTTTAAGTTTAGGAACATACTGCATCGTTTCGTGGGGCAGTGATAGTTCCCAGTAGTCGCCTGTAAGGCCTTGGCCCTGAGCTTGGCGTTGCGCGCGGTTAACGGTGCCAGCACCAGCGTTATAAGCCGCCAGCGAGAGCATCAAGTCTCCTTCGTACCACTCATCGGCCTGCATTTCCAGGTAATCAAGCGCTGCTGCGGTAGACGACACGACGTCTAAACGCCCGTCGTAATTGCCGTTGCGAACCAAGCCTAATGCATCTCCAGTACCTGGCATAAACTGCCACAGCCCAGCGGCTCCTCGATGGCTTCGGGCGCTTGGATCGAAAGAACTCTCGACAAACGGAATCAGCGCAATTTCACCAGGAAGACCGCGCTCGCTCACTTGCTGGGTGATCCAGGCAAGCCAGGGGGTTGCTCGTTCCGTGATGGCGGCAATATTTTGCGGGCTGGAGCGATAGTACTCTATCCACTTGTCGACACGTGCTTGGGCATCGGCAGGAAGATTTTTTTCCTGCCACTGGAAGCTCTCACGTAGTGTGCTCCAGGCATCTTGGGGTTGCAGTTCTAGTGCTTCCCAGAAGTGATGCTGAAAGGCATTGGGTCGGAAGTTGGGTGAAGCGGGCGCGTCATTGAGGGCGCTGTCAGGTTGGTATGCTTCGGTAGTAGAGGCTTGAGAGCTGGCCGCTGCGGCTAAAAACAGGCTCACAATAAGAGTGCTTCCAGCGCTTAGTAATAAGCGCTGGCGAATCGTTCGATAAGTCATAGTCGGTTCGTTTTTACTCGATAGCGTTCTTAAAAACGGTTCTTCCACTCGCGTAACGTGGAGAACGTGGCGAGATCATCATCATTGACCCCTTGCGTACCTACTGCTTGACGCACACTATCAGTGCTCACGCGCAAGTAGGGGTTGATCTTCAGCTCGCGTCCTATCGTGCTGGGTAAGGTAGGTCGGTCTAATGCCCGAGCCTTCTCACACTCCTGTAATGCAAATTTAACGTCTTCGTTATCAGGGTCTGCAGCACGAGCAAATGTTAGATTCGCTTCCGTATATTCATGCGCTGCAAAGACCAGCGTATCCTCTGGGAGTTCCGCTAATGTTTGAAGAGATGCAAACATTTGCTCTGGGGACCCCTCAAACAAGCGGCCACAACCACCGCAAAACAGGGTGTCACCGCAGAAAAGTAGCGCAGGAATTCCTGGAGTGAAGTAGCTCACGTGATCTAACGTATGCCCTGGCGTGGCTATGACTTCAAAAAGTCGCCCCATAATACGAACTTCATCGCCGTGCTCTACCTGTTCATTAATACCTTCAATAGTAGGGTTTGAGGGACCAACGACCCGAGGCGAGAAGCGTTTAATCAACTCTGAAAGGCCACCCGTATGATCATGATGGTGGTGAGTGATTAAAATCGTATCAAGCATTAAGGATTCACGCTCAAGAAACTCAATGACAGGCGCCGCTTCACCGGGATCCACCACGCAAACGCTTTGACTGGTATCCTGTCTTAATAGCCAAATGTAGTTATCGCTAAGTGCGGGAATCGGTGTCACGCTCATCATGGGCGAGATCCTTTGAAGTTCAAAAATAGATGCTCAGTTAGTCGCTATTGAACGCACTAACGTTCGCATTGAAAACGTTAAAAAGCATTTACTGTGGAGGGAAGCGCTGTTCATGTCAACTTCGTCAACGGCAACTCGGCTCGCCCAGCAGATGGCGGAAGGCCAAGCGTACTGGCAATCAGAGGCTGGCCGTTCGCTATGGGAAACGCAGCGAGCGTGTTTGGGGCCGCTGGTTGAAGGGCGCAAAGGTGGTCACAGTTTAGAGATGAGCATGGGGCCCACGTTGATGACGATGTCGGCCATTCCACATGTTATTCGATGGTCACCGACGAGAGTAACTGCGGAGTCCTCGTCCACATTAGTATGTCCACCAGACCACCTTGCTTTACCAGACCGTAGTTTAGATGTGGTGGTTATTCATCATTGGCTAGAGCATCTGCCTGATGCCCATCACACTTTACAAGAGGCTGCTCGAGTAACGTCAGATAGCGGTGTGTTAGTCCTCTTTGGCTTTAATCCGATAGGGTTGAATGGATTAACCCAGCGTTGGCGTAAGCAGCAAGGAAATTTCCCTTGGAGCGGGCAGTGGCGTACGGCTAGCCGTTTGCGCGATTGGCTGGCGTTTGTCGATTTTGACGTAGAACGCGTAGACTACTGCTGTTTTCGGGGGCCGATGAGCACCACCTGCGGAGAGCGCTGGGAAGCGTTGGGACGCAGGCATAATTTACCGTTGGGTGAAAGTTACATGATTCAAGCGCAGCGGCGACAGCGCCATGCGCCGGTAGAGCGTCTTAAATTCGGGTTGCGTGCACCGGTCACTCCCACTTCTTTGGGAGCCACACGAACTGGCGTTTCTGCGCGATACCACTCAGGTCAACGTCGTTTAGAAAAGGATAGTGAAAGTGAGTAAGCAAGCAACCGATGGGTTGCCTCGCGTTACGGTGTATACCGATGGGGCCTGCCGAGGAAATCCAGGCCCAGGCGGCTGGGGTGTAGTGCTACTAAGCGGGCAGCATGAAAAGACGTTAAAAGGCTTCGAAGCAGATACTACTAACAATCGTATGGAATTAATGGCAGCCATTATGGCGTTGCGAACGCTAAATAAGCCATGTGAAGTGGCCCTCTGGACCGACTCCCAGTATGTGCGCCAGGGAATTACTCAATGGATTCACAATTGGATTAAGCGAGGCTGGAAGACGGCGGCCAAGCAACCGGTTAAAAACGCTGAGCTTTGGAAAACTCTTCACGAGGAAACACAGCGACATCGTGTCGATTGGCACTGGGTAAAAGGGCATAGCGGGCATCCCGGTAATGAGCGCGCCGATGCGTTGGCTAACGAAGCCATTGATGAGCATAACAGGAGAGCAGCATGCGCCAAGTAATCT
Organism: Halomonas sp. GT; assembly: GCF_002082565.1. Lineage (NCBI taxonomy): Bacteria > Pseudomonadati > Pseudomonadota > Gammaproteobacteria > Oceanospirillales > Halomonadaceae > Halomonas > Halomonas sp. GT. Next base: position 1,846,943 of record NZ_CP020562.1, read on the forward strand.
TGGATACGGAAACAACCGGTATCGACCCAAAAGATGGCCACCGATTAGTGGAAATTGGTGCCGTTGAAATGATTAACCGGCGGTTTACAGGGCGCTCCTATCATCAATATATCAATCCTGAACGGCATATTGATGCTGAAGTCGTGGCGGTTCACGGTATTGATGATGCCAAGGTGGCTAATGAGCCAGTGTTTGCCGAAATAGCGGATGACTTCTGGGCATTTATAGCAGGGGCGGAGTTGGTGATTCATAACGCCCCCTTCGATGTGGGGTTTATTGATCATGAGCTGACAATGCTAAACCAGCGGCGTCGGTCACCCGCTTTAGGCCCTGTTAGTGAGCATTGCCGCATTCTTGATACGTTGGTGATGGCCCGCCAGATGCATCCAGGCCAGCGTAATAGTCTTGATGCGTTATGCAAGCGCTACGATATTGATAACGGTCATCGCGTGCTGCACGGCGCATTGCTCGATGCTGAGATCTTAGCCGACGTTTATTTAGCGATGACCGGCGGGCAAACGGCGTTGACGCTTGATTCAGAATCATCGTCCGGTGAGCAGCAAAATAATCAAGCTAATGAAGGGCTATCGGTTCAGCGTTTAGCGTTGACGCCAGGGCAATTAAGGGTGGTCCGGCCTAGTGAAGAAGAACGCGCAGCCCACCAAGCTAAGTGTCAAGCACATCAGTTACATTGGTTCGAGGGCGGTTTGACTGAAGGTAATCGTTCCGATGCTTAGACGTGAAATTCCCCATTATGCGCGAGAAGGTCGTGTTATTCGTGTGTCCCGAAGTCATCTAGCGCCAGCACCACTGGCTCAAAGCGGCGAGTTGACGCCGTTACAGCCGACTCAACCTTGGGATGAACGGATGCAGCCACTGTGCTATTGGCACGATGAGCCGGTGGCGCTCTCTGTGGAAGGTAAGCCGGGTGAGGACTGGATAGATGGACGGCAGTGGCTAGGGGAGTTACCTGCTTCCTGGTTCAGCCTGCTATCGACGGCACTTCAAGTCGGCGCTTGGTTGGAGAACCATCGTTTTTGTGGGCGTTGCGGTGAGAAGGCAACCAAGTTAGAAGCTGAGTTTGCAATGCATTGCCATGCCTGTGGGCATCGTAACTATCCGCGTATTTCTCCCTGCATTATTACGCTAGTCACCAGTGGGGAGGCGATGCTTTTAGCACGAAGCCCAAGATTCCCACCCGGACGTTACTCGACGCTTGCGGGCTTTATTGAGCCTGGAGAGTCTGCTGAAGAAGCGGTGCATCGTGAGATATATGAGGAGGTAGGCGTGCATGTGGAAAAGCTTCGCTATCATCAAAGCCAAGCGTGGCCATTTCCGCATTCACTAATGTTTGGTTTTTTTGCCGAAGCGACAACGCGGCGCATTCACATTGATGGTGTGGAGATTAGCGATGCTGCTTGGTTTTCGCCAAGGCAGCTACCTTCATTGCCGCCGCCGTACTCAATTTCACGTGAACTTATCGAAACACATCTCGCCCGCTGGCGGTGAAAGCCGGCGGGCGAGAACGGCCATTATTTGCTGGGAAACAGGCTGGTCAACTTAGTGGCCAGCATAACATTACCGGTGGCTTTTAACTTGCCTGTCATGAAGGCAGTCATACCATTGACGTCTCCGCTCATAATGCCTTTTAGCGTATCTGTACTCATGCTAAGGCTCACAGAAGGATCGTCGTGCTCACCTTCGTGTACGTCCAGAGTCCCGTCTTGGATAACCATATAATGGCTGCCCGCGTCAGAGAAATGAAATTGAAATACCTCATCCATGCCTTTGGCGGCTTCTGGATTAAAGCGAGACTGAAGTTTATCTAACGTGTTCGATGACATAATAAATTCCCAAAAATTATTTGGTCGTTAACCAAGCAGGTTTAAGGCGTTAGGCGAGTTTTTTACGACGCTAGAGGCGAGGTTATTTTAAACAAGTGTTTTAATCAAGCTGGATTGTCGAGTAGGAGATAACGTATGAGCGAATGGATTGTAGAGATGGGCACGTTTTTAATTCAAGCCACTTTGTTGATGGCGATGGTAGGCATCGTGCTGGCGCTAATGTTGCGTAATAAGGAGAGTGGGGATAATAGCCTTAAGCTAAGCGTTGAGTCACTCAATGATCAGCGGCGCTCCCGTGGTCGCAGGCTGCGCGTTACAACGACAGAGCAAGGTGCAAGGAAAAAACTGATAAAAGCGTTTCGCCAAGAAGAGAAAGCAAAGCACAAAGCCGCCAAGCAAAGTAAAGGAAAGGCTCGAAACGCTCAAAAGGTTTGGGTGTTGGACTTTCATGGTGATCTCAAGGCTTCGCAAACTGAACAGTTTGCACAGGAAGTTTCTGCGATTATTGATGTTGCCGCAGCCGAAGATGAAGTTGTCGTACGGTTAGAGTCGGCGGGTGGGCTTGTGCATGCCTATGGCTTAGCGGCAGCGCAGCTTGACCGTCTTCAAGCAGCAGGTTTAACCACAACGGTATGTATCGACAAAGTAGCCGCCAGCGGCGGCTATATGATGGCGTGTACGGCTAACCATATTAAAGCTGCGCCGTTTGCGGTGATTGGCTCTATTGGCGTTGTGGCTCAGGTGCCCAACATCCATCGATTGTTAAAGCGTAATGATATTGATGTTGAACTGCTGACGGCAGGTAAATACAAACGCACATTAACCGTGTTAGGGGAAAACACCGACGAAGGTCGTGAAAAGTTTATTAATGACTTAGAAAATACCCATCGGTTGTTTAAAGAGTACGTTTCTCAGCATCGCCCTGACATGGACATTGATGCACTAGCGACGGGTGAAATTTGGTACGGCAGTGAAGCGCTTGAGCAGAAATTGATCGACAGCGTCGGCACCAGCGAAGCGTATTTGGTAGAGCGTATGGCGCAAGCCCAAGTATATAGCGTGAAGCTTGAACCGCCGAAAACCTTCAGCCGTAAGGTCGGCTTGGCAGTGTCGGCGGGCGTCGAGCAAGCGATTGTTAAAGGGCTTGGTTTAATCGATGCGGCTGGTTGGCAGCGTCGATAGGCGCTAGGCGTTTAGGCAGCGTAATGGTGTGCCAAGGTGTCAATAATCGCCTTGGCGCTTTCACTGCTTAATGAGTAGTAAATGGTTTGCGATTCGCGGCGGGTGTCGACCAACTGATCGCGGCGCAAAATGGCTAAATGTTGGCTTAACGCGGACTGGCTCAGCTCCAATTGCTGGTTGATTTGAGTGACTGAGAGCTCTTTTTCTGCCAGTAGGCAGAGTATTTGGAGACGTTTTTCGTTTGCCAATGCTTTAAGTAGATTAGTGCCCGCCTCAATGGCGTGGCAATCATGTTCAAGCAAACGGGCAGCGGCGCTAGTAGAAGCAGACATGAGGATCTCCTTGCCTACACTGTTGTGACAGCGTTGTTATAGGTTATTTAGGCATCGTCGCGTCGCGAGGATCAGTTGTTGAATGATCAGTAATTTAGCGGTGTTTGTCCAAGCACTGGTTTAACGATCTATCAATGGTAGTGAGGTGGCGTTTTGTCGACAATGATGTGATGCATGTAGCGCTTTAGTCGCGGTTTATCCCATAGTATGAGGGTGTGACGGCTATTTTCTTTATAAAGTGTCAACAATCGTTCGCTTTCATTGACACAATAAAGGCAAGCCCACCATGAGCCTCTATCAGCAAACTTATCAGCAATCTGTCGAAAAACCCGAAACATTCTGGGCTGAGCAGGCCAAGCGACTGCCTTGGTTCAAATTTCCTTCCACTATTCTTAGCTATGACGATCAGCAACATGCTCGCTGGTTTGAAGATGGCGAGCTGAATATTTGCTACGCGGCGATCGATTATCACGTTGAGCAAGGCAGGGGCGACCAGCCTGCTATCTTATGGGATTCTCCCGTTACCCAAACAAAGCAAACCATTACCTATCAAGTGTTGCGTGATCGAGTCGCGCAGTTCGCCGGAGGGCTTGCTCGCCTTGGTGTGACAAAAGGGGATCGAGTGGTTATTTACATGCCGATGGTGCCTGAGGCGCTCATCGCAATGTATGCCTGCGCTCGATTAGGGGCGGTTCACTCGGTGGTATTTGGTGGCTTTGCACCCCACGAACTGGCGGTGCGCATCGAAGATGCTGAACCAAAAGTAGTAATTGCTGCTTCCTGTGGCATAGAAGTAGATAAAGTGCTTCCTTACAAACCTATTGTTGATCAGGCCATTTCACTGAGCAGTTTCAAGCCGGATGCCTGCGTTGTTTTTCAACGTGAAGCCCACCGTGCGGAACTTCACGAAGGCGACCATGACTGGCAAGCATTGATAGCGGATGCACCGTTTGCTGATTGTGTTCCCCTAAAAGCGACCGATCCACTCTATGTTCTTTATACTTCTGGCACGACAGGTAAGCCCAAGGGGGTTATGCGAGATACAGGCGGATACGCGGTAGCATTAGCCTATTCGATGGAAGCAATTTATGCCCTGAATCCTGGCGATGTGATGTTTACGGCGTCGGATGTAGGGTGGGTAGTAGGGCACTCTTATATTGTGTATGCGCCGCTGCTAAGAGGATGTACCACAATAGTGTATGAGGGAAAACCTGTTAAAACACCTGATGCAGGCGGCTTTTGGCGGTTGATTGACGAGTACAAGGTTAAAAGTTTTTTCACTGCACCCACTGCCTTTCGTGCAATCAAAAAAGAAGACCCTGATGCCAAGCTGCTAGCTAATTATGATATCAGCAGTCTTGAACACTTATATGTAGCCGGTGAGCGTTTAGACCCTCCGACGTTTCATTGGCTCGATGACCTGCTGGATGTGCCGGTAATCGATCATTGGTGGCAAACTGAAACCGGCTGGCCTATTGCGGCAAACTTACCTGGCATTGAGTCTGCGCCCACCAAAGCAGGCTCGGCTACCTTCCCAGTGCCTGGCTTTAACGTGCAAATTTTGGATCGTGACGGTGAACAAACAGACCCAATGCAGCAGGGCAGCGTGGTCATAAAGCAACCGCTTCCACCTGGTTGTCTTACCGGTATCTGGCGTGATCCTCAGCGTTTTCATAGTGCCTACATGGCAGCCTACCCAGGTTATTACCTCACTGGCGATGGTGGCTATTTCGATGAGGACGGGTACTTATTCATCATGGGTAGAACCGATGATGTGATTAACGTTGCCGGGCATCGGCTTTCTACCGGCGAAATGGAAGAAATCGTCGGTGCGCACCCTGCAGTGGCTGAGTGTGCCGTGATTGGTATTCACGATGAGCTAAAAGGCCAACTACCCATTGGACTGGTGATCACTAAAGATGGTTTCGATGGCGATGAAGCAACGCTTGAAGCAGAACTCATCAGTCGAGTACGCGAGCACATTGGGCCGATTGCTTGCTTTAAGCAGGTGTTGGTCGTCAATCGATTACCTAAAACCCGCTCGGGTAAAATTTTGCGCAAGTTACTGCGTAATATTGCCGACGGTAAGTCGTTCGGCATTCCCTCAACCATTGATGATCCGACTAGCTTAGAAGACGTGCATGCGGCGATGCGCGAGCGTTCTGTCGGCGCGTCGGATCAAGCTAAGTCGCTAGACGTTTAGGTTAAAATGTTGCTAATAGCGTAATGAATAAAGTCGCCCAGGCAGGTGGGCGACTTTAATTACCTAACGGAAGGCGTATAATGCGCGCCCCAGTGGCGTTTACCGCGCTTAAATGAGGGTTCCCTAACCCCTCGGACTTGCAAAAAAAGGCCAACCTGCATGTTTGCATTGACTGACACTCAGTACCGCCGTTGCCTACTGGTAATGGTCGCGTTTCATATTGGTATCATTGCCGCCAGTAACTACTTGGTTCAATTACCATTTACCCTGTTTGGTTTCCATACTACCTGGGGGGCGTTCAGTTTTCCCTTTATCTTTCTTGCAACTGACTTAACGGTTCGTTTGTTCGGGAAAGGGCCTGCTCGCTCAATCATATTGCGCGTCATGTTTCCGGCGCTAGTGATTTCCTACGTTGTTTCAGTGATTTTCCCACGGGGAAGCTTTGCCGGTATCGAAGCCTTGGGTGAATGGAATTTATTCGTTGCCCGTATCGCGTTAGCTAGCTTCCTTGCTTACGTGCTAGGCCAGTTACTCGATGTTCAAGTATTTGACCGTCTTCGTCAGTGGGCGTGGTGGGTAGCCCCCGTTTGCTCTACCGTATTGGGCAATCTAGCGGATACGTTTGCTTTCTTTGCGACCGCATTTTATAACAGCCCAGACCCTTTCATGGCCGAACATTGGGTAGAAATAGCGGTGGTCGACTACGCCATTAAGCTAGGCATTAGTTTATTATTCTTCCTGCCTTTATATGGCCTGTTGTTAGCGTGGCTAACGCGTCGGCTAGTCGTGTGGACAGGGCAAACTGACGCATCGCCCCGAACCGCATAACGGCTAGGCTTAACGACCAAGCATAAAAACCAAGCGCAACGACTGAGGAGCCTGCATGACTGATGATGCCCGTGTTGATCTTTATGTTATCGATTTACCTGACGAATCAGGCAGCGACGATCAACTGCCTATTGTAGTGATTCACGGTTTGTTGGGTAGCGCTGATAACTGGCGTTCGCATTTAAAGGTTTGGCATCGCAGCAGGCGTGTCGTTGCTGTGGATCTTCGCAACCACGGTCGTTCACCTCATGCAGAAGGTATGAGCTATACCGCTATGAGCCAAGACGTATTAGCGACGCTAGATAAGCTTGGGATCGAACGCGCACATGTATTGGGACACTCCATGGGCGGGAAGGTGGCTATTACGCTGGCGCGTATGAGCCCTGAACGCTGTGCGTCACTGATGGTGGCCGATATCGCTCCGGTAGCTTATCAGCATGGCCACGACGATGTGTTTGCTGCACTCGAACGGGTAGCCGCGGGTAAACCCACTAACCGCCGTGAAGCCGACGCCTTATTGGCCGAGCATGTTGACTCCCGTCCAACTCGACTGTTTCTTGCCACCAACTTAGTGCGCAATGAGCAAGGTGAGATGGAAGTGCGGGTTGGGTTGGATGAGATTCAACGTGGTTATGAAGCGATTATTGGAAAGCCTGATGGTGATCGCGCTTTCGAAGGGCCGACATTGGTGCTTAAAGGCGCTGATTCGCACTACATCGCAGATGACATGCTACCAGCACTGCGTGAAGTACTGCCACGCGCAAGAGTAGTGACACTTAAAAACGCTGGGCATTGGCTTCACGCCGATCAGCCAGAAGCGTTTCAGCAAGCCGTTGATACATTTATTGCCGCCCATTCGTAGCCTTACAAAGCAAGGTTAGAGCGGCAACACCGTCAGGTTATGCCGCTCTGGCTCACGTAAAAAGCGGTTTAGGATGCGATAGGTATCTACATCAAATTTGACAGCGACGCCTTTTAGTCTCAGTGCACGCTGTTTGGTCGTGGCGCTGCCTAAATAGCACCAGTGATCAACTACATGATGGCTGGTTGGACCGTTTTTACAGCTTTTCTCGCGAATAATGATTCTCCCCGGCCAGGGCCATGTTTTTACTTGAAAAGATACTAGCGCTTCTTGGGCGCGCTGCGTGTGGCTTTCAAGTGTCTCCTGTCCACAGCAGGCGCCTCGACACTTGCCTATCTGATTAGCAAAACACCGTCCTGTTCCCTTATCTATTCCTAGCACTTGTGGGCAAAGCTGATGTGTTTCGGCAATATTGCGCAGCGCATCTTTAGCTTCTTTAGCACTGCGAAACAGCCCAAATAACTTTCCTGGCTGAGGCTGGCTGATCGCTTTGCCGCTGACCAGGGTTGGGCAAGGTTGGTTGGTTGGCCAATACCAAGTTTTTAAATGCCCCTGGCGGCGGAGCTGGCGGTTCATAATTGGCATCAGCTCTTTGACCAGTTGAGCTTCTCTCAGCTGGGCACTTAAATCGCCAGCGGTTTCTTCCCACTCAACGTGCTGTATTTGCTGGGCAAGGCGCATCTCTTTGTCGTCTTGATGGTCGCGTTGGAAATGGCCAAGCACGCGGCTGCGTAAATTAATACTTTTGCCAACGTACAACGGAAGGCGGTTGTGACCATAAAACAAATAAACCCCTGGTGAAGCAGGAAGCCCGGAAAGCTGTTCACTGGCTAAGTGTGCGGGCAGGCTTCGGTGGCGTTGTTCGTCGGTAAGTGCGGCTTGCCAGCTGGCAGCATCAAACTGTTGCTGCCAGGCTTTCCACAACTGCCAAAGAGCATTGGCATCGTCCTCTGCCCGATGCTGGCGGGCTTGTTGAATGTTGAAGTTAGCCAATAAAGCTCGAAGATTGTGCTTGGGCAGTTCAGGCATTAAACGGCGAGAAATGCGCAGTGTGCAGCAGAGCTGCGGCTGATAGGCAATATCGGCACGTTTGAACTCGTTGCGCAAAAAACTGGCATCAAATCGAGCATTGTGGGCTACAAGGCACTCTTCACCGAGCCAGTCGCGCAAGCTGTGCGCAATGGCTTGAAAAGGCGGTGCATCAATCAGCATGTCATCATAAATGCCAGTGAGCTGGCTGATGTGAGAAGGTACGCTGGCACCAGGGTTAATCAGGCTGACCCAGCGATCCGTAATGAGACCATTCACGACCTTTAATGCAGCAATTTCAGTAATGCGATCACGTGTCGCACGGGTGCCCGTCGTCTCAACATCAATAAATATCAGTGGTGTATTGCTCATGGTGCTTTCGTTTTACTACTTTGTTTTAGCGTACATCAACCAACGCATGAGGATTGACGGCTAGTCGAGAAACCGGCAATGCTGTTTCGGTAATTCCAGCTTGCTCAAGATAGTGCTCGAATGATGCATAACGCCGGTCATCAAGAGCCGCCGGGCTAATGGCAATGCGGCGTAATAGGTCGTCCCAGGCGGCTTCGTTAATCGCATTATCCAGTACAGGATGGCTGCTAATCAGCAGTGACCACGCTGCTTCCGGGTTTTCGATAATCCAATTGCTCGCCTCTTCCAAGGCAATAAGGACACGTGACCAAGTGGCTGATCGTCTTGTTACTGTGTCGCTATTTGCCAGTAGTATCAAACCGTCATGACGCGGAACGTCAATATCGTTATAACGCACGGTGTGGGTGACAATGCCATCTGACGCCAGTTGTTGAGGCAGCGTGAGATAAAAGCCATCAGCGATGGCATCAACACGGCTTTCTCGCAGGGCGCTGGCAGCATCAAAATGAACGCTCTCAGGCGGGTTAAAGTCGTCGATTTGGCGAAGCGAGATAGGTACCAGTTGATCTACCAGCACATCACGCCCTTCGCGGGTGGAAAATCCATAGTGCAAGCCTGCAAGCTGATCGGTAGTTTCGTTTGTTGGGGCGTTTCCCGCCACGATGACAGCATTTAGTGGCGTCTCAATCAGCGTGCCGATTCGGGTGATAGCGGCACCTTCGTGAGCATGTAAATGCAACAACGGCTGGCGCGTTAACGCCAGATCAACTTCTCCTGCCGTCAATAGCTTGATCGCAATGGATGGGTCTGCAGGCGTTAATAATTCAAGTTCAAGTCCTTGGGCAGCAAATAGACCGCGCTGCTTCGCCACAATTAAAGCAGCGTGCTGAGGGCTGATATACCAATCTAGCATTAGCAGGAGCTGCTTTAAGGGCGGCGGATCTAATGGCGGTGGGGGAGTTAGCGCCATGCTAGGCGCGTCTTCCTCTTGTTCCACCGCTTCCTCTAATGCTTCGTTGTCCGAAAGTGGCCATAAGTCCGCAGGCAGTGTTACCTCGCTGTTCAGCGTTAGTGGTTCACTATTATTAACTGCTCCATTTTCTTTGTTTGCGTAAGTGGCTGAAATTGAAAATAATAAAAAAATGCTCAATGTGACAAATACAAGTGAACGGGCACGCAAAAAAGCGTTCAACATAACCTTAACTCCAGATGGTATGACGCCGGAGTTTAGCTGTGAGGTGAAGTATCTGGCTAGCCCCTGTAAGCGACAAGCCGAACAAGCTCAGTAAATTGTACGTTGGCATGTAATAATAGAACGGCATTGATGGTGAGACGGAGAGACATGGACGCAATTTACACGTTCTTCTTAGTAGGCGGTTCCCTGATGGCGCTCAGCATTTTAGCGAGCCGTCTTTCTTCAATGATGGGAGTGCCGCTGCTACTGATTTTCTTAGGACTTGGCATGCTGGCGGGGGAAGAGGGCCTGCTAGGGGTTGAGTTTGACGATTACACCATGGCGTTTACGATTGGCCATCTAGCGCTCGCAATGATTCTGCTGGATGGCGGCCTTCGCACTCGATTAAAAACGTTCCGTGTCGGCTTTAGGCCAGCGCTCTCGTTAGCCACCTTTGGCGTCTTTATCACCAGCGCTATTGTTGGTGTCATTTCCATGTGGGTGTTTAATCTTTCCCTAGTACAAGGGTTGCTTGTTGGGGCAATTGTTGGCTCCACCGATGCAGCAGCCGTGTTCTCGATGCTTAGCGGCCGTGGGGTTAACCTCAACGAGCGGGTAGGGGCCACGCTCGAAATCGAATCGGGTACCAACGACCCGATGGCCATTTTCCTCACGCTAATGTTGGTCGAGCTGTTGGTTGGCGATATTGGCGGCATTGGCGAAACACTGCTGTTCTTCATTTCCCAGTTTGGAATTGGTTTAGTTGTTGGTATTGGTGGTGGCTGGCTAAGCGCTAAGCTGCTGCGTTGGTTAGATCTAGCCCCCGGCCTTTATGCCATGCTAGCGCTGGCGCTTGGGTTCAGTGTGTTTGGATTAACCAGTGTGCTGGGCGGTAGCGGTTTCTTGGCCATTTATTTAGCAGGGTTGATGATTGGTAATCAGCCTGGGCGGCACCTTAACTTTATTCTTCCGGTACACGACGGGCTGGCTTGGTTGAGTCAGATTGGTTTGTTCCTGGTGTTGGGCTTACTCGTCACTCCAAGCCAGCTCTGGGACGTGGCATTGCCAGCAGGGCTAGTTGCGCTAGCACTGATTTTTGTTGCGCGGCCCCTGGCGGTGTTGATCACCATTAAGCCGTTTTTCAAATTCCGCTGGCGAGAGACTTTCTTTATTGCCTGGGTTGGCTTGCGGGGCGCGGTGCCTATCGTGCTGGCTATCTTCCCGTTAATCGGCGGAGTGGAAAATGCCTCGCTGTACTTTAACGTAGCGTTTGCGGTGGTGTTGATGTCGCTGCTTATTCAGGGCGGCTCGCTAACATTTATGGCGCGATGGCTGAAAGTAGAAGTACCTGTAGGCACCACGCCGAACCGCCGAGGGCCGCTTGGCATAATGCCGGAAAATGATTTTGAGATGTTTGTTTATGTGGTCGAAAACGAAGACTTAGAAGATGTTCCTATTCGGCTGCTGCGCTTCCCTTCGGGCGCATTGATTTCGGCGCTTTTTCGCCACCACGTCATGCTGCATCCTAAAGGGAGTACGCGGCTAAAGCTTGGTGATGTCATTTGTGTCATTGGTCGCACCGAAGACCTCGTCGCGCTCAACCGTCTATTTAATGGCGATGCAAAGCTCAAACAAGAGCGAGCCTTCTTTGGTACTTTCACCTTGGATGGCGAAGCGCAAATGCAAGATATTGCCCAAGCCTATGGTTTAACCTTAAGCCCGGGTGAGCAGGACATGACGCTTGCGGAGTTTATTTCGCTACGTGTCGGCGGCCACCCAGTAGTAGGCGACGATGTCGACTGGCATGGCATTCACTGGGTAGTTAGTGAAATGGAAGGCGGTAATATTACTCGAGTTGGCTTAAGGCTCTACTAATTAACCGGAAAGGCGTTGACTTCCAAGGGAAAGCTGTTATTATACGCACCCATAAGCCGGAGGGATGGCAGAGCGGTTGAATGCACCGGTCTTGAAAACCGGCATAGGTTAATAGCCTATCCAGGGTTCGAATCCCTGTCCCTCCGCCAAGTATTACGAATAAGCCGCTGATTTCAGCGGCTTTTTTGTGTCTGTAATTTAGTCAGCCCATACCTCAGCCCATACTTTGGTTTTGGCTTTCACTGAATAGAAACAAACCTCTCTGGACGCTCTCTCTTCGTAAGTCGTTTTTTGATACTCACCTCCATGGCTCAACTCCCTCAAAAGCTTCACTGATGCACGCTCGTGAGGGCGAGGTGACAGCCTCTCTTCTTTCAGATAATGTCCTCTGAAGAGTTTTGAATGGTAGCCACTGGCTGGTAACGACCCAAAGCGGCCATGCCGACAAAGACAGCGGGCGCGGTTTTTTGAGTATATGGGGTATTCTCGATGAATGGTGTTATGTGCTTAAAGGTGGCGGAAGATGATCATAATTAAGACTAAAGTTACAGCTATTGTATTCCTTGTATTAATGGCATTTTCTATCCATGCTCAAGCCGCCGACGAGGACCACATCCGATCAAACCTTGCAGCCGATTATGCACAGTGTTGGAGTTACTACGCGATTACTTCTGAAGGCGTACGTCGCGGCGGGCAGAACGACTTGGCCGAGCAATTCACTGCTCTTGCGAATGAAGCATTCCTAAAGGGGGTTACCCTTAGTAATGCTGAGGTCACAAAGGCTAGGGCGGAGATGGCACGCATGCAGCAGTTTAATGAAATCCGTAGTGATTTTTCAAATCTTGAAATCCTATTTGTAAAGTATAATCAACTCTGTAATGGATTAATGGCTGACCCAATAAGCCGTGAAGAGTATGGGAGGCGTAGCGGGCAGTAATGTTTGTTAGAAAAAGTGGCGAATAACTCTAGATCAAACAGGCGCGCTATCGACCCTGAGCGGACTTCGCTGAGACCGGATATTCATAAGTACCTTTGGCTCACAATGCGCGTTTTTCTGGTTGGGTTTGAAATACAAATGTTTGGTTTTCTGGAGCGGCTTTTTCAAAGTTTTTATGAAACAAGGTGTTAGGGGAAAGCTATTGATGATTATGTGCAATATCCAAAGGATGGTGAAAATGTTAACGCGCATGCGGCATTTATTTCTCTAAATTTCAATGCATTATAACTATATGGTCAGGATGGTGGTGGCCAGAAAAGCACGCATGCGCACTAATAAACTGTTACGTGAAGCCATATGGAAAGATTTGAAACATATACCCGCTTAGGTGGAGATGATAGGTTTAGATGGATTGCCGAGAGTAATCTAGACACGTTTGAGGAAATCGACCCAAAAGTGAAAAAGCTTTGGGCTGATATTTCATCATTGCTATCAAGCTGTGATGACCCCGAAAATCCTCCAGCCGAATACTACACGCTCCATATAGAGCTAGATCCTCTGGAGGAGGCTAGAGACCAGTCATGTATTATTGCTGTTGTGTTCACGGCGATGTACTTTGAGGCCTTTATTTATGACTATGCTGCATCTTGTTTAGGAGATAAGTATTCGAAAGATCACTTGGACAAATTAGACTTCGTATCGAAGTGGCTAGTTATCCCTAAACTGATTACTGGAAAAGAGATATCTAAGTCTGGCCAAGCTTATGAATCATTGAAACGCCTCCACAAAGATCGAAACTCTCTCGTGCATCTGAAATCAAGAGAAATGAATTTCGATAATGAAGAATTGGCAAGTTATATGAAGGCGCGTGAACAAGATATTCAAGAATCAACGAAAAACTGTAGGAAAGCGTTAAGGTATGTAATCCAAGAGCTTTTGGCAATTGACCCAGATCATCCAAAGGTTATCTTGGCGAGTCAATCACGTAACAAGTCAAAGCACTCAGACGCAGCTAGCTGCGCCGGTGTTTGAAGCGTTATGAATTACGAGAAAGGTGAGCCATCGTGCCAATTGAGTTGCCAGTAGAGTTACGGTTCCCGATGGGAGGAACAACTCCGTTAACCGACAGAGCGGTTCAAGACTTTATTAGCCTTGCGCGAAAGGCCTCATCTAGCACCATTGGTCGCCAACAGATTATTGAAAAATTTAAGGAATTTTTGGCTGTTGCGAGTGGTGATCAGTACGCCAAAAGCTCTAGTTTGTCGTGGGCTGAGTCAGACCTAGAATATCACGCTGACAGAGCTGCATCCGACGCACCTGGTTTTATCGCCGCCTTCTGCGATGCATGTGAGGCACTTGAAAACTGGGGAGTAGCTGTTCCCGGGCACCAATACGTTAACAATATCCTTGAGAAACATTCGGTTCCGTTTAGAGTCATCGATAATCAGCTGATGGCCACTGATGAGCACTGAAGTGGCTATAGTTTCCCGGACACACAGACGCAGGTAATATCTCCTGCTTATAGAGGTGTGTCATGACTCAGAAGAAAACCAATTCTTATACCGACGAATTCAGAGAAGGTGCCGTCAAACTGGCGATAGAATCGAATCAGCCAGTTGCCCAGTCCGCCCGAGAACTGGGGGTGAACGTCAATACACTGCATACCTGGATCAATAAATTTCACGGCGAACCACCGCCAGGCTCCGGTAAGCAGGTAAATGACGTGCATCTGTATGAGGAGCTAAAACAGCTGCGTCGTGAAAATGCCCGACTCAAGGAGGAGCGGGAACTGTTAAAAAAGGCGGCAGCCTTCTTCGCCAAAGAATCACGCTGAAATACACCTTTATCATGCACCATCAGAGCGAATTCAGCATCGCTCTGATGTGTCGGGTGTTTGACGTTTCTCGAAGCGGTTATTACGAGTGGCAATTACGGCCGCCCAGCTTGAGAAACCAGCGAGATGAAGCGTTGAAGGCCAACATTCATAAGCACCATCAAGCCAGCCGAGCGACGTATGGGACGCGACGTCTCCAGCAGAAGCTGTCGGAAGAGAATGAATCAGTCAGTCGGCGTCGCATTGGCCGATTAATGCAGGAGGAAGGCTTGGCGTGCAAAACAAGGCGCAAGTTCAGGGCAACGACGAACTCGAAACATGATAAACCCGTTGCTCCCAACCTGCTGGATCGACACTTCACCACGGAGAAGCCCGATCAGGCTTATGTGGGGGATATCACTTACATACCGACACGGGAGGGGTGGCTTTACCTGGCGGTGTTTATCGACTTGTATTCGCGCGCTGTCGTAGGTTGGTCAATGGATAGTCGCATGCCGACCTCGCTGGTCAATGATGCGCTTACCATGGCGATTTGGAAGCGTAGGCCTAATGCCGGATTACTGGTTCATAGCGACCGCGGAAGCCAGTATGCATCGGACAACTTCCAGCAGCTGCTGACGCAACATGGTTATCGGTGCAGTATGAGCCGTAAGGGAAATTGCTGGGATAATGCCCCGTCAGAAAGCTTTTTCCACACGCTAAAGACGGAACTTGTTCACCATGAAGACTTCAAGACACGGGCTGAAGCGAAGCAAGTCATCTTCGAGTATATCGAAGTGTTTTATAACCGGGTGCGGCTGCACTCCAGCAATGGCTATATGAGTCCAGTGGACTATGAGTCAGCGCTACCAGTAGCTGCTTAAAAATATGTCCGGAAGACTGTTGCCACATCAGTGAATCTGTATGACTGACTCAGGTGATAAATGTCGTCTTAAACGGCGTAATGGTACGCCAGGTGCGGGGGGTAAGATCACCCTGCCTAAAGTAGTGGATTGATATGTCAAAGTGATGAAACCCGAAGGGCAGCACTAGACGCTAGGTGCAATGCAGCAGGTTTGCTGCTAAGATATAGCACGTTTTTGCACTACTCTTTCTTTTTCCCAGCTGTAAAAGAATCTCTGCCAATGACTGTATTTACACATCGTTTTTTAGGGCTGATGACTCCACCCTAGCTCCAAGCTCCCCCCACTTGAGGTGCTGATAGCGCTTTCACTGTGCTGTCATCGCTTTCTGGTACTTAAGCCTTCAGTACCTGATTTTCTTGTACATGAACGTAGCCGTACCTAAAGCTAGCTTTCCACTATTGAAAAACTACAAGCTGATTACCCCAGCGTGCCAATGTGTTGGCGATGCTTCCTATTGTTGGCTGCGCTGTTAGCCCGTTTTTGGCTTGTCGTTACCCCAAAATCATGGACCCCTCGCATGTACGAAAAGTTTAAACAATCATGGCTCTCCAACCTCAAGGGTGACACCTTAGCTGGACTTGTTGTGGCGCTTGCGCTAATCCCCGAGGCCATTGCGTTCTCGATTATTGCCGGTGTTGACCCGAAGGTCGGCCTTTACGCCTCGTTTGCAATCTGTGTGATTATCGCCTTCGCAGGTGGCCGCTCGGGAATGATCTCCGGCGCTACCGGTGCTATGGCACTGCTGATGATAACCCTAGTTAAAGATCACGGGTTAGAGTATCTGCTGGTGGCTACCCTGCTCACGGGGGTGCTGCAAATTATTGCGGGCTATATAAGGCTCGCTGAGCTGATGCGTTTTGTATCGCGTTCTGTGGTAACAGGGTTCGTTAATGCCCTGGCAATTCTGATTTTTATGTCACAGTTGCCCGAGCTGACCGATGTCACATGGCACGTCTATGCGATGACACTTGCGGGCCTGGTGATTATTTATGGCTTCCCCTATGTACCCGCAATCGGTAAAGCTATCCCTTCGCCACTGGTCTGCATCGTTGTTCTTACCGTCGTTTACATGATGACCGGCATGGAGATTCGCAGCGTAGGTGATATGGGTGAACTACCCGATACGCTGCCAGTTTTTTTGTGGCCCGATGTACCGCTGAACCTAGAAACGCTGATGATTGTATTGCCCTATTCAATTATGTTGATGGTGGTGGGGCTACTAGAGTCAATGATGACAGCCACGATCATCGATGATTTGACCGATACCAAAAGCGATAAAAACCGCGAGTGTAAAGGACAGGGCATTGCCAATATTGGCTCGGGTCTAATCGGTGGTATGGCAGGCTGTGCCATGATTGGCCAGTCGGTAATCAATATCAAATCCGGTGGACGTCGTCGTACCTCTTCGCTGATTGCTGGAATCGCGCTGTTGTTGATGGTCGTTTTCCTGGCGGATTGGGTATCGCAAATCCCCATGGCGGCGCTGGTAGCGGTGATGATTATGGTGGCAATCGGTACCTTTAGCTGGGAATCGATTCGCGACCTGAAAAAGCACCCTATGAGTACCAATTTTGTCATGGTGGCCACCGTTATCGTAACGGTAGGCACCCATAACCTAGCGATTGGCGTCTTTGTTGGTGTGCTGTTGGCGGCGATGTTCTTTGCCAATAAAGTCGGCAACATTATGTATATCGGCTCTAAAGAAGTAGAACCGGGGAAAGAGCGTGAATATGAAGTCGTCGGTCAGGTGTTTTTTGCTTCTTCTGAGCGCTTTATCGCCGCCTTCGACTTCAAAGAGAGCATCGATAAAGTCACTATCAATCTTTCCCGCGCACACTTCTGGGATATCACTGCCGTACAGGCGTTGGATCGCGTGATAATTAAATTCCGCCGTGAAGGTACCGAGGTTGAGATGGTGGGCTTGAGCGAAGCCAGCGCGACGGTAGTGGATCGCTATGCGGTTCATAACGACCCCGAAGCAGTTGAAAAACTGATGGGCGGCCACTAACCAATGAAGGAGAGCGATATGACTGATCAAGTATTAGCCGCGATTGACGGCTCCCAGTATGCAGAAGGCGTCTGCGATTACGCCGCCTGGGCAAGCTTGGCCATGGATGCACCGTTAACCTTTGTGCATGTGGTCGACAACCATTCTGAAATACCCGAAGAGCAGAATCTTTCCGGCAACCTGCGATTCGGTGCCCGCGAACGGTTAATGAAAGAGCTTTCCGACCTTGATGAGCAGCGCGCCAAGGTGAATCGCGAGCAGGGCAAGCTAATGCTGGAGGCGGCCAAAGAACGGGCGATAAAGGATGGGGTCAGCGACCCCATCACTCGCCAGCTCAACGGTACCCTAGTTGAAACGTTAGTAGAGCTTGAAAAAGACGTGCGATTGCTGGTGGTGGGTAAGCGCGGTGAAACCGCTCACCAGGCCAGTGGCCATCTTGGCTCTAACCTTGAGCGGGTAGTGCGTGAAATGCACCGCCCGATCCTGATGGTGCCGAAAACCTTCAAGCGGCCTGAAAAAATATTGATGGCCTTTGACGGCAGTAAAACAGCCCGTAAAGGCGTCGAGATGCTGGCCCGTTCACCGCTCTTCGTAGGCACCGAGTGCCATGTGCTGATCATCGGTGCAGAAACGGCTGAACGCCGCTCTGAGCTTGAATGGGCGTTAAGCACGTTGCGTGAAGCGGGCCATCAAGCCGAAGGCGCTATTCGTGCTGGCGAGGTAGACGAAGCGCTACAAGCCTACGAAAAAGAGCACAGCATTGACCTGCTGGTGATGGGCGCCTACGGGCATTCCCGTATTCGCCACTTACTGGTAGGTAGTACAACCACGGCCATGCTACGTGGTAGCCGCATACCGGTGCTGATTTTGCGCTGAGTTTTGGTAAGAGCAACAGCGCATAAATATTTAGCTCGCATTGCGACTTGTTACCCGCAGCCGGCCCTCATTTTTTGAGTGAGCCGGCTTTTTTGTTCTAAGGAGAGGCTAATGAAGACTTGGCAGCTCAATAAAACGGAGATATCGGTTCACCAGACGGACGTACCTTTATTGCTAGAAAATGCGTATGCAAAACCTGCTACCAAAGAGCATATAAAAGCCTTGGGCAGCGGAGTGATTGGTGAAGCTTGGATGGTCTCGCAACCTTTTCAGGAAGGGCCAACGATGATTAAATTTGCACCACCCCAAAGTAGTGATGGTGATACTAAAACGCTGGCTTTATGGGCCAAGTGCTACCGTAAAATTATTATTGTGTCAGAGCGAGAAGAGCTTACTACGCTCTCTATTCCTCTACCCGGCGCCAACCCCCATGTTCAAGGCGTTGAAGAGGCAGTACGGGAAGCTGTTTTTGCATTGAGTGATCAACTGCAACACTCGAAACACCTGCAACACTTACACCTTTATGCTTCCGATGAAGAGAGCGTATGGGCATTATTCAACTCAACGTCCTAATCTAGCCGTCTGGGTATTAGGCCGCTTGAAATTGATGGCTTTCCAGCTCTTCGATAAACGGCGAGGGCTGATCGTGGTAAGTAAGGTCAAGCTGATGCATTGTCCGTGTACAGGCCACGTAGAGTAAGTTGCGCTCCATATCCGTTGCGTAATGGGTGGCCGTTACCTCGGGCACAATAACACGGTCAAATTCCAAGCCCTTCGCCATATGAGCGGTACAGATAATAATGCCCTGTCCAAACGCGGTGCTTTGTTCAGTGAGCAACTGTATCTTATCGAATTGTCCTTCTAACGCTTTAAAAACAAGGCTGGCCTGCTTTTGGGTTTTGCACACAATACCCAAGGTATTATGTGTTGAGGCTGCAAACTCTTGGGCTAGCTGCTGAATGGCTGTGTGCGACTGCTTGCGTGAGGCGCAGCGGTGAATAGCAGGCGATTTGCCATGACGCTCAATCGGCTCTAAATCGGGGTTATAGGCGATATGCTGGGCGAAGCGAGTTATTTCAATACTGGAGCGGTAGCTTTTGTTGAGTGTCACGTACATGGATTGACGCAGCACTCGTCGAATCTGCTCGGCTTTCGAGGCGCTATAAGGGTTAACCGATTGGTAGCTATCGCCTAGCACGGTTTTTTTGCAACGAAACAGCTGGCCGATAACCGCGTACTGTACGGGGGTATAGTCCTGCATTTCATCGATTAATAGATGCTTGGCATTCCGCCACCGTGAATGGACTCCCTCCAAGCGCATCTTTAAATAGATCAGCGGGAATACGTCGGCGTACTCAAGCCGCCCCCTGGAAGCTGTCTTGAACAGTTCGGGGTTACCCAGCCAGGTGTAAAACGCCTTGTAGGTTTCGCGCAGGGTTTTCTGCTGCAGCATGCCCTTAATAGTGGCTTTGAGTGTCTTGCGCTCGTCAGGCGCTAAATCATAGTTATATTGATTGCCAATTTTCTGCTCTATTTCCCAGCTCACCTGTTTTAGGCGCTCATTGGTAGGTAGGTTGCGATGCTTTTTAAACACTTCTTCCAGTAGCCAGCCAGGCACTAATCGCCGAGCAATCCAAATATCCTTAGCCTTAAAGCGTTTCGCTTCTACGTCGGCCGCGTAACGATCAAGCTCTTTAAGAAACTCGGGTGAGGCTTTGAAATGCAGGCGCGCCTTCATAGCCTCGTCGTTCTTTTCCAGTAGCGCCGTGGTTTGTTCAAAAAATGTTTCGAATCGATACTGGCTGTCGAGCAACTCGTCGGCCAATGTTTCCATCCCTACTTGATTAACCGTCTCTTCACCCAGCTCGGGCAGCACGTTGGCGATGTAGTCAGAAAACACCTGGTTGGGCGAGATAATTAAAATATCTTCGGAGGTGAGGGTGTCTTTAAATCGATAGAGTAGAAATGCAATCCGGTGTAGCGCAATCGAAGTTTTTCCAGAACCCGCCACCCCTTGAATAATCAGCGTATGGGCTTCGTCGTTACGGATAATCGCATTTTGATCACGCTGAATGGTGGCAACGATGTTCTTCATCGTGTCGTCAGACGCTTGGCTCAGCGTGTCCTGGAGCACATCATCGACCACGTGAACATCGCTATCGATCATCAGTTCAATGCTGGCTTTCTTTATTCTGAACTGCCGCTTGAGGCTGATTTGGCCTCTAATCTCGCCTTTCGGGCTCTGATAGCTGGCGGGGCCTGTTTCGTAATCGTAAAACAGTGACGCAATGGGGGCCCGCCAGTCGTATATGCGGTTTTGACCGGCCAGATCGTCGTAAAAGTGGTGAATGCCGATATAAATCGGCATGGGAGTCGCTTTAGGGGAGCCCCACTGGGCAAAATCGAAGCGCCCAAAATAGGGTGAGTGCCTGAGCTTTTCGAGTTTATGGCGGCGTGCCAAGGCATTGTCGCCAGTCATTACCGCTTGCTCAATTGACTCGCGGGCGGAGATTTTCTCAATGTGATCCATCTCATCCCGGCTTGTCCATAAATACTCTTTTTGGGCCTGTATGTCCTCCGCATAAGCCGCTAGGCGTTGGTTAATCTCTTCTATGTTTAGGTCAATGCGTTCAAGGGTGTGCATTAACTGGCGGTGTTCAGCGTCGCGTTGAGAGATGTTGGTTTTGGTATCCATAGTGCCTGTTAAATGGGGAGTATTTACGTCTTAACGTCTTGTAAAGTAAGTCTTAGTTCAAACAGCGTTTATTTCGCGGGTAGTGTGAAACGTAAGCTCTGGCCATCTTTCAATAGTAATGTCCAGTGCTGCGCGAGTAGGGGGCATAAAGGCCAGGGCGCCCGCTGCGTCGTAGGCTAATCGTACAGAGCTAGTTTGGGTAAATCGCTTTAGCTGATGTATATCCTCACTCGATACCCAGAGCGCTTTATGCACAGGCACGCTTTCAAAGGTAGCGTCAATGTTGTATTCCGTAAGTAAGCGATGAGCGACGGTTTCAAACTGTAGCTGCCCAACAGCGCCCATAATCATCCCGGTCTTTTCTAGCGGTTCGAATACCTGGATAGTGCCTTCTTCACCTAGCTCTTTAAGCGCTTTGTTTAACTGCTTTGAACGTAGCGGATCGTTTAGACGCGCCGTTTTGAAAATTTCAGGTGAAAAGTGAGGGATGCCTGCGATGGCCAATAGCTCGCCTTCACTTAGCACATCGCCAATACGCAGCTTGCCATGGTTGGGGATGCCAATAATGTCGCCTGCATAGGCGGTGGTAAGGTGTGCGCGTTCTTGAGCCATAAAGGTAATAGCGTGGTCGAGTCGAATAGGCTTGGCACTTCGCGCGTGGTTAACTTTTAATCCCTGCCGATAGACGCCGGAGCAAATACGTAAGAACGCAATTCGGTCGCGATGCTGTGGGTTCATATTGGCTTGAATTTTAAACACGATACCTGAAAATTGTTTCCCATCAGGATAGACGGTTGTTTCTTTCGCTTCTCTAGGACGTGGAGAAGGTGCCCACTGGGTAAGCGCCTCTAGAATATCGCGCACGCCGAAGTTGTTAATCGCTGAACCGAAAAATACCGGCGATAAGTCACCTGCTAGAAAAGCTTCCTGGTTAAAAGGATCAGCTGCTTCTTGAACAATTTCCAACTCCTCTTTGAAAGTGGCGTGGGCAATAGGAAAATTCTTGGTGAGGTAAGGATCATCAACGCTTTCTAGCACTTCCACTGCCTGATGAGCAGTGTTATCGCCTGGGGTGAACTTAAGCATGTGGTGGCGACGTAAGTCGAAGACACCTGCAAATTCTTTTCCCATGCCTACAGGCCAAGTAATGGGGGCGCAGGTGATACCCAGAATTTGCTCAATTTCATCAATGACGTCTAATGGTTCACGAACTTCACGATCCATTTTATTGATAAAGGTGATAATCGGGGTTTTACGCTGACGGCACACTTCTAATAATTTTATGGTTTGTGCTTCTACCCCTTTCGCCGCGTCAATGACCATTAATGCGGCATCTACAGCGGTTAGCACGCGGTATGTATCTTCGGAAAAATCCTTGTGGCCTGGCGTATCGAGCAGATTAATTACACACCCTTCGTGCTCAAACTGCATGACAGAGCTTGCTACTGAAATACCCCGCTGCTTCTCCACTTCCATCCAGTCGGAGGTGGCAAATTGCTGGCTCTTTTTGGCTTTTACGGTACCCGCTGTACGGATTGCGCCACCGTACATCAATAGCTTTTCGGTTAAGGTGGTTTTGCCCGCATCAGGGTGCGAAATGATGGCGAAGGTACGACGACGTTTTACTTCTTGTTCAATGGGGAACTGAGCTGCAAGAGCGGCGTTTTCCATATTGACCTCGTGGTGTGGTTTGGCGAAGAGTAAAACTGGATGAGATTACTCCTCCATGTAGCGCCAAGCCTGAACGCCACGAACCAAAGCGCGATTAGTAACGCTAAGAAATCGCCCGCGTTCTAAAATAGCCGATGTCACACCAGCCCCATGGATATCGCGATAAACCACCAGTAAGGGTGTTTTGGCATTGGTGGGTAAATAACTGTGCACGCTAGTCCACTCAGTGGATGTCGTTAATTCGTCGATGTTGGGAATAAAGGCGTTTTGTAATTGCATGGTCACTCCACTCACAGGTCGGTTTCGGCAAATCATTGCGTTACAAAATGCAATGAATGCATAGCGTTGTCTGGAGGGAGTAGCGCTAGGGTGGCGTAGGGCAAAAGCCGTTGTGTAACCGTGCCATTGAGTTACCTCATGCAGTTACCAGCGACCTTAAACAAAGGTATCTGGGGTAAATTGAAGCGGAATCTTACTTCGATTGACCGCTACTCAGGTTTGGTGTTCCGTAGGATGTCGTTACCACTAGAGTAGGCCAAGCGCGATGGTGTGAATTCGTCAAGCGCTTGGTTCATACCCTAAGTTGATGGTTAGTGAGCTAGATGACCTTAAGTTCAGGATAGAATCGTTTTAAGCAAAGACTTGTGTCCATTCATCGCGTTTTTCAAGCAGATCGCTGGCAAGAGCTTGAGCGCCTTTCAGGCTATGACTGGCAGCCCAGCCGCACTGCATTTCGTTGCAAGCGGGTACTTCGGTAGCCGTTAAAACGTCTTCCAGTGTCTTATCGAGTATCTTAAGTACTTCCTCATAGTCATCGTGGTTAATCATCGCGATATAGAAACCGGTTTGGCACCCCATCGGGCTGATATCCACGACCTTATCCGTATGATTACGCGAAAGCTCGGCCATTAAGTGTTCGAGTGAGTGTAGGGCGGGCATTTCCATGTGAGCTTGGTTAGGTTGGCAAATGCGTAAATCGTATTTATGAATACGGTCGCCGTTCTGGCCCTCTTTGATATCAGCAAGGCGTACATAGGGGGCTTTCACCTTGGTGTGATCCAGATTAAAGCTCTCGACGTTCATTTTTTGCTCAGTCATGTGGGATATCCAATGTTTAATGTCTAGGGAGATTATTTTCTATTTCAACTGTAGGTGAAGCCGTACAGCGGTGTGGACTTAGATTCTAGGCGCATCGTAGTCATAAGGTTCGTCGCTATATACACAGACATTAGCGTGATCGATATCGCCGTCCTTAGCTTCCACGTGTTGGGCAAAAAACTGTTTTATCTCTTGGCGATTGCAGTGCGCTTCGAACGAATCACGATTAGCCCATACTTCGTGAAAGACAATGGGGTAACTCGCCCCTTTGGCATTCGGGTGATCAATATGGCGAGTCACCGTGTATGCTAGGCAGCCATCTTCTCGATGAGTATTTGGTTCTAGCCTTTGAAGCGCTTCAAATACGGCTTCCTCTTTTCCGGGCTTAGGTTTGAAGTTGGCAATGCAATATATCTTGCTTGACATATACGGCTCCTAGGCTGGTTTAGTTATTTTAACAACGCTGCTGCTTGACGTAGCGCTTCGGCTTTATCGATTTTTTCCCAGGGGAAAGCGGTAAAGGTTTCTACCTGCGCCGCGCCCTTATCATCGATCCAGTGGTAGCTATGCTCAAACGGCTCGCGCCCAAAGTGACCGTAGGCGGCGGTAAGCTGATACATCGGGTGCAGCAAGTCGAGCATAGTGGTAATGGCAAAGGGCCTGAGGTCAAAATGCTTCCGAACAAGGCTCACAATCTTGGCATCGTCGATGGTGCCAGTGCCAAAGGTATCAATGGCCACAGATGTGGGTTCAGCGACACCGATTGCATACGAAATTTGTATTTCACACTTATCGGCTAAACCAGCGGCAACAATGTTTTTGGCGACATAGCGACCCGCGTAAGCAGCACTGCGGTCGACCTTTGAGGGATCTTTTCCGGAGAATGCACCGCCACCGTGACGCGCCATACCGCCATAGGTATCAACGATAATTTTTCGACCGGTTAGGCCGCAATCGCCCACCGGGCCACCAATCACAAATTTACCCGTTGGGTTAATGTGGTACTGGGTGTTTTCATCCAGCCATTCATCAGGCAGCACTTGCTCAATAATTTCGTGCTTAATAATGCTGCGAAGCTCTTCCTGGTCGATGCTGGGGTCGTGCTGAGTTGATAGCACGACAGCATCAACGCCACAGGGCATACCCGCAGCGTTATAGCGGAAGGTCACTTGGCTCTTGGCATCGGGGCGTAGCCACGGTAGTAAACCGTGTTGACGAAGTTCTGCCTGACGCTCGACTAAGCGGTGCGAATAGTGAATCGGGGCGGGCATGTACGATTCGGTTTCGTTCGTGGCGTAACCAAACATTAAGCCTTGGTCACCAGCACCTTGATCTTCGGGCTTGGTGCGATCAACGCCCTGAGCAATATCAACGCTCTGTTTGCCGATTAGATTCATCACGCCGCAAGTGGCGCCATCAAAACCAACGTCTGATGAGTTATAGCCAATATTGGTAATAACGTCGCGAACTAGCGTTTCCAAATCTACCCAGGCAGAGGTGGTGATTTCACCGGCGATAATCGCCACACCGGTTTTAACCATGGTTTCACAAGCCACCCGCGCCTGCTTGTCACGGGCGATGATGGCATCTAAAACAGCATCAGATATTTGGTCGGCGATCTTGTCGGGGTGGCCTTCTGAGACGGATTCGGATGTAAAGAGGGTAAACGTGTTATGCATTAAACAGTCCAATTAATGAATAGTGAGTCGTGGCTTAATATTTTCAAACGCAAGCATCGAAAACGACTTAGCTAACGCGGTCGTAGCCACCGAGCACACCCTTTTTACTGAGCACAAATTGCCACAGCTGAATGTCGCGAGCGCGGAAAGCACCCGCACAGCTAAGCAGGTAGTAGCGCCACATACGGTAAAAACGCTCGCTGAACTGGTCTTTGAACTGAGGCCAGCTCGCTTCAAAGTTTTTATACCAAGCCATTAGCGTGCGGTCGTAATCTGCGCCAAAGTTGTGTACATCTTCCACCACAAACAGTGACTCCGCAGCGTTGGTCACTTGGCTCAAGGCGGGCAATTCACCGTTGGGGAAAATATACTTATCAATCCAGGGGTCTGGAGAGGTATTACGTACATTTTTGCCAATGGTGTGCAGCAAGAAAAGGCCGTCATCTTTTAAACAGCGATTGGCTACCTTCATGTACTCGCGATAGTTTTTGCGACCCACATGCTCGAACATTCCGATACTGACAATGCGGTCAAATTGCTCGGTTTCATCACGATAATCTTTTAACCGGAATTCAACCGGTAACCCGCTCTGCATTAGCAGCTTGCCGTATTCTGCTTGCTCTTTTGAAATCGTCAGGCCTACGCACTCAACGCCGTAATGTTCGGCGGCGTAGGCCATAAAGCTTCCCCAGCCACAGCCGATATCCAGCACGCGCATGCCGGGTTTGAGCTTAAGTTTGCGGCAAATCAGATCGAGCTTGGCTTCCTGGGCCTCGTCGAGCGTTTTGGCATCTTTCCAGTAGCCACAGGTGTAGGTCATGCGCTTGTCGAGCATGGCGGCATAAAAATCGTTGCCAAGGTCGTAGTGTGCCTCGCCGACCTGAAACGCACGTTTGGCGGTTTGTAAGTTGACCAAACGTGTTTTTAGGTGGTGAAACACTAATTTGCTGTGATTGACCTGATCGGGAAGACGGGCACGCATCAGTTTAAAAAAGAACTTATCGAGGTCATCGGTTTCCCAATCACCGTCCATATAGCGCTCACCTAGGCCGAGATTGCCTCGTGCTAAGGCATCTTCAATCACGCCATGGGCATTTAACCGCATATCCCAGGGACGGTCACCATTGATATGAATATCTGCATTTTCAAGCAGAGTCGCCACAAATAGCTGTGAGGAAGAGGTTTCGTCAAAGAACGCAGTGTGAGGGAGAGGTAGGTATTGCAATGAATTCGCCTTGTTTGAAGAGTAAAAACTTACCAACATGAGGTAAGTGCTTTAGTCTGAAAATCAAACAATGCTTAGGGTGGATTGGTTGTCATCGTTGCCAGCACTTATTGCATTAGTCCATAAGTAACTGATCGTTTTTCATGATATTTTCTCATGAGAAGCAATCAAGCGGAGTGCATAAATGTCGGGCAAAAAACTAGGGTGGGGTCATCAACTGTGAGAGTAGGTGTGGCATGGTTTATGATCCTGCTGATGTATTCTATCGACAGCGAAAAGCCTTCGTTAAGGAAGCCTAGTAGCCAGTAACCGCGCAGATAATGTTAGCAGATTAAATACCAGTTATCACCCTGGTGCCCTATCGGACGAGCGTCGTAGCGAAGCATTACCTTACCCACACTAAGGGAATTAGGCACATTTGGTAGCGACAGTGGCTAACCGGTGGCTTTACATGGCGATAACAATTAGTCATAGCATTACCCTACCTGATAGGTTAGGTGTTGCATTTGGTCATTGAGACCGCCCAGTTTCTGGCACCGCACAACGTGATGATCGCGTTTGACGTTAGTAACCGGCCGTAAAGGGGTGGAAATGCTAGCTAAAAGTCCCTTGTTTGAAGGCACTACTTGTCATGCCGTCATTGTGGGCGCAGAAACAGCTGAACACCGCTCGCAGCTTACCTGGGCGTTAGAAACGTTACGTGCACTGCGAAGGCGCGGGCGAAGTGGAAGAGAAGCTGCGTACCTATAAGCAGGAGCACAGTATCGTTATGCTGGTAATGGCCACCTATGGCCACTCGCGCATTCGCCACCTTCTAGTGATTAGTACTACGACCTCGGTGCAGCGTAACGCCCAACTGCCGGTGTTAACTTTGCGCTGAACACTTGCTTTCATTGCTTGCTACTTACTGCTCCGCCGTGCAGTTGGCTGCTTCCCGCAGCACGCGCTGTGCCAGTAGCCATCCGGCAACGATGAACACCAGCATACCTAATAAAAGCGAGTAAAAGGGTGCACCCACTCCAAGGGCTAACCCCAGTACCGCAGGCGCTATGCCGGTGGAGAACACCATGGATGCGCTAAGTGCTGAGCGTACCTTGCCAAGATGCTCAGCGCCCCATAGCTTGATCAGCAGACCAGAGGCGATAAGCTCCTGAGCGCCCATGGCTAACCCGCCGCCTACCATTAGTGCCCAAATGCTGATGTTCCCACCGATGGTTAACGCCATCACCATAGCGATGGCGTAGGGTAACAAGTAAAGGCGCGCTAGCTTCACGGGCCCCAATTTATCGATCCATCGACCGCCTAGTAACGTCCCCGGCAGTTTGGCGAACCCCATGCCGGTCAGCGCCAGTGCATAAACCGCCAGTGAGCTGTCGAGGGCTTCGGTTAATTGGGCTTGATAAATAAATAGCCCCGTCATGGTGATAGGCAGTGACATTAACAGGGGCAATAACAACCAGAAGCGTTTATCACGAAAGGGGCGAGGGCCGTGGGGTGTTTGTTTCGTCGGTTTAACGCTCGGCGCGCTGGGCCAGGGGGCTTTCATTAGCAGCCACAGCCATGGAAGTGCAATAGTCCCGCACATTAGCCACCAAAAAGTTTGCCAACTGCTCCAGATAAGCGCCGCAGCAACCAACGGTGGTAGCAGCGCTTCACCCAGTGGAATGCCTAAGTTTGCCAACCCAATGGCGCGGCCACGCATGGTGGAAAACTCTCGGGCGGCAAGCGTGTTACCCAAATGGGTCAACATACCCTGACCGCATAGCCGTACTATGCCAAGGCCGACTATCCCTAACCACCACCAGGGCGATAAGGTAAGCAGCACAACGCCGGTTAATAGCAGTAATAATATGATTGCTGCGAAACGTCGTGGGTTTATCCAATCAACAGATGGCCCAAAGCGCAGCATGCAGAAGCCCGCTATCAGAGTAACCACAGCATAAGCGGTGCCAAACTGGCTGACACTAAGCCCAAGGTGGTCTGAAAGAGGGGCTTGAAAGAGGCCAATGAAATAACTCTGCCCAAGGCTTGAGCTAAACATGGCCAAAAAAGCGATACTGAGTACGCTGCGGTGATCGCGCAGCAGGGTGCGATAGCCCATCGAATAGTCCCTTACGCGATCAAACAAATTAGTAGGGTAACGATTGTAGGCTAACTGGAGACGCAGATGAATCACCCCGAGGTGGATATAGCCGTTATCCGTGAGAAACTGATGACACTCGACACCACGCTTCGCGAGGAGAGCGCAAGCAGTGAAGACTCACGCGATACTGTAATGTTGGATCAAACGTCGGTAGGTCGGCTGTCGCGTATGGATGCAATGCAGGGGCAAGCGATGGCCAAAGCAGGCGAGCAGCGCCGCCAGTTAAAGCTAAAGCAGATTGCCGCTGCCCTGCAACGCATTGAGAGTGAGAGCTTCGGTGAGTGTATCGAGTGCGGCGAATGGATTGGGGCCAAACGCCTCACCTGGGATCCGTTAGTGCTGAAGTGTATTGAGTGTGCCGATTAGCCAGGGTATGCAGGCTCCTCTTGAACGCTTTGTAGCCCTCCAATTATTAACTGAATTTAAATAAAGCGCTGAAAGAGAAGTATATTAGAAGACTTTTAAAGACTGCTTTTGGCCGAGGCTGTGTGAAAACGTAGCTGTCGCTATACTTATCCCATGACAGAGTGTGGGAGGTAACGATGAAACGGTTCGTCGCAGGTGAATCCCGATCCCAAGCTACCTTGTTTCCGGAGCTCCTGGATGATTTTGTCTCTGAAGATAATCCGGTTCGAGCCATTGAGGCTTTTGTTGACGCCCTTGATCTCAAACAACTGGGCTTTAATGGCGTTGATCCTCATGCGACGGGTCGGCCCGCCTACCATCCCGCTGTTCTTTTAAAAATTTATCTCTACGGTTACCTCAATCGCATCCAGTCTAGCCGCCGACTGGAACGTGAGACACAGCGTAATATTGAACTCATGTGGCTAACGGAACGCCTAGCGCCGGATTTCAAAACGATCGCAGATTTCCGCAAAAACAACGGCAAAGCGATTCAAGGTACTTGCCGCGACTTTGTCATAATATGTCGACGTCTAGGGCTCTTTTCTCATTCGATAATGGCGGTTGATGGGAGCAAATTTAAGGCAGTCAACAATCGAGATCGTAACTTCACCTTGGCTAAGATGAAGCGGCGGGCAGAAGAAATCGATAAAAGTATTGAGCGTTACTTACGCCAGCTCGACGCAATGGATCAAGGCTCCGCCGCTGTCACAGAAATGCAGACGACAGGTTTGAAGGAAAAGATCGCTTCCCTAACAGAAGAAGTTCAGCAACTACAATCCATTGAAATTCAAAGAACTGAGTCCCCTGACCAGCAAGTCTCTTTGACAGACCCTGACGCTCGCTCCATGACTGCGCGAGGAACGGGAATCGTGGGCTACAACGTGCAGACGGCTGTCGATAGCCAGCATCATTTGATTGTCGCCCATGAGGTCACCAATGTCGGCAGTGACCGGCGTCAGCTTTTCAGGATGGCAAAGAAAGCACGCGATGCTAGCGGCATCGATGATCTTCACGTTGTGGCTGATCGTGGTTACTTCACAGGAGAGGAGATTCTTGCGTGTCACGAGGCCGGTATCACGACATATCTTCCCAAGCCCAAAACCTCGCCGAACCAGGCCAAAGGTATGTTTCCCAGAGAAGCGTTCCGTTATGTGCCCGAACGAAATGAATATCGCTGTCCCGCGAGAGAGCGATTGGTTTGGCGCTTCAAAAACGTCGAAAAAGGCCAGACGCTACATTGCTATTGGAGCTCGGCCTGTCCGAGTTGCTTAATGAAGTCGCAGTGCACCACAGGTATATATCGACGCATCAGACGCTGGGAACACGAAGAGGTACTGGAGGCGGTAACATCACGTCTGGACCAGACGCCGGATAAAATGCGAACCCGTCGTCAAACGGTCGAGCATCCCTTTGGCACGTTGAAAGCGTGGATGGGTGCGACACACTTTTTAACCAAAGGGCTTAAGAACGTCGGAACGGAAATGAGCCTTCATGTGCTTGCCTACAACATGAAACGCGTCATGAATATCCTCGGTTCCAAGGGTTTTATCCAGGCGATGCGAGCATAGGGCAGCTGATCCTGGTCGACCAAGCATATATAAGTTGTTAACGCTCTTTAGCAGGTGTTTCTTAGCCATTATCTCGAATAGCTTGAGATGCATAAATAGTAAATGAAGGCATTCTGAAGCGCACTGCTGGCCGATAGTCGTACCAATACGACTGAATATTGTCACCGCCAACTGATTTTTAGGTTTTCACACAGCCTCGGCCGATAGCGGCCAAGCCAACTTTGGTGATGCAGAGTTGCATATCTGAGAATCATGGCACTGAATGCATCTGGTGCCAGGGAGAGAATTGCTTAGCCTGTGCTGTTTAGGTGTGTTGTTATTATCTGTATCAACCTGATGGTCGAGAGGAAATTGAACTGACGCCTGATAGCGCCATCGAAGGAAATATCAGATAAAGGTCGGCTTTTGCTGACAAGCTATTACTACCCGTTCTTGCAGGATGGGGTCTTCGCGGAGAACTTTATGGACTACGAACATGCAATTGTGAAATTCGAAGACGGGATTGGCACCCTGTTCTGCAACGGCTGCGGCATTATCATCGCTGAGGGTACCCAGCATGAGGATAGAGAGCACTACTGTACCATGTGCATGAGCGGCAATTGTAAAGCAAAATTCAAGGAAGGAAACTGACATTCCCAGCCCGCCACGCTCCGCGTTTTAGGGAAGGGGGCGTGGAATAGATGTTGTGAACATCATTAATCTGAAAACTCTTTAACATCCGCTCTTGGCGGTTTGCTGAAGTAACGAAAAAATAAAGCCAGTTTGACGGATGGAGCTGCCTTTCCGGCAGCTCCGTTATATGAATCTGGGGCTCTACAAATACCCCATTTCGGCGAACGACCTACAACCATCACTCCCCACCACCACGTGATCAATCACCCGTATATCCATCAAGCCAAGAGCTTCCTTCAGTCGTTCGGTAATACGCCGATCCGCATCGCTAGGTTCAGGGTCGCCGCTAGGGTGGTTGTGAACGAGGATGACAGCAGCGGCGTTGTAGGCCAGTGCTGCTTTCAGCACTTCCCGTGGATAGACGCTTGCTGCGTCGATAGTGCCGCGAAACAGCTCTTCAAATCGAATTACACGGTGTTGGCTGTCGAGGAACAGCACGCTGAACACCTCGTGCTCATAGTCCTGCAGCAGTAGCTGCAGATGCTCAAACGCTTGCGAAGGCTGGGATATCTTGCGGCCTTTAGCGAGCTTGCGCCGTGCGAAACGCTTGGCCATGGTGATTATGTCAGTTTCCGTGACCGGTGAAGTGACTAAGTAAGTGCCCGCCACTTCACCGGCTTTAAGTTTGGCGTGTGTCATGGTTGTCTCCAAAAAATAAAAAATGCCGGGGTGATGGCCCCGGCGTCTATGTCGTTAATGATCGATTGGTGTAACTATGGGAAGGTCGTGTCACGCTGCCATCACTTGACTGATCCGCCGCTCCATCTCTTCATAAAAGGCCTCGACCCGTTCGGCAATGGTGCGAATCATGATGTCGTCACGGTAGGCACGTTTGATAAACAACGGCATGCCGGGCCAGTAGCTCACGAAGTCGATCCACTCCCGTTCGCTGACCCATAGCCCCCCCTGGCATTGGGGTATGTGTTCATCAGGTATTTCTCCATTCAACAGCACTTCGATTTGGAACTTGGGCAGTTTGGTTTTGATTTCCAGCAAGCCTTTATCACCCACCAAACTGTCAGGTGAGTAACCCACCTCGTGATTGAGGATAATGCCCACTTCCTGTGGCTCTGGTTCGCCAGTGGCATCGCGGTAGAGCTCTCTTGCCACACTTTCTAGCTCGTGGCCCCGTCGGGTATGGGCATTGCCTTGAAACGGCTCTGCCAGTTCACCGGTAATCCGCTCGCCGATTAGTTGGTGCATATACGAAAAGGCCCCAGTACCAAATCCACCAGGGCCTTTGCCGTTGACCAGCAGCGTTTTTAGCTCCGACATGGTGACGCGCCCTAAGCGCGCCGCTAGCCACTCAGGGGAGCCTTGCTCCATGTTGAGTATCTGCATGGATGCCTCCTTTACTCAGGTAGGATTGATACGCCGTTTTAATTAACCGCACGCTTGGTGAGGGATGCTCGCAGCTTGTCAAAATCAACCTGAGGCACCTGAACGGCGGAACCGTATTTACCACTGAACCACTCCTGGGTCGTGGCGGGGCATTGGCTAATCAGCCGCTGGATCTGTCCCGCCTGAAAGGGTGTTACTAGCTTTACTCTAGTGCAGGTGTTGCCGTTATCGTCCTGGCCTCGCGTCGTGATATTTAGCAGGGCACTCAGCACGTAACGTTTGCCATAGCTAGTAGACGAGCCAAAAGCCTGTACCGCGTTTTTGTTACCGCTCATGTCCGCAGGCAGCAGCATGCTGGTCTCTTCACGGTGGCCGTCCTTGTGCATCAACACACCGGTGACCTGAATGCCCCGTTCTTGGGTCTGAATACGGAAGCTCACTGCAAAGCCGTACTTCTGCATAATGGGCCGCACGGTATCGACGATATCTTCCAGCGTGGCGTACTTACCGTTATTGCCTTGGCCATGTTCTTCGATGCTGGGTAACTCGGTCTGCATGGCCGCCATGGCCGCGCTATAGGCCATCATGGCCTGGCGATCCATCACCCGTTCCTGCATCTGTAATAAGCGCTCCATCTTGTCGATATCAACGTCTGGGTTGAGCGCAGCGCGCTCAATGACTTGGATGATGGCCGTGCTTTCTGCAAGGTGAGGGGCAGGCACCGTAGGAACAGCTTGTAAAGAGGGTGCAGATAAGTCGTGATTTACCACATTAGTTTTAGTTGCCATGACGAAGTACCTTCAATAGGGATTAAAGATCGGCAGGAAGCTCACTAGGTGAAACGGGGCATAAGCGCAGCTCGGTGCGATAGAGCTGCCCCTTTGCCATGACGTAGGTCTTGGCATAGGTTTGGTCTTGGGTAAGCAGTCGTTCCGTTAGTTGGGTTAATGCGATATCTAAATCAAGGCTAAGATTGGCCATGGTGTGCTCCACGTAAAATGCAAAAAGCCCAGCCGTGTAGATGGCTGGGCTGATCGCGCTATCCAATAAGGGGTAAGATAAAAACCAAAAGAATTAGCAGTAAGATGATGAGAAACAGCATGTCAGCTCACCAGGGCAAGGGCCGTTTGCAATGCCTCCTGCTTTAACTGAGCCCCTTGACCAAACCACGCTGAATCCAATCGAGTATCGTTACTGCGCGCACGCTTGTCGTGATCCACGTACTCGGTAATAGCATTGAGCAAGCCCCACGCAGTATCTTTGGCAGTGTCGAGATGAGAACCGCGGCCTTCGCCGTGGTAGAGCTTCTGTACCTTGTTAAGCGCCCGATAGTTGGGCAGTTTGGAAGGATCGTCTATCGCCTTATCAATACCGCAGAGTACCGACTGAAAATACTGCTGTGCCTCGCCGTGGTCGACCTTGCGTTCCGCTAACGCCTTCATGCGATACATGAAGTCGTTCCACTGAGAAACAGAAATACCCAGTTGGCGTTTCACTGCACGGGGGTCGAACTCCGAACGGTGGGGCACCTTCACCGCCTGCGACGTACCATCCACGACAATTTGTAGCGTGTTATTGCACACTACCCGCACCGTGGTGGGGGTCGCCATAGTGGCTAGGGTGCCATCGCACGACGTCGCCAACAGCAAGTAGTCGTTCACCTCATCCTGGCCTTTCAGCGAGGTGCTTAAGCCGCTACGGGCCAACGCCCAGAATTTACGCCCACCTTTAAGCACGCCCGCTGTCTCCAGCTCATAACCGGCGTATTCCGTTAGGTCGCGGTAAAACTCCAGAATCTCCTCAGGCTGCACCACCTTATAACGCTGAGATACTACGGAAAGGGGAGCCTTGGTATCCGAGCGATAGAGCACCTTCTGTTCTGGGAACGAGTGGATGCTACCCAAGTGGCTGGCACCCTCGGCAATAAACCGCACTGGCGCTTCTTCAATATGCCAATTCATACCGGCCTGTTGCTGCCAGATTTCCAACGGTTGATGACGTGAAAGCTGCTGCCCCAGGCCATGCCAAGGGGTATCGCCAACGTAAGCCATTTGTTCAACTAGATGTGCCATGAGTCATTCTCCAGATATAAAAAAACGCTGACGAATCGCCAGCGCAAATAAGTGTTTAAGTAAGGGAGCCGCCCGTAGGCGAAGGTAAAAGACGAGGTTTAGTAGGCAGACGCTAAGGGAGGATAGGGATAGCGAAACGCTTGACCGCACGACAGGCATAGCCATGGGGTGCCGTTACCCAAGGGCAGCCACTGTTCAAGCAGCGAGTGGGCGATACGGGAGCCGGTTTGGCCACCGGCAACCGCACCCATCAATGCAGCAGGCAGCTTTGCAAGGGGAAAGCGAGTGACAGCAACCGCAAGTGGACCAGTCATGGCTGTCGCACGCCAGGCACCGATGGCACTCCCTAACAGGGTGCTACCCAAGACGCCAATGCGATGGGCAGTCTCAAGGTTCAACGTACTCAGTGACGCACAGCGTGTGCAGGATGGGGGCATAAACAGCGCTCCTATGCAGTGGAAAAAGGTTCCAGGGTGGTGGATGCATAGGAGTGATATAGATCTGAAATTGGTTGGGATACGTCGATGAGGTATTGCGTTAAGTAAGCACTTTACGGATACTGTTTTTATATACAGTTAATGATGGAGGTGCCCATGACTTTACCTGTTACATTACTGGGACAAGCAGACGTTTTGACGTTTTCGCAGCCCTTACCACTCTATTCCTGTGCCGTGCGCGCTGGCTTTCCCTCGCCCGCAGATGACCATTTGGATACCGATCTTGATCTTCATCGTTATGTGGTGAAACGGCCTGCTGCAACGTATTTCGTGCGCTCAGAAGGAGACTCCATGATCGGCGATGGGATTCA
This sequence comes from Halomonas sp. GT, assembly GCF_002082565.1. Classification (NCBI taxonomy): domain Bacteria; kingdom Pseudomonadati; phylum Pseudomonadota; class Gammaproteobacteria; order Oceanospirillales; family Halomonadaceae; genus Halomonas; species Halomonas sp. GT. The sequence goes on from NZ_CP020562.1 coordinate 1,882,581, forward strand.
CCATGGGGATTTGCTGGTGGTGGATCGCAGCCTCGAAGCCTTACCAGGGCGAATTATAGTGATTTGTGTTGATGGCGAGCTCACGGTAAAGCGCCTTGAGCGGGTAGGGCAGCGGACCTATCTCCGGGCCAGTAATCCCGCTTATCCTCCCATTCCTTTAGATGGACGTGAGTCCCACGTCTGGGGCGTAGTAACTCATGTGCTTCACAGCTTCCCAGGAGCGGCGTTGCAATGATCGCCTTAGTGGACTGCAACAACTTCTACGTCTCCTGCGAGAGGGTCTTCAATCCGTCACTGGAAGGTCGTCCTGTTGGGGTACTATCCAATAACGATGGTTGCGTAGTGGCTCGCAGTAACGAACTCAAAGCCCTAGGTGTGGAGATGGGGACGGCCATGCATCTGCTTGCATCGCATATTCGTCGCCAAGCGGTGTTGCTCTCCAGTAATTACGCCCTGTATGGCGATATGTCCCAGCGGGTCACCGAAGTGCTAGGCGAGTTTTCACCCCATGTTGAGATTTACTCCATTGATGAAAGCTTTGTAGGGTTTCAAGGCTTCGAACATAAGACCCTGGAGGCACGGGGCCAAGCCATGCGCGATACCGTTCGACAGTGGACAGGCATTCCCGTATGCGTGGGGTTTGCACCTACCCGCGTATTGGCCAAAGTGGCGAACCAAGCGGCTAAAAAACATCCCGCCTACAAACAGCACGGGGTGTGTAAGCTGACCGCTGATAGTGAAACGACCAAGGCACTGCTTAAGCAGTTGCCGGTGACCGAGCTGTGGGGCGTGGCACGCCGTACCGGTGAACGTTTAAGGGTGATGGGTATTGAGTCTGCCTGGGATCTGCGCGAAGCAGACCCTAAGCGTATTAGGCAGCGCTTTAGTGTGATGCAGGAGCGCATCGTCTGGGAGTTGCGGGGGCAACCTTCCATTCAGCTAGATGACATGAGCCAGCCCAGACAACAGATCATGGTTTCTCGTTCGTTTGGGCGACTTACCAACGATCCCCGTCAGCTAAGGGAGGCGCTACGGCATCATGCCGCCAGGGCGGGTGAAAAGCTTCGCAAACAGCGAAGCGTCACCAGCGCCATTATGGTGTTTATCCGCACCAACCCGTTTCGTAAAGATTTACCCCAATATCGCCAACGCGTGGTGATATCCCTGGAGCGACCAACTGACGACAGTCGGGAGATTATTGCCGCCGCAGTGCAAGGGCTACGCCGTCTCTGGCGAAAAGGATACGCCTATCACAAAGCCGGCCTAATGCTGCTTGATCTATCCCCCAAAGCTAACCGACAGCTCACCCTTGAAACCCCGCAAACTGACGAAGCGGCTAAGCGCAGCGAACGCCTGATGACGACGATGGACAAGCTCAACCGTGAGCTGGGTAAGGGAACGGTACAGTTGGGCCTGCCCCGTAAAGGAAATGCCTGGGCGCTGCGCAGTGAGCGGAGAACGCCTCGTTACACTACCAAGTGGAACGAGCTGTTGGTCGTTAAGTAGGCCTAACACGCTTGTATGGTGCTGGTCATGCTAGGGGAAGTGCCATTTTAGAAAGAAAATACTGACTGGTATCATTATCTGAGCAGATGCCGAGCCCAAAAGGCTTCTAGTTATCTTATTGAAAAAATGGAATTATTTTTATTGAAAGGAAAGATGAATAAAGTTGTCATGGTCGGCAGAAACCCGCTTACCATGCGGGTTTAGTCTTCTAAATACTAAACCATCGATCCGCTTTAAATGACGGTAATAGTATTATGCTCCTTTGAGGGATTAGGAATAGTATCCATGAAGGGGCCTTTAAGCCGACGCCCTTTCCTCAAGAAGATAGCCGTTAAGCCCTAATAAAACCAGCGCATCTCTTCATGACAAAGCAGTCAAGTGTCATGTAACGATAAGCAAGGCGTGTTAAAGGCACGCCTAACGAATAGTCCTAAATGCTAAAGCGATAAGAAGACAGTGTGACAGCGCTCGCATGATGTTCACAAATATCTGCTAAGGCATTTCCTGTTACGCCGATGATAACCGCGTTTACTAATGCGTTAACATTTCAGCGTTTTCTATTAATCCCATGATCACATTTTTGCTACAGGCATGGCACGGCATCAACGCTGTGTCTATTCCCGTGCGTGAGTTTTAGGAGTTTGATAATGAACACCACTATACAGTACGTAGGACAACACCCACGTAAACGTCATCAATGTAACCCAGCCCTTAAGCTCTGGTGGGATATGTATTACCAAAACATGAGGGTAAATATTGAGAAAGGCCCTTTAATTGAAAACTACCTAGCAACCTTGCTTCGCGTAATGGAGAATGCCCGCCGAGAATGTCCACGAATATTCGCCGTACGCATCGACCCGCGCTTTCCTGCACGGAATTATATTAGCAATACAGGCAATGACAATTCCTATATTCGCAACTTTATAAATCATTTGCAGTGGGAACTAGATGTCGCAGGAACCAAATATCCTCACAAAATGCGCTACGTATGGTGTCGCGAGCAAGTGACCAGCATCCACCATCACTACCACGTACTACTGCTGTTAAGCGGGGATGCGTATAGAAGCCTGGGAAATTATACTCATTCAACTGGTGGAAGCTTTGAGCGTGACAACCTTTACCACCGAATTGTCCGGGCTTGGTCAGTCGCGATAGGCTGGCCACTAGAAAATATGGAAGGGTTAGTACATATAGCCACCGATGACATGACTCATCAAACGTACACTTGGCATTATCAAAGAAATGACCAAGCTACTTTTGAGGAAGTATTTCGTGGGGCTAGCTACATGTGTAAAGAATATTCGAAGCCGATCGGACAAAGTATCCATTGTTTTGAGGGAAGCAGACGGTAGCCACGTAATCCGTCATTAGTCATAAGTCGCAATATCCCAACTCGACTAAAATCGAGCGTTCGAAGCGTGCTTCGAACGCTCGATTACTTTGCTGTACTTAGTACCTAAGTGCGCCTATATCGTTAGCTGAGCAATTAATTATCATTCGCTCTCCCTGATTAATCTGATTCGGCAATACACCTTAAAAATCGTTCTAATGATTTTCTTCAGAGCATTCCGCCCAGGCGTGGGTACATCTTGGCCATCATCAAAAAGACTCAGAACCAAACATGGGTAATGTCCATGAATTCAGATAAAAATAAAAAATATGTTATGAAAGCTTGCTATTTTTGCTATTACTAGCAGAAATAGCATGTAAAATTATTAATTTTTATAATTATTCACAGTGAGAAACACAATGCAGACAAATATAAATAGTGAAGAAGAATGGCCAGCCTTTGATGAACAATCACTATTCGAGTCTATGAGCCGCGAGGTGAGCCAGCATGTCGAGGTGGCTCCGGAAATGGCACGAACGACTGCGCTTGGTGCAATGGCAATGGCATGTCAAGGAGTTGTTGATGTAGCTTTTCCTAATGGACATGTGGTTCCTACTTCGTTGAACCTTCTGACTATTGCTGAGAGTGGCGAAAGAAAAACAGCTTTAGAAAATTGGTTCTTTCAACCCATTCGTGATTTTCAGTCAGCACAAAAAAAGGAGCGGCAGCTATCCATTCAGGTATATCAACGAAATCTTAAAAACTGGAGAAATGCGGAAAAAGCACTTGAAAAAAAGCGGACCCAAACTTACTTGAATGGTGAATCCATTGAAGAGATTGAGCGGCAACAAGCCGAGTTAGATGATCAAAAACCTCAACCTTCGCGTCTTCGGCAGCTGATATATGAAAATGTAACACCAAGTGCCCTCGCATTTAGTTTGTACGAAAATATTCCGTTAGCTTGTCTGGTTTCTAGCGAAGCAGGCAACATTTTTGAAGGCCGTGCATTTCAAGATTTACCTATGTTTAATTCGATGTGGAGTGGTTCCACCCTGGATGTATCACGCCGTAGTTCTGAAAGCTTCACATTAGAAAATCCACGATTAAGTCTGGCTTTGATGGCGCAGCCGAAAGTAATTGATCGATTTTTAGAAAAGCGGGGTAGTGAAGCCAGAGACAATGGCTTTCTATCGCGTCTGATCGTAATCAAGCCTGTATCATTCATAGGGAATCGGAAAGGTGGGTCTTCTGTTGATGCCAAAAAAAGCAAGGAGTTTAGCGATAGAGTAACAAATTTGCTTACTGAGGCGTTTGCTATATTGGACAGTAAAAGCCGACAACGGAAGGTTTTAAGGTTTAGCTCATCAGCCAAAACACTTTGGCAACAAATTCAACTAAGCATTGAGCAAGATATGGCAGAGCATGGTAAGTATTACCATGCACGGGATCATGCTTCAAAGCTGATTGATAACGTCACCCGTGTTGCCGCTATTCTTCACACGTTCGAGGGGTATGAAGGAGACATTGAAAGTCATGTCCTTGAATATGCTTATCGGCTTTGTAAATGTCATTCTAACCAATACCTTAAATATTTAGCAGGCGAGCCTGAAATTGTTACCATAACTAATGAACTTATTAGAGAAATCCGGCGCCTGGGTTATCCGGTTGGAGAAGATGTTTTTAACTTTAACAAGACATTGTTTCTTCAAAATGGCCGTGGCAAATCCCGCAACCGTAAAAAACTTGACCAAGGTTTACAGCTGCTTATAAAGCTGGGACATGTAATATGGACTAGTCACACTAATTTAAATTTTTCCGAGGTAAGATTTTATAATGTCCCCTGCGTCTTAAAAAACGGTATTGATTATCATATTGAAGAGCTACCGAGTTACGAATCACAGTATTTCAGTACAGGCGATACAGGTAGGTATCCTGTAACTAGGATAGATACATCTTTATAGCCTAAATGCTGATATTAAGCTGTTTCTAAAGATGGTTCGATGTTGTGCATTATCTACGCTTTGAATGAAATCGAACCATCTATTGATCTTTCCCCAAAGTCATCCCCCCCGTTCAAGATACGCCTCAATCAGTGCTGATGATGTAGGCGCTTCATGCTTCTACTCTTTATCATTGTACGTTTTCAAAAAACCTAACGGCACATTATATCCCCGCTTCAGAGACGGCTGGTTTGGTATCGATGTCGCAAAGCTGGTCGACTCGGATGCGCAGCATGGCGGTTTCGACGAACCACGGCAAGATAGGCGCTTGCGCCCAATTGATTTCGTTTTGGAGGAAAATCACAAAGATGCAAAGAGATTATTTTTATAAAAAATTTCGCAGCTAAAGCCCTAGTATTTTTTTACATAGCTGTTTTTGTTGTCTTATTTTTCCAAAAAGCTAATTATTTCCATTGCGAGACTGGTGGTGTTGAGCGGACCTACACTGTCGACATCAACTCACAAGGAGCTCGACCATGAGTAATATCGAACCACCCATCACTGTTCTACGTATGAAGCAATTAGTAAAGAAAATTGGCATCAGCCGTTCTTCTGTGTACGAAAAAATGAATCCCAAATCACCTCGCTACGATAAGACATTCCCGCGGCCTTTCAAACTAGGAAAATCGGCAGTGGGATGGTTTGAAAGTGATATTAATCAATGGCTTATGCAGCGTCATGCATAAATGGTTTAGATGTTTGGTAAAGGCTACTTACGGCGGTGAGTAAAATATTGTTTTCTACATTGCTCATCATTTTTTAACCAGGTAGTTAGCCAAGTTTCAACATCAGTGACTGTTGTATCCGGATCTGCATCAATTCCACTGTTCATGTGCCGCTCAAATATGAGCGGCGCTAGTTTGCTTGCCGCAGTTTTCATAGCTTTCCAACCATTGACAGGTACTTGAGATGCTAAAAGCTCGAAAAAATAAGGTTTTAAGTATCGCCGTTCTTGGTGATTATTCTGTCCAGAGGCTCTATTACGATTCGATACTGAAAGTTTGTCTTCCTCATATAGAGCTATCTCTATTTTAAACTCTGACTTTTTGTATTCGATGAGAGTAGACCATGCATTTAGCTCACGTCCTGATTGGAAAAGTAAGTCAGAACACAGCAACCAGGTCATTGCTTGAGAGAAATAGCTTTGTAAATAGGGGCTCTGAAACGCAGTACTAAGTGTGTTTTTTATATGCTCTTCGCAGGATGTTCCACTTTGGCCGCTTTTTAACGCTTTCAAGGCTGTGTGGTATGCATCTAAAAATGCAGGGTCTTGGTTTTCTTCAGGAGGTAGGTCGCTATTGATATAATTACCTGAAAAATAAGCATTTTTCAAAACCATCTTCGCGTCTTCGATGTGCTCAGATAAAGATATCTTCGACTTTACATGGTAAAGGTCATCTACAACCATAACGGGGGTAGGGTATTTAGATGATTCTGGCCTTAAGTGTATAGCATTCAGTGGGTAAGTCATGGCTAGTTTGTTGCTCTATTATGCAAGATTTGCATATCAAGCCATGTAAAAATATGAATATCAATACGGGATTTAATTGCACGGTGCTGATCATTAACATAAAACCTGATACTAATGACGGGCGCACCCGATCCATCAAGCCAACCCAGCATTCCTGACATGAGGGTATAAAGGGGAAAGATCCATCAGGCATGTCAAACTTGACTTTTTATTTTACCATTTTGTGCTTTCAAGTGATTGTATTTAAAGATTAAGTGGGTCTATCGCCACGTTCAGGGCTATGAATTTAAAATGACTCTGTTCGCTACTCTAGCCTTTGCTGTGAAGCATAGAAGGTACTCGATTGGATGCACAGATGTGTATGATAGTACCCATTAATTTTCACTAAATTTGGGGAAGCCTCCGTGAACACGGAAAGTCACTCTCAGCTTGCTGCTTTTATCTGGTCGGTCGCTGACCTATTACGCGGCGATTTCAAGCAGTCCCAGTATGGCCGCATCATTCTGCCGTTTACCCTGCTGCGCCGCCTAGAATGCGTATTAGAGACTACCAAGGTCGATGTGCTGAAAGCCGCTGAAGACCATCAGAACAAGCCTGAGGCAGTGCGTGAGAAGCTGTTGCTTCGCGCAGCCAACCAGCCGTTTTTCAATGCGTCACCCTTTAGCCTGATCAGCCTGTCTGACACCCAGACTAGCGACGACCTGATGAGCTACGTGCAGTCGTTCAGCCAGAGCGCGCGGGAGATTTTCGAGCACTTTGAGTTTGAAAGTTTTGTTCAGCAGCTCAGCGCCAATAACCTGCTCTATAAGGTGGTGCAGCAGTTCGCGGCGATTGATCTAAGCCCAGCGCGGGTTAGCAACCATGGCATGGGTGGCATCTTTGAAGAACTGATTCGCAAGTTTGCCGAAAGCTCCAATGAAACCGCTGGTGAGCACTTTACGCCTCGCGATATCGTTCACCTGACTACCTCGCTAGTGCTCACTGGGCAGGAATCCAAACTCAAGCCTAATAGCATCGTCACTGTGTATGACCCAACGGCGGGCACTGGCGGCTTTCTTTCTGAAAGCGACGAGTATATTCAGCAGGTCAGCGAGAATGTCACCGTCTCGTTGCACGGGCAGGAGCTCAACCCCGAGTCTTACGCCATCTGCAAGGGCGATATGCTGGTCAAGGGACAGGAAGTCGAGCAGATCAAGCTCGGCAACACGCTCTCGGATGACCAGCTAGCAGGTGAGCACTTTGACTACATGCTCTCTAACCCGCCGTTTGGCGTGGAGTGGAAGAAGGTGCAGAAGCAGGTCACCGACGAGCACAAGCACCGTGGCTACGATGGCCGCTTTGGACCTGGCCTACCGCGTGTCTCCGATGGTTCACTGCTGTTTTTGATGCATCTGGTAGCCAAAATGCGCTCCCGGCAGGACGGCGGCTCGCGCATAGGGATCATCCTCAACGGCTCGCCGCTGTTTACCGGTGGGGCAGGCAGTGGGGAATCCGAGATCCGCCGCTACCTGCTACAACATGACATGGTGGAAGCCATCGTTGGCCTGCCCACGGATATGTTCTACAACACCGGCATTGCTACCTATATATGGGTGCTTTCCAACAACAAGCCCGCCGAGCGTAAAGGCAAAGTACAGCTGATTAACGCCACCGGCCGGGCCAGCAAGATGCGCAAGTCGCTAGGCAGCAAACGCCAGTACATTACCGACCGCGATATTGACGATATCGTCCGCTTGTATGGCGCTTATGAGGAAAACGACGAAAGCAAGCTCTTCCCAGTAGAAGCCTTTGGCTATCGGCGGATTACCGTCGAGCGGCCACTGCGCCTGAACTTCGAGGCCAGCGCAGAACGCCTGGCTAAACTCGATGACGAAAAAGCCATTCAAAAGCTGGATGACGCCGAGCAAGCCGCGCTCAAAGCTGCCTGCAAGCAATTAGGTGAGCATCGCTACACTAACCGCGATGCATTCACCAAGGCGCTGAAGGGTGCCCTCAAGGCCGAAGGGCTGAAAATCGGCGCACCAGTGCAGAAGGCCATTCTTAATGCGCTTTCTGAGCGCGATCCGGAGGCCGATATCTGCCTGGACAAGCAAGGCAACCCCGAGCCAGACACCAGCCTGCGCGATAACGAAAACGTGCCCTATGGTGAATCGGTATATGACTACTTTGATCGGGAAGTAAAACCCCACGTACCCGATGCCTGGATCGATGAAAACAAACGCGACGAACTGGACGGCCGCATCGGCATTGTTGGCTTTGAGATCCCGTTTAACCGCCATTTCTACCAGTTCACGCCCCCGCGCCCGTTGGAAGAGATAGACGCTGACCTAAAAGCCTGCACTGACAAGATCAAGCAGATGATCGAGGAGCTGTCGGCATGAGTTATCCAGCTTATTCCGAATACAAAGACTCCGGCGTCGATTGGCTGAGAGAGGTGCCGGTTCATTGGGCAATTTCTGCTTTGTCGCGAGTGCTAAAATGTCCTGTTACGGATGGCCCTCATTCCACCCCAGTGTTTGTGGACGAGGGTGTCCCATTCCTGTCTGTGGATGGTATACAAGATGGTGAATTGTTTTTTGATAGCTGTAGGTATATATCTACAGAGGATCATAAAGAGTTCTCGAAAAAGGCTTCCCCTAGAATAGATGATATTTTGATGGGGAAAGCGGCCTCTGTAGGCAAGATTGCTCGCGTTAAGACTGATGTGGAATTTAGTATATGGTCACCACTTGCTTTGATCAGAATTGATCAATTAAAAGCGTTGCCTGAATTTTGCGAGTACGCTCTTAAGGCTGAAGAGTCACAATATCAAATCTCTCAAAAGTCAAATTCAAATACTCAGCTCAACATAGGGATGAAAGATATTCCTAAGCTGAGGGTTTGCTTCCCCCCTTTAGATGAGCAGAATTTAATTGCTATTTTCCTCGACCACGAAACCGCTCGCATCGATGCCCTGGTGGAAGAGCAGCAGCGCCTGATCGCATTGCTCAAGGAAAAGCGCCAAGCGGTGATTTCCCATGCTGTCACCAAAGGGCTCGACCCCGATGTGCCGATGAAAGACTCCGGGGTGGAGTGGCTTGGTGAAGTGCCTGAGCATTGGGGTGTTGGCAGAATTGCTTACTACGCAACAGTAAGCAATGGAACTACGCCTAGTAAGGCTAAGCGAGAATACTGGCATGAAGGGAATATTGCTTGGCTGTCTTCGGGGGCTGTGAACCAATATAGCGTTACAAAACCTACAGAATATATCTCGAAACTAGCACTTCGTGAATGTTCGCTTGAGTTACTACCCGTGAACACACTAATTGTAGGAATGATTGGGCAAGGAAAGACTCGGGGGTTATCTGCAATTACTAAAATTGAAACTACTATTAATCAGAATCTGGCTGCCATTGTTACTCACGGTCGACTGTCATCTGAATATCTTCACTTGGTTCTCCAAGCCAGCTATCTGGTACTTAGAGAGGATGGGAGAGGAGGCAATCAAGCTGCACTCAACTGCGATATCATTGCTGATTTCAAGACTACCGTGCCGCCGCTCGATGAACAAAACAATATAATTCAAAAGGTAGCCGAAGACATACGTAAAATAGATGGCTTGATTAATGAGTCTAATAGACTAATAGCAACCTCAGAGCAACGCCGTTCTGCCCTTGTCTCCGCCGCCGTTACCGGCAAGATTGATGTGCGTGGTTGGCAGCCACCAGAGGATTCGGTGTTGACTGGTGAGGCCTCTCGGATGGAGGTTGTATGACCCAACTTCCACCTGATACTCAAGAAATGCTCAATAGCCTTCGCACCGCCGTGGCTGAAACCTTAGAGCGCAAACGCCGCCTGGGGCAATACGCGGTGTTTTGGCAGGATGGCAAGCCTGTTTTAATCGGTGAAGACGCACCGTCCAATCCTGACATCACAACCCACGACGATAATCAGCAGGCCAAGACGCAACATTGATCACTCATTAGTTGATCATCGCGGTAATCGTCATGTATTGGTATCGCTCTGCTTTTTTTATTTGACGGGTATTTGATAAGCAGTGCCCTTTTATAAGCAAAAATGGGTTATGGCTCATTTAAATCAACTGCTTATGAATATATTTCTTTTTGACAGGTATGTGATTAATGACACAGGGACGAAGCATCCGGCTATTTCTAGTGGATGGCACGCCCAACGGCTTGCTTACCGCTGAGATTATGAACTGGACCGGACACGTGCTCACCGGCCCACGCACCAAGCTGACAGAGCTAGTGCAGCGGCCCGAGTGCGGCCGCACCGGTATCTATTTTCTGGTGGGGCCTGACCTGGAAGGCAGCCCACGCCCACAGGTGTATATCGGCGAAAGTGATGATGTAAGAACACGACTAAAACAGCATAACCGGCCAGAAGATAAAGGCGGTAAGGACTTCTGGGAGAAAGTCTGTTTAGTGACCAGCAAGGATCAAAACCTCACCAAAGCCCACGTCAAATATCTGGAAAGCCTGCTGATCCAGTCAGCAGGCGAGCTAGGGCGCTGCAAGCTGGTCAATGGCACCGCGCACGAATACATCAACCTGCCAGAATCCGACCGTGCTGATATGGCGTTTTTTGTCGAGCAGATCCGTACCGTACTGCCGGTACTTGGGCTGGATTTTTTGCGAGGTCGGCCTATGCCATCTCACCCACCGTCGATATTAAAACCGTCGCCAGCTGCCTCTCCAAAGTTTGTAGCAGAAGTACCTCGTTACGGTATTAAAGCCTACGGGCAAGAACTGGACGGTGAGTTTTACGTGCTGGAAGGTTCTATCGCGAGAGGTACATGGACAGGTGTTGATGGTGGTTACCAAAGCCTCTATCAGCAGCTATGTGATGAAGGAGTGCTGGTTGAGGACGAGAACAAGGTGAGACGTTTCGCCAGCGATTACGCCTTTACTAGCCCGAGTGCCGCTGCTGCAGTGGTGTCAGGTCGAAGTGCCAATGGCCGAATACATTGGAAATTGGAAGGCACTGGCCAGACATATGGGGCTTGGCAAGATCAGCAAGTAAGTGCTGCTGCCTCAATGTCCAAGGAGGGCTAACATGACTCCGCCACAGCAACATCGTGATGCTGATATCCAACAAGCAATTGACGATTATCTCCTGGCGCGTCAGGCCATTCTAAAGCTAGGGCGTGAGGTGCCGGGTCGTATTGGTGGAAATGACAACATCATTGGCCGTATCGGTGAGTTTATCGGCCTACGCTTTTTAGAAGCACTCGGCCAAGAACCCGTCATGATGACGGGTAGCTCAAACCCTGGTTTCGATCTTATAGAAGGTGATCAGCGAACCCAGATTAAAGCAATTACCCATGAAAATAAGCGCGGCCGCAGCGTTCGTCTCACACCGGGTTGGACGCAATTCGTATTGATGGAGCTAGGTGAGCATTACACGCCCGAGCGGATTGGCTTGCTTACCTCGACACAGCAAGAGATAGCATTAGCGGATAACTTTGCTAAAACTGCTACCCCGATAGTTAGTCTCACGATGCTTGGGCCTAAAGGGCTCATTAGCCGCTATGGTCGCGTTTATAACCAAGACGAGCTTAGCGCTCTAATGGTTTGAAAAGCGTTTCTTCGAGCTTTGGCGTGAAATTATTCACCCAAGTTGTGGGCCTGGGAAAGGGTAAGCCTTAAAATTTATAGCTAGCGGCTCGTTTCGTTGAGCCGCCAGTTGCAATTTACAAAGCTTTAATTTCGATAACCCAAATCCGGAAAGTGGCATCGGCCACAGTGTCGTAATCTCGATTGATAAATGGTGTAAGGGGATCACTGTGAATTATTTTACAGCTCACCCCCTCGATGCCATCTAATTCTTCGAGTATTACCTGCTTTGCCTTTTCTAAGCGTGAGCCGCCCTTGGGGCATTTACGGGTTAGAACCAGGTAGTTTGTTTCCAGGCTTTTGTGGCCTGCGTGAAAGCACACTCTAGCTAAGCGTTTTATGTCTGGGCGGAGAGAATCCAACTTGGCGCCACGTTTGAATTCGATTACATGGGCGGGACGTTCTCGCTTGTTGTTGTAAAGCACTAAGTCAAAACGGCCGTTGTGACGAATATCTGGATCAGCACGCAGTGACTCGGCCTCTTCGTGCCAGAGATGAGCTTTCTTGAAGGTTCGTTTGACCTGAGGTTCCAACCGATAGCCGAAATCAAGAAAATTATCCGCGAAGTAATCGGCCACGCGCATCGCCATATAATACTCCGGCATGCGGTTCAACGATGTCCCGCATAGCTGCAGGGCGCTTTCATGGGCACGTACTAAGGCGTCTACAATGGCCTGGCGTCGGCTGTTAGGTGAGGATTTGATCAAGTGCTTGCGCCTTCATGGTGGTTTTTGACAACTATTGGAATATATCGGCTAGGTCGAATATAACTTAAGCTATTAATTCAATGGTGATATTAAGCGAGGAAACCAGTTGAAGAATCCAGCCAAAGTGCAAGAGCAGCTAATCTCGTCGACGCCGCAGGCTTGCTTAGTTGCCTTTCACGATGCGATATATGCCCAGGCCGAACTAGAAGCCAAGAGCAACATGTTTGAGATGGTAGGCCCATTAGCAATGAGAGACGATCACGATGCGATCATTTCAACTGCTCAAGCAAACCTTCGCGCTGTGGGCTATTCAGAGGCTGAACAAGTAGCGGTATCGCTTTTAATGCTATTGGAGGTGAAGCAACTCAGCTTCGATCATTTGACCAATGCGTTTGGTAAAGATATCGCTAACTTGGTGGAAACCAGTCGAGCGATAGGCGAGTCTGGCAATGTCGATGATTGGTATGCCTCGCTGGAAAAGTTTGCCCGCATGCCACCCAATTGCCAGACGGTCCGCATGGCGCTGCTGCTGGGCGTTATCGAGCGAGGCATCGAGCCATGCTCTCCCCACGAGTACTGGTACGAAGAAGCCCTTGCGCTACCCAATGCGCACCCGGGCCTGCGCCAAAGGGTTATTTCCAGGTTAGAAGAGAATTTAATTGGTTAACATCTATCCCCTAAGCGTCTGGCGTTCTTTGTGCCTGAGCGATCGCTAGCAGCTGTGAAACCGACAGAAATAGCGTCACATTAATTTGCGAAATACCAAAAAAATCAGCATGATAGTTCCTAGCTACTTGTAAGGTTCTAATAATAAGGTGAATCATGGAAACGAGTGCTATGCAGGCGTTGTTAGATAAAGCACGCTGTCTAAAACAACCCGAACGAGAGCGGACACTGTTTGATACAGGGGCGCAGGGTTACTTTGATACTGACAACAGACTTGCTCGCTTTCTTTCCGCGCAATAGTCATGGAGAGTGGAAATGGCTGATAGCAGGGAAGCCCAATTTCAACAAGACATCATCGACGCCATGGCCACCGGTGGTTGGGCAGTGGGCACTGCCAGCGGCTATGACCGTACCACAGCACTTTATACCGAAGATCTGCTGGGGTATGTGCAGGAAGCTTGGCCCGAGCGCTGGGAGAAGTTCTGCAAGGCTAACCCGCAATCGTCTGAAACGGTGTTTGTGCAGAAATTGGTACGCGAACTGGAGCGGGCGGGCACGCTAGAAGTGCTGCGCCATGGTTTTAAAGTACCGGGCGTGACGTTCGACCTGTGTAGCTTTAAACCTGACCACGCCATGAACCCTGACGCGCTTTCCCGCTACCGTGCCAACCGCCTACGCGTGGTGCCGGAAGTTTCTTACTCGCCCCATGCCCGAGAGAAGGGCAAGGGCGGCGAAAGCTATAACCCGCGTCTGGATCTGGTGCTATTTGTTAACGGCATACCCACTGCTACGCTTGAGCTGAAAAGCGAATTCAAGCAGTCGGTGGAAAATGCCAAGCGCCAATACCGCAACGATCGACCGCTAAAAGATCCCATTACTCGCAAGGTCGAGCCGCTGCTGGCGTTTAAGCGCGGCGCGCTGGTGCACTTTGCGGTTAGCCAAGCGGAAGTGGCCATGACCACCAAGCTGGCGGGTAAAGAGACGTTTTTTCTGCCGTTTAACCTGGGCAGCGAAGGCGGCGGTGCCGGTAATCCGCCAGCAAAAGATGACAACGGCTACGCCACAAGCTACTTGTGGGAGCGTGTGCTCTTGCCGGATGCTTGGCTGAAGATTCTCGGGCGTTTTTTGCACTTGGAGCAGAAAACCACCGAAGACTTTCACGGTCGACGCAAAACGAAAGAAACGCTGATTTTCCCGCGCTACCACCAATGGGAAGTGGTTAATCAGCTGATTGAGACCACCCAAGCCGAAGATGGCGGCCAGCGCTATCTAGTTCAGCACAGCGCTGGTTCAGGTAAGTCCAACTCGATTGCCTGGCTGGCCCACCAGCTCGCCAACCTCTATGACGAAAGCGGCCAGCAGAAGCGCTTCAACTCAGTGATTGTGGTGACTGACCGCACCGTGCTAGATAGCCAGCTGCAAAACACCATCTACCAGTTTGAACATGCCCATGGCGTGGTCTGCCCCATTACCCGCGATGTCGGCAATCAGAGCAAATCTGAACAGCTGGCGGAGGCGCTGGCGAGCAATACCCGCATCATCATCGTTACCATTCAAACGTTCCCTGCGCTGTTCGATGCCCTTGATAAGCGGCCTACGCTTGCCGAAGGTCGCTATGCAGTGATTGCCGACGAAGCTCACTCCTCACAGGCAGGCGATTCTGCGCGCAAGCTCAAGGCGCTGCTAGCCGCCGCAGGAGAGAGCGCTGATGAAGACGAAGAAATCAGTGCAGAAGCAATGTTAGATGCAGCCGTATCCACTCGTCGCCCGAATGAGCGCATCAGCTACTACGCCTTTACCGCCACACCCAAGGCCAAAACACTAGAACTGTTTGGCCGTGTGCCAGACCCAAGCTTGCCGCCAAGTGCGGACAACAAGCCTGAGCCATTTCATCTCTACTCAATGCGCCAAGCTATCGAGGAAGGCTTCATTCTGGATGTGCTGCGTAATTACGTCACCTACAGTACCGCCTGGAAACTGGCCCATTTAGAAGATGAAGAGCAGGAAGTAGACGCCAAAAAGGCCTCTCGCGCATTAGCTAAGTGGGTGCGCTTGCATCCTTACAACATTGCCCAGCGCGTAGAGGTCATTGTTGAGCACTTTCGCGCCAATGTGCGTCATTTGCTAGATGGCCAGGCCAAGGCCATGGTGGTCACCGCTAGCCGCCAAGAGGCGGTACGCTACCAGCTGGCGATGCGCCAGTATGTGGAAGCTCAAGGCTATAGCGACGTGCATCCCTTGGTGGCGTTTTCCGGCAGCGTACCGGCAGATGAGATCATTCCTGAAGAAGTCAGCGAAACCAGCAAGCTACTCAACCCCGGCGTGCGTGGGCGTGACTTAGCCAAGGCGCTGGACAGCGACGATTTCAACGTTATGATCGCCGCTAACAAGTACCAGACCGGCTTTGACCAGCCCAAGCTATGCGCCATGTACGTGGATAAAAAACTGCAGGGCGTAGACTGCGTGCAGACGCTCTCGCGGCTGAACCGCCTGTTTCCCGGCAAACAGACATTTATCCTCGATTTTTTTAATGAACCACAAGAAATCTTAGAAGCGTTTGCGCCGTATTACCGCAAAGCAACCTTGGCTGACGTTTCCGACCCGCAGGTGGTGTATGACCTTAAACGCACACTGGATGCTAACGGCATTTATCACTGGCCGGAGGTAGAAGCGTTCGCGACTGCTTTCTTTGACCCTAAAGCACCGGCCTCGCGCCTGAGTTATCACTGCCAGCCCGCTCAAGATCGATTCAAAAAGCGTTATGAAGTCACCGTAGAGCAGCAACAAACATGGAAAGATGCTCGCCAGCAGGCGGAACAGCAGGGTGACGAAAAAGGGCGCATGCGTGCGGAGCAGGAGTTAGAAGACGCAGGCAAGACCCGCGATGAGCTTGACCTGTTCCGCAAAAACTTACAGAGCTTTGTACGCACCTATGAATTTCTCAGTCAGATCATCCACTTCGATGATGCTGAATTAGAACAGCTGTGCGTGTATGCCAAGCACCTGCATCCCTTGCTACGTATTGATCGGTTATTAATTGGCGACCCTATTGATGTCAGCGAACTTGAGCTGGACAGCTATCGGCTGACCAAACGCGCTGAACAGCGCCTCTCGCTTGAAGAGGAGAGCGGCGATTACGGCTTGAAACCGATTTCAGATGTTGGCTCCGGTAAACCCCATGACCCCGAAACTCAACGCCTTAATGAGATCATTGAGCGCCTGAATGACCTCTATGGCGCAGATATTAGCGATGGCGATAAGCTGCATTTTGCCAATGGCATTGCTGACCGCATTGAGCGTGATGATGCTGTTATGGCTCAGATTAATCATCATGATGAAACCCAAGTGATGCACGGGCTGTTTCCCAAGCGCGTCACCGACGCCGTGTTAGATGCCATGAACGACCATGAAAAGCTCAGTATGCCGTTACTGGAGAACGAAGAAACCGGCAGGCAGTTCGCGCTGCTTATCCTGAAGCTACTCACAGGTCGGCAGCCTGATGGTCGAATCTAGCGTATGATAATGGCTTCAAACGTGATGGACTCATCACGACACTGCAAAGATTTTACTGCCTGCGTCAGGTGGATGATTTACATCACATGGGTTGGAGGACACAGTGAATGGCTAAAGTTGGCTACCTCACGCACCTAGAAATTAATGGTTTTCGCTCTATCGAGTCTACCTCGCTAGAGCTCAAGCCACTGAACGTGCTCATTGGCCCTAATGGTGCGGGGAAGTCGAACTTCATCAATTTTTTTCGCTTCATGAATAAGCTGCTTCAAAAAGATTTGCAGCTATATGTAGCGGAACAGGGCGGAGCGGATGCGCTGCTTCATTTTGGCCGAAAACAGACTCCTACGCTTTCAACGTACTTGCGCTTTGATCCAAACAGCTATGGGGCAACCTTGATTCCATCGCAAGATGGGCGGCTAGTCTTTAAAGAAGAGTTTTGCGAGTTTTTTGCTGACGCCATAGGCTTTTCAGGTGGCGACAAAAAAAAAGCGCTTGCTAAGCCTGGTGCTGACGAATCAGCCTTGCCAGCACCGCAGGGTATGACTATTGCAGGTAATGTGGCTAAGCACATTTCCGACTGGAAGGTATATCACTTTCATGATACCAGCAGCAGTGCGCCTATGAAGCAGGCGGGAGAGCTGTTAGATAATGATCGCTTACGCGAACAGGGTGAAAACTTAGCGGCCTTCCTTTATGACATTCAGACCCATAACCCAGACATCTATAAGCGAATCGTGTCCACGATCCAGCGGGTCGCGCCGTTTTTTCACGATTTCATACTGGCACCTGAACGGCATAACGACAGTAAAATTCGGCTGCGTTGGAAACATAAAGGCAGCGACGCCTATTTTGATGCGCATGCACTTTCAGACGGTACGCTGCGCTTTATTTGCATGGCTACCTTACTGCTACAGCCCAGCCTACCTTCCCTGATATTGTTAGATGAACCTGAGCTAGGTTTGCACCCGTATGCCATACAGCTATTGGGTTCCATGCTTAGGCTGGTTAGCCAATCAACTCAAATTATTATCTCTACGCAGTCAGTATCGCTGGCTAATGAGTTTGGCGCTGACGATGTGGTCGTCGTTGAACATCACGAAAATCGCTCAACCTTTAAGCGTTTAGATGCGGGTGCGCTAGAAGCATGGTTGGATGACTATCGCTTAGGAGACCTTTGGGAGAAAAATCTGCTGGGAGGTACGCCAGCATGATTCGATTGGGTATTAGTGTTGAAGGGGCAACGGAACGCGAGTTTGTGACGCGGGTATTGGCACCGGTATTGGCACATAGCAATGTGTTTGCGTATCCCATTGATATGCATGGGCGTGTTTCGCTTGAGCGGGTTGAAAAAGAGCTTAGCAAGCTTCTTGCGATGTTTGACCATGTGACCACATTCTACGATTTCTATGGATTTCATAAACGGCCAGAGGGTAGTGTTGATGCGTTAGAAGCAGCGATCAACGATTTGATATCAGCCGATAAACGGCATCGATTTACGCCATACGTTCAGCAGTATGAATTTGAAGCGCTGGTGCTCGCAGTTCCTGACCGTGCAGAAAGTGTCATTGGCGTTAGTGGCCTGGGCGATAAGATCCGTCAGATAGTAGATCAGTGTGGCGGGGCTGAACAAGTCAACGATGGTTATGACACCTGCCCCTCACGGCGTATTAAAGCGATTGCCCCTCAGTATGATAAAAAATTCCATGGTCCAGTTACTTTAGAAGATGGTTTGCAGGAGGCGAGGGCAGCTTGCCCTCGCTTTGATGCTTGGCTGACTGCTATAGAACAGCTCAGAATAAAAATATGACTAAATAAAATTTAATTCTGGCCGATAGTTTCATTGCAGCATTCAAAAGCTAAAAAAGGATTTGCAATGAAATTAGCAAATGCTATGGCAGTTTCGTGCGTGATTGGATTGGCGGCTATGCCTGTTACTGCCAATGCCTACTTTGGTGAGCCTGGTACCTGGGCAAGGGGTTGGGGCCAAGGAACGGCAGAGTATATGGCGGTAAGTTCTGACGGCTCTGCTGAGTTGTACATTGCATGTAATGATGAAAACCCAGTGAGCATGACGCTGACTATTGACGGTATCGCTTACGGGAATGACCGGCAGGGTGAGTTCAATCTTGTACTGGATGGTTATGAAATATCCATTCCACATTTCACTAATTCACGCGCGCACGCTGAAGGGTTCCTTTATGCTTGGGAACGCATGCGTAAAGCCACAAGTATTATTGCTGTGACAGATGATGGTAAGCGTGTGGAGCTTCCAAGTCGTGGCTCTGCGGCAGCACTGCCAAGTGTTGACTCTCCCGCGATGGGCTGTAAAACACAATTCTACTCGTTCTGAAGGATTTTAGGCGCTGTGCCAAGCAGCGCCTAAATATGACAGTTGTTCCTTAAAGGATGTAATCCGCCCATTCCTGCATCATTGCTCTACGCTTTTCAAACAGATCTCCACGTCGATAGGCGGCTTCCACTTTGTTTTCAATGGCATGTGCTAACGCCATTTCAGCTACATCCCTAGGGTAGCTCGTTACCTCGCCTGTCCAATCCCTAAAGCTTGAGCGGAAACCGTGGGGTACAAAGTAACCTTGCTCGCCGTTTGGTCCGTACCCCAGCCCCCGCATGAACTGTAAAAGAGACATATTGGAAAGTGGGCGGCCAGTTTTCATGCCTGGAAAAATATGGTTGTTACCTTTCATGCGCGGGAGAGTAAGAAGCAGATCTACTGCTTGACTAGATAATGGCACCCTGTGCTCACGATTCGCTTTCATACGTGTGGCGGGTATCTGCCAAGTTGATTTTGCTATGTCGATTTCATGCCACTCAGCATTGAGTACTTCTGACGTGCGAGTAGCGGTCAATATGAGGAACTGCAGCGCTTTAGAAGACATGCTGTTGTAATGCTGAATTGAGTTCATAAACGCCGCTACTTGCTCGTAAGGCATAGCAGGGTGGTGATTCACCTTTTGAACCCTCGAAGGCTTAGCTAGGAGTTTGTCGAGATGGCCACGCCAGCGGGCAGGGTTAACCGGGTCGCGATATTCATGTGCCGCTGCGAAGTCTAATACGTTTTCAATACGTCCTTGTACACGCTTAGCGGTCTCGTTTTTGACCGTCCAGATAGGCGTTAAAATCTTCAATATGTCCTGAGTTGTGACTTCCTCTACAGGGAGGTTTCCTATCACAGGGCGCACGTATGTTTTAAGCGTGCTTACCCATTGACGCGCATGTTTAGCATTCCGCCAGCTGCGGCGGTGCGACTGGATATAGCGTGCTGCGCAGTGCGTAAACGTTACAGGCGCAATTTCTTTTTCAGTTCTCTGCTCACGAGCTGCTAACGGGTCGATACCCTGCTTAACGAGCTTACGTTGCTCAGAAGCTACATCTCTTGCCTCAGATAGAGATGTATCTGCATAGCTACCAAGACCCATATCTCTCAGCTTGCCATCCCAGCGAAAACGGTAAATCCAGCTTGCGCCGCCACCTTTACCAATTTTGAGGTACAGCCCATCCCCATCATTGGTCATGCCAGGGTTTGATTCCCTGACCAGCTTTTGAACGCCTTTAGTCGTCAGTTTTCCCATAGCCGCTATCCCCGTAGTAGGTTTTCAGCGTACCATATTCCAGCCCATACTCCAGCCCATACTTAGTCTCTGTTTTACGTAATATAAGAATGGATGGGGCTGGACTGTTTTGGCTGTTTTTTTATTTCAAATCAGTGGCTTGATGGAAGGCATTGGATGCTGTTGGATATTTAATATACGGACTGTCCCTCCGCCACTTATCTCGAAAAGCCCCTGATTCGTCAGGGGCTTTTTTCGTTTCTAAGCTTTGCGCTTCCTGCCAAGTAAGCCTTCTATAAAATGCACCGGTCTTTCACTGTGTCCAGATTGTGTTTGGGAGTCTGTAAGCCCGCGGCGCATTTGGCATAGCCTCCCCTATTTCAAAGCGTGAAATTTTGCGCTGCACTTGGCATAGCCGCCGGCAAGTCATATATTGATCATAAGGATACGATCAATATTAGATGTGGATTGCTTGAAGCTTCTACTCCAAAAACTTGCAAGTGAAAGTCGTCTTGGTGGAGATCGACAGCTTGTAGTGCCCGCAAAAGAGCTGCTCTTTACATCATGCCAGTGCTAAATTTTCCCTGATCTCACTCGCCATCCCCCGCAGCCTATTCACACACCGTTCTATAAACGCGCTCTCAAGCGCTTTTTTTGTTAGGTGAGATGTTGGGTAATTTTTTGTGACAGGTTTCGCTTCCTAAGCTACTGTCATCTTAAGGATTGTGAGAGATTATGATGCGTTGTTTTCGACCTCACGTTCACGTTGAGTAGCGCTAAAAAAGGGAAGTAAGCATGTCTAAAAAAACCAATTTATTCTCTATTTCGACCGCTGTGGCGCTTTCTCTGCTACTAGTTTCCTCTACGCTGGCCAGTGAGGCCAGTGAGGCCAGTGAGGCCAGTGAGGCCAGTGAGGCCAGTGAGGCCAGTGAGGCCAGTGAGGCCAGTGAGGCCAGTGAGTCGAATGAAGTGTATAGCGAGACGGCAACAGGGATGGTTGAGGTCGTTGTTCAAGCAATCTGCGATGGCGATATAGAAAGGCACCTTGGGATGCATCAACGTAAAATTGAACCGGATCCCTATTATGAAGAGAAATTTTCTGTCTTCCACGAAGCATGTAACGATGCGGGTATTGCGGAGATTGAAGTAGCGTCGGATTTTGATGATGACGTCATGCAGGAGCAGAAGCGCCGGTATTTAATTAACGCGAATATTGTGATGGGAGACGGGGCTGTTTACACGACGTCGATTCGAGTAGCTTGGGGCGCAGTCCAGGGTCCAGAAGGCAGTGAGCCCGTTGAGACGTGGAGATTGGCTGGGCTAAGTAGAGTACAGGTGCCCATTCTTAATGAGGCTCTGTCACAGGATTAGATCCAGGTTGATCTCTGCTTAAGCCAGCGACCCCAGGAGGAATCGTAGCGTGTTACCCCTGGGGATATAAGTTGGCGAGATATGCCGTTTTAGATTTTGATATCGTAGTCGACGTATTTGTTCATTAGCTCGTCGTAGGTGCCGTCTTGCTTGATCTCTCGCAGTGCCTCATTGAACTGCTCCGCCAGGGCTTCGTTACGAGGGTGAAAGGCTGCCGCCACGCCATGCCCGAAGTAGTGCTTGGGCTCGCGTATTAGCGGCGAGCTGGTAACAATCCCACTGCCTTCAGCGTTAACTTCAAGCGATGACAACGCTAGCGGGTAATACATAAACGCTGCGTCTAAGCGACCTGTTCTAATGTCCACTGCGAGATCTTCACCCGTTGCATAGCGGCGTACGTCAACGAGATCGCCATAGGTATCGGTAATGTACTCATCACGGATGGTCCCACGCTGAACGCCTACCGATAGGCCCTCAAGGGCGTCATGATCCTCAATATTGACCTCGTTGCCTTCCTGAGTTACCCATACACTAGGGTTGCTGTAGTAGGGTTCTGAGAACAGTACTTGTTCGCGGCGTGCATCGGTGATTGCCATTGAGGACATGATGGCGTCGTATTTTCGTGCTAATAAGCCGGGGATGATGCCGTCCCAGCCTTGCTCTACCCATTCGCACTCACGCTGGATGCGTCGACATACTTCTTCACCCAGCTCCACTTCAAAGCCTGTTAAGGTGCCGTCGGGCAAACGATACTCAAAAGGCTCAAAGGGAACATCAACAGCGAGACGAAGTGGGTTATCGGAGTAGGCCGGAACGGCGAATAGCAGTGATGTAAGTGCCGTTGCTATTCCTACGTGGCTGCGGGGCATAGTACTTTCCTTTTTTCGTTTTTATATAAGGTGTTGGTTAATTAATTTTGCATGATTCGCCTAATAGGTAAAGTGCTAGTTAACTAGGTGTGCCCAGTACCCATGATAAAAAGGCCCTGATGCTTCAGGGCCCTTTGTGGTTCCTAGACGCGTTGCTTTCGCGATTTGATCGTTTCAGCTTTATGACCTTGATCGCAATGGCCGCCACTGAGCATGCCAGGGCAGGGAAAATAACGTCTAACACTGAATCAAGCGTCCAGCCATGCCAAACCCCTTCAAACATGCCCACTGGTAATGTTTGCCCCCATTCCCAACCACGTTGAACGGCTAGCCTGTATTCATGTTGTGCAATCTCACGCCCAAGCAATAGGGCTACTGCGATAGCACCAGTGACTCTTGCGTTTGCAAAAGGAAGCAGGGCCATTTGAATCAGCAGCGCGACCAACACATGCTCTAAGTGGGTAATATTCACATTGGGTTCCCATGTAGCGCTCGTGAGGAAAATTAAGTGTGCACTATAATGCTCATTAATTCTTCTCTGAGTTAATTATGTGCGCTAAACTGCTCATAAATGATCGGCAGAAGAATTTTTGAGTACTTTACTGCTCATAAATGTTTTCTGTTATGGGCGACTTGGTCACATGAAGATTAGTGGCTATCGGCATAGGTGATTCGTGAAATTAACGATACAGGTTCATTTTGAACAAGCGTGGCATGATGCGGCTGAATTGTCGTTGCCTAACCCTGAACAGGGGACTCGTGGGCAGTCTCGGCTGCGCTATGCGACTGACTATGCCGTTGAGTGGCTATTTCACGATGATCTGCATGCTTGCAGTATGCAGTTGCCTATCGAGTTAATGCTGACCCATGAATCGCCACACTGGTTCGGTTTCTTAGAAGATATTATGCCAGCTGGGGCTAGCCGACGTTTTTGGGTGGATTACCTAGGTCTTCACGATTTGCCAGTCGGGCAACAGGATGCTGAATTACTGGCACGTGGCACTATCGCACCGGTCGGCAACTTACGTATCAAAGAATCAGTGCCTGATCTCTCCGTAAAGAAAACCTTAGAAGAGAGGCGTTTTCCGCTGCAAAGCGTTGTAGAGCGTCAGGTGGACTTTTTAGAGTATGCCCAACAGATGGGGGCAGCCAGTGGTGGTGCCACTGGCGCTGGTGGTGAGGCGCCAAAATTGCTGCTCAGATTGACGGACGACGACCACGTTTGGATTGATACCTGGCAGGATGAAAACCACCGACCTGACCTACCCATGCTGGTGAAATTTCCACGCGGTAGGCGCTCAACTGACGACTGCGATATCTTGCGCGCTGAATATCATTATTATCAGGAGCTTGCGTCGTTAGGGGTTGCCACGATAGATACCGAACGGATGCGTTTGGTGGAGGGGGAACGTTATCCGTCGCTGTGGCTGCCTCGATTCGACATGCAGTACCTCGAAGGCACTTGGGTGCGCTATGGTTTGGAGTCGGTTTACTCCTTGGTAGGCGCTGCGCCGGGCACTTTCCTGCATCATGGCGAAACAATTCGCCAATTGGTTCGCTTGCTGGGCTCTCAGCATCGCGTGCAAGAACAAAGCGCCGTATTCAATAGCGATCTATTTGCCTTGGAGTGGATTAAGCGTGATTTGTTGAATATCGCTTTCGGCAACTCTGATAATCATGGTCGAAATACAGCGTTGTTGAAGCGGCCCGAAGGCATTGGGCTTGCCCCCGTGTATGACTTCGCGCCTATGAAGGCTGACCCCGAGGGGGTAACACGAACAACGCAATGGGGAGCGCCTCTGGAAGTTGGCGGAGAGTACGATTGGCGAGGAATTGCCAACACCCTGGCAGATGTTGTCGATCCAGCGCGAGTGGTGGAGGAGCTCCGTGCGCTCGCATTGAAGCTAGAGGGTGTCGATGAACGTTTGGCTGCTCGTGGGGTTCCAACCCGAATCCTTGATATGCCTGCAGTAGGCCTGCGCACTATCAATACTCGACTCAAGCGCTGGGGGTTGCTATGAAGCGCTATGCTGATGATCGCGAAGAAGCCTTAGTGGCTCTGTTGAAACGGTTCTATGCGGGGGAAATCACCGATGGAGAGCTATTGCGTGCGTTACGCCGTGATGTACTGGGCCTAAACCAGACGCGTTATGCCGCATTGGTGGGCATTAGTCGACGAACCTTGTCGGACCTGGAAGGTGATAAAAATAATGTCACCCTAGAAGTTAAGAACCGCGTATTCCGGCCGCTAGGGTTAGAAGTGAGCTTGCTGCCGCGTAAACGTGCTCTGTTGGAGCAGATATTGACGTTCACCGAGTAATCTTCGCTGAGGGAAACTATCTGCTTCTCAATACCGCT
Source organism: Halomonas sp. GT (assembly GCF_002082565.1). Classification (NCBI taxonomy): domain Bacteria; kingdom Pseudomonadati; phylum Pseudomonadota; class Gammaproteobacteria; order Oceanospirillales; family Halomonadaceae; genus Halomonas; species Halomonas sp. GT. The sequence goes on from NZ_CP020562.1 coordinate 1,907,556, forward strand.
AAATTTTGAGTACCTTTACCCCATAATCAACGGGAGTGACGATGCCTTCGAGCTTGCCAATCTGGGCTATGTCGCTGTGGGAAATCACGCTACTGATGTTGGTCTCAGGAAAACGCAGATTTTTAACAATATGAACCTGATTTGGCATGCCTTTGGCGTCGACATCCATAATCCAGGCCAGAAAGCTGCCCGAGTATTTGGCCAGGCACCCAATAGGGTAAAGGCCGTACACTTGGATGTACTCAACTAACACTGTCTTGTCGTAGGCCGTGTCTGCATTACTGACAATACGGTACGCATCGAGTGGGGAGTGCGCTGGTTCTCCATTACGCGAGTGTAATAGCTTGTTGACCACTTTAATGACCGCAATTAAACGAATTAACTTCGATAAATGATGGCTGCGCTTCGCTGCGGGATAGCCAGAGCCGTCTAGTCGTTCATTAGCATTTTCAATGACATCGAGGCAGGTGGGACTTGGCTTCCACCCTAGCATGTGAAGTTTGTTAAGTAGTTCTTCTACATGACCACTGAGAATTAACTTCTGCGCCGGGTTCATGTTTACCTTCAATGATGGCAATTCTTCGCTTACTAACAGGGGTTTGCCGGCAGTGTGTAGCAGTGCACCGAGCATCGCTTCACGCACTTGCGGGTCGTGCGGGTCCCGGGAGAGTAGTAAGTCGGCTAGCAGACCTGTGACCTGAACGGCATGCCTAACCCAGTCTGGTTCTTCCCTCAGGTATGCCAGCGCATACAGAAATGCCTTGCGATCCTGTTCGACAAGATAACGAAGCGTATCAACGCAATCGTATAAAATCTCGCTCGGGAATAAGTCGCGATTTTTCATATACATCAGCGCTACCTGGAGCTGATGGGCGACATCCATCACACCGCGTTCCATCGGCGGCTGGCGTCCTTGCTTCTCACGCTCTTGGGCTTCTCGCTGCAAAATTTTCTTCTCTTTGAGGCCAGGAATGAAAAGGGAAGAGTGATACGTCAGCTTATCATTGGATCCGGTACGGTAGGCAGCCTCTCTCTCGGACTCATTAACGAATTGAAATAGGGTTTCGGCTTGTGACGTCGACAGGTTGATGAACTGAACGCCTACCGCCGCATAACCATGATTGCCAAAAGGGCGCATATGGCAGATTCTGCCCTCGGCAAAAAAACTCTCTCCATTAGGAAATTCGAGTGTTACACCAGGAATGTTCTGGTTGATACCGATTGCTACACTATCTGCCAAATCGATATCGACCATACACCCGCCGATTGAAAGGTTACGTAATCGACCCAGCACATGAAGATTGTTGGAGTAAACCTCTAGGCCTACGCGGGCTAGCATACCGAGGATAAAAGGAATGCGAACCGCGCCTCTGTTTTCTTGGACAAACACGGACTCTGGTAGCTGGCACTCCAGGCGGTAATGATTACTATCAGACTTCTGTAGTTTGGCAGTGACATTGCTGAGGCTGTAAGTTTCGCGCTCCATGGTGTGGGCGCCTTTCAGTGCCTCTAAGTCAAAGTTAACGCTGCCATGAGCAAAATAACGCGCGATATCTAATCCTGCGTATTCGACTCCCAGCACCATGTGCCCAGTGCTCAGATTTAGCTCTATAACCTCGGCGGTTAAGGCGTAGGGCATGTCCTTTGAATAAACAGAGAGTTCGTTAGTATGTTTCAGCAACGAGCGAATGATATTGGCTGAAGGATTTTGGTGCTGGGCGGGAGAGAGCATCTGCAATACCTGCTTATTTGAGTCGTTTCTATTTGCCCAGGGCAAGGCACTAATTCTAGTTTTTATGCGTGCAAACTCTGTATATTTACTAGCAGTGTAATCAAAGAAGTGACTCTTTTTTTGCAGATAAATTGCTTAGAAATATCATAAATATAAGATTACTTTACTACCCCTTAGGCTAGCAGCCAGAGGAGCTAACCGCCAGGGGTGGCGCGTTTATATAATTAATTTCTTGAGTAACTCCAAAGCAATATAAGAGGGGTGCCTAGATGGCACCCTTTTTTTGTGACAAGCAGTCAACAGATTAAGTGGTGAAGCCTCAATGATACCCTTCGCCCACTTTTACCTTGCCGCGGAATACCCAGTACGTCCAGGCGGTGTAAGCCAATACGATAGGAATTACAAATAGCATGCCGATCAGCAAAAACAATTGCGATTCCGGTGCAGAAGCGGCATCCCAAATTGTATAGTTGGGCGGTACGATAACCGGCCACTTACTGGCAATTAGGCCTAGGTAGGTAAAGATAAATAAGCCCAGAGTTGCGACAAACGGTAAACCTTCCTGCTGGCGTTTTACAGCACGATAAAGAATGACTGCGCAGCCCAAAGCGAGAAGCGGGAAGATACCAATTATGTGAATATTGTTTAGCCAACGTTCCATTACTTCAGGGCTTATGATGGGTGTCCAGAGGCTGACAATGCCGAATACCACCAGTACCGCTAAAAGTAATTTTGGTGTTATCCGATAGGCCCACTGCTGCACATGGCCTTCTGATTTTAAAATCAACCAAGTTGAACCAAGCAGTGCGTAGCCAGCCATCAGCCCAAGGCCCGTGATTATCGTAAAGGGAGTCAACCAATCCAGCGCGCCACCGACATAGCGAAAGTCTTCGACGGCAAACCCTTGTATGTAAGCGCCGACCACCGCGCCTTGAGCGAACGTGGCAATGGCCGAGCCCCAACAAAATGCACGGTTCCACCAGCGGCGATTTTTCTTAGACTTGAAGCGAAACTCGAACGAGATGCCGCGAAAGATCAAGCCAGCCAGCATTAGGAAAACACCGATGTAGAGAGCTGGCAAGAAAACGGAATAAACCAGAGGAAAGGCGCCAAGCAGGCCCGCTCCGCCCAGCACCAGCCAAGTCTCATTGCCATCCCACACGGGGGCAACAGAGTTCATCATCACATCACGTGACTCTTCATCAGGGGCAAAGGGAAACAAAATACCCAACCCCAGATCAAAGCCATCCATCAAGACATACATAATAACGCCAAAACCAATAATGGCAGCCCAGATGAGTGAAAGATCAATACTCATGCGTTGGCTCCTTCCAAATCATCATCAAATGGGGTGTGTGCAGCTGATAAGGGGCGTTTCGGGCGTTCAACTTCGCCTTCAACTTCAGCCTGTGTTTCTTTCATACCATTGCGCACAACACGCGTTAGATAATAAATGCCGGTTAAAAACACCACGCTGTAAACAGCGATATAGCCAATCAAGGTAAACAGTGCCATACCGCCGGTAAGGGAAGGCGTTAACCCTTCCGCATGGGTCATGACGCCGTACACTAACCAAGGTGCACGTCCTGATTCGGTAACAATCCAGCCACCCAGTACCGCAAGGAAGGGTGATGCAATCATGACAGTAAGCGTTTTTAAGAAAAGTGGGTTTTCATAAACACGCCCTTTACGACGCAAACATAATCCAGTCAGTGCAACTGCAATCATCAGCAAGCCAATGCCTACCATGACGCGGAAGGCCCAAAACACAATGATGACCGGAGGCTGCTCTTCTATCGGTACTGCGTTAAGCCCAGGTACTTCGCCATCTACATGGTGCGTCAGAATTAAGCTGGCAAGATTGGGAATGCCAATTTCAAAGTGATTGGTCTGGGCTTCTTTGTCAGGTATAGCAAAAAGCAGAAGCGGCACATTGGTTTGCGTTTCCCAGTTTCCCTCCATAGCGGCTACTTTTGTTGGCTGATGTTCCAGGGTGTTCAGGCCGTGAAAATCGCCGACTACCGCTTGCGCTGGCGCTAAAATCAGTAGTAGCCATAAGCACATAGATAGCGCTTTTTTGTTAGCTTCAACATCGCGCTTACGTAATAAGAACCAGGCGCTAACGCCTGCGACGACGAATCCGCCGGTTAGGAAAGAAGCCATGCCCATGTGAACGAAGCGATACCAGAAGGAGGGGTTAAAGAGTGCTTCCATCCAGGAAGTAATATGGAACCGACCATCGATTAGTTCATAACCTGCCGGGGTTTGCATCCAGCTGTTAGCAGAAAGTATCCAGAAAGAAGATATGAACGTGCCTACGGCAACCATTATGGCAGCAAATAAATGCACACCTTCAGGTACTTTATTGCGGCCAAATAACAGCACGCCCAGAAAAGCAGCTTCAAGGAAAAAGGCCGTCACTACCTCATAGCTGAGGACAGGTCCTAAGAAGTTAGATGTCGCGTAGGCAAAGTTACTCCAGTTAGTACCAAACTGAAACGACATAACAATGCCTGATACGACGCCCATGCCAAACACAACGGCAAACACTTTTGTCCAGAAAAGCGCCAAGCGATCCCAGGCGGGGTTTTCCGTTTTGTAAAAGAGGCCATGCAGTAGCGCGATGTAGGAAGCCAGACCGATAGTAAACACCGGAAAAATGGCATGAAACGATACAACAAAAGCGAACTGCAGCCTTGAAAGCAACAGAGGATCTAATTCCATGGCGACCTCCCTAGATCGTGTGACATGAAAAAATTGAAAATCAGTAGTTGTCGCAGGAGCTATATTCTTAATGGCTATGGTTATATTTCTTTAATTATTAATAGTAGTTGAAACCACTGTGCGACGTAAGTTGAAAGTATCCAATGGCACATGACGTATTGTCGCATCTCCTTAATCGTTAATTGTTATCATTACCATAAGCTTTTGCTTCTATTTTAGATTTGCTGGTGGTAAATTTATCGACGCTAGGTTTGCTAGCGCAATCTGGCGAATGCTGAAGGATTGATAAATTCGCTAACGTTTAAAAGGAACTCTTGATGAAACGAACCGCTTCTCTTTTACTTGTGGGCCTAATTAGCAGTGGCTCTTTGGTTGCTAGTGACAGTGAGCGTCTTGATCACTTTGAAGGAAAATCCTCCGATAGCCTGGAACAAGCATTTACAAATTTAAATGAAGGGAATCAGAAACTTGCAGAATTGCTTTCACAAGATGAGATCACAGATGCTCAAATGGGCGAGATCCATATGCTCACTTACACGTTAGAAAACGCACTGCAAAAAGTTGGTGAAGAAGTAGATACAATGGCTGTCTTGTTAGAAGAGGTACATCTAGGATCGGAAACACTTGATCATGAGCGCGTAACAAGCAACGGTGAACGTTATTTAGAAGCGTCTTCACTGCTTATTGAATAAAATAGGTGAAAGAAGCACTTAAAAAAGTACCTAAGCAACGCACAGAGAACGACGCATACAAGGCTCGTCTGCTTTAGGCGGGCCGGTGCCAGCCCCAACGGGGCATTTCTGCCACAAGAAAATCTGCTTATAAATTTTGCTAAGCTATCCAGCTGTTTTTTGCTGGCGTCTCTCTTCTATGCTTTCACCTCCGTCTTCACCTCTGCCTCCATTTCGATCTTCACGCTGGTTGCATGGGGGACATTTGCAAACGCTCTATAGTCCGCTATGGCGGACATCGCCTCGATTACAACGTCGAAGAGAGCGGATGACACTTCAAGACGGCGATTTTATTGATGTGGATTGGTATGGGCCTGAGAGTGAGTCGGCGCACTGTGTACTGCTGCTTCATGGCCTAACTGGCAGCTCTTCTTCACTGTATATCCTTGGGCAACGGCAGGCGTTAGCGGCGCGCGGCTGGCAGAGCGTGGCTGTTAATTGGCGCGGCTGCTCTGGTGAGCCAAATCATCGCGCCAGGGGATATCACTCTGGCACGAGTGAGGACTTGGCGGATGTGGTTAATCAACTTGCGTTCCGCTATCCAAATAAACTGTTGGCTGCGATTGGTTACTCATTGGGTGGCAATGTGTTGCTCAAGTATTTGGGCGAAGAGGGTAGCAATACTCCGTTGAAGGCGGCGGTAGCGGTATCGGTACCGTTTCGTCTAGACCACTGTGCAGACCGAATAAGTAAAGGCTTTTCCAGAATTTATCAGGCTCGTTTCCTGCGCGACCTGCGCCAGTATGTTGAACATAAACAACAGGCGTTTTTACGCCAAGGGCGAAGGGAAGAGCTGGCGCGTTTAGCAGCGCTTGAAACGTTACAAGGTATGAAGACATTTTGGGACTTCGATGGCCGCGTTACTGCGCCATTGCATGGCTTTGAAAGTGCCGACGACTATTACCAACGCTGCAGCAGTGCTTTCTTTGTGGAGCACCTTCGTATTCCAACGCTCATTGTGCATGCCCAAGATGACCCTTTTATCTATCCTCAGAGCGTTCCAAATGCTGAAACCCTGCCAAGTTATGTCACGTTGGAGCTTCATGCCTCGGGTGGCCATGTGGGCTTTATAGAGGGGCCTCCGTGGCGGCCGCGTTATTATCTTGAGCACCGATTGCCTGACTGGCTGCAATCGCAGGTTTTCAGTCAGGGTGTGTCGGATAACGCTAACGCACTACTATGCTAATTAACGTCAATCACTCAGAGGTTGCTATGTCCGCGTTCTTCGACCGCTTAAACGGTGTCTCGTCTCCTCGTATTGGGTTGGGGTGCATGAATCTATCCCATGGCTATGGACAGCACGTGCCAGAAAAAAAAGCGCTTCGGGTATTGGAAGGAGCCTTCGAGATGGGATACCGTCATTTTGATACGGCGACTCTCTATGGTGGAACAGCAAATGAGCGGTTGTTGGGGCTCGCTTTGCAAACAAAAAGGCATCAACTGTTTCTCGCTAGCAAGTGTGGAATGGCATTGGATGTTGAAACAGGGAAACGCATCATCGATGGTCGCCCTGATACGTTGCGTCGCCAGTGTGAAGAGAGTTTGTCACGACTGAAAACGGATTATCTAGATATATACTACCTACATCGTCTAGACCGCAGTGTTGCCATTGAAGAGAGTGTTGGGGCGCTGGGCCGACTAGTGGAAGAGGGTAAAATTGGCGCAGTTGGTTTATCTGAGATATCGGCAGAAACACTTCGAAAAGGCAATGCGGAATACCCTGTTGCCGCAGTACAGTCAGAATACTCACTCTGGACACGTAATCCTGACATTGCCCTGAAGGATGTATGCGCGGAGCTTGGTGCCGCCTTGGTGGCGTTCAGTCCACTTGGTCGTGGTTTTTTGACGGGGTCAGTGGAAGAAAGTACGCAGTTTTCGATGGGGGATATGCGCGCCGGAATGCCTCGCTTTAGTAAAGACAATCTACCCCATAATATAGCTTTGTTGGATGACGTTAAGGCAATTGCTAGCCGTCTTGAGATATCCCCCGCTCAGCTGGCGCTAGCTTGGCTAAACGCCCAGGGCCATCATATTGTTCCGATTCCTGGTTCCTGCTCGGTGACGCACATGCGCGAAAATTTGCATGCTGAAACAGTCACTTTAGAGGCCACAATAGTGACCAAGTTAAATGGCATGCTAATGCCAGACCAAGTTGCTGGCGCTCGTTACAGTGACGCGCAACAAGCCGATATTGATACCGAAGAGTTTGTGGATTGATAGCGTCGTTAAATTATTTACCCAGCCCCGTTGCTTTCTTTCCAGTGAGGACTATTATTCGCTACCAACAACGATGTTGTTAGCCCACTAAGGAACACTGCCATGTTAAAAGGTCTGATTATTTGTTTCGCAGTGCTATTTGCGCAATTGGCGGTGTTGAACGTGATCGATGCACGTCTCTATAACGCCCAGGACGTGCGCCAAGCAGGGACAACGCAGCATTTACCCCATAAGGAAGAAGACGATAACGTTTCACCGGCATAAAAACAGCGGCGACGGGCAACACATTGTCCGTCGCCGCTGTTTTATAACCACTGTTCTAAATAACATGATTACAAAAAACGTTGCGTTATAAATATTTTACAACATCTCATTCAGCCACTGTTTAAAGGTTTCCCACGAGCGTTCGTCTGCCCGCTCATGGTAACGGTCACTGCCAAATACACTAAATGCGTGAGGTGCACCCGAATAGATGCCGACCTCGTAGGTGATCCCAGCTTGTTCTAACGCTGTTGCTAGCGTTGTTACATCATCTAAGCTAACCGACGTATCAGCACCACCATGAGCAATATAAATGGGCGGTGTATCACTGTCATAAGACTGGCCTTCAGGCGTGTCTAAACCACCATGAAAGCTGGTATAGGCTGCGATATCGTCAGCATCTCCTGAGCGCGCAATTTCTAATGCCACGGCACCTCCAAAGCAATAGCCCATGATAACGGTTTGTTGGGCTGCACCCTCTTTCCTTGCCTGTTCCAATCCCGCTAGAGTCAAATGCCGCATTTGTTCACGATCTTCGTAAAGTGCGCGTGTTGCCGCTTGTTTGTCTTCTGTTGCCTGAGGCCGGTTGCCTGCGCCAAATAAGTCAATGGCAAACGCATCATAGCCCTCGGCCGCTAACATATCAGCACGTTGACGTTCGTAGTCATCGATGCCATCCCAGTCGTGAATGATTAGCACGCTGCCTTTTGTATTGTCACCAGCAGATATAAAGTAGCCTTCGTAGGCTTCACCATCGACTTCGTAACGAATGTCTTCACCGCCAGCAGTGAAGCTGTAAGCGGGAGAGGCGAAGGTAATAACGCCAAATGTGACGACGGTCAGGGGAATTTTATAGCGCATTTCTATGTCCAAAGTGGTGTGGAATGTTAAGCATAGTCAACGCTGGAGGAGTGAGTACCTTTAAAAGCAGTTGTTTGCGTGGAAGACAAATACTTGCGTCTGGAACTTGGTAACGGCATCCTTGTCCGTTGTTAGTATTACTATTAGGGAGCATAGATAAATGGCTTTTAACGATTCGAACACGGCGAGAGCGCAAACGCGCAGCGAAGTAAGTAGTGTTAGCGCTAACAAAGTTCTGCGTAACACTTATGCGCTATTGGCCATGACATTGCTATTCTCCGCGGTCACCGCTGGTGCCTCCGTAGCAATGGGCATCCAACAAATGAACATTTTTGTGTTCTTTATTGGTGCATACGGCCTGATGTTCCTGGTTCATAAAACGGCCAATTCAGCAGCTGGATTGTTGGCTACTTTCGCATTCACTGGATTTATGGGCTTCACGCTTGGTCCAATCATTTCCGCCTATCTTACGTTGCCTAACGGTGGCGCGTTGATAATGAATGCATTGGCAATGACTGGTTTGACGTTTATCGGCCTTTCTGCGGTTGCATTAACCACCAAGAAAGACTTCAGCTTTTTAGGTAATTTCCTAATGGCTGGCGCCATTGTATTGATTTTGGCAATGGTAGCTGGGCTGATCTTCAACATCCCTGCGCTTTCATTGATGGTTTCTGCTGGTTTTGTGCTGTTTGCATCAGCTGCGATTCTCTACCAAACCAGTGAAATTGTTCATCGGGCAGGAGAGACCAACTATATTCTCGCAACTGTCACGCTTTATGTTTCCATTTATAATCTGTTTATCAGTCTTCTCTCGATACTAGGCATTATGAGTAACGACTGATCATCCCCGCAGTATTATCGCGACAGGCCCTACTTGCTAGGGTCTGTTTTTTTAGGGGCGGACTGTGTCGAGATAATCCGATGGAGTATGGCTTATTGGTCATGGGGGCGCCGTATAGTAGTGCAGCCCCTCATTCCGCGCTGCGATTTGCCCAAGCAGTGCTAAATGAAGGACACCGCATCAAGGGCGTTTTTTTCTATCAAGATGGCGTTCATAATGCCTCCCACTTAATGTCTCCTCCACAGGATGAGCTCAATATGCGGGATGCTTGGGTTGACCTATATCGTCAGCACGGGGTGGCATTAGATGTATGCATAGCGGCGGCGTTACGCCGTGGCGTGATGAGTGAAGCAGAGGCAAAGCGACATGGGCAAGCGAACTTCAATCTTGAAGCACCCTTTGAATTAACGGGGTTAGGGCAACTGCTTGAGCTACAGCAGTGCTGTGATCGTTTGATTACGTTTGCTTAGTATTGAACAGAGCTGAAAAACAAGACTGAAAGACAGGGCGACCGGGGTTGATAGGTAGGACTAAGATGGCTGATGCAAATGAGCGACTTATCGTTATACGACATGCGCCCTATAGCTCAAATGAGTTGCGGGAAGGGCTGGATGTTGCGCTAGTGTCTGCTGCCTTTGGGCAAGCTGTTGATCTGCTGTTTTTAGGGCAGGGGATATTCGCGTTACTCAAAGAGCAACAGGTTGGCGCGCCTGGCCAAAAAGCCACTCTACCGACAATTAATATGTTAGAAATGTACGATATAGAAAACATATTAGTCCCTACAGAGACTCTACAAGCTTTCAATATAGCCACTGATCAGCTGGTTGAGGGAGTTACCCAAGTCCCGGCTTCATACGTGCCAGACCTATTCCAGCGTTATAATTATGTTCTTAATTTTTAATTTTGCGCTCAATTTTTAGCAGAGTAGCCAATAACTATGCTGCATATTTTGAATAAACCTCCCCACAGCGATGCTGCTGTGCAAATGCTCAACGCACTCAGCATTGGCGATGCTGTTGTGCTGATAGAAGACGGCGTGCAGGCAGCGCTTTATCCTGAATGGCAAGGCTGGGCAACCAATGCAGCGTCGATTTTTTTGCTAGCTGAGGATGCCATTTCGAGAGGGATTCACTCTGTTGCCACAAGCCACGGGCTGCCTTTGATAGAGATGGATGGCTTTATTAGGTTGACCGAGCAAAATGAAAAGATCATTTCCTGGTATTGAATATGAGTAATCAAAGTTTATACCGTTATCTTGATTCATCGCAAAAGGTTCAACTTGATCCTGAGGGATATCTCGTTAAGCAGGATCAGTGGAGCAATGAGGTTGCTCAGTTACTCGCTGAGGATGAAGGGTTAACTCTCACAGAAAAACACTGGGAAATTATTCAACTGGTGCGCGATTTTTATACCCAATATGAAATGGCTCCCGCAATGCGACCTTTAGTAAAAGCCACAAAACAGGCGCTGGGTGATGAGAAGGGGAATTCGATTTATTTAATGACCCTGTTTCCGGGTAGTCCACCAAAGCGTATTGCTCGCATCGCTGGCCTTCCTAAGCCCACAAACTGTTTATAGCAATTTTTATCGCTATTTTAGCGATATGAGATATTTGCGTTAGACCAAGTCGCCTCGTGTACAAACAGAAAGCACGACCGCATCTTCTGGGCTGGTAGAAACAAGGGCATGCCCCATGTCACTATCAAAATAAATACTATCGCCTTCGGCGAGCATGAGTGGCGCATAAAACTCTGTGTATAACAAAATATCGCCTTCTAAGATCATCAGAAACTCTTCACCGTCGTGTCGAACCCACTGATGATACTCATCAAAACTGCGTGCCCTAACAATGGTCTTGAAGGGAATCATGCGCTTTTGAGCAAGCTGATGCCCTAGCAGCTCATGCTCGTAGGTAGGGGTAGGGTGTACCTGGCCCTTGCCCTTACGGGTAAGATCTCTACGTCCCATGGTATAGCGCTCACGCTTCGGCGGCGTAAATAGCTGGGGTAGATCGATGTTTAGGCCGGTAATTAGTTTTTGAACCACACTGAACGTAGGCGATACTTGGTCATTTTCGATCTTGGAGAGTGTTGACCGTGCTAAGCCTGTACGCTGGCTAACGTCTTCCAGTGTCCACTGGTTAGCAAGGCGAATTTGTTTTAAACGTTCACCCAGGCGTAAAGGTTCGACAAAGGGCTTTCGCCCAGAAGCTATGCGCAGCGCAGCATGCTCTTCAGTAGTAGCGGTCATAAAAAGCCACGTGAGTAAACGTCAATAAAACCGCATATTATCACAGACGACTACTCTCAAGGTCGCGCAGTTTCCCAGCAATGCAGTTTTCAAACAACGTCGCATCACATTTTTCAATAGTGAGTGGCATACGTCATGGCACATCCGTAAAGGGCAAGCCCAGCAAAGCTTTTAAGTGGGCTTCTGCACCGCTAGCGAGGGTTTTCGGGTTATACCCCCCCTCAAGTACTGAAACCACTCGATTTTCTGCATAAAGGGCTGCAATCTCCATTGCTAAGTGCGTTATCCAATAAAAGTCCTCATCTTCTAAACAGATGTCACCCATCGGGTCGTCCCGATGAGCATCAAAACCTGCAGAAAGCATGACTAAATCTGGTTTGAATGCATGGAGAGCGGGAAGCCACTGCCGTTCGATAATGCGTCTAAACTCTTTACTATCAGTACCTACTTCCAGCGGCGTATTGACCACATTTTGCCATTCACTGCGTAAATAGCGCCACGGGTAAAACGGATACTGGAAGCTAGTGCACACCAGTACTTCAGGGTCATTTTTGAAGATATCAATAGTGCCGTTGCATTGGTGCACATCGAAATCGAGTATTGCGATACGTCTAGCACCATATTTTGCTTTTGCATGGGCTGCTCCGACGGCAATGTTGTTATAAAAACAAAACCCCATCGCATCAGCCGCTTCCGCATGATGGCCTGGCGGGCGTACTGCACAAAATACGTTGTCAGCTTGGCGCTTAAAAACTTGATCAACTCCGCGAATGACGGCGCCTGCGGCCACTCTGGCTGCTTTTAGGCTATCAGGATTCATCATTGTGTCGCTATCGAGAGTAACGATGCCCTCTTTCGGCAGGCACTTCTCTAACGCATTAAGGTGCCTTGTTGGGTGTACTCTTGCTAACGCTTCGTCACACGCCTCTTTGGCATCCGCCTGCATGGTTTGTTGAAGAAGGCCTGCTAGCGACAGGCGAGCACGAATCGCTTCAAGCCGTTGGGGGCTTTCAGGGTGCTCAGGCCCCATATGGTGCAATGCGCAGTCTGGGTGAGTAAGGTAGGCAGTAATCATGCAAGCGCTCCGAAGACAATATCGCCACCTTAATCGTCCCAGGGGCTTGCGCGACAGTGTCAATAAGTCGTACACAGTGGTTATTAATTTCAGGGGAGACGCATTCGTGAGCACACGTTTTTTGCATCATTTTTTCGAACCGAGCACAGTGGCTGTGTTCGGTGCCTCTGAAAAGCCAGCCTCGTTGGGTGGTTTAGTACTCAATAATCTTCAAGAGGGCGGTTTTAGGGGGAAAATATGGGCGGTCAATCTTAAAGGATATGACTCAGTTTTTGGTGTGGATTGCGTCCGCACCGTGAATGAGCTCCCTGAAATCCCTGATTTAGCCGTTATTTGTTCCCCAATCGATGGTGTCCCTAGTCTTATCAAAAAACTTGGGCAGTTTGGTGTTAAAGCTGCTTTGGTGCTTTCCGGTGGTGCTTACCTTGATCGTGAGACGGGTAATAAGGGGTCTATTCGGCAACGTATGTTGCAGTCGGCGATTGAGTCGGGTATCCGGGTATTAGGGCCAGAATGCATGGGGCTGATTGTGCCTGGGAAGAAACTGAATGCCTCCTATGCCAGTCAGCCAGTTCAAGCAGGCAAGGTGGCCTATTTAGGGCAATCGGGCATGTTGGCAAATGCCATGATTGATTGGGCTGCTGGCCGCGATGTTGGCTTTTCTCACTTGATCACGGTAGGCGACAGTGTCGATGTTCTACTGCCAGATTTGATTGATTATGTGAATCAGTTTTCTCCTGCGCAAGCGATTCTGCTGCATCTTGAACGTGTTATGGATGCTCAGCATTTTATGACCTCCGTACGCGATGCATCGCGTAACCGTTTGGTCGTCGCCATCAAGAGTGGTCGAACGCCGCAGTCAGATATTTCGGGTATGGCCCCTACGCCAGGTATTGCTAATCGTGATGTGGTTTTTGATGCGGCCTTCGCCCGAGCCGGCGTTGTTCGCGTCAATGATTATGATGAATTGTTGGATGCGCTTGAAACCTTATCGCGAATGAAGCCGCTTCGCGGCGACCGTTTGGCTATTGTTTCTAATGGTTTAGGACCTGCCATGCTGGCGATCGACAAACTGATTAGCGCGGGCGGTAAACTGGCGGAGTTTACTGAAGAGACCCAGCGTGTATTGCATAAAAGCCAGGTAGATATGAGCAAGCCCGGTGAAAATCCAGTAGATTTAGGCGGCAACGCGACGCCAGAGCGTTTTGTAGAAGCGCTAACAATTGTCACTGCTGATCCAAATGTGGATGCCGTACTGGTAGTTCACGCGCCTACTCGTTTAGCGCCTTCATTGGCCACCGCTCAGGCGCTGATTGATCATCGAAAAACATTTAAACGTAATTTGCTGACGAGTTGGATGGGGCTGAAAGAAGCCCTGAACGCTAGGCATGTGTGTAATTTGGCGGGTATACCTACCTATACATCTCCGGAAAAAGCAGTGAAAGCATTTATGCATATGGTGGATTACCAGCGTGTTCAGGCGCTGCTGCATGAAATTCCACCTAGCTTGCCTTTTTCGACCAGTGCAGAGATTCGTGCGGAGTGTCGCGCGCTGATTAAAAACGCCAAAGCAGAGGGGCGGCAAACGTTAACCCACTCCGAAACGGCCCAGGTGCTAGAAGCCTATGGCATTCCCGCTGCACCGAGTGTCTATTTAGCTAACCCGGAAGATGCCTTAGCGATGGCAGATCATTTTCCTGGGCCCAAGGCGCTAAAAGTCATCCACGAAGGCAATTGCCGACCTTATCGCTACCGTAAACATCCCCATAAAATATCCGCGGGCCTACTTCAAGATTTAGAAACGCCGGAACAAATTGCTGAAGGAATACGTCAGCTGGGCGATAAGGTGCGCGAGAAATTCCCAGAATATGCTATTCGCGAATACTGTTTGCAACCAATGCAGCGTGGGAAGCATTCAATGCAGATCTGTGCCGGAATCACTCGTGACCCCGTGTTCGGTCCGTTGATTGTTTTCGGTATAGGCGGCTACAAAGTGAACGTGCTAGCGGACCGTCAGATTGCGCTTCCACCGCTGAACATGAGTTTGGCCGCGGACGTGGTAGGTAGAACCCATGCAGCTTCATTAATTCGCGAGCATTCGGCCGACCCCGAACGGGATATCCAGCGGCTCTGCCAGCTGTTGGTTAAGCTATCCCAAATGGCGTCTGACTTGGGCGACTTGAGGGGGCTTGAACTCAATCCTTTGCTGCTGAACCGTGATGGGATGTTAGCAGTGGATTTTGCCATGGACTTAGGCACGCCCGCGCGTTTTGCCATCATGCCTTATCCTGAAGAGCTACGTGAGTGGGTAACGCTGAAAAATGGATGGCGGGTAGAGGTTCGCCCCATCCGCGCGGAAGATGCCCCTCTGATTACGACGTTCCATCGACAGTTATCAGAGGAAAGTATTCGTTTTCGTTATTTTCACAATAAATCCAGCTTAACCCAGCGTGATTTGTCGATTCTGTCGCATATCAACTACGATCGGCAGATGGCTTTTATTGCCGAGCATCAGCACGATGACGGCAGTAAAGAGATGTTGGGTGTTGTTCGGGTATGGAATGATCCCGATAATATTCGCACGGAATTTTCGGTCATTATCCGTGACGATTTGCAGGGGCTGGGTATTGGTAGTCTGTTAATGAAAAAAATGATCGATTACTGCACCAATATTGGCACCCTCGAAATGATCGGCAAAATCATGGTAGATAACCACCCCATGCGCGCCTTGATGAAGCACTTGGGCTTTAGATGTCGCTATAACATGGAGGAGCAGGTGATTGATGCCGTGCTTAGGTTGAACGAACCTGAAAGTGAATGGCAGCGCCACCGGTTAGAGAGTCAGCCTGACTAGGTTACTTCTAACACAAATAGGCCTGCCTCAAACTCCTAAGAGGCAGGCCCATCCATGGGGTGGGTAAAAGCGAGTGGAGATAATGTCTAAATTAATAAGCCATTAAATTAATGGATTTCTTAATTAAGGAGCTAAGCGGAAGCGGCTCCAATCGCCGCCGTCACGCCGTTCAAAGCGTAGGCGATCGTGAAGACGGCTGGGTTGCCCCTGCCAGAACTCAATCATTTCAGGATTAACTCGATAGCCACCCCAGTGATTCGGACGCGGAATATCTTGCCCTTCGTACGCTTGTTCAAAGCGTTTTTGCCGCTCTTCAATCCAATTGCGATCAGGGATTACGACACTCTGGGTAGCAATCCAGGCACCCAACTGGCTACCACGTGGCCGACTGGAAAAGTATTCATCAGACTCCTCGTGTGCCACTTGTTCTACTGGTCCTTCAATACGGACTTGTCGTGACAACGAAGGCCACCAAAAGGTGATGGCAGCAAAAGGTACGTTACTCAGTTCACTACCTTTGTGGCTATGGTAGTTGGTGAAAAATACCATACCTTTCTCGTCAAACCCCTTGAGTAGAACAACACGGGCGTGGGGGCGTCCCTGACTATCTACCGTAGAAAGGGTCATTGCGTTACCGTCTTGTCCTTCTGTTTCCAACGCTAGACTAAACCACTCATCAAACAGCACAAAGGGATTGTCAGGGGCTTGGGCTTCATCAAGGCGGCCGCCTTCATAATCGCGCCTAATATCAGCTATATTGCGTGTCATTGAATACTGCTCCCTTTAAATTTTGTTCATGGTCGCTGGTCTTTCTGTAAAGCTCAAGCCCTGTCTCTAAGCCTTGCTTACACGCTCTATTTAGAAGCCCAGCCGAGAAGTTGATGACGGTACGGGTAATGCAAAGTTGCCTGATTGTATAACGCGTCGACTGTGCTCTGTAATGCGTTATATCAGAAACATTGAAGAAATGAGAAAATGTATGAATAGAAGATAAAGGGCAACGTAATGCAGAATGAAAGAAAACAGCTAGCCGTTTGGGACGTCTTTGTACGCTTATTCCATTGGTGTTTGTTGGCAGCGGTGATCATTTCGTTTTACACCACTAAAACCAATGGCGCACCGTTTTTGTTTCCGATTGAGGTTCATGCCCAGGCAGGCTACCTCATTATTGGTTTATTGATATTTCGCGTGATATGGGGCGTAAAAGGCCCTGTTTATGCTCGTTTTAGTACGTTTATTTATGGACCAAAAGAGACGGCAATTTATGCAAACGCACTGCTGAAGCGGCGTGCACCCCGCTATGCGAGCCACAACCCTCTGGGGGGGTGGATGGTGGTTCTTTTGTTGCTCTCACTGAGTTTTCAGGCAGTGAGTGGGCTGTTTTTGAGTGACGATATCTTCTTTCAGGGCCCGTTTTACGGTTTGTTGGGCCGAGACATAAGTGGAGAGCTAGCCAGTTTGCATTCACTGAATAGTGATGTGCTGCTTATCTTAATAGGAATTCATGTTGCGGGCATCGTTGTGCATGCTCTGCAAGGAGAGCATCTAGTCGCTGCGATGGTGACGGGAATCAAACGTTTCAATAGTGAACCGATTGATATAAAACCTGCCCGCCGAACTAAGCATCGCCTGTTTGCGCTAGGTGCTTTTTTAGTTGCGGCGGGCGTTTGTGGCTGGTTGTGGTTTTATCCCCACTGATATTTCTAGCAAACAGAGCGCTAGCTAAGCTGACCCTTGGCGCTGTTGACGACTTCGAAAACGTGCGTACGCCATACAACCAGTAAACAGTGCCAGTGATACCACAGCTTCAAGCACACCGCGAACGCCTTGGCCGGGCAGGGTGGCCAGCATAGTGCCTTGAGTGAAGTACAATAGGCTGACAAATGCTAACCAAGCATGGCCTCTGGCTCGTTGACCAATGATAGAGGGTAGGAATAATAAGAGTGGCAGAACAAATGCAACCACAGGACGCCAGTTAAAGGTATCACCCTGAATAAAAAAGCCACGATAGATAACTAGCAGCAGCAGAACGACAAAACTAACGAGCACTAATTGCCTTGCTTGCTGGGTGAGTTTGTCGAGGCCATGGCGAGTCTCAAGACCTTCTAACCACTGCCTCATACCGCTTCCTCCTGGCGCATTTTATGCAGCGCTCTTGCTAGCCTAGCCAACCGTTTGCCTTGAGCAAGACACAGTGCCCGTTCGTGCTCGTCGACAGAGCGGTCACTACGCGCACCGGCAACATGGCTTGCCCCATAGGGTGTACCACCGGTTTGGGTGCTGAGAAGGGCCGTTTCATTATAGGGAATGCCTGCGTAGACCATGCCGTGATGTAGTAACGGAATCAGCATGGTGAGAAGCGTGCTTTCTTGGCCACCGTGAAGGCTGGAAGTGGATGTAAATGCACAGGCAGGTTTATCAATCAACGCGCCATTCATCCATAGGCTGCTGGTGGTATCTAGAAAATACTTAAGCGGCGCAGCCATATTGCCAAAACGTGTAGGGCTGCCCAATGCCAATGCGCTGCAGTGGCGTAAATCCTCAAGGTCTGCATAAACTGCTCCCTCTGCTGGAATCTCGGGGTCAACAGCTTCACACGTTGTGGAGACAGGGGGAACGGTGCGAAGCCGCGCTTCAACCCCCGTAATGCTTTCGACACCTGCTGCAATTTGCCGTGCCATATCCGCAGTGGCTCCTGAGCGCGAATAGTAAAGAATTAAAACAAACGGCGTGGAATCACTCATGAGGTATCCTAGAAATAACGACGTAAAGAGGGCGCTGGGTTGTCTGCTTATGGTACCAGAGCTAATGGTTGTACAGGAGATGCGTTAAGCAATTGGCTGAGCGTGGGCATGCGTAGGTAAACCCATGCGGTTGAACCGTCAGTCAGCGTGTGTTTGACCCGCTCATAGCGAATGCCCAAGCGCTCATAACGATCCAAGCGTAATAGCTGATCCGCAGTGACTTCTAACCGTAACCCATCTACATGGCTATAGGCATCGGGAGTCAAGTCTAGGCCCTGTTTTTTGAAGCCTTCAAGACGAGCTGGTTGCGGGTTGCCTGAACTGCCCATCACCACCCAGCGCACAGGGAGATAACGCAGCGTGCCATAAACGAAGACACTGTGGGTTCGCTCTTCAATGATCGGCAAGTGCGAGGGGCGCTCGTAAAACCACGGGCTCAGCATTGTCAGCCAAAGCCAACCTGCAGCACCGATTAGTAGTGCTGTGCTACACGCGACCAAACGTTTTAACCAAACCATGCCCACTCCTTTGATTATGTTGGCTATCAGCGTGGCGTTAGATGTTGATGAAAACAAGTCTTAAGCAATGTCGGCGGGTTTGCTAGGATAAGGGCATTAGACCCTGTTATAGGAGCCTGTTATGAATCAATCACTTCGTGATGAGATGGATTTCAGTGCGTTGGTCGGCGATGTAAAGCCGCTACCCAAGCATAACCGCGCAGATACAGGCATTCAGCGCCAGCGGCCAACAGAGGCCCAGCTAGCTCGTCGTGAAAGTGCGGAGCAGCGTCTGGAAGAGCGTAATTTTTTATCCGATGATTTTGTCGACTTGTTGCCGCCTTTTGATCCGATTGAATACCGCCGTGAGGGTATTCAGCAAGGCGTAGTCGATAAACTGAAACATGGTGGCTACAATGTTCAGGCTCAATTACATCTCTTACGACGGCCGTTGGCAGAGTGCCGCAGAATGCTGTTCCCGTTTATTCAAGAAGCTTACTTTCACGACCTTCGCTCTGTGCTCATTGTGCATGGGCGAGGTCGAGAAATAGATAGTCCTGCGAATGTCCTGCGTTCCTATTTGGCTAAATGGCTTACTCAATTCGATGAAGTGCAAGCCTATGTTTCTGCGCAGCCTTCGGAGGGCGGCCTTGGTGCCACCTGGGTTATGTTGCGTAAAAGTGACCGTGCCAAAGCTAACAACCGTGAGCGCCAGCAAAAACGCCGCGGTTAACCTGCCATTCTTTATCACGCAAAAGGGCAGCCGAGAAGCTGCCCTTTCTGTTTCTACTTCTATCTCGGTACCGTTTGGCGCTACTGCTTGTTGTCCGCTAGGCGACGCTCGAATAATGCTTGGCGTTGCTCAACATCGGTTTGGTAGCGAACACTAAACATGTTTAACGCACGTATAGCATCGTCGGGATGTTGATCATCACGTAGAGCCATGGAAGTAAAACCACAGCGGCGCATATAATCCAACTGGTCGACCAGAACATCACCGACTGCACGTACTTCACCAGTGTAGCTGTAGCGTTCACGAAGCAAACGAGCAAGCGTGTAGCCACGTCCATCCGTAAATGCTGGAAAATCGATGGCTATGGCACTGGTGCTGCTTAGCTGCTGGCCAAGCTCCGTGGTTAACTCGGTATCACTTGAAAGCAGCGGTGCTAGCTCGACATCGTCTTGGTTCGCTTGCCAGAGTGCCAACGGCACAAAGGCAGGGCGTTGCTCAGGAAGCGTATCTGCGTCATAGGACACACACCACGCATTCTCTGCTGCCAATTCACCATCAGCGATCAGGTGATCGACATGTACCGGCGTGAGCTCAACCGCGTCAGTCTGAGTGTCATTGCTGGGCATAAACACGCTCCTTAAAGGGTTTTAAGCCAATACGACGATAGGTGTCGAGAAACCGCTCGTCTTCGTGACGTTCAGCCACGTAGACTTGAAGTACCTTATCGACAACGTCCGGCACGTCTTCGCGGTAGAAAGAGGGCCCTAGGATTTTACCTAGCGAGGCATCGTCAGTTGAGTTACCACCAATTGAAATTTGGTAATACTCTTCGCCTTTTTTGTCGACGCCAAGTATGCCGATGTGACCAACGTGGTGATGCCCACAGGCGTTCATGCAGCCTGAGATGTTGAGATCCAGTGGACCGAGGTCATAGAGGAAATCCAGGTCTTCAAACCGCTCCTGTAGTGCTTGAGCGATTGGAATGGAGACCGCATTGGCCAAGCCACAGTAGTCACCGCCAGGGCAGCAGATTATGTCGTTCAGCGTGCCCACTGTTGGGTTGGCCATGCCCAGTGCATCAAGCTCTTTCCAGAGTGCTTCCAGCTCATCGACGGGAACATCAGACAGCACTAAGTTTTGCTCGTGGGTCACGCGCACTTCACCGAAGCTATAGCGATCGGCCAAGTCGGCGACGGCTTCCATTTGATCCGCTGTGACATCACCAGGTGCGTGTTCGCGGCGCTTAAGCGATAACGTCACTGCTTTATAACCTGGGACTTTGTGGTCGGTGACGTTATTCGTCACAAAGCGGGCCAAGCTACGATTTTCGCTGCGTAACTGTTCGAAATCGGCAATAGCACTCTCAGCAACCAGACGACGCTCTGGCTCAGGGAAGTGGATCTTGGCCGCATCAACTGCTGCTTGGTTGAGTGTTTGCGGGCCATCTTTAAGATGCGCCCACTCTTCGTCAACGCGACGGCGAAACTCTTCAATACCGAGCGCTTTGACGAGAATTTTAATACGTGCTTTAAACTTGTTATCGCGGCGACCAAATTGGTTATACACGCGAACACATGCTTCCAGATACGTTAACAGATGCTGCCAGGGAAGGTCTTCGCGCACTACGTCGCCAATCATAGGTGTGCGGCCAAGGCCGCCACCTGCTAGCACTTTAATGCGCACGTCACCGTCTTCGTTACGCCATAGCCTTAGGCCGATATCATGCACTTGGATAGCCGCACGATCCTGTGCGGCACCGCTGACAGCAATTTTAAATTTGCGCGGCAGGTAGGCGAACTCTGGATGTAAGGTTGACCACTGACGAATTAGCTCACACCAAGGGCGTGGGTCTTCCACTTCATCCCCCGCGATACCGGCAAACTGGTCACTGGTGGTATTGCGGATGCAGTTGCCGCTGGTTTGGATAGCGTGCATTTGTACTTTGGCGAGGTCTGCCAAAATATCGGGCACGTCTTCCAATGCGGGCCAGTTCAGCTGCAAGTTTTGCCGAGTCGTGAAGTGGCCATAGCCACGGTCATAGCGGCGGGTAATGTCCGCTAACGCGCGAAGCTGCTTGCCCGCCAGCATGCCGTAGGGGATGGCGATTCGCAGCATTGGCGCATGCTTCTGAATATACAGGCCGTTTTGGAGTCGCAGCGGGCGAAACTCTTCTTCTCCCAAACGTCCGGCGCGGTAGCGGTCCATTTGGTCACGAAACTGAGCAACGCGCTCGTCAACCAACGTTTGGTCGTGAATATCATAACGGTACATGTGGCACGATCCTGCTAAAAGCGAAATGGTCACGTCGAGACGGACGGTAATGTGCCGTCACCTTAACGCGGGCGTCATATTCTACAAAAGAATATATAATTATCTTTTTATCGCTAAATGGTATTTAAAGTTCATAAGTCATAGCGCTTGAGCTAGCCAGCGTCGACGCTGCCATACCCATAAGAAGCTGCTGGAATTGAGTGCACGATAGAAGAGCTGCACTAGCCATACGCCGAGTAGCCCATATTCCAACTCAATGCCTACCCACCAGGCCAGTGGCAGAAACACTAACCACTGCATACTCAAAGTGAGCAACATCACTGTTCGCTGAGCGCCAGCGCCCATTAACGTTTGGGCCAGCACCAGTGCGGCAGCATCCAGCACTATCATTAAGCCAGTAATTTGTAAGGGAAGAGTGCCTAACTGAATAAGTGAGTGATCTTCAAAAAAAATAGCCAGAACAGTTGCCGGGAACAACAGCATAGGGAGTGCCAACACTGTCAGCAGCAAACCAGCGACGCTTAATGCGTCGATTCCCCAGCGGTGTGCTGCCTGTTGATCATCGCGCCCTAACGCTTCACCGACCAAGCTCATTGCCGCCACACCCACCCCGACTCCAGGTAAAATAAGTAGCAACGATAGATTCACTAGCACATGGCCGACAGCGACACTCTGCGTGCCCATCCTACCTAATAGCCAGAACAGCACCACATAGCCGGCGGCAAACCATACTTGTTGCAGTGAGTGCGGGATAGCCAAAAATAGTGTGGTCTGTAATGAACGCAATGTCAGCTTCTGTCGGGTAAGTGCGTGGGCGTTATACGTCACGTAAGCCCAAATAATCAGTCCCAGCAGTAGCGAAAGCGTCGTGCCAATACCTGCACCATTGGCACCCAGCGCTGGAAGGCCACCAATGCCATAAATTAATCCTGCACTAGCGATCACATTGAACACATGCACAATGACGATAATACGCAGGTAAAGGTGCGTGTGCTGCCGGCCGTTCCAGTAACCGCGAAAGCAAAGTGTTAAGGCAATCGCGGCTAACGATACAACGCGCCAGCGGAAATACTCCACGGCAATGGTCGTCACATCATCTGCTGGCGTAATTAATTGTATTAACTGGGGAGCCTGCCACCACGCGAGACACGATAATGGAATACCGACCATAACGGCGATCAGCAAGCCAGAGTGAAGTGAGCGTGTTAGCGGGAAGTGTTCTGCGCCCAGGTCTTGAGAGGTTTGCGACTGGACGCTGGAAGAGAGGCCAAACACCAGCGCCGTCATCATAAACATGGCATAGCCGCCGATACCAACACCTGCCAATGCCTCTTGGCCTAAGTGGCCTACCAGCGCAGCATCAATAAGGTTGAGCATGCTCTGTGAGAGCATGCCCAGCATGATGGGTAAGGCTAAGCGCATGACCTTACCTTGGCGGCGTCCCACTGCTGACATTAGCTAGGGTCGTAAGAGAGCACTGGCGATAGCCAGCGTTCCATTTCCACTAACGGCATCTGCTTACGTTGCGCAATCGCTTCCACTTGATCCCGGGTGATTTTGCCGGTGGAGAAGTATTTGGACTGGGGGTGTGCGAAGTACCAGCCAGAGACCGCCGCCGCAGGCCACATGGCAAAATTTTCGGTCAGTGCCAAGCCGGTATTTTCTGTCGCATCAAGCAACCGGAACAACGTGGCCTTTTCGGTATGGTCAGGGCAGGCTGGGTAGCCGGGAGCAGGGCGGATACCCTGATATTTCTCGGCAATTAGCGCGTCATTATCCAGCGTCTCTTCCGGCACATAGCCCCAGAACTCTTTGCGCACGCGCTCGTGCATGCGCTCGGCAAACGCTTCTGCCAAACGGTCGGTTAATGCTTGCACCATGATGGCATTGTAATCGTCACCAGCTGCTTCATAGGCTTTGGAAAGTTCATCAACCCCATGGCCTGTGGTAACCGCAAAGCCACCAATCCAGTCGGCTTTGCCGCTCTCTTTAGGCGCAATAAAATCCGCAAGGCTGTAGCAAATACCGTCACGCCCTTTGGTGGTCTGCTGGCGAATGTGGTGCAAACGCTCAACTACTTCGGTGCGGCTTTCATCGGCATAGACTTCAATGACATCGTCATCGACGCTGTTAGCGGGCCACAGGCCAATGACGCCGCGCGCCTGAACACGCTTTTCGTCGATTAGCTTGCGCAGCATCACTTTGGCATCTGCAAACAAATTGCGTGCAGCTTCGCCGACTACCTTATCTTCAAGGATTTTGGGGTACTTGCCAGCGAGCTGCCAGCTCATAAAGAACGGTGTCCAATCGATGCGTTCAACCAGCTCTTCAAGATCGTAGTCGTCGAAGGTTTTGAGACCCAGCACCTGAGGTTTAACTGGAGTAAAGCTGTTCCAATCCGTGCGAAAGCGTCGTTTACGGGCTTGGGTGTAATCCAAGTCTGCGGCTTTAGGGCGGCGTTTGGCGTTACGCTCACGCACTTTTTCGTACTCTTCGCGAATCTCGGCAACGTAGGCGGCTTTAAGGTTCGGCGCCAGTAAACGGCCTGCAACGCCAACCGCTCGGGAGGCATCAGTTACATAAATCACGGGGTGATCGTATTGTGGCTCAATTTTTACGGCTGTATGGGCTTTTGAGGTAGTGGCACCACCAATGAGCAGCGGCAGATCCATGCCTCTGCGCTTCATTTCTTTAGCAACATGCACCATCTCATCAAGCGATGGGGTAATCAGCCCAGAAAGCCCAATGATGTCAGCATTGTGGTCTTGGGCTGCTTGCAGAATTTTTTCGGTGGGCACCATCACGCCAAGGTCGATGACTTCATAGTTATTACACTGCAGTACCACGCCGACAATGTTTTTGCCGATATCGTGAACATCGCCTTTAACCGTGGCCATTACGATCTTACCTTTGGCCTTGGTCTCTTCGCTTTTTTCCGCTTCGATATAGGGAATCAGGTAGGCAACCGCCTGCTTCATGACGCGAGCCGACTTAACTACCTGAGGTAGGAACATTTTTCCGGCACCAAACAGGTCGCCAACCACGTTCATGCCATCCATTAACGGGCCTTCGATCACCTCGATGGGCCTAGCGGCCTCGGCGCGAGCCTGTTCGGTGTCCTCTTCTATATATGCAGTTACGCCTTTAACCAACGCATGCTCGATACGCTTATTCACTGGCCAACTGCGCCACTCCAGGTCTTCTTTTTTGGCGGCGCCGCTGCCATCGCCCTTGTACTTGTCGGCAAGGTCAAGCAGCCGCTCGGTACCATCGCTACGGCGGTTGAGTACGACGTCTTCTACCGCATCACGCAGCTCAGTGGGTAAGTCATCATAAACCGCCAATTGGCCCGCATTGACGATGCCCATGCTGAGGCCTGCACGAATGGCGTGGTAAAGGAACACCGAGTGAATAGCTTCACGAACGGGGTTATTGCCTCGAAATGAAAACGAGACGTTCGACACGCCGCCGGAGATCATCGCGTGAGGCAGGTGCTCACGGATCCACTGGGTAGCCTCAATGAAATCGACGGCATAGTTATTGTGCTCATCTATGCCGGTCGCGATAGCAAAGATATTAGGATCGAAAATAATATCTTCCGCAGGGAAACCAATGTCATCGACGAGTAAGCGGTAGGCGCGTTCACAAATCTCGGTTTTACGCGCAAAGGTATCTGCTTGGCCTTCTTCATCAAACGCCATGACCACAATGGCGGCGCCAAAGCGGCGACACTTGGTGGCTTGCTCGCGAAACGCGGCTTCACCTTCTTTCAGCGAGATCGAGTTGACCACCGCTTTGCCTTGAACGCACTTAAGGCCCGCTTCGATGATGTCCCATTTAGAGGAGTCGATCATGATCGGAACGCGAGCGATATCGGGTTCGCCAGCGATTAAATTAAGGAAACGAACCATCGCTTCCTGGGACTCCAACATGCCTTCGTCCATGTTGATGTCGATAATTTGCGCGCCGTTCTCGACCTGCTCTAAGGCGACTTCAAGCGCGGTTGTGAAGTCTTCTTCGACGATCAGCCGCTTAAAGCGTGCCGAGCCGGTCACGTTAGTGCGCTCACCGACATTGACAAACAGCGCGTCGGCTTCAATGTTGAAGGGCTCTAAGCCAGACAGTCGGCACGCATGACTACGCTTTGCAACCTTGCGGGGCGCCATCGAGCTGACTGCCTCAGCGATGGCTCGAATATGCTCAGGGGTTGAGCCACAGCAACCCCCAATAATATTGACCAGTCCGCTTTCTGCGAACTCGCTGACAATGGCCGCCATTTCCTCTGGGGTTTGGTCATACTCACCAAACTCATTGGGTAGACCCGCATTGGGGTGCGCAGAAACAAAGGTATCGGCTTTAGTGGAAAGCTCTTCGATGTAAGGGCGCAGCTCTTCCGCACCTAGAGCACAGTTCAAGCCAACTGAGAGCGGCTGAGCGTGGCGAACAGAGTTCCAGAATGCCTCGGTGGTTTGACCAGAAAGCGTGCGGCCTGACGCATCGGTAATGGTGCCGGAAATCATCACAGGCAGCCGCGTGTTCAGGTCATCAAACAACTCTTCAAGCGCATAAATAGCGGCTTTGGCATTAAGTGTGTCAAAGATGGTCTCGATCATAATAAGATCGGCACCGCCTTCGATTAACGCACTAGCAGCTTCGTAATAGTTCTCGCGAAGCTCGTCGAAGGTGACATTGCGCTTAGAAGGGTCGTTGACATCTGGCGACAGAGACGCGGTGCGTGAGGTTGGCCCAAGTACCCCAGCGACATACCGCGGGATATTCGTTTCAGCAGCCACAGCATCACAGACATTACGTGCCAAACGTGCCGACTCACGATTCAGCTCAGGCACCAAATCTTCCATGCCATAGTCTGACTGAGAAAGACGTGTGCTATTAAACGTATTGGTTTCGATAATATCCGCGCCAGCTTCTAGATAGTCGCGGTGAATACGTGCCACTAAGTCCGGACAGGTAAGTGCTAATAAGTCATTATTACCTTTAAGATCCGAGGGCCAGTCACGAAAGCGGTCACTACGAAAATCGTCCTCGCTGAGTTCGGCGTTCTGCAACATGGTGCCCATGCCGCCGTCCAAAATCAGGATACGTTGGGAAAGGCGTTGGGTGAGGGAAGCAGTCAAATCACTAGCAGCCATGGCAGGGGGGAATCTCCAGCGTCTCAGTCGAAAGGATATTTTTTATAGTCGTCGTCATAGTGTGAGCGGCGCCTATCATAACAAAGGGCACACCATAGGGCAGCAAGTAAGGGCGTGAAGTTATTGCAGTATCTTAATGAGTCGCGCTCATATACATAGGCAATAGCCTACTAAAATAGTCGGGATTGTGCTGGCGAGCAGTTTTGCTTACCATAGGCGTTAATGAAATAGTTATAAATGACATGTGATGTGGCCAAGCCACAACCACGGGAGGATAACATCCCTTATGACCGCGACTATCGAAACTGATACCCAAGGTATTGATATTACTGACAGTGCTCAGGAATATCTTGCTGAACTGTTGGAAAAGCAGAATGTTGAAGGCATTGCTGTGCGTATTTTTATCACCCAACCCGGCACGCCTTACGCGGAAACATGTTTAGCCTATTGCCGTCCAGGTGAAGAAGAACCCACTGACGTTAAGCTTGAGCTTGAAAAAATTAACGTATTTCTCGATAAAAACAGTTTGGCGTTTTTAGACGAGGCGGTTGTTGATTTTAACGCGGATCGTATGGGCGGCCAGTTAACCATCAAGGCTCCTAACGCGAAAATGCCTAAAGTTAACGCGGACAGCCCGCTGGAAGACCGCATCAACTACACGCTTTACAGTGAGATTAACCCAGGGCTGGCGGCCCACGGTGGTGAAATCAAGCTGGTAGAGCTGACCGAAGATAAGGTAGCGATCCTTGCTTTTGGTGGCGGCTGCCAAGGGTGTGCAGCGGTAGATTTAACGCTTAAAGATGGCGTTGAGAAAACGCTGATGGAGCGGATTCCTGAGTTAGCGGGTATCCGTGACGTGACCGATCACACGGATACAACGAACGCTTACTACCGCTAAACGTTATATTAGCTGTACCGTTCCCGTTTCGAAAAGCCTAGCAGAAATTTGCTGGGCTTTTTTTATGAGCGGTAGGTCATTCGCTAGGTGATGAGTCTTCTTTTTCTTGCGAGGAAAGCGTTTCGGGCAGAGCTGTTAACTGCGCCTGAAGGGCTTCCATTCGCTGCCAAAGCTGTTGCTGCCAGTTTTCATCCTTGAGCGCCGCTTGGTGCTGCTGTTCTAGTGCTTGGTGGGCCTTAACAAGCTCCTCTTGTAGGCTAGCGTGTTGCTCTTTAAGCGACATATTGTTGCGCTCAAGCTCGTCAATTCGCTGTTGCAAGCTGCTGTTGTCTAATTCGTAGTGCTGCAGCGCCTCTTTTTTGAGCTGAAGCTCTTTCGCCAAGCTGTCTGAGCGCTGCTCGAACTGAAGCAGGCGTTTTTGTAGTGCTTTCTCTTCTTGGGCACGCTCTTGTCTTAGCGTGTCTAGCAACGCCATCAGTTTTCCTTCTGCTGCTTCGTTACGCTGTTCTTCCTGAACAAGGCGCTGTTCCCAAACGGCTTGGCGTTGTTGCAGCTCTTCAGTAAAACGCTCTTTCTGCGAAGCTACATCATGCTCAGACTGGGTAAGCAACTGCTGGTATCGCTTAGCATCTTGGTTGGCTTGCTCTGCCTGTTGCTGCCGCTGATGCTCGCTCGCTTGGCTGGCAGCCAGCTCGCGGTTCAGTGTTTCCAGGCGTTGTTCTGTATGCCGCAAATGTTCTGCAAGGGCGCTTTCTCGTTGTTCCGCATTCGCTGTCTGCTGAAGTGCTTCGGCGGCTTCCTGCTGAGCACTCTCTACCTGCCGATTAGCATCTTCACGATAGTGGACGAGCGCTTGATTGGCGACCTCTTGCGCCTCGCGCCATAGCTCGGTTGCGACGTTAACGATGACTTCTGGTACGCCCTTGGGTGGTGGAACATCGCGATTTTGCTCTCGTTCAATACGCCAGCTACGGAAATGCTCGCTGATCGTTGTGAAGCTGCCCGTTCCCAGTACTTCCCGAATACGTTGCACGCTAGGAGTGTCGCCGCGAGCGAGCAGGGTATCGATTGCTTGCTGAACATCACTGTATTGAATCCCGCTGCGAGCCATGGTGCTTATCCCTGTCAGATTAATAGCGCTATTTTCGTAGGGTTTGGATAAAATTACAATAATTACGTAATGCATAAAACGTAATATTATTTACAATAAATGTTATAAATTCAAGATTACTGCCATTATCTTGAATTTAAGTGCTGATAACAGCACACTTAACCCATTGAAAAATCATGCGGTAGATATGGGGAAACACGTAGAGATGTCTAGAGAGGTAGCGAAACAGCAAGAGCCAGCAAGCAAAGGCCTAGAAAGAGATAGCTGGCCTGATTTGCTGCCTAGGCTTTATGAACCTGCCGCCCTGGAAATTGGCGTACAGTTAATTGATGCTCAAAACGACGTTGAAGCTGTAGCTGCTTGGCTCAGGGAGTATCAATACAGCCCTCAAACGCTGAAAAGTTACCGCCGAGAGGCGGAGCGCCTGCTGCTTTGGTTATCCAGCCACAACACGACTTTGTGTGATATGAATCGTGAAATGTTGCGCCAATACGAGGCTTTTCTGGCAGATCCTCAGCCAGCTGAGCAGTGGGTGGGGGCAAGTAAGCCTCGACATCATAATCAATGGCGACCTTTTCGTGGTGGTCTTTCGCCGGCAAGCCGACGGCAAAGCCTGATTATTCTGCAGGGCTTGTTTAGCTGGCTAGTGGAAGCAGGGTGGGTGCGCCATAACCCTTTTGTACTGATGCGCGACAAGGCAAGGCGGTTGAATAACCAAGCTCAAACCATTGAACGCTATTTCGAGCGAGAGCTTTGGGCATGGTTTTGGCAATGGCTGAATGCGCCAGCCGGGCATGCTAGTGAGCGAAAAGCGTATGAGCAAGCGCGGCGACGATTTATATTCAGCTTCGCTTATCTGTTAGCGCCTCGTATTAGTGAAATGGCTGACGCTCGGATGGATGACTTTCAGGAAAGCGAGGGGCGATGGTGGTGGGTGGTGGTCGGTAAGGGGAGTAAGTTTGCACGTATTCCGGTGCCCAGCGATATGCTTGAGTGTGTGCTCGAATGGCGGGAAGCGCTTGGATTAGCAGGCCTGCCCAGTTATCACGAACCCGACCCTCTTATTCGTGCGTTAGATAAACGTCGTGGGATTAGCGACAACCAACTTTATCGGTTGATTAAAGGCGTATTTAGCGAAGCGGCTGATGCGTTAGAAGCGCAAAATGGCAAGCCTGCGTATGTGAGTGCGCTGCGTCGTGCAACTCCTCACTGGTTGAGGCATACGTCGATTACACATCAAGCGCAAGCAGGGGTAAGCCTTCGCTATTTAGCCGAAAGTGCCCGTCATTCGAAATTGGACACGACGAGCCGCTATTTACACACCGAAGATAATGAATGGCACCAAGAGCAGCAGCGTCACCGCTTGAAAACGGCCCCAAAATAGTCTTCTAACCCGTTATAATGCAAGTATATTGAGACACCAACCCAAAGGTAACGCCATGGCAACTTCCGGCGCTGAGCTGGCCCAGCAAGAGCTGGTCGAAGAGTTTGAAATATTTGATAACTGGATGGATCGTTATCAATACATCATCGATATGGGGAAGCAGCTGCCTGACTTTCCGGAGGAGCAGCGAACAGAAGAGTTTAAGATTCAGGGCTGCCAATCTAACGTATGGATGTGTCACGAAGAGCAGGGCGACAGGCTTATCTTCAAAGCAACATCGGATGCGGCCATCGTTTCAGGACTGATTGCGTTGCTGCTTAGAATCTATAGCGATCGCACACCTGATGAAATTAGCCAAACCGAACCTCACTTCTTGAAAGATTTAGGTTTGGATAAGCACTTATCACCTACTCGCAGTAACGGCTTGCATGCCATGTTGGAGCGCATTTACCAAGTGGCAAAACAGTCTTAACTGTAAGTGCACACTGGAAAGCTTTATCAGTGATGATGGTCGCAGTTTGAATGAGGCGGCGCAGTTAAGTCGGGGTCTTCACGACACAGCTGCTCGCTTCGGCCACCAGGTACGGGATCGATACCGCCGGCGCTGCCTGGGTGGCATCTTATAATGCGCTTTATCGCCATCCAGCCGCCTTTGAAAGGGCCATGCACTTGAATGGCTTCAACGGTATAGGACGAGCAGCTGGGCCAAAATCGACAGCGCGGCCCTAGAAGAGGGCTGATTGTGTATTGATAGACCTTGATACAGCCAATCATGACGATGGCAAGTACCTTCAAGGCCCAGCGCTTTGCTTGGGATAGCGGCTTTACCACTATTTCTTGCCGTAAAGTGCCGCTGGATCGATAAGCGGCTCGCTGGTAATCGCCGCACGTTCCTCATTTACCGATAAGTAAAAACAGCTGCGTCGACCGGTGTGGCAAGCGGGTCCAGTTTGATCGACTTGAAGTAATAGCGTGTCACCATCGCAGTCGAGAGCCGCAGATTTCAGCTGCTGTTGTTGACCCGAGGTTTCACCTTTACGCCAGAGCTTTTTACGCGAGCGTGAATAGTAGCAAACACGCTGCGTTGCTAGCGTTTCTTCGAGTGCCTCGCGGTTCATCCATGCCATCATTAACACTTCGCCCGAATCAAACTGCTGAGCAATGGCAGGCAGCAAGCCTTGTTCGTTGAAGCGTACTGCATCAAGAAGGGTTTCCGTCCCGGGCAACGTGTCGGAAGGGCTGGCAGACTCTAAGGCTTTGAATAGGTCGCGTGGGGCTAATTGGTCAAAACGTGACATTACTCATTACTCGCAGATCGACAATTTTGGCACAAGCCTTGAAGTTCTATTGTTTGGCGCTCGACGTTAAACCCTTGGCGTTTGGCTAATTCAGCCAATTGGGCGCTTATTTCATCTAAGTGAAGCTCTTCAACGTAGCCACAGTGACGACAAATCAACAGCTGAAAGCCATGGGCATGCTCGGGACAAGCACAGGCAACGTAAGCATTTTGTGACTCTATACGATGGACGAGACCTTGCTCGATAAGAAAGTCTAGAGCACGGTAAACCGTGGGAGGTCTTGCTGCGGCATGCTCAGTGGATAGTTGGTCTAACAAGTCATACGCTTTTAGGCCGCCACCATTCTCAGCAATTAGTTCCAATACTCGGCGGCGAATAGGAGTAAATCTCACGCCTCGGGTATGGCACTGGGATTCCGCTTGTTGTAATAGCGTATTAGCTTCTGTCATTAGGGCACTCGTTGAACGGGATATGCGTAGTCTACGCCGTCGCCGAAGAAGTGTCAGGCGTTTCTACGAGTTCGCTTTGGCGGGCAAAGTGGTGCTGTGCAAACGCTACTCGCTCAGCAACGGGAACACCGTCAGGCTGTTGTTCGATTAGGTCAAGCCGGCGACGAAGTCCTTCTCCGTTCGTCATTTGTATAGCAAGCCCAGGGCGCGCATTAAGCTCAAGGAGCATGGGGCCATGCTGTCGATCTAATACCATATCGGTGCCAAGATAACCAAGCCCGGTCATCTCATAGCAGCCTGCGGCCAGATGGAGCAAAGTATCCCACTGTGGGACGACTAGGCTCGCCAAGTCGTGTCCTGTATCAGGGTGGCTAAAGCAAGGGCGGTCGAACTGCACCCCGCGCAGAGCCGCGCCTGTGGCAATGTTCAACCCGACACCAACAGCCCCCTGATGAAGATTAGCTTTTCCATCTGATGCCGCGGTAGAGAGCCGCATCATAGCCATGACAGGATACCCTTTAAACACGATGACTCGAATGTCCGGTACGCCCTCATAGGTATAAGCCATCAGGCTTTCATCGAAATTGATCAGCGTTTCGATGACGGCGACATCCGGTGAGCCGCCTAACGAATAGAGACCAGAAAGTATGTTCGAAACATGGCGCTCAATATCTTCAATCGATAAGCTGACACCGCTTGGCTTAATAAAGACACCATCTTGTACCTTTTCAATAACAAGTATGCCTTTTCCGCCACTGCCCTTGGCTGGCTTGATCACAAAGCCGGAATGGCCACTCAGCATCTCATCGATATGTTTGACACCAAACTGAGTCGTTACCGTACCAATGAGCTCAGGCGTTGTAATGCCAAAACGTTGCGCAAGAAGCTTGGTTTTCAGCTTATCGTCAACAAGCGGGTATAGGCGTCGGGAATTATAGCGGCCAATGTAGCGAATATTCCGCCGATTCATGCCGATAATTCCTTTGTCCCTAAGACGAGTCGGCCACGTCCAGTTCTTTAGCCAGCTCATGAGGATTTCTCTTCATCGGTAATTGGCTTAAAGCGGCGTAGCTCCAATAAACGGTAGCCCGTGTAATTACCAAGCAACAAGATAAGCGCCATTAGAATGAACTGAACGCCAAGGAAGTTGAAAGTAATGTGGCGAACCCAGGGATTATTCATAGCAAGGAATGCTAATACAGCAGTTAAGAGGCTGCCCCCGCCTTGAATCAATACCTGCTTTGGTCCTTCCTCCTCCCAAAGGATCGACATCCGCTCAATCGTCCATGCCAGGATAATCATCGGGAAAAACGTCACGGTTAACCCGGCGCTTAGCCCCATGCGATAAGCAATGACAGTGAAAATTGAGATGATTGCTATGACGGTGATGATGACCGCCGAAACCCTCGCTACCAGCAATAAATTGAGGTAAGAAAGATAATTCCGGATGATCAGGCCCATGGCCACAATCAACAGGAAGCCAATTAAGCCCGTTAGCAGGGTAGTTTGAATAAATGCTAATGCAATAAGCACCGGCATAAACGTGCCCGACGTTTTCACCCCAACCAGTACGCGCAAGAACACTACTACCAGTGCACCAATGGGAATCAGCAGAATCGTTTGGAAAAGAGCCTGCTCTTCCAGAGGAAGGCTATGGATAGAGAAGTTCAGTAGCGTGTCGTCAGAATAATGATTACGAACCGCCGCAGACGCAGGCTGATAATGCGTCAACATAGAAAAGGTTACCCGTGAGTTGGTGCCGCCCTGAACCTCTAGGACTGCGCGACCGCCTGTTTCCCAGAGCAGAAGGTTATCGGGCTTTCCTTGTTCGCCGGTCGCAGGATTAAATAGTGCCCATGTTTCAGCAGATTCATCGAACACTTGAATCCAACTGCTTAGAGTTTGTCGACGACGACCATCTTCCATCAACAGACCGCTTACTTCCCTTGCATGAACACCCGCTTGATTCAACAAGCGCACAATCAGTGGCGATGGTTGTTCTTGAGTTAGGAGTAGACGCGCATTTTCCCCTTGGCGTTCGCCATTAATATCTAAAATCAATTCTCTTGCAAAGGTAGCGTTATTGGCGCTTCGTGCCCAGGCACGATCAATTAATTGACTAGCGGCTGTGTCGTAGGGGCTTTCCCAGGGAGGGGGGGACGATAATTCTGGAGGCGTTTGTACCGGGGAACGTGCATCCGGCGAAACAAGCATCTGCACAGAATAATAAAGCTGCTGACTACCAGCTGCATTGCGGATAGTCCACTCAGCCTGACGACCTAGTTCATCTGCTTTGTAGGCAAGCCCATAGCCAGAAGATGCCGTGTTTTCAGTCAAAACTCGATAGCCGGCCTGATGAGAAGGTAGCGCTAAATCAACCTGCACAGGGCCGTCTTGGGCATTAAAGTTGATAACCGCTTCGATTTCCCACACCTGGCGCTGTTCACCGGGTAGCCAGGGGATTTCGAACTGAACATGTCGATGCACACTGGCGGCAATGCCAACCAGCAGCAGTAATCCAACGATTAAATAAAATGGCAACCGTGACATCATGATTCCTTTCAGCGAAAAACGGCGGGGAAGAGCTGTTACTCTTCAGTATCGTCTTGATCTGCTGCTTCATCTTCAGCGGCTTGATCGGCGGGTTCACCACCAGGAAATTCTGGGCGTTCGTAAAGATAGGTTTGAGCAACGTCAATGGTGGCAATATCCATCATGAACCGTCGTCCTAATAGCACTGGATAGTCCAGATGGGTGCGGTTATTAAGCGTGAACTCAACGTTTTCGCGGATTGGGCCTAAGGTCATTAAAAGCGAGATCACTGGGCGAGACTCTTCACCAGATGCCTGAACAATACGCACTCTACGTACAATTGGCGCTTCGATCCATTCGTCACGCACGCGGTCTACGACCACGTCATCGTCATTTAGTGCCAATTTAAAGCGTACCCAGTTTTCGCCATCACGTTCAAAGCGGGTAATTTCGGATGCTGATAATGATGACGTGTTGGCTCCTGAATCCACGCGCGCCTTCAGGTAAGTGCCAACACTGGGCAAACCAATCCACTCGCTACGGCCTAGCAGTGTTTTGTTGTCTTGAGTGGTCTCAACATCACACTCTTCACGAACAATAACGGGCTCTTCACCGCGTGCTTGAATACCAGCCACATCTTGACGTAAATAGCGCAACAGGCTGCCGACTTCGCGAACATCAGCCGTCAGTACTTGCTGCTGCCTAAGCTGCTGCTCTTGTAGTGAAGACGCTGATGCACACTGCTGGGCAAGAGAGGTTTCAAGTTCAAGGATGCGGGTGTTAAATGACGCTTCGCTTAATGGCGGTGGTTCATTCGTTTCTGGCGGTGTTACAGCACAGCCTGCAAACGAAAGCGACAAACCAGCCATTAGACACAATACACCTGAGCGCATAACGTGAGATATCCTTAAACAAGAAGAGCATGAATGATAAGGAGAAGGACATTGTATTGTCCAACTTGATCAGCTAGTTTTGGAACCTTTATTTGCTCAATTTAACATAATATATATTATACGAACCTAGAGATTATATAGAAACACTTGTTAATGCTACTGTGTCGCACCAATTTCTCCTACAATGGCTATACGATTAACATCTTTCGTGTAGGAATGCTCCAATGATACGCAAACTTATAATTGCCACTACCCTATTTGTGCTTGCTGGCTGTGCCAATGTCGAGGTTGAAGATTATGCCAGCACAACTCCTCGCTTAGATATTGCTGAGTACTTCACTGGCAACACCCGAGCTTGGGGTATGGTGCAAGACTACTCTGGTGAAGTACAGCGCCGTTTCACAGTCGACATTACGGGAACATATGACGGCAACAAGCTGACGCTTGATGAAGCTTTTTTGTTTGCTGATGGTGAAACGGATCGTCGGGTGTGGGAGTTTGAGCGCGTAGACGATCATCACTGGGTTGGCACTGCGAATGATGTTGAAGGCCAAGTAAATGCGCGTCAGTATGGTTACGCCTTCCATATGCGCTACCCGCTTGATATCGAGGTTAGCGGCCGCACTATCCGTTTCTCAATGGATGATTGGATGTATCTGCAGCCCGATGGGCGTTTGATAAACCGCACAGCAATGAAGAAATTTGGCTTTACCTTAGGAGAAATCACCTTGGTTTTCGAGCAAGTCAATTCGTGAGCCTAATTTCTTAACAACTATGCCAATCCTTCATTAAAAACAGCCTGCTTAATAAAGCAGGCTGTTTTGTTTTACCATTAGCCAATCAGAGAGCTAACGTTGAGCTTATTACTCACCAGCAGGTGCAGCGTATGACCCGTCTTCCTGGTGTACTTCATTACCAGTGATTGCTGGAGTGAAGACGCATGCGACGGTCATACCTTTTTCTTTACCGCGTAACAGGTGTTCGTCGTGCTGATCTAACAGGTAAATATCGCCTGCTTTGATCGGCCAGATTTTGCCATCGGCTAGGGTTTCTACCTCGCCTTCTCCTTCATAGCAAAACACAGCTTCATAATGATTCTTGTAATGAATGTGAGTCTCAGTGCCTGGGAAAATACGGGTAATATGAAATGAGAAACCGGCATTATCGTTGGCTAAAACAAGACGCGTACTGTCCCAGTTGCCATTTTCGGCAGTGACAAGACGATCTGTTTTACGTGCTTCTTCAAGATTACGAACGATCATAGAATTGCTCCGTTATGAGGCTCTTGGTATTAACCAAAGCGGCCCAGTGCTGAATCGATGCTGCTAACTTACCCTAACTCTACATCACGCTTGGATAACAGCATTGACCGAGGCTTCTAGAATATCCAACGCTTCCAGCAAGTCCTCATCACTGATGGTCAGCGGGCATAGGCACTTGACTACTTCACCGTCTTGGCCACTGGTCTCGATAATAAGGCCGTGCTCGAACGCTTTGCTGGTGATCTTGTCAGCAATATCACCAGAGACAACATCAATACCACGCATTAGGCCACGCCCGCGTTCAGTGGCAGGCATGCCGTTCTCACTGAGTAAGGCCGCCAGCTTTTGGAAACGCTCTTCCACAATACGCGCTTTGCGCTGAACATCACGCTCAAAAACATCATTTGACCAATATTTTTTAAGTGCAGCCGTAGCGGTTACCATTGCCAGACTGAAGCCACGGAACGTACCGTTGTACTGTCCAGGCTTCCATTTATCAAGCTCTGGGCGCATCAATACATGGGCAAAGGGCAGCCCGAATCCAGAGAGTGATTTTGAGTTAGTTATGATATCAGGCGTGATGCCCGCGTGTTCAAAGCTAAAGAACTTGCCCGTGCGGCCACAGCCAGCTTGGATGTCGTCAATAATCAACAAAATATCATGGGCGTGACAGATGCTCTCTAAACGCTTGAGCCATTCCAGGCCTGCCACGTTAATACCGCCCTCGCCTTGCACGGTTTCGACAATAACACCCGCCGGAATATCGAGGCCGCCAGATTTGTCGTTAAGTAATTTCTCGAAGTAATCCAGCGTGTCCGCATGCTCTCCCATATAACCATCAAAGGGTAAAAAGCTTGCGCCCTGTGTAGGAATACCACCAGTCGCCTCGCGGAATTTGCGGTTACCCGTGGTTGCCAATGCCCCCATAGTGACGCCGTGGAAGCCGTTGGTGAAGGTCACAATGTTATGGCGACCTTTAGCAACACGGGCCAAACGGATGGCCGCTTCTACTGCATTAGTTCCTGTCGGACCAGGCAAGTGTACTTTGTAGTCTAAGCCTCGGGGTTTGAAGATAACCTCTTCAAGGGTTTCCAAGTAATCGCGCTTTGCAGCTGTCCACATATCCAGGCCATGAACGATGCCATCTGTCGATAGATAGTCGATCATTGCTTGTTTGAGATGTGGATTGTTATGGCCATAATTAAGAGTGCCGGCACCGGCTAGGAAGTCAATGTACTCACGACCATTCTCGTCCGTTAAACGAGCATTTTGGGCTTTCGTAAACACAACGGGGAATGAGCGCGAATAAGTACGTACGTTAGATTCCATGCGTTCAAGCGTCTGGGTCTGCATTAACGACCTCCTTTTTAAATCATTGAGCCAAGCGTAGGACAAACTGGCGGAAGCAGCGGTAACAAATTTAAGAACGTAACCAGCTATGGAGAGCCGCGTACTAGGCAGCAATAGCTGGTCCGTTCCGTTACATACTGTCTGTTTGAAATGGACCTATACGAACTAGGTTTTCAGGATCATGCTCTCCACCGAGTTGTTCGGTAGAGAAATATTCACGGCTATTTAAAGGGGCTTGCCAACGTGCCGCTAGGCGCCGAAATAGGCCCCAAGAGGCCTGATTATCTGGAGTGATCGTCGTTTCCAGATGGTGCACATTATCAAGTTCTGGGCGCGACATAATGGCTTCTACTAAGCGGCGTGCCAAACCTGTACCACGTGCTTTTTCACCGACGGCAACTTGCCATAGAAAGTAGGTGTCCGGCGCGTTGTCTTTCACATAACCAGATACAAACCCTACTATCTCGCCCTCTTCATTTGTTGCAACCGCACAAGTGTCACGAAACTGAGTTGCCAACAGTAGATAAGCATAAGCAGAATTAACATCAAGCGGCGGACAAGCTTTTATCAACTCGTAGACGCCCCAGCCATCATCTGCATTCGGCTTGCGAATAAATAACGGAGTAGACGCATGCCCAACCACAGCATCAGCGACTGTCGGGCGGGCAAGGTCTGCAGAAGGGGTAAAAGGTGTTATTGGCGTACTCATGGTTATGCTTCGCTGTAGCGAATTTGAGCGCCATTATAACAGCTGATTATGAGCAATTCAAAAATCATATTATTCATCCTGTCCTTTTCCATAAATTCTGGTTATCGAAAGTGGTTCTGCCTACACAAAGTAGGTGAAAGAACCGCTGTATTTGGAGAGTTTAGATCAACCCCCCATAGCTGCGAGACAAAAAAGGCGAGCTAATGCTCGCCTTGAAAATGTGAATTTTATGAAATCAATTGCGCGTGGCTGTTCTCATTGTCACAAACTCTTCCGCACCTGTTGGGTGAATACCGATGGTGCGATCAAAATCTTCTTTTGTAAGCCCAGCCCTTACCGCAATGGCGATCCCTTGTATTAGTTCACCGGCTTCTTCACCTACCATGTGAGCCCCTACGACAACATCTGTAGCATCATCGACGATCAGCTTCATCAAGGTGCGTTCTTGGCTACCTGACAATGTGTGTTTCATTGCTTTAAAGTCCGCGCTATAAACGCGAATTTTGCCAATCTTTTCTCTGGCAGCTTCTTCAGATAGTCCTACCGTCCCGATATTGGGGTGGCAAAAGACGGCGGTAGGAATCGTGGCGTAGTCCAGCGGTTTAGGCAGTGTTTCATTGAAGTGGATATCAACTAGCTGCATCGCCTCAGCCAGTGCTACGGGCGTCAATTCAGGCCCTTGGGTCAAATCGCCAAGCGCTAAAATTGAAGGGGCCGACGTCTCGTAGCGTTCATTCACTGGGATTTTTCCACTGCTATCTAGGTGAATCTCCAATGCCTCAAGCCCTAATCCTTGCGTATTGGCATTCCGCCCTGTCGCTGCTAAAACGGCATCTACCTCTTGGACATCACCGTTAGTTAAGTACACGTTAAACGCAGCGCCGTTGGGTTCAATCCGTTCAATATTGGTGTTGAAATGAAGGTTGACGCCTTTTTTGCTCATTTCATCCCGGGTAAAAGCACGG
Source organism: Halomonas sp. GT (assembly GCF_002082565.1). Classification (NCBI taxonomy): domain Bacteria; kingdom Pseudomonadati; phylum Pseudomonadota; class Gammaproteobacteria; order Oceanospirillales; family Halomonadaceae; genus Halomonas; species Halomonas sp. GT. Next base: position 1,947,348 of record NZ_CP020562.1, read on the forward strand.
ACTTCTTCATCAAACCCTTTAAGAAAAAGGTCTCCACGATAAATCAAATGCGTTTCGCTACCGAGGCCGTTAAAAATACTCGCGAACTCGACTGCAATATAGCCGCCTCCCAAAACGAGAAACCGCTCTGGAAAAGTATCAAGATCAAATATTTGATTTGAAGTGACTGTATATTCACTGCCAGGAAAATCAGGCACCCATGGCCAGCCACCTGTAGCCAGCAGTATCTTTTGCGCGGTTACTTGGGTAACACCCTCTTCTGAGGTCAATGAAACGGTGTGTTCATCTTTCACAGTTGCTCTAGCATGAAGCAACACGACACCAGCGCCCTCTAACATCCGCTGATAAATGCCATTTAACCGTTTTATCTCACTGGTTTTATTATCGCGTAGTACTGACCAATCAAAGATAGCAGGTCCTGGCAATTGCCATCCAAAGCCTGCGGCATCATCAAAGCTGTCGTGAAAGTGGGCCGCATAGGAGTAAAGTTTTTTAGGTACGCAACCGACATTGACACAGGTGCCCCCTAAGTAACGATCTTCTGCTATGGCAACTCTGGCACCACTTGCCGCCGCCATTCGTGCGGCGCGAACCCCCCCTGACCCTGCTCCAATTACCAGTAAATCGTATTCATATTCCGCTTTATCTGCCATGTGCTGCTCCTATCCTAACCACTGCATGTACTTATCGATCATATACTTGCCGACAAAGGTCGCTAAGCACAAAGATTGACCTTAGATTCTGAGGAGGTTAAAAACCCTCTCTCTGTATCCTAGTTTGCTCTATCTTGAACCTAACAGCTCCTAAACCTGTGACGGAGATTCAATGTCTAATCCTATTGAGACACTGCTTGATAATAATCGCGCCTGGGCAGAGCGTATGTGTGAGGAAGATCCTGACTACTTTAAACGCCTTTCCAATCAGCAAAACCCTGATTACCTCTGGATTGGCTGTTCTGACAGTCGCGTCCCTGCTAACCAGATTATTGCTCTTCCACCAGGCGAAGTCTTTGTCCACCGTAATGTTGCTAACCTTCTCCACCATACCGACATGAACGCACTATCAGTTGTGCAGTTTGCGGTAGATGTACTTAAGGTCAGCCACATCATGATTGTGGGGCACTACGGTTGTGGTGGCATTAAGGCGGCAGTAACAGGCGGCGAATGCGGTGTCGTCGATTACTGGCTGCATTCGGTGCGTGAACAGTATAACCGCCACCGCGATACGCTTGAACACTTACCCATGGAAGAGCAAATTGATCGCATGTGCGAATTGAACGTAAAGGCTCAAGTTAATAGCTTGTGCCGAACCAAAATTCTGCAACGTGCCTGGCAAAGAGGCCAAGACATTTCAGTGCATGGCTGGGTCTATGGGTTGAGCGACGGCCGAGTAAAAGATCTAAAGTGCACCATAACCGGCCTCGAGCAGGTTGAAACCCTTTATCGTATTGACCGTCTTCAACAGAGCGACTGACACTTTCTGCGCCTATCGTTACTAGAGATATCTATTTTCAGCTAGTTATAGCGGTAGGCGCGATGACAGCTTTTACAGCTTAAACCAACATCAGAAAATGCTCGCGTGGCCGCGCGATAATCCTCTTGCTCAGCCGCCTCAATCAGCACTATCACTTTTTGCTCAAGATCCGTAAAGCCTGCTGCGAAATCTTCCCATTCCTCCCAGATTTCTGGGCGGGCGTCAGACCCACGCCCATGGGTGCCGACAATAAACGCAGGCAAAAAATGAGCTTGAGTAGCCTGTTCTTTAAGCGTTGCTAACCGCGGGGCGGCTCCACGAGCATCTTGGTTATTCACCAAGTCAAAACGCAATTGGCGAAGAAGCCTTTCTAGCTCTTTCAATTCATCCTGCCGCCATATGACTGCTTCTCGCTCACTCGCAAACGGGCTCTCTTCAACTGTTTGTGGCATTGCTGGTACGGCTTCTTCAACTACTATTTCTTCAGCGATGGCATGTGTGGCAGTCACACTTGAGACAGCAAAAACCCAAAGCATGAGCCATGAACGCTTTACAGTGTGTGGCATTTTACTGACCTTATGATGGATGATTTGGTCTTCTCACCACGACTAACCGATGGGACAGGTAACACCAGTACCTTTGAGGCCGCAGTAACCACCGGGATTTTTGTCCAGGTATTGCTGATGATAAGCCTCTGCGTAGTAAAAGGTATTCAGTGGCTTGATCTCGGTAGTAATAGCACCACGGCCAGCCTTGTCGAGTGCCTTTTGATAGGCATCGGCACTCTTTTCGGCCGCAATCAATTGCGCAGCCGTTGTTGTAAAAATAGCAGAGCGGTACTGGCTACCCACATCGTTGCCTTGACGGTTTCCCTGGGTGGGGTCGTGCTGTTCCCAAAAAATTTGCAACAACGTATCCAAGGATGTGGAAGTTGGGTCATATACCACTCTAACTACCTCGGTATGGCCTGTTTGTCCCGTACACGTTTCTTGATAAGTTGGGTTTTGTGTTTCTCCCCCGGCATAGCCTGCGGCAGTCACGTACACCCCCGGCACTTGCCAAAACAGGCGCTCAACGCCCCAAAAGCACCCCATTCCCAGAACAATTTCTTCATAACCTTCTGGGAATGGAGGGTGAAGTGAGTGGCCGGTAACGGTATGAACACTACTCGTTTCAATCGGCGTTACGCGGCCAAGTGATGCTGAATTTGCTTTAGAAAATAGCGTCATAACGCCCTCTTATTGACGTGGATAAATCGTAGGGTCACCGGAACGAGTAAAAGTGTAAATTAAGTCGACGGCTTGATTGGCACCCGATACTGCCTGGACGTATAGATTACGCCAAAGTGTGTAGCGTAACGTCAGTTCTGCAATAGGCGAGAAAATGCCAACACCGTAGCTAATACGGATGTCATCAGTTAGCTGCCCAGTCAGCGCTACTTGGCTGTTGTCACCCGCTCCAGTGGTATCTAAGGTTAAATCGCTAATACCAAAGGCTTCTCCAATTGAACCAACGGCACCGCCTGTCCGGCCAAGAGACATCCCAATTAAGGCGGTAGTCAAGGCGCTATCAATACCTCCACCAGAAGCATCTGGTGCACGTCCTCTCAATAAATATGACAGCGCACGGGTTTCATCCATTCCTGGTTCTGAAAAAATAAGTACATTGGGTTCTTCTGCATTGCCACTAACGCGAAGGCCAGCAATAACCTCATCTTCTGTGATATCAGGATTTCGAATGGCTTCGAAATCCAGGATTGGAAGTCCTGGAGGACCGCTGAATATTAATTGCCCACGGCGAATCAGGAGATCTTGACCAAAGGCTTGGAAGCGGCCATCGACTAAATTGACATCACCAAACAGCTGAAGTGCACCGCTGTCTTGACGAATTTCTAGCGTGCCACCTAACCCCGAATTAAGCCCATATGCTGATATTTGCATATCACGGCCCAAGGTTAGTGTGATAAGCACATCAAGGTCCATTCCTGATTGTGATAGCTCGTCAGCAGCGCTTGGGTCATTATTGGCAGCTCGTTGCTGAGCTAGTCGTTCAGCTTCTCGGTCGTCACGTTCGGTGATAATGACTTCATCAGAGCTTGGGCTAACAGCTGAGGCAGGAAGATCGCCAACCTCCAAGCGTGCCCATGGAAGATCGACATTGCCACGTACTTGCAAACGATCCGGCGTGACACGAATGCGAATATCAGGCGCGGCTTCTAAACGTCCAAACTGTGGTAAGACGATTAATAGTGGCTCCTGAGTCGCGTTTACGTCGACACCAATACGCCAGTCATCACCTGAGGGCCAAAACGCATCTCCGGTAATATTTAAGCGGCCACGTTCAGCCGCAATAAAACCATTTATGTCCCCTTGCTCGCCATCAAACGCAACGACTAGCTCGCCGTCTTTAATGTCAATAGGAATATCTGGGCCATTAACGCCTAGATTGCGAAGTGCAAGCTGCCCCTGTAAATCTGGCTGGCTGGTTGTTCCAGTAATTTGTATACGGCCATTTAAGTCTCCATCTAAACGATCCATGCCCACCACTAGGGGACGGTAAGGCGTTAAGGAAAGCTCTTGAGCCCTTAGCTCTCCACTAAGCCCACCACGACCAAGTGGATCACTAATAGTGAGATTGAGTGCCAGCTCACCAGCATCTTCAAACGACAGTACAACATCGGCATCAGCTTGAGCTTGGCTGGCTTCTAGCTGCGTGTTTAAGCTAATCATCGGAAGTTGTACAGGCTGACCGTAATCGTTGACCGCAGTAATCGCTAACTCGCTTAACACCTGAACATCGGCTTGCCACTGAGCCCCCCCTTGGCGCCAAGCGGCAACAATGTCTGCCGTTGTGTCACCTTCAAAACTCCACTCTTCAGGCAATAAAGGCTCCAGCGCTTCCATCGGCACTTCTCTGATGCTTAGCACTGTGCGCCCTTGGTCTGCTGATGCAGTAATCGGTTCTTCCGAACAAACAAGCCCTCCTTCTTCGCGACGTACACAGAAAGGTGAGAGTTGTGCTTGGCCGTTAGCAAGGTTGTAACGAATATCAAGAGGGGCTTCTAAACGTAGGTTGCCAAACTCGGAGTCAATTTCCAGTGGTGTTAGTTGGCCCTGATACTGCTGAGCTTGCTGATCAAAACGACCATCTAGTGTTAAAAGCGCACGGCTTAGCATGTTATCGGCTTGGCCGTCGACACTAACAGAGAGTGCATGTTGAGATAGGCGACCGTTAAGCTCAAGGGTAATACTTGAAAATGCCTGCCCACCTGCATTGACTTGCTGCAAACCGAGGTTAATGTCTAGCGATGGATCTTCTATTCCTTCGATATTACTGGTTAGTGATAACGCTTCAATACGGTTTTCGGCAAACCGCAAATCGCGGCCAGTAACGTTGGCTTCTACACTCGGTTGGCTAATGCTACCTCTAGCAAGAATATTGCCTGTTAATGTACCCGCTAAGTCTGGATGCAGCGTCTGTAATTGTCGCAATGCAATCTCGGTATCTAGCGACATTGCTTGCTCACTAACTTGACCAGAGGCCGTTAATCGGTTGTCTCCCTGAGTGAAAAGTAGTTCTTGGATATCCACTTCAAGCGCACTGTTAGCCTCTAAGGAGGCTTGTAGCGCCAAGGGATACTCCTGGAGCTCCCCAGTAATATCGAGGACTGGCAGACTGACTTCCCACAGGTCGCCGGTTTGACGCACACTAGCGGTAATGTCGCCATTGAGATTGCCGTTGAGCTGTTCGACAAAGTGTGAGGGATCGAATTGATCCAGCCTGATGGTGGTATCAACGCGAAGTGACGAAGCCCAATTCACTTCCCCTTCACTGCTAAGCGAACTGTCATTAATCGTTAGGGTTAGCGGCGTCCAGCGGAACGATGAAAGATCTCCGTCGCCACTTAGTCGAATATCGGTGGCCGGCACTTGAGGGCCTTGAGCGTTTAAGGAAAGCGTTGTCTGGTACGCTTCCAAATTGCCGCTAACAACGATGTCTATATCTTCCGCAATATAGGGTTCTAGCGTTGCCTCGTCACTACTAGGTTGCGTGAGTGGCCACTGTAGTCGGTTACTCTGCAGTCGTATATCGAAGGGTAGCGTCGGTGCCAGTGCATCGACTTGAGCCTCCAGTGTTGCATTAACGACACCAGATGCCCCTAAACTGGCTGTCAGCTCATCTAGGGATCCCGACAGCTCCAAAACAAGCTCTTCCCCACTTAGCTCAGTAAATATCTCAGGTAAAAACAAGGTTGACGTTAATCGAGCATCTATCGGATAACTGCCTGATAAGGTGGCGTTGGCTGTTAAGTTTGCCTCGGCATCTGGCGTGAGCAACTCTAATGACCGGAGAGCAATTTGGTTGCTTTCGGCACTTGCAACGATGGCTAATCGTTCGACTTGGTAATCAACGGCTCCGCTGACAGTGACGTCAGTCACGGTGAAGGATGCTAAGTCGATATCAATGGGAAGCATTATTTCAGGTAGCTCAATTCGCTCCCGTGCTGTTAACGCCTCTACCGCTTGATCAGGTTCTGCTATGACCTGTTGGGTAGCCATAACAGCACCATCTATGCCAGATGCCTTTAACGGCGTCTGAATACCTTCTGTCAGTTGAATGCCTGCAGAGGGAGGTAAATACAGTGTTGGACGCATGAGCGTGGTGGGCGCGATACTGACAAGATGCTGCTGCGCGGTGATCGCGGTTGAAAACGATTCCCAGCCGACGCGAGTTCCATCAGCTAGCTGCAGTTGAACGTTATTGAACTCAACCGAACGTAGCTCAACAGGAAAAGGAAGTTGGATGCTAGGCATCCCATCTGATTCTGGTGATTCAGGGCCCGGATCAGCGCTTTCCCCTAAACGTATATCTGCACCCTCTACATGAAATTTATCCAAGCAAAGCTTGCCTGAAAGCACGCAATCCTCAGCCCAGGCTAGCTCTAGCCTGTCGACGTTGACGCGTGTTTCACCGAGCGATAGTTGAAAACCGCGCAATGCAAACTGGTCAAGCAGTGCGCCTTCTTGGTGTTCATACGTAAAGAGCCCCCGTTGCTCGCCTTGAGAAAACAGTTGTCCTGTTCCCCAAGGGGAGAGAGCAACGCCTAGTAGCAGAGCGACCAAACCAAATAGCCAGAGTGGCAGCACAATGGCTAACCGTACAAGACTCCACAAAAACAACCCGATGCGATGTTTAACTGAGAGCGGTTGACGCTTGATAGATGCCGCTGTTACAACCTTAGCCAAAATGCTCTCCTAAAATTCCGGTCCGATGGAAAAATGCAGGCGCCAATCGTCTTCATCGTCAAATGGGTGTGCTACATCAAGTCGGATAGGACCCACAGGGGAAATCCAGCGTACGCCAACCCCTGCGCCCGTTTTTAATTCTTCTGGCCCCCAATTATCGAAGGCATCTCCAGTATCGACAAAAGTGGCTCCCCACCAGTCGCCAGAGACTCGACGCTGATACTCTAGGGTCGAGGTCAACATTTGCTGGCCGCCACGTAAGCGCCCTTCTTCATTTCGTGGGGATAGGCTTTCGTAAGAGTAACCCCGAACGCTTCGGTCGCCCCCTGCAAAAAATCGCAACGAGGGTGGTAGCTTATCGAAATTATCCGTTTCGATAGCACCAATGCTTAGCCTTGCAGAGAAGCGGTTGTCATCGCCGATGGTGCGAATCCATTCAGTATCGCCTGTTACGCGTGCGAATTGGGCGTCTGAACCCCAAAGAGTGTCTGAGTACTCAATCGATAATTGTTGCCTATCTCCCCAAAGCGGAAACCGCTGGGGGCGCGTTCTTGTTCGAGACCACTGAATGCCTGGATAAAACAGTAATACTTCATCTGACACTCCCCCTTGGGTGAAGTCTTCGTAAGTAGTGCGGAAGTAAAGTGTTTGCACCCAGCGGTTTTCAAACTCCCATCGACGAGCAATTTCTACGGTGCCTTCTAACGATTGGGTATCACCGTCATCCAGGTTACGCACACCATATTGAAGGCGGTAGCTGTCACGTAGGGGATCTTCTAATGGAATATTGTAGGTTCCGGTGAAGCGCTGGTCGGGTGCTGAAACATACAGATCATGATTTAAACTATGACCAAAACGATTGATCCATGGCTGCTTCCAGCCAAATCGCATGCGTGGTCCCACGTCAGTTGCAAAACCAACCCCGACTTCAAACTGATGACGATCAGCAGGCTCTACACTGACGTCAATAGGCAGGCTGGTATCATCTCGCTTAGTTATACTAAGTGCGCTGGCAAACGCTGCGCTGGAAAGTCTGGGACGCTGGGGTTGTGATGCCGTTGCTTCATCCCACCATGGCGATCCACCTGTTGGAGGCGATAGTGTCAGTTCGCGAGCTGTCTCTAAACGTGGTCGAACCGTCACAGAGCTGAACCATCCTGTTTCAGCTAAACGTTGATTATAACGGGCTACCGATTCCGCTAGATAAGGCTCCCCTGCCGAAAAGGTCTGCATTTGAAGTAAACGCTCAGGTTCAATATGACTGCCTACAATAGTCGTATTGCCAAATTGATAGCGCGGGCCACTGTCAAAATCCATATAGAGTCGAGCGCTTTCAAGATATGGCCTTATTTCCATTCTGCGATCAGTAAACCCCCAGTCAAAATAACCACGCTCCAGGGCTAAGCCTGAAAACTGGTTGCGCAGGCGATCCCATGGGGCATGGCGTAATGTATCGCCTTCCTTCAAGGGAAATGCATCGAGGGCCTCCTGAAATGGAGGATCATTGCTCGCTTCACCAGCGATATTGACAGAAAGCACATCGATTTTGACTTGCGAGCCGGGTTCAATGCGAAGTGTGATGGGGGAACTATCAACGTCAACCGTAATGTCAGGTTCGTAATAGCCAAAAACGCGCATGGCTTCTCGCGTACGTTTCCTTACCTCACCTTCTAACCTGACATCGGTGTACTGCTCTTCGTCAATATTTTGTAGGTAAGCATCAATATTGGCCTCAACTTCACTGCTAACACCATTGATAGAAGCATTGAGTGCCCATAAAGGAGCTGACCACGTTATAAGAAGTGGTAAAACCACACCACAAGTCGCTTTTTTAACGGTAGGCCATCGCCGTTTTCTTTCCATGCAATTCATCCCTAACCAAATCAGCGACTCGGTGGCTTTTTTACTCATTGCCCTGTGCTGCCGGCAATCCTTAACGGTGTATTTCTAGCGGAGCATCTCCATCTGAGCACTGAATGCCAGTTGGGCTTGCCGCACCTGACGGATATCACTTTCTAAGGTGTTTAACCGTTGTATCCATTGCTGCTCGAGCGCTTCTAACGCTTCCTGAGTAGCTGGGGTATCAGTACTGCTTAGTGTTTCGAGAGTTGAGTTTACCTCAGTAAAGCGCTGATCAACCTCTTCTTGCCATGCCGTAACTTTTGTTGCCAATTCGCTGCTTTCATTTTCTAGCTGAGCAACCTCATCTAACCGACTTGCCGTCGCAGATAAACGTTGTGACAGCATTTCTTCGAGGTAAGTTACTTCTTCTGCTAAATTTTGCCGCCCAGACATGCCCGCTTGCTCTAGTGAATCAAGTGATGTGCGTATTGCAGCAAGCTGCTGGTCACGCAACGCTGCTTGTTCTTCCAACTGACTAATACGGTCAGCAATGCTGCTCAGTGCATCACCATTAACGAGCTCTTCGTTTGACGTCAAGAGCCCGTATAGCTCTTCACGTGTGCTTGTCACCGTAACGGCTAATTGCTCTTGCTCTTGGAACAGTGTTGTCATCTGTGCTTGTACAAAGGCTATCGCATCTTGTGCATCCGTGTCACCTGAGTCGAGCCTTGCATGAAGATTGGACACTTCTCCACTAACGCGATGCACCTCATCTAATAAGCGCTCTCTTTCATACCAAAGGCCCACCGCTGCAGCGCCCAGCGAAATGATAATAAGCACCATGATTAGCCATAAGGGCCATAGTGTTGGCCCCTTGCGGTGACGCAAGTGTTGTGCGGTCAAGCTTTGGTCCACATCGGGAACAATGCGAGAAGACGCAGTGCTGTTGGGCATGTTTTTTCCTCAATACGTTGTAGGATCGGCTCGACGTCCGATTCCTCTATACCGTAAGCCACAGCTAGCCACGAAGGCTGGGTCATAAATATTTCGTCCATCCAACACCAACTTAGCGTTCAACAACGAGGCTAAACGATGCCAGTCAGGGTTCCAATAAATTTTCCACTCGGTCACCAGCATCAGTGCGTCGGCTCCTTCGCATGCCAGGTAGGGGTCACTGGTAAACGTGGTTAGATCGTCTCGGTCACCTACGGCGTTGAGCAGCGCCGGTGTTGCGGCTGGATCATGAAGATTCACCTTAACGCCTTGTGCCCATAAGGCGGCAAGGAGTGTCAGCACTGGCGCGTGATCAATTCGTGTGGTTCCAGGTTTAAAAGCAGCCCCCCAAATCGCAATCGTTTTACCTGTTAAATCACCTTCAAAGAACGTCCATAGCTTCCTGAATAAGGTCTCTTTTTTCTGCTCATTAATATCCATCACTTGCTCTAGTAACGCAGAATTACGACCACTGGCTGACTGAACGTCAGCTAAGCGCATTAGGTCGCGAGAGAAATTAGGGCCACCAAAGCCGCAGCCAGGATATAAATATTCATAGCCAATTCGTGTATCAGCGCCCATGCCCTGGCGTACATGTTCAACGTCAACTCCGAGTGTGTCTGCAAGCCCTGCAATCTCGTTCATATAGCTAATACGTGTTGCCAACATGCCATTAATAGCTAGCTTAGTCAGCTCGGCAGCTCTACATGGCATACGCTGGAACACATCATTGCGGCGATTAAAGGCACGTAAAAGCTCACGCGCCACCTGTTCGCCTGTTGCATCGTCACAGCCGAGTAGCCAGCGTGAAGGACGTGTGAAGGAGAGCCAAGCCCGCCCTTCTTCCAGGGTGTCGGGTAAGGCAACGCTACTGTGTTGAGTTCCCATAAGCGCGTGTAGCTGTTCTGTTTCACCCACTGGGAATGTTGAATTATTAATTAATACAGCACCACTGTGATGCTCAAATATAGGTGATTCAAGTAGCGCTTTGGCCGCCTGCCGCTGATCGGGTGATAGAGCCAGCCAAACCACATCAGGTGAATGAGCCTGCGCTGGCGCTTCAATAATTCGCAGTGTTCCGCTAGCTAACGCTTGCTCAATATGGGGCATTAATTCAGGTTCGCCACGCAGCCAGTCAGCTTTTAAAAGCTGTGACCATGGCGCGCTTTCATGCAGCAGCCACTCAACATGGTGCCCAACCCAGGCTAACGCAGCGGCGGCGGTGGCGGCACTTAGTTCACTTCCATGGAGTAATACTCGCATTCATCACGCTCCCTGAGAAAATAAAAGTCGCGAAAATAGGGGGTTAAGAGTCACGTCGCGTTCCTTTTCATGCGTTCCTTTCCAGGAGTGGTTAGAATGACATAATACTGGACGACTAGTTGGATGCCACCATCATGCCAACTTACCGACAACGGGAGTTAAAATATGCAAGCGATATCTCAGGATAGCACTACTCAACGCAACCACGACAATGTGGACGCAGCGGAAGTTGCGAAATTTGAAGCACTTGCTAGTCGTTGGTGGAACTCGAAGGGAGAGTTCAAGCCGCTGCACGATATTAACCCCTTGCGCCTTGACTTTATTGATGCTCGGGCAGGCTTAGCAGGGAAAAAAGTGCTTGATGTCGGTTGTGGTGGAGGGATTTTAAGCGAATCGATGGCCCATCGCGGTGCTGATGTTACTGGCATTGACCTTGGAGACGCGCCTCTCAATGTTGCTCGACTTCATGCAACAGAAAGCGGTGTATCCGTGGACTATCGATTGATAAGTGTTGAATCCCTCGCAGTAGAGCAGCCGGGGCATTATGACGTCGTAACTTGTATGGAAATGCTTGAGCATGTGCCGGATCCAGCATCGGTCATTCGTGCTTGCAGTGAGCTGGTCCGCCCTGGGGGCTACGTTTTTTTCTCGACCCTAAATCGCACCCCTAAATCGTATGCTTTTGCGATTTTAGGTGCTGAATACGTGCTTAAGCTATTACCGCGCGGCACTCATGATTATGCAAAATTTATACGCCCTTCTGAGATGGCCGCATGGGCAAGAGCCTCAGATCTTGAGATTAACGAACAAACGGGGCTGACCTACAATCCGTTGACTCGTCACTACCGCTTGGTAGCAAATGATGTATCGGTCAATTACATGATGTATTGCCGAAAAGCGAGCCAGTAAATGTCACCGACAACACCTGAAGCTATACTGTTTGATTTAGACGGAACTCTCGTCGATACAGCCCCAGACCTTGCTGAGGCAACGAATGCACTGAGGCGACACCATGGGCTTACACCACTAAATTATAGGCAAATACGTGGTCAGGTTTCTAACGGTGGCAGTGCTTTGGTTACCCTAGCGATTGGCATTGAAAGTGGTTCTAAAGAGCATGACACGGCGCGACAATATTTGTTAGATACCTATGAACAAGCCGTCGCTGTTCACAGCCGGTTATTTGAACCCCTTGATCAATGGCTAGCCCGCTGGCATTCCGAATCACGCCTGTGGGGAATCGTAACGAACAAGCCAAGACGTTATACCCTTCCGCTGCTTGATGCACTGGCGCTAACACCAGGAGCGCTTTTGTGTGCGGATGATCTGGCGGTAAAAAAACCAGCTCCGGAACCTCTTTGGGAAGCTGCGCGCAGGCTTAACGTGGCGCCATACGCTTGTTGGTACGTCGGGGATCATATCCGTGATATTCAGGCGGCAAAAGCCGCGGGAATGACGGCGGTCGCCGTTGGCTACGGGTATATCAGTGAAGAGGACGATTATCAGCAATGGCCAGCTGACCTATGGTTTGAAACGTGCAAAGACTTAGTCGATGCTCTAACTGCTTTTCACCGATAGCGTTATTAGATAACCACTACTTGATGAAAATACCTAGAACATCGACAAGCGTCGCGTCAACACACTAGGGACAGGCTATGCTCATGCACGTGGTGGTTGAGCATCAAATTTCTGGCCACTGATGCCTGTACTGTCTGGCCCCATAAGCCATAAGTAGGTAGGCATGATTTCTTCAGGGGTACGTAGCGTCAATGGATCTTCACCTGGATAGGCAGTGCGACGCATTTGGGTACGTGTTGCCCCTGGGTTTAACGTATTAACTCGAAGAGTTGACTGGTTTTCAAGTTCGTCAGCAAGCACTTCCACAAAACCTTCGGTGGCGAACTTTGAAACCGAATATGCCCCCCAGTAGGCCCGGCCTTTTCTTCCGACGCTTGATGAGGTGAAAATCACAGACGCGTCTGTTGACTGCTTAAGCAGGGGTAACAACGCCTGGGTCATCCAAATAGGCCCATTGATATTGACCTGCATTACCTGTTCCCATAATTCTGGATTGTATTGCTCAAAAGGCGTAATCCTGCCTAGCAAGCCAGCGTTATGAAGCAATCCATCTAAGCGGCCAAATTCTTTGTCCAGTGTTTCAGCCATATCGTGAAAATCTTTGAGCGTTGCGCCCTCAAAATTAAGCGGAAAAATGGCCGGCTGAGGCCCTCCCTCTGCTTCAATTTCATCGTAGACGCGCTCAAGCTTAGCAATAGTTCGGCCAAGCAGTATCACAGTTGCCCCATGGCGGGCGTAGGTAAGTGCAGCAGCACGTCCAATTCCATCACCCGCACCGGTTACCAACACGACGCGGTTTTCCAAAAGATTGGACGCTGGTTGATAGTCGATTTTGCAGCTCATGAGGTTTCCTTGATGCAAAAGTATAAACAGACGTTATCCTGCAGACTGGCGCAAAAAGTCGTTTGCAAGTCCTGCAGCGCTACTCTGCGGATAGTCATCACGTACTTGTTCTAGCAATTCGCGACTGCGTTCGGCCTCGCCCTGCCGCGCTTTTACTAATCCTAGCTTATAAAGCGCATCAGGTACTTTACTGCTACCACTGTACTGCTCAATAACGCGGCTAAATGATTCATCAGCCGCGCCAAGTTCGCCTTCAGCAGCATAAAGCTCACCCAGCCAGTAGTATCCGTTCGCGGTCAGACTGCTGTCAGGATGATCAGTGACAAAAGCGTTAAACGCATTGATCGCATCTTCAAATTGACGTGCTTGGACGTGGGCAAACGCTGCTTGATAATCTGCCTGAGCGTCTTCACTTACGTTTCGAGCAGAAGGTGCGTTAGCAACTTGCTCTGCTGCCTCGGGCTCAACTGCCGGGGTAGATTGTTCAATTTGACTAGGACCGCTATTCATCAAACGATCTTCAATGTCCAGGTATTGCTGCTGTGATTGCCGGCGAAGTTGCTCTAGCTGGTGCCGAAGCTCTTCGATTTGACCACGTAGCTGCTGAATCTCTTGCTGATGTTCTTGCACTTGGTTAAAGAGCACCAAGTTCCCACCAGATGATTCCTGGCGTTGCGTTTGCTGATAAAAACCACTCGACCCGCTTGATAAGTCTTGAACGAGGGGCTGCTGACCAAAGGCCGTCAAGGGCAATACGGACAGCGGGAGCACTATGGCTCCCGCACCGCACAGCCTCTCAAAATAGCGTTTGAGACTGTGATTCATGATGACTCCAATCATTACTTAGTTAGCGTACCTACGCCGAATAACAGTACTTAATTCAAGGTGCTTGATACATGGCACTTAATATTCAGCACTTAGGTACGCAACTGCCATCAGTAGTTAAAGACGACGCGACGGTTTTGAGAGTAGGCACTTTCACCCTGTCCGCTAGCTGCCGGACGCTCTTCACCATAGCTCACTACGCTCATTTGTGAGGGAGATACGCCTTGAATATTTAAGAACCGTTGTACAGCACCGGCACGACGCTCACCAAGGGCCATGTTGTATTCGCGTGTGCCACGTTCGTCGGTGTGGCCATGCAGAACAACTTGAGCGCTGGGGTTAGCACGCAAATAGCGAGCGTGAGCCATGACGACTGATTCGTACTCGCCCTTGATCGTGTCGCGGTCAAAGTCAAAATAGATAGTACGGACTTCTGGAATGCGAGAGTCAGCTTGTTGACCAGCGCCCGCGCCTGAACCAGACGTAGAGCCGTACTGGCCACCAGTGCCAGCACCTGAGGTGCTAGTTCCTGTGCTGCTGCCATCCTGGCTCCCATAAGAGTCACCGTCCTGGGTTCCGCCGGTGCTGGAACAGCCAGCGATAACTACGATAGATAGCGCTACTGCCAATGAGCGAGCCAACGGTTTAAGTTGCATAATCAGACTCCTTGCCTGAAAACAAAAAATTAAAACTTTTCGTCAATCAATTTAAAAAAGGTGACCACGCGGGATCGCGGACATCACCCTGCGCTGCGGGTAATCTAAATGACGAGCGGCCATCCGCTGAAACGGCACTTAACACCCCATTACTACCCTGCTGGGTAGCGAAGATTACCATGGTCCCGTTCGGCGCAACACTAGGAGATTCATCTCTTGTTGTTTCACTTATGACAACAAGGCGTCCTCCATCACGATCCTGCCGCGCAACTTGGTATCCCCGGCTGGATCGGTGAATCAAAAAGATCTGCTCACCGTCAGGGGAATAGCGCGCACGAGCATTGTAGTTACCGGTAAACGTGATGCGATTTGCTTCACCACTACCTAGCGAGTACTCATAAATTTGCGGTCCTCCGCTACGGTCAGAGGTAAATAACAGGCTACGACCATCGGGTGCCCAAGCGGGCTCGGTATCAATGCTACTATTTTGTGTGATCCGTTCTACTGAGCGATTATTGATATCCAAGATATAAATTTCTGGCTGTCCGTCTTTGGACAATGACATCGCGATGCGGCGGCCATCTGGCGACCATGTCGGGGCACCATTGATACCGTCGAAAGAAGTTGCCTGTATCCGTTGTCCAGTTGAAACATCTTGAATATAGATAGCAGGACGCTCTGTTTCAAAAGATACGTACGCCAGCTTTCGACCATCGGGAGACCATGCAGGTGACATGATTGGTTGGTCGGAGGTAAGCACTTGTTGGCTGTTA
The DNA here is from genome assembly GCF_002082565.1 of Halomonas sp. GT. Classification (NCBI taxonomy): domain Bacteria; kingdom Pseudomonadati; phylum Pseudomonadota; class Gammaproteobacteria; order Oceanospirillales; family Halomonadaceae; genus Halomonas; species Halomonas sp. GT. Next base: position 1,962,840 of record NZ_CP020562.1, read on the forward strand.
CGCCCATCCGCATCGGCCACATACAGACCAAATTGCATATTGTCGCCCAAACCTTGAGCGGTTACGTACGCAATTTGAGTTGAGAAAGCCCCTCGGATATCGGTAATTTCTTCAAAAATTTGGTCGCTAATATAATGAGCAGCACCACGCAAATCATTTGCACTCGCAGTGACCGTTTCACCAATCATGCGGCGCTGCCCACTGATATCCATTAACTCAAATTGAATCTGATAACCGCTATCTGTCTGTTGCGCTCGGCCTACCACTAAATATCGCACGTCCAGCGAACGCCAAGTGCCAAATTCAACGTCATCAGCCTGGTTTGGCCTATCAAACATGGCACTGCGTTCCAAAGGCGCAAAAAAACCACTGCGTTCGAGATTGTCCTGGATAATTTGAGCAACATCTTCAGGCATGCTCTCGCCACCTGCAAAGGGGACAATACCAATCGGTAAGGCTTGGTCGCTCCCTCGCGTTATTTCGATCGTTAGGTTTGCATTTGCAGTTGCATAACTACTGACAAATAGCAGTACGCAAAACAGCCACACTTTGCTTATGGTTTGCATCAGCGAACATCCCCCGGGGTAAATCGCAGATTAAATTGACGTAAGTTACGCTGCTGCTCTGCGGGCAAATCCCTCAGCTCGCTGAAAGGAGCAGCGTGTTCAACAGCCTGCATTGCAGACCGGTCAAAGGCACTATCACCGCTGGATGAGGCGATAGTCGTTAAAAGTACCTCCCCTGATGGGCCAAGCCTTACTTGAATCGTAGCACTCATCGCGTCACTGGCGCCTGCTGGAATTAACCATGCCTGCTCTACCGCACGACGCACAATATTAATAAAACTATTCGCAGCTTGCTGTGCCTGCTGTGCGTTAGCAGCAGCCTGGGCTTCTCCCTCAAGCTGACGCTGCATGGCCGCCTCGGCTTCGCGTTGGCGTTGTGCTTCTGCCTCGGCTTCGCGCTGGCGTTGTGCTTCTGCCTCGGCTTCGCGCTGGCGTTGTGCTTCTGCCTCGGCTTCGCGCTGGCGTTGTGCTTCTGCCTCGGCTTCGCGCTGGCGCTGGGCTTCTGCCTCGGCTTCGCGCTGGCGCTGGGCTTCTGCCTCGGCTTCGCGCTGGCGTTGTGCTTCTGCCTCGGCTTCGCGCTGGCGTTGTGCTTCTGCCTCGGCTTCGCGCTGGCGTTGTGCTTCTGCCTCGGCTTCGCGCTGGCGTTGTGCTTCTGCCTCGGCTTCGCGCTGGCGTTGTGCTTCTGCCTCGGCTTCGCGCTGGCGTTGTGCTTCTGCCTCGGCTTCGCGCTGGCGTTGTGCTTCTGCCTCGGCTTCGCGCTGGCGCTGGGCTTCTGCCTCGGCTTCGCGTTGAGCGTCTTCCCGAGCTTGAGCTTCTACCTCTTGTTGTTCGGCTAGGCGCTGGGCTTCTTCTGCCCTTCGCTGCGCTTCAGCTTCGGCCTGAGCTTGAGCCTCTTGCAGCTCGCGTGCTTGCTCTTCTGCCTGCGCTTGAGCTTCTTCTCTAGCAGCGGCTTCATCTGCCTGCTGCTGCAATGCTTCTTGCTCACTTGCATCAGGCTCCGGTTCCGGCGCTGGTTCAGCCTCATCGGGGTCGGTTGAGCTATTAAGGGCTGCTTGCTGCTCAGTTGTTTGCTGGGCTTGATCAGTAAATGTCTCAGTGCTGACGAAAGTGGCTTGGACAATAGAGGATGAGTCTGGCTCTGCCGTTGAGCTTGGCAGACTGACCAAACTGAAAAACACAACCAATAGATGCACCATAACCGCCAGAACGGTTGGCCACGTATAGCCAACATCCTGAGGATCACGGGGTGGTTTGATTGCCGTTTGCGCGCTACGTTTAACCATCGTTTGGCGGCTCAGATAACAGACCTACATTAGCGACACCCGAGCGTTGCAGTGTGCTCATCAATAAGACTATTTGTCCGTACGGAACATTACGATCGCCGCGTACCATGACAGGCGTGCCGGGACGACGCTGTAGTATCGCCATTACCCTTTCTGACATTTGTTCAAGAGAAACAGACGTTGAGTCTTCACCAAGCGTAATGAAGTAGCCGCCGTCTCGGTCGACAGAAATAATGATAGGATCACTTTCGTCCTGGCTTTCGATAGGCTCTGATGTGACTTGAGGCAGATCGACTTGTACCCCCTGAGTCAGCATTGGTGCGGTAATCATAAAGATCACCAGCAAGACCAGCATGACATCAATAAATGGCACTACGTTGATTTCAGCCATCGGCTTTTTATTGCCGCTACGGTTAAACGGGCCTTGCATAGCGTACTCCCTTAGCTAGCACTGGACTTGCTTTCACGGCCTTGCAAATTACGGTGCAAGATAGCGTGAAACTCCTCGGCAAAGTCTTCGTACTTGCCCAACAAACGAGCGGCGTCATTCGATAGACGGTTATAGAAAATTACCGCGGGTATCGCGGCAAACAAGCCCATAGCTGTTGCAATTAATGCTTCAGCAATCCAAGGGGCAACGGTTGCCAATGTTGCTTGTTGTGTCATAGAAAGGGATTGGAAAGAACCCATAATCCCCCAAACCGTGCCGAATAAGCCAATATAGGGGCTCGCTGATGCCACGGTGGCTAGAAATACCAAGTGCTGGGTTAGGCGATCCTCTTCCCGAGACCAGGCGACGCGCATACTCCGTTGTACACCTTCTAAGATTGTGTCGGGGTTCCGTGTTTTTGGCATTAGGCGATTAAATTCGCGAAAACCCGCCTGGAAAATATGCTCTGCGCCATAGTGTGGGTCATCAGCGGGAATTTCTCGGTACAACTCGTTTAAATCGACACCCGACCAAAAGGATTCTTCAAATTGGTTGTATTCCTGTTTTGCCCTGCGAAGGGCAATGCTGCGTTGGAAAATAACCACCCATGAGAGGATTGACCCCACCACTAGCAGCAACATCACCAGCTGTACAACCGTGCTGGCACTCATTATCAAGTGGGGAATGGACATGGTGTTATCGTTCACAGTTACCCTCATCAAGCTGTTAACGTCGGAAGTTCCGAACAGTGGTGGTATTTAAAGGTAATGAAGTACAGACGCTACATCGCGCTAACTACTCCATAGGTTTATATATGCCATAGATTTATGCGTGTTTTCAGCGTTCACCTAAAACTAATCAAACAAGCGCTTCCAGTGTTTTTGGCCACGGTTTTGGCCGCATCTTATGCGCACACAAGCAGGCTATCTCGACTGTAGCAGCGCATAAGAGTTCCTCATCTCGCTGTACCTGCTGCAAAAAAGTCATGCGGCATCGACCAACGCTATCAACATTTGTACTGACGATAAGCGAGTCATCTAAGCGTGCTGGCTTACTGTAGTGACAGGCCAAGCGATATACCACTAGCTGGGTGCCATCGTCTAGTAAAGAGTGTTGATTAAGGCCTAGTGTACGTAACCACTCGCTACGGGCTCGCTCCATAAACTTCAAATAGTTAACGTAGTAGACGATCCCACCAGCGTCAGTATCTTCCATATAAACGCGCACCGGCATCGTGAACCCATTGCTCATGGGCGTCGTTCTCCTTCTGGATCAATAGCATGCTCATGAGGCGTTTTATTGAAATGTAACCACGCTTGCCGCGTCACTACGCGCCCTCTAGGTGTGCGCATCATTAACCCTTGCTGAATTAAGTAAGGTTCGATGACATCTTCAATGGTGCCGCGCTCTTCGCTGATAGCCACCGAAATCGAATCTACCCCGACAGGGCCGCCATCAAATTTATCGATCATTGCCAGCAAAAGGCGCCGATCCATATGATCCAGCCCATGGTGGTCGACATTTAGCATATTAAGGGCTGCATCGGCGAGCGTTACATCAACGATGCCATTGCCCTTTATTTCCGCATAATCACGCACACGACGCAGCAGTCTATTTGCAATACGCGGGGTACCTCTGGAGCGCTTAGCAACTTCCACTGCGCCTTCATGGCTTGTTTCAACACCTAGCAAGCGTGCTGAGCGAGTAACAATTTCAGTAAGCTCTTCAAGGTTGTAAAACTCCAGGCGCTGCACAATGCCAAAGCGATCTCGTAATGGAGAGGTTAGCAAGCCTGCACGGGTTGTTGCACCTACCAAGGTAAAGCGAGGCAAATCTAGCTTTATTGAGCGGGCAGCGGGCCCTTCACCGATCATTATATCTAGCTGGAAATCCTCCATTGCCGGATAAAGCACTTCTTCTACCATGGGTGACAGTCGGTGTATTTCATCAATAAACAGCACATCACCTGGCTCTAGGTTCGTCAGCATGGCTGCTAAATCACCTGCACGCTCAAGCACTGGGCCAGACGTTGATTTCAGCCCTACCCCCATCTCGGTAGCAATAATATTCGCAAGCGTTGTTTTACCAAGCCCTGGGGGCCCAAATACCAAGGTATGATCTAGGCTTTCCTGACGCAGCTTTGCGGCCCCCATGAAAATTTCAAGCTGCTCGCGCACCCGCGGTTGCCCAATATAATCCTTTAGATGTTTGGGGCGAATAGCATGATCAATACGCCCTTCCCCTTGCTCGGGCTCAGCCGCGATTAGTCGGTCATGTTCTAACATAAAGTGCGCACTATCAGTCGTTCCATGAAATAACCCACATTGTTACCCTGTCATGCGTTTTGTCAGCGCGGCTTTAATAATCGCCTCTGTTGACTGCTTTGGATCAATGTCAGCCAGCATTTTTGAGGCTTCAGTGAGTTTATAGCCCAAGCTCACCAGAGCAGCCTCCGCATCTGCCAACGTGTCACGGGGGGTAGGTTCACCATTGGCCGCTTCTAACGCGAGGGGCGCATCCGCCGCGTTCTCCCACTCAGGGAAACGGTCACGCATTTCAATAATTAACCGCTCGGCGGTTTTTTTACCAACGCCCGGGAGTTTCGTCAGTGCTTTGCTATCGTCGTCACGGACGCAGCGCATAAAGGCGGCTTCGTCCATTCCAGAAAGGATGGCTAGCGCTAGTTTTGGCCCTACGCCGTTGACTTTGATTAGAGCACGAAAAAGTGCGCGCTCTTGTTCACGGCCAAAGCCGTAGAGCAAATGGGCGTCATCACGAATCGTAAGATGCGTATACATGGATACGCTCTCTCCTACCGCTGGAAGTGCCACTAGGGTATTCATAGAGGCTTCAAGCTCGTAACCGACACCATGCACATCAACCACAATCCAAGGGGGGTGTTTTTCTAACAAAAAACCATTAATACGACCGATCATGTGTATGCTCGCAATAATAAAAAGCTGTCATTTACTATAAAGATACTCTGTACAAATGACCAGTAAGCAGCTAAAGCCGCCACCGCCCTGTGCTGCGCTGGCGACGTCCCTTAGAGGGTGCAGCAAGCAAGCCATGTCCTGCATACGCATGGGTAAGTGCGATAGCTAGTGCATCCGCAGCATCAGCCTGTGGCGTCGAAGAAAGCTTCAGAATAGCAGTGACCATATGCTGCACCTGACTTTTCTCCGCACCTCCCTGGCCAGTAACAGCTTGCTTGATCTGCCTTGCTGCGTACTCTGCAATGTTCAAACCGTGATTCGCGATGCAGACGAGAGCCGTGCCCCGCGCTTGACCAAGCTTCAGCGCTGAATCGGGGTTTTTAGCCATAAAAACTCGCTCAATGGCAACTGCATCGGGCCGATGCAGCCCCACTACTTCACTTAAACCTGCATAAATTTGCGCCAAACGCTGCTCTAAAGGGCCATCGGTCGTCCTAATGCAGCCACTGGCGACATAATGAGGCTTAACACCCATTAAATCGATGACACCATAGCCCGTAATACGCGAACCTGGGTCGATACCCAAAATCCTAATTACAGGAGCGGGCTTTTTTTCATCCATGGCACCTGTCCTATTGGTAGCGAGCGGTTCAAACAAAAACACCGACGCCTAAACGTCGGTGCTGAACTACTTGTTTCCGAGCTTCCCGTTGCTGAACGACAAAGCAGCGCTGAGCGATTATTCGCTGGCGGTCTCTGCTTTCGCTTTTTGGCGCAGACGGATGTTTAAGTCTTTCAACTGATCTGAGCTGACTTCACCTGGTGCATCCGTCATTAAACAGCCGGCACTTTGGGTTTTCGGGAAGGCAATTACTTCACGAATTGTCTTAGCTCCAGCCATCAGCATCACTAAACGATCTAAACCGAACGCTAAGCCGCCATGGGGAGGCGCGCCGTATTGCAGTGCATCCAGCAGGAAGCCAAATTTTTCTTGTGCTTCCTCTTGACCAATGCCCAAAATTTCAAAGACAGTGCTTTGCATGGTTTGATCGTGAATACGAATGGAACCACCCCCTAGCTCGGTTCCGTTAAGCACCATATCGTAAGCACGTGACAAGGCCTTTGCTGGATCAGTTTTTAGCGCTTCTGGCGAGCAAGAAGGTGCGGTAAACGGGTGATGTAATGGGCTGAGGCGACCGTTGTCGTCCGCTTCAAACATCGGGAAATCGACAACCCATAACGGCGCCCACGCCTGGGTGTAAAGCTCAAGGTCGGCACCTAACTTGACGCGCAATGCACCAATGGCCTCATTGACGATGCGCGCTTTATCCGCACCAAAGAAAATGATATCGCCATCTTCAGCGCCTACGCGATCAAGCAGCTCTTCAACCACATTTTCCATGAACTTAACAATGGGGGATTGAAGACCTTCAAGCCCTTTGGCGCGCTCATTGACTTTAATCCACGCCAGTCCTTTTGCACCGTAAATGCCAACAAATTTAGTATATTCGTCGATTTCTTTACGAGACAGTTTGGCGCCGCCCGGCACTTTCAACGCCGCAACGCGACCATCCTCCGCACTTGCAGGGCCTGAGAAGACCTTGAAATCAACCTGCTGCATCAAGTCATCGACATCGGTCAATTCTAACGGAATGCGCAGATCGGGCTTATCAGAGCCAAAGCGATCCATTGCTTCTTGCCAAGTCATCCGTGGGAACTCAGGAAGCTCAACGCTTAGCACTTCCTGGAAGAGTTGACGAATCATGGCTTCGGTAATACCCATGATGTCGTCTTCTTCAACAAAAGACGCCTCGATATCGATTTGCGTAAACTCAGGCTGGCGATCAGCCCGCAGATCTTCATCACGGAAGCATTTAGCAATCTGGTAGTAGCGATCAAAACCGGCCACCATTAACAGCTGCTTAAATAGCTGAGGCGACTGAGGTAGTGCAAAGAAGCTACCGGCATGTGTTCGGCTAGGAACGAGGTAGTCGCGGGCACCTTCCGGCGTTGCGCGAGTCAATACCGGCGTTTCAATATCCAGGAAACCTTGATTTTCCAAATAGGCGCGAACGTTATGAGAAATACGCGAACGCAAGCGTAGCTTTTCAATCATATCCGGACGACGAAGATCAATATAGCGGTGCTTCAAGCGAACTTCTTCACCTACTTTATTATGCTCATCTAGCTGAAAAGGGGGTGTGGCAGCGGTGTTGAGCACCTCCACCTCTTTAGCTAATACCTCAATCATGCCTGTTGGCATGTTGGGGTTTTGCGTTCCTTCGGGGCGCAACCGAACACGGCCAGTAATACGAAGCACGTACTCACTGCGAGCACGGTCAGCATTAGCAAATGCCTCGGCGGTATCTGGGTCGACAACGAACTGAGCGATGCCATCGCGATCGCGCATATCCAAAAAGATGACCCCACCATGATCACGGCGGCGATGAACCCAACCGCAGACAGTGACCGTTTGTTCCACCAAAGTTTCGTTAAGCTGGCCGCAATAATGGCTGCGCATGTCTAATCCTGTTCTGTTACGTGGCAATGAGATTGTCGTGGGCCGTTCTGACCCTGACAACCGCGGCTAAGCCGCGGCGCCCTTTTTCGTTGATGCGCTACTGGTATCGCTTGTGGCACCAGTGCTAGAAGTAGATTGGCCTTCTGCTGCCAAGTTTTTCTTACTTCCTGTTTTAAAATCGGTTTCATACCAACCGCCACCAGCAAGGCGGAAACCAGCAGCTGAGACCAAGCGTTCAAGACTGGCTCGCTGGCACGCGGGGCAATCCTTCAGTGGATCTGCGCTAATTTTCTGCAATTTTTCCATGCGATGACCGCAGGCCTTGCACTCGTACTCATAGATGGGCATGTTGATAACTCCTGAAAAGCTCAACTCCGACAGGCTAAGTTTGTATAAACTAGTGGCAAATCCAACGCTTGCCAGGCAAAGAATATGTGGCCTGCTGGGATAAATTCCAAGACTGCGGTTGATAGAGCAACACATTATACCCTTTTGTGCCCCCTGCTGAGCAAGGCCAAGTGCCTTTCGGCAGATAATGGAGAAAAGAAAAATGCCCAATGCGGTAATGCTGGATGCCGAGAGCTTAGGCGCGGATATCAATCTAACAGCAATTCGAGACCTTGTTAGTCATTTAGAGGTGTATCAGCAAAGCACTGCCGAACAGGCAAGTGAGCGCTTGTCAGATGCGGACATAGCGATCGTCAACAAGGTTGTAATGAACGCAGAAACACTATCAGCCTTGCCTAAACTCAAGCTTATATGTGTGTTGGCTACTGGGCTTAACAATATTGATCTCGACACAGCTAAAGCCCAAAACATTATTGTAAAGAACGTCACCGCCTACGGAACAGCTAGCGTTTCTCAGCACACATTAATGTTAATGCTGACACTGGCAAACCGATTGCCACGTTACCAAGCCGATATCGCTCGCGGCGAATGGCAGCGCAGCGATTTCTTTTGCTTACAAGCTCACTCAACATTGCAGCTTTCCAATAAGCATCTGGTGATGGTGGGGCAAGGTGAGCTTGGCTCAGAAGTGGCACGTTTAGCTGAAGCGTTTGGGATGAAGGTTACATTTGCTGCTCGTCCTGGCAATGAATCAAACGACAAGCGGCCCTCTCTCGACGATTTATTACCGACGGCAGATATTATTAGCTTGCATTGCCCGCTTAACGAAACAACTAAGCACCTTATTAATCGCACACGATTGGCAAACGCTAAGTCATCACTGCTACTCGTCAATTGTGCTCGGGGCGGCATCATCGATGAAGAGGCTGCGCTTGAGGCGCTTCGTGCTGGCAAGATTGGAGGGTTAGCGGTTGATGTGCTCCCCACTGAGCCGCCGAAAGAAGGACATCCTCTATTAACCTCGTTAGCAGAAGGTGAGGCACTTAATTTGATCGTGACCCCACACAATGCTTGGATTACACCTGAGGCTCGTCAGAACATCGTGGCACTCACTGCAGATAATATTAAGCAATGGCAAACTGAAACAAACGTATTAAGCGCCGATTAGTAGGTCGCAAAATGATCGGGAGCGCGGTGGCCATCCAGCACTTCAATAGTGACATGGGTTACCTGCGCTCCTTTCGGGCCCTGCCATAACCATTCAGTAAGCGAAGCTACGGCAGTTGAATTACCGCATAGCACCACTTCTACCCGCCCATCAGCTAAATTTTTTGCGTAACCTGTTAGCCCTCGTTGAAGCGCTTGTTCGTGTGTTGAACGCCGAAACCATACTCCCTGCACTTTCCCCGTTACATAGGCACGCACACAACAAGTCGACATAAACTGTCCTCTCAGTGTTTGTAAAAATAGTACTTACAAGATAGTGCTTATAGGATTCAGCTTGTACATTTCTCAAGCTGAATCCTGTTGATACTCGCGCTTTTTAAACACGCTCTCTTCAGAATTATCTATCCATCTTTTTTTAACAACTTTCGTTTTATACCAATTCGCGCTTCACTAGCACTGCACTATTGCGTGGCACTAATGGCCGTCCACGACGGAGTAGCAAGGAGCGAGTAAAAGCAGCGCCAAATAGTAAAATTAGCGAACTGTAATATACCCATAACAAAATCATCACAACAGACCCCGCTGCGCCATAGGTCGACGCTGTGGCGGTATAAGCCAAATAAACAGCAATAACGCTGCGCCCAATTGTAAACAGCACAGCGGTTACTACCGCGCCAATCAGCACATCTTGCCAACGGAGAACAACATCAGGCAATACTTTGAAAATAGTCGCGAATAATAACGCCACCATCGCCAGTGAAATTAATGATTCAAGCGATGTAGTTAATAAGCTGGCATAGGGTAATAAATTGCCAGCTCCGTGGAGCATACCCCGTAAGATAACCCCCAACACTAACGATACCAGTAGGATGAAGCCAATAGACAAAACAACCGTTAAGGAAAGTAAACGATTCTTTATAAAGATAAGGGCGCTATTGGAGGTGGGCTTTGCAGTGACGCCCCATATGGTATTGAGCGAAAATTGCATCTGAGCAAACACGGTCGTGGCCCCAACCAACAAGGCTACAAAACCAAGTATTGTTGGCAAGATACCTGACTCTTCGATACGTGATTGGGCAACGGCCTGCTCAATCGCAAGTGCAGCGTCAGCGCCTAACGTGTCCTGAAGCTGAGCAACAATTTGGCCTTGAGCAGCATCTTCACCCAGCACAACACCTATCACTGTTACCGCGATAATAACGGTAGGCGCCAAAGAGAATAGCGTGTAAAACGCTAACGATCCTGCATAGCTGAAGGCATTTCGCTCAAGCCATAACGCCGTTGCATCTTGAACCACATTCCACCAAAAAGTGATCGTTTTTTTCAGCATATTCATTCCCTTAACAGAAGAGTGTCCCTATCAAGCACTAGCGCAAGATACATCTTACAATCATACCGAACTAAAACGTTGAGCGCAGGCGGAGACACATTGCGCACCTTAACTGCCCACTTCATAATGATCCCCCTTTTCTTTCCTACTTTCTCACCTACGACCAAGGAAGCGTTATGAATTCGGATGCTGTCAAATCTGATACGGCTTACGACTTTGATTGCTTGGTGTTTATTGGTCGTTTTCAGCCTCCCCACCTTGGCCACCTTGCCATTATCCGAGAGGCGTTAAAACAGGCCCGTCAAGTCATCGTATTAGTTGGCTCTGCTTGGCAGGCACGTTCTTTGCGCAACCCGTGGAAGTTTGATGAGCGACAAGCAATGATTCGTTCTGGGTTTGATGAGCAAGACAATCAACGCCTGGAAATTACTCCTCTACTTGATGCGCTTTACAACGATGATGTGTGGGTACGTGATGTACAGCGAAAAGTGCGTGATTTGACCTCCCCTGCAAACGCTCGCTTACCTCGTATCGGTTTGATTGGCGCAAGCAGGGGGCAATCAAGCTATTATTTGTCGCTATTCCCTCAATGGGAATCCGTCAGTGTTCCGCTTGTTGAGGGAATTTCAGCGAGTCAAATACGTGAACGGCTGTTTCGCTCCCCAGGCTCTACCGATGACTATTTGAGCACAGGCGCTTACCACGATTTACCACCTGAAGTCGTCAAAAGCGTTGATAAGTTTTGCAAAGGTATTGCTTATCATTGCCTGCTTGAAGAGCAGCAACTACTCGATCAATATAAGCAGGCTTGGGCACAAGCCCCCTACCCGCCAATTTTTGTGACCGTTAATGCGGTTGTTGTCCAATCGGGCCATATTTTGTTAGTGAAGCGCACGGCTGCGCCAGGTAAAGGACTTTTTGCATTACCCGGAGGTTTCATTAACCCCCATGAGCGTCTATTGGATGCTTGTTTAAGGGAGCTTCGTGAGCGTTTAAGACTTAAAGTACCCGAGCCCGTTTTAAAGGGTTCGTTACGCGGACAACGTTTGTTTGATGAACCTCATCGCAGTTGGCGTGGACGAACGCTAGCCGAAGCTTTTTATTTTGCTCTCAGGCCTGATCAGCAGTTGCCCCGCTTGAAGCCAGTCAAAGGCGGTGACCATGCCCGCTGGGTCGCGCTTGCTGACCTAGAGCCTGAAAGTTTATTTGAAGATCACTTTTTTATTATTCAAAACTTCCTTGGATTACCGGCAGATTTAGGCACATTTTAAAATCTAGGTTATTTTCTAACTTTCCTGCATTTTCTGCAGGCTATGCCTGCAGAAAATCGCGAGGCAACTTCATCATTTGACGCCAAAGACGCTCTACACCGGGCTTATGGACTAACGAGCATCGGTAAAGTCTAATTTCTAGAGGAATATCCCAGTTTTCGTCGCCAGCCCTGACTAATTTGCCGGTTTTGAGCTCTTCACGAATACAAAAATCAGGAATCCAAGCAACGCCGACCCCTTGAAGTACCATGCCTTTTAATCCTTCTGCCATGGCCGTTTCATAAACCGTGCGCAGTTTCAGTCGTAATGGATCGTTTTTGAGCAGCATGCGTACGCTTCGCCCCAGAAATGCACCCTGCGTATAAGCTAAATAGGGAATTGAGCTGTCATTTTGAATCGAGAAAAGCGGTTTGCCGTCTTCATCAGGCAGTGAAACTGGCAACATTTTCACTTGGCCAATAGAGAAAGAGGGAAAAACTTCTGCGTCCAGCTGCATAGTGGCAAAGGGGTCATAATATGCCAACATCAGATCACAGTTACCTTCGCGCAAAACATGGATAGCCTCTCCAACGTTCATAGCGACCAATCGAGTAGGCAGTTCACCCAAGCCTTTTTGCAATCGAGAAATCCAGGGCGGGTAAAAGCTTAAAGCGAGTGAATGAGCCGCGACAATATCAAGCGCTTCATTCGCAATAGAAACTCCTCGGAGATGGCTTAATGACTCGTTCAATTGCTCCACTAGGTTGCGTGCGGTGATCAAAAACAACTGGCCCTCTGAGGTGAGGCCAATCGGTGTTGTGGAACGATCTACTAAGATGACCCCTACCGCTTGTTCAAGTGCACGAATACGGCGGCTGAAGGCAGGCTGAGTAACATGGCGCTGCCTGGCAGATGCCGAAAAACTTCGTGTATTCGCTAACGCAACGAAATCCTCGAGCCATTTTGTTTCTAAATTCACCCAAAACTCCTTGTGCCTAATCGTTGTTAGCGGCGTGCAGGGTTATTATTGATTACTGAATAGGTGCGGTTAAATATGCCGCACGGGAAATCACTTTCTTCCACATTGGGCGCTGGCTAATTTCATCAATTGTAACGCGTCTACACTGAGCAAAGTCTTGCTCCAGCATGGCATGTACTTGATTAGCAAACGCTGTGCTAGGTATGAAAGCTGTTATTTCAAAGTTAAGCCTAAAAGACCGATTATCCAGGTTTATTGTGCCGACGGTTGCAGCATTGCTGTCAATAAGCATGACCTTTTGGTGTAAAAACCCAGGAAGATAACGGTATATTTTCACGCCTGCCCTCAACATATCAGGCAGAAATGAAAATGCAGATAGAAAAACCAGTAGATGATCAGGGCGCTCAGGAATCATGACTCGCACATCTACTCCCCGCATGGCAGCCAGTCTGAGTGCATCCTGTACTCCTTGATCTGGTACGAAGTATGGGCTAGTTACCCAGAATCTTTCATTAGCACTATGAATTAACTGCTGGATTAAAAGGCTAGCTGTGTCCTGTTTATCGGCCGGGCCGGATGGCACAATAACGACATGGTGATCATCTTGCGGATGGCTTTCCGCATGCCAATTTAGGGTAATGACCTCCCCCGTTGCCCAATGCCAATCTTCCCAAAAAGCCTCCTGTAGACCTAAAACACACGGTCCACTAAGCGCTAAATGGGTATCACGCCAGGGGCCATGACGTGGATTTTGCCCAAGGTATTCTACACCAACATTAAAACCACCTACCCAGCCCTGCTTACCATCCACGACTGCTATTTTGCGATGATTGCGAAAATTAAGCTGAAAGCGATGTTTGAAACCACGAGAAGAACGAAATGCTTTTACTTCTATGCCTTCTTTCATCATCTCATTTAAAAAGCCGTCGTTGAGTTTTCGACTACCCACTTCATCGTATAGAAAATATATACGCACACCTCGTTGTGCAGCTTTAATCAAATGATGCTGCAAACGTTTGCCTAAAGCATCGTTACGCACAATGAAAAACTGCAGCAGCAGATAATCTTTTGCCTGATCAATACCTTCAAAAAGGCTTGTGAAGGTAGCTTCACCATCAATCAACAAGTCGGCACTATTGCCTTTTGTCAACGGCATCATTGCCAACTGCTCAACTGCCTGAATATCGGTGCTTGTCGGCGATGAAAGATGCGGCTTAATGTTGTGTCGATAGCGTACCAGTACTCGGCGTAGTACGTTATCTCGTGCCCCTCTTGCTGTTACATAGCCATAAAAACGTGGGCGACCGAAAAACCAATACGCAGGCAGCGCCACATAAGGAAACGTTAATAGTGAAATAATCCAGGCGACAGCCCCCTGAGACGTTCTGCTCGACATAAGCGCCATGACCGCTGACACAATACCTAATAGATGTATCAACATAATGCCGGTCCCTAGCAACCATGAGGTCATTGCCTATTCCTCGCTATGAAGTGAGCTGTTTATCAGATTATTTCACTGCTAATGCACAAAAGCCCCGCGTGAGACGGGGCTTATTTGTCACTGATTGCGGTTGTACGCCATCAGTATGCTACGCCTTTTGAGCGATGATCTCCTTCCATTTGGCAGGACCTGTCTGGTGGACGGAGGTTCCTTGACTGTCGACAGCGACAGTGACCGGCATATCTTCCACTTCAAATTCGTAGATCGCTTCCATTCCTAGATCTTCAAAACCAACGACACGTGACTTCTTAATTGCCTGGGCAACAAGGTAGGCAGAGCCACCAACTGCCATCAAATAAACTGCTTGGTTATCTCGAATAGCATCAATAGCGGTCTGTCCACGCTCCGCTTTACCAACCATGCCAAGCAAGCCTGTCTCTTCAAGCATTGTGCGGGTAAATTTATCCATTCGAGTGGCAGTGGTCGGCCCAGCGGGGCCAACAACTTCGTCACCTACAGGATCAACAGGACCCACGTAGTAAATAAAGCGGCCTCTCATATCAACCGGTAACGGCTCGCCTTTGGCGATCATATCCACCATACGTTTATGCGCTGCGTCACGGCCTGTTAATAGCTTACCATTAAGCAATAGCGTATCGCCCGGCTGCCACGTTTTTACTTCTTCAGGAGTAACCGTATCAAGATTAACGCGTTTAACGTTGTCACCAGCTTCCCGAGTAATTTCTGGCCAATCTTCAAGTGTAGGAGCAGGTAGTGCCACTGGACCACTGCCATCGAGCGTGAAATGGGCATGACGCGTGGCTGCGCAGTTGGGAATAATTGCCACAGGCTTATTGGCCGCATGAGTTGGGTAGTCTTTAACCTTGATATCCAGCACGGTGGTTAAGCCGCCTAACCCTTGAGCACCAATACCGCTCTTATTCACTTTATCGAACAGTTCCAGGCGCAGCTCTTCGGCGCGATTGCTGGGCCCGCGTGCCTGCAGCTCTTGAATATCAATAGGGTCGAGTAGCGCTTCTTTGGCAATCATCATCGCTTTTTCAGCGGTACCGCCGATACCAATACCCAGCATACCCGGAGGACACCAACCTGCGCCCATTTTAGGTAACTGCTCCATCACCCAGTCCACAACACTATCGGATGGGTTTAGCATCGCAAACTTAGATTTGGCTTCGCTACCACCGCCCTTTGCGGCTACATGGATATCAACCTTATCGCCAGGCACAATCGAATGGTGAATAATCGCGGGTGTATTGTCTTTAGTATTGGCTCGCTTACCGTCGGGATCAGCGAGAACAGAAGCACGCAGCACGTTATCAGGCAACTGATACGCGCGGCGCACGCCTTCATTAATCATGTCATCAAGACTTAGCTCGGCGTCCCAGGTAACGTTCATACCAACGTGAACGAACACCGTCACAATGCCCGTATCTTGGCAAATTGGGCGATGTCCAGTAGCACACATTCTTGAGTTAATTAAGATTTGTGCAATCGCATCTTTCGCAGCGGGATTCTCTTCACGCTCGTAAGCGGCTGACATTGCATCAATGAAATCTTTAGGGTGGTAGTAAGAGATGTACTGCAGAGCATCGGCAACGCTCTGAATGACGTCGTCCTGGCGAATCACGGTCATGGACAAACAGCTCCTCGGTTATCGTCTTGGCTGCGGCCTTTATATCGGCCGTCTAGATGTAGGGTAAGTATACCGTATTGCCCTTTATGCGGCAGCCACAACCACGGTTAACCTACCTCTGGTTACTAGGGCATTAGTCTGATGTTGATTCTGATAGATAGGATAACGGTATAAGTTATTGGGCTAAAGATTGGCATGTCGGACATAAATATAAACGGCGAGAACCGACCATAATGCGTTCGATAACCGAACCACAGCGGTGGCAGGAAAGGCCAGCGCGTTCAAATACGCTAAAACGCCATTGTCGGCGTGGCTCACCAGCGGCAATAGCCTGTTTAATCCATGCCTTGCGATTAGTAACTCCCGCTTCTAAATACGCCTGATGGGTCGTTTCCACGATCATAGTGGCGAGCAGGTCTAACTGATTTTCCGTTAAGTCAACGGGGCGCTTCTTAGGGTGCACGTTAGATAAAAAAAGAATTTCTGACCGCAAGTAATTTCCTAACCCTGCGACAAGCCCTTGATCAAGCAACAACGCACCAAGGCTTCTGCGCATGAACACGGGATCAGTCAGACGTTGTTTCACATCATTAGGAGATATATTTTGACTTAATAAATCAGGCCCAAGGCGCGACAAGAAAGGATGGTGGTTTAGCTCGCTCTCATGCCACAGCGAAATATCAGATGCACTGTAAAGACTGGCCACCCTGCCCTCAGCAACCAGCCGAACACGTAACGATCTTTTCGTGCTTGGCAGCTTATTTTCGCTATGCAGCTTCCATACGCCATAAAGCTGATTGTGAGAATACAGCACACGATGGTCTGCAAAACGGATGAGCATGGCTTTGCCCCACGTGTCGACTGCCTGAACCCGCTGACCAATTAATGAAGCCGTTTGTACGGCGAGTTCAGGAAATGCAAACCACGCATCGTCAAGATGTTTGCCACCTATCTGCTTCTCAATTCTATCTGCTGCACGGCGGATTTCAGGGCCTTCAGGCATCGTTTACCCCAGCGCCAGCTGTTTTTCTTGCATTTTATGAAGCTGATCACGAAGCCTCGCCGCTTCTTCAAATTCCAGGTTTTGCGCAGCTTCAAACATGGCGTCTTCTAGCTTACTAATGGCCTCCAACAGATCTTGTTTGCTCATCGTGGCCACATCATATTCAGCAGCACTCTCCGCGACTTTCCGCTCGTTACCACGGCGACGGCTACTCTTCTTGCCTGGTGCCTGGGCGGCCTCAAGAATATCTGCTACAGAGCGCGTCACGGTAGTTGGCGTGATACCGTGCTCTTCGTTATGGGCGGTTTGCTTGGCGCGGCGACGTTCGGTTTCATCAATTGCTTTTCGCATTGAATCGGTGATTTTGTCACCGTATAGAATAGCTTTACCATGGGCATTACGGGCTGCACGACCAATAGTTTGAATCAGTGAGCGCTCAGCGCGTAAAAAACCTTCTTTATCCGCATCCAAGATGGCAACAAGCGACACTTCAGGAATATCTAAGCCTTCTCTAAGTAAGTTGATCCCCACTAAAACATCGAACTTACCAAGACGCAGGTCGCGGATAATTTCTACGCGCTCAACGGTATCAATATCCGAATGTAAATAACGCACGCGGATACCGTGCTCATCAAAGTATTCGGTCAAATCTTCTGCCATGCGTTTGGTTAGCGTCGTCACCAGAACACGCTCACCTACGGCGGTGCGTAAGCCAATTTCAGAGAGCAGGTCATCAACCTGAGTACTGGCGGGGCGAACTTCTATCTCCGGGTCTAATAATCCCGTTGGGCGCACCACCTGTTCGACAATTTGACTGGCATGCTCTGCTTCATACTTACCTGGCGTTGCCGATACAAAGATGGTTTGTGGCGAAATAGATTCCCACTCTTCAAATTTCATTGGGCGGTTATCTAGCGCTGAGGGTAGCCGAAAGCCATATTCAACCAGGGTCTCTTTTCTAGAACGGTCGCCCTTATACATACCGCCAACCTGGGGAACACTCACATGAGACTCATCAATAAACAGCAACGCGTCATCCGGCAGATAGTCAAAGAACGTTGGGGGTGGCTCGCCAGGCGCGCGTCCTGAAAGATAGCGTGAGTAGTTCTCAATGCCATTGCAGTAGCCAAGCTCTAGCATCATTTCAATATCGTAAAGGGTTCGTTGCTCTAAGCGCTGCGCTTCAACTAAACGCTCATGCTTACGCATCCACTCAAGGCGCTCCTTGAGCTCCTCCTTGATCGCATCAATAGCGCCTAAAATAGTTTCTCGTGGAGTGACATAGTGAGATTTAGGATAAATGGTCATGCGAGGCACATGGGTACGCACCTCGCCAGTTAATGGATCAAATAGGCGAATAGAATCAACCTCGTTGTCAAACAACTCGACCCTCACCGCTTCCTCGTCAGAGTCCGCAGGAAAAATATCAATGACATCACCACGTACCCGATAAGTACCTCGACGAAAATCCATATCGTTGCGGGTATATTGCAGCTCGGCTAAGCGGCGTAAAAATGCACGCTGGTCAATTAGCTCACCACGGGTAAAGTGCAGCCGCATCTTGAGATACTGATCCGGATCACCGAGACCATAAATTGCCGATACCGAGACAACGATGAGCGCATCACGGCGTTCCAGCAGCGCTTTCGTAGCAGATAAGCGCATTTGCTCGATATGGTCATTTATCGAGGCATCTTTCTCAATAAAGGTATCTGAGGAAGGGACATAGGCTTCTGGCTGATAATAATCGTAGTAAGAGACGAAATACTCGACAGCGTTATCCGGAAAAAACGATTTGAACTCACCATATAGCTGGGCAGCTAGCGTCTTATTGGGCGCCATTACAATTGTTGGTCGCTGCTGCTGCTGCACAACATTTGCCATTGTGAACGTTTTACCCGAGCCAGTTACCCCTAATAAGGTCTGATGGGCAAGCCCCGACTCAAGCCCACTAATCAGACTGCGTATCGCGGCGGGCTGATCACCAGCAGGCTTAAATTTGGACTGCAGCCGGAATTCCTTGCTCATCATTACTCCTTAAAAGGAAGTGTACTACTCAATAAACGTAGAAATTTCTACCGTCGCCTGGGTCATCAAGCGCTGTATCGGGCAACGGTGGCTAATGTCTTCTAGCTTTGCCCGCTGTTCAGGATCATCAATGCCGTGGAAAGTCATCGTCACAGCTAACTTATAGACACCTTTTCGTTCCTCACTATCATCGCGCTGGACCTTAACGGTGATGCCTTCCAGCGGCCACTCTTTGCGCCTGGCATACATTTGCACGGTAATCGCTTTGCAGGTACCTAGGGCAACATCAAAGTAATCATGCGGGTCTGGTGCACTACCGTCTCCTCCGACTACCGGCGGTACGTCCCCATAGAGGTCTTCCAAACCATCGACTTCAATACGCTGACGAAAGGTATGGTTACGCTCACTAATAATCGTGATTGGCTTATGCATCAGGAAACCTTTATACCGAGGTTTAACTTCTCGACCGCTTTTATAAGCGCTTCACGCTTAGCTCGCCCTTCTACTTCTGCTCCGTGGCGCCCTACCTCAGCACTATCGACGCCATCCAGCATCATCAGCGCCGTGGTAATCTTATTCACCTGATCTACTGTTGTGACACCTTGGAACGTTAATGATTGATATGCCATTCATTGCCCTTTTCTACGCTGAATTGAAGTGAGTACGCTATTGAAAACTATGCAAAACTGATACAGGCAAAGAAGTCTAGCACGCGCCAGAGCCCTTGCAATCTACCCGCAGTGCCCGCACCTTTGACACAAATGCGATTACGTTACGTTTACCCTGTCTTCCCTTATGGAGTCTATATGGCGACTGTCTCTTCGTTACTCAAGATGAATGGCTGCGTCCGTTTGCCTCACCTCGCCGCCTTAGATGTCAAAGGTGCAGATGCTGAGAAATTCCTGCAAGGGCAAACAAGCGCACAAGTTAGTTTAGCCAATGGCTTTTTTGCGCCTCTTACCTGCTTTTGCACACCAAAGGGAAGAATGCTGGCCAATGCTCAATTACTGAAAATCAGCAACGACCATTATAGGCTACTGTTGAGCACCTCATTGATCGATATGCTCGCCAGTCATTTAGCCAAATTTGCCGCTTTTTATCGCGTCGAATTGCAGGCTAAGTCATCGATGCTAATCGTAGGCGCCAGCGAAAGTGCCAACAAGGTTGCTCAAGCGTTTGGTTTAGCGCTTCCTGATCAACCTTATACCCATCACAGCAATAACCAAGCGACAGCCCTATGCCAGCCAGATCACGGGCGTTGGCTAATCAGTATAGAAAATTCTGCTGAACAGAATGCCATTGAAATAAATGATGATGAAGATGCGTTTAATACGTGGCAATTAGCAGATATCCGCAGTGGTTTGGCTTGGTTAACAGCCCCACAGCAAGATCACTTCCTCCCACAAATGTTGAACTGGGAAGCGCTGGGGGGAATTAGCTTTAAAAAAGGTTGCTATACAGGACAAGAAGTCGTCGCACGGGCGCATTTCCGGGGCCAAGTGAAAAAACGCTTAGTGCGCGTTACTGCCAGTGTTAACAGCTTACCCCAGGTCGGTGACACGCTAGTGGATGGGCAGGATAAAACCGTAGGTGAAATCGTTAGCAGCGCATTTAGTGGCGACCAGCAAATTGAGATGCTCGCCGTTGCAAATACTAAAGCGATTGAAGCGCTCTCGCCCCTTTATTGGCAAGGACATCCGATAGCTCTCTGCGACCTGCCCTATACCGTTGAGCGCCTGGATCCTGAACAGCTGTCCAGCAGCCTAACTGGCTAACGGGCGTTGAAATGTGGCAGCTGAAATAACCGAATAGCATTTGCACTGCTTAGTGCCGCTATTGTTTCAAATGACTGATGCCGGAGTGCTGCCACCACGCCAGCTACCTTTGCCACCCTGCATGGTTCATTACGTTGCCCCTGATAGCCGCTAAGCGGCATATCGGGGCTGTCAGT
This sequence comes from Halomonas sp. GT, assembly GCF_002082565.1. Taxonomy (NCBI): domain Bacteria; kingdom Pseudomonadati; phylum Pseudomonadota; class Gammaproteobacteria; order Oceanospirillales; family Halomonadaceae; genus Halomonas; species Halomonas sp. GT. The sequence continues at coordinate 1,983,727 of NZ_CP020562.1, forward strand.
CTCTAACACAAAGCCATCGTCAGGTAAGCGTGACACCACGTTACGAAGTCTTAGTGCCCGCTCGTAGGTAATCGCCCCTCCCAACCCCAAGGTATAGCCTAGATCGAGAAACTTAGCGGCCTGCTCATAAGAGCCTGAAAAAGCATGGATAAGCCCACCATTGGGAAGCGCCAGCTGGCGTAGGCGTTTACTTACTTGATCATTCGCTTTTACGCAGTGCACCACAACAGGTAAAGCGAACTGTTTTGCTAAACCTAGCTGCGCATCGAAAAAGGCCCACTGTTTATCTAGCGACTCCGTAAAACGGCCATCGATACCGCACTCACCTACTGCCACAACGCGTTTTTCGGCCTTCTGTTCGGCGAAAAGCTGCTCCAAGGCGACTAAATCTTGGTTAGTGTGTTCATCAATGAAGTAAGGGTGAAGACCAACACAACTACTTACCTCCTTACGCGCACTAAGCGCCAGCACATTAGGCCATAAGGAACGCGTCGTTGCTGGCACTACAAAGTGTTCGACACCCACCGCCTTGGCATTTTCGATGACCGCATCGCGATCATCTTCAAACGCCTCAAAATCCAGGTGGCAGTGGGCATCAATCAACATAGCAAGGAAATCAACATAGCAAGGATGGCTCGATCAGTGCTCACGAGTGGGCTGGAAGCGAATATCCGGCCAACGCTCTTGGGTCATCTGCAGGTTGACCCGCGTTGGTGCGATATAGGTCAGGTAGCCGCCACCATCGATAGCAAGGTTGGAACTCGCTTTACGCTTAAACTCTTCCAACATCTTAGCGTCTTCGCAATAGACCCAGCGTGCGGTTTGTACATTGACCCCTTCATATAGACAGTCAACTTTGTATTCCTCCTTTAAGCGGTGGGCAACAACGTCAAACTGCAGCGTACCGACAGCACCAAGAATCAGGTCGTTGTTATCCATCGGCATAAAGACCTGCGTAGCGCCCTCTTCAGAGAGCTGCTGGAGCCCTTTTTGCAGCGCTTTCATTTTTAACGGATCTTTTAAACGAACACGCTTGAACAACTCTGGCGCAAAGTGAGGAATGCCGGTAAAACGCATATCTTCACCAACGGTGAAAGTATCACCAATCTGAATCGTGCCGTGATTGTGCAGGCCAATAATATCGCCTGGCCAGGCTTCCTCTACCTGAGAACGGTCTGACGCCATAAACGTTAGGGCATCGGCAATTTTCACATCCTTGCCTATCCGCACGTGGCGCATCTTCATATTCTTTTCGTACTTACCGGAACAGACACGCAAAAAGGCAATACGGTCACGATGGTTCGGATCCATATTCGCCTGAATTTTAAAAACGAACCCAGTAAAGCGATCATCTTGGGCGGTTACTTCGCGGATATCTGTCTCGCGAGGCTGGGGTGGTGGCGCGTACTCAACAAACCCATCCATCATTTCTCGTACGCCAAAGTTACCCATTGCGGTACCAAAGTACACGGGCGACAGCTCACCACGGCGATAGGCATCAAGATCAAACTCATGGGAAGCACCGCGAACCAACTCAACTTCCATGCGTAACTCTTCCGCCTGCTCTTCGCCCAGTACAGCGTCAACTTCTGGGTTATCTAAGCCCTCTATACGCTTGTCGTCTGGAATACGGCTGCCTTGCCCCTGGGTATACAGATGAATGACATCATTATAGAGGTGATACACGCCCTTAAAGTGCCGCCCCATGCCAATCGGCCATGTCATCGGCGCACACTGGATGTTTAGTACGGTCTCTACCTCATCCATGACTTCGATGGGGTCGCGGATATCGCGGTCCATCTTGTTGATGAACGTTAAAATGGGTGTCGTGCGCAAACGACAGACTTCCATCAGTTTGATGGTTCGATCCTCAACGCCTTTCGCGCCATCAATTACCATTAACGCAGAATCCACCGCAGTTAACGTACGGTAAGTATCTTCGGAAAAGTCTTCGTGCCCTGGCGTATCCAGCAAGTTCACGATACGCCCACCATAAGGGAACTGCATCACAGACGTCGTGACCGATATCCCGCGCTCTTGCTCCATCTTCATCCAGTCTGATGTGGCATGGCGATCATTACGCTTGCTCTTAACAGAGCCTGCTAACTGAATAGCATTTCCGAATAACAGCATTTTTTCGGTAATGGTGGTTTTACCAGCGTCGGGGTGCGAAATAATCGCAAACGTACGGCGTAGTTCTGCTTCGCGCGCTAATTTGGCGTCAGACATGGAGTTCTCTAAAAAAGGTACAACGTTATGACTGGGGTGGCGCCTTAAATATCGGCGTTTACATGGATATATGGTAACGCAACTAGGCCGTTGCGGCATACCATGGATAGCAAAGGGGGATCATGAAGGTAACCACTAGCGTCGTAAAAAAGAAAAGCGACGGCAACCACTAGAAAAATAGTTAGAGGAAATCTTAAAAAAGCGCCGAACTTGTCGGCGCTATACTCGTGCTGATTTTTGTTTGGCTAGGCGTAAGTATTAACTTGCGTGCCCACGCTGCCCTCTTGAGCAAGGTCTGGCTGGGCGCCCATGTTAGCAGAGGCAAGCACTTCAGATACTTGCTGTGCCTGCATATCAAGAGACTGCTTAAAAATCTGCATCTGGGCTTGTTCAGCAGATTGCGCTTGATTCATATAGAGTGCGGTGCTCACTGCGTTGCTTACGGCAACATCCATCTTTCACCTCACGATTGAGACATGTTTTACCAAGATAGCAAACATCATGCTTTACTACCAAGCGCCTCTCCCATTAAACACCTAGACAACCACTCACTGCTTTAGAAACGGTCAGCCCTAAAAGGCGCCATATCAATCTCAGTCGGCTTACCTTCTATCATATCCGCCAGTAATTGCCCGGTAGCAGGACCTAGGGTAAATCCTTGATGGCCATGTCCAAAAGCTAACCACAAACCACGATGTTTGGGAGCCGGCCCTATAACAGGCTTCATATCAGGCAAACATGGCCGCGCACCTTTCCAAGCAGAGGCGTCGCGACGCTCACCAAGGGGGAAGATCGTGCGCGCAACCTTTTCTGCAGCAGCCAACTGTTGCTCATCTGCTGGCGACTCAAGTCGGTCAAGCTCAGCCCCGGTGGTCAACCGAACGCCTGCATTCATGGGGGCAAGCAAGTAACCAACCTCTGCATCCATTAACCAGTAATGTAGCTTTTTAGAAGGCTGTGTGGCGTAGTGCATGTGATAACCACGCTTAACAAACGTCGGGAAATGATAGCCTAAGCCTTTCAGCCAGCTACCTGCCCATGGCCCCAGTGCAACGGCAACATTATCTGCTTCTAGGCACTCAGCAGCTGTATCAACCTGCCAGCGCTCTCCTTGCTGCTTCACACCCTGAATATCTGTTTGCAAAATACGCCCACCTTGCTGGACAAAAGCATCTGCATAAGCGGCAACCAGCCCACCTGGATCAGCAACTGTCCAAGGGTCAAGCCAGTGAATAGCACCAATAATATCGCTACCTAAATCGGGCTCTTTGGCCACCAGTGCATCACGGCCCAAAACGTCAAACTGAACACCAAAATTATCACGGGCGTCTTGCGCTTCTTTTACGCGTTTATCTAGCTCTTCAGGCGTGCGATAAATTTCCAACCAGCCTTCCCGGCGAACCAAATGCTCAGCATTTGCCGCTTCAATCATCGGGCCGTGAGTCTTCAAGCAGAGCTGTATCAATGACGCATACTCAGGCACTATTTTTTTATAGTGTCTGCTGGAAGAGTTATGCCAGTAGCTCAACAACGGTGAAGCAGCATTAATCATGCCTGCAGGCCGATAACGAATATCAACACGCTTATTTGGCAGCACGCTCAGGATGGTTTTCATATCCCGCGGAAAAGCATAAGGACGAACCGCTTCGCGCTGGATAATACCGGCATTGCCGAAAGAGGTTTCACGACCAGGTTGGCGGCGATCAACCAGTGTTACTTGATGACCACGCTGCTGCAGGTGCCATGCAATGCTGACACCGACCATACCTGCCCCTAACACCACCGTTTGACGTGCCATTGTGTTGCGCTCCCTAAAAGAAAATACTGACTACAGCTCAGATGATTGTTTTCAACCAGTAACTCGCTAAAAAATATCACTAACCAAACAGCATTAACATAGCTTAAAAAACTGTTTTAAGGATAATAATTAGTGATAAATATCGAATTAAAAAATAATATAGGAGACTTCACTATCTGGATCGCTAATACCATCAAAATGCACTAGCGCTTCTCACTAAAGACCTTTTAAAACGGTTTATCAAGCGTGAGCGTACACACCTATTACGATGAAATCGCGATAAGAAACCTAGGAAAAATTCACAAGAATTTCAGAAAGTGAGTAATTTTTCTGATGGGAATTGAACCATAGGCAAAACCTAGAAAAGGCATTGCATAGCCAATAAGATGAAAGACGTTTAAAACACGAGCGACCAAAAACGCAAAAAAGCCGAACGTAGGTCAGCTTGGTTTCAAATAGAATAATTAACAACTAAGGAAGGTAAAAAAAGAAAGGAACTTTTTGAAGATAACATCAAGGTTAATGGGGTGGATGATGGGGATCGAACCCACGACCACCGGAGCCACAATCCGGGGCTCTACCACTGAGCTACATCCACCACAACCTAAAACTGTAATTGCATATAATTAATACGTGTCATCAAATGGGGTGGATGATGGGGATCGAACCCACGACCACCGGAGCCACAATCCGGGGCTCTACCACTGAGCTACATCCACCATTGATGAAGTACTGATTTACATGCCTTACCGAATGTGTCCATTAAAAGGCTTTTAATGGCACGCCCAGCAGGACTCGAACCCGCAACCTACGGCTTAGAAGGCCGTTGCTCTATCCGGTTGAGCTATGGGCGCACATAAAGCATTCTAAGAGACTGAATACTGATGAGCACTTGACCACAACCAATGTTCGGAAAAGCAAGTTACCACCTTCCGCGCTAGGTATGTGGTCGGGATGGAGGGATTCGAACCCCCGACATCCTGCTCCCAAAGCAGGCGCGCTACCAGACTGCGCTACATCCCGATTTCTTACCTTAGACGCTGCTGCATGTCCCGTCTCAAGCGAGGCATATATTACTATTTCTGAGTTTAAAGTCAACACCTAAAGTGATTGATTCGTTAGAAGCTTTGCCTTGTCGCCCTAGCATGCGAAAATCAGCCCTTCTCGAAAGCCAGTGACCTCCTGCGCTCAGCCCCGAATTCCAGGTGCTGAGTTATAGATAGCGGGGTTTTACGTATCGGTGTTCAAGTACAAAGGTTCAGGTACGATGCTCACGCACCGAACCACCCTACTTTAAACATCACGGCCTAGACATAGTCACTCAGCTTCGTTTCTAACCTTCACAGGGATCCTAATACATGACCGCCCAACTTATCGATGGCAAGGCCATCGCCGCTAATGTCCGCCAGCAAGTTGCCGAGAAAATCAGCGCGCGCCAGCAAGCTGGCGCGCGGGCACCTGGACTAGCTGTTGTTGTGGTCGGGGAAGACCCAGCCTCCCATGTTTATGTCAGCAACAAACACCGCGCCTGTGAGCAGGCAGGCATCCTCTCTTTTCAACATGCGCTACCTGCTGATACGCAGCAGCATGAACTTGAAGCGCTGGTCGATCAGCTAAATGACGATGCAACGGTTGACGGCATTCTTGTTCAGCTACCATTGCCAAAGCATTTAGACTCTCGCCCTATTCTTGAGCGCATTCGCCCAGATAAGGACGTCGACGGCTTTCACCCATATAACATTGGTCGCCTAGCGCAACGTATGCCCTCGCTTAGGCCCTGCACACCTAAAGGTATTATGACTATGCTTGCCCATAGCGGCATTGCCGTGCGGGGTTTAGATGCCACTGTAGTCGGCGCGTCCAACATTGTCGGTCGCCCAATGGCTTTGGAGCTTATGTTAGCAGGCTGTACCACAACGGTATGCCACCGCTTCACTCTACAGCTTGAGTCACACGTGCGCCGCGCTGACTTGGTTGTTGTGGCTGTCGGCAAACCCGGCATTGTCAAAGGGGAGTGGATCAAGCCGGGCGCCATCGTGATTGATGTTGGCATTAATCGCCAAGAAGACGGCACGCTCACTGGTGACGTTGATTTCAAAGCTGCGGCAGAGCGCGCCAGTTTCATTACACCCGTGCCTGGCGGCGTTGGGCCGATGACCGTTGCCACACTACTTGAAAACACGCTAGAAGCCGCTGAACGGCACGACAAAGGCTTAGAGCAGTAGTGTTACACACACCACTGCAGTTAACGATTTTTTAGGGAGTAAACACGAGTGCAACGTATTGGAATCATCGGCGCGATGGCGCAGGAAGTGGTTATACTGGCAGGACAGCTAGAAGGCGCTCAACGCTACGAGCATGCTGGCTTCGTTTTTTATACGGGCACACGTTACGGATTGGAAATTATTGTGCTGCAGTCGGGGATAGGCAAAGTCAACGCGGCGGTAGGCACAGCGATTCTACTTGAACGGCACCAGCCTGATGCAATCATTAATACCGGTTCCGCAGGCGGCTTCGCGACTGATCTTACTATTGGTGATGTGATTATTTCGGATGAAGTTCGCCATCATGATGTTGATGCAGTGGTCTTTGGCTATGAGATTGGTCAGGTACCTGGAATGCCAGCAGCCTACCAAGCAGACAAACAACTTCGTGATATCGCCCGCAATGCTATTGCAGCATTAGGTGAAGTCAATGTACGTGAGGGGCTCATCGCCACAGGCGATGCCTTTATGGCCGACCCTGTTCGTGTCGCGACTACCCGTGAACAGTTTCCTACTATGCTAGCCGTTGAAATGGAAGGCGCCGCTATTGCACAAACATGTCATCTCTATGACTGCCCATTTGTCGTCATTCGCGCGCTTTCTGATATACCTGGCAGTGGAGACAACCACCTGTCATTCGAGCAATTTTTAGACATCGCGGCTGACCATTCATCACGGATGGTAGATCAGATGCTGATCGAGCTTGGTAAGACCAAGAAATAGACGTTAGCAAATAGCGCTTAAAGCGTCATAAAAACGGAGCCAGTCGGCTCCGTTTTTTTTATCAGCGATACAACTATTCGAGCTACGCTTTCAGCTTCCATGCCAAGCTCTCACCTGCCATCAACGGGATAATATGCTGACCAGCTGTATAGGGATAATGTGCTGGCAGACTCCAGGAACGACGCTCCAATGTCACGCTATCAGCATTAGTTGGTAATCCATAAAAACGCGGTCCGTTTAGGCTGGCAAACGCTTCTAGCTTGTCCAAGGCATCCATTTCCTCAAATGCTGCTGCATAGAGTTCAATGGCAGCAGGCGCTGTATATGCCCCTGCGCAGCCGCAGCTGGACTCTTTATCGCCTTGGGCATGAGGTGCACTATCGGTGCCCAAAAAGAATTTAGGACTACCACTGGTCGCTGCTTTTAACAACGCTTGGCGATGCTGCTCACGCTTTAGTATGGGCAAGCAGTAATAATGCGGACGAATACCACCCGCCAGCATTTTGTTGCGATTAAACAGCAGGTGGTGGGCCGTAATCGTAGCGGCAATGTTATCAGGTGCAGTTGCGACAAACTCTGCAGCCTGCTGGGTCGTAATATGCTCAAACACTACCTTAAGATTAGGATGTCTAGCCAAAAGTGGTTTCATAACCTGCTCAATAAACACCGCCTCTCGATCAAAAATATCAATTTCATGATCGGTCACTTCACCATGCACCAACAGCGGCATACCAACGTTTGCTAGCATCGCAATAGTGTCATCGCAATGCGCAATGTCGGTGACACCTGATGCAGAGTTAGTGGTAGCGCCCGCGGGATAAAGCTTCACGGCTTTTACGACACCACTTTCAGCAGCGCGCTCAATTTCTTCAGGGGGTGTCGTGTCTGTTAAATAGAGCGTCATCAAAGGTTCAAAAGCACTCCCTTCGGGCAACGCTGCTAAAATCCTCTGCCGATACGCTTGTGCTTGAGCGGTAGTGGTTACCGGCGGCTTTAGATTAGGCATTATAATCGCACGCCCCATTTGGGCGGCGGTATGACCTACCACAGCGCTTAGCGCCTCATCATCACGTAAGTGAAGATGCCAATCATCGGGGCGAATCAACGTAATAGCGTCCACGGCAAGTCCTGTGCAGAAATGGATTAAGTCAAAGGGTCAGAACAGTATACCCAATCCAGGTAACGGATAAATCTCCCCTATCCATCCCACAGCCGTTCTCAAGTGTCGTATCATGGCGTCACTTCGTAAGATCAAGGACTCAGTTTTTTATGCAGAATGTGCGTCGCTATGCGGACATTATCGCCAGTATTGAAGGATTACTATGGCTTGGTCTTGCCTGGTCGATATCCTTTTCAATGTATTTTGGGAGTACCGAACCGACGCTAGCTGTCCTATTCGTTGTTGGTGCACTCGTGCTATTCGGTTGGGCGCACCGCCCAATGCGTTACCTGTTGAAACGCTACCATGTGCGTAAGCGCCGCACTGACATGTGGATTCATACGCTAGCACTGCCACTCTTGCTCGCCATGTTTTTCCATATCATGTTAGAGGCTGTGCTGGGCAGTGCCTGGCTACCTCCTAAAATGCTGCTATTCAACTTGCTTGCCTCGGCGGGATGGCTAACGTTCGTTATGACGTTATTTATAAAATATGTTATTCACAATGTGAAAGCATCGAGCAAATAAGCACGCTATGCCTACCGCCCTGCCTCTCCCGCTTTCGACGCCAAACCGTAACCTCGTTCGATTAACGATCGTTAGAGGCATTACCTGGACTGGTTTTTTACTGGCCATTATCGTTGGCATTGAGCTGCTCGCTTTCGATTTACCCGTGACCGCAGTCGTCAGTGTTGTGATTGCCATGGGGGTTCTAAATATCGCCACATGGTGGCGTTTAGGAAGACCCAAAGCGGTTAATCATTTCGAATATCTTGCCCACTTACTGGCCGATATTGCAGGCTTAACGCTGCTATTTTATTTTTCTGGTGGTTCAACAAACCCCTTTATTACCTACTATTTAGTGCCTGTCACTATCGCCGCCGCAACTCTCCCCTGGCGGCATGCCTGGATCATCGCCGCTTGTTCAATGGCAGGTTACACCTACCTGATGTTTTTTTATCACCCGATACCTCAGCTGGGCCACATTAACAGCGACGGCCCACTGAGCCTTCACGTATTGGGTATGTGGCTTAATTTCGGTCTCTCAGCCGGTCTGGTCACGTTTTTTATCTACAAAATGGCCCACGCCCTGCGTAATCGAGATAAAGCACTATCTCGCACTCGAGAGGCGGCGCTGCGCAATGAACAGGTGTTAGCAGTTGCTACCCAGGCCGCTGGCACGGCCCATGAGCTTGGTACGCCGCTATCAACGATGGCCGTGCTGCTAAATGAAATGTACCAGGACGCACCGAATGACTCCCCCTTGCAACAAGATTTAGCCATTCTTCGTCAGCAGGTAGACGTGTGTAAATCGCGCTTACAACACCTAGTTACGACGGCTGACCGTCGACGCATGGCAGAACCTGAAGTACTCGACGCTGAACTATGGTTAGCCGCAGTTGTGCAACGCTGGCTCGTTATCAGGCCAGATGTTAGCCATTTTTTTGATGTTGCCGAGAGACGAGGCCGCCCTTGGTTGGCCGTTGATGCCACATTAGATCAAGCGCTGACCAATTTGCTGAATAATGCCGCCGACGCTAACCCAGAGCAAATTGCTATTCGATTGGATTGGCAAGATGAAAGTGTGGTTATCGATATACGCGACCATGGACCCGGTATCGCTATGTCGATTGCTGACCAGCTAGGCGACACGTTTATTTCTACCAAAAGCAAAGGCATGGGGATCGGACTGTTTTTAACCCATGCCACCATTAATCGTTTCGGTGGTGGAGTAAGCCTGTACAATCATCCTGAAGGCGGTACGTTAACGGAAGTGACGCTGCCTCTTTGTTCCGCCCCTGATAAGTAACAGCGACGCAGAGCATTCGCCAGAAAATCGAGGACATCATGCAGACGCAAGACCAACGCCTTTTAATCGTCGACGATGATGAAATGTTTTGTCACGTGTTGAGCAGAGCGCTTACACGTCGTGGTTTTGAGGTGCAAGTTGCCCACGATGCTGATCAAGCAATGACACTGATCACCCAGTTCATGCCAACGATGGCAACACTCGATCTTAAACTTGAACATAGTTCCGGACTTAAGCTACTGCCCGACATGCTGGCAAGCGCACCGAATTGCCGCATTGTGGTACTAACGGGATATTCCAGCATCGCAACAGCGGTAGAAGCCATCAAGCTTGGCGCCGTTAACTACCTATGCAAACCAGCAGATGCTGACGATGTTATTGCAGCTTTCGATCATCAGGATGGCGATCCAAATATTGAGCTAGCCGACAATCCCCCCTCCATCAACCGTATAACGTGGGAGCACATTCAAAAAGTGTTGCAAGAGCATGATGGCAACATTTCAGCCACGGCTAGGGCACTCGGCATGCACCGGCGAACATTACAACGTAAATTACAGAAGCGCCCGGTACGCCGGTAATCCTCCACTCTTTGCGCAACAATGACGCAAAGAGTGGCCCTTAGCTCAATATTATTGGGCAGTCCATCCTAGATCAATGTTCCAACTGGCCCCCGTGACAGCGCCAGCTGCATCGGAAGCTAAGTAAGCAACTAGTTGAGCAACCTCAGAAGGTTCGATCAAGCGCTTAACCGCTGCATTTTTCAGCATGATTTTCTCAATCACCTCTTGCTCATCCATCCCATGTAGTTTGGCTTGGTCGGCGATCTGATTATCTACAAGCGGTGTTTTCACATAGGCGGGGCAAATAGTATTAGCGGTAATTCCCTGCTCGCCACCTTCTAAAGCAGCAGTTTTCGTCAGCCCGATCATGCCGTGCTTAGCACTGATATAAGCGGCTTTGCCTGGCGAAGCCACCTGCGCATGAACAGACGCAATATTAATCACACGTCCCCAGCCTTTTTGACGCATATGTGGCCATGCTGCTTGGGTAAGCAAAAAAGGTGCTGTCAGCATTAGATCAATAATTTGACGCCACTTATCTTCAGGGAACGTCTCAATGGAAGCGACGTGCTGTATACCCGCATTATTAACCAAAATATCGACGCCACCGAAGCGTTTAACCGCGTCAGCAATCGCCCCACGGCACGCGTCGGGGTCGGTTAAATCCCCTTGATAAAACGCTGCGCCAGCCGCATCAGCCACTTCTTTTCCAGCAGGGTTAAAGTCAACTGCTAACACTTGAAAACCCTGTTCACAGAAATGCTTCACCACCGCTTCACCAATACCGCTGCTGGTGCCAGTGACGACAGCAACACGGGGAGTAACAGCTTTTTCAGAGGACATAAACGTTCCTTTTGCTGAGATTATTCAGAGTAAAAATGTCAAAAAACAGTGTAGATAGAGGTAGATGTTTCTGCCTAACCAACCTGTGAAGAAGCTTTATCAGTCACCATTAGCTGCATCATCATGCGCTGAGCTAATCGCGCAGCTTCCTGCATACTTTCCAGGTCACTTAAATCCTCCAGAATGACGCGCTTATAAAGCTCACTACCGTTGGGCAACTGTTCATATGAAAGCGAATAGTGACCAGAAGGAAGGTTGAGACGCAATACACTCCTCAGTGGATCATGCTGATCCTGACGTGGCACAGCAACTAACCACATTGCACAAGGTGTTATTAACGCACCGACCAGTAGCGACGCATGCTCCTCTACCCAAGGCTGGAAGCACAGCGCATCAATACCCAGATGAGGGTTATAATGACTCGCCTGCTTCATTGAACGCAGATGCACATCTCGATAATCCAGCGCTAATTCAGCTAAGCGTTCGTATTCTTGAGCAGTTAAGGTTCGCATACGTTCTTCCGATTATTAAACATTCGCCTATAACACGGCTTAATGAAACGTGTAGTGTAGCGCTATTGGCCAAACTCAATGAGCTACGCCACAATAGGCCACTCATTTTTAATAGACCTTTATCCTAAAGGAGTTTCTACGATGTTTGTGGTAATTTTTGGCCGCATGTCATGCCCTTTCTGCGTACGCGCAAAGCATCTAGCTGAACATTTAGAGAGTAACGGAAAGATAGAAGGCTACCGCTACGTGGATATGCCTTCAGAGGGCGTTACCAAGGAAGATATTGCAAAAACGGCTGGCAAGCCTATTCATACGGTTCCCCAAGTGTTTGTTGATCAACAGCACATAGGCGGCTTTACTGAGTTTGACCATTTTGTGCGCCAACGGCAGCTTCTGGCTTCTTAACTCCGGCGTTAAAATTGACGTTTACACCCGTTGAACAACCAAATCTTCGCTTGCCTATACTGAAGTAGCACAGTTTATGTGACGTTCGATTAGGCAGCGAGGGTACCCCAATGCAGCGAGAGGAGTTTGTCCAACAGCTTTGGCTGGACTACGTACATACACACCCAGACCTTGGCGGACTGAGATTGTGGCCACCAAATACGTCAGCCGAGTATTTGACCTTGGTCACCCTAAATTATGGCCCCTTTGCTACTAGCGAACTCAACGCCAGTCTTGCGCATATGGGCTACCGCTCAGTTGGCCATTATGCTATGGCTGATAAAGGCCTTTTGGTGCATTTACTTGCACCTAACGACAATAGCAGTTGGCTGGTACTAGCAGAGTTGCAGCTTGGTACGCTTTCAAAAGCACCCCGCGAAGCACTAACGCAGCTTGTGCTGCAAAGTCATCCGGCCGATTGCAAAGGGCAAAATTTGCTATGCCGAGGACGCCCATGGCCAATGCCCTCTTGGGCACTTTATCAGCAACTGCAACAGGCACACCCCCTCGCTGCCTGGCTAGCAATCATGGGCCCCAGATTACATCATGCAGGTTTCGACTGCTCAACGATTGGCGAACCACTAGACACCTTGCATAATCAGCTTGAAGCATGTGGCATGCCCAGTTTTGACGGGCAACAAAATGGCGTATTTTCCGTTTCGCCACTAGTTGAACATCGATTTTATCCTGCAATGCCACAAAAAATCGTTTTCAACTCAGGCGATGAGCATCGTCTTTGTTTGGGGGGGCTAGCACTTGTGCAAAAACATGTCGGCGACGACCATGAGCGTATCTCTGAAATACTGCTACCTTTTCACACTCGCTGTGAAATGGCGTGAGCTGATTAGCTCACGCCCGTTAGGAGTATTCGTCTAGGGGTTATTCAACGTCAAATGTCATTTCTGGAACGTGGTCAGGCACAATCAGCTTGCCCGCTGTTTTTTCAACAATTTCTTCCACACTGACACCCGGAGCACGCTCTTTGAGAATAAAAGCTCCGTCTTTAATTTCCAGATAAGCGAGATCGGTCAATACGCGATTGATGCAACCTGCCCCCGTGAGAGGCAACGTGCACTTTTCTAGTAACTTGGACTCACCGTGTTTCGAGGCGTGCGTCATGGTACAGATAATATTTTCTGCGCCAGCGACCAAATCCATCGCGCCACCCATCCCTTTGATGAGTTTGCCTGGCACCATCCATGAAGCAATATTTCCCTCTTGGTCCACTTCAAAGGCCCCCAATACGGTCAGATCCACATGACCGCCACGAATCATGGCGAATGATTCTGCTGAAGAGAAAATAGCAGCTCCTGGACGAGCGGTAACCGTCTGCTTACCGGCGTTGATCATATCAGCATCAACTTCTTCCTCAGTGGGGAAGCGCCCCATTCCCAACAGACCATTTTCGGACTGCAGCATGACATCAATGCCGTCAGGCACATAATTAGCAACCAACGTGGGAATGCCAATACCTAAATTGACGTAAAAGCCATCTTCAAGTTCACGCGCAACGCGCTGTGCCATTTGCTCACGTGTTAAAGCCATGGTGTATACCTCTTATTGAGTGAAAATGTCTAAACCAGAGAGCGATCAGCTACGTACCGTGCGTTTTTCGATGCGCTTCTCGAATGAGCCCTGAATAATGCGATCCACATAGATACCGGGGGTATGGATCTGGCTTGGCTCCAATTCGCCTGGTTCAACAATTTCCTCAACTTCTACAACCGTTATCTTTCCAGCAGTAGCTGCCATCGGGTTGAAGTTCTGTGCCGTATGCCGATACATGACGTTGCCATACCGATCTGCTTTCCAGCCTTTAACAATCGCAAAGTCGCCGGTAATGGCTTCTTCTAAAATATAATGGCGGCCATTAAATTCACGTACCTCCTTACCTTCACCAATAGGCGTGCCGTAGCCTGTAGCGGTATAAAAGGCGGGGATACCCGCACCACCAGCGCGCATCTTCTCGGCTAGCGTGCCTTGGGGTGTTAGCACAACTTCAATTTCATCGTTAAGCATTTGCTGTTCAAACATTGCATTCTCGCCAACATAGGAAGCGAGAATTTTACGAATCTGACGATCTTCGAGCAGCACACCTAGCCCAAAACCATCAACACCGCAATTGTTAGACACTACCGTTAGATCAGTGACAGCCCGACGTTTAATCTCAGCGATCAAATTTTCAGGGATGCCGCAAAGGCCAAAACCGCCAGCAATAACGGTCATGCCACTTTCAATGCCTTCCATTGCTTCCTCATAGGAAGATACACGCTTATCAAATCCTGCCATTGTTATGCCTCGCATTATTATCGGTGGTACGTTGCACGCGTCGTTATGATGCGGTTGGATCTGTACAGCCAGTGTTGTACCAGATGATATATTTGTTAAGTTTGTTTTTCTTATCAATTTATATAAACAACTTATTAAAGGGTCAGTATGACCGTCAAGCAACTTCGCGCTTTTCTTGCGGTAGCCCAAACCCTAAGCTTTACCCAAGCCTGCGAGCGCCTGCACCTGTCTCAGCCGGCACTCAGCTTGGCCATCAAAGGGCTTGAAGATTCGCTGGGGGGAAAACTGTTGATACGCAGTACCCGTAGCGTCCGACTCACACCTGAGGGTGACACCCTTCTCCCACTGGCTAAGCATTTACTTGCTCAGTGGGATAATACCGAAGAGCGACTGCGCCAGCGCTTCACGCTCCAGCTTGGCCGTTTAAGCGTAGCAGCCATGCCTTCTTTTGCGTGTAATTTGCTGCCCAGGGCCCTGGTTACCTTCCGTCGGCAATACCCCAAGATCAATATTACTGTTCATGATGTTATCAACGAAGAAGTCATCGACATGGTGCGCTCTCGCCAAGTTGAAATCGGCATTGCCTTTTTACCCGAAGGAACCGGCAGCTTAACGTTTACACCACTCTTTGAAGATCAGTTTATCGCTGTTGTACCACCCCAATCAGACTTGGCCCAAGCCAACACACTGAGCTGGGCCACATTGTTACAACAGGATTTTATTACACTGCAACGCCCATCAATGGTGCGCAGATTATTAGAACAGGGGCTTGCCAAACAACACATTGACTTACCGGTCGCTTTTGAAAGCCATCAGCTCTCAACTGTTGGTAGAATGGTGGCAGATGGCTTAGGTGTAAGTGCCGTGCCTTCAATGTGCATTCAGCAAATGCATCAACTAGGCGCTCGTTGCGTTCCCTTAACTTCCCCAGGGATTGCCTGCCGAGTTGGTATACTGACGCATCATGAATTATCCGTCGCGGCGCAGGCACTGAGCAAAGTGCTAATCGAAGGTATCAACACACCGACACTGACGACCTAGCCCAACCCGTTAAGTATGCAAAGGTTTCGTAATATACTGGGCAGCGTGGACGTGATCCTTTAGCATTTACGTGGAGTTACTTATAACTTGGTCACCTAACGCTAGAATTGCACCATTAGTGTCATCATACGTAAAAGGAACTGTGGTATGTCTACTGCCAAAGGAGTCGTCAGTCTGTTGTTGCTGACGCTAACGACGCTGTTTTGGGGCGTGCCGCTCATTTTGTTAACACTGTTAAAAGTCATCACCCCAGGTCGACATCAAAAACAGAAGATTCTTAATGGACTATGCAGGGTTGCACTCAATTGGATTGGCGCAAATCTGTGGTGGATGCGCCGGTGGATCAAACCTGATGTCAATATCAGCATTCCTGACTCCCTCAGCCCACATCAGTGGTGGCTGGTTATCTCAAACCACCGTAGCTGGACAGATATCTTCATTCTTTTTATGGCATTGCATCGCCGTATTCCAATGCCACGGTTCTTTTTGAAACATCAGTTAATTTGGATTCCTATCGTCGGACTGGCATTTTGGGCGTTAGAATTCCCTTTTATGCGGCGTTTCAGTCGTGAGCAACTTGCTAAAAACCCCAAGCTCGCCACTATTGACCGCGAATCTACAGAGCGCGTTTGCCAACAAGCCAGAAATGCCCCCATCGCAATATTTAATTTTGTCGAGGGGACACGCTTTACCGTGGCAAAGCGTGAAAAACAGCAAAGTCCATTTCGGCATTTATTAAGGCCCAAAGCTGGCGGTGTTTCACAGGTGCTTAGCCTGCTTGGCGACAAACTGGATGGCATTTTGGATGTAACCATCAGCTATGAAAACCCAGCGCCAACTTTCTGGGGTTTTCTATGCGGAAAAGAAGCTTGCATCACACTTAACGCAAGGCAGCTCGCTATCCCCCAATGGATGAACGAAGCCAACTATCACGAAGAACAGCAGCACAAGGAACGTTTCCACGCATGGATCAATTCACTCTGGCAGGAAAAAGACGCCTTGCTAGCCAAGCAAACCAACCACGACTAGCTCGGTGGTTAGCGGTCTGTGTGCTAACAACGTTGTTAGTGGGATGTGCTGGCTCTCCCTCTTCAAATGATCAAAATAACCCTATGCCCAGTAGCACTGCCGGCCAAATTAATGGTGAATGGGTAGAGGTACAGCGCGGCGATACGCTGGGGAAACTTGCGAACCGAGCAAACGTTCCACTGGAGCGTCTTGAACGCTTCAACCCTGGCACAAATGCGCAACGCTTAAACGTTGGACAACGTCTATTAATACCTACCCAGCAAGAGCGAGCGCCCTCTGGTGGGCCCTATCGCTACCAGATCCGGCCTGGCGATACTTACTCAAGTATTGCGCGTCACTTTGGCACCACCTCAGGACGTATACAGAGTGCCAATCCGGGCACCTCTCCTACGGCGCTTCGAGTTGGCCAAATTGTCAGTGTACCGCTTAGCGGCAGCACGCCCTCAAGCAGTGCTAGCACTAGCCAGCCAACGTCGGCTCCGACGCCAAGCGCAAGCCTGCCTGCATCTGCGCGCCGCTGGCCTTGGCCCTTAGAAGACTATCGCATTGTGCGCCGCTTTGGTGCCGATAGCCGTGGTACGCTACAACCTATGCTACTGGCCACTCAGGCAGGTGCTAAAGCCCAAGCAGTCGCGCCAGGTGAAGTACGGTTTGCCGATGGAATGCGGCAGCTTGGCGAAGTTGTCATTATCCATCATGCGGATAACTTACAAACCGTCTACGCACTTTGCGAACGCATCTTAGTCCGTGTCGGCCAGCAAGTGAGTACAGGCGACCCACTTTGTGATGTCGGCCAAAGCAGTGCTTCACAACGCTACGACCTGCTTTTCGACCTGCGGCAAGGAGGAAAGCCTATCGACCCCCGACAAGTATTAAGATGAAGTAAAAAGCCCCTGATTTTTTCAGGGGCTTTTTCATGAACAGTGATTGTATTAGCCGCGATAATAGCCTGGCTTCACAAATGGAGTAGCTGTCACAACCATCGGCAGCTGTTTACCTCTCACCAGCGCATAAACAGTGGTCTCAGGCGCTTCCCATTCACGCCCCACGTACCCCATGGCAATTGGCTTACCAACACTTGGCCCAAAGCCACCGGAAGTTACAACACCGATTTCATTGCCTTTTGCATCAACTAAAAGCGCTCCTTCTCTTACTGGTGCACGCCCTTCTGCCACTAACCCTACCCGCTTACGCGCATGATCTTTCGCGGCCACTTGGTGCAGAATAAGATCCGCTCCAGGAAAACCTGCTGGACGCTCACCGCCATGTCGACGAGGCTTACCAATCGCCCAAATAAGGCCAGCTTCTACAGGCGTCGTCGTCATATCCATATCGTGCCCGTACAAACACAGTCCAGCTTCTAAACGAAGCGAGTCGCGCGCACCCAGACCAATCGCTTCGACTTCGGGTTCTGCTAACAGTTGCTCTGCAAATGTCTGACAGGTGTCTGAGGCCACTGATATTTCAAAGCCATCTTCACCCGTATAACCACTACGACTAATCCATACTTCCTGACCGGCCATTGTGAAGCGGCCATGCTGCATAAACGTTAGCTCACACGCATCTGGACACAATCGTTTCATGACAGCCTTCGCTTGGGGCCCCTGCAGCGCCAGCAAGCCACGATCAAGCACCTCAATATGATGGGTAGCAGCAAGATTAGTGCGCAAATGAGCAAGGTCCTGATCTTTACAGGCAGCGTTAACGACCAGATAAAAGTGATCACCTGCATTGACTGCCATTAGATCATCGATAATACCGCCATCAGTCCCGGTAAATAGCCCATACCGCTGCTCACCTTTGCTTAAACCCACTAGGTCGGCTGGTATGAGTGATTCAAGCGCCTCGGCAACATCGTCGCCCGACACCGCTATTTGGCCCATATGAGAAACATCAAACAGCCCACATTGCTGACGCGTGTGCTCATGCTCTTTTTTGACACCCAGTGGGTATTGCACCGGCATCTCATAACCTGCAAAAGGAACCATTTTAGCCCCTAGCGAAAGATGCAATTCATGGAGAGGCGTCTGTTTAAGGTCGGTCATGGGGTTTCCTTGGTCGAGAAAGAGAAACGGGAAGCCATGTCTGGCTTCCCGGCTCTATTACATCTTATCGGCCCACATTACGTTGAGCAGGGCTTACTTATCATGATCAAGCGCTTCACCTGGCAACACTTCTTTGCCAGCAAAGTAGTCACGAGTAAGTTTAAATACTACCGGAGAAAGCAGCGCTAGGGCGATCAAGTTCGGAATAGCCATCATGGCGTTAAAGGTGTCGGCCATCAGCCAAATAAAACCTAGCTGCGCGATAGCGCCCAGCGGGATTGCCAGCACGAATAACACGCGATATAGCATAATCGAACGTGTACCGAACAGGAACTGACAGCACTTCTCGCCATAAAAAGACCAGCCAAGAATCGTGGTGAACGCAAACACAGCCAGGGCAACTGCAACGATCTGGTTACCAAAACCGGGCAATGCAGCATCGAAAGAAAGAGCCGTCAGCGATGCGCCCGCCTCACCATCAATCCATACCGTGGAGGTCAAAATAACCAGTGCAGTAATGGTACAAACGATGATGGTATCAATGAAAGTGCCCAGCATGGCGATGAGACCTTGGCGAACCGGGTTTTTGGTCTGCGCTGCTGCGTGTGCAATTGGCGCACTACCTAAACCTGCTTCGTTAGAGAAAATACCGCGTGCTACACCAAACCGAATAGCAGCCATCACTGCCGCGCCAGCAAAGCCACCCGCAGCTGCCATCGGATTAAAGGCGTAATAGAAAATCAAACCAAACGCTTCACCAATTTGGCTTGCGTTAACAATCAGTACTAATAGTCCAGCAACCACGTAAGCAATACCCATGATGGGCACTAGCTTACCAGCCACTTTGGCTATGCGCTTAATGCCGCCCAGGATAACAGCCCCCGCCAGCACCATGATGATCACACCGGTTAGCCAATGCGGAACACCAAAGGTGGAGTCCATGGCATCCGCCACAGAGTTAGACTGTACGGTATTACCGATTCCGAAAGCCGCTACCGCCCCAAAGAATGAGAACAACCCTCCTAACCAGAGCCATTTCTTACCGAGGCCATTTTTTATATAGAACATCGGGCCACCGACGTGGTAACCAGTGCTGTCGGTTTCACGGTAACGCACAGCAAGAACAGCTTCAGCAAATTTAGTCGCCATCCCCACTAACGCAGTGATCCACATCCAAAACACCGCGCCTGGACCACCAAGTGCAATTGCCGTTGCCACACCCGCGATATTACCTGTGCCAATCGTCGCGGATAGCGCCGTCATTAATGCATCAAAGGGCGAAATCTCTCCGTCTTTTTCAGCAGACACTTGATCAGTGTCTGCTTTGCCAGGCTTAGGGGCGCGACCTTGCCACATTAGCTTGAAACCCACACCGAGCTTTCTAATCGGCATCAGTTTCAAGCCAATCTGTAAGTAAATACCCACACCTAGCAGTAGGACCAACATTATCGGGCCCCAAACGACACCGTTAATTGCCCCTAGGAGGTTAGTTAATGTTTCCACGCGTTTCTCCTTACCCTGTTGATTAGCTCGTTTATTATGGGTACCGGGCAGTCAGGCTGCCTTGTTTATTGCTGCTGTCGCATCAAGCGTTTCCACCATAGCGCGTCTCACGCTTTGAAAAAACGCATGATTGGCATGTTTTACACCATTTTCCTAGTTCACATCCATTGTAATGTCGCAACTCAGCAGAGAAAGCATCTGTTTTTAAAAATCCTAGCAGATGTAACGTATCAGGAAACTCAGAGATGCTTTTCTGCCACCATGAGGCGTTGAAGAAATTTGTTTCCGATTGGAAACACGTTAACATGTGTCATATATCGCCCCAGCCAGAGCTGGCCGATAGTCGCCAAGGCGAACGACAGGCGTTAGTATGTTCCTGTCCAGACAACTGTTTCATAAAGGGAATCATCATGAGCAATCTTCCTGCCAATCTTCGTTATGCCGAAAGCCACGAATGGGTTCTTGACCATCAAGATGGAACCGTCACGATCGGCATTACGGATCATGCCCAAGAAGCGTTGGGTGACGTTGTTTTCGTTGAGCTGCCAGAAGTCGGTCAAACACTCAACAAAGGCCAAGAATTTGGCGTTATCGAGTCTGTTAAGGCTGCTTCTGACCTCTACTCGCCGGTTAACGGTGACGTTATCGAAGTCAACGAGGCGCTTGAAGATTCGCCTGAGACCGTCAATGAAGCACCTTATGAAGGTGGCTGGATCATGAAGGTGCGCCTGACAGACACGGCCCTTGAAGGGTTGTTAGACGCAGATGCTTATCAGGCAACACTTAGTTCAGACGATTAATTAGTCGGAAAGCCTGCGTACAGCAGGCTTTCTAGTTTCACCCTGCGCGGTTTTCTCATTACGTTCGGAACCCTCCCATGCCATTTGAAACACGCCGTTTGGCCGAACTGGCCGACCATGATGCTTTTATCAAACGCCACAATGGGCCTAGCCCCGCTGATGTCGACACCATGTTAAAAGCGCTCAATATGCAGCGCATGGAAGATCTTATTGAGCAAACCGTGCCAAGCGATATCCGCCTTGGCCGTGAGTTAGCCCTGGACGACCCACGCAGCGAAGCAGAAGCTTTAGACTATTTAAGCCAGCTGGCGCGCCAGAATCGAGTAGCTAAAAGCTATATCGGGCAAGGCTATTACGGCACTCACATGCCGGCGGTCATTCAGCGTAACGTGCTAGAAAATCCGGGCTGGTACACCGCTTACACGCCTTATCAGCCTGAAATTTCTCAAGGTCGACTAGAAGGCCTGCTTAACTTCCAGCAAGTCATTATGGATTTAACCGGCATGGAGCTTGCCAATGCTTCATTGCTGGATGAAGCGACCGCCGCCGCGGAAGCGATGGCACTGTGTAAGCGCAGCAATAAGAAAAGTAAGTCAACCACCTTCTTTGTTGCCGATGATTTATTTCCGCAAACGTTAGACGTTATTAAAACTCGCGCGGAGTTTTTTGGCTTTGAGCTTATCAGTGGCCCAGCTGAAACGCTGGCAGACCACGATGTGTTTGGCGCCCTAGTGCAATACCCTTCCGCCAGTGGCAACATCACCGACATTTCTCCCCTATTAAGTGCTGCCAAAGAACGTGGCATCATGACGTGCGTTGCCACGGATCTATTAAGCTTAGTATTGCTGAAAGAGCCAGGAGCAATGGGCGCTGATATCGTCGTCGGTAACTCCCAGCGTTTTGGTGTCCCCATGGGTTTTGGTGGCCCACATGCTGCCTTCTTTGCCACCTCCGACAAACTAAAACGCTCTATTCCTGGCCGCATTATTGGTGTGTCTAAAGATAGCCGCGGTAACACTGCATTGCGTATGGCCATGCAAACCCGCGAGCAGCATATCCGCCGCGAGAAAGCGACTTCCAATATTTGTACTGCGCAGGCCTTGCTAGCAAATATTGCTGGCTTCTACGCCACCTACCATGGTGCAGAAGGTCTTCGCAAAATTGCAGGCCGCGTGCATCGCCTCACTACTTTATTAGCGGAAGGCCTTAAGCAAGGTGGGGTAACGTTAGCGAACGACAGCTGGTTTGATACACTCCGCCTAACTCAAATAGATGCGGGTAAAATTCATGGCCGCGCCATGACCCATGATATCAACCTTCATTACTTCGCCAATGGCGATGTGGGCATCAGCCTGGATGAAACGACAACGGCTCACGACGTCGCGACGCTGTTTGATGTTTTGTTAGGCGATGAGCACGGCTTGTCTGTCGCAACGCTCGATGGGCAGGTCATTAGTGACGCCATCAGCGGCATTCCCTCGAAGTATCGGCGTGAAAGCAGCTTTTTGGAACACCCCACGTTTACCCGTTATCGCAGCGAAACAGAGATGCTGCGTTACTTGAAACGCCTAGAGAACAAGGACCTTTCCTTGGCTCATGCCATGATCCCGTTGGGTTCGTGCACCATGAAGCTAAACGCTACTAGTGAAATGATTCCGATCTCCTGGCCTGCGTTTGCTCACCTCCACCCATTCGCCCCTCGCGATCAAGTGGCCGGCTATCATCAAATGATTGATGAGCTAGCCGCCTTCTTAGTGGAAGTGACGGGTTATGACCATATCTCCATGCAACCTAACTCAGGTGCCCAGGGTGAATATGCGGGGCTGCTAGCCATTCGTCGTTATCAGGCAGCACAAGGAGAAGCTCATCGTGATGTGTGCTTAATCCCCAGCTCTGCCCACGGCACGAACCCAGCGTCTGCAGCCATGCTAAGCATGGACGTTGTCGTGGTTGAGTGTGACGCCAACGGCAACATTGACTTGGATGACCTAACGCGTAAAGCCGAGCAGCACAGTGATCGCCTCTCCGCAGTAATGATCACCTATCCCTCTACCCACGGTGTATTTGAATCCCATGTTCGCAAGGTTTGCGAGGTAGTACATCAGCATGGCGGCCAAGTGTATGTGGATGGAGCCAACATGAATGCTCAAGTGGGTTTGACGCGGCCCGGCGACTTCGGTGGTGATGTCTCGCACCTCAATCTGCACAAAACATTTTGTATACCCCACGGTGGTGGCGGCCCGGGGATGGGGCCCATTGGTGTTAAAGCCCACCTTGCCCCCTTCGTTTCCAATCACGTGGTTACGCCTATTAATGGTGTCAACCCAGAAAACGGTGCTGTCTCCGCCGCTGCATTTGGTAGCGCGTCAATTCTGCCCATCTCTTGGGCTTACATTAAGATGATGGGGGCACGTGGGCTTCGAGAAGCCACCGAACTAGCTATTCTTAATGCTAACTATATCGCCAAGCGATTAGAGAGTGCTTATCCCATTCTGTACCGTGGCAAAAACGGCAATGTTGCCCACGAATGCATCATTGATATTCGCCCGCTCAAGAGTGCTTCCGGTATCAGTGAAGAAGATATTGCTAAGCGCCTGATGGACTACGGCTTCCATGCGCCGACTATGTCGTTCCCTGTGCCAGGCACATTAATGATCGAGCCCACAGAATCTGAGTCGCTCTACGAAATTGACCGATTCTGCGATGCCATGATCGCGATTCGAGATGAAATTGCACGCGTTGAAGAGGGTGAATGGCCGCTGGATAACAACCCGTTGGTAAATGCTCCTCATACACAAGCGGACTTGATGGATAACGAGTGGCAACGTCCTTATGACCGCAAGCTGGGCGCCTTCCCAACAGAAGCTGTTGCTGCGTCGAAGTATTGGCCTGCGGTTAACCGTGTTGATAACGTATTCGGTGATCGGCAGCTCATCTGCTCTTGCCCTAGCATTGATGAATATCGCCGCTAATACTCAACACATACGCTCTTAAGCAGACAAGGTATCCTTGTCTCTTAAACGCCCTTGGCGCTCGTTATTCGGGCACCAGGGGCGTTTTTTCTTGCTGGCGTTGGTGATGAAAACCATCCAATAGCTTTTCATAACGTTTCGGCAAGACTGAGTCTCGTCGGCGCAGCAGATAAAGCACTTCGTTAATTCCTTGGGGGAGTGCCAGCGCTTTAACTTGTCGCTGCCAGGGAGACGTTTCTAACACCAAGCGTGAGACAACGGTAAAACCCAGTCCGCGCGCGACCGCATCCAGCACCATGCTGACTTCGTTAGTAAAACCCTGATGACGAAAATGCGTCATAGATCGAAACTCGTCTGGATAGTTGGCGCGCAGCAATGCATTAGCATGATTAATGCCGTCGTAGTAATTAAGAAAACCAATGCCCATCAGGTCGGTTAGCGTGCTGCCAGCAAAATCAGCAGGCACCACTAAGCATAATGGCTCTTTATGCCATACCGTGCAGGTCAGTTCGGTATGGTTGACCTGCTCAGTCACGATGCCAATATCGTAGCGGCCTTCAAGCAGGTCATTAACAATTTCGTGATTAAAAGCAAAACTGTAATTGACTGTTAAATTGGGGTGCATCTGCTGCTGGCCAAGAATAAAAGGATAAAACATCAGCCCGACACTTCCTGGGGATGCAATCCGGCATTCACCGCTATCCAGTGAATCATCATCTAAACCATGGCGAAACTGTTCATGCTCGGCAAATAGCTTCAACGCATAATCATAAGCCCTTCGCCCAGACTCCGTTAGCGTAAAACTTCTCCCCTTTCTCTCTATCAGCGGTTTATCTAAATAACTTTCTAACTTGCGGATATGCTGGCTGACGCCAGGCTGCGTCATCTCCAAACGGCGCGCAGTTCGTGTGAAACTCCCCGTTTCCACTAACGTTATAAACGTCCGAAAATACTGGGCATTAAACATAATAAAGCGCCATCTTGACTTGCCACCGTGTGCTCTCAACGAAAGCACAGGGTAGCACAATACGACTATTAAACGGACGCTAAGGCCAGGCACTACCCTTATTGCTTGAATTCAGTTAGCAGAGGCCGTGATAGTATGTGGTTTTGTTAACAATATGATTAGGGACAGCCAGACTAATGACGCAACTCCCAGTACCGCGCGCCACCATTTCCAGCATTATTTCCCCGGAAGGAAGCCTCGAAGTGCTTTCCCAGCATGAGGTTAACCGCTTAAAAAGCACGTCTAAAAGTGGCTTGCATGACCTGCTACGCCGCTGTGCACTTGCGGTACTTAATTGCGGCAGCCCAACAGATGATAGTTTGGCCATTATGGAGGCCTATAAAGACTTTGATATTGAAGTCCTACAGCAAGACCGCGGCATCCGTCTTAAGCTAACCAATGCTCCCGCCGAAGCCTTTGTTGACGGACGTATGATTCGTGGTATACGTGAACACTTATCATCAATTCTTCGCGACATAGTTTATGTTTACAACGAAATTCAACACCACAAGCGGTTTGATTTAACCACGGGTGAAGGCACAACTAACGCAGTGTTTCATATCCTGCGCAAGGCTGGCACGCTGAAGCCTGGACGTGACCCAAGTTTGGTAGTGTGCTGGGGTGGCCACTCGATTTCCAGAGAAGAGTATGAATACACCAAGGACGTTGGTTATCACCTTGGCTTGCGAGATCTAGACATCTGCACCGGCTGCGGTCCTGGTGCCATGAAGGGCCCCATGAAAGGGGCTAACGTTGCCCATGCAAAACAGCGCCGTAAAGATGGTCGCTATTTGGGTATTTCTGAGCCTGGTATCATTGCAGCCGAAGCACCCAATCCAATCGTTAACGAGCTGGTTGTCATGCCAGACATCGAAAAACGGCTCGAAGCATTCGTGCGTTTAGGGCACGGTATTATTGTTTTCCCCGGAGGTGTGGGTACTGCAGAAGAAATTCTTTACCTTCTAGGAATTCTGCTTCATCCAAGTAATCACGATATTCCTTTCCCACTCGTGTTTACCGGCCCAGCTGATTCAGCCGAGTACTTCCAGAAAATAGATGAATTCTTAGTTTATACGTTGGGCGAAGATATCCGCCGCTATTACACAATTATCACCGGCAATCCAGTGGCCGTCGCACGCAAAATGCGTGAAGAAATTGACGAGATCGCAGACTTCCGCCGCAAGCACCAGGACGCTTTTTACTATAACTGGCGTCTTACCATTGCGCGTGACTTTCAGGCCCCCTTCGAGCCCACCCATGAAGCTATGCGCGGTCTCGCGCTTCATCGTCAGCAACCTACCCATGAACTAGCGGCTAACTTGCGTCGTGCCTTTTCTGGCATTGTGGCAGGTAACGTTAAAGAGCCGGGCATTCGAGCAATTGAAGCCCATGGGCCTTTTGAGTTAACCGCTGAACCAGAGCTTATGCAGCGCTTAGACGAGCTATTAACCTCATTTGTCGCCCAAGGACGCATGAAACTTGATGGGCAAGCTTATACGCCCTGCTATGTTCTAAGATAACTAATTTAGCAATATTAGTATCTATCAGGCACAGCCAATTTGCTGTGCCTGATCCGCTAGGGAACTCACTGTGATTATTGCTTTTTTAACGCTAGTTGCAGCAGGCATCGTCAAAGGTGCAATCGGTTCTGGCGTACCAGTCATCGTCGTACCTGTACTCACTATGCTTTACGACGTGAAGCTGGCTATTGCCGTGTTGATTGCGCCCAATTTGTTCAGCAATGTTTTACAAGTATGGCAATATCGGCACCATCTGTTACCGCTGCGCTTTCTCGCCGCCTTCTCTCTATCAGGTGGATTAGGCATTGTGCTGGGCACATGGGGCTTAGTCGTGCTATCACCCACTCTTTTATCGCTCGGCGTGGCGGCATCGATCGTGCTCTATTTAGTTATCAAGATAGCTAGGCGAACGCTCGCCCTTCCTTTCGCTACTGCAAACCGCATCGTGTTGCCCGTCGGTTTGCTCGCTGGCGTTCTGCAAGGCGCGGCGGGGATGTCAGCACCCGCGTCTGTGACGTTTTTAAACGCAATGCAGTTAGAGCGTCGCGTGTTTATCGGCTCTATCTCTGTTTTTTTTGTTGCCATCACCTGCGTGCAAATACCCGCGCTGCTGAGTGCAGAAATACTTACACTGGAACGCACACTTTATAGTTTTATAGCACTATTCGTTATTCTCGCTGCCATGCCGATCGGCGCACAGCTCGGCAAACGCCTGCCACACCGTTGGTTTGATAATCTCATTATGCTGTTACTGGCAGGAATTGCAGTCAAAATTATTGTAGATGCTGCGCTTTAAACGATGACTACCGCCTCACTGGGCAGGAATGGTGTCTAGGCGCTACACTGATGAGGTAATCGTTACACCTTGTCCAGGCGTCAATAACAAGGTGCTAACTACCACCAAGGAAAGGATAACTAGTATGGAAATGATTGACCAACTGCGGGATGGAAAAACCAAGGCGTTCGCCAAGCACTGCTTTGAACGCTACTCCCCAGAAGAGCTGAATGCTGCCTCAGAAGGGTCGCCGGATCAGGATGAAATGGCGCACTGGGATATTACCGCAGGCCAATGGGAGGAAGCTGTCGCAGCGGCTCTTGCTGATCACAAAGCGCAAGGTTAAATAAGCGCTACCAACGAGCCCATATAAAACGCCACCTACAGCGGTTTTCAGTTGCTGTAGGTGGCGTTTAGTCTGTGCCTTAGCGTTGCTCAGTTTGTGCTTAACTTAGTTTGTGCTTAACTTAGCTTGAATCTGCTTAGACTTAAGTATACGCCACACCATTTTTTCCACTTCGATTAGCAGATAAATCACTAAGCTACCGATGAAAATAGCTATCCAATGCGTCAGGCTTAGCCCTTCACTTCCAAAAATAAGCTGCATAAAGGGCAAGTATGTAAACGCCATTTGGAGCAGCATCACCATCGCGATGGCGATCCATACCGGTCGGCTGCCAAAAATACCGGCAAACGACAGCGTACTGTTGATTAAAAAGCGGCTATTGATTAAATAGGCAGCACTGCCAGTGACCAGCATATTGACCGCCCCTGCACGCGCTAATGCTTCGTTGCCGCCTTGGTTGAGTATCCAAGAGAACATTCCGAAAACGCCAACAAGCAGCAGTACAGAGACAAAAATCACCCGCCACAATAAAAAAAGATCAAGTAGCGGTGCTTTAGGGTCTCTTGGCTTGCGCGCCATTAAGTCTTTTTCCCCCCTCTCAAACGCTAATGCCAAGCCTAGCGTAATTGCCACTACCATATTCACCCATAATGCCTGTAACGGTGTTACCGGCAACACTGAACCTGACAGCACAGCCAACATAATCGCCAAACCCTGAGCGCCGTTAGTCGGAAGAATAAAAGTGATCGTTTTACGGATGTTATCGTAGACTTTGCGACCTTCTTCAATAGCACTGACAATGGTTGCAAAGTTATCGTCTGCCAGTACCATTTCAGAAGCATCTTTCGCTGCCTCAGTCCCCTGCACACCCATAGCAACGCCGACATCAGCACGTTTTAAAGCAGGTCCATCATTTACGCCATCCCCGGTCATGGAACAAACCCCGCCCTGCGACTGCATCGCCTTAACTAAACGCAATTTGTGCTCGGGTGATGCCCGAGCAAAGACATCAATCTCTAAAATGATATCTTCTAACGCTGTATCGGACATCGCTTCAATTTCTCGCCCAGTAAGCGCTTTCTGGGTTTGCGCAAAACCAAGTTGTTTAGCAATAGCCAGCGCTGTTGAAGCATGATCACCGGTAATCATAACGGGACGAATACCCGCTTGTTGGCAACGCTTAACCGCCTCAATCGCCTCTTCTCTTGGCGGATCTAGCAAGCCAATAATTCCCAATAAGCGCAACCCGCCTTCAATATGGTGATGATCAAGCTCATCCATTTCAGCAGCAGGTTTATCCGCAATAGCTAGAACGCGTAAGCCTCGCGAGGAAAGCTCGTGAATACGCTTTTCCCATTCATTACGATCAATGTCGACAGCGCCTTGCGTGGTAGCAACGCTGTCGCACATTTCTATCAAGCGATCAGGCGCCCCCTTTACGATGACACGCTGGCCATCCGCTTCTACATGCAGAGTGGCCATGTACTTAAAGTCTGACTCAAAAGGGATCGCATCTACCCGAGGAAACTGCTGGCGCACCTCTGACGTTTTTATACCTGCTTTTTCACCGGCAACCACTAACGCGCCCTCTGTCGGGTCACCAAAAATCTGATACTGTCCCGTCTGCTGATGCAGCTCAGTGTCGTTACACAATATGCCCGCACGTAAAAAATCACTTAACGGATAAGAGCCATCCATATCGACAGGCTCTGTTTCTTTTTCACCGCTGGCACTCAATCGATAAAAAGATCCTTCGGGTGAGAATCCAATACCCTCGATGAGAAACTGCTCGTCACCCAGCCATATCGCTTGGGCCGTCATTTCATTGCGCGTCAAAGTGCCCGTCTTATCTGAAAAAATTGTCGAGATTGAGCCCAACGTTTCTACAGCAGGAAGCCGACGAATAATGGCGTTGCGCTTCGCCATGCTTTGCACACCAAGCGCGAGCCCAATGGTGACAATGGCGGGTAGCCCTTCGGGAATCGCGGCCACCGCTAGACCGACAGCAGCCATAAACATATCCGCAGCGGGTTGATCGTGAATAAGTGTGCCTAATAACGCGGTAATGGCTGCAGCACCTAAAATAAAAACTGCGAGCACCCTGCCTGCACGATCAAGCTGCTGAAGCAGCGGTGTCTTGATTTTTTCAACACCACGCAGAAGTTCTGAAATTTTACCGATTTCAGTGTGGCGACCCGTCTCAACAACCAACCCCCGAGCATTGCCTTGCACTACAATTGTGCTGGCAAACGCCATGCTGCTTCGTTCCGCAAGATCGGTATCTGCATTCACTTGGTCAGCTTGTTTCTCTACAGGAACCGACTCTCCTGT
This sequence comes from Halomonas sp. GT, assembly GCF_002082565.1. Lineage (NCBI taxonomy): Bacteria > Pseudomonadati > Pseudomonadota > Gammaproteobacteria > Oceanospirillales > Halomonadaceae > Halomonas > Halomonas sp. GT. The sequence goes on from NZ_CP020562.1 coordinate 2,013,725, forward strand.
TAATGCAGCCTCGTCGGTGCGAAAGCGCCGCGCTTCAATAAGACGAACGTCCGCAGGTATCCGATCGCCACTCTCCACCAGCACAATATCCCCTGGCACTAACGCTTCGGCAGGAATGGTAGTGCGCTTACCGTCTCGTAAAACATTGGCCTGGGGGGAAAGCATGTTGCGGATGCTATCAAGTGCCTGCTCAGCTTTTCCTTCCTGGATAAAACCAATTAGCGCAATCACGGCCACTACTCCCACAATGGCCGCCGCATCGATGACATGCCCAAGCAGGAAACTGGCAATAGCAGCAACCAGCAGTATAAGAATTAAAATATTGTTGAGCTGATCCAATAAGCGCCGATACCAAGGACGCCCCAAAGCCTGCTGAAGACGATTCGGCCCGTAGCGTTCTAAACGCAAATGAGCCTCTTCCGTGGATAGGCCGTCGTCAGTGGCGGTCAGCCACTCAAGCGCTTGATTTATCGAGGCACTATGCCACTCTGGCGAAGATTTCGCGGGTGTTTGAGGGTTTTCCATCCATAAGCTCCCTTGTTAACTATACCGTCAGCTTACCGCAGGTTGCTGCGCTGCAGTACTGCTGTTACCTATTAAATAACAAGGAAATGATTCAACGCAAAAAATGCTACTCAAGCAGGATTAAAGCATTGGGTGTATTAAGTTGAATATTTTTACCGTAACGTTTTTTGATTTATTTTTGCCAATCAAAATGTCACTACGTCATAAATAATGCTACGTGATTGGGCTAGTAACTCAAATTCGAAAATTGACTTTCACAATGGTTATACAAAAAAAAACACCTGTAGTAGAAAATAAATTAAAAATCATACTGCTGAAAATTTTTTTCATGCTTAGCTAACAAATAAGAAAAAATACTACTAAATTAAAGGAATGGTCAAAATATTGTAATATTAAAGATATCGTATAAAATCAAAAAATAATTCTAAAAAATACCGACCATGAGCTTATAAATCAAACACTTGAAAACTCACCTTAATTTATATTAAAAATTCTACAAACAAAATTTGTTATAGAAAATGTATATTTTCACAAGGAGGGTTATTAAAATGAATACATCTTTTACGTCTTCGAATAATAAAAGCATTTCCGCTTCACCCTCATTTAACGATTTAAAAACACTTCTAACGTTTTCTCAACCTTTATTTACTCTACGCAAAAAAACAACACTAATAACTAATGGTGAAAAATTCAAAGGCTTATATCTTGTTCATAGTGGACTGTTAAAACAAAGCCAATTAAAAAAATCCTCAGAAAATGAGATAATTACACATTTTTTCTTCCCAGGAGATCTGATAGGACTAGATTCAATTTGTGAAGCGCATTATAGTGGCTCTGTCACATCGATAGAAACATCTGGTCTATCATTAATAAAATTCAGCAAAATAGAAGACCTACCAATAACAAAGACAAGTCATATCCAATTATTAAGAATTCTAAGCAGGTCGATGCGTAATGAACACAATCGCATGTGGCGTACACTAAGCCAGTCATCAGACTCTAGATTGGCGTATTTTTTTATTACTATGTCTAGTAAATTTCGTGAACAAGGATATTCTCCCAACGCTTTCAGGCTACCCATGTCGAGACAAGACATAGCAAATTATCTATGCATGGCTTCAGAGACAGTTAGTCGCATTATTAGCCGGTTCGAAAACGAGGGGCTACTTGCGGCTAATGGCCACGAATATTTGATATTAAACCCTGAAGGTTTAGCTAACATAGCCGAAAAAACATAAAAATATCACACTGAAAAATACTATAAAGGCCGAAAATTAAGCTGAATATTTGACTGCAATTGATTCAATTCTATTTCGCCCGCTACGTTTAGCTTTCAGAAGCAAATGATCAGCACGATGAATTAGTGCTTCAATACAAACATCATCACGCTCTAGCTTAGCAATACCGATACTTATAGTAAGTTTAACGCTATTTAAGGCTTCTCTCAATCGCTCGGCTATTAGCATAGCACCGGAAACATCTGTTTCTGGCAACACAATTATAAATTCATCACCACCATATCGGCCTACATGGTCACAATCCCGTACTGTTTCAAGGAGCGTTTTTGCGACTTCTTTAAGTGCTTCGTCTCCCACAGGATGACCCTGCTCATCATTAATTGCCTTGAAATGGTCAAGATCGAGCATCATCAAGCATAGAGATAGTCCATACCGGCGAACACGCTTAAACTCAGCATTAGCTAATTCTAAAAGATAGCGGCGATTATATGAACCAGTGAGAAAATCGTGGTTGGCTAGATAAAACAGTTCCTCGTTAGTAGCCATTAATTTAGCAGTCCGCTCCTTAACTTGCCTCTCTACTTCATTTTCGATATATTTATTAACCTCATTTACTGTATTATTCAGATTCTTTTCGTAGATAATTCCAAGCAAATGTGACAGGGAACTCTGTGCATCAGAAATTGGCAATAAAACCAGCTGGCTCCCTCCCTTAAGGCTTTTCTCATAAATATTTTTAACAGGCGACTCATAACACGCAGATGTACACTCCTCTATACATTGAGCGCAGCTTTCTACTACTTCTTCACTAACCGTTTTTGAGAAAAAATAACCAAGGTGCTTATTTTCAAATTCAATTTCGCAACTTAATCTATCATTTTTAGATGGATCTATTGCTATTATAATAAATTTATTTTTTTCGATAATTTGTACAAAAAACATCTGTCTAGGAAAAAATCCAAGCAGATTTTCCATTATTAAAAAAGCATTACTACCAAACTGATTTATATTTCTTAACGCACTCCAAAATGAAAGCATGGCCACTCCCCCCTTATTAAAAAAACTCATGCACTTATATTTCATTTATTTTAGTGGTATTCAGCTCTAAAGAGTCAGACTTCCAACACTCTCTATACTCTTTAATCACCTTCAACTCATTATTTTTTTGGTTTACGCAATTCCACAATGCTTTATGCAGTTCAGGTGTAGCATTTGTTTCCAATAGGCGATTGAAAAAAACATACGTTTCGCTAGCAGATTCTTCAGCATACTCAAGTAAATGCTGCCCCATACGTTCGTCTATGACAAAAAAATGTCGACTGCTATTTCTGTAACAGCTTGGGAGCTCCCAAGCGGGAGGATCATTCACGCAAGCATCTAGCCCTAACTGCACAGCAGCTTCATGAAGATTGCTAAGACGGTGCACACACTCTAACCCAATTGAGCTCATTAAACGGCTAACAGAAGGGTCAACAGGAAGAAAGCTAAGAGCCAACCATCTATATCGATTAAGTTCCATAGACTCATGGGAGTGCGCTAAATCGAGCTGCTCATAAGGTAGAAAATTAGGAAATACTATCTTTTCCATATACTTGTTTCTCGCTGTGAACTAAGTAGGTATAGAGTCATGAATAGCCCTATCGTAGGTCGAAACAAACTTTATTTTCTATGACATTTGTCAACTTTATTAAAAAATATGAATACAGTACACCAATAACGAAACCAATCATATTTTCGTATTATTTTTTAACTCATCAAATTTAGGATTTTATAATTATTCTAACAAAAATATTAATTAAGCATCACCGGTTTGATGTTATTCAAATTAAAACATATAGTTACAACGAAATAATGAGTAATTTCACTTATGTACTAACTATAAAAACCAGCATCGACCAAACGTAATCATTACGTAGAAGCTTATTTTCTTATCGCTTGATGTTGGCGTAAACGATGAGCACAATAATTTAATTGAACAAAATCTAATAAGCGCTCTGCTCTTCTCAAAAGGCCGTAGGTTACACTACGTTTTAATACAGAAGCCCACATACCCCACTTCTCAATTTGTACAAAAACAATACAAATAAGCTGTAAAAATAATTTATGGAAAAAAAGCAGATCCTACCTGTATAAACAATTGAAATATGGAGCAAAATAAAATGCATAGAGATAGCTCTTATATAACACATTTTAATAGCAAGCTAATCAATCGCCTGACCAATTATCACCTTAGTAGCCACTCGATATAGCTTGGCATAGAGCAAACCAAGTTAGATCTTATTGCATGAAATACAAAAAGTGACCAACGTCAAATGAATCGCTATTAATAACAAACTCCATGCTAAGCACGGCTATGCTATTTCAAACGGCACATGAGGAACCAATACAATGACAACATTACTGTTTCCAAATCTGACAGCAAAGCCCGTCAGCAACGAGTCTATGTTGGTGCTTTGGTATCAGCCTTGGGTGGAAACCACGCATTCGGCCGCCAAGCTACAACGTATCTGGCTAGAAGCGGCCAATGAAGCACTTCGCCATGAACTGGATTTTATTTCAACGGTGGCTCCCATATACAGCAAGCTAACCTACTGCATGCTCGGTTTTGAAGGACCCCAAACCCCGTCATCAATGACAACTTGCTACCACAATATTGCAGGAGATATGACAGAAGCTACTTTCAACCGAATGCGAAAAGTATCTGAACTCAGCGAAGATTTACGAGAGCGAATATGGAGTGAGCTCTGATCTGGGTAGTAGCTAAGCTAACATAAGGGCTGTTAGTCGTTATTAAACGGCCCTTTTACCCAAAAAAGCATGAGGCATCGACATGCCAACCCCAAGTCGTGAAAGCCTTCTTCGCGACCATCACCCTGATGCAGTGCGTAAGCGACTAGGCACTCCAGTAAAAGCATCAACACTGCCTGATGCTGTGCTCGGCGGTATCGATGGTTGCGTGACGACCTTCGCGGTCGTATCAGGGGCATTTGGTGCAGGTTTCTCACCACAAGTAGCACTTGTACTTGGTTTTGCTAACTTACTCGCTGACGGGTTTAGTATGGCAGTAAGTAATTACGAAGCTGGGCAAGCACAGCTAGCTCAAATCGCCAGTACTGAGCGCACCGAACGACAGCATATTGATCTGGTGCCTGAGGGCGAACGCGAAGAGATTCGCCAAATTTTTCAAGCCAAAGGGTTCGAAGGAGAACTTCTTGAACAAGTAGTGGAAACATTATGCCGGGAACCCGATAGATGGGTGACCACTATGTTACAAGAAGAGCATGGCCTTTCATCTGTTGGACTTAACCCTCTTCGCGCAGCGTTAGTTACCTTTGGTGCTTTTTTGATAGTGGGCGCTCTGCCGTTACTTCCATATACAGTATCTAACTTAGCAACCATAACGCAGTTTTTAGCCAGTCTAGGACTGGCTGGCGGCGTATTCCTCGCGATTGGTATGCTCAAAAGCGCCGTCTACGGCCTACCGGCCTGGCGCTCGGGCCTGCGTACTCTCTTCATGGGCACCACCGCGGCTGGGCTCGCCTTTGCAACAGGCTATTTCGCACAGAGTCTATTGGCAGTTTAGGCCTATGAGCCCTACCTAGCTAAAATAATCATAGTGTTTCAGAAAGCTTCACAACCTCAATTGCATGCCTGCGTGCCTGACAATATAGATCCAGCCAAGATGGCTCTAATAAGTCTATGCGCTTTAACATCACACACCGCTCAATCTTACGTGCTAATTTAAGCTGCTTACCAAGAGTTCCTGCCTCCTTGACAACTGCGTCAGCTATCGCGTTACTGACATTAACAGATTCGATAAATATTGAAGGCTCAATTTTGAGTAGTAAGTCAACACCCGACATTAGCCCCACTAGATAAGCATCAGCTCCCCGATTGCCTCGAACTCGGTGCGTTTTTGTCAGCAGTTCGCACAAATGAGCGCGTGTAAGGATTAGCTCAGCATGTTCTCGAGTACTGTCTTTCAATACACCAAAAACCAGCATCCAGCGGCGAAGATAGTCTAACCCTAACCGAGCAATCACATCGTGCACGCTTTCGAGGGGAACATGGCCGCGGTAAAGTGGGCTATTAGCAATTTTGAGCAATTTAACGGCGAGATTAGGGTCTGCAGACACCATTTCTGCAAGCTCACCAATGCCTACATTTTGATTGGATAGCGCACTCAGAATTCGTGTTAACTGTAACGAAGACGGAGGCAGTACTTTGCCATAAACGATAGACGGTTTAGCAAAATAATAACCTTGGAATAGCTCAAAACCCGCATTGTAATAAATTTCGTACTCTGCTTTGGTTTCAACGCGCTCGGCAAGCCATGTCACTGAATAATGGGAGAGCGCTTGTTTTTTTTCTGAGAACTTCCTGCGGATTGGCGCCCAACGTATCGACCTTTATATAGGAAGCAAACTCAAGAAGCGCATGCCAGCTGGGCTTAAACTCAAAATCATCCAAAGCAAAGCGAAATCCTTGCTGGTGCCAATGACGCACACTTTCGACAAGCGCTTGTGTCGGCTCTATGCGCTCAACGAGTTCAATGACTACGTTTTCAGGCGGCACAGGCAAAAATGCTCGCGACATAAGAAAATCGGCCGACACATTAATAAACACCAGTGTTTGAAAATGACTAATCTGCTCTGTGATACCTGTGCCGAGGTTATAAAGCAGCTCAGTGGTCGCCTGTTTTTCACCAATATCAAAAACGCTACGATTATCGTCGCTTCGATATAGTAACTCAGCAGCAACCATTTTTTGGTGACGATCAAAAATAGGCTGGGCTGCCATAAGTACTGCAAGCGACATTTGTTCAGCCATAACTTCTCCATTGCACTCGACTCGCAATCCCTATGCGCTAGTCTGCTTAAAGGCGGTAATGTACCTTAATTAGTTTTATTTAGCATATAATATTGATTGGTTAATGGATGCTGGCTGAACGAACGTCATAGTTTAGAATGAAAAACGTTACAGGATTAGTGCTTCATAACGCTCGACATAGGGTGCAGCGCTGGTCAACTTAAAACTGACAAGCAACTCCACGGAGGGCCTTTGAAGACAATACAGAAGAAAGGTGTAGGCTAGCCATTCAGCAGTTATGCAGATAACAACATAAGTTATATAACTGTTCGTGTAGCGTTAAACTTAAAACCAAAAACGGCCACCGCTGCAATAGCTAAGTGACCGTTTTATATGTTTGGTCGGAGTGACAGGATTCGAACCTGCGACCTTTGCAACCCCATCCTGCTAGCGCTACCTTAGGCGCCCAAGCCCCACCACCTCCTATCAGCTATAAGATATTGTTCTTAATAATCTTTTGAAAGCCTCACTATAGAAGCGCTATGTTTGAGTTGGACACCAGACGCAGCATTTACTAATCCAAAATCGCAATATTGGCGCATTTGGGATTTGTAATGGACGACTCTACGAGCCGTCCACTTCGCCAAGCTTAGGCGTCCACCGGGACTAACACCTTCGCTGAGGCTCAAACGGGATGACAAATTTTTCACTTAAGAGAAAGATCACGGAATCAGCAATTAAGCATGCTCAAAGCAAGGGCATTCGCACTATCCACGACATCGAAATTAGTGGTTTTATGTGCACAATTTACAGACGTGACCTCATAACGTTCTCGTTTCGCTACCGCTCAAAACTGACTTCCAAGCGGCCGGTCATGAAGATTGGCCGATACCCATCTGTATCTGCTGACGAAGCCAGAGAAATCGCAAAAAAAATGTCGCTGGGACTGGCCAAAGGAATAGAGCCTAGGCTCGAAGAAGATGCCGCCATCAAGGCTCAAAAGCATATCGAAGAACAACAACGCCTGCAGGATGCAACGATTATCAAAGTATTCCTTGATACCGTTTATCGGCCACACAAAGAGCGTATGAAACGAGGCAACGAAGACCTTGAAAGACTTGATCGTCATTTTAAGCCCTGGTATCAGAAACGCATGCCTGAACTCAGCAAGGCTGACGTAACTAGGTGGCACCATGAGCTTGAAAAAACAGGCTTAGCGTTTCTCACCATCAAACGTTCCTACGATGTGCTTCAAAATATGCTTAACATCGCAGTTGAAGAAAAATTCATACATGAGAACCCAATCAAGAATGTAAGGCTTAAGAGACCAGTCGCTGGGGATGATCAAGGTATTGATGCTATCCGCTCCCGCCGTGCTTTAACGGACAGAGAAATCGACGGACTCTTTAGGGGGCTTGCCATCTATACCCAAGACCGGAAGGACATGCGGCGACGTTCACGTGCGAAAAAATCTAACCGTCACCTTCCCGACTGGGATCATCTGACCTATGTCGACTATGTGGTTCCGGCAATTCTCGTTATCTACCATGCTGGTTTTCGTCCAGGTGATGTCTATGGATTACGCTGGGAGAACGTAAATTTTGAAACACAAATTATTACCAAGGTCATTGAGAAAACAGCACACCACAGCATACGACCAACCAGCTTCCCTATTTCGGAACCACTCTTGGAGGTTTTGCAGGCTTGGTGGGAGCAAAACGGGCGGCAAAGAACTGGCTATGTCTTTCCGTCACCTAAAACCGGCCGCCGCTTATCTGCCAGTGCCCTAGGACGACATCCTTGGGCAGCTGTCAAAAAATTTGGGGGGTTAGATGAAAACCTTGACCTATATACGCTGCGCCACAATTTTGCATCCCAGCTCATTATGTCAGGGGCCGATTTGATGACTGTTATGAAGCTAATGGGGCATAGAGATATTGCAACGACCATAGAGCACTACGGCCACTTAACGGCAGACCACATCCGCAACGCTCTAGATGCTTTGAATCGTCCCGCCAAAGCAAAACCGCCATTCAAATACTGAAGACCTCAACAACCTCTGCTCTAGTGCTATCAAGAGCAGAGGCTCAGTTATTCATGCCATCGAGCGGAGCATCCCATCCCTCAACATAATCAATCTCATCTTTCATGCAACCATATAGCTGTTCTACATTGTTTTTATCAGCATGCGGCACAAGCTGAACGCAAGATTCTTCACTCATAGAAATGATGACCTCTTCGCCTGCGAGAGCTTTCCGGATAAGGGAATAAAGTTGTTTTTCTGCCGCGTGAATAGACACTCTCATAATTTACAACCACCAAGTAGCATGGGCTCATCTATACATTGTGGTAGAAGAACCACCAGAGTGCGAGCAGCAGCATCCGACCGAAACATGCTCAACCAGCCAGCTGCATTTATTGGTTGGTTCCAGAGGCTAGCCGTTGTGTCTGGCAGTGGCCGAAGAATATGAGAGGCATTGGAAGCCTGATCGCTACTCAATAGCATCAAGGCAACTGTTGAATGAGCAAAAAGGCGCAAATGATCTAGTCAAGCGCAATGTAGGCGTGGGCGATATTATGGAAAAGTTAGTAGTTTTGCAGTCCAAGCTGTTCGTAAAACAGAAGGGAAACTATTCACTTAGTTCTTTGATCATGTTAAAAAAAAGCCAGCACGGTGGCTGGCTTTCTTCGGCGTCCATCTGGACTAGCAATGGATTACCGAGTCATGTTGCGGTTCATTAAGACTTTCTAGGATACCGCAACTGATTGAATTCTTTGGTCGGAGTGACAGGATTCGAACCTGCGACCTTTGCAACCCCATTGCAACGCGCTACCAAGCTGCGCCACACTCCGATGCCTTGGATATCAGCAAATGTTAACTAACATCGTTTGCCTCAAGACGGTGCGTATACTAGCGCTTTCTTAACCAAATGAAAAGCTCTTTTTGCGCTTTCTTTTCAATTGCTTGCCGCTAGCCCTTAATCAATGCTCTTGAGTAGCAATGCCATTGCATCATATACCTTAGGCGTCGTTACAAGCAGTTGTTCTGGATAGAGATCAGCGGGAATGCCGTCAGGCACCTCAGATAAATGCCCCACTTTCGCACCTGCTTCGCGAGCAATGACCCAGCCCGCGACAAAGTCCCATGGTGAAACGCTTTCGTAATACGCATCTAAACGCCCGCAAGCAACATCACACAAGTCAATTGCGGCTGCGCCATTGCGGCGAACATCCTGACAGTTCGTCAACACAGCTTCCAAACGGGGTAAAAGCTGTTTGCGAGCATCTTTATCGTAGGGAAAACCGGTGGCTACCAGGGTACTTTCCAGCGTATCCGCTTCACTTGGCTTGATCGGCTGCTGATTGCAAAACGCACCTAACCCTTGTGCGGCACTGAAGGTATCACCCAAGAAAGGTGCGTGAACAACGCCTACTTTACCAACGCCGTTTTCTATCCAGCCTATCGACACCGCCACATGCCGCAGACCTTGGGCAAAGTTGACGGTCCCATCGATAGGGTCTACCACCCACAGCTGCTCGACGGGGGTATGCAGCGCACGCTCGGGGCTCAGTTCTTCACTCAGCTTGGCTTCACCAGGAAAATGCTCCTCCAGGCGTTGGCTAATTAGTGTATCAACTGCCACATCAACATCGGTAACCAGCTCAATACCGGCTTTTAAACGTTGACTGAAGTCTTGCTGTTCACGGGCGCGGCGTATCATATCGCCTGCCTCCTCCGCAATGCGTACTGCTAGCGCCAGCCGCTCTTCTAAAGTGTAGGTCGTCATTCACGCTCCTTACTTGCTGGTTTTACATTGCCTAAACATAAGCCCAGCTTAAGCGGTGGCGCATGGCATTACCATGACAGCGGAAGAAACCATTTTTAACGAAGCGCATCTACCAGCACATCAACAACGACGCGAGTAGCGGCTTCAATGAGTACGACATCAGCACCAACACGCTCCCATTCGTAGCCGGGATATTGGGGAAGTTGAGATGCCAACGGACCATCAAAGCGTTTTGCAATTCCCGGAGGAAGGGGTTTACCGCGTTCTAAGTTACGCTGAATACCCGGCGGCAATGGCTGGGCACGCGGTGCATCGTATTGCCGCAACAGGCGTATCAGTTCACGTTCGTTGATACGAGGAAGATCCACAACGCGTTCATCGCGATGGCGCCGCTCATGTCGGCCTATATCCTGTCCGCCACGCTGACGATCGGCGTGTTGACCGTTGTCTCTAGCGCCATGGGCGGGCGCGTGGGCAGGCTGTGCAACTGCTGCCACCTGCCAAAACAGGGTGCAAACTAACAAGCAAGCGCTAAGAGGGATTGATTTCATCATCGGCTCCTTATGATCAGGAGCGTTAAGTGTAGAGAGTAAATGCGCAGGCAGTGTGGACGCTTGATATTAATAACGAAACCCCACGCAAAGTGGGGTTTAATAATCGTCTCAGCCGTTAGAACGTTTGGCTTTAATCATCTTCGCGTACAATGCTGCCGTCTGAATTGAGAGTTACATTAACTCCACGATCTGTAACCAAACCCAGAGTGGTTCCATCACCTGCGTCACCCTCAATTATAGAAATAAGTGTTGGATTATCTTCCTCAAGAGCCACACCGTCTGAGTCATCATCACCAGCAGTAAGGCAGGACTGAAATGTGAAAGAAAAATCAGTCTCTTCATTAAACGTGCTGGCTGCAGTATAACCGCTTCTAAAAGAACTCAGCTCACCCTCACAAGCAGCTGCAGATGCGCGATCCAAATAATTACCATACTGCGGCACGCCGACAGCAGCGAGCACACCAATAATCGCGACAACAATCAGCAGCTCGATCAAGGTGAAACCACGCTGCTTGAAACGGCGGGGTTGGTGCGTTTGAGTAGGTTGCATCATAAGAATCCCTTGCGGTTATTGATCGTTTATTAGTGTACGGAGCGGGCCAAATCGGCTTAGAGAAACACATCTCACATTATCCGACCCTTTCCGTATTAGCAATGAACGATCTCATGCTTTTATTACTCGCTATTCAACCCTTTGATCAATGACAGCATCACCCTTTCGTTGGGGCATGCGAGTACCTTGCGTAAGCTGAATATGGTACAAGGTGGCTTACATTTGCCATACCGCTGAGATCGCTATGAGCCAATCTGCCCCAGAGTCTACGCTGAGCCATGCGACCTTACATGGCGGCCTGCGCGGTATCGCTAAACGGCTGGTGAAACATGGCGTGCTGACCGATGCTCAGGCGACTGTCGCGGAAAGCACGGCAGCAGAGCTTGAAGTGTCGCTGTTACAGCATGTGGTCGATAGTGGGCTAGTAGAGTCAGGCGCAGCAGCACTGGCCGCTGCCTGGGAGTATGGTTTACCTGTTGTTGACCTAGATGCCATCCGTATTAATGCACTGCCTCCTGCCAACGACTACCCCGTTAAAATATTAGAGCGCCTGGATATTCTTCCCCTGGCACGCCACGGGCATCGTCTAACTGTTGCGGTGCCCTACCCCGCTACGCTTACCCAGCTGGATGAGCTGCAATTTGCCACTGGGCTAAGCGTAGATGGCGTACTGGCGCCCGCTGACCAACTTAAAAACACCCTAACGCAGTATCTGGCGCAAAATGAACGCAGCATGCTGGATGAGCTGGAAAACGTCGATGACGCCGTCAGCGCGCTGAATATTGTTCAGCTTGGCGAGGATGAGGCGACCTTTGATAAAGCGGTAAAAGATAGCGAAGACGCCCCTGTCGTTAAATTCGTTAATAAAATACTGTTAGATGCCATCAGTCGTGGCGCTTCCGATATTCACTTTGAGCCTTATGAAACCCAGTACCGGGTGCGCTTTCGCATTGATGGCATGCTAATTGAAATTGCTCGTCCGCCTTTTGCGTTACGTCACCGTATTGCGGCACGTTTGAAAATCATGTCTCGGCTGGATATTTCTGAACGGCGACTGCCTCAGGATGGCGCGATCAAGTTACAGCTTTCACGCACCCGTTCAATAGATTTTCGGGTGAACTCACTGCCCACCGTATTCGGTGAAAAAATAGTATTACGCCTGTTAGACCCGGCCTCTGCCCAGCTTGGTATCGAACAACTAGGCTTTAGCCCGGAACAACAAGCCGCCTACGAACATGCGCTAAAAAAACCCCAAGGCATGATTTTAGTTACCGGGCCGACGGGTAGCGGTAAAACAGTGACGCTTTACACAGGTATTAATATTCTCAACCAAATCGAGCGCAATATCTGTACCGCTGAAGACCCGGTAGAAATTAAAGTGTCCGGCATCAATCAGGTTAACGTTCTCCCTAAAATTGGCTTGAACTTCGCTAGTGCTTTGCGCGCCTTTCTACGCCAAGACCCTGACGTGGTGATGGTAGGTGAAATTCGTGACCTGGAAACCGCCGAAATTGCCGTAAAGGCAGCCCAAACAGGCCACTTAGTGCTATCTACGGTACATACTAACTCAGCTGCTGAAACGCTAACCCGGTTAGCGAATATGGGCGTCGCCTCCTATAACATTGCAAGCTCCGTTAGCTTGATCATTGCCCAGCGCTTGGCGCGTAAGCTGTGCAACCTGTGTAAAACACCCGCTAAGATTCCGGCCGAAGCGCTGCGTAAGGCTGGCTTTAGCCAGCAGGATATTCGCAATGGCACAATTTATTCGCCAGTTGGCTGCAAACAGTGCACCCAGGGCTACAAGGGGCGTATTGGTATTTATGAAGTAGTGCCCATTACCGATGCCATGCGCCAATTGATTATGCGTGATGGTGATGCGCTGGATATTGATCAGCAAGCCCGCCGCGAAGGCTACCCCAGCCTTCATCAGCGTTGCTTGAGTCGCGTACTGGATGGCAGTACCAGCTTGGAAGAAGTTAACCGCATCAGCAAGGAGTAACGCGCGACATGGCTAACGCTAAAGCACGCCGCACAAAGCCAGCGCCGCTACACCGCTGGAAGTGGGAAGGCAAAGGGCCACAAGAACGAGCCATGCGAGGCGAGCTAATTGGCCGTACTAAACCCGAAATCATTGAACAACTCGCTAAGCAGCGTATTGTCGCCACTAAAGTTCAAAAACGCAGCAGCTTTAGTGGACGCGGCAAAGTAACCAACGTCGACATCATGATTTTTGCACGACAAATGGCCACCATGGTGCGGGCAGGTATCCCTATTCTTCAGGCGTTACAAGCCGTTTCTGAAAGCCTTAAAAAACCCGCGATGGTGGCACTAACCCAGCAAATCATGGAAGACGTCTCCTCTGGTGACAGCCTTTCCAGCGCCATGGCAAAACATCCCAAACAGTTTGACCGCCTGTTTGTTAACCTGGTCGATGCAGGGGAGCAAGCTGGCGCACTTGACCAGATGTTGGAGCGGATAGCCAGTTATAAAGAGAAAGTTGAATCACTCAAAAATCGTGTCAAAAAAGCACTCTGGTACCCTACTGCGGTGATGACCATCGGTGTCGCCGTTACCATGCTGCTGCTCATCAAAGTCGTGCCTGAATTTGAGAGTATGTTTCAAGGTTTTGGCGCAGAGCTTCCGGCACTCACTCAGTTCACGGTTAACTTATCAGACATGGCCCAGACGTACTGGCTACAAACACTTGGCACACTAATCGGCAGCATCACGCTGTTGAAAGCTGCAGCGCGACGCTCACCACGCGTTGCTTATCAGCTAGATAGTTTAATGCTTCACCTGCCTATCCTTGGTGATATTTTGCACAAATCGGCTGTCTCTCGATTTACACGTACCTTAGCGACTACCTTTACTTCAGGCGTGCCACTTATTGAGGGACTCGAAACTGCTGCAGGAGCAGCGGATAACCGCGTGTATATCAAAGCTATTAATGAAGTGCGCCAAGATGTAACTACCGGGCAGCAGCTGCATTTTGCCATGCGTATGACCAATCGTTTTCCAGCGCTAGCCGTTCAAATGGTGAGTATTGGTGAGGAAGCCGGCTCGCTGGATGCCATGCTTAACCGGGTCGCAGATTACTACGAAGAAGAAGTCGATAACAAAGTAGACGCCCTGACCTCGTTAATGGAACCAATTATTATCGTTGTCCTTGGTGCGCTAGTGGGCGGTGTTGTTGTCTCCATGTATCTGCCTATTTTTGAAATTGGCACCGCACTGTAAATACACCGTTCACTGGCAATTTCCAACGCATACACGAACTTCCCCAAACTATAGGAATACCATGGGTTTACCGCCAAGCTTTTACCTCTTTTTTGCTTTACTGATCGGCCTCTGCTTGGGCAGTTTTCTTAACGTTGTCATCACTCGTTTACCCGTTATGCTGATGCGCCGTTGGCGCAATGAAGCACGCGTCTCTCTTGAGCTAACCGAAGAAACGTCTCCCCGCTTTAACCTTGCCACTCCAAGGTCAATGTGCCCACGCTGTGAACAACCGATTGTTTGGCACGATAACCTACCCTTAATAGGCTGGCTAAAAAGATGTGGCAAATGTGCCCATTGTCAAACACCCATCAGTGTACAGTACCCACTCGTTGAGCTAATGGGCGGCGTGCTAGCAGTCACGATTGTGGCTTTGCATGGCCCGACGCTAAGCGCACTGTTTATCTATGGCGCTTGTTTAACGCTACTTGCTTTGGCAGTGATCGATTTTCGTACCTATTTACTCCCTGATATGTTGACCCTACCGTTGTTGTGGGCTGGCTTAGCCTATCAATTGTTCTTTCAGCCTCTGCTGCTCCCCAGTGCTGTTATCGGCGCGATGGCAGGCTATCTTGTGCTTTGGACCTTTTACTGGGTATTTAAGCTCATAACAGGTAAAGAAGGCATGGGATTTGGGGATTTCAAATTACTGGCCGCCCTTGGCGCTTGGGTAGGTTGGAGCATGTTACCGCTGGTGCTTATTTTATCAGCAGGTATTGGTGCAATAGTAGGACTAGCCGCTCAGGCTCTATCTCCTCGACTGCGTGGCCAACCTCTTCCCTTTGGCCCCTTTCTTGCGCTAGCGGGCTGGATTTGTTTACTTGTGGGCAACGAGTTAATGGCACTCTACACGTCGTTGCTTTATTAATCCAAACGTCAGTTTTGTTCAATCTTTTGGGGAGCATGCATGATCATTGGGCTAACAGGTGGTATTGGATCGGGAAAGTCTACCGTTGCCCGTGCGTTTGAAGAACTCGGGGTTGGCTGGGTAGATGCCGATGATGTCGCGAGAGAAGTCGTTGCCGTTGGCGAACCTGCGCTAGCCGCTATTGCCGAACACTTTGGTGAAGACGTATTGAACTCCGACGGAACACTGAATAGATCAGCACTGCGCACCATCATTTTTGAAAATCCTGCGCAACGGCAGTGGTTAGAATCGGTCACTCATCCTAAGGTACGAGAACGCCTTCTTTTGCATCTTGACCGCCTACAGGCGCAGTCGCCCTATGTCTTGTTAGTGTCTCCTCTGCTTTTTGAGTCTGGCCAAGATAAACTGGTTCATCGTACGTTAGTCATCGATGTGCCCGAATCGCTGCAATTAGCGCGTACGCTTGCCCGGGATGGGGTGAGTGAATCCCAGGTGCGTGCTATCCTCGCCGCCCAACTTCCACGTGAAGAACGCCTTGCTAAAGGCAATGATGTCATCGATAACAGTGGTGACCATGCGGATATGATGCGCCAGGTAATCCAACTGGATTGTCGTTATCGCGCCGAGTGCACTTAACGACGTGCTTGAGCAGCACCTGAGCAGCACTTAAGCACATATTTAATACAGCACTTGATACCGCAATTGATCCCAGAAATGGGAGTACTTTTGAAACAGGAGATTGTCATGCCTACGCCAGCAAATGATTCACCGCTAGAGGTTGCTTGCCCTCAGTGTGGCAAGAAGGTTATCTGGGGGCCAGAAAGCACTTATCGCCCCTTTTGTAGCAAACGTTGCCAACTGCTTGATTTAGGCGCTTGGGCGGAAGAGTCGCATCGCATTGCAGGTGAATCTGCCATGGATGAAGCAGACTTAGACACCTTGCTTGCTCAAGCAGATAGAGACGCACCTCTTTCTTAAAAAATGCCGTAGAGTTAAATCATGACCTAGGTTTAAATACTGGATGAGGTTTAAATACTGAAGTAGACATTTGTTAATTGATTTTTTTAGTTTCTTTTAGCTGTTATCTAAGAAAGTGTTGTTGAGTGAACACCGCTGAGAGAATGTCGCTTTAACCGCTTCAAGGCCCACCCTACATGACTGACGCCACGCTGCCTCTATATCATTTACTGCATGAACTTGATATCCACTTTGACCAGCTGGTGGCCACCATTGAGCAGGCTGCAGCGCTATATGAATCAAATAAACCGCCTACTTGGCGGTTTCATCATGACGTTAGCGAGCCTATTTGGTTGCGGGATGCACTGCTGGACATGTGGCATCAGCAGGGACAGGATGGCCGCGAAACGCGTAATTATATAGCAGTCATTGCTGCTAACGATGATTTATTAGAAGCGTGTCATCAAATTAACCACGCAAAAACAAACATCAGCGATTTACTCTCACGCATTAAGCAGTCTCATCCAAACGCATTGAACGATGCCAAGTCTCGCTTACCTAACCGCCATCCACATGTCGACGAAATACTTCGTAAAAGCGGATTTGCAAGACTCCACCTAAAACAGTGCTGGCGACAACTCCCTATAGCCCCAGCGCCGGTATCCAGAGTTAGGCTAGCGTGGTACAGCAGCGGTCGCTCAATCAAAAGAGTCAGCGTTCAAGAGGCTGAGCAAAAATTATTGCAGCTAGACAGCGATGCACCACATATCCGCATACAACTACGCAAGCTCGCCAGCATTCCAAGTGGAGAAATATTGGCGCAGGTACAGACCCAAGCCCCTTTAATGCGCGCTAATCTGTTTTTTGTCGAACCGCTTGCGGATGGACACACGCGACGAGCGCTTAATATTGCATTGCCGTTAATTGTGCCCGCAAATGAAGGTCGATTACCGCATCTAAAAGCGCCAGCGGAAACGCCTCCTGCTACTCGCACAAGAGCTAAGCGGCGCGACGAAAAACTAGAAGACGACGTATATTTACCTAGTTTACGTATCTTTCGGTATCGCTAACCAGCGACCACACCTTATACGATCACGTTATTTACTTACTACAGGCACGTCATCAAGCGTCCATTTACTAGACTCAAGCAGAGCATGTATGACCTCACCAACATCTCGCTCAGACAAATCAAATTCCCTAATCAGCGCTTTTAAGCGTTGATCAAACAAGCGATCTTGCTCATGCGAGCGGGCTGCTTCGTCTGCTGCGTGGTCATCTGCCTCTAACGCCGCAATTGAACGTACTGGCGGTCCCGTTGGAATATCGAAATCGCTGTTAGGATCTTCTAACTGGCGCAGCGCCTGCGCGAAGGCATCATCCAACTCACGAAACTTACGTAGCTTTTCACGCTCATCGAGCTGTTTTTGAACCTTTTGATATTTCATCGATGTTTCATTTACACCTTACTTGAAATGGATGACAAGTCTGCTGAAACAGACCTTTTTCCGGCAAAACTGTGCCCAAACGCTTAAAACGACTGAGCAAACTTGCCTTTGCTCTCTCTTGCCAGCATAAAGGCACCACAGCTTAGTAATAAATAAGCTGCCCCCGATATAAAGCAGAATGCTCCTTCTGGAAGAGCATAAAAACGACCAGTTAAGCAACCTAAGGTCGCGCATAGGGCGGCAAATTCATCTAGTAGGCAGGAAGCAATGTTAATCGCCTATCAGATTACTAGCAACGCGAGCACCGGGAGGGTGCATTACAGGTGAGATGAGTAACGACCTGTACGACTCAAGCATAGGAGGCCAGATAATGTTCAATGCAATGATGCGAGCTGAGATCTGGCTGCAAGACACACTCGATAAGCCGTTAGGAATCGAAGACCTTGCTAACCACTTAGGATACTCAGCATCACAAGTACGCCGACAGTTCCGCCACTGCTTCAACATTTCGCCTAGCGCTTACCGAGAAAAAAGGCGTCTTGAGCGAGCCGCCGTGTTACTTTCACTCACCACACAAAATATAGCGCAAATCGCTATTCGTTGTGGATATACCAATCACTCTTCTTTTTCACGCGCGTTTCAGCGCCGTTATCAACTACCGCCGCGCGAATACCGCCAAGCGGTTAGCAGCATGTACCGTCTGAACAGGTCTGACAAAAACATTACGATTAATATTGAAAAATGCCGACCTGCACATGTTGTTTTAATGCGCTTGTACCAAGCACCAGAACGCATTCATGGGCTAGGCAACACAAAATATCATGCTAACCACTTACAGTGCTTACAAGCCCAGCTAAGCGCTTCTACCCCAGCCATGGTACTGCCAGATCTCTTGTCAGAAAAAGTGAAGGCCATTGTAGAAGAACCTGCACTAAATCACACTAGAACTGACATCGGGCTCTATCTTGAGAATAGAGATACTGCCAAACATCTAGCGCTACCTGTCACCTATCGACGGGTGGACATTCCTGCCCGCTATTATGCGAAAACATGTTTCGATAATATTTCACAATTATCTTATATAATGTCTGAAACGCTAGTGGCACTAATGGATAAAAGAAATCGGTTAAATATCAGTGGTGATGCACCGCAAGTATTATGGCAACCCCATCATATTGAGCTGAGAATACCTTTAACTGCCTAGCTCACCCTGTATAGTTTTTGCCGTTCCCAACAAACCAAAACCGGCACTTCTTTTAAGAAATGCCGGTTTAAAACGACTTAGTCTTCCATGCGCTCTAGCCAAGACTCGACGGCTTCATCACCATGCTCGTCTTTCCAGCTACGCAGGCCTTTATGGTTACCGCCGCGGGTTTCAATTACTTCACCGGTATGTGGATTTTTATAAATCTTTAAACGGCGCTTACGACGTGTAGAAGATGCTGCAGCACCTTTGGATCCACGCTGATCAGCGTTAGGGTCCAACAATGCAATGACGTCAGAAGGACGCTTACCAAACTCGTTCATTAGCGCTTCAAGCTTAGCTTTAAATTCAAGCTCGCTCTTCAAACGCTGATCACCTTCCAAGCGTTGTAAGTCTTCTTGCAGTTGTTTTAGCTGCTGTTCCTTTTGAATATACTCATTTAATAGCGACATAGGGATTCCTTTTAGCATAGGTTTAACTGCGCGAGTTAATCAATCTATCAACTCAATACGCACGAGTTCAGGATGCGCGTACATTATTGCTGCAAATGCGCTAGCTGACAATAGTCTAGTTGATTTTGGCTTAAATACTAATCGATTTTTATTGTTTACTTTGAACTATAAAAACGCGCTTTACACTCAAGTCAAACATAGGCTATTTATCTATTTCAAATCATTCAAAAGCATAAAAAACGCCGCCCTAATGGGCGGCGTTTTCACAGGCTATCAACTACTTAATTAGTCTTGGCCCATCTGCTGCTTGATTAGATCACCGATAGTGGTCGGACCACCTGCTTCCGGCTCTTGATCACGCAGTTTCTTCAGATTTTGACGAGTATCATCTTGCTCTTTCGCTTTAACCGACAGATTAATCTGACGGCTCTTACGATCAACGCTGACGATACGCGCTTCAATGCTGTCGCCTTCATTCAGCACGTTACGGGCATCTTCAATGCGATCAGCACTGATTTCAGACGCCTTGAGGATAGCAATAACATCAGTCGCTAGCTCAACGTGTGCTTCTTTGGCATCAACTTCTACGATACGGCCTGTAACGATGCTGCCTTTGTCGTTAACCGACAGGTATTCAGCTACTGGATCGGAATCCATTTGCTTAATACCTAAGGAGATACGCTCACGCTCAGGATCGATTGAAAGAATGACGGCTTCAGCTTCGTCACCTTTCTTGAAGTTACGGACAGCTTCTTCGCCAGTTTCTGTCCAAGAGATATCAGACAGATGAACCAGACCATCAATACCGCCTTCAAGGCCGATAAAGATACCAAAGTCAGTGATTGACTTGATGGTACCTGAAACACGGTCGCCCTTGTTGTATTCAGCGTTGAAAGTTTCCCAAGGATTAGCAGTACACTGCTTGATGCCCAGAGAAATACGACGACGCTCTTCATCGATGTCAAGAACCATAACGTCAACATCATCGCCCACTTGGACAACTTTAGACGGATGGATGTTCTTGTTAGTCCAGTCCATTTCTGAAACGTGAACCAGACCTTCGACGCCCTCTTCCAGCTCAGCAAAGCAGCCGTAGTCAGTCAGATTAGTGACGACTGCGTGCACTTTGGTGCCTTCCGGGTAACGGTCTTTGATGTTGACCCAAGGATCTTCACCCAGCTGCTTAAGACCTAGAGATACGCGGTTACGCTCACGGTCAAACTTCAACACTTTGACGTTGATCTCGTCGCCAACAGCAACGATTTCAGACGGATGCTTAATGCGCTTCCACGCCATATCAGTGATGTGCAGCAGACCATCAACGCCGCCTAGATCAACGAATGCACCGTAATCAGTCAGGTTCTTAACGATACCTTTGATTTGCTGACCTTCTTGCAAGGTTGCCAGCAGTGCTTCACGTTCAGCACTGTTTTCAGCTTCCAGTACAGCACGACGCGAAACAACGACGTTGTTGCGCTTCGGGTCAAGCTTGATGACTTTGAAGTCTAGCTCTTTGTT
This sequence comes from Halomonas sp. GT, assembly GCF_002082565.1. NCBI lineage: Bacteria > Pseudomonadati > Pseudomonadota > Gammaproteobacteria > Oceanospirillales > Halomonadaceae > Halomonas > Halomonas sp. GT. The sequence continues at coordinate 2,034,912 of NZ_CP020562.1, forward strand.
TTCCAGGTGTGCAGTGTCACGAACCGGACGAACGTCAACCAGAGAGCCCGGCAAGAAGGCACGGATAGAGTCGACGTCGACTGTGAAGCCGCCTTTGACCTTACCGTTGATCACGCCCTTGACGACTTCGTCTTTCTCGAAGGCTGCTTCCAGAATCTTCCAAGCTTCTGCGCGCTTGGCTTTTTCACGGGACAGACGCGTTTCACCGAAGCCATCTTCTACGGCTTCAAGTGCAACGTGCACGTCGTCACCGATAGCGATGGTCAGTTCACCGTTCTCATCGCGGAATTGTGACGCAGGGATCTGACCTTCAGATTTCAGACCAGCGTTAACGGTAACCCAGTCACCGTCAATGTCGACAACCTGAGCCGCGACAATTGCGCCTGGCTCCATGTTGATGTCGTTAAGAGACTGTTCAAACAGTTCAGCAAAGCTTTCGCTCATGGTTTTCCTACGTGATCAACGTTGTTGAGGCATAAATGCCTTCTCCGTACCACCAGCAAGTACGGGCCTAATGTCATTCTGCTTTTGGAGGTGTTAGCGCTGGTTAGACCTGACCGGGCTCTCTGATATGGAGTAATCGCCCTGCCACGTCGTGACACCTTTCCAAAAACGCCGCAAGGGAGAATCAGGTGCCGTTTACCATGCCACGCTGGGCCAGCAATTCGGTCAACTGATCAACCACTTCCGGTATGCTCAGGCATGTGGTATCAAGCGTTATGGCATCATCTGCCGGCTTGAGAGGAGCCACACTGCGTTGCGTATCGCGTGCATCGCGCGCCTGAATCTCCTTTAAAAGACTCGATAGACTAGCACTCACCCCTGCTTCCTGCAACTGTAGATGCCTCCGCCGAGCCCGCTCCTGCGCACTTGCGGTCAGAAAAATCTTCAATGGCGCGTCAGGAAATACTACGGTTCCCATATCACGGCCGTCGGCCACCAAGCCTGGCGATTGTTGAAAATTTCGCTGACGCTGAAGCAATGCTTCACGGACTAGAGGAAGGGCTGCCACACGGGATGCGCGCTCACCGGCCTGTTCTGTGCGTATCGCCCGGGAAACGTCTTCACCTTCTAAAAGCGTGCGAGGCTGCCCATCGAGCACTGGAAAGGCAACATCCAGCTGTGCGGCAACCAACGCCAACGACGCCTCGTCATCCAAGGCCACGTCATGCTTTAAAGCTGCCTGAGCAGTAAGCCGGTAAAGCGCACCACTGTCTAATAGGTGCCACCCCAAACGTTCAGCAACTAACCCACTGATGGTGCCTTTACCTGCACCACCCGGTCCGTCAATCGTGAGCACAGGGGCTTTAATCGGCATTAGCTCCCTCCACACTTACATGCATACCGATACGCTGTGACAATGCCACAAAATCAGGGAAAGAGGTGGCCACATTCGCACAGTCATCGATAATAATCTCATCGCTTGCACGCAAAGAGGCAATTGCAAACGCCATGGCGATCCGGTGATCACCTAAGCTATCAATACGACCGCCGCCATAGCTCGCCACGGCATCGTCAGCATTGCCAACAATATCAATACCATCTTCAACAACCGTGTGCTCAACACCCAAAGTCACTAGCCCATCGGCCATCGCCTGAATTCGATCAGACTCTTTGACCCGCAGCTCCTCAGCGCCGCGCAAGCGCGTTTTACCTTGCGCGTTTGCAGCCGCGATAAACAGTGCGGGAAATTCGTCGATAGCAAGCGGCACTTGATCAACAGGGATATCAATCCCTTTTAAAGGCGAATAGCGAATACGAATATCCGCCACTGGCTCACCGCCTACTTCGTGCTCATTCTCAAGTGTTAAGTCAGCCCCCATAAGGCTGAGGATGTTAATCACGCCAATGCGCGTTGGGTTAATACCCACGTGTTCAAGGGTAATATCTGCCCCTGGCGTAATGGCTGCTGCCACTAAGAAGAACGTGGCAGAAGATATATCAGAAGGGACATCTATCGGGCCTGCCGTTAGCTTACCGCCTCCCTGGAGCCAACAAGTATCACCCTCGCGCGAGACCTCATAGCCAAAACCATTAAGCATCCGTTCGGTGTGATCGCGAGTAGGTGCTGGCTCACGAACGCGAGTCTCGCCTTCGGCGTACATACCTGCTAATAGCAAGCAGGATTTCACCTGCGCACTGGCCATCGGCATGTCATAGTAAATACCCTTCAATGCTGCGCCACCTTTAATCTTGAGTGGCGGGCGGCCCCCTTCATCGGTGTCGATAGTCGCACCCATCAAACGCAGAGGGTCCGCGACACGTCCCATTGGCCGCTTGGTTAACGACTCATCACCGGTTAGCTCACTATCAAATGCTTGGCCTGCCAATAATCCCGCAAACAGGCGCATGGCAGTACCTGAATTCCCCACGTACAGCGGGCCTGCCGGGGCTTTCAAGCCATGCATCCCTACGCCATGGATAGTAACTCTCCCCTGATATGGACCCTCAATGGCAACACCCATTTCACGGAAGGACTGCAAAGTCGCGAGGCTATCCTCACCCTCTAAAAATCCTTTAACTTCGGTAACACCCTCTGCCAAGGCACCCAGCATAATTGAACGATGGGACATTGATTTGTCGCCTGGCACGCGAAGACGACCTTGCGCCTGGCCGCCCGGCTGCACCCGATAAGTCACTTTACCGTGTGGTTGCATATGATATTCCGCCTGATAGCTGGTTTTATTCAATAACGTATCGAAATAATGGCGTGCATGGCTGGCACGATCAAACGTTGCGATAAGGGCATCGCTATCGCCGCTTTCTACCGCCTGTCGCAACCGTGTGAGGCCTGCCTCAAAATCATCTAACGACGACAAGACGGCGTCCCGGTTGGCAATAAAGATATCTCGCCACATAACAGGGTCGCTGCCAGCGATTCGGGTAAAATCACGAAACCCACCGGCAGCATAGCGAAAAATTTCTAACCGCTCGTCTTGACGCGCCAGCGTATCGACCAGTGAAAATGCCAGTAAATGAGGCAAATGACTGGTACGTGCCAACACTTGGTCGTGCCGCTCTACACTCATTTGCAGCACATCTGCACCAGCGGCACTCCACAACGCTTCAACCCGCGCAAGCGCTCCTGCGTCGACATTCGGTTCCGGCGTTAGAATTACTTTGTGATTGATATAGAGGGTGGGATCTGCAGCTGCGACACCACTTTTTTCAGAACCAGCAATAGGATGACCCAGTACCACTGAAGGAGGCATCTTACCGAACGCACGAACAGCACAGTCACGGATCGTTGCTTTCGTGCTCCCCACATCAGTAATCACCACGCTTTCAGACGCACGGTGAAGAGCCCCCGACAAGGTAGACAACACACTCTCCATGGCTAATACCGGCACGGCCAGAACCACCATGGAGACGTCATCAAGCAGTTCTGCTAGCTGTGCCCCCCCCCCATCTATCAACCCTAACTCGATCCCCAAGGCGATTTCTGACGCATTGGAGTCGCACGCTGAAATTTGCCCTTTAAAACCTGAATGCCGCAGCGCGGCTGCCAGAGACCCCCCGATCAAGCCAAGCCCAACAATCAATAAATGTGACTCTTGGCAAGATGACCTAACGTCAGCGCGACTATCCAACACTTGCAAAGTACACTCCGTCACAGCACGCCTAAAGGATAGGAGCCAAGTACACGAAGCTCAGAAGCACGAAGCCTTACTTCTTCGAGCACTGCTGCTACCTGAGGCTCATCTCGATGCCCTTTGAAATCGATAAAGAATACATAATTCCAAACACCAGTACGTGAAGGCCGTGTTTCGATCCGCGTTAAATCAATACGGTGGCGATGGAACGGCTCAAGCAGATCATGCAGCGCACCGGGCTGGTTGCGCATAGCAACAACAATTGAGGTTTTGTCCTCGCCGGATATCGGCACATCTTGATTACCAATAATCAGAAAGCGCGTAGAGTTATCAGGTCGATCCTCAATTTTTTCAGCAATGCGTTCTAAGCCATACAGCTTAGCAGCCATGTCTCCGGCGATCGCCGCACTGTGCCATTCTGTTTTGACTAGCTTCGCGGCCTCTGCATTAGAAGAAACCGGTACCCGTTCAGCATGGGGGTAGTGAGCATCGAGCCATTTACGGCACTGGCCAAACGATTGCGGATGAGAGTAGATCCGCGAGACCTTATCACGACGCGTAGTTTCGCTAATTAACAGATGATGGTGGATACGAAGAACCACCTCGCCGCAGATCTTGATCGATGAGTCCATAAAGGTGTCGAGCGTATGATTGACGACTCCTTCGGTAGAATTTTCTACCGGCACCACCCCGTAATGAACGGCGCCTGCCTCTACTTCACGAAAGACTTCATCAATCGCCGCCATCGGCATACTGACAGCGCTCTCGCCAAAGTGTTTAAGCGCGGCCTGCTGGGTAAAAGTACCCTCAGGGCCTAAGTAGGCAACTTTGACCGGCTGCTCCAGCGCAAGACACGCCGACATAATTTCACGAAATAACCTCGCCATCTCTTCTGAATCTAGCGGGCCTTGATTCAACGACATAATACGGCGCAACACCTGCGCCTCTCGCTCAGGACGATAAAATACAGCGTCTTTATCTTGAGCAAGTTTAACGTGTGCCACCTGCTGGGCGCAGTTGGCGCGCTCACTAATCAAGCGCAGAATATCGCCATCCAACTGGTCGATACGTTGACGTAAGTCGTCTAAATTAATCGGCGTATCGGACATGATGGTTAGCCTCTTCGTTGTTCAAAGTCCGCCATAAAGGCGATTAGCGCATCAACGGCCTCTTCAGGCACCGCGTTATATAAACTCGCACGCATGCCGCCAACACTACGATGGCCCTTCAGGTTAAGAAGCCCCGCCTCGTCAGCTTCTTGCAGGAATACGTTGTCTAAACCACTATCGGCTAGCACAAACGGAACATTCATGCGGGACCGGTTACGGCTAGCAATGGGATTACTATAGAAATCACTGGCATCAATAGCAGCATAAAGCTTCTGCGCTTTGCGCTGGTTTATATCATCCATCGCCTCTAAGCCACCGATGTCATCCTTTAACCACTGGAAAACAAGGCCTGCCAAGTACCATGCAAACGTTGGCGGCGTGTTGACCATAGAACCTGCGTCCGCAAGCATCTGATAGTCAAACAGCGACGGAATGGAGCTAGGCGCTTTACCAAGCAAGTCATCACGGACAGCGACCAGTGTTAAGCCAGCCGGGCCAATGTTTTTCTGAGCTCCCGCGTAAATCACTCCAAACTGCGTTACATCGATAGGGCCAGATAGAATGTTCGAGGACATATCGCATACCAAAGGCACATCAGCACCATCTGCGCGCTGCACCCTTGGCGTATAGTCGAACTCTAAACCACCGATGGTTTCATTTGAGGTGTAATGCAAGTAAGCAGCATCGCTGCTAATCGCCAGTGCATTTTCATCAGGTACCGCCGTATGGCCATTGGATTCACTGCTCGCTGCCACATGACAGTTAAACCCTAAACGCCGGGCTTCACTAATCGCCTTTTTACCCCAAATGCCCGTTTGGATAAAATTGGCGCTTCCCCCTTGTCCAAGTAAATTCATCGGCAGCATCGAAAACTGCATGCTGGCACCGCCTTGCAAGAAGAGCACTTTGTAGTTGCTGGGAATGTCGAGCAACTGACGCAAGTCGGCTTCTGCACGGTCCGCAATAGCGACAAACTCATCACTACGATGGCTCATCTCCATGACAGACAGACCGCGCCCTTGAAAGTCCAGAAGCTCGTTGCGCGCACGTTCAAGCACGGCAACAGGCAGGGCCGCTGGCCCTGCACAAAAGTTATAATGACGTGTCATCGGTTCCCTGTTCCTGTTCGCCATCGTCAGCGTTGTCTGGCTTGCCTGGGTCAATTGTATCGCTATCAACGACATCAGTATCAGCCGCGCCGGTGTCTAGGGCGTCTGCTTCTGAAATATCTGACTCAAGCTCATCTATTTCGGCAGGCTCGTCCACACGGACAGTTTTAACTAGTTTTTCTTCTTTACCCAGGCGAATCAGCATAACCCCCTGAGTATTTCGCGAGGTCGTGGACACTTCTTCAACCCGTGTACGGACCAAGGTGCCACGATCAGTGATCAGCATCATTTCATCGCTGTCATAGACTTGCATTGCGGCTACCAGAGCGCCATTACGCTCGCTGGTTTGCATGGCAATAACGCCCTGCCCACCACGACCACGCAGCGGGAATTCTTCCAGGCGCGTACGCTTGCCGTAGCCATTCTCACTGGCCGTGAGAATATAGATTTGACCTTCCGTTTGAGCATTTTCGGTCGCGACAACCTGACTATCAGCATCTGCGTCAACGTCATCTTCTGCGTCAATTTGCTGGCTCTTAGGAATGATCAAGCTAATAACTTCGGCCGCCCCCGCCAGGCGCATGCCGCGCACACCACGGGCGGTACGGCCCATAGCGCGTACATTGCCTTCTTCGAAGCGGATAGCCTTACCGTTAGAGGAAAGCAGCATGGCGTGATCAGAGCCAGACGTAATAGCAGCCCCCACCAAACGGTCGCCCTCTTCCAAATCAATGGCAATCAAGCCAACACTACGTGGGCGAGAGAACTGCTCAAGACTGGTTCGTTTAACAGTCCCTTTCGCCGTGGCAAAGAAAATGTAGTGCTCAGGATCGTAATCACGTACCGGCAAAATGGCGTTAACGGCTTCGCCTTCTTCAAGCGGTAGCATGTTGACCAGCGGCTTGCCTCGAGAGCCACGACTGGCGTTCGGCATCTCATACACTTTCAGCCAATACACCTTACCCCTGTTAGAGAACAGCAGCACAGTGTCATGGGTAGATGCGACTAGCAGGTGTTCAATAACGTCTTCATCTTTCATCGCAGTGGCTGATTTACCTCGTCCACCACGGCGCTGAGCCTGATAATCAGACAACGGCTGAGTCTTGGCATAGCCTGAGCGGGAAACAGTGACCACCATGTCTTCTTCAGCGATTAGATCTTCAATCGACAAATCAAGATGGCTCGCCTGAATTTCTGTACGGCGGTCATCGCCATACTGTTCACGTACAGCATGCAGCTCTTCTCGAATCACTTCCATCAGACGATCTGGAGAAGCCAGGATGGTCGTAAATTCCGCGATTTTCTCAAGAATCGACAAGTATTCGTCTAACAGCTTCTCGGTTTCAAGACCTGTTAAGCGATGCAGACGAAGCTCGAGAATTGCCTGAGCCTGCGCGGGCGACAACCGATATTCCGTCGCCGCTGTATTTAGACCAAACCCTTCATCTAGCTCTTCAGGCTTACATGAGGTTGCGCCAGCGCGTTCCAACATCGCGGTAACCTGCCCAGGCTTCCACGTTTTAGCCAACAATTTTTCGCGCGCTTCAGAGGCATTGGGAGATGCCTTGATAAGCTCAATAACTTCATCAATATTGGAGATGGCAACTGCCAAACCTTCCAACAGATGCCCACGTTCACGGGCTTTTTTCAATTCATACAAGGTACGGCGAGTAACAACTTCACGGCGGTGGCGAATAAACGCCTCAAGCATCTCTTTTATGTTCAGAGTACGCGGCTGGCCATTTTCCAGCGCCACCATGTTAATCCCAAACACATTTTGTAATTGTGTTTGCGCAAACAAGTTGTTGACGACGACATCGCCCGATTCGCCGCGCTTGATCTCGATCACCACGCGCAGGCCGTCTTTATCAGACTCATCGCGGAGTTCAGCAATGCCCTCGATTTTCTTCTCTTTTACCAGCTCAGCGATTTTTTCGATCAATCGCGCTTTATTCACCTGGTAAGGCAGCTCAGTGATGATAATGTGATCTCGACCACTCTTATCATCATGCTCAATAGTGTGGCAGGCACGCACATAGATACGTCCACGCCCGGTGCGGTAAGCGTCTAAAATACCCGCGCGACCGTTGATAATGCCCCCGGTAGGGAAATCCGGCCCAGGAATGTACTGCATGAGGTCATCGACAGTGAGCGTGTAATCATCAATTAACGCCAGACACCCATCAATTATTTCCCGCATGTTATGGGGCGGGATATTAGTAGCCATGCCCACTGCAATCCCTGACGACCCGTTAATTAACAGGTTAGGAACTTTGGTTGGCAGCACGGCTGGAATGCGCTCAGTGCCGTCGTAGTTATCGACCCAATCGACGGTGTCTTTTTCCAGGTCAGCGAGTAGCTCGTGGGCAAGGCGTGCCATGCGCACTTCGGTGTAACGCATGGCAGCCGCGTTATCACCATCAATAGAACCAAAGTTACCCTGACCATCCACCAGTACGTGACGCATGGAAAAGTGCTGGGCCATACGAACGATAGTGTCATAGACCGCACTATCACCATGCGGATGGTATTTACCGATGACATCGCCGACGACACGCGCCGACTTCTTGTACGGTTTATTCCAATCGTTGCTCAGCTCGTGCATGGCAAAAAGCACGCGCCGGTGAACAGGCTTGAGGCCGTCACGCACATCGGGAAGAGCGCGACCGATAATGACACTCATCGCGTAGTCGAGGTACGACTGTTTAAGCTCGTCTTCAATATTGACGGGCAAGATTTCTCTGGCGATGTCACCCATGAAAGTCAGATCCTTTGCACTGCATTGGCACTGCGAGAGTTGAAAGCGCTTAAAAAAGCCGCCCTTGATACCACACCAAGGCGGCGCGCAGAGTCAGCACCATCATACCACTGCATAAGCACCATGGGCAGTCAGTGGCAACGGCATTACGCTTTACGCTAAAAAGGTGTCTTTATTGACCACGAGCCCCTCCAGCACCTCTCGCACGTCTCCTTCAATAGAAGCTGCCTTATTGGCCTTCATATCTAGTAGCACGAAGGTCAAATCCGCCTGGGCTACCAGCGCACCATCTTGACGCATAATACGATGATGACAAACCGCGCTACGCTCTCCCACGTCGACGATACCGGTCATAATCTGCAAATCATCGTTCTGAACAGCGGCCGCTCGATAATCAATATTCAGATTGACCACGACAAATGCGCGCCCAGCCTTATGAAGTTGATTTATCAGACGCGGATGGTCATCAAAAAAAGCCCAGCGGCCCTCTTCCATGAATTCGAGATAGCGCGCGTTATTGACGTGGCCATATCCGTCCAAATGGTAACCACGCACTCTCAGCGCCACACTGGATATCGCTGAAGACATAACTTCCCCTTTTTTTAAAGTCTGTTTTTAAAATCTGTGAATTATTCATCGAACAGCTCAAATCAAACACAAGTTTTAAACCAGTGCAACAACAAGGCAATCCCTCAAGGCGCTGGTAGGAAAGGCTTGGTTTCGCCATAATGTGCCACCTTTTAAATAGGATTGGTGACATGTGGTTTAAGCACCTACATTTGTACCGCGTTCATAGCGCTCCTGAGCTAGATAGCGAAACACTGGCGAGCGCACTAGACGAACATGCAGCCAAGCCGCTAGGCAATGCGGATGCGCGCCGATTAGGGTGGACAGCACCGGCAGGCCGATTGGGTAGTGGCCAGCGACTACATGAAATTCAGGGTCATCGGCTACTTTCTGCTCTACGCCAGGAGCGCTTACTGCCTGCTTCTGTGGTTAAAGAGGAAGTTGACGATAAAGTCGCTGATATCGAAGCCAGCGAAGGTCGCAAAGTAACGCGCAAAGAAAAAACGGCGCTAAAAGAGCAAATCACTGAGGAACTAATGCCCCGCGCATTTGTTCGCAGTCAGAAAATCGATTTATGGTGGGATACGCGTCGGCAATTAATTGGCGTCAACGCCAGCTCTCGTACACGGGCAGAAGATGTACTGGATCTACTACGTGAAACGCTGGGCAGCTTGAAAGTAACGCCGCTCACATCACAAACACTGCCTATCCGTGCGATGACGCAATGGCTGGGTGAAGCGGAAAGCCGCCCTGCGGATCTTTTGCTAGGAGATCAGGTTGAGTTAAAAGCCAAAGGCGATGATGGCGTACTGCGCGCTCGCCAAGTTGATCTAGACAGCGACGAGATCCAGCAACTGCTTGAAAGCGGACGTCAAGCCAGCAAGCTCGCGGTTAGCCTGGAAGGCCGTTTAAGCTTTGTTCTGCATGATGATCTAGCGCTGAAATCATTACGTTTTGGCGATGCATTAATAGAGGAAGCTGATCACGCAGATGATGGCGACGATGCACTTGCTCGCTTAGAAACTGATTTTATTTTGATGGCGCAGGCACTTTCTGACGATATTCCTCGCCTAATCGAGTGGCTGGGTGGTGAAGCTCAGCGCGAAGCTGCTGCGCAGCCAGACGCTTAATTCAGCCGTTAGCCTGCTGATATAAACTGTTTATTTCTGCCTATATCCAACGGATCGCATGACTCATCACAACAACGCACTTAACGCTGACACCGCCAACGACCCTTGGGCTGACATTCGCCCCTATATGGATCATGAGGTGGCCCATGTTCTTGAGCGCCTATCGCATGATAGCGAGCTTTTAAATGCATTGACTCAGTTCAGGCTCCCACGCATGGCCAAGTGGGCGCCTCCCGTTGCCCGCGCTTTAGCAGGCCATGCCGTCCGTCGTGAAGTAAAGGGCGTTACATCCGTTTATGACTTCCAGATGCGTATCGCAAGCTATATGGAACGCATGATTCGTACCACCACGGATGCCTTCGACGTCTCAGGACTTGATAAGCTCGACAGCGATAGCGCTTACCTGTTTATAGGCAACCACCGCGATATATCGCTAGACCCCGCCTTTGTAAACTATGCGCTTTACCTGGCTGGTCGCGATACAGTGCGTATTGCGATCGGAGACAACCTCCTGAAAAAGCCATACGTCACAGATCTAATGCGGTTAAACAAAAGCTTTATTGTACCGCGCAGTGCCCGAGGCAAGCGTGCCATGTTGGCAGCATATCAGCAGTTATCGGCCTACATTCGTCACTCAATTACTGTTGACCAGCACTCTATTTGGATGGCGCAACGAGAGGGGCGTGCTAAAAATGGCATTGATCGAACCGACCCCGCCATCATCAAAATGCTGACCATGGCCAGACGCAACGCTGATCGAGACATGGTATTTGGTGACGCCATCGCCGAGTTGAAACTAGTGCCGGTATCGATTAGCTACGAATACGACCCTTGTGACCAACAAAAAGCCCAGGAACTCCACGATATCGCTACAGAAGGAAGCTACGCAAAAAGCGAATTCGAAGATATTCGCTCTATCGTTTCAGGCATCACGGGCTCTAAAGGTCGAGTGCAACTGCGTTTTGGTAGCCCAGTAGGCGCTGACATGGCAACACCTGATGAAGTGGCAGCAGAGATTGACCGCCAAGTGATCGGCGGTTATCGCCTGTTTCCTAGTCATTATTTAGCACTGGAAGCCCTAGGCGAATCACCAGAACTCATTGCCCGCAAAACGATAACGCGTCAAGACAGAGAGCGTTTTAACGCTCGGTTGGCTAGCATACCTGAAGCACTGCGGCCTTATTGGTTGGAACAATACGCCAACCCCGTCAAACACAAGGCGGGGCGCCTGAGCCTTTAAAGCGCAAGGGTACGGTAACTATACAGACTGGAACTATACAGACTGGAACTATACGTACTGGAAACATACAGACTGGAAACAAGCGTACTGGAACAGCGTGCTAGTAAAAGCAAATAGACTGCATCCAATGCTTCCAGGAACCCATGCTCAGCTGCAAAAAAAGTGCTATGGTCAAAGCATTCATTGGTCTCGCTTGAACATCCCTCAAGCGCGGTCTTAAGGAGAACTCCAATGTCCGCATCAGAAATTCAAAAAACGCGTATTATTAATGAACTGCGCGGTTTTATTCGCAAGCTGCTACAAGACCCAAAAATCCTGGAACAATCCCTAGCGATTGCTCGGCAGCAGCTAGTAGAGGGCAACAGCCCTGCCGTCATGGCCAAAATTGCAAACGAAATTTCCGACACTACTAGTGTCCATATTCCCGAAGACCCTACTGAGCACTCTGAAGCTGACAAGCTTTTTTTAGAGCTTCTGCGGGAAGTTGTTCAGGAAGAGCAGGCGCTCTACTAGTGGAGAAGTCGCTGTAAGCAGCATGTTGACGTTACCGGCGAAGCGCTCCCCTACTTCGCCGTCTTTATTTGCACTGCCTAACCGGAATTATCATTCGCCATGTCAAATACTGCCCCGCGCAACATTTTGGTGACAAGCGCGCTTCCCTATGCCAATGGCGCTATTCACCTGGGACACCTTCTTGAGTATATCCAAACCGACATTTGGGTGCGTTTTCAAAAAAGTCGTGGACAGCAGTGTTACTATGTTTGCGCCGATGACGCCCACGGCACCGCCATTATGCTGCGGGCTGAGCAGGAAGGTATCACGCCCGAAGCCTTGATTGAGCGCGTTTCCCAAGACCATCAGGAAGATTTCGCCCGCTTTGGCGTGGGATTTGATAACTATCATTCCACCCATTCAGAAGAAAACCGCTATTTTAGCGAACTGATCTATACTCGCCTGCGTGATAAAGGCCATATTGCCACCCGCGATATTGAGCAAATGTTTGATCCGCAAAAGGGCCTATTCCTAGCTGACCGTTTTATTAAGGGCACGTGTCCTAAGTGTGGTGCCGATGATCAATATGGCGATAATTGTGAAAAGTGCGGTGCAACTTACACGCCTGCTGACTTAATTAATCCTGTCTCAGCTATTTCTGGGGCAACACCAGAAGTACGTAGCTCTACGCATTACTTTTTTAAGCTGCCAGACTTTGCTGAATTTCTTCAGCAATGGATTAATGACGGCCATGTACAGCCGCAAATTCGTAACAAGCTGATGGAGTGGTTCGAGTCGGGCTTTAATGAGTGGGACATCTCCCGAGATGCGCCCTATTTTGGCTTTGAAATCCCTGATGCTCCAGGTAAATACTTCTATGTCTGGCTAGATGCCCCCATTGGCTACCTAGCAAGCTTCAAAAACCTCTGTGATCGGGAAGGTATCGACTTCGATACCTTTTGGAAAAAGAATTCCGACGCAGAGGTTTACCACTTCATTGGCAAAGATATTGTTTATTTCCATGCCTTGTTTTGGCCTGCCATGTTGCATGGTGCAGACCTTCGTACGCCCACTGCGGTCAACTGTCACGGTTTCTTAACGGTAGACGGCGCCAAGATGTCAAAATCTCGTGGCACTTTCATCAAAGCCGCTACTTACGCTGAACATTTAAACCCAGAGTACTTACGCTACTATTTTGCCGCTAAATTAACGTCCAAAGTGGATGACCTGGATCTTAACCTCGACGATTTTTCTGCGCGGGTTAATTCTGATCTGGTAGGAAAAGTTGTCAATATCGCCAGCCGCTGCGCCGGCTTTGTGAAAAAACTGGGCGGCGGCAAGCTGGCTGAACACTGTGCCGAACCACAAATGGTTGCGCGTTTTATCGCGGCTGGCGACGAAATTGCTGACGATTTTGAAGCGCGTGAATTTAGCCGGGCCATGCGCAAGATTATGGAATTGGCCGACGAAGCCAATACGTACATCGCCGACAAGGCCCCCTGGGCACTAGCCAAGCAGGGAGGCCATGATGCCGAAGTGCTGGAAATTTGCTCAGTAGGCATCAACTTGTTCCGTCAGTTGATGGTCTATCTTGCGCCAGTGGTGCCAACCATGGCTGAACAAGCACGTGAATTCCTGGCTATTGAGTCCCTCGACTGGGACAGCCGTAACATTGTGCTAGTTAATCATTCAATCAACAAATTCAAACCATTAATGACGCGGGTTGAACGGGATAAGATTGACGCTATGATTGAGGCATCCAAGGAGGATTTGGTGGAAGAACAGAAGCTAAAAAACACCCCCAAAGGCCCCCTGGCGGAAGAACCAATTACGTCAGAAATTAGCTTTGAAGATTTCGCTAAAGTTGATTTGCGCATTGCCCGCATTGCCAAAGCGCAGTACGTTGAAGGCGCTGACAAGTTGCTCCAGCTTACGCTAGATTTAGGGGGTGAAACCCGTAACGTGTTTTCGGGTATTCGCTCGGCTTATTCACCAGAAGCACTCGAGGGCCGCTTGACTATCATGGTGGCTAATTTAGCTCCTCGTAAAATGCGCTTCGGTTTATCAGAAGGCATGGTATTAGCATCTGCTAACAAAGAAGGCATTTATCTACTTTCCCCCGATGCCGGTGCGGAACCAGGACAGCGTGTAACTTAATTAGGTATACTTCGACAAAGGGGCTGAGCACGCAACCTCAGCCCCTTTTTCATGAATTCATGCTGATATTTTAACCCTACTGAGTTCGCTATATGCACCAGCGTATCCCACGCTCATTGCGTTTTCGTTTTTTCGCTGCCCTTGGCGGATTACTTCTATGTGCAATAGCCGCGCTGGCGGCAATAAGTGCATGGCTTATATTTCCGGCACTACAAGCAGAAGAACGGGCTATGGTAAAACGGGAGCTGGACCGCGTTGAACGTAGCTTTGAGTTGGATCAACAGCAGCTACATGCGCAAGTACGGGACTGGGCTCATTGGGATGATACTTATCAGTTCATACAAGGAGACTATCCACGCTATGCAGACGTCAACTTTAGCCAAGAAATGTTTGAAGACATGCGCTATCAGCTCATGGCGTTTTTCACAACCAGTGGAGACGTCCACTTTCTTGCTGGAATAAATCCAGTAACAGACGCCTACCAGACATGTAGAGCCCCTATCGATGACTGCAGTTGGATGACCCCATGGGTAACCAATATGCAGGCAGCCATTGCCGATAATAATACAGATCAAATTAGCATTTATGCTGACCTCCCCCCTGCAATAATGGCCTCTAGCCCTATTTTACGCACTGACAAAAGTGGCACAGCAGCCGGATGGTTATTTAAGACGCGCTCATTGGATGATGATTGGTTGGCGTTTATGGAGGTTTATACAGGGCTACCTATCACCCTCAACCTCAGTAAGGAGACGACTCCTATCAGCGACACTTTCAGCTTCTCTGGCAATACGGTATTTGCCGAACGTTACTTCCCTACATCGAGCTCTCTCAGCCCTGTATCGTTAGGTGTAGGCATTGAGCTTAATCGTACAAGTTATTTAACCAGTTTAACCACATTTCGTTATGTGCTGTTATGGACCGCTGGCTTGATGATCATGGTCATTGCCTTGGTATTACTGCTTCTTGAGAAAATTGTGCTAAAGCCACTACGTTTGCTAACTCAATTTACTCAGCAAGTAGGTATTGATGGGGCGGATGCCCATGGGCTTACCAAACGCAACGATGAGATAGGGTTACTGGCACGTACGTTTCAAGAGCAATTCGCCTGCCAGCAGCAGCTCAATGCCGAGCTGCTGAAGCTATCCACCCATGACGCACTTACGGGCCTACCTAACCGCCGGCTTTTTGATCAGCGACTAGAAACGGCCTTTTCAGACGCTATCTCAACACCAAGTGAATTAGCGGTTATGATGTTGGATATTGATCACTTTAAGCTGTACAACGATCACTACGGTCATCAACGAGGCGATGAATGTTTGCAGCAAGTTGCTGGCGCGTTTAATAGCATCGCAACCAAATTCAACTTCCTAATTGCTAGAACGGGAGGGGAGGAGTTCAGCGCCATCTTGCCGGGAGTTTCTCCAGATTCTGCCAAGGGCATTGGCGAGCAACTGACGCGAGCAATAGACCAACTTCAGCTCCCCCATGCCACATCACCCGTGAAGCCTTATGTAACGGTAAGCGTTGGTATCGCTACACTGAAAGATAGCAAATCGCCTTCGCCAAGCGCCGTAATGAGTACAGCCGACCAGGCGCTCTATCTTGCAAAAGCAGCCGGAAGACATCAGGTTGTGCTGTTTAAACCACCTAAAGCCAGTAACACTCTTTCTGCGCACAATACGCCGCTATGAATGAACTCTTTCTGATTTTGATCAGCACTGCGCTGGTCAATAATTTCGTTTTGGTGCAGTTTTTAGGGCTTTGCCCGTTTATGGGGGTTTCGAATAAGCTTGACTCTGCCATGGGTATGTCGCTAGCGACGACGTTCGTACTCACATTGGCATCTGCCGCTAGCTATGTGGTCTATCATGGCTTACTTGTGCCCTTGGATGTTACCTATCTGCGCACCATTAGTTTTATCGTTGTTATTGCTGCCGTCGTGCAATTTACCGAAATGATGGTGCGCCAACTCAGTCCCCTACTGCATCAAGTGCTGGGGATTTTTCTACCGCTGATTACCACTAACTGTGCGGTACTGGGTGTCGCCCTGTTATCGCTTAACCGCGAGCTGAGTTTCTTTCATACTACCCTTTATGGGCTGGGTGCAGCGCTTGGGTTTTCGATGATTTTGGTGCTGTTCGCAGCGATGCGCGAGCGTTTGGCCAATGCTGATATACCAACCCCTTTTAGAGGTGCCGCCATTGCTATGGTCACAGCGAGCCTTATGTCACTGGCCTTTCTCGGTTTTTCAGGATTAGCACAGGGGTAACCGCCATGGGAGACATATTTTCTTGGTGGGGCATTCTCAGTGCAGTGGGTGTGTTGACAGGAATTGGAATAACGTTTGGGGCACTACTGGGTATGGCCAGTGTGCGCTTCAAAGGGGAAGAGAACCCGTTAGTAGAACAGATTGATGCACTCTTACCACAAACCCAATGTGGCCAGTGTGGCTACCCAGGCTGTCGGCCGTATGCGGAAGCCATCAATCAGGGCGATGCGTTGAATAAGTGCCCGCCTGGCGGCGAAGCGACTATTCACGCATTAGCAGACTTATTAGGCCGAGAGCCTGTGCCACTGGATGGCGAAGCAGCTGCCGAAGATACCGTCGCATTTATTCGTGAAGCCGAGTGCATTGGCTGCACTAAGTGCATTCAAGCATGCCCGGTAGATGCCATTATTGGCGCTGCAAAGCAAATGCATACAGTGATAGAAGATGAATGCACTGGCTGTGATTTGTGCGTTGCGCCCTGCCCCGTAGACTGCATTGATATGTTGCCCAGAAGCAAGCCCCTCAACCAATGGCAACCTGTCGTCACCACCGCACCTTTAATCGCCAGCGATCGCCAGCTAACCAGGAGCCAGCATGCCGGCCTATGAATTTCCGGGCGGCATTACGCCGCCCGAACGAAAAGATCGCTCGAACCAATCGCCGCTTCGCAACGCGGCTCTGCCTACCCAAGTAACACTTCCGCTCAAACAGCATTCGGGTAACCCCGCGATCCCCTGTGTTGCTATCGATGATAGGGTTCAGGTGGGTAGCCTAATTGCCCAGCGAGACGGCATGGTATCGTCTAACTTGCACGCCAGTGTTAGTGGGACAGTGACTCACATTAGTGAGAACGCCATCACCATCGACGCCGATGGCTTAGATCGCTGGCAAGTGCTGCCCTCTCTTGACTGGCGTAGCGAAGACCACCAAACGATCATTGCGAGACTAGACAGCTGCGGGCTAGTGGGCCTTGGTGGTGCAGGCTTTCCCGCTTATATCAAAGCCCAAATAGCCGATCATCATCGCATTGATACACTTGTCGTCAACGCCGCCGAATGCGAGCCGTATATCACAGCAGACGACTTGGCTCTTCGCCGCTATCCAACTGACATAATGGAAGGCGCGCAAATGGTCGCAAGGCTCTGCGGCGCACATCAAATTGTGGTGGGTATTGAAGATAACAAGCCCGAAGCGATCCATGCATTAAGAGAGGCGCTTTCTCACTTTCAAAAGTCTGACTGCCAGCATCCAGTGAGCATAACGATGAAGGTCATAGAGACCCGTTATCCCAGCGGTGGTGAGCGCCAATTGATCAAGAAATTGCTTAACCTTGATGTTCCCAGTGGCGGCCTTCCCGCCGATGTCGGTGTCCTCTGCCATAATCCCGGAACACTGTTGGCAGCGTTGTACGCGGTGCGTGATGGTAAACCGTTGGTCGAGCGAATCGTCACCTTAACGGGAGACGCCATCAGCAAACCAGGCAACTACTGGGTGCGCCTTGGCACATCTGTTGAAACGCTGCTTCAGCAGGTAGGGGTAGCAAACCAACAACTTCATCAAGTCATTGTGGGCGGCCCGATGATGGGCTTACCGCTCTCAACACTTGATGCGCCGGTGATCAAAACGACAAACTGCTTAATCGCAGCCACTCGTGAAGAACTTCCTCCTACCCCCAGTGAATCTCCTTGCATTCGCTGTGGCGCTTGTGAAAGCGCATGCCCTGTTCAGCTTCTTCCACAACAGCTGCATTGGTATGCCCGTGCAGAGAACGATGGCACATTGGAGAAACTTCACTTATTTGATTGTATTGAGTGCGGTGCCTGCAGTTATGTTTGCCCTAGTTATATTCCATTAGTGCAAGAGTATCGTTCAGCAAAGCAGCGTATTCGCATTAAGCGCATTGAGACTGCCAAAGCCGATCACGCTAAACATCGATTTGAATTTCGACAGGCTCGACTGGCGCGCGAGGATGCCGAGAAGCAAGCTCGCCGCCAAGCCAGACAGGCACAAAGCCGTCAGATGTCAGGTAGCTCAAAGGTAGCCGACAGTGCCACGCCAGTGGTTGATTTGCGCAGCTTGCGCATTGCTCAGACCGCCGCGAAAGCGGCAGTGAGAAAAGCTGAAAAAACCCTCGCAAGGGCCGCAGCACAAGACCCAAGCCAGCGCCACGATGATTTAGAAACTCAACTGGCCACCGCCCAAGAAAACCTTAAGGCAGCTGATACTCGGCTGGCTGAAGCTCGCGCCACGATGGCACAACAGGAATCGCCATGAGCATGATGCACGCCTCACAGCTAACGACTAAGTCATTAACACCCACCGCCCATCTGATGCGATGGGTGATCGTCGCCACCGTGCCTGGGCTTGCCGCAATGACGTTTTACTTCGGCCTGGGCGTTATTAGTAATGTGCTTTTAGCAGCCCTGTTTGCACTCGGCGCAGAAGCGCTGGTGTTAAAACTTCGCCAGCGCCCGTTACAGCCTGCGCTTAGAGATTCAAGTGCAGTATTAACCGGCGTACTGTTAGGTGCATCGCTACCACCTGCTAGCCCCTGGTGGCTCATTGGGATAGGCGTTATTGCGGCCATCGTGGTTGCTAAACAACTGTATGGCGGTCTAGGCCAAAACCCTTTCAACCCCGCCATGGTGGGTTACGCGCTGTTATTAGTGTCGTTCCCCACGTATATGACGTTATGGTCACCTCCGCAGCCATTTATCTCTGAAAACCTATGGCCCCAGATAACTGGTACCTTATCGGCTTCCACACTTGATGCGCTAAGTGGTGCTACGCCGCTAGATGCCTTTAAACATAAAGGTGAAACGGTACTGGCCAGCGAATTTTGGGCTAGTCAGCCTTTACCTGAAGGGACATTGAACGCTTGGCGCAACATCGCGCTAGCCTGGTTAGCAGGTGGACTGCTATTAATTGCCAAACGAATTATCAGTTGGCACATCCCTGCTTCGATGCTTGCTAGCATGGCAGTGCTCGCCACGCTTTTTTATGCCAGCGACCCAAGCCACTTCGCTTCACCACTGTTTCACCTAACCACAGGTGCAGCAATGTTCGGTGCATTTTTCATTGTCACTGATCCCGTCTCGGCAGCGACTAGCCGCCGAGGAAAACTGCTTTTTGGCGCGGGCATTGGCGCGCTGGTCATGATTATTCGCACGTTTGGCGGCTACCCCGATGCGGTGGCATTTGCTGTTTTACTGATGAACTTATGTGTTCCACTACTGGATATCTATACTGTGCCACGCCCTACGGGCCAACCTAAATCACAGCAGCATGTAAAGCACGGTGACTCACCATGACACCCAAACAAGCCATGCTTCGCGGCGCTTTTGCCTTAGGAATGTTCTCATTAGTCACTGCAGGCAGCGTTGCGTTGACCCGAGCGGTGACTGCCGAGCGTATCGCTGATCATCAGCTAGCCTATCAACACCGCCAATTGCAGGCTGTACTACCTGCCGCATTAACAGATACAGCGGTTCAAACGGTT
This sequence comes from Halomonas sp. GT, assembly GCF_002082565.1. Taxonomy (NCBI): domain Bacteria; kingdom Pseudomonadati; phylum Pseudomonadota; class Gammaproteobacteria; order Oceanospirillales; family Halomonadaceae; genus Halomonas; species Halomonas sp. GT. The sequence goes on from NZ_CP020562.1 coordinate 2,054,838, forward strand.
TTAGATGGCGTATTCAAGCTTCCTGACCCGGAACAATTGGGGCACCGCGAACCTCAATATGGATGGTACGTCCAGCGCGATCATCAGCGGGTCGTCATCCTGCCAGTCGTTACTCGCCAAGGTTACAATGGCGAAATTCGGCTACTGGTGGGCATTGACCAACAGCAACGCATTACCGGTGTACGCGTTACCCAACACCAAGAAACCCCTGGGCTTGGAGATGACATTGAGCACCAGCGAAGTGACTGGATAACCGAGTTTAATGGCTTGAGTTTAAACAGCCTGCCTCTGGGTGGATGGGCAGTACGTAAAGATGGTGGCCACTTTGACGCATTTACAGGCGCCACCATTACGCCACGTGCAGTCGTTAACGCCGTACAGCGTGCACTGAGCTATGTCGCCGAAAACGCCGCTAAAACAGAACTCCCTATCACTTTTGAAGAGTCTATCCAATGAGTCAGTGGCGCGAACTAGCTCGAAACGGGCTATGGTCAAATAACCCGGCTCTCGTTCAATTACTGGGGCTATGCCCTTTGCTGGCAGTCAGTGGTAGCGTCGTCAATGCACTCGGACTGGCATTCGCCACCCTGCTTGTCATGGTCGGCGCCAGCACCACCATTTCGTTGATTCGCCACCAGGTTCCCAGCGCAGTAAGACTACCCGCCTTTGTCATGGTGATTGCCGCCTTTGTTACCTGTGCTGAGCTTTTAATGGCTGCATTTGCCTATTCGCTTTACCAAGTATTGGGGATCTTTATTCCGCTGATTGTTACTAACTGCGCCATTTTAGGGCGTGCAGATGCGTTCGCTTCCCGCCAGCCAGTACTACCAGCTGCCATCGATGGCTTTATGATGGGCCTGGGGTTCGGTGCCGTATTAGTTTTGCTAGGAGCACTACGCGAATTGCTTGGGCAAGGCACGCTGTTTAGCGATATGACGCTGCTATTTGGGCCTGTGGCTACCAACTGGCAACTCACCTTCGTAGATGATTATCAGTTTTTGTTTTTCGTGCTGCCGCCCGGGGCTTTTTTCGTTGCGGGGCTATTGATTGCGTTAAAGAATGTGCTTGATCAACGCCGTAGCGCTCGCGCGCAGCCTGCTCAAACAGCGCCCCGAATAGATCGTCGAGTACGTGTTACTGGCACTATCAAATAACCAAGAGAGCATCCTATGAATGCCCAAAAGCGTCATGAAATTTTTGCTCGTCTACAGGCAGAGAATCCTCATCCAACGACTGAGCTAAACTGGAGTACGCCCTTTGAACTGCTGGCCGCGGTGCTGCTGTCTGCTCAAGCGACGGACGTTGGTGTTAACAAGGCCACTGACAAACTTTTCCCTGTGGCCAATACGCCTCAAGGGGTTATTGATCTGGGTATCGATGGGCTAAAGAGTTACATCAAAACTATTGGGCTGTTTAACACTAAAGCCGAAAACCTGATGAAAACCTGTCACTTGCTGATCAATCAACATGGTGGCGAAGTACCTAAAACGCGTAAGGCGCTGGAAGCCTTGCCTGGGGTTGGGCGAAAAACCGCCAATGTGATCCTAAACACTGCATTTGGCCAGCCCACCATCGCCGTAGACACGCACATTTTTCGAGTTTCTAACCGCACGGGTATCGCCAAAGGCAAAGATGTCGTTGAGGTTGAGCAAAAGCTACTACGCCATGTTCCAAATGCATTTAAACAGGACGCCCACCACTGGCTGATTCTTCATGGGCGCTATACATGCATCGCACGCAAACCACGCTGCGGCAGCTGCATTATTGAAGACCTGTGCGACTATAAAGACAAAACCGAACTTGCTTAAGCCCGCTGGTTGTTAACGCGAGAAAATTAAGATGCCAATCCCTGCCAAGCTTCTTCATGACCAGCCTATTGCCCAGCGAATTGAGGCGCTACTGGATCTCTCCAAACAGCACGCTGCGCATTTTTGTAGCCCTGGTGCTTGGCTGGCTCGGCAACGTTATATGGCACAGCACCCCACCTCAATAGTGGTGATGAAGTGCATGGATGGTCGCATTCATATTCCTCACGCCACTCGCACACCGCTTGGGATTATTACGCCATTTCGCAATTTAGGCGGTATTTTCGATTTGGGCTGGCCCTATTTGGGGGAACTGCTCACCGATGCCGTGATAGGGGCTGCTAGTAATGGGCACGCCACCTTAATGTTGATCACTTATCACTTTTCGAGCGGCCATCAAGCACGTGGTTGCGCCGGCTTTAACTGCGACACCGATGCTGCCAAGGCCCACGCCTACGCGATTGCCGAACAAGCAGGCCAGCTGTTTGGCAATGACCATCAGCAGGTTTATCCGCTAGTGTGTGGCTTTGAGACTGACAGCGATGCACTCATCATTCACGGGCTCCACGGTGATGTGCTTGATATACGCGACTGGCATGGCCAACCTGCTGAAGACTTACCGGCAACACTAGCCAACGTTTGCCCCGACATGCCAAAAGAGATCCAGCGTGATTTGCTTCCTTTGCTAGAAGGTAACCTTGCCCATATGAGTGAGCTACATGGTGTTAAGCGTGAGCTGGACATTGAGCACCGCGAATGGGTCATCTGCATTGGTCGTGGGTTTGATTTTCTACACCTTCCCAATACCGCGCTGATTATCGGCCCTTATGGCCCTGATTTAGCCGAACCCATTGGCACCGCCGCCGCAATCATTGACGCAAACATGCAGGCCGGCAGAATTCCTGACGATGGCTTTATGCTGCTAGCCTCAACACCCTATCAGTACACCGGTGTAGATCGAGCGCGCGCCGAGCTTAAATCGCGCTTCTTATCAGACTTCGCTGAACATGTCATTCAGCGTGAACACCCTACCCTTGCCAAAAAAATGCGCCGCCATACAGCGGTAGTGCATTGGCCGACCCGGCGGTTGGACTCACTGACTTGAGTCTTCTGACGTGGATCAATGCCCCATCAAAAGCGCACGATAAGCGCGACGCCATTCAGGCCACTGCCACGGCTGAGTATTCAACAGTGTTGGTTGGCTAGCGGGATCGGTTAACCAAGCGTGGAGTCGTTGGTAAAGCCCCTCTTGCGTGCCATCAAAGCGATAGTCATTCGGGTATAATTCGGGGAAACACAGCCTGTCTGGCACTAGCGGAATCGCCCCGCGCTGAGCGGCTTCCATAATGGCTAAGCCTTGGAACTCGTGCCACGTGGTTGAGACCACAATACCACCGCCGGTGAGCAATGCTCGGTACTCCGATTCTGGCTGTGGCCCCCAGCAAATTGTGTGCGACGCCAAGCGCTCTTCTGCCTCTTCAAAAATAGCGGGTACATCACGAAATCGCTGCCCAAGCACCGCTAGTTCAAAAGGAACCTGCTGCTCACTCAGTTTGAACAGTACTGCAAAGAAATCGTTGGGATTTTTATCGTACTCCCAACGATGATTCCAAATAATCCGCCGTGGGTGTGGGTTTGCCTGAGGAGAAGCCGCTAGCGGCATTATTGGCACAGGCAACACGTTTGACTGTTGGCGTAAACGCTCTAACGGTTTAGCTGCTGGCAGGTTTTCAGGCATCTTTTTTAAGAACCGCCGCGCGCCGTCGAAAAAAGAGTCACGGTTGTAGGCAGTATTAAACACCAACGTATCCGCCGCCAACGCCGCGTACAAATTAACCATTTTGGCCTCTACCTGGGAAGTTTGATCGCTAGACTCTGGGTAGGCAAACTGGTTTTCATGAAAGTAAACAATCTTTCTGGCACGCCCTAAATGAGGGAATAAGCCAACGAGCGTGGCAATATCAACCATCGAAGTGGCTAACACAACCTCATAGGGTTCACTGAGTGTCTCATACTCTTTTAACCACCAACTCAGTGGATTACCGCGGATTCGCCACGAGAAATGGCGTGGCGGCAAGCTAAGCAACGTCCAAGAGACATTATTTACTTCTGTCATCAGACTCTGTGCCCAATAGCGATGACTAACAGCCTCATAAGCAGACAACAATAAAACGCGCATAAATACCTTAATAAAAAGCCCATTAAACAACGTAAAAAGTAGCCGCTTAATGAGAGACTTTACGAGCATTCGGCCAAGGTCGTCTTGGCCTAACCTGTCGCGCTACATACACTCTAATCAAACACCTAACAACGACCCCTTTAGGGAGGGCATCATGGCCAAAGTACTCGTGGTCGACGACGAGCCCAATATTGTACTGTCTCTGGAATTTTTAATGGAGCAGGCAGGCTTTCAAGTTGTCACCGCCTACGACGGAGAAGCAGCACTTGAACGTATCAACGATTCAGCCCCCGACCTGCTGCTGCTTGACATCAGCCTGCCTGGCATCAGCGGTTTTGATGTACTAGAGCATCTTCGCCGTTCAGAAGCGACTGCCCAACTGCCGGTCATTATGCTGACCGCACATGGACGAGATATCGAACGCGAGAAAGGCTTAGCGCTAGGGGCTGATGACTACATTACCAAACCTTTTTCGACCCAGTCGTTAATTGAAAAAGTTAAATCACTGCTCAATGGTAACCCGCAATGACCCGTGACGGGCTCCCTAAACGTCAGCGACTCATTGGCCTATGGCTGCTACTGAGTGGTATCAGTTTGCTGGGGGGCGCTATTTTTGCTGCGTGGCTGGATGCTCAGCTTTCTCCAACTGGCCCTACCCGTTTAGCACTCTGGCTGGGCAGCTTTTCCGGCGGCGCGACAATTTTTTTAGTTGGACTGCTGCTAGAACGCATGCTGTTCACTCCTCTACGCCATTTACAGGTTCAGCTAGCTAGATTAGTGGCAAACCCAGATGCGCGTGACGAACACCCGCCAGAAGGCTGGCTGAAAGGGCTTGGCCCTGACCTGCGAAGGGTGCGTGAGAGTTGGCGCATTGACCGCAATCAATTAGCCACGGCTCATGCAGATGGCGCACGTAGCGCCGCAAAAATACGTCGTGAATTAGAAACGCTACTGCAAGTACTCGAAACTCCCTTATTGCTATGTGACCACCACCGCCGCTTGATGCTATTCAATCAAGCCGCTGAAGACTTCTTTGTCGATAATACGGCACTGGGCTTAGGCAAACGCTTAGAGGCGCTGCTGCCCGTTGCCAGCCTGCAACAAGCGCTTAGTCAACTACCAGCGGATGGTTCGCCCCGTGAACTGCTTGCCCCCTGTGATAACCGCTGGTTAAAAGTTGTGCTACGCCGAGTTCCTGGCAGTGACGGGGAAACACTACTAACGTTTAGCGATGCAACCGCGTCCTGGTCAAATGAAATGGGTGTCAGAGCCGAGCTCGCTACCAAGCTCCCCCTACTACGCCAACATACGGCAAGCCTAACCAGTGCGGCGGATGCACTCATACAACTGCGCCACAATGGCTCGGATAACCCCACATTACGCCAGCGGTTCGAACAGGTAATTCAAGAAGAGAGTGCCACTCTTGGAAATAATGTCGGTCAAATCGGACAGCTATTGGACGACTTACAACACCAAGGTGAGCGCTTGACGCCCATGTGGTCGAATGATTTTTGGCAAGCCTTGGATGAACGCTTAGATCCAGCGCATCGACTCATCACCCCCGTTGGCATGCCTGCATGGTTTAAAGGCGACGCACCGGCACTGATTGTTCTTTTTGATTCCTTAGTGAAGCATCTTAATTCTCACCTTCCGGTTAGCCATTTTGAAGGTGAAATATGCCTTGGCAACAAGCGTGTTTATTTGGACTTAATTTGGCGAGGCAGCCCCTTACCAGAGCATGAGCTAGCGAAATGGCGTCGCCAACCCCTGCCGTCGCTACCACTTAATCCGCTGGTGTCTGACGTACTGCGTCAGCATGCGAGCGATATTTGGAGCCTTGCAGACGATGATGCTGTTCATGCGCGCCTGCGCCTGCCGCTACCAGCAATGGAGCGCGTTGGAGCGCCTCGAGAAACCGCTCCTCCGCGACCAGAGTTCCATGATTTCGGCATTGCAGACTTGCCCCCACCCGATGAGGAATTGGCTAACCGCTCGTTGCGTAGCCTTGAGGTGGTTGCATTTGATACTGAGACCACAGGCCTTGAGCTTCGCCGAGGGGATACGGTGATTAGCCTAGGGGCTTGTCGGGTGGTTAACGCTCGCCTGTTGGCCAGCGAAGTTTTTGATCAAAAGGTAGATCCAAAACGTCCTATACCTCCTAACAGTACGGCGATACACGGTTTAACTGATGCTGATGTAGCCGGCGCACCGCCCCTTGATATTGTCCTAACGCGCTTTCGAGATTACGTCGGTGAAGCGGTTCTATTAGCGCATAATGCCGCGTTTGATATGCTCGCCATTACTAACAAAGGGGTTGTATTTGATTTGCCTGTCATTGATACCTTATTGATATCAAGAGCATTAGACGAAGCGCTAGATGGGCATGATTTAGATACGTTAGCACAACGATACGACCTTACGTTTCCACCTGGCACTCGCCACACGGCGCTTGGAGATGCCCGTGTAACCGCTGAATTATGGCTAGCGTTGTTACCCCGGCTTGAAGCACGTGGCGTGGACACGTTAGAGCAGTTGCTAGCTCTGCAGGCCAATGCATTTGATCGCCAGGATGCCAGCGCCTCATGAAATCTCCAGGCTCACGCAAATTAGAGCGTCTAATCGCGCTATTCGCCTTAGCAATTCTACTCTTCAGCCCCCCGCTGATTATCATGGTTGACCGGCTCACCTCTTTAAGCATGAGCTGGCTACCGCTTTATCTCTTTATTGCTTGGGGCGCGGTAATTGGCCTCACCGTGTGGTTAATGGAACAACGTTCAGGACGCTGATCATGCGTACAGATGCAGTTATTCTAGGGACGGCATTTGGCTATTTGGCGCTGCTGTTTGTCGTCGCCGCGTGGGGCGACCGACGTGCCGAGCAGGGTCGATCATTGATTGGCTCGCCCACGGTTTATGCCCTCTCAATTGCCGTTTACTGCACTGCATGGACCTTTTATGGCAGCGTGGGACGCGCAGCAGACCACGGCCCCAGTTTCCTGCTTATCTATCTCGGCCCAACCCTGGCGATGCTTCTCGCCCCTGTCGTCATTCGCAAAATGGTACGCATCGCATCCCGCCAGCGCATTACTTCTATTGCTGATTTTATTAGTGCTCGTTATGGCAAAAGCACCAGTTTAGGCGCACTCGTTGCATTAATGGCACTCATTTGTATAACGCCATACATTGCACTGCAGTTAAAAGCGATCACCGTTAGCCATGCAGTACTGGTGAATTACCCCAATACAGCGGATGCCACCCTGGTTGATGAGCGTTTCTGGCTGGATAAATCGCTTTGGGTCGCCTTAGTACTTGCGGTTTTTATTATTCTTTTCGGCACTCGCCATCTCGATGCAAGTGAACGACATGAGGGAATGGTCGCTGCTATTGCCTTGGAGTCACTGGTAAAGCTAATTGCTTTTATGGCCGTCGGTATTTTTGTGGTGTTTGTGTTGTATGAAGGCCCCAGCGCGCTATTTGCCAGCGTCGCCACGATGCCTGACGTGGCAGAAAAAATGGGATTGGAAAGTGTACCAGGCGGTGCCACTGGTTGGGCCGGAATGCTAATACTCGCTTTTCTGGCCTTTTTAACTCTGCCTCGTCAGTTCCAGGTGTTGGTTGTCGAAAATGTCGATGAACAGCATTTAGCCAGGGCGAGCTGGTTATTTCCTCTTTATATGCTGCTCATCAATCTGTTTGTTATTCCTATCGCCTTTGCTGGCCTTCTATTAGGTGCTGGCGCGGGTGATTCCGATAGTTTTGTGCTGACACTGCCCCTTTCTGCTGGGCTTGAAGGATTACCCTTGCTCGTATTTATAGGTGGTCTTTCAGCAGCTACCGGCATGGTAATTGTAGAAACAATTGCACTTTCTACCATGGTGAGTAATCAGCTCGTTATGCCCTTACTACTTAGAACACAACGCCTTCACTTGAGCACGTCTGGCGAGTTGGCAGGTTGGCTGTTGGGCATTCGCCGCATTGCCATTGTGCTGATCCTGCTACTTGGCTATCTATATCACGCGCTGATTGGTGACTCCTACAGCCTTGTCACTATCGGGCTTGTCTCATTTGCGGGGGTCGCACAATTTGCCCCAGCCCTGTTGATTGGCCTTTACTGGCGCGGTGCAACTCGCCAAGGAGCTACCGCTGGCTTAATCGCAGGCTTTGTAGTTTGGTGCTATACGTTACTGCTGCCAGGCTTTGCCCAATCCGGTTGGTTAGATGCAACGTTTCTGACTCAGGGACCTTGGGGTATTTCATGGCTGATGCCTTACCGCTTATTTGGCCTGGAAGATTGGGATATTTACTCCCACGCACTGCTGTGGAGCATGTTGGCAAATGTCGGCTTACTGATTGGCGTGTCACTTTTTACCCGCCCGACGCCACTCGAACAAACCCAAGCTGCCCTTTTTACTGAAGCCTTACATCCTAACTTGCAAACGACCTCGTTATGGAGAGGACAGACGACTCAAGGCGCTTTAAAAGAATTACTTATTCGCTACCTTGGCAATCAAGTCACCCATCGCGTGTTTAACCAAAGCATTAATAAAAGCGACTATCGCTCTGACGAACCTGCAACGGCTGATTTGATTACCCGTTCAGAGCAGGCGCTTGCAGGCTCACTTGGCAGTGCATCAGCGCGCGTACTGATCAATTCAGTAGTGCGCAGAGAAGCACTGGATCTTGAGTCAATTTTGAGCATTTTAGACACCACGTCACAAACCCTGGAGTACAACCGTCGGCTAGAACAAAAATCTCAAGAATTAGTCGCCGTAAGTGACGAGTTACGCAGCGCCAATGAACAGCTGCGCGAGCTTGATCGCTTGAAAGATGAATTTGTCGCCATGGTGAGCCATGAGCTGCGAACTCCCCTAACCTCGATACGTGCCTTTGCCGAAATATTACGCGATAGCGATCAATTACCCGATGAAAAACGCCAACATTTTCTGGGTGTTATTGTCCATGAGAGCCAGCGCCTTTCGCGTTTAATCGAAGAAATTCTTGATCTTGCGCGCTTAGAGAGCGGTCGCTTGACGCTGCACCCTGTCACCCTTGACCTAGCTGCCCTAGCGAGGCAAAGCATCGATGCAGTTGCCCGTTTACATGAAGATCGAGGTATTACCCTCGATATCAGTTTAGAGGCTGACCCCGCCATGGTGGTCGGTGACCAAGACCGCTTGGAGCAAGTCATTATTAATCTGCTCGATAACGCTAGTAAATTTGCTGACCGCCAGCATCCTCAAGTGCGGCTGGCACTTTATCGGCACCGCAATCATTTTCGGTTAAGCGTTGAAGATAACGGGCCAGGTATCAGCGCTGATGAACGTGAACGCGTGTTTGAGAAATTTCATCAAATACAGCAAAGCGGAGAGACACCACGCGGTCGCCCTAAAGGCAGTGGCCTTGGTCTGCCAATTAGCCGCGGGATCATCGCCCACCTTGGCGGGCGGCTCTGGGTGGAAGACGCTAAAACTCTGGGTGGTGCGTGCTTAACCCTAGAACTGCCAGCAGCCCCTAAGGAGTCCACCCTAGATAACTCTTCGCAGCTTACGGGGGAATAGCCGTTATAAGCGTTTCACTTGGTTAACAAACGCTTTTATTTGCTGCAAATCAAACTTCAGCAGTAATCGCTCATCATCACGAAGACGTCGGAGGTCCACCCATCCATCTGCTACCTGCCCATGGGACTTATTATGGCGCTGCTGCTCTAGAAGCAAGTACTGCATACGCTTAAAAGCGGCTAGCAGTAAATCCGATTGCTCCTTCGTCAGTGCATGAGTGAAATGGGCGAGTGCCGTTAGCCGTTCACGTGTGCCTATCTCACTTCGCTGGTAACGCACACAGAGCAATCGGACAGCGCTTATTAAGGGCATCAATCCTTGATGCTTAAGATCGATTGCTTGGTCATAGGGGGCAGCTAACCCAGGATGTGAAGCAATACGACCAAACCGGTCAAGCGCCACCGGCAACTCATCTAACAACGCAGTCATTTCATTCATGAACAAAGGTGCACTTGAGAGGGTTGAACGCACCCGTTGGCCTAACGTTTGTGCAAGCCCAACATTCCCTGCCACAGGATAAAAATCGAGCCATATATTAGTTTGCTGCACCCGCTTAACCTGACGGTCAGCACTCCAAATTTCAAATTGTTGCTGCCATTCGCTCAAACGCTTACGCCACATTGGCCAACGCGCCATGACATGGCCACGACAAAGCGGAATGCCAGCTTCATCTAAGCGTTGTGTAAAGCGTTCGCCTAACGCCTGAAAGTAGCCATCAATTTCAACGTGTCGAGCGTCAGGATAGTCATCAATAATCAGCGCATTGTCCTGATCAGGCCCAAGCAAACTTTCAAAGCGTGCCGCCGAGCCGAGCGTAACAACACAGTAATCCACGGGCGGTTTCCCCCACCCTTGCGCCTGCATCTCATCTAGCGCGGCTGCAATCGATTGACGATAAAGCCAAGAAATGTGGTCACTAATGAGTTCGCTAATACGCCAAGCAGGCAAGTCATAACGCACCAATGTCTCAACAAAAGAGAGCTGTGCGGCATAGGCGTCAGATAAGGATGGATTAAAGAGAGAGGTATTCGTGTAAAAATCGCGAAGTGGAGCACTTAGCGCTGATATATCCAATGAACCATGATGACATACCAAGGAGCGCCAAGGGGAAGCACGATATACCATGTGCATACTCCGCTCCTCAACTAAACGAAACGCTTGCTAGGCTTCACTAGCATTACGAGGATCAGCCGAAAACATCTCCTCACCCACTTCATCAATAAAACGCTGCGCTTTAGCGACCATCATCGCATCACAGGCTTCACGCCCTGGCAGCATGTCAGAGCGTTCAAAGCGGTGCTCGTGAGTAACGCCTTCGCCATCTAACTTACGAATCCAACCACTAACCCGAAATTGTCCGCTTTGATTATCAGGCTGAGACACAATTAAATACTCTTTATATTCAACTGGTTCAGCCGCTTTGGTGCTTCCTTCCGAGGCGCCAGCCTCTCCACCACCCAACAGGCCAGAAAATAGTTTTTTAAACATTCGGACTCCTCCGCAATCAAAGCGGCCAGACGTCGCCTGGCCGCTTAGCATGCTTAGCTCTGTTGACGACCTTTACCGGCAGCAATCCGTAGACGCAATGCATTCAGCTTAATAAAGCCTTCTGCGTCTTTTTGATCGTAAGCCCCCGCATCATCTTCAAACGTTGCAATCGACTCATCAAACAACGACTGCTCGGACTTACGCCCTACAACCGTTGCATTGCCTTTATAGAGCTTCATGCGAACAACGCCCGATACGTTTTTCTGTGTTTCATCGATCGCCGCTTGTAGCATACGACGCTCTGGACTCCACCAATAACCGTTGTAGATCACTTCAGCATATTTAGGCATTAGTTGATCTTTCAAGTGCGCTTCTTCACGGTCAAGCGTCAGCGACTCAATGGCGCGGTGAGCGCGGAGCATGATCGTGCCCCCTGGTGTTTCATAACAACCACGGGACTTCATACCGACATAACGGTTTTCAACGATATCCAGGCGGCCAATACCATTATCGCCACCTAGTTTGTTAAGCTTTTCAAGCACTTCATGTGGCTTAAGCGCTTCACCATCAATAGCGACGATATCGCCATTCTCAAACGTCAGCTCTACATAAGTCGGCTGCTCAGGCGCGGCTTCAGGAGAAACACTCCAACGCCACATGTCCTCTTCTGCTTCGGCCCATGGGTCTTCCAAAATGCCGCCTTCATAAGAAATGTGCAGCAGGTTGGCATCCATGGAGTACGGTGATTTTTTCTTTTTATTAGAAAAATCAACGGGAATCTTGTGCTCTTCGCAGTAGGCCATCAACTTCTCACGAGAAGTGAGATCCCACAGACGCCAAGGAGCAATAACCTTCACGCCAGGTTTGAGTGCGTAGCCACCCAGTTCAAAACGAACCTGATCGTTACCTTTACCCGTTGCACCGTGAGAAATGGCATCAGCGCCCGTCTCATTAGCAATTTCAATTAAGCGCTTAGCAATCAAAGGGCGAGCGATAGAAGTGCCGAGTAGATACTCGCCTTCATAAATGGTGTTAGCTCGGAACATTGGGAATACATAATCGCGAACAAATTCTTCGCGAAGATCTTCGATATAGATCTCTTTAACACCCAGTGCTTGAGCCTTAGCGCGTGCGGGCTCGACTTCTTCACCTTGACCGATGTCGGCTGTAAAGGTCACTACCTCGCAGTTGTAGGTCTCTTGCAACCACTTGACGATAACGGATGTGTCCAGGCCGCCTGAATACGCCAGCACAACCTTTTTGACATCGGACATTCTTTGCTCCTTGTTCATGAAAAGTAGTTCACCCAACAACACCGCGCTAAGCGCAGTGTAATAACATAAACTACGAGTATAGCGCTCTCAATGCTCAGCGAATACCGTCAACGACGCCTAAGGGGTAAAGCTGCTAGAATCATACCCAACAAAGGGGTTGCTTTAACCGCTTATTCTAACTACTTACTCGCTTTACTAAGGAGAGCTGCATGAGCGAGGCATTTGCCCGCGAATTGATGGCCCAACGTTTTCGCAGTTATCTGCCGGTTGTCATTGATTTAGAAACGGGTGGGTTTAACGCCCAAAGTGACGCAGTACTCGAAATTGCCGCCGTGACGCTCACCATGGACCCTGACGGTAATTTATTACCTGACGCCACTTACGCGTATCACATTCACCCGTTTGAAGGCGCGAACGTAGAACAATCTGCCCTTGATTTCACAGGCATTAATCTAGACGACCCACTGCGTCGCCAAGTTGCGCTAAGCGAATCTGAAGCGCTAGGTGAAATTTTTCGTCCCATCCGAAAATCAATCAAGGCACATGGTTGCTCACGGGCAATACTTGTTGGTCATAATGCTGCCTTTGATCACGGCTTCCTAAATGCGGCGGCGAACCGCTGCAGCGTAAAACGGAATCCATTTCACCCATTTTCCAGCTTTGATACAGCAACCTTGGCAGGCTTTGTATACGGCCAAACAGTGCTTGCTCGTGCGTGCCGTGCGGCAGGTATCGAATTTGACAACAAGTCCGCCCACTCGGCCCGCTACGATACCGAACGCACAGCAGAACTCTTTTGTGCGATGGTCAACCGCTATAAAGACTTAGGCGGATGGCGGCTAGCTCAGCAGGAACAAGAGCTGGATGACAGTGAGTAATGAGCCCCAAGATGCACCCACTGAGGCTTTGCGCTAAACTTCGCCGCTGCAAACCCCGCGTTTGCACAATTTTATATAGAAGCGTGCTCTAGCATTACACGCGTCTAAACGCACAACGATTAACACAGGCAAAGGATAATTATTGTCCTTTGCTTGACTACTGTTTTAACCATCCGTTTTCAGGAGATGAGACGTTTCCATGGCCCAGCATAATGCCTTTTACGCCCAGTCCGGTGGCGTTACCGCCGTCATCAATGCCAGCGCCTGCGGCGTTATCGAAGCTTGCAGACAAGCGCCCGACCAGATTGGCAAGGTATATGCCGGTCATAACGGCATTATCGGCGCCTTAACGGAAGACCTCATTGATGTGACACAAGAGAGCGATGAATCGATTGCCGCCTTGCGCCATACGCCTGGTGGTGCATTTGGCTCTTGCCGCTATAAACTGAAAGACATTGATACTCACCGTGCTCAATATGAACGCTTAATCGAAGTCTTCAAAGCCCACGATATTCGCTACTTCTTCTACAATGGCGGCGGCGATAGCGCAGACACCTGCCTTAAAGTGTCCCAACTGTCTGAAAAACTCGGCTACCCGCTAACCGCGATTCATGTACCGAAAACTGTTGATAACGATCTGCCTATTACCGACAACAGCCCCGGGTTTGGTAGCGTTGCCAAATATATCGCCACCTCGACGCTTGAAGCCTCATTGGATATTGCGTCTATGTGCGCCACATCCACTAAAGTATTCGTCCTTGAAGTGATGGGCCGTCATGCTGGCTGGATTGCAGCTGCAGGTGGTTTAGCGGGTGAAGGCGAAAGCGAGCCGCCTCACCTGATTATCTTTCCTGAAGTATCGTTTGACCGTAAAGCGGTCATGGCGCGCGTTGAAGAGTGCGTTCAGAAGTACGGTTATTGCGTCATCGTTGTCTCTGAAGGCGCACGCTATGAAGATGGCACTTTCCTTGCCGATGCCGGCAATACGGATGCCTTTGGGCACCGCCAGTTAGGCGGCGTAGCACCAACGCTGGCAGGGATGGTGAAGCAAGACCTGGGTTACAAGTACCACTGGGCAGTTGCTGATTATTTACAGCGCGCGGCGCGCCACTTGGCCTCTAAAACCGACGTTGAACAAGCCTATGCAGTGGGCCGCGAGGCGGTAACATTAGCACTTGCAGGCAAAAATGCCATGATGCCCGCCATACGCCGTATTTCACAGGAACCCTATCAGTGGGATGTCATCTCGGCGCCGCTGTCACAAGTGGCTAACCAAGAAAAATTCATGCCACGGGATTTTATTAGCGAAAACGGTTTTGCGATTACACCCGCTTGCCGAGCGTATCTCTCTCCGCTCATCCAGGGTGAGGATTTCCCTCCGTTTGAAAACGGTCTGCCTAAAGTCGCTAAGCTAAAGCTCGCAAAAGTAGAACAGAAACTGCCTAAGTTCACGCTATAAATAGTTAGCGTGTTACAAAAACGGGGCGATGAAATCATTCATCGCCCCGTTTTTTATGGTTAGCTTTTATTAAGTTAGCAACGTTTAGCTATCGCAATAGCCAGGAAAGTACCAATAAGAGAAGCAGAATACCCGCCACCCCCTGCCAAAAACGCCGTGACTCTTGGCGAGGCTCCTCACGGTTGGGCACGCGCCCTAACGGCACTCTTAAGGCATGAAGAAATTCAGATAGACGTCTAAAACGTAGTGCTCGCTGAGGGTCTAGTGCACGACGTAACGCATCATCAAGCTCAGTCGATATTTCTGGATTGGTTGTCCGGGCACTACGGTAGCTGAGCTCTTCAAGATCGGTGTGGCTACGCAGACGATTAGGCGTCAACGTATAGGGCAACGCCCCTGTCAGCAACCAATAGACTGTTGATGCCAATGAATACTGGTCACTGCGTCGACCTACGCTATCACCCAGTGCGTACTCAGGGGCCGTATGCTCATTAAAACCAATTTGGCGGAGTAGCTCGCCCGAGTGACGATGGCCATCCACCTCGCGCATGTGGCAGGCGCTGAAATCGGCCAACACAAGTTTGCCGTGAGGATCAATCAGAACATTATCAGGGGTAATTTGCTGATGAATGATATCTCGATGATGCAACGCTTGAACCGCTTTACCCAGTTGATTGGCGATATCCAGACGCTGCACCAAACTCGCTTGTGGGTGCCGTTCTGCCCATTGGCGGAGCGTTTCACCTTCAACGTGCTGCATTAAGTAATAAAGATAACGGCGTGGCCGTGATGACTGCATTACTTTGACGACAAAGGGTGAATTCACACGCTCTACCACCCATTGCTGCAGTAAAAAATGTTCCAAATAGGCATTACGCAAAGAGAGTTCTGGGCTAGGTGCTTTCATCACCATTTCACGTTCTGAATAGACATCACGAACGCGATAAACTCTAGATTGCGCATTCCGTGACAACACCGACAGCACTTCAAGCCCATCAAATCGTTCTCCTGGCGTCAGCTCAGGTGGGATAGGCAGGTCACCATAAATAAGCCCGGGGTGATCTTCAGACTCCTCCGGCAGCTCATCAATACGCAGCAACTGAAAGCAAAATTGATCACCTCCATACCCCCTGTCTTGGGCACGCTGTTTTGCTTCGCTTGCCAAGCACTCACAGGCAGCGTCTAGATCGCTAGCATTTTGGCGGATCAGGCGAACGTAATCAGATGGCATTAAGGTGCCACGGACGCCCTGGGTAGTGAAAACAAAGAAGTCGCCCTGTTTAAGCGGCAGATGGGTATAGTCAATATCAACACTACCATCCATCCCCAAAGCGCGTGAGGGGTAACGATAGCCACCAACATCGGTCACATGGTCGCGGGTTAGCTGCTCGAACTCAGCGCCTCGTAATCGGAAAACTAACGTATCACCCATATGAAATAAGTGCGCTTCACGCTCGCGAAAGACCATCGCTGATAGCGAAGATACGAAACTTCCTTCTTTGACATGCTGGCTTTGGCTGTAGCACCAGCTGTTGAGAGCACGAAGTACCCGAGTTGCCGACGTTTTCGTATCCCAATGGTCAGGCGTAGAGTAATAATCAGCCAAAAAACCACGAACACTTAAATCACCCGCCTGTTTGGCCATGGTGTTACGAGAAATTGAGTCACTAATAACTGCGCAACCCCCTTTCACTTTCAACAGCTGCGCATCAGGCAACCGCACCGACATGGAGCTACGGTGTAAGCGCCTATCAGGAGCCACAAAGGCTTGGCCATAACTAATTAGTAACTGGGCGTGCGCCAACTCATCCTCCTAGGCTTTAGGCTCTTCATGGGAACCACACAGCGGTTATGATACACGCTGATCAAGAGAAGCGATGCCCGCCAAACGTCGCGAAGGCGAAAAACGGCGCTTATTTTAGGATTCATAGGCCTTGTTAACGGCACACACCTATGTCGCATTGGTAATCCACTAGCCAACTTCGTATAATTCTTCGCCATTAATGCAATGCATCAACTGCTTAGCCTTCGCACTACACAAGCCAAGCCAAGGAATAAACGATGAACTTCGATAACATCCCCGCTGGAAAGGATCTGCCCAACGATATTTACGTGGCGATTGAAATTCCCGCTAACCACGCGCCGATTAAGTATGAAATCGACAAAGATATGGGCGCCCTTCTGGTTGACCGCTTCATGGCAACCCCCATGTTTTATCCGGCTAACTACGGCTTCATCCCCCACACCCTGGCCGATGATGGCGACCCGCTAGATGCTTTAGTAGTTACCCCTCATCCTGTGGCTCCGGGCAGCATTATCCGCGCTCGCCCTGTTGGCATTTTGAACATGACCGACGAAGCAGGCGAAGATGCAAAATTGGTATGCGTACCGCACCCCAAGCTGAGTACTCTGTATGATGATGTTCAAGAAGTGACTGATCTTCCTGAACTGCTACGTCAGCAAATCGCTCACTTTTTCGAGAACTATAAAGACCTCGAAAAAGGTAAGTGGGTAAAAGTAGAATCTTGGGAAGGTGTTGAAGCGGCACGCAAAGCGATTGAAAAGTCAGTCGCGGCTTACCAAAAAGCTTAAACCTTCAGGTTGAGCTATAAGGCCAGACCGCACTTCCTTTTAAAGGCTGCCCATGTGGCAGCCTTTTCTATTATCTGCCGTTTAATTCCGAGACCTGAGATTTAACATTAACGGAGCATGAAGAAGCGCGTCACGTCACCGCAGCATCTACGCTGACATCACAAGGTAGGATATGCTATTTCAAAATCTCCCTGATACGTCTGCGTAAGGATACTTCGTCTTGTCTTTTAAGCGTTTAAGCCTGTTACTGTTACTCTGCTGGCTTCCCCTGCTAGCCCATGCTCAGTGGTTTTCTTCTTCCAGTAATCAAAGCGATTTTTTACCTGTTCTAGAAGCCTTTCAGCCTACCGCTTGGCATGACGGCAGCGCCATTTATATTGGTATCGATATTGCTGACGATTATTATTTATACCGCCACCAATTTAGCATTAGCAGCAAAACGGATGCAGTGTCCCTTGATGAACCACTACTTCCCCAAGGAACATTCACAAATGATGAGTTCATGGGCGATGTCTATGTTTTTCGTGACACGTTAGTTTTTGAAACTCCGTTCTCTTCACCCTACAGTGGCCCAATCGATATTGAGCTGACGTTCCAAGGCTGTGCCGACGCAGGGCTTTGCTATCCGCCAGAAACTATTTCGCTTGAAGCCTTAGAGTCATCTCCCCCCACTGCCTTTGCTGACTGGGACGGTTCAGATCAAGTACTGTCAGGCACAGAGGGCAGCGATGACCAACAAATTAGCCAAACCGCGGGCACCAATAGCAACACTGAATTTTCAGCCCCTCAAAGTGAAGATAGCCGCTTTAGCGCATTGCTCGGCAGCGCCAGCCTGCCTCTAGCATTAGGATTATTTTTTATCGCTGGATTGGGTCTTACTTTCACGCCCTGCGTACTACCGATGATACCTATTTTGTCTTCAATCATCGTAGGACAAAAACCAACCCGGCCCCGAGCGTTTGTTCTCTCCGCAAGCTATGTTTTGGGCATGGCGTCCACCTACGCGCTAGTCGGTGTGTTGATGGGTCTGTTTGGCGCGGGATTAAATCTTCAAGCCCACCTGCAATCAGCGCCAGTTCTGATTACCTTTGCTGTTCTATTTACGCTATTTGCCTTAGCTATGTTCGGGGCGTTTGATTTAAGAGTCTCGCCACGACTAGCTTCTAAAATTGATGGGTGGCAAGCACGTGCTCAGCAAAGCGGCCCTGCGGGCTTAGCCCTGGCAGGCGCACTATCGGTATTAGTTGTTTCGCCCTGTGTTACGGCTCCACTTGCCGGAGCTTTGGTGTTTATTTCCTCGACAGGAAACGCTGCCATGGGGGGGGCTGTTTTATTTGCACTAGGTCTAGGCATGGGTGTCCCACTGCTATTAGTGGGCACCTTTGGGGCAACGATGCTACCCCGATCAGGCGCTTGGATGAACGGCGTTAAAATTGCTTTCGGATTACTGTTATTGGGCGTTGCCATTTGGATGGTTGAACGATTAGTACCGCCTTCGATGGCGCTTCTGCTCTGGGCAGCGCTAGCCATAGGCAGCGCACTCATGCTGGGTGCCTTAAATATGAATCAGTCACAAGGCTGGCCTAAAGCACGACAAACCTTAGGGCTGATGTTATTGGCATGGGGCATTGCCCTTGTCATTGGCGCTGCCCAGGGCGGAAGCAATCCACTCCGCCCCTTAACGGTATCAAGCTCCTCAATGGATAGCGGCACGCCGCAAGCAACACTTGCTTTTCAGCAAGTTAATGAACTGAGCGCACTTGAAACCGAGCTCTCTGCAGCCGCGAGCGCCCAACAGCCTGCCTTTGTTAATTTCACTGCTGACTGGTGCATCTCCTGCAAGCTAATGGAGCGCGATGTTTTTCCAGACCCCAATGTGGTCGCTGCATTGAACGATTTCCACCTGATTGAGGTCGATGTCACCAATACGGATGCGCAAAGTCGGGAACTACTAAACCGATTCAACTTATTCGGTCCGCCAAGCCTACTTTTTTTTAGCCAGGGCGAAGAAGTACGAGATGCGCGCATTCAAGGCGAAATAACGGCTACCCAGCTGGTACAACATCTGGAAACCTTACGGCGCTGGCAACAAGGCTGAACTCAGGCCTACGGACACCTTGTGTCGCGAACGTCGTCAAACAGTTGTTTAAATAACGAATAACGAGCTTATATCGGCCTCCACTAGACATGCCCGTACTTTTTCGGCAAACTTCGCAGCCATATCAGCTAAAATCTTCATGTTTTAGGTCTTAGCACCGGGTAACGTTCAACATCGTGCAGCGTTCTCTTCATTTTCATATTAGGTTTACTGCGCTGTAACAGCGCTCAATGCAGTTGGCAATACTACACTCGACTGCATTGCGATTAACTTTCATCACTTTTGGGGCAACAGGTATGGATATTCGTAAAGTTAAAAAACTGATTGAACTCCTCGAAGAATCAAACATTAGCGAAATTGAAATTCAGGAAGGCGAAGAGTCTGTCCGTATCAGCCGCCATCCTAATGGTGCAACGTGGCAGCCTCAGCAGATGCCACAGTACGCTCAAATGCCTCCTATGCAGCAGGCGCCAGCTCAAGCCGCACCAGCTGCTGAGGCAGAGCCTCAAGGCGTAAGCTATCAAGGCGAAGCCGTTAATTCACCCATGGTAGGCACGTTCTACCGTAGCCCAGCACCGGGCGCAAAATCGTTTGTGGAAGTTGGCGATACGGTTAAGCAAGGCGATACGGTATGTATCGTTGAAGCAATGAAAATGATGAATCAAATTGAAGCTGATCGCGACGGCGTCGTCGAGGCCATCCTAGTGGAAGACGGAGAGCCGGTGGAATTCGATCAACCTATGATCGTCATCGCTTAATCTTTCAAAACAACACGGGTGGATTCTCCCATGCTGGACAAGGTACTTATCGCAAACCGCGGCGAGATTGCCCTTCGTATTCTCCGAGCTTGTAAAGAGCTAGGGATTAAAACCGTTGCGGTTCACTCCAAAGCTGACCGTGAATTGATGCACGTCCGCTTGGCCGACGAGGCGGTCTGCATTGGCCCCGCTTCCTCAGCACAGTCGTACTTGAATATTCCTGCATTAATAAGCGCTGCTGAAGTAACGGATTCAAGCGCCATTCATCCTGGCTACGGCTTTCTCTCGGAAAACGCTAATTTTGCTGAGCAAGTTGAACGTTCTGGCTTTACCTTTATTGGCCCACGCGCAGAAACTATCCGCCTGATGGGTGATAAAGTTAGTGCCATTGAAGCCATGAAGATTGCTGGCGTTCCTACCGTGCCTGGCTCAGATGGCCCCCTAGGTGATGATGACGCCACCAACCTAGCCACGGCTCGCCGCATTGGCTATCCGGTTATTATCAAAGCCGCTGCAGGTGGTGGTGGCCGCGGCATGCGGGTGGTTCACACTGAAGGCCATCTGCTTTCAGCCATTACTGTCACTCGCACTGAGGCGCATTCAGCGTTTGGCGATGGCACGGTTTACATGGAAAAATTTCTTGAGAAACCCCGCCATGTAGAAGTCCAGGTACTAGCTGACGGTCAAGGCAACGCTATTCACCTTTATGATCGCGACTGCTCTTTACAGCGTCGTCACCAAAAGGTTCTGGAAGAAGCGCCAGCCCCCGGCATTGATCCGGAAGCGCGTGCTAAGGTGCTAGAAGCCTGTCGCCAAGCGTGCCTCGAGATCAACTATCGTGGCGCGGGTACTTTTGAATTTCTATACGAAGACGGTGATTTCTTCTTTATTGAAATGAATACCCGTGTACAGGTAGAACACCCTGTCACCGAGATGGTCACTGGCGTGGATATCGTCAAGGAACAGTTGCGTATTGCCTCTGGGCTTCCACTTTCGATTCGCCAAGAAGACGTAAAAATCAGTGGCCATGCCTTTGAGTGCAGGATCAATGCGGAAGACGCGCGTACATTTATGCCATCCCCAGGCAAAGTCACCCTGTTCCATGCCCCGGGTGGTCTTGGCGTACGTATGGACTCTCATCTGTACACTGGCTACACCGTACCGCCTCATTATGACTCGCTTATCGGCAAGCTGATCACCTGGGGAGCTGATCGCGAGATTGCCCTGACGCGTATGCGCAATGCCCTAGATGAGCTGCTGGTTGAGGGGATCAAGACCAATATTGATCTGCAAAAAGATTTGGTGAGGGATAGTTATTTCCGCCAAGGCGGCGTCAACATTCACTATCTTGAAAAGAAACTCAGTAGCTAATACCAGAAATTAATATCTGCAAAGGCGCTGAGCTGAATAGATAGCTGATAATACTCAACGGGGTGGCCATAGCCACCCCGTTATTGTTTTTTACCTTTGCGTGAATGCACGTACGCAGTGGAGATTACCGATGCCCTGGCTCCAACTCAAAGCCCACGTTGCTCCAGAACAAGCCGAATTACTAGAAGATTTATTATTAGAGGAAGGTGCGACAGCCATTGGCCTTCAAGATGCCCACGATGATCCTGTCTTCGAACCAGAGCGAGGCACCACCCCGCTTTGGCAAGATACAATCCTCACTGGCCTATATGACGACTTAGACGGCGTTGAAGCCATGCTTGAGCGCATTCAAGCCGCTTGGTCTGAGCAAGTCCCCGGCGAACCCTGTCCAGACATTGCGTATGAACTATTAGCCGATAGAGACTGGGAAAGAGAGTGGATGGATGACTTTACGCCGTTGCGAATGGGCCAACGGCTATGGATTGTGCCAAGCTGGCATGAGCCGCCAGAAGCAGATGCCGTCAATCTCATTCTTGACCCTGGTCTTGCCTTTGGCACTGGCACCCACCCCACGACGGCTCTTTGTCTGGAATGGCTGGATAGCCTTGCGGTTAGCGGCGGACTGGAAGATAAAACCGTCCTGGATGTGGGCTGCGGCTCAGGTATTCTTGCCATTGCCGCGCTAAAGTTAGGGGCAACCCACGCCGATGCTACTGATATAGATCCACAGGCACTTCAGGCAAGCCGTGATAACGCAGCGCGCAATCAGATTAGCGACGCACAATTGTCCCTTTACTATCCCGAACAGCTAATCGAAGGCCACTACCCAGTCGTCACAGCCAATATTTTAGCTGGCCCCTTGGTTGAATTAGCCCCAATGATTGCGGGCCATGTAGCCCCCGGCGGACAAATAGCGTTGTCTGGCATTTTAGCGAACCAAGCGAACGAGGTCTTACAAGCCTATGAAGCTCAGGGCTTGATAATGGAGGAGCCCACAATTCGCGAAGGGTGGGTTCGCCTATCAGGCTATCGCGCTGTTTAATCTAGCCAACGGCCTTCACCCCATCGCCGAGTAGGCGTATCATACGCCCCCTTGAAACGCCTACTCGGCGATTTTTATCTGTATCGACAGCGCAGCATAATGACCACACAAAACTTTCAGCCACCAATGATTGGGCCTCACCAGCTAACCAACCAAGTTATCTTGGCGCCGATGGCTGGCGTTACCGATCGCCCATTTCGCCAACTTTGCAGGCGGTTAGGTGCAGGGTGGGTGGTCGGTGAAATGGTGACAGCCGACCCCGCTCTTTGGCATACCCGAAAGTCCAAGCTTCGCATGGATCACCAAGGCGAACCCGCCCCTAGGGTTGTACAAATTGCCGGGGGAGATGCTGAAATGCTTGCAAATGCTGCGCGTCTTAACGCCGAACTAGGCGCTCAGGTGATTGATATCAACATGGGATGCCCAGCCAAAAAGGTCTGCAATAAGGCTGCTGGCTCTGCCCTAATGCGTGATGAAGCTCTAGTAGCTGAAATTCTTGACGCCGTTGTTAAGGCCGTTGATATTCCGGTTACTTTAAAAATTCGCACAGGGTGGTCTGCTGAAGCTAACAATGGCCTACGCATTGCAAAACTCGCGGAATCCGCAGGCATCCAAGCTTTAGCGGTACATGGACGTCATCGAGAGCAGCGCTATACTGGATGGGCTGAGTACGACACTATCGCTGAAATAAAATCGCATCTGACGATACCGGTTATTGCCAATGGGGATATTACCAGCCCTCAAAAAGCCAAAGAGGTATTGTCATATACAGGTGCCGATGCAGTAATGATTGGCCGCGGAGCGCAAGGCAACCCATGGATATTCGAGCAGATTACACACTATCTTGCCCATGGAGAACTACTAACGCCCCCCACTCTTGATGAGCGCCGAAACGTTCTCAATGAGCACTTACAAGCCCTGCATCTGTTTTATGGCGATACAATGGGTGTTCGCATAGCGCGTAAACACCTAGGTTGGTACTTGAATGAAGACCCGCGCTTCAACGAAAAACAGTATTATCTGCTGAAGCAGCAATTTAATGCGCTTGCCACCCCAGCATCGCAATTTGATTGGATTAATGATGCCATGACGCAGGACGCTGCAGGGCGTCTGCTAGCTAAAGGAAGCCATGCTGCATGACTGAACGCGACCTGCTTTCGAACGAGCTCTCTCACCGCCTTTCAGGCACTCTGGCGGACCCCGCCGCGAGCGTACCACCTCAACCACTAAGAGAAGCGGTTGAAACAGCGATACGCCGTTACTTCGAGCATCTCGATGGCAGCCAAGCAACTGACCTCTACGCGATGGTGATGGCCGAAGTAGAAGCGCCACTATTAAGCTGCGTAATGGAACATACTGAAGGTAACCAAACTCGAGCCGCGGATGTACTGGGCTTAAACCGTGGCACATTGCGCAAAAAACTTAAGCTCTATGGATTGATTGAAGGTGACGCCCCATAAGGGGCGTTGTTGTTTGTAATTTTAGACGTTAATTCCTTGACTCTGCACACGAGCACTCTAATGGCTGATAGTACTGCTACCCCCGTCCGTCGCGCCCTTTTGAGCGTGTCCGATAAAACCGGCATTGTTGAATTCGCCCGCGGTTTAAGCCAGCACGGCGTAGAACTCCTTTCGACTGGAGGAACCTTCCGACTGCTTCAGGAAAACTCCGTTCCTGTTAAAGAAGTCTCTGAGCACACTGGTTTTCCTGAAATCATGGATGGTCGTGTAAAAACACTGCACCCCAAAATTCATGGTGGAATCCTTGCGCGCCGCGGCCAGGATGATGCAGTGATGGCAGAGAACGACATTACTCCCATCGACATGGTGGTCGTTAATCTTTATCCGTTTGCAGCCACTGTCGCCAACCCAGACTGCACACTGGAAGACGCCATCGAAAATATCGATATCGGCGGGCCGACCATGGTGCGCGCATGCGCAAAAAATCACGCCTTTACCACCATTGTGGTAAATGCCGATGACTATGCACGGGTATTGGGAGAGCTGGCTGCGCAGGACGGTCAAGTGAGCGCTGCTACCCGCTTTGATTTGGCCGTGAAGGCATTTGAACACACTGCCGGTTATGATGGCGCCATTGCCAATTACCTTGGCCGTAAAGTGGCTAGCGAAAACGCAACGTTTGCTCGCACCTTCAACCTGCAATTAGACAAAAAGCAGGACATGCGATACGGAGAAAACCCGCATCAGCAAGCAGCTTTTTACGTGGATCCCCAAGCAAGCGAACCCAGTGTCGCCACTGCAAAAACTCTGCAAGGTAAGCCACTTTCCTTTAATAATGTGGCTGACACAGATGCGGCATTTGAGTGCGTTAAAGCATTTGAAGAAACTGCTTGTGTCATCGTCAAGCATGCCAACCCTTGCGGTGTAGCCATTGGCACCACTGCACTTGAGGCATATGAAAAAGCCTTCGCTACCGATCCGACGAGTGCTTTTGGCGGCATTATTGCGTTTAACGTGGCGCTAGATGCCGAAACCGCCCGGGCAATTATTGATCGCCAGTTTGTTGAAGTTATTATTGCACCTGGCGTGAGTGATGAGGCAACTGCCATCGTGGCAGAGAAGCAGAATGTACGCCTGCTTGATGTGAGTGCCCACTGGCCTGGCGAAACACAGCCTGCTTTTGATTTTAAACGTGTCAACGGCGGACTCTTGGTTCAAGAGCGCGATCAGGGCATGGTAACCCGCGAAGAGCTGACCGTGGTTAGCGAACGCGCTCCATCGGAGCAAGAACTTCGCGATCTAGGTTTTGCTTGGCGAGTCGCTAAATTCGTTAAATCGAATGCGATTGTATATGCAAAAGAGGGTCAAACAGTGGGCGTTGGCGCAGGCCAAATGAGCCGCGTTTACTCAGCGAAAATAGCGGGCATTAAAGCGGCTGATGAAGGCCTTTCAGTGCCAGGCTCGGTCATGGCGTCAGATGCATTCTTCCCTTTCCGTGATGGTATTGATGCCGCCGCAGCCGCGGGTATTACTGCCGTTATTCAACCCGGTGGTTCCATGCGTGACCAGGAAGTAATTGATGCCGCTAACGAAGCGGGCATTGCCATGGTATTTACTGGCATGCGCCACTTCCGCCATTAATCGCCTTGCCATCATAAAAGAACGAGACGGCAACTGAGTCGTTATGCAACTCGATTAGCTATATGAACTTAGCTATATAACTTGAGTAGCTATAAATAGGCCCCGTTGGAAAAATCCAACGGGGCCTATTTGCTGGCTATGCTATCTATAATGGTACTACTTGCGCCTGCGCTTAACCTAGATCAATACACAGATATTTTGTCTCAAGGTACTCTTCCAAACCTTGATGCCCACCTTCTCGCCCAAGACCAGACGCTTTTACACCACCAAAAGGTGCCGCGGCATTAGAAATAAGGCCGGTGTTAATTCCCACCATGCCGTACTCAAGTGCATCGGCGACACGCCAAACACGCCCCAGATCTCGTGAGTAAAAATAGGAGGCTAAACCATACTCGGTGTCATTAGCCATTTCGATAGCAGTTTCCTCTTCATCGAAGGGAAAAACCGCTGCTAGAGGACCAAAGGTTTCTTCGTGTGCCACCTTCATCTTATCTGTTGCAAAGCTAATCAACGTCGGAGTAAAGAAGTTTCCACCTAGCGGATGCGGATGACCACCTAGCAGCAACTCAGCCCCATTATCGACTGCATCCTGCACATGCTCGCTCACCTTTTTGACCGCGTCACCATCGATCAAAGGACCAATGTTAATATTGGGCTCAGTGCCATTACCTACGTACAGCTCACTATTCATAGCAACCGCCAACTTCTCACAGAAGGCGTTAATAACGCTGGACTGCACCAAAAACCGATTAGTGCATACACATGTTTGACCAGCATTACGAAATTTCGCAGCCATGGCACCCTCCACAGCGGCATCAAGGTCTGCATCTTCAAATACGATAAAGGGGGCATTGCCACCGAGTTCAAGTGATATTTTTTGTACATGCTCAGCCGCCTGAGCCATGAGCTTACGGCCAACTTCCGTAGAGCCCGTAAAAGTGATTTTGCGCACTTTGGGAGATTGAGTAAGCGCGTTGGCAATATCAGCCGCACGGCCTGGCACTACATTGAACACACCACGGGGAATGCCCGCCCTTTCTGCCAACATGGCAAGGGCCGTTGCAGAAAATGGCGTCTGGCTTGCGGGCTTAACGACGATTGTACAACCCGCCGCTAACGCAGCGCCTGCTTTACGCGTGATCATAGCAGCCGGAAAATTCCAAGGGGTAATAGCCCCCACAACACCAACAGGTTGCTTTGTCACCACGATACGCTGGTTTGATTTAGCAGCGGGAATAGTCTCTCCGTAGATACGACGCGCCTCTTCTGCAAACCAACGTAAAAAGCTGGCGGCATAAACAATTTCGCCTTCCGCCTCTTTTACCGGCTTGCCTTGCTCGTAGGTCATGAGCAAGGCAAGATCATGCTTATGCTCCAGCATGAGATCATGCCACTTCAACAGCAGATCAGCTCGTTCTTGGGCTGTCAAAGCACGCCAAGCGGGTAACGCAGCATCTGCTGCATCGATGGCGCGCTCAGTTTCAACTTTGCCCAGTCGTGGCATATCACCAACGGGCTCGCCCGTCGCAGGGTTTAAGACATTAATTTGCTCACCGCTGTCGGCGGCTACCCAGCTACCATCGATATAGGCAAACGGGCAATACAGCTGTGTTTCTTTCAGCGCTTCCATGACAGACTCCTGACCAAATATTGGCCTCACGGGCTCATTGACCTGTTCATGCTAAGACGAAACCGCGCATTTAACCAAATCTTTGCCATGAAATCTGTCAAAGGTTCTCAGCCAATATTTCAACTGATTAGCGTTAAGAACTCCTGCCGCGTTGCTTGGTTACTGCGGAAACCACCCAGCATCACAGAAGACGTCATGCTTGAATTTTGCTTTTCCACACCGCGCATCATCATGCAAAGATGGCGTGCCTCAATCACCACAGCGACACCTCTTGATTGCGTAACTTGCTGCACTGCCTCAGCAATTTCACGCGTCAAATTTTCTTGAATTTGCATGCGCCTAGCGTACATATCAACAATACGGGCAAACTTCGAAAGCCCTAGTACTTTACCGCTGGGAAGATAGGCAATATGGCATTTGCCAATAAATGGCAGCAGGTGGTGCTCGCACATAGAGTACAGCTCAATGTCTTTTACAAGGACCATTTCATCTGTTTGTGACTCAAACACCGCACCATTAACAATCTCCTCAAGTGATTGCTGGTAGCCAGCATTCAAGAACTGCATTGCTTTTGCCGCTCTTTTTGGCGTATCGCGCAGTCCTTCACGGTCAGGGTTTTCGCCAATTGCCGCGATAATGTGGCGGTAGTGTTGAGCAATGTCGTCGGTCATTTGAAGCCTCATCGAAACTGTACGTGCTAGCCATTGGAAAAACGCCTGGACTACTAGCGCGTTTAATCAATAGCGAAATATTGCTATCTATTAATAGCTGAGAGTTGTGCGCCAATCATGTACAAAAAATATACGCGAAACAACTTTTGCACAATAAAAAACACCACATACCGTTATTTTAACGCACCTAACCCTGCTGTGGCAGAGTGCCGCGCACCCCCCTTTGAGACTATTTAAGCTGTGCTATCATGAACCGAACTAGTCAGCTTAATTCGCAGCGCTCATCTGAGAGTTCCTTATGTCATTCAAATCCGCACCGTTTTTCTTAACCGCCCTATTGGGAACTGCATTCGCAACACCTTTGCTAGCCGCCGAACAGACATTAACACTACCTAAAGGTGCTAGTGTCGGTGTCGAGGTTATCGAAGAGTTTGCTTTTACTGACAGCCAATCGCGTTATGAAGATATCCTACTTCATCCCACTCAAGCTGACGGTGCCTCTCATGAGCTACCTGAATACTGCGTTTTAGTGGCGAATGCACAGCTCACCAATGGTCGCATTCGCATTACTACCCAAGACGCGACCTGCATCGAAACACACAACGATGAAAGCGCTATTTTTACAGGCTCATTTAGTGCGGGAGCGTATGCAACAGATGGTCAGTACGGTCTTGCCTGTGACGAGTCGTCTTGCACTATATCGCCAGGCCAAGCATTTGTGGTTACACTCGATGAAAATATCGATATTAAGGCTCAAGATAATCCTTCAGCGGAAATTAATGCTGCTCGACGAGAGGCTGATGGAGAAGGCGTCGCTAATCCTATCCCATCAGATCGCCCTGCCCCTGATACAAGCGCCGAAAACCCGCGTTCCGTCAATCAACCTGACTAGAACTACGTCACTCATCGTCAATGAGGTCAATACTCAACAACTGGTGTAATGTTTCATGCTAGCCAAATAGGCTGTTCAAGTTGTAACACTTGTTGCTCAAGCTGGCGGATGTGTTGATCCCAATAACCGCTATCCGCCAGCCATGGAAACGCACGAGGAAACGCTGGATCATCCCAGCGAGAAACAAGCCACGCGGTGTATCGAATAAGGCGATATGCCCGCAACGGCTCGATTAGCGACAGCTGTTTTTGCGGAAATGTTTGCTCTTCTTCATATCCTTCAACAATTTCACTTAGTTGTGCTCTCCAACCAGTTGGATCATCAACAGGTAACAGCATCCATATATCTTGAATAGCGGGTGCCATAAGGCAATCGTCAAAATCCACCAAAGTAAATGCTTCATCTCTTCCTAAAACATTACCCAAGTGACAATCACCATGCGTTCGAATCATTTGATCACTGGTGATGGGGTACTTTTCAAGATGACGAAGAATTTTCTGAACAACGTTGTGATAGGCACGTTGCTGATGCTTGCTAAGCCTACTACTCTCGATAACTCGGGCCTCTGCATCATGAATATCGTGCTGCCACTTTAATGTTGGCCGATACTGAAACGCCGTTTGTGATGACACTGCATGTAATCGGCCTAACGCATTACCTAATGCAAAAAGATGCGAAGGGTTGTCTAACTCAGGCGCTTGACCACTACATTGAGGGTAAAGCGTGAAGCGAAATTGTTGGTAAGTATGGAGTGATTTGCCATGCTGGTCCCGCCAGGGCGCAACAACGGGCACAGCAGCAGCAGCCAACTCTTGAAGAAAATCGTGCTCTTCCTGAATGACCTCATCTGCCCAACGCCCAGGACGATAAAATTTCACAACCCATCGCTCACCGTCATTGTCACGAAACATCAGCACTCGATTTTCATAGCTATTAAGTGCAAACGGCTCGACAGCCGGCCAAATCCCAACTGACTCCGCAGCAGACATCACTGTGTCCGGAGAAAGTGTGCTAAATGGGTGTGACATATACCGCTCCTGTGCAATTAAGCATGCATTCTATCAATTATGTACCAGAGGTGTTCGAGCAACTGTCCAAATATCGACACGTTTAGCCCCAGCACGAAGCGCTTCTTCAGCAAGTGCTTGGCAGGTCGCGCCAGTAGTAACAACGTCGTCAATAATCGTGAGATGTGATGGGAGCGGACCCTCAATATGAAAGGCGCCTACTAAATTGCTTGCTCGCTCCCTTCTGCTTAACGTCCGTTGAGAAGGCAGCTGCTGACTACATTCAGCCGATAACACGGGCAATTTGACCCGTTTGCCTAGTTGATGAGCCAACCAGTGAGACTGATTGAAGCCACGCTGCCGCGCTCGAATAGTATGCATCGGCACAGGCAAGAGACCTCCTCCCAAACAGCTAGGTGATTTAGTCATCATCAGCTCTACCAGCAACATGCCCGCACGGGGCGATGCATTAAATTTAAAATCATGTACCAGATCACGTACCGGCCCTTCAAATAAAAGCTCCGCCGTTGCGGCGGTAAACGCCGGAGGGTTCTCTCGACAGTGGACACAAACAGATTGAACGGATGCTATGTCCCCAACATCCAAAGGCTCTTTACACTGCCAGCAAGCATTCACATTCCACGGCAACTGTTCAAAACACTCCTGACACCAACCACCACTGGTTTGCCCGGGAGAAAGGCAAAACGCGCAGTAGCCTGGCAGCCCCTTTTTGGCCCATGTGCTTACACAATGCACTAACCGCGTCACATACATACTTCCCCCAGACTGGTTTAATTAACAATTTTGATGACACATCGTTGACATTAATACGAATGCTGTTAATATACGCCTCGTCTTCAGCGGATGTGGTGGAATTGGTAGACACGCTAGATTTAGGTTCTAGTGCCGTAAGGTGTGGGAGTTCGAGTCTCCCCATCCGCACCAATTACTTGATTGTTTTCAGCAACTTAGCTTCGAGCAACTTCTGAAAATGGTCACGATATAGCCCACATTAGGCATATCCTAGTCGGTTTTTTAGTCAACATTAAAAGCACCCCTTGGGTGCTTTTTTTGTGTCTGCAACTCCAGAGGCGTTTCAGTCACTGACGACCCGTAAGCCGCGCTGGTTATCCGCGCTTAGCCTGATATGCTATGAGATTCATTTCGTTGATTAAGCTGGGCGCCTACGATGAGTTTTATCCCGAGCTGTGATCACAGAGAAGATGCTATCAAATCTCTCTCTGAAATATATGCGGTATCCACTGAGAAAATCGACAGAGCTCTTAGAGAGCCCCAAGCGCGAGAAATCGCAGAGTTTCCTTCTGAAATTGATGTGCCAAATCTCCTATTTGTGATGCACTACCTGCTGAAAGCTTCCCCTCGTGCCGACATTACCCACGCTTGTTACTACCATTCGACAAGCTACTCTGGCTGCCCTTCATGGTTTGATGAAGGACTACTTGGCTCATCGCAAGCTGTGGAGCGCTTTCTAGACAAAATCAGCGATTGGCTCCCTCCTGAGAAGCAATTGGCTGCAAAGCAGGAGTTTAGGAAAGTCGTAAATCTTCGCAGCGAGGACGAAGGCTCCACCGCCGAAATGTGCGGCCCCTACGCATGGAACACGTTCACCGCTGCCAGCTCTAGCCCAAGCGGAATTAACTATCGGGTTCCAGAGGCGCTATTGTCTTCCAACTTTTATGGGAACGAAGAGTTAGCCGACGACCTGAGGGGAATCATCGAGGAGCGGCTGAAACCCGTCGTAGTCAAGTTCAAAGGAAAAATTTCAAACTTTGATACCTACTGTGCAACGCTCTGGGCATATTTACTATCAGATGATGGTAAGTTCAATCTTACTCATACATTCATGGGCAATGGGCTAGCTATACCTAAAGATGACATCGTTGCGCTGATGAACGTCCCATAATACGGGACCTGGGGAAAAGGAGGCCGCCCATAGGAATTCTGATTTTCACTGGATGCCCCCCCAAACTGCACCTTCTGTCGTCGTGAAGGTTATACCTTAGCTCAGCTCTCAGGGGGCAAACTCACACTCAACAAAAAAGAGTCTATAACTTACAATAATTATCTAAAAAAGACGTTAGCCAGGCAGCTCCAAACTCATCATTCATGTGACCATAGTCATTTTCCGGATGAGTTTCATCATCAAATTTATCCCCTATTGAAAGCCGCTTACTCCCTTTAGAAAACGAAGGGTGAGTAAATCTACCGCTAACAATTGTATATGACGGTTGCGCCACTAGCTCGGAGTCAATGCTTGAATAAACAAAATCATTCGCCACTTCTAATCCAAAGAGATACGCTTCCGGTTCAACTACTTTAAACTCTACTCCCCTAAAAGCACCAAGTGGATTGTGGCCAACAAAAACTGTTTTTTCAGTCAGTTCCCTAATTTTCCTAACTAAATTAAAAGATAGAGTTCCATCCACATGATCAAAAGCAGCTTGTTTTAGAACAGCAAACGAGTAATGCCTCTTTGGACTTATAAACAATCCCCTAGCACTCAGCCCATAGACTAGAAAAATATCATATTCATCAGGATCAATTAATTGCTTCCCACCTGAAGTAAATTCTAAGGATTTTTTAAGCGCCTCAGTTTCAGGAATCAACTTTCCACCATCAGCAACCAGTCCTTCCAGACTTTTTCCCCTAGAGGCAAAAAAAGTTATAGTTGCAGATGAATGACGATCAGGCATTGATTTCCAAGCTCTTTTCAATGCGCCAACATGGCTATTTCCAATCACACATATTTTCATATCAAAATCACCCAAATGCGTTAAGGAGCTCTTCTTCACAAACAGCATCAGATACCTTGCTACTTTTGGCTTTACTAGCTTTTAATTTTTTTGCCACTTGGCTGCCAAACTTAGATTCGAGGCAAGAAAAGAAGTGATCCATAACAAAATTAACACCTACTGGGTTTACACTTCTTTGATTAGGCTCAAAAAACATTCCTTTGAAGACTGGACTGTTAATAATTTCATAAGAGGGAAAATAATCAACGCTCTTTTGATTTCTTGCGGCTTGACCAGCAACAGCCCGGAGAATAGACTTTGATTCCATAGTTGCTATAAGAACATTATTATCTGAATTAGTTGCTGTTAGTGGCACTGGGGAAACTGTCAGTATAAACTTAATCCTGGGATTTTCTTTACGCATTAAATTCATGGCTATATTTAAATTTTTTATTACATCACCAAATTGCTGATTCTTAAAAACGTGCTCACCTTCTATATATTCACCGGCTGCCGTACCAGGGCACATAGGATATTCATAACCATTTTTGGAATTAAACCAACTCTCAGTTAAACCTAAAGTAAAAACGAAGAAAGTTGATTGCTTGATAGATTCGCGAAACGCTAA
Source organism: Halomonas sp. GT (assembly GCF_002082565.1). NCBI lineage: Bacteria > Pseudomonadati > Pseudomonadota > Gammaproteobacteria > Oceanospirillales > Halomonadaceae > Halomonas > Halomonas sp. GT. Next base: position 2,088,021 of record NZ_CP020562.1, read on the forward strand.
GACTGTCTCCATTTGAGACTTCCTAAGTTCGTCGATACTAGCAAAACCGCCCGGTTCAACTACAGGTCTAAAAGGATCATAATATCTACCTTCTTTTTCCCACACTTCATCAGGGATACTCTTCTCCCCTAAAGCCCACTCGACCCACTGCCTAAGAAGAGAAGTGGTATAAATATTACCTGTTCGAGCTGAGAAAATCTCATAGTTAAATTTTTTCCTATTTTCTGAAGAAAGTCCTCCGGGTGGTAACTCAGTTATCAACCAATTAAACCCTCTTGACTTTAATGCATTTCCTATATGCTGTGCAAAACATGACCCAAAAGTTGTAACCTTGCTGTTCGTAACTATATTGAACTTAGGATCCCATAGATCCGAAATATCAAACATTGATTTGCTAGCCACAGCTTTTTTCCAAAATGCCTTTTCTGGCAAACTGCTATAGGGATTCATATACAAGAGCACTCCACTCAAATCTGGTTAAACCTACTGTTCATCATATCATGCCAGCTTTCGCGAGACGAAGTAAAACTCAGTGATCAGCAGCATCTCCGCCTAACATGCAGACCTAGCCGTATTCTCTCCTATCTGCCGTTTATAGTGCTTCTAGCACCCTGCACGGCGGTCCATCGATGGAAATGCCTCGATAAAAAAAGCCCATGGCCTCGTCTTCTTTCCAGTCCGTCAGCCTAAACTCAGTGACCAGCTCACTTTTCACGCCGATCAGCGCTCTAGATACGCAAACTTCACCTGCTGATACCCCACTCGACGCTCTACGCCGCTCTCCACGTTTTTCACGACCACTTGGCCAAACGAGTGCCGTGGATACTCCTGCACTTCATATCGGCCAACGAACTCGGGGCCTGATTTAATGGCTACCTCAACTCCCGGCGGCAGTTCTTTCTGTAGCGCGGCGTCCATTTTTTCACGCGCATCACGGGCGGCATCGTTCAGCTTGTCGATATTTGGAAATTCAGACATTGGGTAATCCTTTTTTTAGGCACAAAAAAACCGCTTACGCGGCGTCGGTGGGTTCAGCTTGCCCCGGTTCCGGCATACTCAAACGCAGGTCAATCCAGCGGTCGTCGGGTATATCCATAGGGTCGCCCGCAACAACAGCAACCGCGTCAAAGTCAAAACGACGGCTAAACGTGCGTACGGTGATCGTCCCATCCTCTGCCTGCTCTGTTTCTATAAAGCAGAGACGATTGCCGTTTGCATCCTGCGGGATCTCTATTGTCCAGCCCTCAGTGGCGAACCCCAGTGATCCGTTAATGGTGTAGACGCCAACGTCATCGTGAGTCGCCATAACCCCCTCTGCTTCGACATTAGCAGCGCCCGATCCAGCTGACATAAAGCCTTGTTCCTCGTTCAGCGCTACAGCTGACGTGTTGGCTAAACGAAAAATGGGGGACGCAGATTTGATAAATCCGTTTGAATCAACAGTGGTGTTCGCAGAATCTAGAAAATAGCGCCAACCTGATACATTTCCATCTCTTATCCTGGCGTAATGCACATTGCCAGAGTCGGGAAAAACTAGGCGATAATTTCTGTATGCAGTGCCAAACACTGCAACGACACCTTGGGTGGATACACCTGTAGGCCTGTCCGAAACGGTGACACCATTGCCGTAGGTATAAATCCCGCCACCAGGATAGTTAGTTCCGTTAGGTAACAATTCACTTGAAGTGTAATTTTCGTATGTAGGACCAATGCCGTACTTGCCTTCGGTTAGTAATCGCCCGCTGCCAGTGGTTTCACGCCCCGCTACATTGACAATCTGCAGCGCGGTTTGTAGCGCCGATAAGTTGCCAATCGGCGCACTAGATAGGTCATCAATCAGCGCCAAATTGCCAAGCGTGCCACTCTGGCCAACGTTAATGCCGCCCTTTAATACATTGGCTAGGTCTTGAGCGAGCCGCCCAACTTCAGCAAGCCATTCGTTTGTTTGATCATAGTTCGTGGGTGTGGCCATGTGGCCTCCTTCTTAGCGTTTAATACCTTTTACAGTCATATTTCGACCATAGGCAGTTGCTTTGTTTTTCCCTGATGTATCACGAATAGCAAAAGCGACCGATGTCACATTTGCTGGTATCGTCCTCATAAAAACTTTACCTGGGACGTTCCATTGAGCCCCAACGCTCACTCCTGATGATGTAACAATCGTATTGGTTGCCCACACTACCGACTCCCATAAGGGGTCATTAAAACTTCCAAAATCATCGGTTCCAGGCGTATAGACCTTCATTTCAATAACGCATCGGTCAGTTTCTGAAGTGCCCGCAAATTCGATGGTGGCTGACGCTGTCACCTCTGCCAACGTCCCTGGGCTGTCGTACTGTACGTTCATTACCGTAGTCCAACTGCCTGTTAGCGGAGTAGGGCCATTCGATTGCCCGCCAACCGGTACAGTCACAGCGTTTCCCGCTAGCTTTAGCGTAGTTACGGCAGCGTTCTCAATCTGAGCGTTCTTAATTAAAACGTTCTTTATCTGCGCCCATTGAACTTCCAGCTGCTCTACAGCAATGAAAGCAGCTTGTAGTTTGTCGTTTTCAAATACTAAGCTGCCAGTGCTACTTCTAAGCTTTGTAATCGTTAGTGCGTCAATAAAGGCTTCGGGCATGATGACGCGCCCATCACTCACCACAAACGCGGTCACCAACTGATTGTTGACTGGATTTAGGATGGCGAACTGATTGGCGATACCGATGATTTGTGCTTCCTCTCCGGCTACCTGAACACCAATCACCCCCTTTACGCCGTTGACATTAACCGTCGTAACGGCCTGGGCGACGGCCCCAGACACAGGATCGTAGACGGCTGACAACTCTTGTTGAACGGATGCCAACTCATCATCAACAGCGACCTCAAACGCATCAATACGACCTGCTAACGCCTGCTGATCATCACTAAGCGCAACGATAGTGGACTCAGCGGTGGCCAACCGCTCGTCGGTGGCGGCTTGGTACTGGCTAACGTCACTCGCTAACGACTGCTGATCATTAGCGAGTGTCGTTAACGTGTTACCTACCGATGCCGCGTTATCTTCGAACTCGCTACGTAATGCCTGGTTAGTACTTGCAAGAGCAGCATCTTCCGACGCCCTGGTGGTTTCTTCCGTCGCTACCCTCGCATTAACGCCATCCAATGCCGACTGCATCTGAGACGATGTAGCCGCCAGCGCTTGGGTATCGTCAGCCAGCGTCGTGATCCGCTGCTCAAAATCCGCCGTAGAATCGTTATAAGCCGCACTCAGGCTGTCCAACGTCTGCCCTATCGACTGGGTTTGGTTTACCAGTGCGGTAATGCTCTGGCTAACCTCAACGCTACTGTCGTCGTATTCCGAGCGCAGCGTGTTAAGCGCACTGGATAGCGCTTGATTGGCATTCGTTAACGCTGTGAGCTGCTGATCAACGGTCGCTTTGTTGTCACCGAATACCGCCGATAACTCGATAATCCGTTGGGCTAACGACTGTTCTTCATCCATGCGCACCACGTTTTCAACGTCAACAATAGCGTTGCCCAGTGCGTTCTGGGCTTGCAGTGATGCGTTGTAAACGGCCTGGGCTAGCTCATTCAGCGCGATCGTTTGCGTGTTCTCGCTTGCCGTCGCGGTATTGTCATCCACGTCCGAGCGTAGAGCGTTAGCCTGCTGGGTGAGCGCTTGGGTGTCGTCAGCCAGTGTCGTTATCCGCTGTTCAAAATCCGCCGTAGAATCGTTGTAAGCGGCACTCAGGCTGTCCAACGTCTGCCCTATCGACTGGGTTTGGTTTACCAGTGCGGTAATGCTCTGGCTAACCTCAACGCTACTGTCGTCGTATTCCGAGCGCAGCGTGTTAAGCGCACTGGATAGCGCTTGGTTGGCATTCGTCAACGCTGTTAGTTGCTGATCAACGGTCGCTTTGTTGTCACCGAATACCGCCGATAACTCGATAATCCGTTGGGCTAACGACTGTTCTTCATCCGTGCGCACCACGTTTTCAACGTCAACAATAGCGTTACCCAAGGCGTTCTGGGCTTGCAATGATGCGTTGTAAACCGCTTGGGCTAGTTCATTCAGCGCGATCGTTTGCGTGTTCTCGCTTGCCGTCGCGGTATTGTCATCCACGTCCGAACGCAACGCGTTGGCCTGCTGGGTGAGCGCCTGCGTATCGTCAGCCAGAACCGTCAAACTGTCCTCAGCGGTGGCCAACCGCCCATCCGTCGCGGCTTGGTACTGACTAACGTCACTGGCCAACGATTGCTGATCATTAGCGAGTGTCGTTAACGTGTTACCTACTGATGCCGCGTTATCTTCGAACTCGCTGCGTAATGCCTGGTTAGCACTTGCAAGAGCGGCATCTTCCGACGCCCTGGTGGTTTCTTCCGTCGCTACCCTCGCATTAACGCCATCCAATGCCGACTGCAGCTGAGATGAGGTGGCCGCCAGCGCTTGCGTATCATCAGCCAGCGTCGTGATCCGCTGCTCAAAATCCGCCGTAGAATCGTTATAAGCCGCGCTCAGGCTGTCCAACGTCTGCCCTATCGACTGGGTTTGGTTTACCAGTGCGGTAATGCTCTGGCTAACCTCAACGCTGCTGTCGTCGTATTCGCTACGCAGTGTGTTAAGCGCACTGGATAGCGCTTGATTGGCATTCGTTAACGCTGTTAGTTGCTGATCAACGGTCGCTTTGTTGTCACCGAATACCGCCGATAACTCGATAATCCGTTGGGCTAACGACTGCTCTTCGTCAGTACGCACCACGTTTTCGACATCAACAATGGCGTTACCCAAGGCGTTCTGGGCTTGCAATGATGCGTTGTAAACCGCTTGGGCTAGTTCATTCAGCGCGATCGTTTGCGTGTTCTCGCTTGCCGTCGCGGTATTTTCATCCACGTCCGAGCGTAGAGCGTTAGCCTGCTGGGTGAGCGCTTGGGTATCGTCAGCCAGAACCGTCAAACTGTCCTCAGCAGTTGCCAACCGCCCGTCGGTGGCGGCTTGGTACTGGCTAACGTCACTGGCCAACGATTGCTGATCATTAACGAGTGTCGTTAACGTATTACCTATCGATGCCGCGTTATCTTCGAACTCGCTACGTAATGCCTGGTTAGCGGTAGCGAGGGCTTGTGTGTCGTCTGACAGGGTCGTGAGCTGCTGCCGAATATCCGCAATGGCACCTTCATACTCTGTACGTAATCCCGTGATACTACTGCTCAGCGATTGCGCCGTGTCTGACAACAACGTGATTTGCTGATCAAACGCAGCAGTCGTGTCATCGTATTCAGTGCGTAGCTGTGTCAGAGAGGCGGCAATCGCTTCTGTGGTGGTCGCCAACGTGGTAAGCCGTTCCGTCAGCGACGCGCTGGCGGTCTCCAGTTCTGCGCGCAGCGTAGCAATACGCTGGGCTAACGCCTGCTCTTCGCCCACACGCACGACGCTTTCTACATCCATGACCGCATTGCTCAGCGCCACCTGAGCCTGCAGGCTGGCGGTCTGAATTTGCTGCTCCAGTGCGACAAGGTCTAAATCGTCGAGCGCTTTTTGAGCCCGAGTAATGGCGTCACTCGCGGTTTGTTGTGCAGCGAGTGCACTGCTGCCCGCACCACTGGCAACATCCATTGCCGTTTGTGCATCAACGGCCGCTTGGTCGGCGGCTGCCTGGGCGGCATCTACACCCACGCCATTCGCCTGAGCCTCAGCAAGGGCTGCCTGAGCTTCAGCTAACGCATCACTCGCTGCTAATTGGGCGCCTTTGGCATCAGTATCTGCTTGATCCGCAGTGGCTTGCGCAGCGGTTACCGCTACCGCATTCGCTTGCGCTAAATCCAATGCTTCCCGGGCGTCATTCAGTGCATTATCAGCAGTTGCTTGGGCCGCATCTACCCCGTTTCCAGCGGACACTGCAGCGTCCAACGCTGCCTGAGCATCAGCAATCGCCTGAGTTGCTGATTGCTGTGCAGCGTCCACATCCTCGCTGACACTACTGATAGCATCGTTAACGTTGTTAACGTCATTTTCGAACTGATCAACGATGCCGCCTGGCTTGCGTAGATCCTTATCCACAGCACCCAGAATGTCGTCGAAATCTTCTGCAGTGGTCGCTTGCACGGGAAACCAGCTCGATACGCCGTAAACGTTCACGCCGCGCACGTAGTAGTAATACGTAGTCGCCGACTTCAGGCCCGTGTCAGTAAGTACCGTGGCCACGCCAATATTGATGGCGTTGCTTTCGATCATGGCCGTCTCTAACGCCACCTGACTGCGCCAAAACTCCCACACTTGGCCAGGGTACTGCCCTTTGGGGCGCAGAGTAACGCTAAATGTGCCAACTTCAATATCGACGCTGTCGGGCGGCACAGGTAACAACAGACCTGTGATATTCGTGGTCAGTGCAGCCCAGGGCGAAGCGGTACCAATCCCCGTCACACCTCGCACCCTAATCATCCACTGCCCAGGCTCTACATCGCGTAGGTCAATACTGGTCCCACTTTCCGTATAGACAGTTCTCCAGCGCAGGTCGCTAGGGCCTTGCACTTCGACGATGTAGCGCAAGACGCGTGGATCGTCGCTGGGCGTCCAACTGATCGTCATGCCCTGGTGCTCGGTACCGCCTGCCAGGTAGGTGAACGCTTGTGCGGTAATGCTGTAGGGCGCGACAACTGGGCCGGTGGGCAGCAGCGAGTAGCTGGGCAGTTCAAGATCAATACCCAGCTCGATGCGAGCATATTTCGTTGGGTCATGCTCAAGCGCAGTGATGTGGTATTCAAGGCGCCCTTTTTCATCAGAGCTTTCAGAATTAGCGAGCACACGGAATTGGCGTGGCTCAACCGACTGACTCGATAAAATCCACATAGCACCGTTTACGGGCACAGCAGACAACGGCTGGGATAGTTGAACTTGGGGGCCATTGAATGACCCAACGGGCCGACGCTCTGGACGTCCGTTGGGCAACATCACATCAATAAACCAGCTATTTCCGTTAGCCTGCTCAGGTACTTGGTCTAGTGTAAGTGAATCAAGCCCCGTCGCGGTTAGGCGACCACCGAGACGCGCGCCGGCTGTCGATGGGTCAGAGATTTTAATAATGTCGCCAGGTCGAACATCCGCATGGTCAACGCTACAGCGATAAGAGACGGTTTCTGTCTCGGCACGCTCACTGGCTAAAATCCATTTACCCAAACGGTGCGCCTGAGCACGACTAGTGCACGCTACGGCATCAACATCAATCTTCCGATACCCAAACTGCTCAAGTGCCTCCGAGTCCTCGACAACTTCAACGCTTAATTGATACTGATCATCGGGGTCGTTGTAGCTGACATGAGCGACTGAATGGCGGGCTTTAAGGGCTGTGCCTTCGTAAACAAACTCACCATCAATGACGTTCGCCGGCGTCACCAATTTAACGGGGTCACTAGGCATATCCGCCACTGGCATAACCGTATTGGTTCCCCAATACGTCATACCACGAAAGGCGCTGGCAAGCGTATGCAGTGCACGCATGGCGTCGACTTCATCCGCCATAACAGTGTTAAACGTAAAGCGAGGCTCTTCGCCACCAAAGCCGTCAGGAACAAGCTCATCGCAATACTGAGCGATGCGGTAAAGCTCCCATTTATCGACGTTACGCAAACCGGCGCCATAGCGTACTTTCATGGCCACGTCGTAATAACACCAGGCAGGGTTATCACTCCACGCTAACTTGAAATTGCCGCCCCAAAAGCCTGAGTAGGCGCGCGTTTCCGGGTCGTAGTTATCTGGCACCTGAACAACCAGGCCATATACTTCGTAAGCACGTGGCGGAATTTGATTACCAAATTGCTGGGCATCTACTTCAACCCCCACCAAAGCGCTGTCAGGGTAGCTCAGCTTCGCATCGGTAATGGTAGTGAAGTACGCCCAATAGGTATCATTCTGCTTTGTTGCTGTGTCATCGTCGTGAGAAATTCGACGCAGGCGAACATCCCATGGCCCAGCCCCGTCTAGCTCAATACGATAGCTACGCTGGTAAGGACTAGTGGTTTTACCCTCAATCGTATCCCGCCGTTTTTCTTGCCAGCTGCCATTCTCCAATCGAACATCAATCGCGAGCTCAACAGTCGTACCCAACAAGTCACCATTATCAACATTCTGATAGCTGAGCGCTGGCAGTTGTATGGTCACGCGAACAGCATCGACACCCGGCGTATTAATGGTGCGGATAACTGGTGACCCTTGCTTTACTTGCGCAGATACTTCAGTGGTCGATTCAACAGCAGGGAATCCCGGTATGTGTGCTTGGTCGGGCTCTCCGTTGCGGGTATGCACCGTAACGCCTTCAAAGTTCCAGTCGCCATTTGCCGCCTGCAATGGCGTGCCATCGAAATAGATTGACTGCATACCGTTGACTAAGCCGCCAATCGGGCCTTCACCTAGCAAGTCAATAATGCGGGCCTTGGATGTTGCACGCAAAGTGTTCGGCGCTTCTTGGGGTGTACGTTGGCTACCACCGCCGCTGCCCTTACCACCGCCGCCAGCACCTTCAATTAACTGTTTCATGCATCCAATTCCTCAGCGGACATACCCGCACTAACAACGACACTCCCCACGAGCACACGACCATAGATCAGCGGCACCGGGAGCCCTTGCGTTGACGTATTTACTGGCCCATTAAATAAAAATGATGGGCGCTGGTCCGGCGTCTCTCGCTCGCTGTAATTGCTGCTAGGTGATGGGGCGAGCATTGTAGAAACACCACCCAACGCCAGCGCGGTACCAAAGGTAGCCAATCCCCCTTTTGTGATAATTCCAGCACCAAATACACCCGCACCTGGCACTAGAAAGCTGGCACCTATAATTGCAGCGCCTGCTAGCACCTTGCCCACACCATCACTACCTGCGCCCTCAATCGCTGGCATCAGGTGCAATGCATCCTGCTTTCCTAACGCCAGCGTCAAGGCCTGCTCATCCAATGCAGTACCTTTTTCAATACTGCCCCGCACCACTTGCCACTGCCCTTGTGCTAATGCGTCACGAAGCCCTACTAACTGGGCACATAAGGCGCGCACCACTTCAGCGGTATCACGCGCCGCCAATGAAAAAGGCCCGCCGAAGCGAGCCTTTAGGGAACCGTGCAAGTGACATTCAATCATCTATCTAACTCGCTATGTCGACACCAATGAGTGATATACGGCAGCCAGCGGCCAATAGGCTCACGCACTGAAAGTCGTGATGGATCTACCGGGAGCTTGCCGCAGGGGTGGTGCAGTGCTAACCCCCGCTCCAATACGATGCCACCGTGGCTAGGCACTGGGCTGCGCAGTTGGGCTAGCCACATGTCACCAGGGCGCGCCTCGCTCTGTTCAATCATGCGAAAGCCCGCCTCAGCGAAGCCATCACGGTAAAGATCCTGGCCGTTACGCCACCACTCCCAAGAACGTGGGTACTCAGGCAGCGTGACGCTGTGGCTTTCTGCGTAGTAGTCGCGTATCAATCCGTAGCAATCCGCAATGCCATGAACAAACCCCCGCCCGATCAGTGGCGGACGTTCGTTATGCCCCCACCAACGTATCGGCGTTGTCTGCTCGCCATCGGTGGCCACGATACCCCACGGCACGCCGCTGCTGATTTGCCCACGCATATCAGCCTCACTCGGGCAGTCGGGATAATCCGGGTGGCTGTGCACCACCGCCAGCAGACCTGCCGATTGCGCTTTGACCATCTCCAACTTGCCCACGCGAAACGTAGCGGTTGGATCAGTGGCCACGTTCTCGACCTGCTGGCAGCCCTGGGCAGTGATGAGCCACACCGCCTCATTGGGGTAAGTGGCTAATGCGCCGGCGCGGATGCCTTCAGCGTATTGATTAAACACCAGCCACCTCCGCCAATTAAATTTGATAAGAATTCGTCTATAAGCAATGCTAAGCCGTCTTAAATAAACAAGAGGATTTCGATATGTCGCAGCAACCCGACCACCTGAACCAAATCATCCAAACCTTGGTGTTCATGGGAATGTTTATGAAACAGACAGATAGTGACACCGCTAAAGCTTTTTTAGGTGGAGCAGTCATCGCCTGTCAGCGTGACGGGGAAATGGGTGATGACATTCCACAGCTTATTTTTCAGAAGGTTTTTCCAGGCGAGGAGCTCCCAACGGTAGTCTCATCAGACATTTTCGAGACGATTCAACGTCGCCAACAGGATCAATCAAAAGGCGAGTAATAAAAGCCTCAGAAAGAACAACAGCGCCTTTTTCATCAACTTTGTAATTCTGCGATTGCATAGCAGTATTCCTTTTTAGACTCGGCCAACACCAGGAAAGGCGCGGGTTGGCAACACGCCGTTTTGCCCAAAGCGCAAGCGGCAATCACTCAGCCCCTTGCCGCACTTGTCGTCACCAGGGGCTGCAGCGCTTCCGCTGGGCCCCCATTCGCCAGTGCCCGCGTAGGGGCAGGTCACGCCCTCATAGCGGTACTGGCTGCCGTCCCACCAGCGGTAGCGGTGGGTGCATGTCCGAAGCACCTGACGGGCTGGCACTTTCTTCCCCTCTTGATCCATATCAACAGAGAGCTCAAATGTGATCGTTGTTCGGTTCTGTGCTTGCTTACGCTCAATCACATAATGATCTTCGGGGAACATCGCTTCGGGATCTGGATCGCTACCATCATCCAGATGCTTACGATACGTTCGCCGCCTCACCACAGGCACTCCGATTAAATCATCGGCACTCAACACTAGGCTGAGAAAAGCCAGATCCATAGCGGTGATGGTTAACATCGGGCGGGCAGCGGCGCCTTGTCCACTCCACGAAAACCCCTCTGCCTTAATCGGCATTGGTTGGTATTGGTACCCGTTAAACACTGCAGGCCCACCGTTAACAGGCTCAAGGCAAAACCTAAGAAACCCCTCTCCGTAGCGCCTGCAATCCAATTCAAAGAGCGGCACAATCGCATCCTGCGTCAGCTGCTGCGTTTCACGTGCAATGATGCCACTCATGGATTCAGATCCTCTTTGAAGGCGGCGGTGATGTTCGCGTGACGCGCCGATGTAGGCCGCGCTCCTGATAGTTCGGTGCAAATGTAACGCCGGGGCTGAGACTCCCAGGGTGGCGTCCACCAGAAAGGGATCAAGTTGAGCCGAGTGTTCAGGAACTCATACAACGTGTCGTATTCGTCACGCTCCAGAAGCGTCCAATTCAAGGCCCAATCGGTTCGTTTATAATTGATGCCACTGGGTCGCCGCTGGCTGTAACCGTCACCGAACTGAACAACGTCAACGTTAGCTACCGGCTGAGGCTCTGAACTGAAGTCCGGCGGAATCGCCGGCAGTGTTTGATAACTCATGCTTACCCCGTGTACAGCAAGCCACCGTAGCGCCGTTCACGCTGCAGTACTTGGATAACCTTGGTTTCAACGGCATCGCCAATTTGCTGCCCTTGCCGGGCTGCATCGTTATCTGACATACCCGGCGCTGCTTGAACTGTCACCGGCACCGAGAGCTGCAACACCTGGCTCTTACTATTCGACACATTATTGGAAACAGCCCGCTTCTCTCGGGAAAGAAAGCGGTCCAACTCATCGGCCTGCTGGCTCATCATGACGCGTTGGCCCTGATCCAACAGCCAAGTGCCTTCTTTGGGTATCCGATCAACACCAGCATGCGACATACCTACAGGCTGAACTGCCTGTAAGGCTGCTTGCAACGTGCCGGTTTCCATCACGGTTTTAGCAACGATAGGAATATTGCCGGGGAAAGGCGCACTCGCCCACGCCTGGGATATTGCGTCATAGCTAGACACCAACGTGCTGGCTAACGAATAGGCTTTCTGTACTGCAAATAAACCCTGGTAGACTGACGACTGCTCACCAACAAATGTTTTAGCCAAACCGGCTAGATCGCCATACATGGCTGCGTTACCCGCTAAACGTGCCTGACGAATCTGACGATCATAATGCGCTTCAGCGTCCGCGTTTTTCCTCTGCAACTCAGCAAGCGCCCTCTGAGCCTCAGACTGCACGCCGTACTCTTCTTTTTTAAACTCTCGCAGATCCTCAAGCCGCTGCTGATATTGCTCTCGATAACGGTCACGCTCTTGTGACATGCGAGCGGCTTCACCAAACGGGCCGGAAACTGACGCATCTAGTGATGTTGGCACCTGCAAACCACGCGTGGCCACGTTGCCCAGCTCTCGCTCCAGCTGCTTAGCGGCCAAATTGCCAAGGCCAGGATCTAGCATCTCAATCGCCATCGAGTCGCGCTGCAGCGTTTTCAGGCGCTCAAGATCGGGCACGTAGGTATTAATCAGCGATGAGCGTCGTTCCAGCAGCGAAAGCTCTTCGCGCAACTGCAGCAGGTTGTCTGCCTGCGCTTGATTGAGGTCGCGCAAATTGCCGCGCTCAAGTTCATAACGCAGCTTGGCAACTTCACCAATTTCACCATGAAGGGCTATATCACGTTGCAGTGTTTCCAGTTGGCCATCATAAAGCCCCTGAACACGTTCCATTTCCCGTTGACGTTCGCGAAGCGCAGAAGCGGCCATTTGCTCGCCCTTGCGGGCAGCTGCGCTGGCCTCCTGCTCTGCTTTGCGACGGGCTTCTTGATCGGCTTCCCACTGGTCTCGGAAACGCTCAGCTTCGACAATAGCGGTGGCAATTTCTGGTGGCACACCGCCATCTTGGGAAGCAATCCAGCGGCGCGCACGCCCCTCATTGCTTGGATCCATCATTTGTGCAATGGATTCATTGACGCGCTTTAGGTAGTCATTAGCCGCCGAGCGATTACCTTCCATCGCCCTTGTCTGGGCGTCGATGCTGCTGGTGGTCGAGGTGAAGGCACCTTCAAGGTGTCGCTGTCGTTCTGCTAGCCCATCGGCGGATTGTGCTGATGTATCGTAACCAGCCGCTAAGCCATTGACTGTATTGATATGCGAGTCAGGAACTATAAAGTTATCTTTAACTAGCTCAGCCAATGTTCCCGCTTCACGAATACCGTCCCGAACCTCATCAATAGCGGTGCGTAAATTCTTGTAGCTATCAAGACCTCGTGGTATCGCAAAGCTTTGTGTAAGCGTATAGATACGGCCCAATGAACGGCGCATCTGCGCTTCCTGATCCTCAATTTCACTGGCGATGTTTTGCATCGTCATATTGCGCTGCGCAAGTGTCAGTTTTTCAAAAGATGCAACGGCGTCATCTGCTGACGTTGAGAGATCTGAAATACTTTGCCTAGTAGCTTTGGCCTCGCGTGAGGTCTCTGTCATACCCATGACAAGCCGAGAAAGCCCGTAAGTCGCCAATAGCGCGACGCCTGCAGGACCCCCCATTAATGCCATTGCTGCACTGGCACCGCGCGTCGCTACAGCCATCGAGCCATGCGCCACAGCAGACGCACGGGCGGCAACACTTTGTGCCACAGTCGCAGTTGTCGCAGAGGCTGTTGCTCTCGTGTATTCGATCTTAGCAAGTATAGCCATGCGTGTAGCGGACAACTCTGTTGCTTTGGCCTGTGCCAAACGGGCATTTGCAGCAGTGAGTTGGTTAGTGGTAGCCAGTTCGGTGCTGTTTAGCTGTGCAATCCTGCCCTGAACCTGCATTCTTCCCGCAGCACTTGTCTGATTTTGTAGGCGCTGCGCAGCTAACGCCTTTTCTGCAGCCAGTTGCGCATTCAGACGCTGGAGGCGCTGTACATCTTGCGTGGCTTCAGTGCGCTCATTCACAGCACGCTGCTGAGCCCGCTGAGCCTCAAGGGCAGCTTGTGCCCGCTCTGCAGCTTCCCTGCGCTGGGCTTGCATAATGGCCGCTTGATCAAGTTCAGCGCGGCGCTTAGTGGCTGCAGCTGCCATGCGCTCAGATTCAGTACGTTTCACAACAGCGGCTGCGTACGACCCCATGGCTTGCACGCCACGGCCCGCTAAAATAACGCCCGCCGCCATGCCTACTTCCGCCAGGGTTTCGATGTTATCGGCAGCTAATTCAATGCCCGCCGCTAACACGCCGGTGGCTGAATGCGCTTCGTTCGCTTGGCCGATGTACTGCATCCAGGCGTTATTAAACACCACCCTGGCATCTTCAACCGAGGTGGGCATGCGCTCCAGCTCCTCGACCATGGTCGCCACCTGACCTGTCAAGGCGGGCATCACAACGTTTGCCGTCAACTTTCCGGCAGTTGCCATTTCGTTGAGTTCACGCGTGGTTACCCCCAGCCCTTCCGCCAGCGCTTGCTGCAAGCGCGGCGCGTTCTGAATCACCGCGTTGTAGGCGTCGCCCTGCAACTTGCCGGCGATCATCGCCTTGCCGAACTGGTCGATCAGTGAGGTCGAGTCTTGCGTTTTGGTACCGCTAATAACCATCCCCGCCGAAAGTGCTTCGGTTAGATCCAGCACATCCCGCGTGGCAAAACCAACTTCTTTCAGAGGCCGCACGGTATTGACGAACAGCTCTGAAATATCCATCAGTGGCTTGTAGGTGTTGCGGGCGGTCTGCATCATTCGCTGCTGCACCATGTCGTACTCGAGCGTCGATTCAGTCACCAGCCGAATTCGGGACGCCATTTGCGAGTACTCATCAGCGGTACCAATCACATTGCGCGCAGTGAACATGCTCGCCAGCGCCACACCAGCGCTTAGTGCTGTGTTCTTTAGAAACGCAATTTGATGGCTAGTGTCTTGAACGTCTTTACCGAATTTCTGAGAGCGCTGGCCGCTATTATCCAGCTCTTTGCCCAAACCCGTGACTTCATCACGCATTTGACGCATGACGCGAATGCCTCCGCTGGCGTCGCCATTAATAACAAACCGGGTCTGCATTTCGCGCGACATAGAAATACCTCAAATAACGGGCGTAAAAAAACACGCTTAAGCGTGCTGGATTATTAGCTTCAAAGTTATGCCGATTTTTACGTCGGCTTTCTAATAACTTTCTAGATTTCACTAATCAAATAATTCATTATTGGCAACGCAAAGCGCACTTAACTTAAAAAAAGGGAACATAAATGAGAAACAAAGTCATATTGACAGCTGTTTCAGCAATGCTCTTAGCAGGCTGTGCTGGGCCCTCATATCAGCCTCCATCTGACCAAGAGAAAAACTACTCTCAGATCTACAATGCTGATTTTGATAAAGTTTGGGAAGCAACCGTTGATTGGTTCGCCATCAACAATATTCCTATTAAAAATATTGAGAAAGATTCAGGAATTATCGGCTCAGACTACAGCCTAGGATCTAGCTATACACAGGTTGATTGTGGCGTAATTAGCCCTGGTGACATGCATGTAATGTTTGATCAAACAGTGGTAGCCAATATTAATGTGCTAGTCAGGGAAACCAGCAGTGGCGCCAATGTTCAGCCTAATGTGTTTGGAAGCGGTACCTTTATGATTCGCGATGTGCTGAACAATATACCTCAGACAATGCGTGCCGATAGATGCGTTAGTACTGGCGAACTTGAGAACAGCTTGCATAGGCACTTAAGCAACAGCATCTAACATGGTCCCTTGGTCTGCTAGCTTCTGCTATCAGGCCAAGGGCTTAATAATGTTATCTATTCAATACCTCACGTGCCCCGCCCTCAATCACTCTCACCTGGGCAATACAGCCACGCCGATCTTCTACGCCACACAGCTCCATGGCCGTGGTGACGCTGGACAACTCTAATCCCTGGTAATGAACACCGCCAATGCCGGTAATTACCCGCCACTGGTTATCACACGTGCTGTACACCTCCCACGCTTGCAGATGCTCGGGCCATATTTCTACCTCATCCGGCTCCATGTAACGCTCCACCGTGGCTAGGGCAATTCCAAAGGCAGCCGCGTCACTCTCAAGCGATGAGGAACCCCCTTGGCCGCCTACTGCCCAGTGGCGGCCAAGGGCGGCTAGTTTTTTGCGCGGGCCTCTGGGCCGCATTCCTGAGCGGTTACCCAACTGTTAATCAAGGCGCGGCGAAAAAACGTTAGCTCCATCAACCCTTCCAGCAAGTCGGGGGTAAATTCTAGCGGCTTACCTTTGTCATCTTTCAAATCATCCATGCTGATCAGATCACGCTCTACCAGGGCACTATCGTCCATCTTGCCCAAATTGAGCTGCTTAGACGTTTCTCGGTAATCACTAAAGGGCAGCAGCTTCCAAGTCGCGTGGATCGTGCTGGGCTGCTCTTCATCGGGCACGTGGATCTCTACCGGTACCCGATGCGTAGCGTATTTTTTAACAACAAAGGCCATATACGATGCTCCTTTTAGGTGAAAATCATGGCGACTTCGTCATCGCTTTGGTCTTCGATGTAACGAGTACTCATGGTGTAATTCAGGATACCGCTAGCATCGTTACGCGAAATTGTAGAGAGCTGCACCTTGGTACCGACAACTTCAACAATATTGCCAGGCGTGGTGCCATGCTTGATAGACACTTGGTCCTTAGTAACCCCTTGGTGGCTTTCAATCGCTTGAAAGTAGTTTTTGGTAGCAATATTGGGCGCTTCGATCTCAACTTGACCTGTCACGTTACGGTCAGTGATTAACACGTTTTCGCAGCCCGGTAGGTTGCGCGCGACCACTTCGTTACCAAGGTTAAGTGACAGCGATTGCAGACACCCTTGATAGCCATGCACATTTCGCCCGGGGGTGTTTTGCTTGTTAACCGCGACTTCTTCGGAAAATGCTTCTGGCTGCTTGTTAATTGCTTCCGCTAACTGCTCTGGGCGTTTGTATAACCCAGTGAGCGTGAACTGAAGCGTTGGGTCTTGCTTAGCGGTAAAGTTGGCTTCAACCGTACCTCGCACACCAGGCACTTTCTGTACTTGCCCATCCTCAACAAACCATACGCAGAAGCTCTCGCCTTCTTCCGTGGCGGGCAAATACGTAACGCTTTCACTCGCAACGATGAGCTCAGCCAAACCACAGGCCCGTAACAACATGCCAAAAATGGGTGGTGTGCCTGCCGTGCCTGAACCCGATAATGGGATAGTGGTTGTCACCGTTGTATACGGCGCCACGTTAATTTCAGGCTGAGCGCCAAAAGTTTGTTTTTGACGCTCACGAGTTACCCGGTCGCCTTCATACGGGTTACTGTCAACTTCGGTTGTTAGCAGCAGTTTGGCGTCTGCTATGTCGGCACCAACGCCATAGCTAGGCTCAGGCGCTACCAGAAGCATCCGCTTGCGTGTGCGAAGCATGAGCCGTCTCCTTTTGTTCGTTACGGGATTTACGCTGCTTGGAAGCAGGCGCTTGGGTATCTTGCGGAAGCTCTTTAGGTAGGCTTACCTGTTGGCCACTTCCGCTATGAGCGACACGCACGGGCTCGCCTCCGCGAAGCACGTAGCTGCCACCGGATCTAATGGGCATGGGATTAACTCCTGGGTTAAGCGGGGGTGCTGACCATGTGGGTATCGGTCTCCCAATAAGAGATCCACCACACGATAGAGCCTTTAATGTCTTCGACTTTGCCGCTGTGGAACTGCAACGGGTCGTGGCGCGGCCCCGCTTGATAGCCAAACAGAGCATCGTAAAGCTCTTGCTTCCGCAGCCGGAAATCATCTTTACGCGCGACCAGCCACACGCCGTAGCGCAGCTTTACCCGCTGGCGGGGGCGCAGGGTTTCCGCGTCGCCGGTGGCAGCCTCTGCAACCAGGTAGGGGCATGCCATGGGCAGCTGTCCGTTGTAATCGTCTAATGGCGTGTGAAACCACGCCTCTTCCACGCTGGATAGCTCAGGGCATAGCTCCTGTATGCGTTCAATCAGTTGATCGATAATGTCGTATTGGTTCATTTTTTCGCGGCCTCACGGCTTAGCAGGTAGTCCATTTGCTGGCTAAATTGCCGGGGCAGGTCGTCTCTTACCATGTCTTGTGCGGCATCCATAACACGTTGATTGCCGACCATTTCAGGGATTGACGGCCCAAACCGCATGAGCGGATCACTCTGGTTATCTGCCTTGTCTCGACGTCGCAGAATATGCCCTTTGGCGTGCCAGCCGCCTTGTACTAGCTGCCTGCCGTTATCCTTGCGGATACGCACCGTCACGCCACGACGGCGGGCAACCCGACCTTTGCGGGGGCCAGACTGCACCTTTCGGCCACTGCTCACCGGCACCCAACGCCCACGCGGTTTGAACTGCGCAAGTGGCAAACGGCGCCCAGTGTAGAGAATCGCCCGAGATGCATCTCGGTTAACGCGCTGTATCTGCATACGGCGACGAATGTCACCGGCGCTAATGTCGTAAATATCCCGCGTGTAGCGACTGATAAACGTGGCCGCTTTGCGTGTCGATCCGTTGACACTGCGGTCAAGTGCCTTATCGACAATTTTAGGGTCGTAGCGATTACGCAGCGCCTGCAGCTGGCGTATATCAAACTGTAGATTCGGCATAACCTCCTCCTACGTCACCCAAAGGCGACGTACATGGCCGTCATCCTCAAGCACTTCCTCCACAATCCATGTTTTGCCGGGCGCTTGGATAGTGTCGCCTTGATTACTGGAAGGCACATCGGCAACCATTACGCTGATCGTGTTGATGCGCCCTGCTAGTTGCTGATCGGCGCTGTAGGGTTCCCAGTTACGATCCAGCACCACCAGCTTGCCTAAGAGCACCGCGCCACCCGTTATCTGATAGTCAGCAAGAAAACCAGCATCTTGAAAGATGCTGGTCATATCGCTGCGCACTTCATCATCAAAGGCGCTCATCAGGCGTCACCGGCACCACTGCCAGAACCTTCTCCAGTACCGGTGCCCTCGCCTTTGCTGTTTTCGTCATCACCGGTACCGCCTGCAGGATTTTCTGGCGGGGTAGATGAGCGCTTGGCTTTACTGGTGCCCTTGCCCTTGGCAGGGGCACCCAATTCAGCGATCACGCCCGCATCCACCAGGCGTTTCTCTTCGGCGGCATCCTTGGGCTTATAGGGCTGACCAAGCTTAGCGAGAACTTCTTTACCCTTTTCGATCTGCCCACGCGCTACCACATACTGTTTAGCTGCCATGACAACCTCCGCTGCTTATCTAGAATTGACTGTCCAGAAACAAATCACCCCGCACTTTGCGGGGTGGTTAGACGACTTTGGCGTAAACGAAAGCGTCAGGTTCGTGGAAGCCGGGGATGGGAGCGGACTGCATCATCAGCCAGCGAACACCGGGATCCTTTTCAGTCCAGCTTTTCGGGTAGCGATCGACATCGAACAGGCCGCCTTCAATTGCTTCCACATCTTCGATAGCTCCATACAGCATGGAGTTACGACTTGAAGTGGTACCCACGATCAAACCGCCGGCGGGAATCATTGGCTCATCTTCCAAACCACTGTCATCCTCTTCACCGTCCGGTGTGAACCATTCGTCATAGGAGTACAGATCAAGGCCAGGGTCATTGATGTAGCCCAGGTAGGTCACGCCATCCGGTAGCTGTTCAGGCTTGATCATGCCCATATCAACGCGGCGGGTATTAAGCTTTTTCAATACCTCTTCGCTATCCAGAAAAGCATCCGCCGCTTCCGCGCTCATCACACAGGCATTGGCAGTACGGCCACTTTTCTTCGAGACGCGACGCTTGTACTTCCGCAAATCAGCAATCGGATCAGCACCGGCTGCTGTCCAAAGCGTGGCTTCGGTCACCAAGTTTTCGGCATCCATTTGATAGTCGATGATGTCATTAACGCCATCACCGATGACATGCACCTGGCCAGTAGTAAGCGCCCGCGCAATCATCCACTCTTCGCGGCGACTGATACGATCATCCAGATCCTGCATATCGCGGCCCAACTGGTCACCTGCACGCTCCAATGGCGTACGCGCCGAGTAGATATGTTCACCTGCTTGGCGGGTTAGCAGGTTTCCTGCACGCGTCGGCATTTTCGGCTTAACGTAAGCAGGCTTGTAGCTACGCATTACCGAACCGGTACGGTCAACCACTGACCCCGGGCGATTGGGCCGGACAAAGGGGGCCATGCGGCGATTACCCTTAATGATGTCAATATCGATATGCTCAGTCGGTGCCACAATCGGCTCGGCACCAAAGAAGGTCGCCGTCAGGAAACGACGCGGGCGCGGCATACGCTCCACCGCCGCCAGCATCGTGCGGAGTTCAAATAAGTCCATGGGGTTCTCCCGGAGTAAATTAAGAGGGTTTCGCTAAGCGCTTGCTTAGTGAACGAACAACGACCAGCGGCGCAGTGCTTTGCGCACCGACTCGATGGTGTGGCCCTCGCCAAGCGTTAGCGCCGCTGAGCGTAGGTCTCCGGTCAGCATTACTTCCGCAGGCACCGGGCCATCGGTTGCGTCTACGTCTTCCCAGAGGACTACGCTGGGCGCTTCACTGCCATCAGCGGCGGCGGACGCGCTCAGCTTGTACTCTTCGTCGGCAGTGACTTCACCAAGTACACTGCCCTGTTCTAGTACTTCACCCGCTGCAATCATCACTGTTGCGAATCGGATCGGGAATTCACCGCCAACCAGCTGACGGTGCCGGTGGGCTGTTTGCGTCATGCCAGGCATGGGCTTGCTCCTATCAGTAAAGGATATAGTGCTGGCTTATTACTTAGCCCAGCGCTTGGAAATGGCGTCCACCGCCTGGGCACGCTCAGTTTCGGCGGCATCGCCATCCTTAGGCGGCGTGGTGGTACCGGCTTCAGTGCTGTCGGTTTTAATGCTTTGCAGGCTGATGCCGCGATCCGCAGCCGCTTTGAATAGCGCCAGGCCGGTGGCTTCTACGCTGTCGCCATTGGCCAGGGCCGCCGCGACTTCTTTTTCAAAGCCAGGCATTGCCAAGGCTTGAATGCCGATGCAGCGCTGGCGTTCAGCCTCAGCCGCTTCAGTACGCAGCTTGTCGGTATCGACGGTTTCAGCCGCGGCGATTTGAATAGTTTTAGGGTCGGTACCGGCCTCGATCGCTGCCTGCAGCTCTGCCGTGGTTTTCACGGTGGTCATAGTGATGCTCCTGGGTTGGTTACTGGCAGAGGAACCGGCCAGTTCGGCAATAAGGGATTCAAGGGATCCAAGGCGGTCAGCCATACCCGCTTCGATGGCCAGCGCACCGGTAGCAATACCACCTTGGCGGAAACGGTCGTTGACCTCTTCGCGAGGGATGCCGCGGTTGCGGGCCACCTTGTCG
Source organism: Halomonas sp. GT (assembly GCF_002082565.1). Taxonomy (NCBI): domain Bacteria; kingdom Pseudomonadati; phylum Pseudomonadota; class Gammaproteobacteria; order Oceanospirillales; family Halomonadaceae; genus Halomonas; species Halomonas sp. GT. Next base: position 2,109,059 of record NZ_CP020562.1, read on the forward strand.
AGAAACACGCTGGCCAGCTCATCAGTTCGCGCCTGCAGCTGCGCCATGCCCGCTTCAGTCTCTAGGTCAGGCCGCTTGTTGGGCGCGTTGCTGGATACGATTTCGTAGCTTTTCTCACCGGGGCGGTCTTCTCGTTTACGCAGGCTCAGTACTACGCCAACGCTGCCCAGCTGCGCGGTATCATCCACCACGACTTCATCGGCGGCGCTGGCTATCCAATACATGGCGCTTGACGCTTGCCCACCGACATACGCTTTGATTGGCTTAGTGCCACGCGCCTGAAAAATCATTTCCGACAGCTCATTGATGCCAGTAGCTTCACCACCGGGGCTGTCAGCGTTAATGACAATGGCGCGTATCTGTGGATCATCCAGTGCCGTTTGAATATCAGTCGCCAACACTTGGGTACTGGTGGCTCCGCTGACTTCAGTGAACAGGTTGGCGTAACGGAAGATCGGGCCGGTTACCGGGATCACCGCCACGCCATCGCGTACAGTGACGCTTCGGGTGTTATCCAGCGAGCGGCCTAAGCGCGTTTCTAGTGCTTCTACATCGCCCTGACGATCAGCCACCGCCATTACGGTATCGAGCGCTTCGCTGGTGATCAGCCACGGGCGACCCGCCGCTAGTTCCAATGCGGTTCTCATTAATCATCTCCAAAGGAAAGCCCTGCTCAGTAGCAGGGCTTAGGCGGTGTGCTGTGGCTCAGGTTTATCATCGTCTTCATGAACTTTACCGCCGATATAGAGCGGCACCCGATCTGCGTTTTTACGCTTGATCTCGCGGGCACGGTCTTTGTGAACGTCTTCCCAGTCCTCACCGTGCAGCGCCATCGTTTCCAGGTGTTCGTTACTGGTGCCGTTGGCGATGCGTTCCGTCGCGGCACGGGCGTCAATCAGTTCGTTGAGCGACCCTAACGGCTCACCAATCCAAAGCGAGCGAACATAGGCTCGGCGCTTTGCCGGGTCTCGGTACCCAGGCAGCGTGATCATTCCGTTTGCCACCATCTCATCAATGACCAGCTCATAAATCGGCTGGCACCACTGCACGGTCAAATGGTGACGGCGTTGTTTTACGAACTTGAACAGCTGGTTGAACGCCGCACGAGCTGCGGTGTAGCTAGTAGAGAAGTGCATTAAAATGACTTCAGCAGGCTGCTCTAGTGCTGCGCCAATCTGTTTCACGACGGCCATGAAGAACGGATCAAACTCAGGGTTTGGCCGGTTGGAACTAATCGGTACCGGTGTGGCGCCATCTTCCAAATCCCAGACTGCGCCTTCGCCTAACGTCAGGTTGTCCCCTTCCGGTTCATGGTCGCGGTTACTCTGCACCACTGGACGCGCTGGTTTATTGGGATCGTTGCTCTGCTCATCCCACATTGTGGCTGCGCCGCCAATTCCCTGCTCTTCTTCTCCGTTTTGATGCGTAATGGCCACCGTGAACATCGCGCTGATAACAGCGGCGGTTAGCTCTGCCTGGCTGAAGCGTTCTAATTTCTGCAGTGCCTCCAGGATCGGTGCCAGGTAAGGAACGCCACGCACTTGGCTGGGGCGGTCCTTTTCATTCATTAACTGCAGTATCCTCCGGCGCCCAGTTTCGGCGCCGAACACGGGTACCCAGTCCCACGTATGACGGGTTAGTTGATCGTTCGGGTAACCGCTACACAGCCGCACATGGGTTGGCCTGCCTAGCCGATCCACACGAATGCCATCTTGCTCGTGTTCCGTGTTTAGAATGTTTGAGGGATTGCCGATACGTTCGGCTTCCACTAACTGCAGCTTTAAGCCAAACAGACCGCCTATTCGTTTATCAAACGGCGTGAAGCCAAACACATCGCCACTGGCAAGCGCACTGACAAAGGCCAGCCGTTGCTGCATGTAGAAGTCCATCGTGGCTTCCGCATCGCATTCGTTTGGGTCCTGCGCCCAAAGGGCGAAGCCGCGTGCCAGTTGATCATTGAGGGCGTCGGTGGCGTCGTCATCCAGCCCTAGCACTTTGCCGTCTACATTCGGGCGAACGGTTAACCCCATTCCCACTACGTTGGTAGCGGCACGGCTAATCGCAGCACGGCCAAGCATGTGGTTGCGGTAGGCATCCCGTGACCGGGCAATCAGCGTTTCCCGCTCGCTGGTCGGCGTATCCTGCCGGGGGCTACCCAAGCCGGGGATCCAGCTCAACATGCTACGGATCATGCGGCTAGCACCGCGGTGGCGGGTCTCGCTGCCCACGTTCGCTTGGCTGCTCGGCTGGGTTTTCTTTAGGCGTTGAATCTCCTCTAGCGCTTGCTGGGCTTGAGTCTCTGCTAGCTTCGCCCGGGCGCTGCCTAAATTTGGAAAAATGCCCATTGCTTAAAACCCCACATAGCGAATGCGGTTTCGCCCACGGCCTGATGCTGCTCGCTTCTCAAGAGCCGCCATTTTTGCGTAATGACGCTCCATGCGTTCAAGGGTGAAAATATTAGCTCGCGTATATTGCCTACCGTTGAAGCTCCATGACTGTGAGCCGGTTAGCAGTTTATCGATCGCTTCACGTACTTTAATGAGGCGTTCGGCATAGGTCTCGGTGCTCATAAGCTGCTCTTCCGTGTGACGCGGCGTCCACGCCGCTTGCCTGTAGCTTGCGGTGAGTGTATCGCTGCCGGTGATTCAAACAGGGTTGTTTGGGTTAGCGTGACTTCGAGACGGTCCCAGTCGCTTGCCTTTAACACGTGAGTACGACAGCTACGCGCCGCGTGTAGGGCGTACACTTCGCAATCCAGCGCTTCGTTTGGCTTGCCTGCTTTCTTCTGCCATACGCGTTTACGTGGGTTTCTCGGATGCGGCGCTTTTACTTCCGCTGTCAGCTGTTCCCAGTAGTCGGGGCGAACATCTTGGTACCAGTGCATTCGACCGGGGCCAGTGCCCTTAAGCCGTATGCGGGCGTCAATCAGATCCTTAGCTTTATGGGTACCAACGATAAACGGGCGAAGGCCGTACTTATCGGCCTTTGTGTTTTTGCTATTCGTGTCGTCTGAGATTTTCGGCCGGCTGAAGATCTCTTTGTTCTCGCTATTCAGCGAGGCACCTTTGACGGCCATAACGCCGTGCCGCTGACGTGCTCGCACGTAGTGATAAATAGCATCACTGGTGTGGCCGTCTGAGCTATCGATACCCACTGCAGAAACCCGAAGCGATGCACCACTCTCATGTTCAAAGCCGGTGGTCATGAGCTTGTCTAGCTCTTCATATACCGGATCGGCTTTATCCATCGTGTTGCCGTAGAGCTCGCCCCAGTAGATCAGCCAGCTTTCTTCGCCACGGCCCCAGGCGCGTATTACCACCGCTAGGCGGTCGTGTTGCACATCGATACCAGCCGTGAGCAGCAAGCCACCACGGGGGATGGTTTTCTCTGCATACTCTTCGGCGCGATCCTTTAGCTCATCAACTTCCGGCGCATCACCTTTGAACTGATACGCCAGGCCCATTGAACTGTTGGTGAATACGATCAGGTCGCTAAAATCGCCCTGCTCAGCGTTGTGCTGTGCTGAAAGCCACTTCTCCATCAACTTCGCAAAGCGAGAATCGGGGAATGTGCTTAGCAGCTCATTCATGTAGTAACCGGCCACACCGCGAAACTCAGCGGTGGCTACCCATTTCCCTTTACGCAGGTTGGCGTTCTTATCACGATCGTTCCACTCGCTACCGCAATGCGGGCAGGCGTAAACGGTTTGCTCTGGCCGGAATGCGCCATAAATGGGATGCGGCTGCTCAGCCGTCGTCGGGCATACCAAGTTATCGAAACTCAGTTCGTGCGATTCACCACAGTGATGGCACGGCACCAGGCAGCGGCGCTTGTCGCTTAACTGCATTTCCGCTTCGATAGAAGAGATACCCGCGATGGTGGGTGTTCCACCGATGATGTACTTCTTACGACCACGGCCGTAGGTTTTGCCACGCTCTTTGAGCAGCAGGATCGAATCACCCTGCCCCTTTAGATTTAGGTTGCAGTCGTCAGGCTCTTCGACAAAGCCGCGGGGGCTGGGCGTCGACTTCACCGACGATGGTGAATTGGAACCCACCAACTTCAGGAAGCCGCCCGGGAAGCGCTTGAACTGCTGGCGTTGCTGCAGCTTTCGCGAGCGTAGGTCTATTTTGTTGCGCAGCCGTGGTGTTGCTTCCACCATCGGCTCAAATTTTTCCGCTACGTACTCTTTAGCGGCACCGTCTTTGGGGAACAGGCCGATGATCGGAGAAGGGTCAATGTCGATCCAGCGGCCAAGGGCGTTACCTAAAACGCCAGATGTCCACGCGACCTGTGCCGATTTCTGACAGCACACCTCTTCAACGTTGGGATCGTCGATCGCTTCCAGCGGGCCACCGGGCAATGCCAGTGCCGGCGTAACGTGAATGCTATATTTACCCGGCCTGGCTGTTTCAACTTCACTCATCCAGCGGTGTTTGTTTGCCCAATCCATAGTGCCAATACGTTCTGGCGGGGCCCACTTTTTTGCCAACTTGTTTGCCCATCGCGCAGCGTTACGCTTCAGCGCTCTCCGCATCTTCCGGTTCAAGTTGGCTGCTGGATTCATAGTTACTCAATGTGCTTAACGCATCTTCGATATGGCGGCGGATCACAGACACATCCACCTCTTCGCCCAAAATCGCCGTTAGCTCAGCAGCCAACGCATCGGGCATGTTAAACAACAGTTCAGCGCGGGCAGCTTCCACCAACGCGTCATACTCAACATCCAAGTCTTCGGGCATGACTAGAACGTCATCTTCTTTCAGCATCTCGCGTTCAAGCTGGTCACCGCGCAAACGGTCGAGGCGATCCTTCGCGGATTCGCGGCTAGTGTCGTTAGCACGAACCATCAACCAAGCCATCACTTCAGCCGGTGAATACTCGTTGCTGGCACCACGGCCAGCGGACACCGCCACTGGCAAGCCTTTTTGCTGCCAGTCAGTCAGCGTCCTTTCGGAGACTTCAAGCAGCTCAGATAACGCCCGCTTGTTTAACGATGCGGGCAAGCCAGCAGCGTGCCAGTTCAGCAACGCCAGCTGACAAACGTTGATCAACTCAACTGACGTCATGCTGCTAACCTATTGATGATCAGATAAAAGTAAGGAAGCCATGCACACTTTTTAGCTGCACGAATTCCGCGGCTATCGTCCCCCGTATACCGCGCTACCTAGCCAGAAGGACCCACGGTTATTGCTCACCTGCCGAACCCGGCTTAAGCAACAGCTGATAGACAGATGCACGGTCAGCATTGGCACGGCGGCGCAGTGACTCATAGTCAGCCAACAGCTGTAGTAGGTCGCGGTTGTGAGACACACGGCGCTGCGGCTCACTCAATGGCGTCACCAGATGCGCGGGCACTTCCGGCATCACCAGCACTGGCACTGTCACCGGCTTCGGGGAGCTCGCGCACCCAGTCGCCAACAGCAGCAGGCAGAGGCTGCCCAGCCCAATCACTAGTCGTTGCATCGTCTCTCTCCAGTTGCTGGGCCGTCTGGCGCATCATGTCTACTAGCTCAGTGTCACGCTGCAGCTGCTCATCACGTGCTGATAGCACGGCACTCAGTGTGTTGATTTGCTCACGCTGCCAGCGCTGGTGTTCCTGCAGTATCTCTACCTGATCGTGTGCCCGAGCTAATCGCGTCTCGGTTGCCGATAGCTGCAACGCATACTGCCGCGCCTGCATGCCCGCAAAGATCGTGATGCCCAGCAATCCGGCGACCATCCAGCCAGACAAGTTGCCTAAGATGCGCTTAATCATTTCAGCCACCTTCCAAGGGTCTTATCAAAGATTTGATCCGCACGTTGCCCGAACCACTCAGTTCCCTTGAAAGCGACCACGCCGCCGATAGCAGCAGCTAAATTTGCAGGTAGCCCCCAATACTGCAAAACAGGAAATGCCGTGAGCGTCAGGCAGCCGCAAAGCACAGCTTCCAACCACGACTGCCGAGCCTTGTTGCCCGCATGTAGCCCTCGTACTAACGCCACTACGAACGCCAAACCAGTCGCATACAATTGAGGCCAAACCAGCGCGATGTACGTCAACAACGCCTGCCATAAGTTAGGGTCACGTCCCGGCATGAGAAGACTCTTTATTGAATGAATGTCACGCCGCCCGCGCCGCGTCCGCGATCACGCCTGCCACCGCATCAACCAGCGCGTCATAATGCTGTTTGAACTGGTACAGATCGTTAGCGTTAGATAAGAAGAACAACTCATGAATAATGCCGCCGCCGTCACTCACGAACGCCAAGCGCTCGTGGTACCCAGCGTTCTCAGGCTTAGCCCCACGGTTGGGAATGCCTAACAAACCAGCAGTCACACGGCAAAGCTCAGCACCCAGCGGCTTGTTATGAGCGCGGGATAACGTCTCAACGCCGGTAGCACCTGGACCACCACCGTTGGTGTGAAACTCAATCGCAATATCAGCCGCATTAGCGATCGGCACTGCATCACGCAACGGCAGGTTCTCGCCGGGGTCGCCATCCAACACATGGCGGATACCCAAGCCATCTAGCCGCGCACTAACATCATCCCGAAACTGCAGAACGATATCGGCCTCTTTATAGCCGTTGGCAACGATCCCCGGCACCGTGTCGCTATGCCCTGCTGAAAGCATCACTGTGTTGCGTTGGGGTGACCGCTGAGGCACCGCGTTGACGTGATCAATCCACCGCATGCCCATTGGCCTTCCTCCTAAAATTAAAATGCCCCGCACAGCCGAAGCCATGCGAGGCACCGCCCACCACGGACGGGAGCACTTGTTGTCTAGCGCCCAACAAAAAGCCCCAGTGGGTGGCTGGGGCTTCTAGGTGGCGCAATTACTAGACGATAGCTGAATGGTGGCCCTTGACTGCGGTGGCATCAAGCCGTTTTTAATGCCAAACGATAAATCCAATTACAGCGTTAGGCATGGTTGGGCAAGCATCGAAAAACTTAATGATTAACGTCTTTTTGTTCGCTTACTACGGTTACGCAGCTGGGCTCTGATCTCGATGTGCAGCTTGTGGAGGCGATCGTAGTACGTGCGCTCAGCAAGTCCGAGACGTGCCGCCTTTGCATCGTTGTAGCCATTCCACAGGTAATGCTCGTGGGCCAACACCTGAAGCTCATCGCTCAGACCGTTGACGGCCTGCTGGACTTCCCATGCAGCATCATCCATATCACCTAGCCCGAGCAGATCACGCGAGCCCTTCGGGCCACCGCTAGGCATCACGCCGCCGAACTCCGCCAAGCGTCCCAGAGGTGAGCATTGACGCATTCCCCGCCCTTTCAGCTGATCGGCCCAGTGCTGTAGCAATTCGTCGATTTCCTTGATCATAACGGCCTCTGTCTGACTGTCTGACTCTTTGTCTGAATATCTGTCTGATTAAATTCATTATATTAATTAATAACTTATTTAATTATTCAGACATTCAGACAGAAATATAAAGGGGTTAGTAATGTGCGTACGCGCGCGCATGGGCTACTCGGATAAAGTCTGTCGGACTGTCGGAAACCGCATAACGGCGGGATTCTTGCGTCTGAAAGTCTGTCTGAATGTCTGTCTGACTGTCGGAATCATCATCAAGTGGCCTCATGCTTTACTTCCACCCGGAAACGGAACGCCCGCGCCTGCTCAGCCGCGAAGTCAGGCCAGCCCTTCTTACCGATCTTGTCCGCATACTCAGGCGGTACGAACAGCCGCGTCGTTTTGAAGTCGCCGCTGCTGGCTGGGTAACGAATATCCCGCCGATCCCTTAGCATGTCCCTTGCTACCTCATCGCAGAACCAACGCTGCTTAGTCTTGAACTCATTGGTGTTCTCGCACCATCGCAAAAAAGCCTTCCAAAGATCCGGCACTGCCACCACCCCATAAGGCAAATCTGGGATATCACCATTGCGCCACTCATAAATAAAGAAGCGCGCAGGCGAAAGGCTAGAATCGATCAGCCGTTGCTTCGCCTCAGAAAGTGGCGGCTTGGTATGCGGCTTGAAGTCGTCTAATGGCAGGTTCAGCAAGTAATGGTAAAACGCCTCGACGCCACCCTGGTCAATTTCATCGGCCAGCTTCTCGAAGTAGTCCGCCGGCGGCACATTCTCAACATGCAGCACGAAATAGCGCCGATCCCCCAGATCAAGCTCCAAGGGAACCGTAGAGTTAGACAGAAATACGAAATTCACATGGTTTTGCTCACTGCGCAGCGGCATGTTCTTTTCATTGATCTGGAGCTCATCGCCCGTTACTACGTGCTTGAGAACGCCCTTGTAATGCGCCTTCTCAGCCCTGCTTACTACCTCCTCAGCCAGCGCGAACAACCGCCGTGACTGCCAGCCCGTAAACTGGCTTTCCAGCTGAGCCTGCCCAATCGTGACACCATACTCGCCATAGATACGCTTTAAGATGCCCTCGAACAACAGCGACTTCCCCGTACCTTCAGCACCATGCACCAGAACTGCGCTCGCCATCTTGGTACCAGGCTGTTGAAGCGGTAATGCCATCCACTTCATCAACCACCAAAACTCTTCCTCACGCTTACCGCATAGCCGATAGATATGGGCGCGAATTAACTCGCAGCCATCGGCACCCCGTTCGTCTGGCGTCATCTTGAAACCGTCATACAAGTTCACGTTCAAGCGCGGATCCACTTCCTCAGTCGGGTCAAACACCACATCTTCGGCAATCATGCGCCACGGGTGGTCCTGCCACTCTTTGAACGTCTCACGACCCACCGCTTCACGAACATGGGGCACTCGGATCAACTTGCCGCGCATGCCATCCCAGATTAAATCCGTGCCGTAAATCAGCCGAAAGTGGCGCAGCATGTCATCTTTACGGATGCGAACGCCATACTGGCTTTCCCCCTGCCCCTCCGGCGTGTGCGTGGGCGCGCTATCCTGCCCTTGACCTATTTCACTGGTACCGCACTCCAGAGAGGGGGCGATGGGGAGAGGTTGACTACTATCGTTAGCCGCCTCAAGCGCAGAAAACAACTGTTGCCTTACAGCATCCAAGCCCTCAGCAACATGCAGGTCATTCCAATCAGCCATTACGCAGCCTCCTGGCTCAGCTGGGGAAACACCGCCACCGCATGCATGGCTTGCGCGATCTCCTCGGCTTTCTTGCGACCAGGGTTATCCTTCACTTGCGGATCATCATCACCGCAAATCACCAAGCGCGCCTGTTGATACAGCTGCCCAAGCAGTGGCACAACGCGCTGCAGGTTACCCGCATCAAGAGCAACAGCCACAGGCCACCCCGTCGCCATGTGAATACTGGCCGCCGTTGCGTAGCCTTCAGCCACCGCCACAACGTCAGCTTCACTCGCATCACCAATGCGGTGCCAAGTGCCTGCCTTCCGGCCATACTTCGGAAACAGCTTAGTGCCATTAGGCTTAATCAACTGAATGGAGACCACCTTGCCGTTAACATCACGCAGTGGTATCACCACATCGCCCTGCTGAATACGCATAAATGAGATATGGTCGGGGCGCGGCTGGGGCAAGTCATCAAAAAACCGTTTCACCTCCATGCCCGGCCACACATCCGCACGTTGCGCCTGGTCGTCAATGCTGATAACCACCGAGCAACGCGGGAACCACACGCCAAACGCCCCCACCTGCTTAGCGTCCAGATACGCAGATTGTCCTTCCCGCACGCAGTGCTTTTTGATGAAGTGGCGGCACGCCATGGCCACCGCGTCCCGCATCGCTTCACGGCGCTGTTCATCGGCCTCGATCTCGGCTTGGCGAGCTTTGCGCCGAGTTTCCTGCTCAGCCTTCATCCGCTTGCGATCGGCGGCAGTCATCTCTTTGCGTTCCCGCTTCCACCCATTCTGCTGTGCATGGTGGATAATGGTGCCCATGCGGTTGTTGCCCACCTGCAAGCTACGCCATACGCTTTGCGCATCCTTCGCGTTGTAGCTCTCCCCGCCCTGACTCCATTCATCCCAGGCAAACCAGCCATCATCGCCGTACTCGGTTTTGACGGCATTACCGATGTTCACCCACGTCTCGCGGTCATCTGCAGGAATGTGTGTCAAAGCTAAGCGTAATTCGTTTATGCTAAGAAGATCAGTCAGCATGACACCCCCAAACAAAGCCCTGTGGACTAGCTTTAGTCAGCATAAACTTTTGGAATGAATGAACATGGATCGCAAAAAATATTTGAAAATACTGAATTTTCTTAACGACAGCTATATGAGCACTAAAGCCTTGAAGCCATATGAATTGAATATGAGCTTCGACGATATGAACACGTCGGCTTTCTATCTGCAGGAGCATGGCCTCGCTGAATTTACTGGCATAATTGAGTCCAAACGCGCAGCTAGCCATGTAGAGGCTGTGGGCGGTGATATTGAACAGCAGATCTACGGCTCTATTACGACCAAGGGGCTTGATTATTTGAAGGAAGATGGAGGATTGACAAGCGAACTCAATGTTCAAGTGATCAGACTGGATGCCACCACAATTCAACAGCTGATTGACGCTAAAATCATCCAGAGTACTTCTATTCCAGAGCATGAAAAACCGGCCCTCCGTGAAGCCCTCAAAGGCATGAAGGAAGAAGGCCTGAAACAGCTCACTACTCGCTTGATCAGCTACGGTTTGGATCAGGGAACCGTCACAGCTCAGCAGCTTAGTCAATGGTTGACCAGTTGAACTGCAATTAACAGAGTGCCCTTTACTCAATGTATGAGGATGTTTTCGATGAAGCACCTTGATCGAGGAAGCCAGCGTGATTTGCTGAATCAGCTTGCAGAAAGGTATCCGGAGCCGGCTGATCACTTCTTTGATCAAACTGATCTCCACCACCCCGATAGCGTGAATCTGCATTACCTTGAAGGGCATGGCCTGGTGGAACTCGGTAGAAGTGATCCTTTCAGCCTCAGACATACTTATGGTGAGAGAAAATTCAACGGCAACAAACCTAATGGAAGTGTTCGCATCACTGAAGCGGGTATGGATTTCATACAAGACGATGGTGGTCTCTCCGCCATCCTCGGTACTGTTACCGTTAAACTTCACGTAGATACGATCCGCGACCTCATCGAGTCGAAGATCAATAACAACGAGGACATTACGCCAGATAAGAAGTCCAGCCTGATAAACAGCCTTCGAAAAATGCCTGAAGAAGTAATGAGGCAACTGACACAAAAGTTGATAGGGTACGGGCTTGATCAAGCACCCAGCGCTTGGGGAGCTATCATCAGAGCACTTGAAAACTAACGGAGCCTTGATATGAGCGAGAAAACTTCTGATCTGCAAACATCTATTCTCAACTACATCAGTGAGAATAACCACGCTCATAATTGGGTGCCCATTGAACCTGAATCGTTCGAAGAGCGACCACTCGCTGAACTGGTTTCCTCCTGCAAAAAGCTTGAAGATGCAGGACTGTTGGAAATGGATTACCCAGCAGCTAGCCTTTTCGCAATCAAACCCGGCGGCGAGCGTGTAAGCATATCCGATCCGAACTCCACATTGCTTTGTGCGATCACAGTGAACGGTATTCGGGAAATAAATAGCTAGCATCACCGCTTCTCCCTTCTCGTTTGGCACGGCACACACGTAACCACACCAGGCAGACGCTCACGGCGGGCGGCAGGGATCTCCTCGCCACAATCCACGCAGTCAATTACCTCAGTTACGCTGGCAGGCACCGCCGCCTGCTGGCGACCCTTCAGCGCCTGCTCTAAACGCCACTCCATGTACTCAGTTGCAACATCAGCGTTATCCATGGCGCACCTCCCCATCGAACCGTTGGGCACTCACTAGTAGCGCCTGCACCGAACCAATAAGCTGGCACTTGAGCTTTTCCAATTCCGCTTTCTCATGATCGTGATAAGTACCATCGCGGCGATGCTCACTGATCCGAGTGATCATTTCAGACACCTGGCTAGACAGGTTCGCGACGTAGTTCAGCAACTGCTGTTCGCTACACTCGCTACTCTCCTCGTCGTATTCAAACCAATGCGCGTTCGGTACCAGCGATAACAGTGAATCCAAGATGCGCGGGTCACGCGTCGCTTCAAGAACATGCTCTAAGTCGTCAATGCTCAGTTTGTGGTTATCGGCGTTGGGGTTAAGGCGATGCTGCAGCGTGGTGGCAGGCAGCCCGTAAACGGCCGCAATGGCTTTGCCGCCGCCGGGATAATCACGCGCGGCGTGATACATCGATAAATTGAGGGGCAGGATTTCGCGCTCAGCGCGTTCCCGCGAGGTGGGCCAGATCTTAGACATGGCATTACTCCCGAAACGTTGCCATGCAACCCACCCGCCAATCGGTTATATTGGGGATGTGTCGCATTTCATTGCATTGGTTTGCGCACAGCAGAGCGGGCCTGTGGTGGGCATCTAAACCGCTCTGCACCTTCGCCGGGGAGTAAACCTGTGGTGGGAAGATCTCCCCGGCACCTCTAAAGCTGCTGGTTAGGCGGCTTTTTTGTTTAATTCTTCTTCAGTCACACCGTAATGCATTAGCACCTCAGATAAGGACACGTTGCCTTCACTGGCTATTGCAAGCTTGCGCATATACCTCAATGAAGCTGCCTTTCTGGCTTTGAGCACATGCACTCTCAAATAGCCTACTGAAGTATCCACACGCGCAGCATAAGCTTCCAGTGGGTTCACGCCTCGCGCATCAGTACGGTCTAGCTCTCGAAGATAGTCATATAATTTCATAGCAGCCTCGATACTACCTATATGGTATTGGCTTATCAATACCTAAATGCTCGTTTACCTTTTAGGTAATGTCAAGGAAACTTGGCTCATGGATATCAAAACTACGCGCCGCATGCGCGTTCAGAGCCTCATCAAAGAGCGCGAACTCACCCTTAAGGCTTTCGCAGATAAAATTGACAGAAGCCAAGGCCAGGTAAGTGCCATAGCAGGAGCCTCAGCCCACAAGGGTATTGGGGACGCATTGGCACGTCATATTGAAAACTGTCTCCACCTTCCTCACGGTCACCTTGACCAGCCAATTGCAGACAGTAACGCCTCGGTCATTACAACCACGACCTCTCGCCAGCTACCTGTGCTTGGCCTCGCATCGGCAGGGAAGCTAATGGAAAACATTCAGGAAGCGAACGTCACAGAGTATGTAATAGCTCCCGGCCCGACTGGCCCACAAGCTTTTGCCCTAAGGATCGAAGGCATCAGCATGGAGCCGCGCTTTCAAGAAGGCGACAAGATCGTTATCGATCCCGACCTTGAATGGAAGAATGGCGACTTTGTTTATGCCATGCGCATTTCGGATAACCACGGCACCTTCAAACAGTTGCGCTGCGAAGACGGCGAAATGTATCTCTGTGCGACTAATCCTAGTTTTGAGCCTCGCTACACCCGTATGGATGGGGAATGGACTATTTTAGGTAAGGCGCGCTGGCGTGTAGAAGATCTATAAGGAACAACCATGGCTCGTCCAAGAGTATTTATTAGCTCCACATATTTCGATCTAAAAAACGTACGCTCAGACCTAGAACGGTTCATTAAGGAAATTGGCTATGATCCAGTACTTAATGAACGAGGGAACATACCTTACGGCAACCAGTCAGAGCTTGAGCAGTACTGTTATAAAGAAATCAACAATTGCGATATATTGATCTCAATCGTTGGAAGCAGATATGGCACCGGATCTCGTCTTCATGATGCATCAATATCTAACCAAGAACTAAAACAAGCAATTGATTTAGGAAAGCAAGTATATATATTCATTGATAAAACAGTCCATGCAGAATTTAGAACGTACGAAAAAAACAAAAAAAATGAGAATATACAGTATGCTGCGGTTGACAACCCCAAGATATACAAGTTCATAGAGGAAATTAGTAGCTTACCAATAAACAATAATATTGCTGGCTTCGAAACCTCAAGCGACATAATTTTTTATTTAAGAGAGCAATGGTCAGGCCTATTCCAAAGACTTCTTAGCGAAGAGGCAAAGAAAAAAGAACTACAAGCAATTGAAGATATTAAATCAGCGGCTAAAACTCTCGAACAACTAGTAACATTCCTAACTAATGAGAGAAAAGAAACTGATTCAACAATAAAAGAAATACTCCTTTCTAACCACCCAGCATTTTTAGCAATAAAACAAAAATTATTAATTCCATTTAGAGTTTATTTCACCAACCTTGATGAGCTTAACGAATTATTGTCTGACAGGGGATTTGAAGACATAAACATTCCAGGAATAGGGGAAACAGATTCGCTAGAATGGTGCGATTTTGGATCAAGCAAACTGAGTACAGTAAAAATTAGCAGTAATTTATTTGATGACCAAATGAAACTAAATATTATCACTCCTGAAGAATGGGATGACAGCTGGGTGCAGGTACATACACAGACACCTAGACGTCTAAGAGATGTATCTGTTCCTCCAGCTACATCAGATTTTGATGACGAAATACCTTTTTAAATACCCAAAAGGTATTTACAAAACACCCATTTGGTACTAGCCTAGCTCCTTACACGCCCACCACGTGTAGGAGAAAGCTATGCAAACCCATGCCCCAACATGCCGGGTGATCATGCACCCGGCCGCAGGTAACAGCCACATCGCCATCGCGGCCATGCAACACGTCACAGGTCGTGTTGCTGCCCGTATCGCTAGCAAAAAATCCCGTACTATCTATCTACTCACCCCTGAAGAAGCGGCAAGATTGCGCCGCCAGGGTGGTGCTGCATGAATACCGTCACCCAACTCCCCGCCCCAGTGCTAACGCAAGCACACCGCGATGCCATGGCCTACATCCAAGCTCTGGCAATCACGATCAGCATGCAAGGCACTTATGCAGTAAGCATTGAATACTCTGGTCAAGTTCATGAGTTCAGCGCCCATGTGTTGCTGTTTAGCGAGATAGAGCAGCGGAACTTCAAAGCGCTCACCACTATAAATGTACAGCTCCCGGGCCGCTGCTCATGGATGGGCGCTCCCGCGCTGCAAGAGCTACAGACCATGGCACTAATACTGGAAGGTTTCCTAACCCCACCTACAGGAGACGACGCCGCATGAACGCCCCCCAACACCCACCGCCCGCCCGCGTACTCGGCCAGCGCTACACACTTCAAGAAGCGGCCGCACTGCTGGGCACTGGCCGCAACACGCTGTGCAAGCAACTACGTGAGATCGGCATGCTGGATGCTTCCAACGTGGCCACCCGCCCGCACACATCAACTGGCCGCTTGGTGGTTGAGCTAAAAGCCTATGAAAACCCAGGACTAGGCACCGAACGCCCCTACGGTAAAACGCTGGTCACAGAACGCGGCCTGCTCTACATCGCAAATCGCCTAAGCATCCGCATCCAGCGTGAAGCCGCCAACGACAGCTGACCTATAACCCCGTTTCGCGACGCTGCCAATGCAGCGCCGAAAAACCACGGCCTAAAGGCCACACCACCACGTAGATAGAGGAAACCAATCATGGCTAACGAACCTACCTCAACCGACATTAACGCCCTGCTCGACGATCTAGACGCCGGCATCTTCCGCGAAAAGCTAGCCCGAGCCCTAAGTGATGCCGCTGCTGGTTGCGTCGCTCATGGCAAAGCCGCTGACGTCACCATCAAGTTCAGCCTGAAGCAGATCGCGGACAGCTCCCAAGTCGATTGCGCCCACAAGCTCAGCTATGTAGTGCCCACCGCCAAAGGCAAGCGCTCTGAGGAGAACACCACAAAAACGCCGCTATACGTCGGCCGTGGTGGCAAGCTCACGCTGTTCCCCGAAAACCAGGGAAAGTTTGAGTTTAACGAACAGCCCAACACCCAGCGCGCCTAACCAGCGCACTGACACACCCAAAACCCACCAACGCAAACCAATGCAAGAGGAATGACCATGGACCATCAAGCCATCGAAAAGATTGAAGCCCTCGTTCACGCGGCACAGATCGGCAACCCGGGCACCGATGCCCCTACGATGTTGGTACCGAAGGGCTACGAGCTGCAGTCGCTAGAAAACTTTCAACAATCGCCCGCCCGCTTCCGTGGCAGCTTCACCACCAGCTCGATTGAAGACTACGCCGCCTACGTCAACGAAGAGGATGAATCACGCGTCTTCGTCAACGTGGATGCCATGTCGGCCAAGGCGTTTTTCGACTTGGGCAACGCCGTCGATCCAGGCCACGGCGACCACACCGCCACGCTCAGCCTGGATAAAACCAGCGCCTTCGTGGCGTGCCTGAACGCCCACGAAAGCGCATTCGGCCAGAAAGAGCTGGCCCACTGGATCGAAGATTGGCACCACTGCATCACCGGGATCGACAGCAATGGCCAGGAGATGACCGCTCAGAAGCTCGCCGCCGCCGTCCGGCGCATCGAGATCAAGGCCAGCTCCGAGCGCGTGTCAGAGGATCGCGACTGGGGCAGCAGCCGGTCAGGCATGGACGCGCTAGATGCCAGCGCAGGTGGCAGCACACCCGACATCATCCGCTTCCACTGCCTGCCGTATGAGGGGTTGTCGTATCGCACGTTTGAAATTCGCGTTTCTATTCTCACCGATGAGACCAAGCCGCGACTGAAGTTGCGCATTATCGGCTTGGAAGCTGCCAAAGAAGAGATGGCGAAAGAGTTCAAAGAAGTGCTCGCCGAAGAACTAGGCGAACACAGCACCCTGCTACTCGGCGCCTTCAAGAAGTCGTAAGCCCACCCAGCAACACCCCGCCGCTGCCCACCACCAGCGACGGGGTCCCACCAACGGAGAGCAAACCAATGCAAACTGCACAATCCACAAACCAGACGTGCCCACAATACCCACAATTCAAACTGGTGGAGTTTAACAAGGTTCGCCAAATGCGCGGCACCGAAGCTGCCAGGATTGAGATTATCTATGCCGAAGGCGACCACGATTGGCTCTGGATGTCTGCCGGCGACCTACACGGCAACATCCGCCAGTTTGGAGAGCATGAAGCTTTAACCGAAGCACTCAAGGCCTACGGCCAAGGGGGCCGGGAATGAGCTACGAAGCTTGGCGTATTACTTTTCAAGACAGCGAGCAGGCCGCGAAAGCGGCCTATGAAGAATCACAGCGCTGGGAGCGCATGTTTACCATGGCGATCAACAGCATCGTTGAGCTGACTGAAGCCGCAGGCATCCGCAAAGAAGATCAACTTACGGGCGGCACGATCCAGGCTCTCAACGCTATCGATAAACTTAAAGAGCGTAGAGATAAGTGGAAAACCCGAGCGCTGGAAGCTGAGCAAGGTATTCGTGAAATGGTCGCCAAAGCAGCCAATAACAAACTTGAAGGCTACCGAGAACTAGGCAGGAAAGCAGCTGCCGCTGAGGAAGAACGCGATGCGTTGGCAGCGCATGTTGAGCGGGCAAAGGCTGCTGTAAAGCAGCTTGAAAACGATTGCTTTGCTGAAGATATAGAATTTCCCGAAATGTTTGATTTTCTAAGAGATGAAGATGAAACACCCGCCACCAGCCAAGCCCGCCGCGATGCGTTAAAGCTAGCGGAATTTATCGAACAACATGCCGAAAACCTGGGGGCCTGTACGCGTAATTATGCGGATAAGCTAGCTCACGACCTTCACCTCCAAGCTAATGGAGGTGGCCAGTGAAATTCTCAATGAACGGCTTCCGCCGCCAGTTTAGCGGGGATGTTAAAGAGCTCCGCTTTATCATCAAAAATGTAATTAACGATGAGTGGTATAGCAAAGAAGAGCTAGCCGAGGCGTTGAACGCTGTTGTACAGCATAGCAATGTTTTGAACTGCATCTATTCATCCACCGATCCCGACTTCACAGACATGAGCGATCTGGAAGTTGAGCACCTTGATCTGGATGAAGAACACCAGGATGAAGAAGCGCACCAAGAATCAACACTATGCTCAGAATGCGATGGAGATGGTGCTGTTTTTGGTGTTGAGTGCTGTATCTGCGATGGAAAAGGAAGGTTAACTGCTGAAGAAGCAACACAGTTCTACAACGAGCGTAGCCAAGTCGAAGGGTATGCCCAATGAAACGACAACCTCCCCACTGGCGCACCCAGTACGCCCTCGACTACGAAGGCGAAATCAACGTCGATCTATTCGCCGGCGGTGGCGGTGCCAGCACCGGATTAGAGATAGGTTTGAAGCGACCTGCGCACGTCGCCATCAATCACGATCCCGACGCCATCAGCATGCACACCGCCAATCATCCAGGTGCAGACCACTATGAAACCGATGTGTACGAAGTGGACCCGATTGCCGCCACGCATGGGCGCCCGGTTGGCTGGCTGCATGCCAGCCCGGATTGTACCCATCACAGCCAAGCCCGTGGCGGGCAACCACGCAAACGTGCTATCCGCTCGCTAAGCTGGGTCGTTCACAAATGGGCAGGCCTAGTGCGCCCGCGTGTTATCTCACTGGAGAACGTCGAGCAAATACTGCAGTGGGGCCCACTGGTCGCCAAACGCTGCAAAGAAACCGGCCGTGTAATGAAAATCGATGGCACCGTAGCCGCTCCCGGTGAACGAACGCCGATCAATGAACAGTTCCTGGTACCGGATAAGAAACGCCGGAGCCAGAATTGGCGGCACTTCATCGGGGGCTTACGGGCACTAGGTTATGAAGTGGAGTGGCGTACTATCGCCGCTTGTGACTTTGGCGCCCCCACAACACGCAAGCGTTTATATCTGATCACCCGCCGAGATGGCCAGCCCATCGTCTGGCCGACACCGACTCACGCCCGCAAACCCGCCAAGGGCCAAAAGCGCTATGCATCGGCGGCATCGTGTATTGACTGGTCAGACCTTGGCAAAAGCATCTTCAACAGACCCCGCCCGCTAGCAGAGAACACACTGAAACGCATCGCAAAGGGCATTGATAAGTTCGTGATCGGCGCCGCTGAGCCGTTCATTGTGCCGATTGCCAATTACGGAACCGGTGAAGTCGTTCAGCCTATTAATGAACCGCTACGCACTATCACTGCATGGCCTAAAGGCGGCAGCTTCGCGGTGGCTTCGCCCTGCTTAGTTCAGCTCGCCCACGGACAAGGAAAACCCGGTGGCGTCCAGCGCTGGGGAATTGGCAGCCGCGACATTGAAGAACCTATGAACACAATCACGGCCAGCAGTGGCATGGCAGTGGCCACTGCATTCATGGCACAGATGAATGGCGGCTTTTATGAAGGCGCTGGCAGATCCGCCGATGACCCACTAAGCACCATCACCGGTCGCGGTACCCAACAACAGATCGTCACCGCCCACTTGATGGTTCAACGCCAAAACCAGCACGGTGCCGACGTAACCGAACCACTCCAGACAATTACAGCAGGCGGCCTTCACCATGGTCTAGTGAGATGCACGCTCTCCCAAGAGGTAGAAGAAAGCGCCCTGCAGGTCGCCGCGTTCCTGATGCGCTACCACAGCACCGGCGGCCAATGGGCAGACCTGCACGACCCGATGACCACCGTGACCACGAAAGACCGGCTTGCCCTGGTGACCGTCTACATCAAAGGCACGCCCTACGTGATCGTGGATATCTGCCTGCGCATGCTCAAGCCCCGCGAGCTCTACCGCGCCCAAGGCTTCCCAGATAGCTACATCATCGATCGCGGCCACGATGGCAAACCGTTCACCATTACCGCGCAAACCCGCATGTGCGGCAACAGCGTCAGCCCGCTCCCCATGGCAGCACTCGCCGCCGCTAACGATCACCAGGTAGTAGAGCTCAACCACATGGAGGGCGTGGCATGAAGACACTAGGAGTTGGCATTAAGCCCGAAACGATGCCAAGCCAAAGCGCACCCTCGACCTGCACACTATTAGGAGGCGGCAATGCTACCGATTGATCACGTCACCATTGAACGATTCAGCGAGCTCACCGGCTACAGCGAGTTTGCGATCAGATCAAAGATCAAGCGCGGAGATTGGCGCCTAAACGAACAGTTCTTTAAAGCGCCTGACGGGCGGGTTTTAATGTCACTTGAGGGATACGCACAGTGGGTAACCAAAGGAGCAACCAAGAAGGCGTCCGCGCTGCGTCCAGCAGTAGCATCGAAATCGACTTCTACTACCAGGGCACGCGCTGCCGCGAACGACTCAAGCTCCAGCCCAGCCCCGCTAACCTGAAAAAAGCGGCGCAACATCGCGCCGCGGTAATTTCATCGATCGACGCCGGCACGTTTGATTACCAAGTTACCTTCCCCCGCAGCAAAAATGCACGCAAGTTCATGCGCCAGGATCGGCTTGATACTTACCTGCGGCAGTGGCTCGATCTAAAGCGGCCCACTCACAAGGCCTCAACGATCAAAACCTACACCACTATTATTGAGCGGCAATTGATCCCTCAGTTCGGCAAGCTTCTACTTGCCGAAGTCACACGCCCCCAAGTGCGCACGTGGGTAGCCTCGCTTAGTTGCGGCAACAAGCGCTTGGCCAATATCGTGATGGTTCTGCGGTCGGCGCTAGACGATGCCGTCAATGATGAACTTCTCGATTCAAACCCTCTCCACGGCTGGCACTACCGCTTGAAAGAAGCACCAGGGCCAAAGAAAGGCCCTGATCCTTTCACACGTGAAGAGCAAGCGGCGATACTCGCTGCAGCGCGAGACAATATACGCCCACTGTTCCAGTTCGCATTCTGGACAGGCCTTAGACCGAGTGAGTACATCGCGCTGGAATGGGGTGATATCGATTGGCACCGTATGGAAATAACGGTGAACAAATCCATTACCACCGCAGCAAAAGGAGAAGCCGAAGACACAAAAACAACTGCAGGCAGACGCACAGTCGCCCTGCTACCACCCGCCACCCAGGCGCTCAAAGCACAAATGCAATACACCAGGCTTCACCCCAGTGGCCGCATCTTCTTGTGGCCACGCAGCCAGAAGCCACTCAGCGGCGACAACGATATAAGAGAGAAGCTTTGGCGCCCGGTTGTGATCCGCTCAGGTGTTCGCTACAGAACGCTCTACCAGACGCGTCACACATACGGTTCGATGATGCTATCCGCAGGCGAGCCGCTAGCTTGGGTCAGCAAGCAGATGGGGCACCGAGACGTGGTGTTCACCGCCCGCACCTACGCACAATGGATACCCAACACCTCCCCCGAGCTGGGCCTTCGCGCAGTCGAGATGTTCGGGGGTAGTCAGCTTTAAGTCAGCATGTTAATGTAAGTACCTGAATTGGTGTGGTACAGAGAAAGTTCGAGTCTCCCCATCCGCACCAATTTAAAGGTCTTTACCTTCGAAAAATTCGGTAGCTTTATGCTAACCGAATTTTTTTGTTTTAGACCTAGTATTACTCAACCAGCTGACCTCAACTTCTTTTTGAGCTACGTTAGCAGTTATCAATGCCGCTTTGATTTGAGAAGGATCTCAACCCATGGAATGGCTTAAAGATAACGCCCAAGCAATATCTGCGATTGCCAGTATCTGCACCCTTCTTGTCTGGGTATTTTATGCCCAACTGCTTTACAACGGCTATGTCCGCCAGCGACGCCCCAGGATTATCGTCAATCGAGGCAAGGGGGTTGGCAAAGACGCGTTATGCTTGATAAGCAACATGAGCAGTGAAGCCATTTATATTCAGCATTTAGTTGCTGTATTACATACGAATGAGCACTGCTATGAGCTTGATGTTGTGGAATATCAGCAGCAAAGCGGTGATGATGAAAATGCGGAGTATCGGACACACCAAGGCCCTCTAGCATCGGGCGATTATCTTCACATACAATCCTTTGGTGCTATCGTTCAGCAGCTTATCAGCCATTATGACATTGATGAGCATTTTTTAAGGCAACAAACGCCTCAGCTTGAAATACGCGTCATCGCTATTTATGGCTCTGAAGACATGCCTGTCGGTGCATCGCGGTACTTTAAATTAAACTTAACTGCTGACTCGCTACACCAGCTAACCCCGCTGCAAGTCGACACTAAACGCATGACCAGCCGTCGAGAACGTAAACGCGTACTGCAATGGGCTAAAGGTATTGAAATGTACAAAGCAAAATAACATGTCGCATTCGGACAATACTTTTCTAGGAACCCATCGATGAAACCAGTGCTCGCGGTCCTCTGCCTTGGCGTATTTTGTGCACTGTCGCCACACTCTTATTCTGCTGAAACCTCTGATACTGAAGCTTCGACTACAGAGACCTATGCTGCTGAGGAAGATAGCGACTTGCCCGAGTGGGCCGAAACGCGCGTTGAGCCATTTCGAGCACGCATTGGCAATTGGGTAGACAACACATCAAGAAACATTGACTCGTTTTTTGGTGGTGATCAGTCAGCTTCCGCTGATAACAGATCTTACCTCCGCCTTGGCCAGGAAATTGACTGGATGGAAGGCGAAGGCACTAACGGTGACATTAGCGTGCGTTATCGCATCGATCTTCCCACGACAGAAGAGCGCCTTCGGTTAATCATCGAAAGTGATCCTGAAGAATCGCAAGGCACGCTAGCTGATCAAGGCTCTGGGCGGCTCTATAACGACCAGCGTGATCGCAGAACATCAACATTCGGCCTTGATTGGTTAGAAAGCAGAGACAAACGTGAGAACTGGAGTAACCGCTTTGGCGCTGGCGTTCGCCTGCGCCTCCCTCTTGACCCCTATGTCCGCTTTACCAGTGAACGCCTGTGGGACTTTAAGGATAGCCCCTGGCAGCTACAATCATTTAATCGACTATCCTGGTTTAACAACTCAGGTTATTCAGCACGTACTGAGTGGGATCTTGGCCGCCCGCTTTCCACCAACCGCCACTTGCGATTTATCACCAATGTGCAATGGCGCGAGGAGGAAGATACGCTTGAGTACAGTGAGGTAGTGCAGCTAAATCAGCGTTTGAACCGCCGCAGCGCGCTTCGCTATTCAGCTATCGCCATCGGTGAAAGTCTGTCTAACCCGCGAATGACAAACTACTACCTGCAAACCCGCTACCGCAGAGATATCCATAAAGGAATACTGTTTGCAGATGTCATTCCAGAACTGCATTTTCAGCGAGAGGTTAGCTACGATCCGCGCTGGGCGATGACATTACGAGTAGAGATGTATTTCCAGCGCGAGCTTCAGAGAGATTACTTTCATTTCTAGCCATTAGTGACCCAAAGCTAACACGCGATAGGCCACTGGCAGTTCAGCCAATGGCCTACTATTTAGATGCAACTGCCAATAGCAATAGCTAGTCTCTTATGATCTAAAGCCTCAACCCACCGTCACACTCGATAATTCGCGCCGTGAAGTAATCATTTTCAAAAATGAAGGCGACACTTTTCGCGATGTCATCTGGATTGCCCAATCGATTAAGAGGCACACTGGAAGAGATTCTTTCCAACATATCGGGTCGCATGGAAGCTGTCATTTCGGTCTCAACAAAGCCTGGCGCCACAGTTCCGGTACGAATGCCGTAACGAGCAAGCTCCTTACCCCAGGTAACTGTCAACGCATGAACACCAGCTTTAGCAGCCGCGTAATTACTTTGCCCCATATTTCCCGCTCGGGAAATACTTGAAATATTGATAATAACGCCCTGGTGCCCTGCTTCTACCATCTGCGTTGCCGCTTCCCGCCCGCACAGGA
Organism: Halomonas sp. GT; assembly: GCF_002082565.1. Classification (NCBI taxonomy): domain Bacteria; kingdom Pseudomonadati; phylum Pseudomonadota; class Gammaproteobacteria; order Oceanospirillales; family Halomonadaceae; genus Halomonas; species Halomonas sp. GT. Next base: position 2,132,536 of record NZ_CP020562.1, read on the forward strand.
AAACGCCCGTTAAATTGACATCAAGTACTTTCTGCCAAGCGGATAGCGACATGCGTTTCTCAACTACCCCTTCTTTTGCTTTAATAAGCAAACCGTCGTCAGTAATCCCTGCATTATTAATACAACCGCCTACCGGTCCCATGCGGACTGCAATGTCAGCAAATGCCTGTTGCACTGACTGTTCATCAGCCACATTCGTCACAAATGCGTGCGCTTGAATATTTTGAGACGCTAACGCCGATACCGCCTCATCCAATGCTTCTGCACTCATATCCAAAAGCGCCAACCGGGCACCTTGTTTACCTAGACGCTCCGCCATAGCAAAGCCCAGGCCGCGGGCTCCTCCGGTTATCGCGATCACTTTATTAGTTAGGTTCATTTAATTCTCCTTAGGCCGATACTTGTAAAGACCGATACTTTAAATTGCTTGCTAAGCGCTACCTATATCGCCTCGTAAAATGGCGTCATTGTGCACTGCAGCATAGAAGTTATTGAGCAAAATATCGAGCAATAGAACGCATGCACAAGCACGCTAGCCGAATGTTGGCTGCTTGTTTTCGTGAATTCTGCCACCATATTGTCGAATTACGTTTGTTATGGAGTCTGTCATGCCCATTCTTATTTTTATATCGCTGTTTACGTTAGTTGATTTTGTACTACTGTTTACAATCGGTAGCCAAATTGGTTTGTTAACCACCCTGCTACTGGTACTGGGCACTGGTTTTATTGGGCTACACCTAATCCGCAAAGAGGGTGTTTCCACACTTGCGCGCGCGCAACAGCGTATGCAAGCAGGTGAAATTCCTTCTCAAGAACTGTTTACAGGGGCCGCACTGATTTTCGGTGGCGCATTACTTTTGGCCCCAGGCTTTCTCTCTGATGCGCTCGGCATCGCTTGTCTAATACCTAACGCTCGCCAGCTCATGTTCAAAGCCCTCACTTGGTTGGGCTTAAAAGGCGCCACTGGTCAACAACAGCATGCCCGTCACGAGCAAGCCAATGCATCTCGCTCAAGCGATCAAGAAGGGCCGATTGAAGGCGAATTTATTAGCCGCGATGAAACAGCAAGACGGCGCTGAAGCCTCATTCAAGAAGAATGTCAAAAAACCACATTTTTTTATCGCCTGCCCCTTGAAAGGCTACGAGCAGCCCCCACTTTTGAGTCAGCACACAAGTTCGGCGGATGCACTAGCTTTCGCCATTAACATGAAGGTGACTTACCTTCACTTTTCGCGGGCAAGAGGCCCACGAAAATCTCATTTAGCTAACTGCCCTTATGGGCTTTGACGATACTCAGGAGAACGTGAGCATGAATATCCGTCCTTTGCACGATCGCGTCGTTGTTCGTCGCGTGGAAGAAGAGCAGAAAACCGCTGGCGGCATCGTGCTTCCGGGCAACGCCCAGGAAAAACCCACTCGCGGTGAAGTCCTGGCGGTTGGTAATGGTCGCATTCTCGACAACGGTGACGTTCGCCCGTTGGACGTTAAAGTTGGCGACTCGGTGATTTTCAAAGACGGTTTCGGCGTTGAGAAACAAAAAATCAACGGCGAAGAAGTTCTGATCATGAGCGAAGCCGATATCTTGGCAGTTGTCGAAGGCTAAATCTCGCCTCGATTACTTACTTTTCCTTTTAAATTTCAATGTTTAGGAAATAACGAACATGGCAGCTAAGCAAGTTAAATTCTCCGATGATGCTCGCAAACGCATGGCACGTGGCGTTGACGTTCTGGCCAACGCAGTAAAAGTTACCCTCGGTCCAAAAGGCCGTAACGTGGTACTGGACAAATCCTTCGGCGCGCCAACCGTTACTAAAGATGGTGTATCGGTTGCAAAAGAGATTGAGCTGAAAGACAAGTTCGAGAACATGGGCGCTCAGATGGTTAAGGAAGTTGCTTCCAAAACGTCTGACGCCGCAGGCGACGGTACTACTACAGCAACTGTTCTGGCCCAAGCAATTGTCGCAGAAGGCTTAAAAGGCGTTACTGCGGGTATGAACCCAATGGATCTTAAGCGCGGCATCGACCAAGCGGTCAATGCGGCAGTCAAAGAGATCCAGGCAATGTCTGTTCCTTGCACCGACACCAAGTCGATTGCTCAGGTAGGCACAATCTCGGCTAACGGCGACAAGCGCATTGGCGAGATCATCGCTGAAGCGATGGAAAAAGTCGGTAAAGAAGGCGTCATCACCGTTGATGAAGGTCGTGGCTTTGAAGACGAATTGGAAGTCGTTGAAGGTATGCAGTTTGATCGCGGCTACCTCTCGCCCTACTTCGTGACCAACCAAGACACCATGGCTGTTGAGCTGGAAGACCCTTACATCCTGCTCGTAGACAAGAAAATCTCCAACATCCGCGAATTACTGCCAGTGCTGGAAGCGGTTGCTAAGCAAGGCAAACCGCTCGCAATTATCGCTGAAGATATCGAAGGCGAAGCGCTAGCAACGCTGGTAGTGAACAACATGCGCGGCATCGTTAAAGTTGCTGCCGCTAAGGCACCTGGCTTCGGCGACCGTCGCAAAGCGATGCTACAGGATATCGCTATCCTGACTAACGGCACCGTGATTTCTGAGGAAGTTGGTCTGACGCTTGAGCAAGCGAACCTGGATCACCTGGGTACCGCTAAGCGCATGACGATGTCTAAAGAAAACACCACCATCATCGATGGCGCTGGTGTCGAAAATGACATCGAAGCACGCGTTAACCAGATTCGTGCACAAATCGAAGAAACCTCTTCTGATTACGACAAAGAGAAGCTGCAAGAGCGCGTTGCCAAGCTGGCAGGCGGTGTTGCTGTTATTCGCGTCGGTGCGGCTACCGAAGTAGAAATGAAAGAGAAGAAAGCTCGTGTTGAAGATGCGCTGCACTCAACCCGCGCTGCAGTAGAAGAAGGCGTTGTACCTGGTGGCGGTACTGCACTGGTTCGCGTCATGGCTAAAGTACAGGGCCTGACTGGCGACAACGAAGACCAGAACCATGGTATCAACATGGCGCTGCGCGCTATGCAGTCTCCGCTGCGTCAGATTGTTACCAATGCCGGTGAAGAAGCGGCTGTTGTTATCAACCGCGTGAAAGATGGTGAAGGCAACTTCGGCTATAACGCACAAACGGGTGAGTACGGCGACCTGTTCGAAATGGGTGTTCTAGACCCGGCTAAAGTAACCCGTACTGCACTGCAGTCCGCTGGTTCTGTCGCTGGCCTGATGATCACCACTGAGTGCATGATTGCTGACGATCCTGAAGAGAAAGACGCTGCTCCAGACATGGGTGGCATGGGCGGAATGGGTGGCATGGGCGGCATGATGTAATGCAACCCTGAGCCTATCGCTCTGACGTTTAACGTCGATAAGAACCCCGCCACGGCGGGGTTCTTTTATTTGACAATACCCCACCCACCTCTAACGGTCGTTAAAATCATGCTACCATCAGCGCCTTTATCCGGCAGCTGTAGGTCTTCATTACCGTGCTCTCCAATATTCGCATCGTACTAGTGCAAACCTTCCACCCAGGCAACATTGGCGCTACTGCTCGCGCGATGAAAACCATGGGCTTATCCGAGCTCTTATTGGTTAATCCGCGCGCATTCCCAGATGACGAAGCAACTCGCATGGCCGCAGGTGCAACAGATGTACTTGAAAATGCCCGGTGTGTAAGCACCCTTGAAGAAGCAGTTAGTGATTGCGTACAAGTGGTCGGTGCAAGCGCAAGGCTCCGCAGCCTGCCTCTCCCGCATTTCGATGAACCTGATGACATGGCGCAGCAGGTAATTGAGAACGCCGCACAAGCGCCGGTTGCACTCGTATTCGGGCGTGAGCGCTCAGGTCTCACCAACGACGAAATACGTTGCTGCACACACCAAGTCAGCATACCTGCCAACCCTGAATACGGTATTTTAAATCTATCACAGGCCGTGCAGATTTTAGCGTATGAAGTACACCGTGCTTGGCGGAAGCGCGATGATAGTCACTTCATGTACCAACGGCCACTTGAAGCCACGCCGCCCAGCCGCGAGCAGTTTGTGCACTTCCAAGAGCACCTTGGGCGGTTGATGCAGCAAAGTGGCTTTCTTACCCAGCCCCATGCCCGCACTGAAGAACAACTTCAGGCGTTGTTTTCCCGTGCTCAGCCCAACCGTAAGGAACTCTCCTTACTCCGCGGCCTACTGAGCGCTTTCGAGTCGCACCTACCTAGGCAATAATCAGGGTTTTAGCATAAAAAAGGGCAGCTAATGGCTGCCCTTTCTAGTTTCTAAACTGATCTTTAAAAAAGCAGTCGGTGAAAAAACACTTAAAGCGACATCGCTGCCAGCCACCCAAATGCAATCAGCGGTATATTGTAGTGCAGGAAGGTAGGCACCACGCTGTCCCACATATGATCATGCTGGCCATCAACATTTAGACCTGACGTTGGCCCCAGCGTGGAATCAGACGCTGGCGATCCCGCATCGCCCAGTGCAGCCGCCGTACCAACCAGTACAACCGTCGCCATTGGCGAGAAACCGAACTGCACCGCCAGCGGTACAAAAATCGCTGCGATAATGGGAATGGTTGAAAACGATGAGCCAATCCCCAGGGTAATAAACAAGCCTACCAGCAGCATAACAAACGCCGCTAAACCGCGGTTATCACCAAACAGTTCAAACGCACCTGTCACTAGCGACTCGATATCCCCTGTCGCCTTCATTACTTCTGCAAAGCCCGCTGCTGAAATCATGATGAAGCCGATCAACGCCATCATGCGCATACCACTGGTAAATAGATCGTCTGCTTCACGCCACTTAAAAATGCCGCCCAGCGAAAGCAAACCAATCCCCACTAGCCCACCAATAATCATAGAGCCGGTATAAAGCTGTAAACCTAATGCAGCCACAATAGCCACGCCCGACATCACCAACCCAAACGTATGAGGCTTTGCAGGCGAATGACCTTGGTGGGCATTAGTCGACACTAGATCTTTATTAGTATATTCACGCTGCCCACGGTAGCTGAAAAAAAGTGCTACGAGCAAGCCAATCGCCATTCCGCCTACCGGAATAGCCATTGCCATGGGCACCATTCCCCGCGTAATTTCTAAGCCCAGTGACTCGCCGGCGCTATTTAAATTTGCCAGTAGAATATCATTCAAAAAGATCGCGCCAAATCCTACAGGTAGCAGCATATACGGAGCGGTTAACCCAAAGGTGAGCGCACACGCCACCGCGCGGCGGTCAAGCTGGAGACGATTCATTACCACTAACAACGGCGGAATCAGCACTGGGATAAACGCTATATGCACCGGAATGGCGTTTTGTGATGAGATAGCCACTAAGAGCACTGCAACGAGCAAAAACACCTTTACCCGTGCTTGATGTGCCGCAGTCGCTTCTTTCCCCAACATCGTAATCAGGCGATTGGCCAACATATCGGGCAGCCCAGAACGGGAAATTGCCACCGCAAAGGCTCCCAACGTGGCATAAGCAAGGGCTACTTGCGCGCCTCCACCAACACCATCATTGAATGCACTGAGCGTTTCATCCAGTGACAGGCCGCCAACCAAGCCGCCAACCAGCGCACCTACAACCAGTGCAAACACCACGGATACCCGAGCAAGCGAAAGCGCCACCATGACTAGCACAGCAAGAATTACCGCGTTCATTAAGATTCCCAGTTAGATAAGTGAGTGAGCTTACAAAAGCTGGGGATTCTATCAGATCAGTGGTTTATCGGTAGCGGTAATGACAGTAGTAATCACCACGACATGACAGCACTCCACCCTCTCTACGGTCAGTGTTCCAAGTAATTACCCTGGCATCAGGTGCCAGAGTTAAGACGCTGATTAATCCTCGCTTTTGAGAAGCGCTAGGCAATCACTGGCTATCACTCGTTCTTCATCGGTTGGAATGACCCAAACGCCCACACGGCTACTCGGTGAAGAGATGCAACAGGCATCACGCGTATTGGCTTTTTCATCAAGTTGCATGCCCAACCACTCACACTGCACCACAATACGTGCACGCACGGATGCAGCATGCTCACCAATACCGGCGGTGAATACCAATTGATCAAGCCCGCCCAGCGCGCCAGCTAAGCTGGCGATTTCCCGCGCGGCGCGATAGCAGTAAAGCTCAACAGCCTCTTCGGCTTCAGGGGCATCACTTGCAAGCAGCTCGCGCATATCGCTACTGATCCCGGAGACACCAAGCAGTCCTGAACGCTTATATAAGAGCGTCGACACGTCCTCGACACTCATTCCTTCATGACTAATTAGGTGGAGCACCAACCCTGGGTCCAAAGCACCAGAGCGCGTGCCCATCGGCAATCCATCAAGCGCGGTAAACCCCATGGTTGAGGCTACGCTGACGCCATCGCAGATAGCACACATACTGGCACCATTACCTAAATGCGCCACCACCACCCGTGAACGGGGTGCATCGCTAGGTAAAACAGTGGGCAGCGTGCGCTGTATATAATCGTAGGAAAGGCCGTGGAAGCCGTAACGTATCAACCCCTTGGCAGTCAATTCCCGCGGCAGAGCAAACTGCCGAGCCACCCAGGGTTGATGAGCATGAAACGCGGTATCGAAACATGCGATCTGTGGCACATCTGGCAGTTGCGCCATCAGTAATTTGATAGGTGCAAGCCCATGAGGCTGATGCAGCGGTGCTAAGCTTAAAAATTTTTCCAACTCGACCACGTCATTAGCGCTTAACCTAACCGCCTCATGGTAAGTTTGGCCGCCATGAACAACGCGATGCCCAATGGCAACCAGGGTAGTTTTATCCTCACGCTGCTCAAGCCATGCCATCAACTTTGTGATGGCCTCTTCATGGTTTATTGCCGGGGTTAGCCCCAGTGCCTCCAGAGCTTGTAAACCATAGCGATGCGGGGGCTGCCCAGGTTCGCGATGCGCTAATGACACGCGACATTGCGACGTTGCCAAGCCCGAAAAATGGCCGCTGTAGGCGAGCGTCAACGCCTCCTGAGTTCCACCGGCAGCGCCTTCAGCAGTGATATGATAAAGAGCAAACTTGACGCTGGAAGAACCACTGTTAAGCACCAGTATTTCCTGCATGGTTATGCTCCTGAAGGGCTACTTAGTAGGCTCCGGCGCTGATAGTCAGCTAGTAGTAACGCTAATGCACTGGATGCCATACGCGTCAATGCATCATCCGCGCGGCTTGTCAGCATGATCGGTACCCTAGCGCCGACGACAACGCCCGCCCCCGTTGCATCCGCTAGGTGAGTAAGTTGCTTCATCAACATATTGGCTGCTTCAAGATCTGGCGCGAGTAGGATGTCGGCGCGCCCTGCCACTGGCGAAACAATACCTTTGGTTCTTGCCGCCGCTTCTGAGACGGCATTGTCGAAAGCCAGCGGCCCATCTAAGGTGCCACCGCTAATCTGGCCACGTTCAGCCATCTTACACAGGGCCGCCGCATCAATCGTAGACGTGATTTTGGGATTGACGGTCTCGACAGCAGATAGAATCGCCACACGGGGATTGTCGTTACCCAACGCGTGAGCCAACTCAATCGCGTTTTGAACAATATCGCGTTTTTCAGCCAGCTTCGGATAGATATTGATCGCCGCATCCGTGATCAACAATGGTCGCGGGTAGGTTGGCACATCAAAGGCCATCACATGACTTAGGCACCGCTCGGTACGCAACCCGGTCTCGCGCTTAAGCACTTCACGTAAAAGCTCATCGGTGTGCAGCGCGCCTTTCATCAACGCACCTACGCGGCCCTGACGTGCTAATGCCACCGCTTGTTCAGCAGCCGCGTGACTGTGGGGAACATCCACTAGCTCAAATGCGCTGATATCCACCTCGGCTTTTTCAGCAGCGAGCTGTATTTTCCCTTTGGGCCCAACCAGCACAGGAATAATTAAACCTTGCGCCGCTGATTCAACCGCTCCACAAATGGCGCTTTGGTCTACCGGATGAACGACTGCGGTAGGCATTGGCTCTGGATGATCGGCAGCGGTTAAAATCTCATGCAACCTACCACGCTCGGTTAAACGCACTTTGGGCAGCAACGCGCGAGGCCGCTGAATTTTTTTAATCGGTGCCAATACGCTAGCGTCACCTTCAATGACCGTATCACCGCGTTGATTTTCGCAGCGGCAGGCAAAGGTGATCCTATGATGCTGATCATCTTTTTCGATAGCCCGCACGGATACCCGCAGTACATCCCCCAGCCTTACAGGTGCCTTAAACTGCAACGACTGGGTAAGATAGACCGTGCCCGGTCCGGGCAGCTGGGTTCCCAGCACAGTGGATATCAGCGCGCCGCCCCACATGCCATGAGCAATGACTTCCTGAAAACGGCTGCTCTTAGCAAAGTCGCTGTCGACGTGTGACGGATTAATGTCACCTGACATCACAGCAAACAGTTTGATGTCCTCCATGGTCAGGCGTTTTTCTAGGTGGGCTTCATCACCGACCGTTATTTCGTCATAGGTGCGATTTTCAATTAGATCATTAGCGTCATTGGCCGACATCGAGTGACTCCTTTAAACCACGTCCTTAAACTAGGAAACTTCCTTAATCACCCATACGTTAGAAGCGAATATGGTGGCCTGCATCTACGTAGTGGGTTAATCCCGTCAGTGATGCTCCAGCATCAGAGGCGAGATAAACGACAGCATTGCCGACATCCTGCACGCTGGCCAGGCGACGTAATGGTGAGCGCGTTTCGCCGTCATAGGCCAACTCGTCAAACGCCTTAAGTCCAGATGCTGCCCGTGTACGGATAGCGCCAGGTGATACTGCATGAACACGGATACCTTGAGGACCAAGCTCGGCAGCCATATAGCGCGTGGCAGACTCCAATGCAGCTTTCACAGGGCCCATTAAGTTGTAGTTATCAACGACCTTTTCGGCTCCGTAGTACGTCATGTTGAACAGAGATCCGCCCTCTTTCATCAACGGCTCGGCATGCTTGGCCATGCGAATAAAGGAGTGACAGGAGATATCCATAGCGAGTGCAAACCCCTCTTTGGAGCAGTCAACTACTCGACCATGTAAGTCATTAAGGGGGGCATAGGCAATCGAGTGGACGACAAAGTCTAGCCGGCCCCAGCGCTTGCGCGCACGAGCGAATAACGCATCCAACTGATCATCGTGTAGCACATCACACAGCATGAGTTCCGGCTCTCCCATGTCGCCTACCAGCGGTGTCACAAACTTTTCGGCATTGGGAGAAGCGTAGGTCACTAAGCACTCAGCACCAGCGTAATGCAGCGCTTGAGCACAGCCAAAAGCGATACTGTCTTGATTAGCAAGGCCCGCAACAATCCCGACCTTGCCTTGCATGGAAAAAGGGTTCAGCACCAATGACCTCCTACTAATCAATTATGAAAAATAAGCCTACACCAACAAATGAAGAGGTTCGTCGGTATAACCCACACTCACCTGTCTAAACTTAAGCATTATTTATGTCGTTTAAGCGTCGCTAACAAACCCGGACCATGTGCGACATAAGCTTACGACTTTAGTCAAACCGCACTTGCTGCTTTGCAACATACTACCTAGTATGCCGCCCTCAACTTATTACCGACACTGCTAATTTAAGGATACATTTTTACTAGCACTTTTTAACCATGTTGCTAACCATGCTGTTTTTAAAGTCATCGCTTTAACAACCACGTCTTCAAACACGCCGTTTTAATCATATTTTGGGAGCCTGTATGGGCATGCTAGCGATCATTATTTCCTTAATGCTATTGATGTTTTTTGCTTATCGGGGTATCTCCGTCTTGTTACTTGCCCCACTTATGGCATCACTGGCGGTGTTACTATCAGGCGATGTGGCTTTTCTGCTACCGATCTACACCGACACCTTCATGAAAGCGCTTGGCAACTACGTTATTCAGTTCTTTCCGTTATTTCTATTAGGAGCACTGTTTGGCCAATTAATGGCGGATTCGGGAGCAGCGCAGTCAATCTCAAATGGCATCGTTAATCGGCTCGGCACCCATCACGTGGTACTGACTGTCGTTATTGCCTGTGCGGTGCTGACCTATGGCGGGGTATCACTCTTTGTTGTCGCCTTCGCTATTTATCCCATTAGTCGTGAGTTATTTCGCCAAGCAAATGTACCTAAGCGCTTAATACCCGCGTCTATTGCGCTGGGATCTTTCACGTTTACCATGACAGCATTACCCGGCACCCCTTCAATTCAAAATGCTATTCCCATTCCTTACTTTGGTACGAACAGCTTTGCTGCACCAGGGCTAGGGGTTATTGCGGGAGTGATTATGCTGGGTTTAGGTATTTTCTACCTTCAGACACGCGTTAAAAAAGCAGCGGCGTGTGGTGAAGGTTATGGCACGCACACAGAGCGAGAAGCAGAACCCACTGATGATGCTGACACATCGCCAACCATGGCACTGCCTATTGCGTTGATTCCACTGGCAATGGTGATCGGTCTTAACGCGCTATTTACTTACGGCATCTTCCCAGCAATGGATCTTAGCTTTATCAGCGACGCCTTCGAAAACGTAACGCCTAGCAGACAAACAGGGTTATGGGCCATTTTAATTGCTCTACTCAGTGCCTCAACATGGTTAATTATTACTCGCTGGCGGTACTGGCAGGATCTAAAGGCAACGGTAAATCAAGGGTGTTTCGGCTCACTTCTTCCCATCTTCAATACTGCTTCTGAAGTGGGTTACGGAGCGGTTATCGCAACCCTGGCAGGGTTCGCCATCATTCGTGACGCCGTACTCAACGTCTCTCCAGGTAATCCACTGATATCCGAAGCCATGGCCATGAGCGTACTCGCAGGTATTACAGGGTCTTCATCGGGCGGACTTTCCATAGCTCTACAGACTCTTGGCAGCGAATATCTGGCAATGGCAGAACAGGCGGGCATCAGCCCAGAGCTCATGCATCGGGTAGCGACCCTTGCAGCAGGCGGTATGGATACGTTACCCCACTCTGGCGCAGTGATTACGCTGCTGGCTATCTGTGGGCTAACCCACCGCCAGTCTTACGCCAATGTGGCAATGGTCACTATTGTGCTGCCTATCGCAGCGCTGATCAGTGTCATTACACTTGGTACGCTATTTGGAAGCTTCTAAAGATAGGTAACCCGTGAGATAGTTAGTTAACGCGTTAACAAACTACATAATAAGGGACGTAAAATGGTATTGCCGCGACATCGCACACTACTCTTTATCGTGCTAGCAAGCTTGGTTATTTCCACTGCTATGGGTCTTCGACATGGTTTTGGGCTTTTCCTTGAGCCGATGAGCAGCGATTTCGGCTGGGGACGCGGCGTGTTTGCATTTGCCCTTGCGGTTCAAAACCTTATTTGGGGGCTCTCACAGCCTTTCACCGGTGCGCTGGCTGACCGTTTTGGAGCGGCGAGAATCATTGTCGTAGGGGCCATTTTGTATGTGACGGGACTGTGCTTTATGAGCCTTTCCACCAGCGCACTAGGCATGACGCTAAGCGCTGGATTCCTCATTGGCCTAGGTCTATCTGGCACTACATTTTCAGTAATTTTGGGCGCAGTGGGACGCGCAGTAGCTCCCGAAAAACGCAGTATGGCGATGGGCATTGTGAGTGCCGCTGGCTCTTTTGGACAATTCGCGATGTTACCCGGCACACTGGGACTAATTGAGTGGCTTGGCTGGTCAGCAGCTCTTCTAGCTATGGGGGCCATTGCTGCGCTGATGATCCCTCTGGGGGCGATGTTAAAAGACCGTCCAAGTCCTAACGCGCTGGGCGATTTAAGCTTACGCGACGCACTCAATGAGGCGGTCGGCCAGAAAGGGTTTTGGCTACTGTGCCTCGGGTTTTTCGTTTGCGGCTTCCAAGTTGTATTTATTGCGGTCCATCTGCCTGGGTATTTATTTGATAATGGACTGGCCGTTCAGGTGGGTACCACTGTGTTGGCACTGGTTGGCTTGTTTAACATTGTGGGTACCTACACGGCAGGATGGATGGGAGGAATTTGGTCAAAACCGCGTCTACTAAGCTGGTTATACTTAATTCGCGGCGCGATAATTGCCGCTTTTGTCATGTTGCCGCTGACCACTACTAGTGCCTATGTATTCGGTATCGCCATGGGCCTACTATGGCTTTCAACCGTGCCGTTAACCAATGGCATTGTGGCGTCTGTATTTGGTGTTCGCCATTTATCCATGCTGGGCGGCATTGTATTCTTATTTCATCAGTTAGGATCATTTATGGGTGTCTGGCTCGGAGGGTATCTCTATGATCTCACTGGGCATTATGACACTGTCTGGAAAATTGCCATTGTGCTCTCATTGGTCGCTGCTGGTCTGCACTGGTTTATTAGCGAAAAGCCATTGGCACGAAACATTGCTCCTCAGGTGATCTCATGAAGCAACTAACAGCGCTTGCACTGTTAATCGTATTAGCAACGCTACTGCTGGGTGGAGCGGCGCTAGCCTGGTGGGGCTGGCACTCTTTAGATGACTCCCTGCTGCTATTTGGCAGCAGGCTTTGCTGAGAAGCCCAAAATCCTGAGCTGAGTCACGCTGGTCACTATTTTTTTACTTTACACTAGCCGCTTAAAGGCACGCTTACTAGACACCCGCCAATTCATAACAACTATTTATAAGCCCCGGTGAAAATAAACGCTCAATGAATATCGTTACCTCGCTAGCACACCAGCTTAAAGACAGCCTTAGAGACCTATTACCTGTTGTCCTGGTTATGGGCTTTTTTCAGATTGTCGTCATACGCCAGCCGCTACCCGATTCACTCGCCCTTTTAGATCTAGTGCTAGGGCTCGTGTTTGTTGTAATGGGACTGACTTTATTTATCAAAGGCCTCGAACTAGGGCTTTTCCCACTAGGCGAAAATCTAGCACGCGCTTTTGTGCAAAAGGGATCGGTATTTTGGCTGCTGCTATTTGCGTTTGCGCTTGGTTTTGGTTCAACCGTTGCTGAGCCGGCACTTATTGCAGTCGCTGCCCGCGCAGGCGAAGTGGTCTCAGAAAGTGGCTTAATTGCGAATACCAGCGATGCTCAGGTTTCTTTCGCTTTTACCCTTCGTATGGTGGTGGCCGTTTCTGTTGGCACTGCAGTCGTTGTCGGTGTATTGAGAATCTTCAAAGGCTGGCCTCTTCACCTGATGATTATTGGCGGCTATATCATTGTCTTATTGCTGACACTGGTGGCTCCTAGCGAGTTAATCGGTATTGCTTATGATTCCGGCGGTGTTACCACATCAACCATTACTGTTCCGCTCGTTACGGCGCTAGGCGTGGGGCTCGCATCGACGATTAAAGGACGAAACCCAATGTTGGATGGCTTTGGCCTTATTGCGTTTGCATCAGTCATGCCCATCATTTTCGTGCTGTTATTTGGAATTTTTGGCCTCAATTTAGTCGCAGGGAATTCTTGATGAATTTAATCACGACCTTTTGGGACACTCTGCGAGACATTCTGCCCATCGCTGCCATTATTTTTGGCTTTCAGTACATTGTAATTCGCAAACCCATTAAGCGCTTACCGCAAGTGTTGGCTGGCTTTTTCATGGTTTGGGTTGGGCTATCACTCTTTCTTGTGGGGCTTGAGCAGGCGCTATTCCCTATGGGGGAATTAATGGCTACACAGTTAACTAATTATGATTTCTTACCCGCTGTTACAGAAGGCGCTCAGCGGCACTGGAGTGATTACTACTGGGTATATATATTTGCTTTTGCGATTGGTGCGAGCACAACCATTGCTGAGCCGTCGCTTATTGCTGTATCTATCAAAGCTGGCGAAATTTCGGGTGGAACAATAAATCCATTTATGCTGCGCCTTGCTGTGGCGCTAGGCATGGCATTTGGTATCACTCTCGGTGTATGGCGTATTGTGATGGGTTGGCCACTTCAATGGTTTGTTTTCGCTGCTTATTGTTTGGTCATAGTGCAAACTTTGCGCTCGCCCAAGTCAATTATTCCCCTTGCTTTTGATTCGGGCGGCGTTACTACCTCGACCATAACCGTGCCCATTATTGCAGCACTAGGGTTGGGGCTGGCGTCATCAATACCCGGCCGAAGCGCGCTGATGGATGGCTTTGGCATGATTGCTCTAGCCTGCTTGTTTCCCATCATTACAGTAATGGGATACGCACAGATTGCTCAGTGGAAAGATAAACGCAAGCAACCCACTAACAACCAATTTGATAGCAAAGCTCCGTCGTCTATTAAAGGAGATGAAAATGCGCTTTAAACTAATTGTAGCGTTAGTCGAGGATGAACTAAGCGACGATATTCTTCAGGCCGCTCGCGATGCCGGTGCTACAGGTGCGACGGTGATCAATAACGCACGCGGTGAGGGCCTCAAAAAAGCACGGGGTATTTTCGGCATGGAAATTACGGCTCAGCGAGATGTGTTGCTTTTTTTAGCTGAAGAGCACATCAGCCGTCATATTCTTCAAGCCATTGCTGATGTTGGTGAGTTTGATGAAACATCCGGCACAGGCATTGCGTTTCAGATTGATGTGGAGGATGCCTTAGGGGTTACGCATCAAATCAAATCTCTTTCTGAAACGCTAAATCAGCCTTTAGGGTAAGGAGCTTAAAATGTCGAACGCCAAAGCCAATATGACAGAGCGCACGGTAAAGGATGTCATGCATTCTCACTATGTAACGACGGATGGTTTATTAACGGTTGCGGATAGTATTACTTTAATGCGCCAACACAAGGCCAGCGTCATCATCATCAATAGGCGTACGGAGCACGACGAATTAGGCATCGTTTTACCCTCTGATATCGCTAAGAAAGTACTCGCACCTAACCGCCCTGCCGAACGTATCAATCTGTATGAAATTATGAGCAAACCTGTTGTTAGCGTTCGCCCTGAGATGAATGTCCGCTACTGCGCTCGGCTTTTTGACCAGTTTGGCTTATCACTCGCGCCTGTTGTTAATGCAAACCAAGAAGTACTCGGCATCGTTGATTACCACCAAATGGTACTAGGATGGCTGACTAACCCTTGAAATGGCCAATCCTACGATGACGCCATAAACGCATTAATACGCCGTGCCTGGGTGAAAACAACAGCGCTAGGAAAAAGCAGCAGGTCGCTACTAGCACAATGGTGCCACCAGAAGCTACGTCCAGCGCAAACGAAAGCCATAGCCCAAGCACAGCGGAACCAACGCCCACTGCCATTGAAATTATCAGCATTGTTTTAAAACGGTCGGTTAGCAGGTGGGCTGTTGCCCCAGGCGTAATCAGCATCGCCACCACCAGAATAATCCCGACGGTTTCCAGGCTAGCAACAATGGTAAGCGTTAGTAACAAAATCAGCCCATAGTGAATGACACCCGTATTAAAACCGAGTGCTTGCGCCTGCGTTGGGTCGAAGGCATATAGCATTAATGGCCTGAAAGCGAGCCACACCACTAATAGAGCAACAATGCTTGCCGCCAGGGTAAGTAATAACGCCGACTGCTGAACACCCAGTACATTCCCAAATAAGATATGCATCAAATGGGTACTGGAGGCAATTTTACTAATCAGTACGATGCCAAGCGCAAAAGCCCCTGTAAACATAATGCCCATGGCCGCATCTGACTTAATTCGAGTGTGGCGCTCAATGGCCCCTATTCCTAACGACGTTAACGCTCCCGTTACGAATGCACCAATAAAGAAAGGCAGCCCAACCAAATAAGCGATGGCAACACCGGGAAGCACCGCATGAGAAATTGCATCACCCAACAGCGACCAACGCTTCAGCACGACATAGCATGAGAGCATGCCACAGATAGCCCCCACCATCATCGACGTTAGTAACGCTCGCTGCATAAACGCATACTGAAACGCATCAGAAATGCTGTCTGGGAGGAGATTAACGGGCACCATAAGCGCTGCAATCAACCCACTGACGACGGCGCTACTTAACGTATCTAACGGTTGTAACATCTCTATTGTGCCCATTACTTATGTGCCATCGCAGTATCTTTAACATGACGGGAATAGTTGTTTACTGACTGCTCAATGGAACTGACGGCTAGTTCAGCAAGCTTCGTATCATTCAGCATCTCGTCTGGGGACCCTTCACCACGAATAAAGCGGTTAATCAGTACCACATGGTCCACATAACGACGTGCGCCCGGCATATCATGGGTGACCATCACGATGGTCCTGCCGGCTTCACGCTCGCGTTTTAATACATCCAAAATAAGCTGCTCACTAGGTGGATCAACCCCCGCCAAAGGCTCATCCAGCAAAAGGATTCGTGCGTCTTGAGCCAGTGCTCTAGCCAGCAAAACACGTTTCTTTTGGCCGCCAGAGAGTGCCCCAATAGGGCGTTCCGCCAGCGCCAGCATATCGACATCGCTTAACGCTTTCTGAACGGCTTGGTGATGGCGGGCAGACTGCCAACGAGCAGGTAACAGCTGCCGCCACAAAGGATCTTGGCGCATGTGGCCATAACGCGCGCTCATGACGGTGTCTCTAACTGAGATAGGAAAATCCCACTCAATCGCTTCGCGCTGGGCCATATACGCAATACTGCCCGCCTTACGATGGCGTTCAATCGCTTCACCAAACGCTTCTATATGCCCCCGGAGCGGCTTCATGCTACCCGTCAAAATATGAAACAGTGTCGACTTGCCCGCACCATTCGGCCCAACAATGGCGGTCCATTGGCCAGCAGGAAACGCTAGACAAATATCTTCCAAAACAGGCTGGCGCTGATAGGCTGCATAAAGCCCCTTTACTTCAATCGCAGCGTTCTTACCTGTATCTGACGTGGTCATATAAACCTACTCGATTGCCAAGTAACGACGCAGTAGCTCCACGTTATGGCGTTGCATTGAAAAGTAATCGGCAGCTTCACCATCCGGCTCACTTAATGAGTCAACGTAAAGCGGGCCCGCAACAGGCAACCCTGTATCACGAGCAATACTGGTCACATGTCGATCTGAAATGGTGCTTTCCCAAAAAAGGGCCGCTGGTTGACGTTCGTTGATCATGTCAATCACCCGCATCAGCTGCCGAGGAGAGCCTTCCGTTTCAGCATTGGTTCCCCAGATACCATCGTGCTCAAAGTGGTAAGCATCCGAAAAATAAAGAAACGCCGCTTCGCTTGAAAGCAGCACCCGGCGCTCTTCTGGAATCACTTCAAGTGCTTCTTGTAGCTCAACGTGTAGCTCATGGAGTTGATTCTCAAGCTCCGCAGCACGCTGCTGAATAGTGTCCGCTTTGTGCGGCAAGCTATCTTCAAGCACGTTGGCAATTGCCTGCACGTAAGCACCCGCTGCACGAGGATCCATCCATAAATGGGGATCAACATCGCCTTCCATTTCCCCCGTTACGATAGATTGGGTGGGGTACTCTGACGCTTCAGCAACCGCCACAATGGGCACATTGTCAGGAACCGTCGCTTCAACTTGACGCATCCATTGCTCCAACTGATAGCCGTTGTAAAACACGACATCGGCATCTTCTAACGCGGCAAAGTTATCGGGTGTTAACTCCCATTCATGCACCTCCGCATTCACAGGGGTAAGCACGGTTACGTTGGCATCATCCCCCGCCACTTTCTTAACCAAATCACCCAACACAGAAAATGTGACCGCCACATTGATAGGTGCCTGATTCAACTCTTCCGCCTGTGCAGAGGTCACAAAGCCTGAAACGGCTAAGGAGGCACTTAGCATTAACCAGCCATACTGCTTGGTCATTATTTCTTTCTCCTGTGCTAGGATCCCAATAAGTACAACTGTAGCTCAACAAAAAAGCTTTATGCAAATAGTTTAGCCTTGGCTAACAATTATCTAAAAAAATGAGCTACCATCACCAATTAACGTTTCCACTAACCTTGATAAACTTTGCCAATGAGTGAATACCAACAGCAACACTCTCCTACCGCATACGGCCAAGATGGAGATGCGCTACCTCCCGTGGAACAGCATGCACAGCAGTATGAGGCGGTGCGTAATGCCCACGAAACGGAACTGATCGAAGATTATGTCGAGTTAATAGGCGACTTATTACGCCACCGTGGAGAAGCGCGCGCAGCGGATATTGCTACGCGAATGGCTGTTAGCCAAGCTACCGTCTCAAAAATGATTCGCCGCCTGAATGAGCTGGGTCTAGTGACAAGCAAGCCCTATCGCTCGCTCTTCTTGACCGAAGAAGGTCAAAAAATGGCCGAAACTTCCCGGACGCGTCACGATGTAGTGCTGCATTTCTTGCGTGCTCTTGGAGTTGATGACAGCACAGCGCGCATTGATGCAGAGGGCATGGAACATCATGTTAGTGATAAAACGCTCACTATAATGCAGCGCTTCACCGAGCAACAGCGAACATAATTACCCTACTGAATTCACTTTATTGGCACCGCTGAGAGGCGATTCACTTGGGCTATATGCCCGTTCCAGATCATCTCAATATGAGTGGTCTGGATAATATCCTGGACGAACTTTGGCGTCATTAACGCCCAGCAAGTGGCACCTGGTTGCCGAACCGAATGATAACGCAGACCAGTACATTGCTCTTTGCGAATCTCTCTGCCTAACGTGCGCGCTGCTCGATAATCGTCGGCATCATAAATGACATGGGACGGTTGAAGCACTAAGCCATCACGACATGCTATTTCATCAAACATGCACTTAAGCCCGCGGAAGATAAACCGTTCAAAATGTAACGATGATACGTTTTTCCAATAGATTTCCTGATGGTGCCTCACTTCACTGATTGCCGTTGGTAATGCATCCGCAATATAAAGCACACCAAAGCTGCCGTCGCTAAAGCGGGAACCTTCGGGATTAACGTGGGTAAAAGGCGCTGTCGCATAAGAGCATCCACGGATACCAAAGGGAATTTGGTTGTGAGGAATGAGCCCTAAATCGCCAGCCTCGTTGCGAAGCCTTGGATTCGTCAGCGCCTGTAGGGCATAAAGCGCTTCAAACTCATCTAAGCTCGCAACATCGTCAAACAGCTCAATGGGAGGAAATTTACTGTTGACTAAGCGATACCCCACCACCTCTTTCGATTTACAAAGGGGCAGCGAACCTTCGCTTATTCCCGCCGAGCCTACCACTGGGCGCCTCGCAAGCTATCAATACGCTTAAATGTTTCATAAAGTGCTGCGAAATCCCCAGTACCAATCACCTCAAGAGGCGTGCGCCCGTTAAAGTAAGCATTGTGATTTGCCATGGATACAAACCCGTAAACATTATCAGGGTTTTCAAACAGCATTCGTAGTGCCGCATGAATATTAAGCAAATAACTAATTCTCGCCAATTGGTCACTGTCTAACTTGATCTCAGCCAAATCTCCCCGCCGCGCTCGGGCATAGCTACTGTGAGAGACGCGTAGAATAGATTCGCCCTGCTCACCTGTCGCCCGCCATTTATCCAAAATACGCACAGCGGCTTTCAAACCAGCCGCAGCGGCGACCTTGTCCTGAATAACATTGCTGGCTGTCTGCATAAGCACCTCGCACTTTCCTGCACCTTTCTACCCACAACTACTAAATTATAGAATATGTGCCTGCAAATAACCAATCTGCAAATACATATCTATAAATATTATATCTGTAAATACTGTATCTACAAACATAGTTTAGTTGAAAGGACGATCCACCACATTGCGCAACCTTACACTTATCAGGCACCTACACGTCAGCCGTTATTCCCCATCACTTTTGCTGGCATACCAAGACGGCCTATTCCAGGCAGCTTTATAGCAGGACGCATGAAATCAATGCCCGCGCTCAGTCCCAGCAGGTTAATTTCCACCCCCTCTTCAAGCGCAAACATAATACCCACAACACCACCAAGGGACAGCTGATAGCCAGACCCACTGGGCGCGGTGGTAGCTACACCATTAAACAAATAATCTTTACCTATCGCGGTTGTCGGCAAAGCAACGTCTAAACCGTCAACTTCTCTTATTACCCAAGCAATAAAACTATTGCTATTAGGGCCTGGCCATACCCGGTAAAGTTCTGCTTGCGGATAGCGCGCAACAGCGTCAGCAATTCTGGGGATCAAGCGTGACGCCTCAGCACCGCGGTAATCAGCCAGCAGTTCAGGTAAATGACCAAACCAAGCTCTGTCAGGAATATCTATTGACGAGACAACGGTTGGCCGACGCCAGCTCAACACCTGATGAAGACGATAGTCCGCTGCTCCCTCTACTTTCGTCGCTATCCATATATGAACACCAAACGCTCCGCGCCAGTTATAAGCACGGGCGGCATACACCTGTACAACGGCCTCTTGAACCTGCATAGGGTCCGGTGCCAAACCTGCTGAAGAGCGATCAAGAGACGACCAGTGTCCGTCGGTATTCACTTGATTACTCGCTAGTATCCAAACAGGCCCAGCAAGCAGCAGTGCTAATAACGCGACTAGCCCAAACAGCCAGCGCAATAGGGTTTTCATGGCAGTATCCAGAACAGTACGAAACTTTTTATACCCTTGGGTAACGGCATATCGCAAGGCGCCATATCAACGATATCCGATAATAGAAAACCCATTTAAACGTCTCCCATATTTAATAAGAAGTAACCCTCAACGACCACTCTAGGGCTTATTGCATTAATGAATAATTATTAAATCGACTAAAGTCTACTATCAATAGATTTTCGTAGCGCTACGATATGCAAATCGTAGCGCTACGAAATAGACAACAACAACATCTCTCATCAGCAAAGGATCGACGTTATGGTTTTCTACTTCAGGACCTTACCTATTGCAGCTGCCGTCGCGCTGGCGACTGCTTCGTTTTCACTTCAAGCAAACGAGACGTCGGTTGAAGCAAGGCTTGCTGAGTTAGAACGTCAGCTAGAAGCTACCCGCGCAGAGCTAGCGGCACAAAACACAAGCTCGCCTGTGGCAGACACTGAAACAAGAATTTCTGCCCTTGAACGTCGCGCCTCGGGGCAAGAGGGTTTATCACTCAGTGGTTACGCGCGCTCAGGATTACTTTTAAGTGATGAAGGAAAAAGCATCGGTGGTGGTCCTTATGTTACGCCGGCTGGGCCATTAGGCGGTGCAGTGGGCCGCTTAGGTAATGAACCTGACACCTATGTCAACGCAATGTTTAACTTACGCCGTCTGCATGATAATGGCGCAACCTCGCTGTTCCGGGTTGCGATTGCTGATTCGGTGACAACGAGTAATGATTGGACTTCAGAAGAGTCACAACTCAACGTTAGGCAAGTGTATGTTGAGCTGGATAATCTACCCAGTTTCACAGGTGCTTTCGAAGATGCTTCTATTTGGGCAGGTAAACGCATTGACCGCGATACCTTTGACATACATTGGCTAGATACGGACGTTGTATTTTTAGCTGGTACGGGTGCCGGTATTTACGACATGAACTTCGGTGACAACTGGCGTTCAAATTTCGCGCTATATGGCCGCAGTTTTAGTGACTTCCCCGTCGGTGAACGCGACGACCCGGGTACCGGCGATACTGATAGTTTGACACTGAGCAGTAATAATTACGTCGGTAATTGGCAGTTCATGGTGAATGCCATTTCCGCGGCTGACAACGATGACCGCTTAATAGAAAACGGCGATACGGCTGCCAATAGCGGTGCTCATGGGATGGTTGCCTACCATGGAGATTCTTTCTTTGGCCTATCAGAAGGTAATTTTAAAGTGGCCTTATTACATGGCCAGGGACTGGGCGCCGAGGTTAAGCGAATAGGCGCCAATGGCGATCTATTAGACGATGCACAAGCGACTCGGCTTGCGCTATATGGCACTACCTACCTGTCTCCCAACTGGCGTTTAGCACCATCAATACTTGCAGAAGTAAGCGATGACCGCTTTGCAGAAGGTGATAACTATCGTTGGGCAACAGTGAACGCCCGGTTAGCCAACGAAATCACTAGCAACTTTGAAATGCAGTATGAGCTCAGCTATCAATTTATGGATCTTGATCCAGCTGGCTATAAAGGACGCAACGCTGTCAGCGGAAATTTTGGTAAAGCGACGATCGCGCCCACCTTTAAACCTGACGTAGGCGGCTTTTGGAAACGGCCAGAAATTCGTTTATTTGCTTCCTATACTGACTGGAGTGAAGAGCTCAACCGTTATGACAGCAATGATGCCTTTGGTACTGACACCTTCACTGGCGGCCAGTGGAGCTTTGGGGTACAAGCGGAAACATGGTTTTAGGCCTTTTTTCTGAAGCACCCATATATCTAATGCGCCCTGTGTTCTAAAGCGCCCTGTGTCATTAGATGTCGACAGCTAGCTTACTGTGCATTGTTAGACCCGCTTCCCCATGGAAACAGCCTTTCCATGGGGTTTTTTATTTCCGCCCAGGTTCGGAGCCCTAGGAAAATATAGAATTATGTTATGATCAAGTAACTTAAAAATAAGCAACATAACTCTCTTTCTAGTTATAGTATTAATCTAAGGAAGCCTTTCTCCATGTCTAACAAGCTGCGCGCTAGGCGCTCTACTCAGCGTGTCACAATGAACGACGTGGCCAAACTTGCCGATGTTTCGGCAAGCACTGTCTCTCTTTATTTACGTAAACCGGATGAAGTTTCTGTTCAGCTCGGAAAGCGTATTCAAGGTGCTATTGATACGCTCGGCTATGTTCCTAATTTGATGGCGGGTGCATTAGCGGCGGCACGGACGCGAGTCATTGGAGTCGTTGTTCCGTCCATGGTTAATGCCATATTCGCCTCTACGGTTAATACCATGCAGCGAACACTAGGCGCTAAAGGATATCAGCTCTTATTGGGTCATAGTGACTATGCAGAAGCTGAAGAAGAAGCCGCGGTAAGGACGTTTTTATCCTGGTCACCAAGCGCTATGGTCTTAACTGGATTGACCCATAGCCGCGAAACTCGCCGTATGCTGAGTAACTCTGATGTTCCCGTAATAGAGATGTGGGAACTAGGATCGAATCCACTTGATACGCTGGTAGGGTTTTCACATCATGACGTCGGATACACCCAGGCTCGCCACCTGATTGAGGCTGGATGTCGACGCATAGCATTCATTGGCACTCGGTTAAGTGTCGATGAACGCGCAAAACAACGTTGTAGCGGAAGCGAAAAAGCTATTCACGATTTACTTGGTAAACACCATACACGTGTTATCGACTGTGGCCCTGGCCGCATGGCTGAAACGGCGAGCCTTGCATTTGCAGAGCTCATTGCAAGCCACCCCGACACCGATGGCATCGTGTTCGCTAATGATATGCTTGCCCTTGGTGCTTTAGGCGAAGCACAAAGGCAAGGTATACGAATTCCCGATGATATTGCGATGATTGGTTTTGGTGATATGGATTTCAGTAACTGCACTCTCCCCCCGCTTTCTACCATTCGACCGCCACGGGAGGAGATTGGCGAAGCCGTCGCTCAGAGTGTTCTGCGAAGAATACAGGGGCTCCCTCAAGAGCGGCAAATAGACATTGGCTTTGAGTTATTGCAGCGAGAAAGTAGCCTACGCGTTAAATAGTGCTGATCCGCAAAGGCTTAATCCAGAAGCAAATAGCATTAAAAAGGCAACACGACGTAAATTAGCTTCCGTCAAAGGAGGCGGATAACGCCGTCCTAGCCAAGTAAACAGCACCACGACCGGAATAGCGACAACGGCTAATAATAGAATATTAGTGTCTAACCGCCCTTGAACGCCGACAATAACCAAACGCTGCAAAGAGTTAATTGCAAAGATAAGTAAAAGGCAGTCACGGATAACTGCCAAGCTTAGCGGCTGTCGATAAAAATGAAATACCAATGGTGGTCCCGAGGTAGAGAACATTCCCCCCATAAAACCAGACAGGCCGCCAAAGAATAGAAAAGAAGCGCGGCTTGCTCTGGTTTTTCTCGGCAAAGGATGTACCACTAACATTAGGCTGCTAATAAGAATAGCCACACCAAGTATCAGTTGCAGCCAATGCACATGTTGACCACTTAATGCATCCAACACCCAAACACCAAAGATAAGCGTGACAAAGCCACTTAACGAACACAGCAGTACTATCTCACGATCTAAATTGCCCATATTCCGATAAAGTGCTAATGCACAGTTAAACAGGCTGAGAATACTGATGAGAATGGCAACTATCGCTACCGGTGCTAGACCAGACAGCACCACGCCCCCCATAAGGATTAAGCCAAAAGCAAAACCGGTGACTGTCTGGGCATAGGTGGCAAGTGCCACCCAGCCTAGTAACATAAGCATATCAGGGACTGCCATTACGCTTGCCCTGCCAGTGCCGCAAATAAAGCAAGCCAATCACTATCGCTACGATAAAAGACCGGCGGCTTTCCAAAGGGAGCAGGCACTAACACATGCTGGCCTCCGGCATAGTGTTTACCACTCCAAAGGTGAACCCACTCTACCCCCTGTGGCAAATAGACCGACCAATCAAGATGCCCAGCCTGATGCACCGGCGCCACCAACAGATCAGGGCCTAACAAATACTGGTCCTGGATGTCGTAACACTCAAGGTCAGACTCGAAGTGCAGGAACATCGCGCGTTGCACCGGTATTCCAAGAGCGCTGCCTTCAGACCCCAACTGCTTTAAATAGGGCGAAAGAGAAACATATATCCGGCTCATCCGGGCCAAATGAGCAGCGACTTCAGCATCGTCGAACCATTGGATATTTTCGGTAGGCCGATTTGATTCATGAGTACGCATCACCGAGGTAAAAGCAGCCATTTCAGCCCAACGCATATGCAACTCGGCATTTCGTGTATTGCCAAACAAACTGGTATAACCACCAATGTCACTGTGATGGAAAGCATTGCCCATTAAACCCGATGAGAGCGCAGCGCAAATAACGGTACCCAGACCGTCATGGCGGGAGAAATCCACCGACTGATCACCCGCCCAAAGCAAGGGGCAGTAGGCTTGCACGCCGCTGTATCCCGCCCGCATAAAGAACGTGGTTTCATTGGTCAGCCCTGATTCAGCAATTGCCTCTGCATTAATCTGGGCCCAACGTACTGGCCAGCGGTTATGCTCTTGCTTTGCTGAGATACCATTGCTTAGCTGGACGTCTATCGGAAGGTATTCACCAAAATCAGCCATCCAACCACTAAGCCCCAGCTCAAGCATTTCACGCTTGATGATAACGTCTTTGAACCAAGTGCATGCAGCTTCATCAGTGAAGTCCACCACGCCACACTTAAATTCGCCAAAATCAACAAGTGCGGTGCTGCCCTGCTCATCGGTCGCTAAGTAACCCGCGGCTTCCGCTTCTGAGAAAAGTCTACCATCGACGCATAAGTATGGGTTCACGTATCCTAGAAAGCGTACGTTTCGCTCACGCAACTCAGTAATCAAACGGTCAAGATGTGGATAACGTTCAGGCTGCCAGCGCCAGTCCCAGAACAGCCGTGTACCAAAACTTGTTTCCCTGACACCGGTCCAGTCCTCACACCACAAAGCCGATACTGCCATGTCCTGATTAAGCGCTTCCGTCAGCATCGTTTCCGCGTGGGCCTGCCCTCGTTTGAGACCTAAAATGACGCCGTTATACACCCAATCTGGCAGTTGCGGCTGTCGACCAAACGTAGCGCTGATCTTTTCAACAAGCGCTAGGAAAGTTGGCGCGCTCCGTAACAAGATTGTTGCAGGCACTCCCCACACCTGTAGCTCATGGAAAGTATTCTGGCGGAAATCAAAATCTGCATAGTCGTACGTTTCAATATGGCAGAAATAGCGCCGAGAAGAGACAAAGGTAGGCTGTGGGTAATTAGTGTTGTAATAGTCGCCCCCGGCACGATTAACCACATCAGACTGCCAGGTAACGTAAGTGGTTTTGTCTCGCCCTACGCCTGGTTCAGAGGTCCAAAGAGGGAAGTGACGCCCCCGTAGATTGAAATAGGACATCTGCTCGCCACAGCCCCATACATGCTCTTGCTCATCCGCTGCCAACCGCATCCAAAAGCGATTAATATCATTAGCGGCGCTCTGGATATCGAGCTTTATGCCATCTTCAAGTGACCGTAACTGGAACGACAGCTGAAGCTCATCATCTTTGTGACGGCGCAATTCGAGCTGCACTCCTGCTTCACCGTCTGTCACCGTTACATGGCGCAGTGCCTCCCGACTCTCAAGATAGTCCTGTATCTCAAAATTACCGCAGTACATCTCCATTTTTTCACGCCCATAGCCTATAAAAAAAGCCGGTGACTCAGGCGTATGTACAAGAAGATCTTCACCACCCATGCTCAGGCGGAGTTGATCGCGTTGATAGGTGACTTGCATAGAAGCATCCAGAGTGTCGGTGACGCCTAAGCGCCTACCGTTTAATTAAGAGTAAGACCAGCGTCAACAATGAAATTTTGACCCGTGCAACCGCGACTTTCATCCGAGCCTAAAAATAGCGCTAGCCGCGCCACATCGTCTGCTCTTAGCCGAAACTTCAGTGCTTGCTGATCTAGAAAGCGCTGATTTACCTCCGGCGTTAGCCACAGCCGTTCCTGGCGCTCTGTTAAAATGGCGCCTGGCACTAATGAATTAACTCTAATGCCATGTTCACCAAGCTCTTGCGCTAAAGTGCGCGTTAAACCGTTAATAGCCGCTTTGGCGGCCGTATATCCCACCATCCCAGGCCGCCCCCTCATCCAAGAGATAGAACCTAAGTTAATCACAGCACCTTGACCTTGTGCTTTCATCGCTGGCAGTACAGCTTGAGTAGCAAAGACATGATGGCGCAGATTAATAGCCTGGCAGTTATCCCAATATTCTGGGGTTAACTCTTCAAGGGAGTGTCGATCATCAAGGCCAGCGTTATTGAGCAATACCTGAGTTGGCCCTTGGGCAACTTCAATGTCGGCAATAACTGCTTGCAACCGCGAGATATCCCGTACATCGCACACATAAAAACACGCTTTTTCACCCAATTCAGAGGCTAGTTTGTCACCTGCTGTCCGATCAATATCAAGAAAGGCAACGTTTGCACCCTGAGCAATATAGGCTCTAACTAGTTCGGCCCCGATCCCCGACGCGCCACCAGAGATAATAACGCGCTTTCCGTTAAGCGACTGATAAGTCACATCACGATAATCGTTCATGAATTACCTCACTCAATCGCCATATTGATATACTTGGTTTCGAGGTAATCCTCGATTCCTTGCCGAGCACCTTCCCTGCCAAGACCTGACTGCTTAACACCACCAAAAGGTGCTTCACAGGTAGAAACATGGCCGTTATTAATACCTACCATGCCATAATCCAGTGCTTCAGAGAGCCGCCAGGCACGGCCTAAATCTCGGGTGTAGCAATAAGCGGCAAGGCCATATTCTGTCGCGTTCGCAAGGCGAATAACTTCCGCTTCATCCTGGAAGCTAAACACAGGTGCCAATGGACCAAAGGTTTCTTCGTTGAAACAGTCCATCTCAGGCGTCGCACCGGTAATAACCGCTGGCGTCAGAAAGTTGGCCCCTTGGCGCTCACCGCCTTGTAACAGCGTAGCGCCTTTCGCAACCGCATCATTGAGTTGTTCCAACACCTTATCAGCAGCAGCGGCATCAATAAGCGGCCCGACCTGAACGCCTTCTTCAGCGCCGTTACCAACCTGTAACTTGGCGACTTCCTGTGAAAGCCTTGCTGCAAAAGCATCGTGAATACCTGCTTGAACGAAAATACGGTTGGCGCAAACACAGGTTTGACCCGCATTGCGGAATTTCGCCTGCATTACCCCTTCGATCGCTTTATCCAGATCAGCGTCGTCGAACACGATAAAGGGCGCGTTACCACCAAGCTCCATAGACACTTTCTTAACGGAATCAGCACACTGCCGAAGTAATAATTTGCCAACGCCAGTGGAGCCAGTAAACGTCAACTTGCGTACTTTTGGGCTCTCGGTCATTGCACGCCCAATAGCCCGAGCATCACCAGTCACTACATTGACAACCCCGTCTGGAATGCCAGCACGTTGGGCCAACAAAGCCATCGCCAATGCGGAATAGGGGGTTTGGCCAGCAGGCTTGATAACAATGGTACAGCCTGCCGCAAGTGCGGGTCCTGCCTTCCGGGCAATCATCGCAGCTGGAAAATTCCAGGGCGTAATGGCTGCACACACACCAACAGGCTGTTTAATGACAAGCAACCGGCGATCACTCTGAGGGCTAGGAATGACATCTCCATAAGCACGCCGCCCTTCTTCAGCAAACCATTCAAAAAAACTGGCGGCAAAACCGATTTCGCCACGAGCCTCGGCAAGGGGCTTCCCCTGCTCCGCCGTCATCAGCGCCGCTAGGTCTTCTTGGTGCTCAATCAGTAGATCGTGCCAACGACGTAGTAGCGAACCCCGCTCTTTAGCTGAGCGCGCCTGCCATGCTGGCAACGCCTCTTCGGCGGCATCAATTGCACGCAATGTTTCTGCCTCACCAAGGCGTGGCACACGTCCCAGAACACTCCCATTAGCTGGATTAGTCACGTCATCAAACTGGTTATCATCAGCGCCAATCCAGGCACCGCCCACTAGGCAAGCGTCGCGCTGAAGAGTGGCGTCTTTTAATGTAATCATTGTCAGTTCCTCGACATTGTTATCAGTAGCTAGGTACTTTTCTCTAGCCTAAAAAGAGAGGCTCGCGTTGACCGGCAACATCGACCCGTAAAGCAAACAGGTTTCCAGATTCAGGATAAGCCTTGAGTTCATCGGCGGGTCGACCGTGGCGTGCTGACGTCACGTATAAGGTTTTCAAATCTGGCCCGCCAAACGCACACATCGTCGGACACCTTGCGGGTACCATATATTCAGCAACGATCTCACCTGCGGGTGACAGGCGTGCGATGCGCCCACCTTCGTAAAGGGCTGTCCAGTAATACCCTTCTATATCTACAGCGGCTCCATCAGGGCGGCCATTGCCAAAAGGAAATTGATGAAAGATCTCTCTTGGGCCAACCAGCCCACCACTTTCAGGATCAAGCGGATAGCGGTATATCACATGGTTGGGTGTATCAGAGTGATAGGCCCAACGCCGATCAGGACTGAAGGCCACCCCATTGGAGACTTTAATGTCACCTGCCAAGTGCTGGCAGCTCAGGTCCGTATCAACTCGAAACAACGAGGCAGCTGGCGTATCGCGTGGCTCATGAATGGTGCCTGCCCAGAAACGCCCCCAAGGGTCAACGCGCCCATCGTTAAAGCGGCTAATAGTGGTATCTGCTACTGGACGAGCAAGACAGTGGGTTAGCTCGGCTTGCTCATCGAGTAACCATAAGCCAGATCGAAGACCTGCAATAAAGCCCCCGCCTTCACGCCGTCCGACACAACCAATGTTTTCAGGTAACGTCCAGCGGCGATTTTCACCCGTGAGCGGATCGAAACGATTAAGGCTAGGCGCTTCAATATCAACCCAATAAAGCGCTTGCTCATCTTCCGCCCAAAGAGGGCATTCGCCTAATGCGGCCTGAGCGGGAAAAACGCTCTGAAAGCTAGCATCAACCATGATCTTCCTCGAGGATTAGTTGCAAATGGCAGGAGAAGCGCTCTCCTGGGGCGAGAGTCCGCATCCCTTGTGCATGGGGTCTGTCACTATTTAAAGCGGCATTAGCATGAGTTACTGGCTCAAGCGCAAAAAAGGTCTGATTTTCTGGTGTAAAGAGTACTAGATGGCGAAGCGCTTCAGAGGCAACGAGCGTTAGCCGCAGCCGATATTCTGGCCAATAGATTTGCGCCCGCTGTGACCAACCGACAAAGCAGTTGTCTACGCCAGGCCATTTCAATGGGCGCAATTGGCTAAAATTCCACTCATCTGGCGGTGTGACCTGATGCGTGGGAAGTTGCCTCGCATCATTCATCCATACAGCCGCAGCAGAAAACTCAAGCTGCACCTTTGGCGTGCGCTGAAAATAGGGGTGCCAGCCCAAGCCTGCTGGCATCGGGCGGGTATCGAGATTTTCAAGACTAAGCGTCAGGCTGACGCGGCTGGGGCCTAACGAAACCTCTTGAGTCACCTTGCAGTCCCACGGCCAGTCGGTATCTGATAAATGGTGTAGCACTAAGGTAGCTTGGTCTTGGCTCTGTTCATCAAGGCTTGGCTGATCTTGACGATCCAACTCCCAGGCCCGCTGCCAGGCAAAACCGTGCAGGCTATGGGGGTGGTTACCGAAATTAGGTTGTAGTTGAACCGTATCACCCTGCCATTCAAAAGCAGCATCGGCGATTCTGTTTGAATATGGTGCCAACACGTAACCGCCACTATGCCGAGGCCCTTCGGGCAGGCTATCGCGATCTGGCATTAGCGGCCTGAGCAGATCTTGGCCTTTCCAGCGCAAATAGGAAAAGGCACCACCACAATGAGGATGTAGGCTCGCTTGCAGATCGCCATGGTGTAACGGAACCATATCAATACACGCCGCTATCTGCTGTATCAGCAACTTGGCCCTTAAGTGCTGCCACATACTCTTTGGCACGTGACATCATCATGCTCATATCAGAACCAACAGCCACAAAACTAAAGCCTTGAGCGCGATAGCTGCTTACTAATCCCGGTTCCGCGCCAACGATTCCACATGGCAGCCCCAGTCGCTGACTATCCGCTACCGCCGAAGAAATCGCAGACTGAACCTCAGCGTGTCGAATGTCGCCAATACGCCCCATGGCTGCGGAAAGATCACCTGGCCCCACGAACAAACCATCAATATTCTCGACGGCCGCAATCTCCTTCATAGCCGCCAGCGCTTCGGGCGTCTCTAGCTGTAAAATGACGGCTATTTCTTCATCAGCACGCTGCAAATAATCCGCTACGGTGCCATAGCGGCTGGCTCGGTGCACAGCTGCAACGCCGCGACTTCCTTTGCCGGGGTAACGGGTTGAGTTAACGGCTTGCACCGCCTCTTCAGCATTTTGTATGTAGGGAAACATCAGGCTTTGTGCGCCGCTATCGAGTACGCGCTTCACCATGACCGGATCATTCCAGGGAAGCCGAACCACGAGCTCCGCCGGCGTTCCTGCCACGGCCTGCATAATGGCGATCGCTTGAGGAACATCAACGGGTACGTGCTCCATATCCAGCACAAGAAAATCAAAACCTGCCCAGCCGATTGCCTCCGCCACATTGGGACTTGCCGTCATTAACCAGGTACCTACTGGCACCTTGGCAGGATCACGAAGCCACTGTTTAAAGCGGTTTTTGGGAAGCTTTGCCATATTATTGTTCTCCTTAGAAAATTTCCGGCTCTTTTTGTTTTTGACCGCCCTGCAAAATATCAAAATCACAGCCGAGATCAGCCTGAGTCACGTGTTCTTGGAATAGGGCGGTGTAACCACGGTCAATACGGGGGCTTGGCGCCTGCCAATGTTGGCGTCTAGCTTCTAATTCGGCTTCATCCACCAGCAACTCTAGACGTCGAGCGGCGACATCAAGCTCAATTTCATCCCCATCACGCACAAAGGCGAGAGGCCCACCTACCGCCGATTCTGGTGCAATGTGCAACACGCAAGTTCCATAATGAGTGCCGCTCATGCGTGCATCGGAGAGGCGCACCATATCCCGAACACCTTGCGCAAGGAGCTTTTTAGGAATGGGTAAAGCGCCCCACTCGGGCATGCCTGGCGCCCCCTTCGGACCTGCCTGCCGTAACACCAAAACACTGTCTGCGCTGACATCCAGCTCAGGATCGTCAATACGCGCCACCATATCGGCGTGATTTTCGAAAACAATGGCACGACCGCGATGCTTGACCAGTTTCGGGTCGGCAGAACTTGGCTTGATAACCGCCCCTCTGGGCGCCAGATTGCCACGTAACACGGCCAGAGCAGCGCCCTCACAAACCGGGTTATCCAATGAACGAATAACGTCGTCGTTGTAGCGTTCAGCGCCCTCTAAATCATCACCTAGCGTGCGGCCACTAATGCTTTTGGTAGTGAGATCAAGGTGCTCAACAAGCTGGGACAGCAAAGCGGGAAGGCCGCCCGCATAGTAGAAGTCTTCCATCAGATACTGCCCCGAGGGGAAGATATTCGTCAGCACAGGAATGTCACGTGCGACAGCATCCAGATCGTCCAGAGTGAGTTCAACGTTCGCCCGCCGAGCAAGCGCAATCAGATGAATAGCCGCATTGGTGGAGCCGCCTAATGCCATATAACATTTGGCACCATTGAGGAAGTTGGCGCGGGTAAGGATGTCGGAAGGCTTGAGGTCTTCCCAGATCATCTCAACAATGCGACTGCCACAGCTAGAGGCCATGCGTATGTGCGCCGCATCAGATGCGGGGATGCTGGAGGCTCCAGGCAGCGTCAGCCCCATGGTATCGACAATCGATGTCATGGTGGAGGCAGTCCCCATGGTATTGCAGGTACCATTTGAACGAGTCATTCGCGACTCAAGATCAATCCAATCATCCTGCGAAATATTGCCGCTTCGCAACTCATCCCAATACTTTCGGGTATGTGTTCCGGCCCCTAAGGTTTTACCTTTCCATTTGCCGTTTAGCATTGGGCCAGCTGAGCAGAAAATGGCGGGGATATTCATACTGATAGCGCCCATCAACAACGCAGGGGTCGTTTTATCACACCCCCCCAGCAGCACCACACCGTCAATGGGATGACTGCGCAGCAGCTCCTCGGCCTCCATCGCTAGAAAGTTGCGATACAACATGGTCGTCGGCTTCACCAGCACTTCACCAAGCGACAGAGCAGGCAACTCCACAGGGTAACCACCGCCTGCCCACACTGCCCTTTTCACTGCCTCAGCGCGATCTCTCAAGTGAGCATGGCATGGGCTAAGGTCGCTCCAGGTATTGATAATGCCTACTACTGGCTTACCCATGAACTCTTCACGCCGTAAACCCATTTGTTGCGTACGTTGCCGATGCGCAAAACCACGCATATCTTGCGAGTTGTACCAACGCTGGCTGCGTAGCTCTTCAATCTTGCGTTGTGTTCCATTCATCTGCATTGCCTTCCTGTCATCGAGGGCGGGCAATGTGAATACTGCCCTCAGCTATATTTTCGTAGCGCTACGAAAATATAGCTAAACCTTTTTCATATTGTCAACCAAGCATAAGAAAACTGGATTCTAAAAATATTAATTGGCCAATTTTCTTTGTTTTCACACATTATTAATTACAAACCATTAAAAATAATACCTTTGTCTAATGAGATATCATTTAGGTTACTTGACAGCTTAACAGCACCCAATTTACTATTTTCGCAGCGCTACGATGAACTATCCAATAATAATCGAAGGCACAGTACACATCTATAGTATTCATCTATAGAGCCACTGCCTTTTGGAGCCGCTTATGCAGAAGCTTATCGCTCTACTAGATCGCTTTAACGGGATCTCGACTCGCTGGGCAGGCTATGTAGCTACCCTGCTACTCGCCACCATGCTAGGCATCATGGTTACCCATGTATTTTTTCGCTATGTCATGAACGACAGCTTTGGTTGGACCGAAGAACTAGCCCGCTACATGATGGTATGGATGGCTTTTTTATTTTTTCCTGCCGCTCACCGCCAGGGGTTAAATGCCAGCCTAGAAATCGCAACCAACTGGTTTAAAAACGCTGCCCCATGGCGCTTACTTCAGTTGTTGCTGGAACTATGCGTATTAGCAGTGCTCATTTGGTGCCTAAAACTAGGGTTTGACCGTGTAGAGCGTGGCGCCACCACCGTGAGCCTTTCTCTCGGCATCAGCATGTCTTATGTCTACTTGGTGTTGCCATTGAGCTTTGCCCTAACCAGTCTAAGTTCCTTAGAACGTGTGCTGCGTTTGAGTTACGGCCTCTTCTCTCCTCGCGCCCTGCTATATACGCAGGATCAGCCCAACGCTGATAGCAATACAGAGGTATAACCTATGACTTTTGCCTATCTGTGGATTTTCCTCTTCCTGCTAATTGCAGGCATGCCTATTGTCTTCCTAATGCTTTTTGCACCCGGTGTGAGCCTGCTGCTAGAAGGCAGGCCTATGTTCCTGAACCTGCTCTTCCAGCGCCTCTTTGCTGGCATAGACAGTTTTCCTTTAATGGCGCTTCCCTTCTTTATTTTGGCGGGAGAATTGATGACCGCTGGCGGGGTCACCTCCCGAATAGTTCGCTTTGCTGAAACACTGATTGGCCATCGGCGTGCAGGGCTTGGTCAGGTATCGGTCGCCTCTTCCTTGATGCTTGCTGGTGGCTCCGGCTCTGCTGTTGCAGATGCATCTGCCATGGGATCAGTGATGATTCCCGCTATGAAGCAATCTGGTTATACCAATCGATTCTCTGCTGCAATTACTGCTGCATCGGCGGTTATCGCAAGCATCATTCCACCTAGCGGCATTTTTATACTTTACGCTTTTATCATGAATGTGTCGGTAGCTGGCATGTTCGCCGGGGGCGTGATACCGGGTATTCTTATTGGCGTAGGTCTAATGATCACCATCGCTATTATGGCGCGTTTTAAAGAGTTTCCCGAGCCGCTTCCTAAAGCGAGCTGGGCTGAAAAGCGACAGGCTTTTGTCACCGCCTTTATGCCACTATTAACGCCGGTCATTTTAATTGGCGGTATTGTTGGCGGCATTTTCACCCCTACGGAAGGCGCAGCTGTTGCCGCATTCTATGCCTTAATTCTTGGCCTTTTCTTTACGCGTGAAATTAACATTCGTGATCTACCCAGGCTATTTGGTAAAGCTGCCATTAATTCTGCGGTAATTTTGCTATTAGTCGGCGCTGCAGTTGCCTTTGCTTCTTTAATTAGCCTTAAAGGAACTCCCCAACTCGTTAGCAACTTTATACTTTCAATTACCGATGACCCCCGTCTGTTGTTTTTCCTTGTCGTCGCATTCCTATTAGCGGTTGGCACCATCATGGACGCAGGCCCTGCGATACTCATCCTTGGCCCCATTCTTGCCCCCGTCATGGTAGGCATCGGTGTCGACCCAATTCATTTCGCAGTGGTAATGAGCATTTCCCTAATCATGGGGTTAATCACTCCACCGATGGGACTGGTACTTTTTGTAGTGAGCAGCATTAGCAAGGAGCGTATCGAAAAGATTGCTTGGGAAATGATGCCACTATTCCTGGTGGAGATTGCCATTCTCTTCACCCTTGTCTACATCCCCGATCTTATTTTGGCTCTGCCACGGTTCTTTGGGTATGTCGCATAACCTTAACTTCCTTCCTTAGGAGAACAATGAAAATGATGAAGCAAGCTAAGACAGCTCTAACAACTCTGTTCCTTGGTGCCACACTCGGCAGCGCTAGCATTGCCCAGGCAACAGACCTTAATTTGGTATTTCTAGCCAATGAGGAAGACCAAGAATACGACGCTGCCCAGGTGTTCAAAAACTATGTTGAAAGCCGTACCGGCGGTGAAGTGAATGTCAACATCTTCGTCGGCGCACAACTATGTGGTTCAGCCAACGAGTGCTTTGAAGCCATGCAAGCCGGTATTGTTGATTTATTTACCGCGACGGCAGGAGGCGTAGCGGCTATCTATCCCCCCATTCAAGGTTTGGATATCCCCTATGCATTTCCAGATGATCGCACAGCGATGACAATGCTGACTGACCCAGAGTTCACCGGTTTTCTACGTGATGAACTATTGGAAGCCAGTAACGATTCCATTCGTTTGATGGCCATGACGCAAACGGGAGGCTGGCGGAATATCGTCAATGGCGAACGTGAAATCCGCACACCCGCTGATGCTGAGGGTCTTCGCTTCCGTACGATTGAATCACAAATTCAGCAAATTATGGTACGCGAGATGAACGCATCTCCTACCCCGCTACCATGGCTTGAAGTTTATACTGGCCTGCAAACGGGTGTCGTTGACGGAACGCTGAACTCCATTTCTGACATTACAAACATGAACTTTCAAGAAGTTATTAAGCACATGACGCTGGATAACCATGCCTACATGTCATCCATGTGGCTGATGGGAAACCAGAAATTCCAATCACTAACACCAGAACAGCAGCAAGTCGTGGCAGACGGCGCGGCAATGATGTCGGTCATCCAATTTGGCATTCAGCCTCGTAAAGAACTTGAAGCCTATCGGATCTGGCGAGAAGCAGGTGGCGAACTCTATACCCCCACCAGTGAAGAGATGGAAGAATTCAGAGCATTAGCTGAGCCAGTGCGGGAATGGTACCTGGAAAACTTTGACGAGGAAGGTGAGCGTTTTATTGAGGAGTTTGAGAACGCAAGGGAAAGAGCCCAGCAACGTGTTGATGCAGACCGCGAATCAGTAATGGGTTAGTTTTAACAGGCTAATAATTCACGTCCAACTAGTTTAAAGGCGCATTCTTATGCGCCTTTTTTTACAGATAAACCCGCCGCACGCCTAATAAACATTTTCAACGTTAGTAACACTTAAGTAAAAAAAATGCCTCGCCGGATATTTTTTAAATATTCGGCGAGGCATTTCTAAAAACAATATCCTACTACCACGTGCCAATCATTAATCATAGAATATAGCGTTAGGATCTTTCTGGCTTAGCCAAGCCAAGAATTAGTGCCAACCTGTACGTTGCTGAATAAGATTTGAAATAATAACATAACAGGTAAGCCAAAAGTCTCTCTGTAAAGGTCAACTCTTTTTCTGAAAACAACTTTAGCGCTCTCATTGGGGGGAAATAGCCTTTAGCTAAAATTATAATAAAACTTTTTTTCGAATTCTTTTTCATTTTATTCAACTGCCCACCCATCACTCGCCTTCGTTTTTTAAGAATATCCTTTATATTTGAGCGTGCAGGATGGTTCACAACAACCTCCTGGGCGTATTCAACAGGAATACCTTTATCGTTTGCACGCACTCCCCATTCATTGTCACCACCGGACATGAGGCTATCGTTAAAATATCCAACTATTTCAAAATTTTTCGACCAAGTGACCATATTAGCAGTTACCGCCCCCCCTCTATTAGCATAGCGTTCTTGATCAAACCCAAAAGCCTTTTCATAAATTTCAACAAGCGTCAGCTTTTCAGATTTAAAGAAAAGTTCTACCTTACCAGCAACTCGTTCTGCACCTTTATCGAGTCGATTAATAGCTGCCTCCAGCCAATATGGATCAGGGATACAATCAGAATCAGTAAACGCAACTATCTCACCTCGCGAAATCTTTAATGCGGCATTTCTTGCTGCATACGAACCTGGTTTCGCTTCTTTGATCATGATAAAG
The DNA here is from genome assembly GCF_002082565.1 of Halomonas sp. GT. Taxonomy (NCBI): domain Bacteria; kingdom Pseudomonadati; phylum Pseudomonadota; class Gammaproteobacteria; order Oceanospirillales; family Halomonadaceae; genus Halomonas; species Halomonas sp. GT. The sequence continues at coordinate 2,169,542 of NZ_CP020562.1, forward strand.
TTTTTGGGTAAGTGAAAGTCCGCTGGCGGAGAGTCATCAGGAGCATTATTAACAATAATGACTTCAAAATCATCTTGAGCAAGCGACTGGTTCTCTAATGCAACAACACACTTTTTTAGACGTAACCAATCATAATAAGTAGGTATAATCACAGAAACCCTAGGAGGCCTAACTCGAGTACCTCCATTGGCATCGTCACTTACCTGCCTGCTTTGCATCTCTTTTTCATAAAATGACATTTCACGCCCCCACGAGATCATTGAGAAGCTATCTTTATTCTATATTCAAACTATGTACTCATTTTTTCATTTACATTCGTTCAGGCATGGCTGATGACTTCGAGACGACAGCTGTTACGCAGATGAGAGGTGACCCGCTCACACACTCGGCCATCGTTCATAGCGGCATGTCGAGCTACAAAATTTGCTAAGCGCTGGTGATGAACATTTTCAACCAAAGAGTCCCAGGCTTCAGGTAATTGTTCCCAAGACTCAATCACCGGGCCTGGCGCGTCAGCAAGATAATCTCCATAAACCCCCACATCAAGGTTGAGATAATCGTCCAGGTCAGGTGCCATTAGAATGATGGGGCGATTCAAACAAGCATAGTCGAACATCAAGCTTGAGTAGTCAGTGATAAGTACGTCCACTGCCGGAAATAAAGCATTTACATCTGGAAATATACTGACAGGCGCTTCACGAATACTAGCATTCTCCTCCATTAACGCTTGCACACCGCTCATTTTCAACGAGGTGTGCCCACGGATGAGTAATAGCACTCGGTGCTTTTCAAGCCATGGTAATAATGCTTGTAGGCGCTTCCCCTGGGACACATCAAGCCCCCCCTTGCCCTGCATTCTAAGGGTCGGTGCATATAGCACTACCTTGTCATACGCTGAAACATCAATGCCAGCTTGTTGCAATAATGTTGACGCATTTTCTTGGAAGGCATTCCAGCGAGGATAGCCAAGGGCAGTAACACGATCACTCGGTAAACCAAAAGCAGAGATCATTCGCTCTCGGCCGACATCGGAAGCCACTAATACTTGCTGAGGCCTACGCTGTCCAGGTAGAACCCGACGCAGGTAACGATCAAACACTACGGTAAAAACGCCAAGCCGGGAAGAGCGAGCATCCTGAACCAAGCGCTTAAGAGGGGTTCCATGGGTTAGGTTGATTAGCTGCCCCCCAAAGGATGCATGCGCATTAACATCTTCAGCCGAATGAGTGACAAGAAACAGTCGTGCACGCAGCGATAGCAGTATTCCTTTGGCTGAGTAAGCAATATAGGCTTCTCCACCCTCTTCACGAACTCGCTTAACAACCTCTTTATCATGCGCAAGCCATACCGCTCGCAAGCTAGGCTCATGATCACGTACATGGCGATACAAATAGCTTGTATTGTCAGCGAACTGACGCCCATGCCAAGCACCAAATATCCATAAACGATCATTGCGAGGGTAGCAACCTCCGACCAGGCACAGCGGTAACCATGCCAGCTGTTTTGCTAAACGAAGTGTGTATGAAGACATTGTGATTTCCTTGGCACTATCACCATCAATCAAATGAACATTAACCGAAGTCTTTTCTTAACGTATCGAGCACGTCGAAGGCATTCATTAACTCATCACGGGAAACGCTATAAAAAGGGTTAAGTGAACGTTTCAATTGAGTTGTAGAGACGCCATCGGTACGTGGTAGATATACCACTTCGCAGTGAGGCGAAAGAAAGTCAAAGTGGCCTTTCCAATCATCACCAATGGCAAAGGTGTCGACCGAATAGCGCTGAATATCCTGAATCTTTTGCTCCCAGTCGGTCTCAGGAATGACTTGGTCGACATAGCGCAATGAGCGGACAATTTCAGCGCGGTGTTCAAATGGAATCAGCGTGCGCTTGCCCTTAAGAGTGTTGAACTCATCTGTTGAGATCCCCACTACCAAACAATCTCCCATTTCAGCCAACCGTCTTAATAAATTCAGATGGCCAATATGAAACATATCAAAGGTGCCATAAGTAATTACTGTCTTGGTCATGATTGCTGCCTCCTTTGCTTGCTCAGATTATTTAATACGGCTACGCAACTGATCATAATAAGGCTGAGGCACTAATAATGAGATAGTATGTAAGAATAAACGCAGGTTCATCCCACCCAGTCTTAATGCTTCTAAATCCAAGCGCACTGATTGGCCAACTTGCTTCTTCTCAACGGCCCAAGAAAGAACTTTACGGTTTATTGACAAACGCAATTGTCGCCGCTCACTACGCTTTAATCTGAACTCATATTCTTTAAAAAGATCAACGCCAGGGTGTAACCCAATAAGGTTTTTTTTATCACGAGTAATATCGCTGTTTTCAAGAAGCCATAAAGTAGTGACATTATCGTTATAGTGAATTGCTTTTAATTCGCAAAGCACTTTTAACCAGAAATATACATCGCCACCTCGACGATAAAGCCCGGCAGGGAACCCACCCAGAGATAAAAAACGCTCACGTGAAATACACGCACCGTTCATATGAATAAAGTCGAAACGTGCAAAGAATTCTAAGGCCTCCAAGCGGGTCAGGCGACCACTAGACACACCTTTAATTCTAGGTAAATACCGCTGACCTTCCATCTTCTGATAAGCATTGACATATAACTCGACATCAGAATATTGACCAATTGCATTGGCAAAACATGACAAATGATCTGATAACATAATGTCGTCAGCATCAAAAAAAACCAACCACTCACCTGTTGATTTATCTGCCCCTAAGTTGCGCGCAGCATATCCCCCTGGTCCTGGAGAATGACGTTGAAAAAGCCTTAATAAACCCGCCTTTTCATACCGTTGCAAAACGCCAAGGGATCCATCGGTAGAACCGTCATCTACTGCAATCACCTCAAAATCTTTGAAATCTTGCCTGTATATACATTCCAATGAATCACTTAAAGTGCTCACCTTGTTATAAACAGGTATGATCACTGAGAAGAAAGCCATATTAATAGGTTCTCGCAAGTGGGTTAAGAATTATTTTTTAATGAGCAAGTCACTTTTCCCACTAGACCGATAAGTCCTAGGAAATAATCTTATATTCTCGAGGCTTCATTGATAGCATCATTATTTACTAGTTCTTTCTCTTGGCTACCCGTAACTGGGCTTTTTATTTTCATCGAATGAAGCATTACAGCATTAACCTTATGAACATCGTACCTGTCTTTAGCAATTTCAAACGAACGTCGCCCCATGGTTTGCACTAGAGCAGGACTATCAATGAACGTCTGCATGGCAGCCTCAAGCGCATCGACATCTCTAACGGGTATTAAGTAGCCATTGTCGCCCTCAATGACAGTCTCACGGCATCCAGGCGCATCGGTTGTAATCACCGCCCGCCCCGTTGCCATGGCTTCTAACACGGAACGAGGTGTGCCTTCCCGATAATAGCTGGGAAGTACATAAACACTGCAATCTGCTATTGCCGGGCGCACGTCATTAAGCCAGCCTAAATGATGAATCGAGCCTTCTTTAACCCAGGCATCCAACTCTTCCCGGGTAATCGTATCGGGATTACTATCAGTGTCACCGGCCAGTTGGAATACTATCTCAGGGTGTCGCTGTTTGATTCGGCGTGCAGCATCAGCATATTGGCGCACTCCTTTATCGCCCAGCAGGCGAGCAATCAGTAAGAATCGCGGTGGACCGGCCGGTAAAGGAGCTACCGTAAAATGATTCATGTCTACCCCTGAACCATTGAGAACCTGCGAAGGCACCCTCTCATGCAGTATCCCCAGTTCGCGAAACAAAGCATCATCATCAGGATTCTGAAAAAACACCTTGTCTGCTCTATTGAGCGCCGCCGCATATAACCTACGCACGACTTGATAGACTAGAGCACGCTTGCCCCTGGCCTGACTAGCAAATGCGTAACCTAGCCCAGTAACTAATGCATAGCGGCGAGGAACGCTGGCCAGCCAGGCTGCTAGTAGTCCGTATATAACTGGCTTGATCGTGTAACTAAGCATCATTTCTGGCCGTATTTTGCACATAAGACGATAAAGTGCGTACAGCGTTAAAGCATCGCGCCACGGGTTTAGCCCATTTCTCTGCATCGGAAAGTCGTGAGCAACGGCCCCCCAGGCTTCAAGTTGCTGGCGAGTAGTCGTGTCTTCAATGAGTCCTGGAGCAGCTACATGTACGTCTAATCCAGCCTTTATCAAGGCTTGCACCAATGGCCCTCGAAAATTAACCAACGAATAACTTGTGCCCGATATCAGCAAAAAACGTTTATTCGATGTAGCGACCTTCGGCTTCATAAAAGCTCCTTAACAAAACACCCAGCCACACGTAGATTGAGTGCTCGTTTGCCGACATTAACTATTTTAAATAGTGAGTATTGAATATAGGTAGTTTTAAAGACAGCTGACTTTTTAAACTCTGGAAGGCTGGACAAAAATGGTTAAACAGCTAATGCCATGACCTCTTTGAGCACTTGGCATGTCTTATTAATTTCTTCCTGAGAAAGTGTCGGGTGGCACAAAAACATCAGACTTGTTTGACCAAGCTCTTGTGCAACTGGCAAGTTGTTTTGGGGCTGCCAGCCAGCGTTTACAAAGGCCTTTTCGAGATATACTTCAGAGCAGCTGCCTGAAAAACAAGGCACTCCTCGTTGGTTGATATCGTTCAGGATACGGTCGCGATTCCAACCAGCCTGAAGCTGATCCGGATTGATAAATACATAGCATTTATAAGCAGCATGGTTGGTATCTTGCCTGAGTACTCCAGAGGCCATATCTAAGCAAAAAGCAGGAACACGCAACCCTTTGCAATCAAGCGCTGCTTGCCAGATACGTTGAGCATTCATTTGGCGAGTCGCACTCCACTCAGGCATACGTTCAAGTTGAATACGGCCAATGACGGCCTGCATTTCGGTCATACGCCAATTGGTGCCAAACGTGTCATGCAACCAGCGGAAGCCCGGTGGATGTTCTTGCACATAAACAGCGTCCCAGCTCTTGCCATGATCTTTATAAGCCCACATTCGTTTCCAAAGCGCGGTGTCATTGGTAGTGACCATCCCCCCTTCACCACCGGTGGTCATAATTTTGTCTTGGCAGAACGACCAACACCCCACATGACCTATTCCTCCAACGCTTCGACCTTGGTAACGAGCGCCGTGGGCCTGAGCACAATCTTCGATTACATATAGCCCGTATTGCTCTGCTAACGCCATGAGTTCCTGCATTTCGCAGGGCCATCCCGCTAAATGCACAGCAATAATCGCGCGAGTGCGCGGGGTAATTTTTTCAGCGACCGTGGCGGCAGTGATATTTTGAGAGTCGCGATCAACATCAGCGAAAATTGGCACAGCGCCAGCATTAGCAATGCAGGAGGCAGAAGCTACGAAGGTACGAGAGGTCACAATCACCTCTTCATTTTCTTTTTCGCCAATACCCAACCCTTTTAGAGCTAAGTCTAGCGCGTTAGTGCCGTTTGCTAACGCGATGGCATGCTTGGACTCGGAAAAATGAGCGAATTCCTTTTCGAATTCAACGCATTCCTTCCCTGTCCAATAGTTCACTCTGTTGGAAAGCAGTACATCCTGAACAGCCTGGGCCTCTTCCAGAGTAAAAGAAGGCCAAGGAGAAAATGGTCCGTTAAGCATGGCTGGAACCCATATCCAATAGATCTTTTTCATTCATGACAACTGGCTTTTCATCCACATCTCTGAGGAAGATAGTTCCCGTAGGAAATTCATAATGTTTGTATGCGTGTGAGAAGTTATCTGGATTAAGACTCACCTCAAGATAGTCTAGAGGCAAATTAGCACCTGCTTTAGCCAAAGAAGAAATAAAAGCAACAAACCTTACATTTATTTCAGTTATCATTGGATTCCCCTGCGCATCCTCTTTGAAATCCACTGTAAACACCCCATTTGCTTTCGATTGATAGTGATTAAAAAATGAACTAATCGCATCATTAGCAATGTTAACAAGCTGAGTATCATTAATCATACGTCCAAATGCAGTGTTGCCAGTTATTCCTGAAGGGGCGACCTTAGACATGATATACGTTACTCTCTCGGCACAAGCGGAGCGTAAAATCTCACCATCTTTATATATAACCTTACACGCAAGGTTCCTTCCAGGTAGAAATTCGGATGCAATAAACTCTTCAATGAGAGGATTAATTTGCATCCATTCATCAAGTTCCTTTTCACTTGTAATTTTTAAAGAGCCTAGCCCACTTGAACCAATAGTACCGCGCACCCAGAAAGGATAATCAAGCGTCAAATCATCGTTTTTTAAACCGTTCAAAAAGGTGCAATAACGGGGTATATAAGACTTACTCACTAGAACTTCATGTAGCTTTTTCTTATCTATTAGTGCTTCGATTGGCTGGCTTGAGGAAATAAATGTTTTACAAGGCAATCCTTCACCTTCTTTTCGCTTCGACCATGCCACTACTTCAACTTCAGGCAATACAACCGCAAATTGAATCTGATGACGATCAATTATTTGTGAGATTTCTGACCAGTAACGTTCATCATCAGCCCTAGGCACTAAATAAGTATGATCATATGAAGATTTATCATAAAGGCCGATCGCTAATGGGTTAGCATCAACACCAATAAAACGATAACTATCATTTCCAGAATCAAGGACAGACCTGATAAAACTGCGTGGTGTTGGCCCGCCGACACCAGTGACAAGGATATTAATTTTTTTAGCCATTTTGTTCACCTTTGTCGTTTTGCAGCTTTGATTCTTTGAAGTTTGGCATCGCTACATCACCTGAGTAACTAATACCTTCGCGGAAAAAAACTTTTTTAACTGTCAATAGCAAAATTTTTATATCTAAAAGCAGCGTCTGGTTATCTACATACCAAATGTCGTAATCAAACTTTTTTTCCCAAGAGATACCATTACGACCATTAACTTGGGCCCAGCCTGTCACGCCGGGACGAGCTTCATGTCGACGAGTTTGGTAGGCGCTATAATAAGGTAAATATTCCATTAATAATGGCCTGGGACCGACCAAGCTCATATCACCTTTCAGCACATTCCATAATTCAGGTAACTCATCCAGACTGGTAGCACGTAGACGTCGGCCAAAAGTAGTCAGCCGCTCTTTTTCTGATAATTTTCGACCTTGTTCGTCATAGGCATCACGCATAGATCGAAACTTGACTATTTCAAATGGCTTGCCGTTTAGCCCTGGACGATATTGACGAAAGAGAACTGGCGTGCCTAGTTTATAGCGTACAAGCAACGCTATAACCACTAGCAATGGTGACAGCAATACCAACCCTATTAGTGAAACAGCAATGTCAAACTGTCGCTTAATCATGGCACACCTATTTATAATTTTTTAAACAACTAAGATCTTGACCTTAAATTCAGCAACTTCCATATCAGCAACTTACCCAAGGCTTTCATTTCTTTATATTCCAAGCTTACTCCGGGATTATAAATCTGACTACTAGCTTGGCAATAAACGGGCTTATTAGATTCTTTATTTATCATCTTTGCTTGTTCAGAATTACCTTCTATGTACAAAAAAGCAGATGAGCTTTGAAAGGCATCTGACTTGATTTTTGATTTGGAGAAATCATCTAAACTATCAAAATCAACATCATCACTAACCATAACTAAATTAGAAAAATTGATTCCATTCATTGTTAACCAAGAAACTACCTCTTCACGTTGCGAAGCGGGACGACAAGAGACTATCGTGTGTATTTTTCCAGAAGGTAGATAACGAGGCTTCATTAACATTAACGGCTTATTGTTAATTTTATCTATTGAAATAACACCCTCTAGAGAAACACAAGCGCCTTCTACTATTTTATGATGAAAAATATTCCATTCAAAAACTCTAGGCAAGGGCACAAATTCAAGAACAATATCTATGTCCTTTCTTACTGGCTTATTGGAATATATAGCGAGTGTGGTCACACGATTTTTAAGAAAAACAGGAATAGGCTCCATCTCTTTTCTTAAGGATTCTCCACTCAAAATGCTATCATCAACCAATAAAATTCTTTTCGCATCCCAGGGATGCGTTATATTTTTTTTCAGATCTCTTGTCACACCTCTCTTTAGTGGTAGATTACTCACTAAAGAAGCAATGTCAGTACAATTAATATTCAACGCAAGCGAAATAATATAGGCAGGTATCATTCCACTTCTTGGTATACCCACCACCAAATCCCAATCACCCGATATCTTATCGAAGTTTTTATTAATATCACTATTTAAGTCAGCATAAGATTTAAAGTGAATCTGCATCTAAAATGCCCCCTTTATTTTTTGTTCAATCACTTATTTTTTCAGTTATGAGGGGCGACATCTCAAGAACTAGCGGTAATACATTATGTCTTCCTACTGAGTAATAGTTAAACCCTTTTGCTGCCATTCGGTGTGGCTCATAAAGATTTCGACCATCAAATATAGTCGGCTCCGATAACTGAGCTTTGATAAGCTCAAAATCAGGTGCTCGGAAGTTCTGCCACTCGGTAACAATAATCAACGCATCAGTATTTTTTAACGCAGTTTCTTTGGTTCCACAAAGGGTTAAATGCTCACGACTTCCATAGATTCGCTGTGCCTCTTCCATAGCTTCCGGATCATAAGCCTGCACCTTTGCACCTGCCTCCCATAGTGCCTCCATAAGTACTCGGCTGGGCGCATCACGCATGTCGTCCGTATTGGGCTTGAAGGAAAGCCCCCAAATAGCAAACGTTTTTCCCTTTAACTGTGCATTGAAGTGCTGGTTTATTTTCTGGAAAAGGGTCGTTTTTTGCTCTTTATTACGTAACTCCACCGCTTTGAGCAGCTTGGCGTCAAAGTTAATACTATTTGCAGTGTGGATAAGCGCCTGTAGGTCTTTTGGAAAGCAGGAACCACCGTAGCCTACCCCGGGGTAAATAAAGTGATAGCCAATGCGGGGATCCGATCCGATTCCTTGCCGCACAGCTTCAATATCGGCTCCTAGTAGCTCGGCTAAGTTTGCCATTTCATTCATGAAACTAATTTTGGTAGCTAACATGCAGTTAGCGGCATACTTTGTGAGTTCAGCGCTTTTTACATCCATCACGATAACTTTGTCGTGATTGCGATTAAAAGGCGCATACAGCTCTCGCATGACTTCAATAGAAGCATCGCAATCAGTACCTATAATGATACGATCTGGCTTTTGGCAGTCTACGACAGCACTACCTTCCTTGAGAAATTCAGGATTGGAAACGACGTCAAAACCGATATCATTTCGCCCCCGCCTTTTCAATACTTCTTCCATCGCGGCACGCACTTTGTCGGCGCTACCCACTGGTACAGTGGATTTATTAACGATAACTTGGTCGCGTTCCATGTGTTCAGCGATTGTCGTAGCCACGTTGAGCACATAGGTAAGATCCGCACTTCCGTCTTCATCAGGCGGTGTGCCCACGGCCACAAATTGAACCTGACCATGTTGGATCGCGGCAACCGCATCGGTAGTAAATTCGAGCCTTCCGGCAGCGTGGTTCTCTTTTACTATCGACTCCAACCCCGGCTCATAGATGGGAATAATACCCATTTTAAGTTGTTCAACCTTGTTGGTGTCCACATCTACGCAAACAACGTGATGGCCGACTTCAGACAAAATTGCACCTTGAACCAGGCCAACATAACCCGTTCCGAAAACTGTAACGTTCATTGGAGTTCCTGCTAAGGTTGGGTGTACTAAGGAAGAAATAAGAAGTTCATATCACTTAATTAAGCCAGACACTTTGCTTACAGCATCAGTAGAGACAGTCGTTGAATATTTTTTTAATGAGTAGTAGTCACGATACCAAGAAATGAAATTTTCTATACCCTTAAAGATTGGTGTAGAGGGTTTATATCCCACCCTTCTTTCTAATTCACCTGAGTCTGCATACGTATCTAGCGCATCTCCCGGCTGTAGAGGCAGCATTTCTTTAATGGCTTTTTTACCTAGCGCCTTTTCAATGGCTTCGATATAAACGCTGATCGTTACCGGATCGTTATTACCTATGTTAAACAGGCGAAACGGCGCATTACTGGTAGCAGGATCGGGAGTGTCGCTATTCCATTCTTGGGCAGGTGTGGCGATGTCGTCACTGGCACGAATAATTCCTTCTACAATGTCATCTACATACGTAAAGTCGCGTGTATGGTGACCATAATTAAAAACCTGAATAGGCTCATCGGCCAAAATGTTTTTGGTAAATTTAAAAAGTGCCATGTCTGGACGACCCCACGGCCCATAGACAGTAAAAAACCGTAGACCTGTAGTCGGCAGTCCAAATAGATGACTATAGCTATGAGCCATCATTTCGTTTGCTTTCTTGGTGGCCGCATAAAATTGCAAGGGATGATTAGCGCCTTTATGCTCGGAAAATGGCATTAGCGTGTTGGCACCGTATACGCTGCTGGTACTGGCGTAAGTCAGGTGCGCAACTTTAGCGTAGCGACACGCTTCTAATATATTGGTAAATCCAATTAAGTTACTTTCCACATAACTAAGGGGGTTTTCCAGTGAGTAACGCACGCCAGCCTGGGCAGCAAGGTGAATAACGCGATCAAAACGGTGCTCTTCAAAGCATGTTGTCACGGCTTGCTGGTTAGCTAAGTTGGCACGAATTGAGAGGTAGTTACTTCCTGTCTCAACTGCCGTATGGTCAAGTATTTCGAGGCGAGCTTCTTTTATCGCAGGGTCGTAATAGTCATTAACGTTATCAAACCCGACGACGCTATCTCCCCGCTCTAGCAGACGCTTAGCAGTGTGAAAGCCGATGAATCCAGCATGGCCGGTTACTAGAATCTTCATACAGTGACTCCATGACGAGACAACCGTGAGCAAGAGGAAGGAAAAGAGATAGATCAGTTACGAACAAGTCGCTGAATATGTTGCCAACTTACCCGCCGCAAGCCATCTAAGGTTAAAGGCACCAGTGCCAGTGAACGCACCATGGTCAGCACCGGGCGCGGAAGCTTGTTCAAACATAGGGTTCTAGGTAATCCTGTGTAGGGAAACCAGCGCTCATGATAGGAGCCCTGATGAGCCGAAAGCGGTAAATCCCCCTTAAAACGTGATGGCACGTCATACCAAGCATAATTGCCCTTCAAACTTTCTATCTCGTCAGTGCCAGGCTGCAGAAATTCGAAATCAATAATTTTAAGTCCCTGGCAAGGGTCATAAATCAAGTCTTGAGGATTTAGGTCAATGCATTCGTAGCCAAGACGTCGGTAATGCAATATAACCGCTCTGACACGCTCAATTGTCCAGAGAGGTAGTAACCCATGTGGTGAGAATGGTGCACGTGGAGAAAGGATACGCTCCATACGATTGGAATAGCGTTCAAACACCAGGTAATGAGGCCCTACTTCTAGCAATCGCGACACTTCAGGTAATGATGCGCCTAGTTCACGGGCTTTTACTTCACGCTCTAGATACCGCTCGCGCCCTGGGCGAAAAGTTTTGCATATCGCTTCAGTGCCGTGAAAATCCACCAGCTCTACTTTGGCTCGACATACCTGCTTACTCAAGTCGGCTAGCACTGGATAAGGGGTGCGAAACTCCATGTTATAGCGCTGAGCTGTTGCGCGTATTTGGCCGATCTGCTGTGGAACTATCTTCTTTAAGTATTCAAGTGTCTGAGTGGTGTTACAAGACAAATACAGTGGACTGAATTGTTCTTGACTGCTGCGTCCATCGTTGGCCTGCTGAGTTAGTAATGTCTTCACAGTAAGCAGTCGTACATTATCAATTCGGCCTGGTGTCTCCCTTGAAGAAGGTTGTTCCATCACAGGATGAACATCGTGCACTACTAAAAAATAAGCTGGCAGCCCCCCATTTCCCGGCCAATCCAAAGGTGCCTGTTCACTACTATCAATCCACTTTGCCAACGCTTTCCGCTGACCTTCATGAATTGGTAGATCGCACAAAATATTGAAACCGTAGCGATCAAGCAAGCTTCGCAAGACATCTAAATATGCAAGCCCTCGCTCCCTAATTAGAAAAACAGCAACGCCAGCTAACCACTCATTTTTCTCAATATCGCGTTGTTTATTCATCGTAGCTTTTCTCCTTTAAAGCTAAAGGGAGTGACGCAAATAGATATGATAAGAACCTTTATAAAGGCTTTTATAAATAGCTTTATATAGACCTCTATAAAAAACCATTAAAAAAACCAAGTCTGTAAAATCGTCAAAGAGAGAGGCAAAAAAACTCAAGAAGATATGGAAAACACCTTAGACAGGGTAGTTTTATTAAGAAGTTATTTTATAAATTAATCGGCAAAGTAGTCATCGAATACGTTGAGGGCTGTTTCTTGACTAAATAGACCCGAGGTCACTGTAGGCCAAAGAGCAACGTCTTCACGCCGAATAAAACGCTCCACCCGAATAATAGCCCGCGGCGCTCCTAAAGCACTGATCACCGCGTAACGATGCTGGCCTCCATGCACAACCCAGCGCCAGCGGCCATCTGAGTGCGTCAAAACGCTCGCCCGGATGTCTCCATCAGTGCCGTCATGGCGACAGATCCCCTGACGTCGAATTGATTCAAGTACCCGAGCCAAACGCTCAACCTCAACTTCAAGCTTATCTTCGCTGACGGGGCCACAGAACTTCCAACCCGCATTAATGTCCAGGCGTTTGCCTAATATTCGGGTATTTTCACGTAATTCAGTTCGCTGGCGTTTAATGCTTTTCTGCGCTGCATTGTGGGAGTCCCATGGGGAGTAAGCCTGCCAGGGAGGTACATCGACTAACTCGCCCGCTTGATCAGAAGGAACTCCCAAAAATTCGGCGGCATTGGCTGGCTGCCAGTTAGCATAGAAAACACGGAGGGCTTCACGGAGCAAGTCGCGCTCCCTGCCAGGATTATCAAATGCCTCCTGCATCACATCGTGTAGGAAACGACGATGACCACTGAGATTGAACAAGCCAAACCCCCACTCCATAGGCGCTTCAAGGAGCAGCTCCCTGCCAGGATAAAGATAATTTAACTCAAGAGGATTGCTCATATGCCTACGAGCATCCACTGGCCGAAAATGTTTCATCGATTGAATATGCAACCCCGCACGCTCGGCCTTTCTGAGCATCCACACTTTGATGGACAATGAGTCGATCAGCATTTTTAGCTTTCCTTGGTCACAGGATTAAGTGCGGGATTAAGAACTGGATCGAGTCGGGCCATAGACGTTAAGAGGTGATTCGTATTTAAGCGTTGGCCCTGTGGCTCGGGGGGCGAAGCTTGACGCGCTGCCCATACTAAGTCCGCTATGTCGTCTAAGGGGTGATAATCTAATGGGGCCGACTGTAAAAGTTGGCGGATACGCAAATGGTCAGTGTCTATAAAAGCCTGCTCTAATTCTTTTAAAAAGGTTTCAAGCCTTGGCCATTCCCAAAAGCGCTCTTTTGAGGTCATTATCCGGTCGTGACGCGTCCGCCTGACGTCATCGCCGATTAACAGCTCTTCGTATAACTTTTCTCCAGGTCGCAAGCCGGAATAAACGATCTCAATATCACCTTCAGGGTGTTCGGCATCCCTCACTTCAAGCCCTGAAAGCCTAACCATATTCATTGCCAAATCCAGAATACGGACCGGCTCTCCCATGTCGAGAACAAATACCTCTCCGCCTTCGCCCATGGCGCCAGCCTGGATAACCAGCTGAGCGGCTTCGGGAATCGTCATAAAATAACGGGTGATTTCAGGGTGTGTAACCTTGATAGGACCGCCCTGCTCAATTTGCTTGCGAAACAACGGCACAACAGAGCCACTTGATCCCAATACATTTCCAAAACGCACCATGCAAAAACGTGTATTTGACTGTGCGTGAGCGAAAGCTTGGCAAATAAGTTCAGTCAATCGCTTGGAAGCACCCATCGCATTGGTGGGGCGAACGGCCTTGTCAGTGGAGATAACCACGAAGGTTTCGACACCGGCTGTCATTGCCGCCTGAGCCAGATTTAAGGTGCCAAAGACGTTGTTACTGACCCCTTGGACAAGATTAAACTCAACCATCGGCACATGCTTATAAGCGGCTGCATGGTAGACGGTATGCACCTGAAAGCTTTCAAATACTGCTTTGAGGCTACCTGCATGCTGAACCGAAATAAGCAGTGGCTTTAGTTCACAGCGTGAATGGGTCGTTTCAATTACTTGTCTTAACTCCTGCTCAATGGCGTATAGGGCAAATTCGCAGTTGTCGACCAGTAATAGTCGTATGGGATTCTGAGCAAGGATCTGACGGCATAGCTCACTGCCAATTGATCCCCCTGCGCCAGTTACCATAACCGCCTTATCTCGAATATTGGCTTGCAGCAACTCGGGGAAGGCAGGCACCGCGTCTCTACCCAATAGATCTTCTAGCGCCACGTCATGAAGCTCGCTAATTTTTGCTCTCCCAGCAATCACGTCGGCGCTACCGGGAATTGTTTTCAGGGGAACAGACAGGCCGGAAAGCCAATGTAATATCTCGCGGCGTCGCCAACGAGGAGCGCTAGGAATCGCCAGCAGAACCATGGCAGCCTGGTACTCTTGCACCAAAGCAGCAAGCGCAACCGGTTGGTGCACCCTCAGCCCTTCGACCATGGAGCCTTCTAGCCCCCGCCAATCATCTACGAAAGCCACCGGTTCATACTCACCACCATGTCGAAGCGCATCAACCAATTCACAGCCAGCCGCTCCCGCCCCATAGATCACTACTGGCTTGCGTTGACGACGCTGGCTATAGCGATACAGTTCACGTATAAAAAAACGCAGGCTACCAATACCTAATAATAGGAGGAGCGTATAAATGACGACGACGGATAGTCCGACAATATGATCAACCATATAACTTACCGGTACCACTAACAGCGCTGACGTCACGACGACCATAGCGACAGTTGGCACAGTGACATGGCTCATATAACGAATCACTATTCGATATAGCCCCAGCCAATGGAAAAGCAACAGACTTGTTGGCACTAACAGGCCAATCGTCATCCATAGGGAGCCATCTCTTAGTGGCTGCAAATTTTCCAAGTGAATCATCGTTGCCAGCTGTAAACTACTCGCTACAGTCACACCATCCAGCAAGACAAGTACTCTGCGTTTTATCCAGCGGGGTGTCACCGACAACGATTTCATTAAGCTATCCATGATTTCCCCTTTTTTATTCCTTGCTGGCGTTACGTGCTAGCTATTTGGCTACATGGGTGGCAATGTTATTTCAGCGAAAATCAGGCATCAGCCGATGATGAGAAGCGACGATTGCGCCTTGGCGGTATAGGTGCCAGCACAACACTAGCACCAACCAAAATAGCGTCGCACGAAGGCCATTATGAGTAGTGGAATAGATTAATGGCCCAGCTACTCCTGCCCAGACATATAGCGGTGCTCGTCGTAACGCGATAACGATCGTCAATAGAAAAAGCCCTAGTCCTGGCAACCCATAGGCAAATAACATGTTGACGAAAGAGGAGTGAATTTCATGCCCGTCGTAGGGAGCAAAACGCTGACGTTCAGCCTCCCCCGCACCTAGAATGGCGTATTCAGGAAAGTTCGTTAGTCGGTCAAATTTGCGCTCTTCATAGACGCTGTCTACTTTGCTTGGCGCTCTGTCCATGCGCGCCTCTAAGTTGCGCAACACTTGTCCATCCGAGCTGATATTGGCAAACAAAACACCCAACAGTAGCAACGGCAGTAGTAGTAGCAAGCGCGCAAAATGCTTAATTTGGCGGGCATTGGCCATGGCCCATCCAATCAGGACCAAGACACCTCCCCCCATTGCTGCAAGCGATGACGCTGCTAGAATCCCCAACACGCCGGAAGCTAGCCCAGCCAATCCCAAAAGCCTCATCCGCGGATGAAAATCATCAAGCATCAATAACACCACCACGCCACATAATGAAAAATAAGCGAGCTGGTTAGGGTTATTGAAACTTCCCGTTGTGCGATTAACTCCCATCGCTAACTGCAACAACACCTGACTACCCGCGATCAATAGCGCGATTGCTACACCGTTACGGATAAGCCCTGTAGCGCGTTCGCCATATACGCTAAGAAAACGTAATAACGCCATGCCCACTAGGAAATTAAACAGGAAAAACTGAGCAGGTCTGAAAAAGGTGGTCGTTCCCAAAATCAGCGTCCAGCTAAGGCAAACCATCAACACCCACAGCACCATCATTCCCCAGCATATAGCGAAGGGTGAAACTTTCAGGTGTTTATCACCTAGTGACATCAACAGCATTACACCCACAAAACCTATCAAGACAAAATCAGTCAGCTGCGGTCCACCACTAGGAAACAAATAAAGACTACTTAATGAAAGACCCAAAAACAGTAGTAGTGCGCCGATTAAGTTCATGGCGATACCCTTTTGTCTATCTTTGAAGAGACGACTGGCTAGAGATTCGCCATCATCTGGAAGGTATGATTACGGCTGGCCAAGTCGTCGTAAGTGCCAGCATCAATTACCTGCCCATCCTCAAGCATATAAATGATGTCGCACTCCTTAACGGTCGCTAGACGATGGGCAATCATGATGATCGTCATCTGACCGGAAAACCGCTGAATGTCTTCCATTACACGGCGCTCGGTAATGCCATCCAGCGCACTCGTTGCCTCGTCAAACACCAACACTTTAGCTTGCTGATAAAGGGCACGGGCAATCCCCAAGCGTTGTCGCTGCCCTCCAGATATTTGAACGCCGCGCTCACCTATGCGTGTTTCGAGCCCCTCAGGGAATCTATCAAGCAGATCATCCAGTTGCGCCATACGCAGAGATTCTTTAACTCTCTCAACATCAATATCCTTGCGCTCAATAGCAAACGCGACGTTTTCAAGAATGCTGGCATCGGATAAGAATATTTGCTGAGGCACAAACCCGACCCCTGCTTGCCATTGCCGTAAGTTCTCGTGTGTTAAGGGAACACCATCAATCAGCACTTGACCTTGCTGGGGCTCAATTAAACCGAGTAATAAATCCACCGCGGTACTTTTACCACTACCAGAGGTTCCAACTAGCCCCACCATCTGGTTGACGGGGATCGTTAGCGTGAGCCCATCAAGAGCCAAAGCCCGCGTTCCTGGATAGTCGAAGACCACATCCTGGATTTTTATCTCTTGCTGAGGTACCCAGGGCGTTATTGGTGCAGCTGGCTGAGTTTCATTAATGGCGGTATCGCCGTTTTCCGTCTCATCACGACTGGCGATCAAGTCATCACGAATGGCGTTATAGGCGGCTAAGTTGCCGCGAATTTTTGTAAGCGAGGTATATATCTTTTGAAAGCCGGGTAGCATTTTGAAGCCTGCCAGCGCATAGATAGAGAGTGCTGGCAAAATTGCCCCGAGATTACCCTCGTAAAGGTTAAGCAGATAAAGCACCAGCACAATAACCGAACCAAAAGCCACCAATTCAATGGCATAACGCGGGGCTTCACTTAGCCCCTGCGTCACTCCCTCCCCACGCGCGATAGAATTGCAGGCATCATCAAAGCGTTTGGTAAAACTTGCCTGTCGATGCAGTAAAAGTAGATCTTTAATGCCTCCAAACCCTTCACTCATCAATTTAAAACGCTTAGATTGCGCTCTGGAAATTCGTCTTCCGTTGCTAATAAGAAAACGTCGAACCGTTTGGTAAAGCAATAAATAAGTCCCAAAAAAAACCACCACACCCGTTATTGCCACCAATGGGTTATAGAGAAAAATTGCTAAGGTCATGAGTGATACCATGATCAACTTAGCATTAAGCTCCATAACAGGATTGATGATCTTGATAGACACTCGCTGGACTTCCGCAGATACCTTAGCAGTCAGGGCGCTGGTATTGTGGTTGGAATGAAACAACCAAGGTTGGTGCAAGTAATAGCGGTAGAGGCGACTTGAAAGCTCTGCTCCCACTCGGGCGCTGTAGAGGGCCAGCCGCCACGACGTATAGATAGAGAGCAGTGCCGCCATCAACAGAACGCCAAGCACCATGGCACCCAATAAACTTAAAAAAGCCCTAGGACTTTGCATATCGGTAACGCTATACGCCATAGCAAGCCAACCATCGCCCTGGAGCTTACTCATGTCCCCCACGACCGCCATAAAAGGTCCAATAGCGATGACCCCAGCAATTTGTGCCAGCGCCATACCGATAATCAGCACCTGGAGTCTCAATAATTGGCGCCGTTGTTGCTGCGTCAATAATGAATAGAGTTCGCGCAATTGCTTCAGCATCTTGGATCACCGGTAAGCATAGAGGTAGCTGCCATAGTAGCCATGACGGCTGTTGGTCGTTTTCTTAACGCCGTTTAGGATTGCACCTTTAACATTCACGCCAGCGCTCTCCAGGCGACGCTTAGCAGCCTTAATTTCTCCGGGAGGATGGCTGTCGAAGCGGACGACCATCAAACTAGTTCCCGCCAACTTACCCACCACCGTTGCATCAGTTACCGCAAGTATGGGTGGCGTATCTACGATCACTAAGTCATAGCACTGGCTCATGGCTTCAAGGAAATCGTGGAAGCTTTGTTGCATCAACAACTCCGATGGATTAGGCGGCACACTGCCCCGTGCAACATAATCCAATCCTTCTAAGTCGCTATGGCGAACAGCTTCTTCTGCATCGATTCGTCGAGCCAGCAACTCAGAAAGGCCTTTAACGCCTTTGCTGTGAAACGCATGGTGCAGATGTCCACGACGCATATCGGCATCAATCAGTAGAACTCTTTGTCCCGCCTGAGCACAAACAGCGGCCAAATTAGCGGCGACAAAGCTCTTACCAACCCCTGGACTCGCACCAGTAATCATTAAGCGGTTGTTGTCCGATTCGAGCATCGCAAAATAGAGGCTAGTTCGAAGACCACGCAACGCTTCCACTGCGATTTCGGCGGGTTTTTTAATCGCCAGCAAACCTCGGAAAACTTCCTGAACCTTTTTAGAACGGCGCGGGCGAATTCGTTCGGTAAGGCCTGCTTGACCGCCTGAATCTGGTAGCGTTGCATAGACAGGCAACCCCAACTCTTCCAGTTGCTCGGGAGACTTAATCGCGCGACTCAGTAACAAACGCACGACCACCAGCATCGTGGCCAGCAACGCGCCTATCAGTGCACTGACAGCTGTTATCAGAGGAATGCGCGGTGCGATAGTGCCGGGATTGAGAATAGCGGCATCGAGGATGCGCACGTTACCCACCGTACCGGCCTTAACCAAACGCATTTCTTGAAGTTGATTGAGCAATTGAACATACACTTGCTGATTGACCTGACTGTCCCGAGTCAAGCGCAGCACTTCTTGTTGGGTTTCAGGCAATTCATTGACCTGGGCATTGAGACGATCACGCTCTGCGACAAGCTGAGAGCGTTGCCTTAGTAAGGTTTGGTAGTTGGGGTGCGAGGGCCGATACCGCTCAGCTAAGTCGGCCTCCCTCATAGCTAGTTCGTTAAGTTGACTCTCTACCTCCACCACACGGGTGAGAAGATTTTGCGTCTCGAACGTTAAGTCGACCGAGTCACGCTGCGCCCGATAGTCATTGAGCATTCCCTCGGCATTGGACAACTGGTCCCTAACTTGGGGAATTTGCTCGCCAAGAAAGGCGATTTGTTTCTCTGCTTCTTCAGAATGACGTTGCACATTCTGAGTTAGAAAAACCCCTGTTAGGGTGTCTAGGGTCGGCTGGATCTTACTGCGATCCGCACCACTAAGCATGAGTTCATAGACGCCTGACTCAGTGCCTCTCGGCATAACCTCAAAACGGCTTTCAAGGTTTTTTATCGCATTGAGAGAAGACATACGCGTCAAGCTGAATTCAGCACCAGGATGGGCAACTGCCTGACTAATAAAAAGACGATAACCTAAGGCGTCATCCTGAACGGTTTCCCCAACGTTGCCGATAAGCACCCGCTCATCTTCCAGCCATAACTCAAAGTTACCCTCTTCCTTTATGCGCAGTATGTGTTCGCTACCCACATGCTCATCGGGCACAGAGAAGCGTGAGACACGCACAGACTCGTTGGCCCACACATAAGGATTTTGCCAGCGACTCTCTTCTCCCATTCCTAGCCATTCGCGCATAAAGGCTGGGGTTAGGCTTTCAATTAAATCCTGACTAACCCCATGATTGACAAGAAAATCCCCTATCACTGGCAATCGTCTCGGCTCAACCTTAATCGCTAGGTCTTCTCGTTCAGCTGTTTCCCCAAGCACCATACGTGACCGCAATATTTCGAGTTCTGCGGCGGTAGGATTACCTGGCTGTTGCTCACCCAATGACTCCATAAACGCCAAGTTAGCCCCCCGACTCTCTATCTGGACCAACGCGTCAGCTTGATAAATACGTGGCTGAGAGCTGGCGTAAAAATATCCAGCCAGGAGGAAAAGCCCTGTTATCGCTACGATAAACCATCGATGGTCGGAAAGTGTGTCGACCAGCTTGCGCAAATTGAGATCATCGCTCTCCTGAGGGCCAGATGAGGACGATGGCGGATGAGGAAAGTAGTTCATGGTCATGCCTCGCTATTCAGAAATACTATTCAAAATAGCCACTTAAAGCTCGCTGGCATCACTGGCTACCGTTACAACATTACCCGGCAGACTGACTGATGGCAGCAGCAGAGAAATGACCGAGTTCCAACGAGCCAATGGCGCTGACGTCACGTACACCACATCCTGAGGCTGGAGAGGAAAGCGAGTACCCAGCAATAGCCGTGTAGCATCCCTGATATCTAACTGATAAACAGTGGCGAACTTTTCACTACCTGGTGGGTTACCGCGCACTACAAAAATTCCTGAAGGTTCAGCACGGCTTTCGTTCACACCACCTGCCCTGCCTAATGCATCCGTCAAGGTGATCCGTTCATTGCCAAGGGCGATTGCACCAGGACGTGTTACCTGCCCCATCACAACGACGTTCTGGTTCTCCATAGTAGGGACATGAAGCAAGTCGCCATCACGCAGCAAACGATTCTGCGTCATATCCCCCTGACGCATCATTGCATAGAGTGAAATGCGCTCTTCGCTACCATTACGGCTCAACGTCACGTTACGCCAATCGGCATTTTCTCGCGCTCCGCCTACTGCACTGATAGCATCCAGAATCGTCATCGGCACAATGGTTAGCGGTAATGTGCCAGGGTTTGCGACAGCGCCACTGATATAGACCTTTTGGGAATTAAACGCTGCGATGCCAACTTCCACTTGCGGATCATTGATCACATTGGCTAGACGTCGAGTAATAAGGTCACGCACTTCATCAAGCGTCATTCCCTCTACCCTTACACGCCCCACATAGGGGTAAAACATAGTGCCATTGGGTCGTATCCGATTACCGGTTTCCGCTGCAGAACGCTCGGAACCAGCAGGAATAGTCAACTCAGGATGGTCATAGACAATTACACTTAAAATATCACCAGGCCCTACCCGATACTCGTATCCAGGAGCCACTGGGTTCAATGTTGGGGACGGAACCCGTGATGAAGCATCCCTTTCAAACATCGCATTCACCAAATCGGGAGTGATCTGCTCAACATCTACTCGCCCATCCAACGACTGCTCAAGGTTATCCTCATCAATATGGCCACCTGGGGCCATAGCGCAGCCACTGAGGACTCCCAGGAGCACGATCAATACGAGGTAGTGGGCTAGTCGAACTGGATTTCTTCTAGGTTCCACTGTTTCTACTTCATTGAAATTGTTCATGCTTGCTCCCTTTGCTTTTGTCTAGCCACGCTACCGCCCGAGGATTTTGATCAGGCATTTCCCAGAGCCTTATTGAACACTGCCAAGGCGACGCCAATCGCGTCTTTCCACGAGGCATAACTACCAACT
The DNA here is from genome assembly GCF_002082565.1 of Halomonas sp. GT. Classification (NCBI taxonomy): domain Bacteria; kingdom Pseudomonadati; phylum Pseudomonadota; class Gammaproteobacteria; order Oceanospirillales; family Halomonadaceae; genus Halomonas; species Halomonas sp. GT. The sequence continues at coordinate 2,191,330 of NZ_CP020562.1, forward strand.
CGGTAATTAATTTTAATGTTACATAAGAATACAAAAAGATTAACTTTATTTACATAACTACTGAAGGGTGAAATAACTAGTACATTTTTGAGCAGGAAGGCATGCTTATACCGTAGTAAAAACAGCAAAAAATCTAGGTCATTAGGGTCGTAAAAAAAGGAAAACCAGTATCATTCCAAAATATTATTATTTAAAATCAACAACCTATAAAACATAAACAATATTTAACAGTATTGTCATTATATGTTTACAATACTTATATAATCGAAAATGGCGTTTTCTAGACGCTGGGGCCTTATGTAACAGAAACGTTACAAAAATATGGTTTGCTTATGGTTGGGGCATTACGTGTATAAGTTCTTAATTAGAAAACAATGAGACTATTAACATTCGTTCGCTGCATAGATAAAACTCAGCGAAAGAGGAAAGAGGAAAGAGGAAAGAAAAATCTCAGAGGGAAATCTAGCAGGCCGCCGTCGAAGCTTAGGAGCGGAAACCCTATTTGGCATGAACAGTATCTATGTCAAGCTTTTGGGAGTTTTTCAGCCCATAGAAGACTCGCGTCTTTTAATAGCGTATGCACATGCTCAAAGACTTCTAACGTCTTTCTAAAAGGATCAGGAATATCCTGTCCTTCACCGTTATTCAGCCAGCGCCCAAGTAATAGTGTCTTACCCAACGCATGCGGTGCTTGCTTAGCTAGAGCACGACGTTGGCCTTCCGTCATAACTAAAATAAGATCTGCTTTCTGAATCATTGCCACTGTCAGTTGGCGTGCACGGTGGCGACTAACATCCAGGCCATCCGATTCAGCCAACTGTTGCGCAAACGATGACACTGGCTCACCTTGCAACGCACCTAAGCCGGCAGAACTAATCTGATAGCTGGGAAGTTGCTGCCTAAGGATGGCTTCAGCAACAGGGCTACGGCAGATATTGCCAGTACAAACCACCAAAATATGCTTGAACATGAGTTACTTGCTTCCTTAACAAGGCCAAACATTGAGGCTTCAAAATATTGTGTTTAGTGTTCCCACCGAATAGCAAGCAGACCCAAAGCCTCGTAAATAGCACGTTCGGTTTTGCGTAGTTCACGTGCAGAAGGTATCCAATACGCGACGCCTTGCCTATGCCCAACTAGGTAATGCGTGGGTGCCGCGACGGGGTACAAACCAACTTGCTCGAAATGCTGCATTGCACGTGGCATATGCGATGCGGATGTTACTAACACGATGTGGGCACCTTCACCGAGCAATGCCCTCACTGCCCTGGCCTCTTCTGCCGTATCTTTCGGCAATACCAACTTCACTATCCGCCCTGGCGGTACGCCCAACGACTCAGCGGCTTCGGCATAACCATGGGCTATCGTCATTTCCGAATTTGTACCACTTCCTGAGACAATTAACGGCAACGCAGGTCGCAAATACCAAAGCCGAAGGCCCTCCATCAAACGTAGCCCCGAGCTGTCACCCAGCTTTCCAGTTATTGACCAAGGCTGGTCTGGTTGCCACCCGCCTCCAAGCACAACTACAGCATCTATTGCTGTGTTTTCTGGCCAAGCCTTCAAAGCCCCATATTGGGTCTCTAAGGGCTTAAGGAGGTTATCTGATACTGGCGCCCACGCTGCTAACAGTAACAAAACCATCGAGACGACAATCAGGTGATTACCTAAGCGATGCCTTCCAAGCTTACGAACCACACACCCAGTAACAAAGGTGATCGTCATTAAGGCCATGGGCATCACTATTATTGCCGCCATCGTTTTAATTAGCGTGTACATAGCGACTATTTTGTGAATATTTTTCAGGAACCTGAACCCATAGGAAAGCCATCCAGCTAATATATACAGCTATACCTGCTGGGTAAGCGAAAAAAGAATAGCTCAAACCAAAGCAGATAAAGGCAACTGTCAGCAGTACCCCAGCGACAGAAATAGTTTTATGCGCTGGATTTTCACTGCGCAAACCTGGGATAAAATGCCATAAAGACACAAGGTAAAGCCCAAACACCATCAACATACCAAGTAGCCCTCGCCGCACCCAGGCATCAAGTAGATCGTTATGCGCATGCCAGTAATTACCTAATTTCGGGCTTAGAACCCCTTTAGCTTCTAGCGCTTGCATTGCGGGTTGATAGCCTTGATGTCCGTAGCCCATGAATGGGTGCTCACGTATTAACCACAAGGCACCACGGTACATTTCCAAGCGAGCCCCTACGGAACCAATATCTGTTCCCTCAATGTAGTGGTGCACATCAGCCACCGCCTTATTCACCCGCCTTTCTACACCGCTTTGCGGGATGACATATGCCAACACTATCACTGCCACAACACAACAAATACCCAACCAACGCCATGCTGCTCGCCACTGATGCGCATAACTGTAATAAAATACCCCTATCGCTAATGGCAGGGCTAACCACCCACCCCGTGTACCTGAAAGTGCCGATGCCAACCCTCCGCCTGCGACGCCTCCCAGTAACAGTAAAAACCAACAAAAACGCGACCTTTTTTGATGCCAAGCCCAGCTAAAACCAGCTAGACATAGCAGTGCGCTCAATAACGCGAAATTACCGAAGAAAATGGAGTGTAACGGCGGGTGCCCTGTCGCTCGCGTCAATCCAACCCCAAATTTTTGCCACGCAGCCCATCCGCCAGCCCCTAACCCGCTTAATGCCAGTCCCGCCCACCATGCCGCAGGCCGTGGTGTCACAGCACGAACCATCAACACAACCAGCGCAGCGAGCCAAGCGGCACCAGCCAACGGCAACGCCTGCCGCAAACTGTCATGCCATACGCCAATCACCAAGTCGACCATACCCAGTCCGATGATCAACACGAATAAAAGGTGGTCACCACGCCTACTCGTATGCTCTCTAGAGCGCCAATTTTGTGTTTTTTTCCAAGTAAGACTTCCCCATATAAGCGTAATCACCAGTCCCAGCCAATAACCTAAAGGCACCAACAACGGTAATGTGGTGATTGCGATAGCCTGCATAAAACATTTGCCTTGTCAGTGTTACCGGGATGAAACCTCTAGCTTGTTTACGCAACCTCGATAGCCTTCTAAATACGTGCACACACATTGTATTATTTACTGCCACAGTATTGCTGGCAATTTTGCTTTATCAAAATTAATTAATAAAGTACGCGTAAAAACCTAAGTACCGACATTGATTGTAGGGGGATTGCCCAATTAAAAGAACACTGTTGATCAGCTTAACCTTATCGATAGTAAAACAGGCTGACGAGGGCTTGAGAATAACGAGCCTGCCACATTAACCAGTAAAGCTTAACAACATCACACGCACACGATTACTAAGCCAATTATTCGCAGGCGGCAAGAACCCAAGCGCGATGACAATGCTCACTGGAAACTTACTACCTGCGGCTTCTTTAACCCGCCCCTTTCCCTCTTCTTTGCAGTGAATAAAAACGCACTGAAAGAAAACAGGACAGCAGCAATTATTGATCCACATGTGTTGTTGCTTACGCAAAACGTAAAATCAACCAGACGGCTATCGCTAAAGAATAGAGCGCTGCCTTTCCCAGTACAGGATTGAGTGCCGCCCCATCTCGCTGCCAAAACACTACATTTAATCCTACGCCTATCAAGCCCAGGCAGCCCCATACTGCCCAGCGCCAAACGTCTGTTGTTAAAGGCAGTGAGACTATCCAAGGGGCGAGCGTTAAGAAACTAAATAGCCATCGGTTAGCTCGTGGTCCGAGACGCACTGCTAGTGTCCGTTTACCGGCCCGCGCATCAGTAAAACGGTCACGAAGATTATTAACGACCAAAATGGCAGCCACGGGTAGTCCCATTAGCAATGCGCTGATGATGGCTCTTTCATTTACTGGACTTTGTTGGGCCAGCAGGCTACCCAACACGGCCACTGGGCCAAAAAACAGCCAGACTGCCACTTCTCCTAATCCCAGATTGGCATAGGGCCTTCTACCACCGCTGTAACCCAGCACACCAAGCAACGCTAGCCCGCCAAACACCCACAATAACCAATGCCCAAAGGTGGCCAGCCATACGCCAGTTACTAAGGCAATTCCTAGCATTAGCAGCAGTCCTATCCGCAGCTCACTAACTCCTAACAAGCCAGACTGAAGTGCACGTGCTGGCCCTAAACGATCGTGCTGATCGACGCCCGAAAGCCCATCAAAAAGATCATTGGCCAAATTAACCGCAAGCTGTAGCGCTAATGCACTAACTAAGCATAAGCACGCGGTGAGCCAGGAGAAATGGCTTGGCAGGACTAACGCCTGCCCTAGCAAAATGGGGCCTAACGCTGCAGGCAAAGTACGCGGACGAAGTGCTTGAATCCAGATAGCCAGTTTGTTGCTGGAAAACTCATCTTGAAATGGCTTAGTACGCGTCATTAATTGTCTTCTTTTGGTTATTGATCATTCCTGGGGCATAGCAGCGATTCTAAACTCGTCCTATTCAATTAATCTAACAAATGTAATGCTTCGCTTCCCGTTATGACAAATGAATTTTAGCGCATAAAAAAGCTCAAAATTAAAGAAAAATTAGAGCAATTTTTTTATGCGAAGAAGACAGAGTTAACAACGGGACACGACAAAGCATCCTTTCGCAGAACCACTGCAAAAATGGATGAAATCAAGAGGAAATTTATGCCAACTTAAGGAAGGTCGATTCATAGGCTATCTTAAAATCCTCTTCACCGAAGCTCCTCATCTTAAAAATATACTTAGATCACTTCTTAGACTCTATCAAGCAGATACAGTTTGAAGTGAAAACTGCTTTCGGCAATGCTGCACTAACCGCCAGTTGCATTCATGAACCGCAAAACCTGAACCTCACCATCGGTCGTAAAGTAATGGCGCTCTGGCTTTTTCTTCATTGCCGCCACAATGCTGGCTTTAAGCCGCTGGATATCACCTGGATAACGCCGCATTACAGCGCGTAAATCCACCGAGTGCTCATTGCCCAAACAAAGCAGTAGCCGTCCTTCCGCCGTCACTCGAACACGATTACAAGCAGCACAAAAATTGTGGCTATGGGGAGAGATAAAGCCAATGCGTGACTGGCTGTCTACCATACGATAATAACGGGATGGCCCTAGGGTGCTCTCGGTGGTGGGTAGGAGTTGATAATGGTTTTCTATGGTCTCGCGTACCGCATCAGTGGAAAGAAAGGTTTCACCACGGTTATGCTCGCTGATAGCGCCCAGGGGCATCTCCTCGATAAAGCTGATATCGACTTGTTCATCCCGGGCAAAGTTTACCAAGTCGATAATTTCGTCGTCATTACGCCCCTTAAGCAATACAGCGTTGAGCTTAATCGACTGAAAACCAGCGCGGCGTGCGGCACGGATACCCGCGATCACTTGGTTTAAGTCACCTGTTCGGGTTAATGCTTTAAAACGCTCGGGCTTGAGCGAGTCAAGGCTAATATTGAGCCGATGTAGCCCGCCTTGGCGCAAAGCATCGGCATGTTTGACCAGCCCTGAGCCATTGGTGCTCATAGCTAGCTCGCGCAGGCCCTCCAATTCACCGAGTTTTTGCACTAGCGTTAGCACGCCCTGGCTTACCAGCGGCTCACCGCCAGTTAGACGGATTTTTTCCACGCCCAGCTCGACGAATGCCTGCGAAAGGGTGGCTATTTCCTCAAGGGTCAGCAATTGGGCTCGAGGCAGGAAAGTCATCTCCTCGGCCATGCAATATACACAGCGAAAATCACAACGATCAGTTACCGATATACGCAGGTAACGCACCGTACGGCCAAATCCATCGACCAAGACGCTCATAGTGAGGGCTCCTCTACTTGAGAACTAACCAGCTGTATGTGTGGCTTGTGATCTGAAGACATACCCTCTCCTATAAACTACCAAGGTCAGTGGCCACGGCTGGAAAAGTGATTCAAGCGGCGAACTGATTGATGGGGTAGTAGTGATACGCCTCCCCTTCTGCCACATCGGTTTCGGCGTTAATCATTAAATAACCATCAGCTTGGCTAGCCGCACCAAGCATATGCGAGCCCTGCCCACCTGCTAACTGCGCCACGGGACTCCCCTGTGACCAATCCAACACTACCCGTAATAGCTCGCAGCGCCCTTTGGGCCCACGCTGAGAGAAGCCCGCTATTACTGGAAAACACTGTAGCGCAGCTAAGTGCCGACCCTGCATAGCATGAATAAACGGCAGCGCCAGCAGTTGCCAGCCCACCAGCGAGGCCACAGGATTACCCGGCAGTGCCATTAACGGTGTGCAAGTGGAAGGCTCAGCACCTAGATAGCCGAATGCAAAGGGCTTTCCGGGTTTCATCGCAACACCATGAAAATGTAGCCCACCGCGCTGCTCGATCACCGGACGAACGTGATCCTCCTCGCCTACCGAAACACCACCGGTGCATATCACCACATCTGCAATGGTTTGTGCGTGCTCAAAGGCCCGGTGCAATGACTGTGGCGAATCAGCGATGACGCCCAGATCCAGTACATCGCACTGCGCTTGTGCGAGCAGTACGTTAAGCATGGCGCGATTGCTGTCGTATACCTGTCCCGGAGATCGCACCGTGCCTGGGGCAATCAGCTCATCGCCGGTTGAGAGCAATGCCACCCTTAGGCGCCGCTTGACGGCAACGATATTGATCCCGTGGCTTGCCAGAAGCGCAATCGACGCTGCATCAAGAAACTTACCCGCAGCGAGTAGCGGGGTTCCCATGCTGATCTCCTCGCCTTGACGGCGAATATTAGCGCCTAGCACCAAGCTACCCTCAAGATGTATATGCCCGCGCTTATCAAGGGTTACCCGCTCTTGAGGCACCACAATATCCGCCCCTATGGGTACCGGCGCGCCGGTGAAAATACGCGCGCAGCCCCCTTCGGGTAGCAGCATGACACCTGCGCCAGCTGGCACGCGTTGAAGAATGGGCAGGCCTGCACCGCGAGGTGCCGCTTGGTAATCAGCCAGACACAGCGCGTAACCATCCATAGCGCTATTGTCCACACCTGGCATATCAAGAGATGCAACCACCGTTTCTGCCAGCACTCGCCCCGCCGACTGGTCAAGGGAGACGTTTTCTACGGCATTAATCGGCGTGGCTGCGCCAATAACTCGTTGGCGGGCATCAAATAAATTTAACAAGCCGGGCGTGACTATTTCTGCGCAGTGACAGTTCATAAGCGCTCCGAAACATGCGACGTCTTTTCTACTTGACGACCACTACAAGCAGGAGCAGAAGGCAACACCATTGCTACAAAGTTGCAGGGCCGAGTGCGGGAGTCCAACTGCAATGAGATGATTTTTTCCCACGCCAATTCACATGCTTTGGGCGAACCGGGCATCGCAAACAACAAAGTCTGGTTGGCAACCCCGGCCACCGCCCGAGATTGAATAGTCGACGTGCCAATCGTTTGCAGAGAGTAGTAGCGAAACAGCTCGCCATACCCCTCAATTGCTTTGTCAAAAAGAGGAACTAACGCCTCAGGTGTGGTATCGCGAGCAGTGAAGCCCGTACCGCCATTCACCAGGATCGTCTGAATTTCGTTACGCGCAATCCATTCCGAAACCACAGCACGAACCTGATAAATATCATCAGGCACGATGCGCCGCTCCATTAAGTTATGGCCGCTTTCAATAAGATGCGCGGCGAGTAAGTCACCACTGCCATCCTCATCGAATCCACGCGTATCGGAAACGGTTAACACCGCGATGCCAAGCGGAGTGAAAAGTGCATCTACGGGAACATGGGACATCAAGCCTCTCCTATTAGCGTTTCTATTGCTCTATTGCAGCAAGCTGCCGCCAGCATCGTCATCCAGCACAATCCCTTCAACGCCTATTTCGCTCTCTAACATCAGCAAATAGTGACGCAGCGCACGTCGAGTTGCCTGCTCCCGTAGGCTATGGCGAACTCGGTCGATAACCTGATCGAAAGGTAACGTCCGGCCTTCTTTTCGTTCGTCAATACTGACCACATGCCAGCCATAGCGAGACGCCAAGGGGCGCTCATGGAGACCTGCGGGCAGGTGCTGCAAAGCGCGATCCAACTCTGGAACGGTTTGCCCCGACACTAGCCAACCCAAATCACCATCCAGCTCTTTTGAAGGGCACACGGAGTGGTGTTGAGCAAATTCGGCAAACCGTTCGGGTATCTCATTAAGCTGTTCGAGTAGCTTCTCACCAAGCTGGTAAGCGTCGTCGCGACCCTGGGAGTCATCGGGTGCAGCCGCGAGCAGGATATGCCGAACGCGTAACTGCACCGGCTCACTGAAGCGCTCTCGGTGGGTGTCAAAAAAGCGCTGGCAATCTGCTTCCCCCGGTTCCGGCACCTCAAGCTCCTGTTCCAGCAAGGCAGCAATCGTCGCATCTTCCTGCGCTTCGCTAACGTCCTGTGCCGATAGTAGGCCCAGGACGCTAGCACGCTGGCGAAGCAGCTCTCGGACCACCAGCGCACGGGCCGCCTGAAGCTGAGCCTCCCCCGCTGTTTCGGCGGGGTGATACTGCATCTCTAACGCAATCGTTGCTTCATCAATAGGGGTGTCGCCGACACGTACCGGAGGCGCAGCGACGCCCCCAGGTAGCTGTTCGATATCAATCATCTGCATGTTATTTCTCCTCTATATAAAACTGAGCGTGCGGAGAGCTGTTCTCAGCCGCGGCGGCGGACAAGCTGATAGCGCCGGGTTACATAGCCAAACGGCGCGCTCCACACATGCACCAAGCGGGTAAAAGGGAACAACAGGATGATGGTTAAGCCGATAAAGATATGCAGTTTGTAGATCCACGACACTTCCTGCATGTAGTCCGCTGCGCCGCCGCTGAAGAAGACTATCGACTGTGCCCAGCTGGAGAGGGTTAGCATCATTTCACCGTCCATATGGCCTAGCGAGAAGATGATGGTCACCATGCCAAGGCCCGCCTGCAAAACGATCAACCCCAGGATCAGGGTATCCATCAAGCTGGAAGATTGACGCACGCGTGGATTAAAGATGCGCCGATATAGCAGCATGGCACCGCCCACCAGGCACATGACACCGGCAATACCGCCCACCACGATAGCCACTAGCTGTTTAGTACCGGCGTGCAGAAACGGCGCGTAAACCCAGTGCGGTGTGAGCATGCCTACCAGATGGCCGAAGAAAATCACGATAATACCGATATGAAACAGGTTGCTGCCCAGGCGCATATTCTTTGAAGAGAGCATCTGGCTAGAACCGGTCTTCCAGGTGTACTGACCATGATCGAAGCGGAGCAGGCTGCCAAGCAGGAACACCGTGCCAGCGAGATAGGGGTAGTAACCGTAGATCAGATGGGTTAAATAATGCGCAATCGCGTCATACATGGTGATTCTCCTATTAACGATCGGCGGAAGGAGCGGAAGAGGCATTTAAAGACGGGGCAGGCATAATGCGTACCGGCTGGCTCTGAACGGTGTGTTTGCGCTCAGCCAGTCGGCGACCTTCAGCAGACTGCAGCGCACAATCCTCATCAGAGGTCGCTGAGAAACGCACCGCTTCTTCTTCCCATACAGCGTCTAATGCTTCGGGGGTGTTGTCCGGCGCTTCTTTTTTGACCTGGGGCCGATGCTCCTCGACATCTCCCTCGGCGCCGATTAATGCCAATAGTGACAGCGGTACCAGCGCGTGATCCGCTCCCCGCTCCTCCAGCCGTGCCGTCAGCAACGCCAGGATATGGCGTATTTCGCCCAGCCAGCGGCCAATCTCGGCGTCGTCGCACATTGAAAGGTATTCAAGAAATACCGGTAGATGATCGGGCAGTTCACGGGCATCCAGCTCGAAACCGGCCGCGCTGTACTCGGCCATAAGATCCACCATGGCCTGGCCACGGTCACGTGATTCACCGTGTACGTGTTCGAATAACAGCAGCGACGTAGCCCGCCCCTTATCGAACATGGCGACGTACTCGGCCTGCAGCTCAAGCAGGTCGCCCTCTTGGAGACGCTGACACCACTCCATTAGTGACGACTTGAGAGCCGCCCCCAGGCGGCGCTCGGCATTGAGAATTTCGATGAGTTCGCCGCAGGCATCCTGCAGTTCCTGGGTCGGGTAATCGAGCAGGCGGGCCAGTACGCGTAGGCTACGCATACCCTGTAGCGGCTCGAACGACGGCTCTACCGGGGTCGGCGATTGGGTAGCGGCTTCAGTCATGACGAGACTCCTCAAGTTGTGGCTGCGGATCGAAGACCTCTACCGGTTTCACCAACACGCTGGTCTGCTTACGGCCATTAAACAGGTTGGGCTGGCTCTCACCGTGGCAACCATCACCAAAGGTAAAGCCGCATCCTCCCCGTTCCGGGAAGGCTTCGGTGGCCATTTCCCGATGGCTGGTGGGGATCACAAACCGATCCTCGTAGTTGGCAATGGCCAGGTAGCGGTACATCTCCTCTACTTGGGCGACGCTCAGCCCCACGGCATCGAGCACGTCGGCGTTGGGGGCACCCTCTACGTGCTTGCCGCGCATGTAGACACGCATCGCCATTAAGCGCTTGAGTGCCAACACCACGGGCTCCTCTTCACCGGCAGTCAACAGGTTAGCCAGGTACTTCACCGGGATACGCAGTGATTCAATCTTCGGCAGGATGCCGTCAAACTCGACATGCCCCGCCTCAGCGGCGGACTGAATCGGCGACAGCGGCGGCACGTACCACACCATCGGCAGCGTGCGGTATTCCGGGTGCAGTGGCAGCGCCAACCCCCAGTCGATAGCCATCTTGTAAACCGGTGAGGCCTGGGCGGCTTTGATGACGTTATCCTGAATGCCATCCCGCTTGGCCTGGGCAATCACTTCCGGATCGTTGGGATCTAGGAAAATCTCGCACTGGCGGTGGTAGAGGTCACGCTCATCCGGGGAGCTTGCCACTTCCTCGATGCGATCAGCGTCATACAGCAGCACGCCGAGATAGCGAATGCGGCCCACACAGGTCTCGGAGCAGATGGTCGGCTGACCGGCCTCGATACGCGGGTAGCAGAAGATGCACTTCTCGGACTTACCGCTTTTCCAGTTGTAGTAGATCTTCTTGTAGGGGCAGCCGGAGATACACATCCGCCAGCCACGGCACTTGTCCTGGTCGATTAGAACGATGCCATCCTCTTCCCGCTTGTAGATTGCACCGCTCGGGCAGGAGGCGACGCAGGTGGGGTTCAAGCAGTGCTCGCACAGGCGCGGCAGATACATCATGAAGGTGTTTTCGAACTGGCCGTAAATATCTGCCTGCACCTTTTCGAAGTTGGCGTCTTTGCGCCGCTTGGCAAACTCGGTGCCGAGAATCTCTTCCCAGTTCGGACCCCATTCGATCTTTTTCATACGCTGACCGGAAATCAGCGAGCGCGGACGCGCCACCGGCTGGTGCTCACCGATCTTGGCGGTATGCAGGTGTTGGTAGTCGAACGCGAACGGCTCATAGTAGTCATCCATTTCAGGCAGGTCGGGGTTGGCGAAGATATTCGCCAGCACCCGCCATTTGCCACCAATACGCGGTTCAATCCGACCGTCGTTACGGCGCATCCAGCCGCCCTTCCACTTGGCCTGGTTCTCCCACTCTTTGGGATAGCCGATACCGGGCTTCGTCTCGACATTGTTGAACCAGGCGTACTCCATACCTTCGCGACTGGTCCAGACATTTTTGCAGGTCACCGAACAGGTGTGGCAACCGATACACTTATCAAGGTTGAGAACCATGCCTACCTGGGAACGAATCTTCATTTCACGGCCTCCTGAGCACTGTTCTTGAGAGCACTGTTCTTAAGAGCCACGTTCTCCTGAACACTGTCATTGCCTTCACCATCCAGCCAGTCAACGTGTTTCATCTTGCGCACTAACACGAACTCATCGCGGTTTGAGCCGACGGTGCCGTAGTAATTAAAACTGTAAGAGAGCTGCGCGTAGCCGCCGATCATATGGGTTGGCTTGGGGCAGACACGGGTGACCGAGTTGTGAATACCGCCCCGCGTACCGGTGACCTCAGAGCCAGGGACGTTCACGTTGCGCTCCTGGGCGTGGTACATCATCACCATGCCCGCTTTGACCCGCTGGCTGACCACTGCCCGCGCGGCAATCGAGCCGTTGGCGTTGTAGACCTCGATCCAGTCGTTGTCCTCGATATCGATCTCAGCCGCGTCTACCTCGGAGAGCCACACCACCGGGCCGCCTCGGTTAAGCGTCAACATCAGCAGGTTGTCCGAGTAAGTGGAGTGAATGCCCCACTTCTGGTGCGGCGTGAGGAAGTTCAGCGCCTTGCTCTTGAAGCCGTTGTCGGCGGGAAGCTGGAAGCCTTTGGCCGCCTTGGTATCGATGGGTGGGCGATAGACCAGCAGGCTTTCACCGAAAGCGCGCATCCAGGCATGATCCTGATAGAACTGCTGACGACCACTCACGGTGCGCCATGGAATCAGCTCGTGAACGTTGGTGTAACCGGCGTTATAGGAAACATGCTCATCCTCAAGGCCAGACCAGGTCGGGCTGGAGATAATCTTGCGCGGCTGGGCGACAACATCGCGAAAGCGAATTTTTTCATCAAACTTGGGCCTCGCCAGGTGGGTGTGATCACGCCCGGTAATCTTGGAAAGCGCATCCCACGCTTTTACTGCCACGGCGCCATTGGTTTCCGGTGCCAGGGTCAGAATCATCTCGGCGGCATCGATAGCGCTGTCAATTAACGGGCGGCCTTTATGTGGGCCATCCAGCTTGCGATGGTTAAGTTTGCCCAGCAGCTCGACTTCCGCATCGGTATTCCAAGCGATGCCCTTGCCGCCGTTACCGATGCTTTCCAGAAGTGGCCCTACAGAGGTGAAGCGCTCATAGGTTTCGGGATAGTTGCGCTTGACTTCAATCAGCGATGGCATGGTCTTGCCGGGAATTGGCGCGCATTCGCCCTTCTTCCAATCCATCACCGCCGGCTGGGCCAACTCTCCTGGCGAGTCGTGCTGCATCGGCAGCGTGACCAGGTCGGTCTCTTCGCCCAGGTGGCCTACACACACCTTGGAGAATGCTTTGGCAATGCCCTTGTAAATATCCCAGTCGCTGCGCGATTCCCAGGCTGGGTCGGTGGCGGCAGTCAAGGGGTGAATAAAGGGGTGCATGTCAGAAGTGTTAAGGTCGTCCTTCTCATACCAGGTCGCCGTAGGCAGCACGATATCCGAGTAGAGGCAGGTGGTGGACATGCGGAAATCCAGCGTCACCAGCAGGTCGAGCTTGCCTTCCGGCGCCTCGTCACGCCATACGACTTCTTCGGGCTTCTGGCCGCCGAAGTCGCCCAGATCTTTACCCTGAATACCGTGGCGAGTACCCAGCAGGTACTTGAGCATGTACTCATGGCCCTTACCGGAACTACCCAGCAGGTTGGAGCGCCAGATGAACATATTGCGCGGGAAGTTCTCTGGCGCATCCGGGTCTTCCGCGGCAAAGCGCAGCTCACCGCTCTTAAGCTGCGCAACGGCATAGTCGGCTGTCGACATAACCGCGGCTTCGGCTTTTTTCGCTAGGCGTAGCGGGTTAGTGTCCAGCTGTGGTGCTGACGGCAGCCAGCCCATGCGCTCAGCACGCACGTTAAAGTCGATCAGGCTACCGGGGTAATCCTCGGCCTTGGCCAACGGCGAAAGAATTTCTTTAATCTCAAGCTTCTCGTAGCGCCACTGGGAGGAGTGACTATAGAAGAAGGAAGTAGAGTTCATGTGGCGCGGCGGGCGCTGCCAGTCGAGGCCAAAGGCCAACGGCGTCCAGCCAGTCTGCGGGCGCAGTTTTTCCTGACCTACATAGTGAGCCCAGCCGCCGCCGCTCTGGCCGATACAACCACACATGACCAGCATGTTAATCAGACCGCGGTAGTTCATGTCCATGTGGTACCAGTGGTTCATACCGGCACCAACGATGATCATGCTACGGCCGTTGGTTTTATGGGCATTGTCAGCGAACTCTCGAGCAATGCGGGTGCACTGCTCTGCTGGGACACCGGTGATTTTCTCCTGCCACGCGGGGGTATAGGGGCGGATCTGATCAAACGAGGTCGCGCCATCATCTTCGCCGTCGCCGACAAAGCCACGGTCGATACCGTAGTTGGCACACATCAGATCAAAAACGGTGACCGCCAGCATGTCGCTGCCATCGGCTCTCTTAAGCCGTTTGGCGGGCAAATTGTGGAACAGTAGGTCATCGGCGGCGCCAACACCGGCCCCTTTGACGTGTTCAAAGTGCTCGTGCTCGATGCCACCGAAGTAAGGGAACGCCACGCGCGCGACGCTATCGTGGTGGTTGGCCAAACTTAGTAACGGCTTGATTTCAGTGCCTGCGGCGTCCAGCGACTCCAGATTCCACTTGCCCACTTCATCACCGGTTTCGCCCCAGCGGAAACCGATGGAGCCGCGCGGCACCACCAACTGGTCACGGGTTTCGTCCCAGGCAACGGTTTTCCACTCGGGATTGTTTTCCTGGCCCAGGGCAGCATCAAAATCACTGGCACGCAGCTGGCGACCCGGTGCGAAGCTGCCATCTTCACGCACTTCCAGTTCCACCAGGAACGGCATGTCGGTATAGCGGCGCACATAGTCGGTGAAATAGGCGCTGGGGTTCTCAAGGTGGAATTCCTTGAGGATCACGTGCCCCATGGCCATCGCCAGGGCGGCATCGGTGCCCTGCTTGGCGGAAAGCCACTCGTCGGTCAGCTTGGAGACTTCGGCATAGTCCGGGGTGATCGAAACCGTCTTGGTGCCCTTGTAGCGCACTTCGGTAAAGAAGTGGGCATCCGGGGTACGCGTCTGGGGCACGTTGGAGCCCCAAGCGATAATGTAGCCGGCGTTGTACCAATCAGCGGACTCGGGAACGTCAGTCTGCTCGCCCCAGGTCATCGGTGACGCCGGCGGCAAGTCACAATACCAGTCGTAGAAGCTCATGCAGACGCCACCAATCAGCGACAGGTAGCGGCTACCTGCGGCGTAGCTGACCATCGACATGGCAGGAATCGGCGAGAAGCCAATGATCCGGTCGGGGCCATACTGCTTGGCGGTGTAAACGTTAGAGGCCGCGACCAGCTCGTTGAGCTCGTCCCAGTTACCGCGCACGAAGCCGCCCATGCCGCGAGCACGCTTGTACTGTTTGGTCTTGGCGGGGTCTTCGACAATAGACGCCCAGGCATCTACCGGGTCTGGGTTAGCCTTGAGCGCTTCACGCCATAGCGCCAGCAGCGGCTTGCGAACCAACGGGTACTTGAGGCGGTTGGCACTGTACAAATACCAGGAGTAGCTAGCACCACGTGGGCAACCACGCGGTTCATGGTTGGGCAGGTCTGGGCGGGTACGGGGGTAGTCAGTCTGCTGGGTTTCCCAGGTAACTAAACCGTTTTTAACGTAGATTTTCCAGCTGCAGGAGCCAGTGCAGTTCACTCCGTGGGTGCTACGGACAACTTTGTCGTGTTGCCACCGGGCACGGTAACTATCTTCCCACTGGCGGGATTCACTGCGTAATTCGCCATGCTCATTAGCAAAGGGCTCGCGGGACTTACGGAAGAAATTCAGCCGATCTATGAAGTGACTCATGGTCGATCTCCAGGCTCCTCGGAAATTTGCGTACCCGCTAGGCGGGCTCCATGGAGTGGATTCTGCGTGATCGACAAGGGAATTACTGCGTGATTACCTCCATATACACCCTATCTACCCCCAAGGTGATAGAGCGGCCAACGTAAAGGAATAGACGATTGGCGCTGTTGAAATTACACCGTGCTTGAATGCTAGCTGTAGCGGAGCGGAATATGCTCACAGGCCTTCAACTACGTTTACATTGCAACTCACTGAACATTCATACAACATGCTTTTTATAGTTGGATTACTCTCGGAGCAAAACGCACTCCATGCACCTCACCCGATTCACTGATTATTCGATACGCGTATTGATCTTTCTTGCTACCAAGGGAGAGGAGCGCTCTACCATTCACGAGATTGCCGAGACGTTTAATATCTCACGCAATCATTTGATGAAAATTGTTCAAGAGCTAAGTCAAAAGAACTACGTTACCGCCATTCGTGGCAAGAATGGCGGCTTACTGCTGACGCGGGACCCCGCCACCATTGGGTTAGGGGAGCTAGTACGCGAGATGGAGCATGACATGGCGTTAGTGGAGTGCTTTCATAGCGACAATGCCTGCATCATTACGCCTGCATGTCGCCTTCAACCGATTCTTAATGATGCACTGTCAGCATTTATAGGTGTGCTGGACCACTATACGTTGGCCGACCTACTAGGCAATCAACAATCTCAACTGGCGCAGCTTATGCGCATTCCTACCGTCAGCGCTTAGCACACACTAGCCATCCTGCCCATCGACTCGCGCCTGCATCAACGGCAACGTGTAGTGCATGAGGAATATTGCATAGGCCAAGCACCAGAAGATGATGCTCAGCGTGTAAGTCCAGTGGGTGATCTGGGGAAATAACACCAAAACGGGTGAGCGCATTAAGGCGGCCATTAGCATTAAGCCCAGTGCTACACCAATACCAGGCAATGTGCGTATGGGGCGGCCCGTATGACCTAGCGAAACCCTGGCCATCATGGCTAGCATCATGGTGCCCATGCCGCCAATGGTCAGAGCGTGCACGGCAAGTTCAACGCGCATCAGCCCCATAAGTGCCAAGCCCCACATGATTAGTCCTAGCGGAATGCAGGCATAGCTACCGTGGAGCCCCCAAAGTAAAGGTTCGCGCCAACTATGCACCCCACCCCAGCGCGCCATGCGAACACTATTAGCCAACGCCGCTAAGAACATCACCCCCGCCATTAATGAAGCAGGCATGGCAACTCCTTGTAAGACAACCAGCTGCAGCATGACTACGCCAGCCGTGCTAGCCAGCGTCACTCCTTCGAGTAAAGGAATAGGTTCAGGCTTGGTGCGGCTCAAACGATTGGCGGTAAACATGGCAATCACACGCCCGCCAATGACTGTCATCATCAGTGTAATTAACAGCACGGCTAAGTAGGCAGCTTGGCGGATCAGGTCGGCATCACCTTGCATGACTCCTAAGTGCATCGCCAGATTAGCAATGGCAAACAGCAACAGCACAGGTGCAAAGATCAAGTTGCGCCAACGCTTTGCGGTGATAACGAGACGCGCCATAACCACGGCAACTACTGGCAGAAATGCAAGGTCAACCGTCAGCAGCATCCACTCCGGCAGCCCCATGGGGAAAGCCATCAGCACCCTACCTAATAGCCATAGCACCACCAGACCCAGTAGCGGCCCTCCGTTTAAACTCGGCAATCCTGTCCAGTTACGCACAGCGGTTAGTAAAAACCCCGCTACCACCGCCGCGGCAAAGCCAAACAACATTTCATGCTGATGCCAGAACACCAGACCGCTATAAGGTCGCAGCAAAATAGTGCCGTGCCAGAAGGCCAACCACACCAAGAGGGACACCACACTAAACAGCGCGGCCAGCAGAAAGAAAGGCCTGAACGCCAGGCGCATTAAGGGTAAATGCTCAAGCTTAGAAGCAGGCTGGGATGAGGTGGTCGTTGGCATGGCGTAATCCCGACTAATTTACTTGGAAATATGAGTGTGCGCCTAGACATCAACAAAGACCATGACATGCATCAAAAATACATCTTATAGCTAGCTTTTGTAGACCCATATCATTAAGATGCATTTTTAATGCACCTTAATGTGGCGAGGGAAAAACAGTGCTAACTCATGAGCAAGAAACACTAATCAACGCGACCGCTCCCGTCGTGGCCGAACACCTGAATGCGATTACCCAGCGCTTCTACCCGCTGATGTTTAGCCGCTATCCAGAGGTCAAACCGCTTTTTAATGAGGTACACCAGCAAAGCGGCGGCCAGCCTCGTGCTCTCGCCAACGCCGTGTTGGCCTATGTTCAATTGCGCAGCAACCCTGCTCAAGCGCGCGCAACCCTTGATGTTGTGGTCAGCAAACACGTCTCGTTAGGCATTCTTCCTGAGCAGTACCCTATTGTCGGTGAGTGTCTGCTAGCCGCCATTGGCGAAGTGCTCGGTGATGCTGTGACACCAGAAATAGCCGATGCCTGGGGCGCTCTGTATAACGAACTCGCCGCCCTTCTCATCGACCTCGAAGACCAGCGTTATCGTGAGTTTGAGCAGCGCCCGGGCGGCTGGCGGGGTACACGCCGTTTCAAGATTGCCAGCACCCAGCAGGAAAGTGCTTTAATTCGCTCTTTTATTCTTGAGCCCGAGGATGGGGAGCGCGTGGCTGACCATGAGCCAGGTCAATATATCGGCGTACGTTTGACCATTAACGGCGAACTGGTCTATCGGCATTACAGCCTTTCGGACACACCGAACGGTCGAAGCTACCGAATCTCGATCAAACGCGAAGAACAGGGCCAAGTCAGCCGCCATTTCCATGATGTCTTACAACCAGGCGATACCCTGGAACTGTTACCACCAGCGGGTGACCTTACCTTGGTTGAGGGTGACGAGCCCCTACTGCTTGCCAGTGGCGGCGTTGGTCAAACACCTCTACTCCCCATGGCACGCCATGCTTTGTCCCTTGGACGACAAGTCACCTATCTACACGCTGCCTTGGATGCCGAGCATCAGGCTTTTAAAGGCGAACTAGAGGCGCTGCAGAGCGAGTATCCTCAACACCTTCAGGCTGTCCGCATTCATGAACGCGGCAACGAAGCCGAGCATATTGGTCGTATCGACCGCAGCTTATTAGCTCACTACCTGCCTGACCTTAAGACACGCTGCTATTTCGTCGGCCCTCAAGGGTTTATGACAGCGATTAACAGCGCTTTGTCTGAACTGGGGGTCGACGAGGATCGCCGACACTTCGAGCACTTTGGTCCTTCACGCCCGCTCGGCGCAGCTTAATAATGCTCAGTTAGGGTTATCATTTCGAGATAAGAGCCAAGCCTCTCAGGCCAACCAGGATAAAGGGCTGTGATGAACAGCAGCCCCCACCATATAGGTAAAGATGGCCACTGCCACTACCGCGGCTAGGGCTCGAACCGCTGGCGTTGCCCCGCGTTTAATCGCAATGGTGCCAACACCAATATAGGCCAGCAGCGCTAGCAGCTTGGCGCCAAGCCAAGGAAGCTGCCAGGGCCATACGGAAAGTAATACCATTAAAGTCACCCCCAGCCCCAGCAAAGCCGTATCAATAAGATGGGGAAACACCTTGACCCAACGGGCGTTGAGTCGGGGACTTTCTTGCACCGACCACCAGGCGCGCACTACGAAAAACGTAATACTCAGCGCAGCGGCCGTCATGTGCAGGTGTTTGATAAGGAAATAGTGCTCCATGGTACCGGCCCCTAGCCAACATTAACCGCATTGCCGTGATGATCGAAGGCAAGATAGGCGGTGATATTACCCATTTGCAGCGACTGCATCATGTGCTGGAGCTGCCGCTCAATCTCGGCATCATCTTTTGGGTCGTCCATGGCAGCGGTGAAGACTAGATCCCATTCAATCTCGGTACGGCGAGACTCATCGACCAACGCCGCCATACTGGTCAATTCCTCCGTCGACTTATCTACGCATACCACAGGCACCAACACTCCTCCTTCACCCTGTTCGAAGCGACGACGCTGGTCAGCATCAGGGAAATCAGGCAGCTCTGCGCGAACAAACACAAACAGTAGGCGCTGGAGCTTAGGTTGTTTACGCGCCTCCTGTAGTAAATCGGCAAACGTGGCTATAGTCATAAAATCGGTGGTCATAACAACTGTGGTCATAAAATGGGCCTTATCGCTAGTAGTTAAGAATCAGTAGACAAAAATGAAGAACGAGTAGTTAAGAGTAATAGGTGGTGTTACTCGGGTGACTCTGCGAAAAGCCACAGCAGCAGCATTACCATAAACAAAGGGATCAACAGACTAAGTGGCGCCGCACGCCAACCATAGGCCTGGACTACCAGAGGAGCCATGCGCAGGGAAAGCCCTAAGCCTGCCGCTAAAGCCACACAAAGGGCGATACAAAGACATACCCAGCGACCAGGCATCCAGCCTTGAGCGTGGGCGATGCCTGTTGTAATCACCGAACCTCCCAATCCAAGTCCAGCCCCCACCATCAAAAACTCCCAAGGTTGGCTAGCCAACCCAAATCCGCCCAGCGCCAACGCTAGCCCCAACAATAGCCACTGCATTAAGCGGCAGATGTCGCCCCATTTCGCGATATACCAGGCCGGCCACGCCAACAGCACACCACTCATCAACGGTACCAGCACATAGACAGGCTGCTTTGCGAGTAGAGCATAAAGGGCCCAGCTAGCCACCGCTAAAGCGCTTGCCAATGGCATAAGCAGCAGCGCTACCAGCAACTGATAACCATTGACTGTTTGTGTTGATGTCTCCGACGTGGGCGGTGGCACGGGTGATGGCATGGCATTTCCCAGCGAGGGTATAAAGACGTCGGAAGACATGCCAGAATTGTCGGTAAGTACTGGGCGTAGGTCAAAAGGCATCGGAGGTAGCCCGGCTACCCCCAAAGGAATAGCCCTCGTATCGGAATGCAGACAATGCCACACTCCCTGACCTCTTCCGCGCTATCGGAAATGCTATGAAATTACTTCAGCGCTCCCTGGTTGCTCGCATCATTGCGTCTCTGCTTGCCATTGGCGGGATGGCACTCATCAGCATCACCCTAACCATGGCAATGTCTAACAGTAGCCGTGGCGATGCTGCCGCGATTAACGTCGCTGGCTCATTACGCATGAATGCTTATCAAATCATGGGAGCCTTACAGCGCCTAAAGTATGCCCCAGAGGAGACAAATCAAGAGCAGCTCAAAGGTCTCATAACACGCTTCGATGAACGTTTGCATGGCACAACGCTTCAACAAACGATCCCCAGTGATGATCGTCATGAGCGCCGCCATCAACTGGAAAAACTTCAGAACTACTGGCAGCACTCACTGCGCCCCGCACTAGAGGCTCCGGCCGATGCCACAGCGCTTGACCTCGTTACGTTAGAAATGATGATCGTTGCGATGGTCAGTGACATTGAGGTGCTAGTAACCTATCTGGAGCAGAGCACCGAGGCCAAGGTGAGGCTGTTGGGGATGATGCAAGTGCTCTTCCTGGTACTGATCGCCATCGTGGTTTCGATAGCTCTTTACGATGTTCGCTACAACCTGGTAGTCCCTTTGCGTCAACTAATGGTTCTTGCCCGTGAAGCTGCCCAGCGCAACTTCAAGCCACGTTCAGACCTCCGCGGCAGTGATGAGTTGGCTTTGCTGGGCCACACCTTTAATAAGATGTCTACTGAGCTGGCAACAAGTTACGCCGCATTGGAAGACAAGGTGTCGCGCAAGAAGCAGGAGCTTGAGCGCAGTAATCAGGCGCTACGAGTGATGCATGATGCTAGCCGTTCGCTGTATGGCGGCGGTAATGACCTTTGCTCCAGCGCAGCACCTATGTTGCGAGAACTGGAAAAGCTGCTGGATATCGGACCGATACGGCTTTCCCTAAACGATCCTTTCGACCAGCGGGTAATGCCAGTTTTGGAAACCCACTCACGTAGCCGACCAGAGTATTGCCGTGACCAGGATTGCCACGCTTGCCTGATCGACCCCCGCCCCTTGGAGATGGTGTCTAATAATCAGTCCCAATGCTTACTGCTACCTATCAGCGTTGGCGACACGCTGCTAGGCACACTCGAAGTGTGGTATCCCCAGGAGCGTCTCAACGATAGCACCCATCGGCTGCTCACCATGTTAGCCGACCAGCTTGCTACGGCGGTGTACCTGCAGCGGCGTATCGAGGAGCAACAGCACGTCACGCTGATCAACGAGCGAACCATCATTGCGCGCGAACTTCACGACTCGCTAGCCCAATCGCTTTCTTATCTTAAAATGCAGGTTGCTCGACTCGAACGCATGCAGCAAAAAGAAGCTACCCGAGAGGCGCAGTCTGAAGTATTCGACGAGCTGCGTACTGGATTGAACAGCGCCTATCGTCAATTGCGTGAGCTACTCACCACCTTCCGACTCAAACTTGAGGGGCCGGGGCTGCAATTTGCCTTACGCCAGACCGTCGAAGAATTTAGCCAGCGCATGGAGGTAACGGTCGAGCTTAACTATGATGTACCGCCTTACCTACTTAACCCCAATGAAGAAATTCACGTGCTGCAGATCATTCGCGAGGCGCTGGCCAATACCCACAAGCACGCTAAAGCCCACTGGGCTGGGGTCACTGTGCGTTTCGCCGATGCGCGCCTGCTAGTGCGTATTGAGGATGACGGCATCGGCCTGGAAGACGATAGCTCGCCACCTATGCACTACGGTTTGGTGATCATACGCGACCGAACAACTACCCTGAACGGAGAGTTAAGTATCACCAATCGCCCTGCTGGGGGGGCCAGCATTGAGGTAGCCTTCACCCCGTTGACCGCTCGCTTAATTCAACAGCAGCCTGTTACAGCTGCCTCAGACTCTCACTTAGGTACAGGGACTTCTTAATGACGCTGACCACTGCCAACGACACACCCGCCAGCTTGATGATTATTGATGATCACCCACTACTACGGCGTGGCGTCGCTCAATTGCTTGAGCTAGAGGACGATCTTGAACTGGTTGGCGAGACGGGCGACCCTGAAGAAGGCATTGCACTGGCCCTCAAACGTGAGCCTGACTTAGTGTTACTTGATTTAAACATGCCGGGCGTCAATGGCTTAGAAGCCTTGCGCCGCCTAAGGGAAGCCAACTATAGCGGTCGTGTGGTGATGTTCACAGTTTCCGACCATGAGGATGATGTGGTCGCGGCACTCCATAACGGTGCCGACGGTTACCTGCTAAAGGACATGGAGCCTGAAGACATGGTTCGCCAGTTGCGTCAGGCTGCTTTGGGACGCATGGTCATCAGCGAAAGCCTGACCGCCCTACTCGCTGAAGCGCTGCGTAATCAGCGCAATGCGCCCACCACCCCCGATATTCATAGTCTAACGCAGCGTGAACGTGAAATTCTGCAGCAACTTGCTGGCGGACTCTCCAACAAACTCATCGCACGCAAGCTGGATATTACCGAAGGTACGGTCAAGGTTCACGTCAAGCATCTGCTCAAAAAGCTCAACTTACGTTCACGTGTCGAAGCCGCCGTCTGGGCAGTTCAGGCAGGTATCGATCACTAGTCGATTCTGAGTGGTTACCTCCAAAGATTCACAGAGTACTTCTGCCCTGACCCGCCTTTACCACCCTCCGATTTTTTCTCTTTAAAATCAACGAATCCAGGCTTTTCAGCGACTACCTCTCAAGAGGTATGTCGCTGATTTTACTGCCATTTACACCTATTCCCCAACTTCTTCCTCAAGCGTATCTTGCTGTTTAACTGCTACATGCAGATAGGTTTGATGCCAAGGGGAAATCGCCATGAGTAAGAGAAACGCCGACATTGAGAAGTGGGATGTCGAAGACGCCCAATTCTGGGAACAGGAAGGCAAGCACATCGCCAACCGCAACCTATGGATATCCATTCCCAGCCTGCTGATGGGATTCGCTGTCTGGATGATGTGGGGAATGATTACCACCCAGATGCAGAACCTGGGTTTTTCGTTCACGGTTAACCAGCTATTTTCACTGACCGCGCTTGCCGGTCTAGCAGGTGCCACACTGCGCATCCCAGCATCATTCATGATCCGCATCGCAGGCGGGCGTAACACTATCTTCCTCACCACCGCGCTATTGATGATCCCCGCTGCCGGTACTGGTATCGCCTTGATGAACCCAAGCACGCCGTTCTGGGTATTCCAGGCGTTGGCGTTACTTTCGGGTATCGGCGGGGGTAACTTCGCTTGCTCAATGAGCAACATTTCCACCTTCTATCCCAGTAAGCAGCAAGGCTACGCCCTGGGCATGAATGCTGGCCTCGGTAATTTCGGCGTCACTACCATGCAAATTGTGATTCCGCTGGTAATGACAGTTGGTATTTTCGGCGCTATGGCCGGCTTGCCGATGGAATTGCAAAGCGCTAGCGGCACGTTGATCGGCCGGATCGAAGCAGGTACCGATACCTGGATCCAGAATGCTGGCTTTATCTGGCTTGTATTTCTGATCCCGTTAGCGTTCGCCGGTTGGTTCGGCATGAATAATCTCCGCACTATTACGCCCAACCCTGGTTCGCCGCTGGCGGCTTTCAGCAAAATATTAGGCCTCTACGGCGTCGGCATGGTGACCGCGATTATCGGCATGTTGGCTCTCAGCTGGCTTAATATGTGGATTGCCCTGCCGCTAACCATTGTTCTAACCCTGGTGTTGTTGCGCCTGATTCCTGGCGATATCAAGCCCAATATCCAGAAGCAATTCGCGATATTTTCCAATAAGCACACCTGGTCAATGACCATTCTCTATATTCTGACCTTCGGCTCCTTTATTGGCTTCTCTGCAGCCCTACCGCTCTCTATCAACGTCATCTTCGGCAACATGATGGAAGCCAGTGCCGATGGCACCCTGATTCGCGTGGCCAACCCAGAGGCGCCCAGCGCCTTGACCTGGGCTTGGATAGGCCCTTTCGTGGGCGCTCTGATCCGTCCGCTGGGCGGATGGATCTCCGACAAAGTGGGCGGCTCCATCGTTACCCAAATAATCTCTGCGATCATGGTAGTCGCCTCTGTCGCCACCGGCTACGTGATGATGCAGGCCTATAACACCAACGATCCTAATCAATTCTTTTGGCTGTTCCTGCTGCTATTCATCGTGTTATTCGCCGCCAGTGGTATCGGCAACGGCTCTACCTTCCGCAGCATCGGTGTGATTTTCGACCAGCAGCAGAAAGGCCCGGTACTTGGCTGGACCTCTGCCGTCGCTGCCTATGGCGCCTTCATCGCCCCGCGGGTAATGGGTGAGCAAATTCAGGCCGGCACACCAGAACTTGCCATGTATGGCTTTGCTGTCTTCTACGCCATCTGCCTGGTCATCAACTGGTGGTTCTATTTACGTAAAGGTGCCTACGTTAAGAACCCATGAGCTACGTTACCCCCCCTAAATAGGGCTTGCTTCTTTACGTCCGGAGCCAAGCTCCGGGTCTTTACCCCCTACCCCACTGTGGGAGGACACCATGAAAATCATGATCGCCTATGACGGTTCGCGAAACGCTAAGCTGGCGCTCGCCCAGGTCGTCAATATGTTCCGCTGTAACCAACCTCTGCTGGTGCTGGTCGGCGTGGTTGAAAATCCACTCGACGCTACCGATAACAACGAAGCGCTTTTTCAGCAGGAGCAGGATGAGGTTAAACAGCACCTTCAAGAGGGTGTGGCGTTCGCTATCGGTGAAGGGTTCCAAGCCGAACAGCTTCTCGCCGAGGGAGATGCGCGCAAGATGCTGCTTCAGGCTACTCGCAAACTCTCGCCAGACCTACTGGTCATTGCACGCCATAGCCATCAACCGGATGGCGGCATCATCGCCAAGTCATTGACTTACTTCGTTGATGAGCTCGACTACATGACTTTCGGCAGCGTCAGTTCGTTCCTGGCCCGGCGCGCTGAGTGTCCCTTGTTGATCCTACCCAGCCCTTGAGCAGCCTCTACCCCTACTTTGGTACAGCCCACCTTTGGGACACAGGACAATACGACCATGAAAGTTTCCGCTGTATTCAAGTTTCGCAGCCCCGAAATTCGGGCCTTGCACCTGACCTGGATTGCCTTTTTTATTACCTTTTACGTGTGGTTCAACATGGCGCCGCTCGCGTCGAGCATGCTCAAGAGCGTCGACTGGCTAACCACGGACGACCTCAAGCTGTTCGCCATCTGCAACGTCGCCTTGACTATCCCCGCCCGCATCATCGTCGGCATGGCATTGGACCGGTTCGGCCCGCGACGGGTGTTCTCGGTACTTATGGTGAGCATGTCGCTACCGGCGTTGGCATTTGCTTTCGGTAACAGCATGACGCAGTTGCTTGTGGCGCGCCTGGTACTTAGTTCGATTGGCGCCAGCTTCGTGGTCGGGATTCACATGACGGCGCTGTGGTTCAAGCCAAAGGACATCGGCTTCGCCGAAGGCTTCTACGCTGGCTGGGGTAACTTCGGCTCCGCCGTCGCGGCCATGTCGCTGCCGACCATTGCCCTGAGCATGTATGGCGGCCCCGATGGCTGGCGCTGGGCAATCGCCCAGAGCGCTATTGTTATGGCAGCTTACGGTGTTTACTACTGGTTCGCGATTACCGATGGCCCGGATGCTCAGGCTCACCGTAAGCCACGCAAATCCGCTGCCATGGAAGTGAGTTCCTGGGGCGATATGATCAAGCTGATCATCTGGACGATCCCACTGGTTGGCGTACTCGCCATTCTGGTCTGGCGTATTCAGTATATGGGCTACTTATCTGTTACCGGTGCGACCATCGCTTATCTCGCCATTATCGCTATCGTCATCTATCAGATTGTCCAGATCCTGAGAGTCAACCTACCGATCCTGCGTAAGGGTGTACCGGAAGATGATAAGTACTCGTTCAACAGTGTGGCGGCACTTAACAGCACCTATTTTGCCAACTTCGGCGCTGAACTCGCGGTGGTATCGATGCTGCCCATGTTCTTTGAGGAGACCTGGGGCCTGAATGCCGCTACGGCTGGCCTGATTGCTGCGTCATTCGCGTTCGTCAATCTGGTGGCGCGCCCCATGGGCGGCATGGTTTCCGACCGCATGGGCAACCGGCGTTTTGTAATGCTGTGCTACATGTTTGGCATTAGCGTTGGGTTCTTACTGATGGCTTTGCTCAATTCAAGTTGGCCACTGATTCTGGCCATTGCGGTGACCATCGGCACCTCGATATTCGTGCAAGGGGCCGAGGGAGCAACCTTCGGTATCATTCCCTCCATCAAGCGCCGCATCACTGGGCAGATATCCGGAATGGCCGGCGCTTACGGTAATGTTGGCGCGGTGGTTTACCTAACCATCTTTACGTTTGTCACTCCATCGCAGTTCTTCTACATCATCGCCACCGGCGCTTTCATCAGTTGGGTTATCTGCTTGGTGTGGCTCAAGGAGCCAGAAGGCGCTTTCGATGACGAGTACTACGTCTCTTCTGTTGATAGAGACATCGAAGAACAGGCTTTACAGAATGCCAAGCACTAAACGTTAGGATTATCTGTAGCATCAAGGCACTGTTCGCGTCGACTGGATCCGGACAGTGCCATGATGCTAATCCCCTCGGAAAACTAGAATGCTTATGAATAGAAAATTTCTAGGAAACCTCTGATTAACTATTTCCACGCTATAGCTCTTTTGACGTGAGAGTGGCAAAGCTTTTAATAGATCACGACAAAACACTCTTTCGCAGAACTACTGTAAAAACGGGCGATATCAATAGGTAATTTATGCGAACTTAAGGAGGGAGCGATAACAAAATGACATAACTTTCCCACTTTTAAATGACATAAAATAAAACGAATGTTTTTTGCTAAAAAATTTACGTAATTAAATAACATTGGAAAATAGAAATACCTCCTTCAGCCTCCAGGTTAGATCACAGCGCGGTGTGTCACTGTCGCTGAGGCGTACTCAACCCATAGCGGAGCAGTACAAATGTATGGGGATCCCCGCTTCGGCTTCGCCCAAAAAGCCAATGATCTGTTCATCTCTTAAACGCTTTTTTTATGTCCAATCTCCTTACTCATAAGATCGGACTCTAAAGTGTAGTGCTGCTCAATCAGGGGGTGACGTCATCGTGCATAGGCTATAGCAAAAGAGAAGAAAAAAGGTACCTTTTTACCTCATGGTTTTCACTCAAGCTTTCGCGACTAGACTGAAGAAGCACCAGGCTAACTGTATGATGTAGTTGAGAATGAGTTGGCGCACGTGATAGATAAAAAGGCTGAAGCCGCCTACCGTCGTGGAGATCTCTTTGAGAAGCGGCGTAACATGAAGCAGGATTGGGCTAATTACCTTTAAATCATTTATTGGTTATGCAGGCAATTAATATCATAGCATTATTTGGCTATACTCACTTTCAAAATTAAATTAGCAGTCATTAACCGGATTCTTAGGGATATAGCGCTTATGAATCAATTACTAGCAATGCGTACGTTTATTCGCGTATTGGAAACTGGCTCATTTAGCCGAGCGTCGGAGCAGTTAGCTCTTCCTCGTTCAACAATTAGCAAGCTAATATCTGATCTTGAAACGCATCTTGGCACTAAGCTGCTAAACCGTACCACCCGAAATGTCGCCGCAACGATGGAAGGCATGGAGTATTACAAGGAGGCATTTCGGCTCATAGAAGATATGGATGCTGTAGACAACGCGATGCGAGCTAACAAATATAAGCCACAAGGCCACATACGCGTTGATGCGCCTGCTACATTCGCAACGCAACTCCTTATCCCTGCCCTGGCAGATTTTCAACATCACTACCCTGATATTACCGTTGCACTAGGCATTAGCGATCGAGCGGTTAATATTATCCGTGAAGGTGTGGATTGCGTCATTCGCGCGGGCCGTTTAGATGATCTAGCGATGGTGGGGCGACATTTGGTTGAGCTCGACTATGTTACCTGTGCTTCGCTCAACTACATTGAAAAGTATGGAATACCCCACCATCCCCGCGAGCTTGAAACCAAGCATACACTGCTGGGCTATTTTACCGCCAACACCAGCCAACCAATGCCTATTGTGCTTGAAAAAGGTTCCGAGCGGTTTGAAATGAGCGGAGGAAGCTATAGCGCTAACGACGGTAACGGCCTACTGGCGATGATGTTAGCTGATCTAGGCATAGGTCAGCACTTCGTCCGCTGCTTACAGCCTTACATCGACAATGGCAAGATAGTACCCATACTGACCGACTGGACTCGTCCGCGCATGGAGTTTCATATCCTTTACCCGCCGAACCGTCATCAGAGCACTCGTTTAAAAGTATTTATCGAGTGGTTACTAGCGACCTTTAACGATAGCCACCTACATTCTAAGCAATAATCGCTGTTACCCGAATTTCAATGCGCATGGTCGGTAAACCTAGCGCCTCAACACCCGTTTGCGTCCATATCGGAGCATGGTTTGGCATATAATGCCGGTATAGCCGTGTCATTGTTTCATTCACTTCTGGCGGAAAACCACCTACGTGGTAAGAGTTCACATGAATCACGTGCTCCCAGCCGGCACCTGCCGTTTTCAAAGTGCGCTCCACATTACGAAAGGCCTGCTCAATTTCTTCTTCCAGCGAAATGGGTATTTGAAAATCATCATCCCAACCGCCCTGCCCTGATATCTCCACGCGATTATCGACTTTCACCGCCTGCGAGTAATTCAGTAATTCCAACGCTTTCTCGCCGTAACCAGACGTCACAAAAAATTGAGGCTTACTCATGTTGCTCTCCTAATGAATCAACGTAAATTAGATAGTAAAGAGAAAATCTAATGTGAAGAAGACACAAGAACTGACATCAATGTACATGAATATGGACAATCTTCATGACTTTGCGGCAAAGTCTGACGGGGCGTTTGGCGGAAATAATCGATTGCTGCCCGCGGGAAATTCTCGTTTGGCGATTATCGGGCAATACACGGCGAGAGTGAGGCCTATGGCCTCATCCATGAGTTCATGTCGCAATGTACATAGCAACCAACCGAGCTTGTCGGACGTTTCTTCCAAATATTGTAGTAGGAATGCATCTAGCAGAATCGATTTAAATCGCCAAGTAAAACCAAAGATATTAATAGGCACTGAATGCAACTAGAACGAAGATCGGACATAGTGGTCACATAGACTATGTGGCGAACCTACAGTAAGTCATTCTAAAAATATTTCAAACACTTTAAGCTTTGTGCTTCACACACACAAATATATTATTATAAACCAATAAAACCATGAAACTTACGCAACAAATTATAACATTACTAGTAAAACTAGATTAATCACTAAATAAAGCTTAACAATGACCATAAGAAAAGATAATCAGATATCGCAGTGATGACAACTCCACCAACTTATAACCAAATAATTTATTCAAAACGGTTTATTTTAAATACCTTCCATGTCGAATACCTATTTTATATTTACTGTTTATATCACATGAGATAAAAAATCTTAGTAGCAAGAAAATCAGCCTCGCTGACATATGTTTTCAATGTGGCAACGTCAAATCTGATATTCTTTCAGGTGGCAAGAGAGCCAGCGAGGCTTTCATTTCACGTACTTCTTCTCCAGGTGGCCGACCAAAGAAACGCTTAAACTCACGGCTAAATTGGGACGCACTTTCATATCCCACCTTAGCACCTGCAGCAGCAGCAGATAAACCATCGCGAATCATAATCATTCTTGCTTGATGAAGACGCGTAGATTTAATGTATTGGAGCGGCGAAGTTTGGGTCACTGACTTGAAGTGCACATGAAAAGACGCTGCGCTCATGCCTACATCGCTTGCGAGTTCCCTAATCTCTAAAGGGGCTGCATATTCTGAGTGAATACGCAGCAGCGCCTTGGCAATCTTACCGAATTGGCCTTGTTGGGCCAGTCCCGCCCGAACGCTCCCCCCCTGTTCGCCGGTCAATATCCGATAATAAATCTCCCTCACAATATTAGGCGCCAGTAGTTGTGCGTCTACAGGTAGCGCCAGCGCCTCAAGTAACCTGAGTGTCGCATCCGCCATGGTGTTATTGAGCGGAGAAGAATACATGCTTCGTGGTGCACAGTTAGCTCTTACATTCATTTTGTCAAGTATGAATACCAGCTCAGCTACTACAGACATGTTTAGCTGAATCGAAATGGCCAGTAGTGGCTCCTCGCAGCTGGCCTCAGTTGTGGAAGCAAAAGGGAGCGGAACCGATAGCACCAGATAGTGCATAGCATCATAGAGATACACTTCTTCGCCCAAATAGCCTCGCTTGCTTCCTTGGCACACAATCACGATGCTTGGCTCATACAGCACCGGGGTGAGTTTCAACGGACGGTCCGAGCGCATGAAACGTACTTCGCTAAGCAGCGACTGTGTATACCCCTCATTTGGCGCTAGCTGATAGAGCAGCTCTATCATTCGCCTATGGGAATTCAAAGCAGATTGCACCAACAATTCATAGCCCTCACTATTTATATAGAAGAATATTTAGGCAAGTTTTTAGACAAAGTGCACGTCAAAAATATCATTTCTATAGGATCAGGCAATACTGCAATAGAAATTGCACTATCAGCTTTCACTGCTCCTCCCTAGGCTTACAGCATGACCTTTTTGCTCACGAAACAACTTTCTTAGCCATGCAAGAGGGTCATCCCAAGTTCCTCCTAAGGAGTTATTCTGATGAGCAAAGTAATTCTAATCACCGGTGCCAGTAGCGGCATTGGCGAAGCAACCGCACAACAGCTGGCCAAACAAGGCCATCATCTAGTCATTGGTGCGCGCCGCATTGAGCGCCTCGAGGCACTTGCACAAAGCATCCGGTCCGAAGGCGGCAGCGTAGAGTGTCGATCACTAGACGTCACCCAGCGCGAGGAAGTACAGGCTTTTGCCGATGCCGCTCTTAATTTCCATGGCCGCATTGATGTAATCATCAACAACGCTGGCGTCATGCCACTTTCCCCTTTAGCTTCCCTAAAGGTAACTGAATGGGACCGTATGATCGACGTCAACATCCGCGGAGTAATGTATGGCATTGCCGCCGTGCTGCCCACCATGCAGGCACAAGGCAGTGGGCATGTAATTAATATCTCTTCTATAGGGGGCCTCTACGTAGTACCCACCGCCGCGATCTATTGCGCTACAAAATACGCTGTACGGGCAATTTCCGATGGATTACGTCAGGAGCATGACAATCTGCGCGTTACATGCGTTTATCCAGGAGTTGTGGAGTCTGAGTTAGCTGACTCTATTACTGATGTTGGTGCGGCTGAAGCGATGAAAAATTTTCGCCAGATCTCTCTCAAGCCACACGCCATTGCCGCAGCTATTGACCATGTTATTGCCCAACCCGACGAAGTGGACACCAGCGATATTGTAGTTCGCCCCACCGCAAGCCAAGCATAAACAGCTAAAACCTGAGGATAAAGACAATGCTTTTACGCACTACACCAGCAGTTAAAACTTTTACCAGTCTTCTTTTTGCTACAACGCTACTCTTATCCTTGTCAGCAGAGGCTACCACCACTGAGGAACGCAGTGAGCGAGGAAAAGCAGTAATCCTACATCTCAATAATGGTGAAACCCAACCAAACCTTGAGGCCATGCGGCAGGAATTTCCTTTCCTCGCCGAGGCAACGGAGGCCTATGCCTTAGGCGATGTTTGGGGAAGGAATGTACTTGATGATCGCACACGACAAATCGCAATGGTCGCATCAATGGCATCCCTGGGTGAAATTAGCATTATGCGCGTTCACGCCAACTATGCATTGAATATTGGCGTGTCAGAGGAAGAGTTGAAAGAAGTTGTTTATATGACAACAGTGTCGGCAGGCTTTCCGCGTGCTATTGCTGCCTCGCAAGCACTTTCACAGCTATTTTCGGAGCGAGGTTCAAATGTCCAAACAAGAGATTAGCGATGTTTTCTAAAATAAATCTACCATATGCAGCACTACTGTACACGCTGCTATTCAGTATGTTAGCGAATAGTGCTGCAGGTGCAAAATTTATTTCTGGAGATCCAAACATGACAAATCACCCATATATAGGCATGTGGGTTACTGAGGATGGCCACATACGACATAACCTGCAATCGAATGGCCGCTATGTAGAAGCCCGGGGTAAAAGAGAGAGGGCCTACGAAGGGCGCTACCGTGTTACCGGCAATTATATAGAGTATTGGGATGATACGGGATTTACTGCAGACGGAGAATTTATTGATGGCGTGCTTTATCACGCCGGAATGGTACTAACAAGAAAAGAATAGCATCAGCATTATTCATATTACTTACCACTAAAAGGAAAAGATCTATGAAAAATCAAAAAGGTGCTTTATTACTGTTGCTTGCATTATTTTCAGGTACTGTCTACGCCGAAAAAGGCTCTCAAGCCCATGAACCTTTGGTACCTAGCTCTTCAGGCTCAGTGGTCCAGA
The DNA here is from genome assembly GCF_002082565.1 of Halomonas sp. GT. Classification (NCBI taxonomy): domain Bacteria; kingdom Pseudomonadati; phylum Pseudomonadota; class Gammaproteobacteria; order Oceanospirillales; family Halomonadaceae; genus Halomonas; species Halomonas sp. GT. Next base: position 2,224,247 of record NZ_CP020562.1, read on the forward strand.
ATACATTTGAGCGGCTCGACTCCAATGGTGATGGCTACATTACTCAGGAAGAGGCTAAGTCAGGAACATTACCTAAAATCTTCTTATTTATGGATCAGAATCAGGACGGTAAAATTTCTCCTAGAGAATTCCATTATCGGGCACATTGAGCCGTCTTAACATCATCTAGATTATTGCTAACTTATAATAAAGGAGAGAGTCTAACTCTCTCCTTTATTTCATCGATGAAGATAATCATTGCAATCATTAAAAGGAATATATCCTAGCAGCATTAAAAATGCAGAATCAGCATCTTAAAAACCAAAAAACCTTTTAAGTTAAGGAAAAGAAACCACTCAACCATCCTCTTATGATACCTCTGGCAGTTCAAGAACTCACTCTAAACTTCCCTATTATCAGCTCCTCACGAATTGGCAGGCACAGGGCGCTTTTGATGAAAAAAACTGAACACAACTCAAAAAGATGACAAAAATAAAGCAGCAGTGAAAGTTCTTAAAATTGGAAAGCGGAAAATTTTATACATTTTTTTAGAATCCACTATAACAGTATAATTATTTTCAACGATCAATAGGTCTAACTCATCAATCCATATATGACTTCTCGAACAAAATAAAGAGTATTTTAAATACAATCAATTAATTGCCACTTGCTTGAACTTGAAATCATAGACAACGTTTTTCAAATAGGACTTCCTAATTTCTATCAAAAAATTTCTGCTAGAATTGCAATGTTGCTGCAATTTAGGTCCTGTAAATTATGACATTTTGGTGTCTCGCCTTGGTGAGCGCACTACTACATGGCAACGAGGTAAATAGTGAGAATCCTATTAGTTGAGGACGAGCTGCAGTTAGCTGATATGTTATGTGCCACTCTGGAGAAAGAGCTATTCATTGTCGATCATGCCCATTCATTGGCAACGGCACAAGAAGCAGCGACTCTAGCCTCTTATGAACTAGTCTTGCTGGATCGGAGTCTACCAGACGGTGACGGTTTATCGCTCGTCCCATACCTTCGAAAGCAACATCCTGGCTTACCTATTATTGTGCTCAGCGCGCGTAGTCAAGTATGTGACCGAGTAGTTGGGCTTGACAAGGGTGCAGATGATTACCTTGTCAAACCTTTTTCACTTGACGAAATGTTTGCTCGTATCCGCGCAATTAGGCGGCGCCCTGTCGACATGGCCGTTGAAAATATTCGTGCGGCTTCCCTCATATTCGATCTCTCTAATGATGAAGTCACTGTGTCTGGAAAGCGTCTAGAGCTACCACGCCGTGAGCTTCGTGTGTTAGCGGCTTTAATGAAGAGGCGAGGCAGGACAGTGCTAAGAGAGTCATTAGAACAAGCAGTATATGGTTTCAACGACGAAATTCAATCGAACACGCTCGACTCGCATATTTCTCGGCTCCGTCGCAAACTAGGTGAAGCCGAGGCAGGGATTGAAATTCATGCGATCCGAGGCGTTGGTTATTTATTACGTGAGACGCTGTGAAAAAAACTCCCTCTCTCAAAAGACCGTTAATCGTCTACCCCCTGATTTTTCATCTGATCACACTGATGATCTCATTTGCTATTCTCATTGCTGTGGCCATTCGCATCGATAGCGGTGGTCCGTATGTCGATGAGCAAATCACCTCTATTATTGCGCGAGCTATAGTACGCCAAGACGATGGTCAACTTGCCGTTAACATGACGCAAGAATTAGTGGAGCTGCGGGATACGACTAAAGACTTATGGTTCGTTTCTTCAGACGACACTGGTCAATATGTCACATTTGGGGAGGTTCCTCCCCATTATTCATCACTTATAACCAGGTTGGGTGACTTATCCTATGCCCAGCTCAGGGCTCGTGAGGCACCATACAATGTGGCTGCAGTGATTCGTAGGGAATCCGGACCAGCAGGGACGCTGACAATTCTTGGACATGGCAAGCTCAATGATTTGAAGTTTATTGTTTTTACGGCTTCCAATTTAGTAATCTTACCGATCTTTATTTTGCTGGCTATCACCTCCTGTGTTGTCACGCCATGGATTGTAAGGCGTTCATTAGCTGGCGTCTCTCGTATAGCAGTTGAAGCCGAGCAGATAGACACGATTAGACGCGGTAGACGATTGAGTGAGGAACATGTGCCATCAGAGATAGTGCCTCTTGTCGGCGCCGTAAACAATGCCCTAAGACGACTTGATGAGGGGTATGAACGTCAGCGGCAATTTATTGCATCGGCGGCTCACGAACTGCGCACTCCTATAACAATTCTAAGTATTAAAGTAGATAAAACAGTTAATAAGGATATGCTTAAACTACGTGCAGATGTACATCGTCTAGCTACATTGGCAGAGCAGCTACTCGACCTTCAGCGGCTCGATATCAATATGATTGAGGAGGAGTTAGATCTAGTCGAATTAATTAGAAGGGTTGTTGGTGACTTGGCTCCGCTGTTAATAGCATCGAACCGAACCATTGAGGTGCAAACTGATCGCAGATTACCTTGTCGAGGCGATGCGCCAGCTTTGGAACGTGTATTAACAAATTTGGTCCAAAACGCCGTTGAACATGGCGGTCGCCATATTATAGTTCGTGTAAATGGAGCTACATTTGAAGTGGAAGATGACGGACCAGGAATACCAGCTGAAGAACGTGAACGCGTTTTCGAGCCTTTCCATAGGCTACGCCCACGTTCTACTGGAAGTGGTTTAGGCCTAAATTTAGTGCGACAAGTAGTAGAACGGCATGGAGGACGCGTGTCTATAATTGATGCAGTTTGCCGTGGCACAATAGTAAGGGTCGAACTTGATAAGAGTTGATTGTTAAGCAATCATATCGAAACCTGGATAAGAAACCCTCATCCATTTCAGATGGAACTAAAAAAATAAAGCTCAGATGATCCTATTAATTTACTCACCTGAGCACAACTTACTAAAAACAATTATTGTTAACATCTAATACATAGGGTATGTATGATACCACTAATCTATTGCACCTAATTCTGACAGTATTTGAAAAGCAGATTCAACTCTTGCTTCGTTTGGATAGTTTTTGTTAGCCAGCATGACTAACCCCGTATGCTCACCGGGAATCATTACTACATAAGCAGCAAAGCCACTAGTAGAGCCAGTCTTATTAATCCAAACACTACTTCTCGGCCCCACTGGAGATTCAATCTCTTCTGCACTATTAGGCTCTAGTATCATGTCATACCCATTTCCAGTGAGAAGCGTTTCTAAGGATACTGGCAATGGGTACTCCTCCCAAACAAGTCCCTGTGTCATTTCACCGATTTGGTACTGTCCTTCTTGGGTCGCATCAATTGCTCTTTGAAGTGTATTGTCCAGATTGAGCATACCAAGATTAGCTTGGACGAATTTTGCAAGATCGGTTGCCGTAGTTTTAATACCGTAAGCTTCGTCATCGAGCAAACCAGGTGACACACGTACTGATTCACCGTCTCGATTCTCACCCATAGCATAATGCTGTGCTTGGTCTTCAGGGATACGATACCAAGTATTTTCGAGTCCTAAAGGTATAAATAGCTCGTTGTGCATCGCTGAGACGAAACTATTTTCTATGCTTGCAGCTGTAGCAAGCCCCAGTAGACCAATACTTAAATTTGAATAAGTACGACTTTCGCCAACCTTCTCTGAAGGTTCCCATTGGCGATACCACCTGATCAGTGATTCGTGATCAGTCGCTTCATCAGGTACAAATAATGGAAGACCTCCGCCAGTATAAGTGGCAAGGTTTTTTCCTGTGATTTCGTCAAAGGAGCTACCTTGCAGCTCAGGCATGAAGCGACTTATTGGAGCGTCTAAAGAGAACTCTCCCCTAGCATCAGTAAGTGCAGCTAATGTTGCAGTAAATAGTTTACTAAGCGAGCCAATTTCGAAGATTGTGTTATCATCGACTGGTAAACTTTGATTGCTTTCTGCAACACCATAATTCGCAATGACTGTATTGTTTGGACGTACAATTGCCACTGCCATACCAGGAATATTGTATTGCTCCATAAGTGATTCAACTACTGGATCAATGACGGAGTGGACATCGTTTTCCACAACCTGTGCAACAGCAACATTAGACCCACCTAAAAATCCAAACAACATAAAAGCCTTTAGCTTATTAATATTGCAGATTTTTTCTGTAAATAAACAGATCATTCACATACCTCTCTTCATATATATTGGTTGGAAATTAACCACAAACACCCTTATACAATTCATAGCACAATATGTATTACAGGCGCTTTTAAACATTATAAAAAATATAATTTCGCGTCACAGCTTAAAATGGTAGTATTACTAGAACGCAAATTAATTCTTCAGAATTCTCTTAAAGAAGTAATGCAGTATAAAATGCCCTGGTGAGACAACTGAGACAAGTTCCCAACCCTGATTGCCTAAATCGTTCATTTTAGCACCATCAAGAGTTTCTTCGATGATTAAGTATTCCCAGATCATAATGCTGCTCCTATTAGCTTCTTAAAATCTCACTAAGTACAACATCAGGCGTGCTTACATATTCAACAACCACCTCATACGCCTGAGTCGCCTACAAATGATTAAAATCCTGTTTAAAACGCATCGTATAAACATTTTTATTGAAAGATTTTTATGCTCCCCTTTTCTTTAGTCAACATCTGCGATTTTGAGTCCGGTCCAGTGAGCGGCGAAAGCCCACATATCGGCAAATTCTTCGATAACCATGTCTGTCGGTTTGCCTGCCCCATGACCAGCGCGGGTTTCAACACGCAAGAGATGTGGTCGATCGCCGATATCTGCGGCCTGTAACGTCGCTGCGTACTTGAACGAGTGAGCCGGAACAACCCTATTGTCGGTATCCGCTGTAGTGACAAGAATTGCTGGGTAGCGTACGCCCTCGAGAATCGTGTGCAATGGCGAATAGGAAAGCAAGGTATGGAAATCATCTTCATTTGATGGACTTCCAAACTCCTCAACCCATGTGGAACCACTTGTGAATTTATCGAACCGCAACATATCGAGCACACCTACACCAGGTAGAGCTACAGCAAACAAATCGGGGCGTCGATTGACTACAGCCCCTATCAGCAGACCGCCGTTGGATTCGCCATGTATTGCGAGTCCGTCGGAAGGGGTGATGCCTTGGTCGATTAGATACTCGCCCGCGGCGATGAAATCGTCGAATGAATTCTCTTTGTTACCGCGTCGGCCGTTATGATGCCAAGCTTGGCCGTATTCGCCCCCTCCACGAATGTTTGCTACGGCATAGACGCCGCCCTGCTCTACCCACGCCATTGCAGCGGGTGAAAAATGCGGAACCATGCTAATCCCGAAGCCACCATAGGCATTGAGCATTGTCGGAGCCGGACCTTCAATACCACTGCGGTAGACAACAAAGAGGGGCACCCGAGTGCCATCCTTGGAAATATAAAAATGCGGCTCAACGACGATTGTATTCAGATCCAACTTGATCTTTGGCTCGGCCCAAACTGTGGTGTGGTTTGCATCCACATCTAGTCGCAGAACTGTTAGCGGAGCATCGTAGCTAGTAAAAGCGAAAAATGCTTCTTTCTCGCCCGGACGTCCGCGGACTATCCCGGTACTGCCTGGCCCTGGTAAAGGTACAGCACCATCGAAAGTCCCATTCAACTGGTAAAGCTCGACCTTGGATTGGACATCAATCGTGTAAGTTAAAAGCACCCGATCGCCCAGAATCGCAGAACCACCTTCGCGCAAAACGGCATCAGGCCTTTCAGGAATTAGTTCGTAAAATTCGTGCTGCCTTTGCGACAGATCTATCGTTACAACCCGGCCCCTAGGTGCATCTTTCTGCGTTGCAAAGAAAAGCTTCGTGCCGACGTTTCCTAACAAAACCCAACGGTCGCCATAGCTTTCAACGATGGTTCTCGCGCGCTGATCACCGGAGGTGAGATCGGTCACCGTCACCGCAACTCCCCCAGTCAGTGCGGAAGTATAGATAATAAGATAGCGGCCATCCGACGTGACATCGGCAGTGTGCAGTAGTGGTCGGTCCGTCGTCGGTGCATGCACGATTTGATCTTCCGACTGCGGAGTACCAATCCGGTGAAAGTAGACGGCGTGACCTTCTACGCTGGCGCTAAAATCTGCATCCGATGCAGGCTCAGGAAATCGAGAATAGTAGAATCCTGATCCATTGGGATGCCAAGCGATAGTAGTGAATCGAGCCCATTCGACACTATCGTCTAGTATCTCCTTCGTAGATGTGTCCATCACACGGATGGTCCGCCAATCCGACCCGCTGTCTTGCATGGCAAAAGCAACAAACGCGCCATCAGCGGAAGCCGCCCATTCAGCTAGAGCCATGGTCCCGTCTTGGGACCAAGTATTGGGATCGATAAGCATTTGGTTCGCCCCATCGGCACCTTGACGCATCAAAAGCTGAGGCTGATTATTGAGGCCTCCACTACGGGTAAAAAAGTATCTGCCTTTACGCTCAATCGGTGGCGTCAAAGTTTCATGATCATACATAGCCGTCAGGCGGCGTTTGAGCACGGCTCGACCGGGTAGATCTTCCAAATAGGGCGCCGAAAGCGAATTTTGCATTTCGATCCATTGGGCTACCTCAACATCTCGGCGTGGGTCGTTTTCTAACCAACGAAATGGGTCTGAGATCGTGACACCAAAATGTTCCTCCTGTATGTCGATTCGACGTGTTTCCGTATAGTTCATCTGCGGATCCTCCTCTGCAACAGCCGGAGCGGTGAAAATGACAAATAAAGTCACGGCGCATCGAAAAAGTTGTATCGTTAGCTTGAGACGTTTCTTACGTACCGATATTTTTCCGTGCAATGCGCTGGTGAGTGTGAACCCAGAATTCCAAGCTGATTTTACTGTCATAGCTAGTTCCCTTGTTCTCTCAGGCTGCGCCAGTCGGTGCTACCTTAAGTCAGATGCCACCTACAGGCGATGGCATCAAAAATTGGCAGTCTCTCGACTACCCGGATCGATAAAGCGATCCGGGTAGTCGCGCCTTCTGAAATCTCGGACATCCCGATATTGATGACCAGTCTGAAATCCTTGTAAACGAGGCGCAATGTGGCCGCTTTAACAGGCCTTCTATTTTTGAATATATTGTCTAAATATCATTGAAAGCTTTTTATTCTCAGCATTCCCTTCTATTAGGGTCACGATCACAACGCTGTTGACGTGCTCTATCGGACATAATCTGAGCGTCTCTAGCAATCTCTGAGGTAATGCGGGTTCGCTCCAGCGATTCACGCTGCTTGACATCGCGCCTGTGTTGCTGTGTCAACATGCATTCACTATATGCAGCTGAGCCGTACTGCGCTCCAAAGCTAGAGCATGTATTGGCGTCTTCCTGAAAGTTGGCTTGTTGACGCTCAGCATTTGTAACGCATCCTGATAGGCTGACGCTGCAGATCAAAGCGGCTAGGCTCAACGGCAACAAGAATCGGCGGTCTGAACGATAACTATTAGGCAGCATCTCAAAGCACTCCTTTTAGGTAAGCTTAACAATTCAGCTTGGGAAATAATTCCCAAACCGCGTCAATGGAGATTATCCTGGAGAAAGATTGCGTGAACATTGAGTAGTTGTAATATCTCAAGTCTTTTACTTCCCTATCACCTCACCTTATATACACTCAGAATGCCAAAACTATTGAAAATCATAGAGGTAAAATCAACTGCCTAAGCAAATGAATAAAATGATCTATTTCGTAAACCGAGCCGATTTAGTCATATCGCTACTTCTTTAGAAAGCGAGAAAAATTTACACGGATTTATCATACTCCAGGACCCGCAAAGTCATGAATTTCTATGCACAGCCAAAGGCACTTAATTTAAAAGCGTACTTAAAAGTGCTAACGATGAATCCATCACCAGGATATAAAGCTAATGGATACTGTATACAATCCTACGAGACACCAGCAGCTTAACTAATATTTATTATGCAGCATCTCTTGTACGCTTTCTTATTTTTAAGTTAGTTAAAAAAACAGATGATCTAAGCAGACTGGAGTACAATTTCTATATTCCCTGATCGTGCCGATGGACGGGCACTGCATAGTAAAACTTTGTTTTTGGATGCTAATATAGCTTCTGGATATGTCACCTCACCTGCGGCCAACGTACACTCGCACACTCCACAACTACCGCTGCGGCACCCATAAGCGGGCTGTAGACCGGCTTTCTCGGCGGTTTCTAGCAGGCTTTCGCCGGGCTGCCATTGGGCAACAACGCGTTGATGAGTAAAACTAACGCCCACTGGCTGTTCGGCGACGGGCACTACGTACGCCTTGGTAAGCGCCGAAGGGCCGAATGCTTCGGTATGTATATTTTCGGTCAAAAATCCAAGCGCTAGCGCCTCCTGATGGTAGCGCTGAACAAAGGCAGCAGGACCACAAAGATACAGCTGCAACGCCGATACCTCATGATCAGTAACAACCGATTTCAGCGAAACTCGGCCTGGAACCCATCCATTAGGAGCATCTTCTGACCCCGTCAAGTGACGTCTTAAATGCAATCCGCGCGCCTGCAGGTCGAGCAACTCATCCCCGAAAGGTGCTTCGGCCACATTGCGCACGCTGTGAATCAACGTCACCGAACCACGATCTGCATCGATTAACTCATGCGCTAGGCTTACTAAAGGCGTAATACCGATGCCACCACCCAGTAGCACCCAATGGTCACTCTTCGAGCCGCTGGTCTCCACAGTAAAAGATCCCGTTGGTTGGCTGACGGCTAACTCCGCCCCCACGTTTAGCGCTTTGTGTAAGTAACGAGAGCCTTCACCGTCTGCCTTGATACTGATGCGATAGATTGTTTCGCGGCTACTGCCCGATAATGTATAGCTGCGCACCAGCGGAGTTCCATCTAAGCGAGGCACACGCAGCGTAATGAATTGCCCCGCTTTAAAAGGTACTAATGCTTTTCCCTGCAAATAGAAGGAACGAATCTCAGGCGTCTCCTGCACCACGTCCACCACCCGAACGCGCTGCTGAGCGGAAGGTTTAAGCGGTTGCCAAGGCCCAAGTGAATCCGCTTCGACAGCCAATTCATTCGCATAGCTACGCCAGCGCATGATGCTCGGCCGCCACACGATATGTCTTGGTGTCAAGGACCAGTAACGCTCAGCACCAGGGTAATGCGCCCCGACTGTTTCCTCATCCACAAGCCGTGCCTCACCAGATAGATGAAGCATATCTCCACTGGCAAAATCAGGTATTACCAAGGCTGCGCGCCCGTTAGCCAATACATTGCCCAACGTATTGAAGAAGCGGTTGCCCGAAAAGTCTGGAAGAATCAGATCAGCCCCCTGACGACGTATAAAGCCCGCTCGTCCACCGCGATGGGAAGCATCCACCTGCAAGCCCTTTTCGGTATGAGCGTAGCTGCCTACGAAAGCCGTGAGTGACCGATCAATATGTGTTAGCACCGGCTCAGGCAACTTATCAAGAGACGAGTCACGCATAGTCAGCACCGTCCCAGGCTGAGGCAGCACCGACTTCATCGTTGACCAGTCATGAATGTACTGGGGGCAATTGCCAAACGCATGAGTTACTTCAAGATGCCAATGGCCATCTGAGCCTCGCAACAAGCCGTTTACCCGGTTACGGCGGCGTGTATGCAGCTCAATGCCCAGCAACCCCAGGCTAGCACCGCTAGTAAGCAAAGGTGCAATAGGGTCATCAGAAGGCGGCACTGCGTTTAATTCGAGCCGGCTTTCATCAGGCGCATTCACAAAACCCGGCGCCCCTTCCAGTAGAGTCACCCAAGGCCAGTCCTCAACATCTACCGCTGCTACCGACACAAACGGCAACTGAGGGAAAAATTGCTGAAGCTGGGACGTTAAAAAAGGCCGCATTACTTTGCTACCAATCTCTGCCATTTGTTGCTCTGCACCGATTAAACGCTGCAAGGCGACCTCGCCCGAATGCCATGGGCTATTGGTATCGGCATTGTTCACTCTCGACTCCTAACGGGAAGGTTACCCGCTCCACACTGAGACTTTATATAGGTTGGCTTAGCCATTAAGTCTAACTTAACCTTAATTCAGCAATCCCACCTTGGTCACGCCCATTGGCACGAAGCCTTCCAGTGCTTCGATGCGCTGCAACCAGGCGCGTATATGCGAGTATGGTTCTAAAGACACATTGCCTTCCGGCGCGTGAGCTATATAGCTGTAGAGAGAAATCTCAGCCAGGGTGGCTTGGTCGCCCGTAAGGAAGTCTTGCTGTGACAAATGCGCATCAACAATCTTGAATAGCTCATGCGCATCGGCAATAAGTGGTTCAGGATCGAAAGGAGCATTAAAGACGGTGACCAAGCGAGCCTTCATGGCCGAATTTGCCAATGGCCCAGCCGCCACGGATAACCAGCGCTGCACCTGAGCTTGTTGGAACGGGTCATTTGGCAGCCAGCGACCAGCACCATAGCGACGTTCGAGATAGACCAAAATGGCATTGGAATCGGACAGAATAGCGCCTTGGTCATCAAGCACCGGTACCTGGGCAAAGGCGTTCATATTTAAGAAAGGCGCTGACTTATGCTCACCTGCTGCAAGGTCGATCTCAACGAAGGTGGCGGGCAACCCTAGCAGCGAAAGCATTAGCTCAATACGGTGACAGTGACCAGAAAGCGCGTGACGGTAGACCTTAATAGTACCGGACATTCTTAGCTCCTTAATGAGCAGTTTCAAGACTTAATAAGCATTAATCATGAACTGCTATTTTGAGCTAGAACAAGCACGACAAGAATAACGATTTTAGGCAATAGAAAATTGCTTAGATTGAAATAATCAATCCAGCAACTGTGTTCGTAGCCAGGGGGTCGCTAGCTCTAAAAACGCTATAACACTCGTGGGTGCCCACAGACCAAAAGCGTAGGTTAACGCTAGAGAATCAGCCGCTGGCCAAAAAGCTGTGAGGACAGGCTCAAGCAGGCCCTTCTCGCAAGCCTGACGCGCTTCTAATTGATAGCATCGCACAATGCCAGCACCATCAGTGGCCGCCTGAACCGCTGCCACACTAGAGTTCACGCTCAACTTGGGCTGAAAACGAATGGAGCCATCATTAGCCAAGTGCCAAACCGGCGCCTGCCCCTCCTTTGGACAGTGAATGAGATCGTGTCGAGCCAATTCTTGCACGCAATCAGGCCGACCGGCTTTATCCAGATAACTGGGGCTGGCAAAAAGACCAGTACGTAAGCAACCAAGGGGTCTGGCATATAGAGTTTCGGAAAGGGGTTCAAATGCTAAGCAGATGTGCGCTTGAACCCCTGTATCTTCCAAATGAGAATATTCATCAGCTTGCAAGTAGATCTTTAACTCAGGATACGCGGCTTGCATCATCAGCACTAAAGGCAGCATTAGTGGCTCTATTAACGCCTGAGGTGTCTGCAAGCGTAACGTGCCGTTGAGCTCTAGGTGCTCATGACAGGCATTGGTTTCAGCGTTGGCCACTGCGTGTATTAGCTCATCGGCATGTGACCTCAATTGCTCACCCGCTGATGTCAATGAACTTCCAATAGTTGACCTATTGATTAAAGCAACACCTAAACGCTGTTCTTGCACGCGCAGCAGGCGATGAAGTTTAGACTCCGAGAAACTACACGTTTCAGTAGCTGACTTCACACTACCGTGCTTAGCAACGCTAGAAAGTGCTAATAAAGCCTCAAAACGTAACGCTGATTCAGGGAAAAGTGTCATGTTCAATCACGATAGCCAAGCGCTGGATCTGAACGTAATCGCTTGACAAGAAAATCAACAAAGGTGCGAACGCTAGCAGCGCGCCCACGGCCAGCAGTTACCCAAATATTAATGGGAATGGCTGGCGGCTCAAAGCGTGTTAATACTCGTCGAATTTTACCTTCTGCCTCACTAGCAGCCGCTTGGTAGGACAAAAGCCTAGTAAGCCCTGCACCCGATTCAACTGCTGTTAACGCTGCATGGGTAGCGCTGATGAACAGCCTCGGTGATGGCGTCACTTCAATGCGCTTACCCTTCTCATCAAACCACCATTGATTGCCGAAATGGCAGCCTTGAGCCACCACTGTAGGCAACGTCTCCAGCTCATGTGGGTGCTGGGGCTCGCCATACTTTTTTAACCAGGAGGGACTGGCGCAGACCACATGACGAACTTCACCCACATGTACAACCAAATGCTGGCATCCCTCCGGCACATGACCAATTCGTACCGCGACATCAATGCTTTCCTCTTGCAAATTTACCGGACGATCAATGAGCTGGGCGCGGACTTGCACGTCGGGATATTGTTCTAAGTATTTAACGATTTGAGGCGTGACATAATATTCTCCGAACAATACAGGGGCGGTGACGCTTAAAAGTCCTCGTGGAGAAAGATAACTGCCAGTAGCGGAAGCTTCGGCCTCTGACAGTTGCGCAAGTATTTGTTGAGCATCCATTAGATAACGTCGACCAGCATCAGTTACGCGCACCTGCCTTGTCGTGCGATATAACAAAGCAATACCCAACCGAGCTTCAAGTGCCGCCACCACGCGGGTAACGCGAGGTGGCGACAGCTCAAGCTGCCGTGCAGCGACTGAGAAGCTCTCTGACTGCGCTACTGAAGCAAAAATGCGCATCTCTTCGAATCTATCCAAAGCAAAACCATAATCAACAGTTAATTTTAATCAGCCCACACATTCTACACCCCTATAATTAATAACATAATTACATGTATGAGCAACATTGACTCTTCGGTGGTCCGCTAAACTTTTTCGAATAATCGACTTGGATAAGCAAGCGGTGGGGAAACATCGGGCCGGAAACCCAACAGCTTAAAATTATAATCTTCCAGTGCAAGAAAGCACACATAGAGATTATCACGGCTTCCCCTCATTGCTTCACAGGAACAATGGATGCTCACCTTATTTCAGGGCAGAATATAGTGTTAAGCAACATACGGCTCAACCAATAATGAAATAGGCAACAAGATGTGCAAGTATGTGTGCAATAATTGCAGACTCTAGCCCATAGCGCCAAAAGAGATACCCAGCGATCATACCGAAAAGCGAATTACTAAAAACAATGTAAGCAATGACGCTCAAAGAAACGCTTCCTATTCCTGCAACAATAACAGGAACATGTGACGCTCCAAAAAACAAAGCACTTATAATAATACAAAGCCATACTAAAGCACTTGATGGGTAACCCTTTCCTCGCTGTAGAGCACGCCATGCAACCCAAATAAAAGTCGTCATTAGCCCCCAACGAATGAGCACTTCCTCTGTTATTCCGCCATAGAGAATACGCGCTAGCAATGGTATAGAGCTTGCCTGATTCGCAACGCTAAGCTCTCTTGGAGAAAACTCATAAAAGGCGATAACGATAACTGCACCTAACAGGCCACCAACAACTCCTGGAAGCAATTGAGGAGTAATGGCAGATACCATGGCACTCGGTCTAGCTCTCTTGACCAGTGCAGAAAAAAGTGGAGCATCCAGCCCTACCTTCACACTTAGCAGTGTTCCGATTCCAGAAGCCAGAAGTATCAATACAGCACTTTGAAATACTGTAGCGACTTGTAAGACTTGAAGCGAAATATCGATATCCTCCAAGTCTACAAGCAATGGCAAGGCTAACCAGGATATAGCTAAAGCACCTGGCATGGCAATCAGTGCAACAATAAATGCTAGTTTCCAATTCATAGCCAACTTCTCATTTAAACAAAACAAGCCCCAAACTCATTGAGCCTGAAAAAATATAGATAGAAGCAATGCCTTGTGATTCTAATCGAGGTTTTAAAAACATCAGCAGCTCACCAAGAGTATTCTGATCGTCCTGACCATCAATAATTGCTTCTGCCCAAACAGCTTCAAAATTTAGACCTGCTTTCTGTAAAGACAGAGGCAGGCGAAACCCCATGAATTTATTCACACCTTCATGGTCAAGCATTTTATCCAGACGTCCAAACCTGTCCAGATTTCTATCAGCATTGAAATTGCACGTCTTCCCACGGTGTAGCCACTGGCGTTGCTAGAAGCTGCGGATTAAGTCATATATAGAGCCAAGAAATTCAGCTCAAACCAGATGTGTTTTTACATTTTTTTTGACAAAACAGACCCAACGTCATCCTAAACCTGTTTTAACCACCAGGGTGCGCTTCTTTCTTTTGCAACGACTAGCCATCACACTACTATTTAGGCGGGCTGCGACCCCGCGTATGCCCCTCGCAACTGGCTAACGTCAGAGCGAGGTGGTGCGCCGAACATGCGGCTATATTCTCGGCTGAAGTGGGAAGGGCTTTCATAGCCTACCCGATAGCTTGCGGTGGCCGCCTCGAGCCCCTCCGCCAGCATCAGCCGTCGTGCCTCATGTAGTCGCAGCTTCTTCTGGTACTGCAGGGGCGACATGCGTGTCACTTCTCGGAAGCTGTGATATAGCGTCGATTCGCTCATGTTAACGGTCGCTGCCAATTCACGGATTTTGAGTGGCTGGGCATAGTGCTCTTTAAGTGTGTAAATAACTTGCGCAATCCGATTGGCCTGGGAGTCTGAGGCGGCAAACCGACGCATGTGTGGGCCCATTGCGCCCATTAATGCCCGGTAGATTAACTCTCGTCGTGCCAGCGGTGAAAGCACCTGAATATCTTCTGGGGAGTCGAGTAGGCTTAAGAAGCGATAGAGCGCGCCCTGCATACGGGCATCCATTGGAGCTGATTTTAACCCGCAATTCATCTCAGAGCAGATACCATCACTCCCCGCAGGCGGAGCTTTGTCCCCCAGTTCCAGTATCAGCCCTGCTACCTCCTGAGGATCCACCGAGACCTTTACTGCCAGAAAGGGTTTTTCTGGGGAGGCATGGTCAATCCTGCCTACTACTGGTAAGTCAACGGCACTCGCCATGTAGCTGGGGCCGGTGTATACGATCTCCTTGTCACCCAACAACACAGTTTTGCTGCCCTGAATGACAAAGCATAGGCATGGTTCATAAACAGCGCAGTGAAAACTAGTAGGGGCGTCAGTGCGCACTAGTTGAACCTCGGCAATCGCCGTGTCCTGAAGTGCTTCCAGGGGCGACCAACGGCGGACGATTTGGCTCAATTGCTGAAGCAGCCTGTCGCTGCAATGGGTGATCTGTTCAGGCGCGATAACGGTCACGGGCTCTCCTCCTTAACAGTTTGCAGTATATGCCCTCGCTTGAGGAATCGAAGGCTTTTCGGTTGGTTTTGCAGAATCAGGCAAGCACCCCGTAGAAACCGACAATTCGCACTAAGTGTCATCATGCCCATGCACCGAAATAGGTCGTTATCTCGCCTCATCCTCTTATTTACGCTTTCACTCGCCACGACAGAATTAGGCAATCTTCCCGCAGGAACCTGATACCTCTCCCACGCCCCCTTCACCTATGTTAGCTGATATCCGTTCGGCGCTTGGTCTCTGGTCGAATCTGGCGCTGCTTAAACGACTACATAACTACCAACGCGACACCCATCTATATAACGAACGCCGCTATCGAATACCGGTAGCCAGGGGAGCAAGTCATCATGGGAAGTTTGTCTCAAAGAGCCCGCTTTGCAAGCAGCGGAGCGGTGATCCCGCTTTTGCTAATAACGGTCTTACTAGCCGGCTGTGAGGCCAATAGCGAGGAGGCAGCAGCGCCTTCACCGCCACCAGAGGTTGATGTAGCGGAAGTGGTGGCTCAGCCGATGGTGCTGAGCGAGTCATTCACCGGGCGGGTGGAAGCCGAAGAAACGGTGGAGTTAAGAGCCCGGGTTAGCGGCTATATCCAAGAGGTGGCGTTTGAAGAGGGCGAACTGGTAGAGCAAGGAGACCTGCTATTCCTGATCGACCAGCGGCCTTATCAGGCACGTATAGGTGCCGCCCAAGCGGACCTTGCCCAAGCCAGGAGCCAGCTGGCTCAGGCTGGCAGTGAAGCCGAGCGTGCCCGGGTGTTGTTGGGGCGTCAGGCCATTTCTCAGGAAGTACATGATCAGCGTCAATCGGCGCTAAACAACGCACGCGCCATGGTGGATGCCGCCCAAGCGGCGTTAGATACCGCCGAGCTAGACCTTGAGTATACCCGCATTACCGCACCGGTCAGTGGCCGTGCCGGCCGGACAATGGTAACCCGTGGCAATCTGGCCAATGCCGACCAGAGCCTGCTGACCACGCTGGTAAGCATTGATCCAGTACACGTTTACTTTGAGGCGGATGAGCAGGCCGCATTTGCCAGCCAGACACTATTGACCGATGACGCGACGAATAGCCTGACAATCGAGCTGGGCGGCGACCCGCAGCGGCAGTACACGGGTACCCTGGACTTTATCGACAACCGCTTAAACCCCAATACGGGCACTCTGCAATTCCGGGCGGTGCTGGCTAACCCGGATGGTCGAATTCGGCCTGGAGAGTTTGCACGGGTCGAAATGCCGGTCGCTCGTTTAGAGCAAGCATTACTAGTAGACCGTAAGGCAGTGCTGACCAATCAGGATCGCCGCTATGTCTATATCGTCAATGAGAATAACCTGGCAGAGCAGCGCCAGGTAACCACAGGGCGGCAGGTGGCAGAACGCACCGTCATTACCGATGGGCTCCAAGCGGGTGATCGAGTGATCGTCAATGGCGTGCAAAAGGTGTTCTTCCCCGGAATGGAAGTTAGCCCGCAAAGCTTAGCGGCCGCCCCGGCGGCTGATCTCCCTATTTCCGACGACCAGCCCACCGTTGCGGCCAGGGAGGAGTAAACCGCCATGAATTTCTCCCGTTTCTTCGTTGACCGGCCGATTTTTGCGGCGGTGCTGTCGATCATTATTCTTGCGGTGGGGCTGATCTCTATTCCCAACCTGCCGATCAGCGAGTACCCGGATGTAGTACCGCCCTCCGTAGTGGTTAGAACGGTTTACCCCGGCGCCAACCCGAAGGAGATTGCCGAGACCGTAGCGACGCCGCTGGAAGAAGCCATCAATGGCGTCGAGGACATGATGTACCTCAAGTCTGTTGCGG
Source organism: Halomonas sp. GT (assembly GCF_002082565.1). NCBI lineage: Bacteria > Pseudomonadati > Pseudomonadota > Gammaproteobacteria > Oceanospirillales > Halomonadaceae > Halomonas > Halomonas sp. GT. The sequence continues at coordinate 2,241,182 of NZ_CP020562.1, forward strand.
GTTCTGATGGTGTACTGCAGATGACCGTCACCTTCCGTCCCGGTACCGATGCTGAGCAGGCCGCCGTTCGCGTACAGAACCGCGTCAGCCAAGCAGAGGCTCGGTTGCCGGAAGCCGTGCGCCGTCAAGGTGTCACTACTCAGAAGCAGTCGCCGACGTTTCTGATGGTCGTTCACCTAACCTCGCCCAGCGGTGAATATGACACCCTTTATTTGCGCAACTATGTGCGGCTAAATGTCCGTGATCGTCTTGCCCGGCTCGAAGGGATTGGGGATGCGCAAATCTTAGGCGGGGGGGATTACGCCATGCGCGCATGGCTGGATCCCGATCGAATAGCCGCCCGAGGCCTGACGGCCAGCGATGTAGTTGGGGCCATGCGCGAACAGAACGTGCAAGTCTCTGCCGGGCAGCTAGGCGCCGAACCCATCGCGGATAGCGATTTTCTCACTCTGATTAACGCCCGTGGTCGGCTTGAAACGGTGGAAGAGTTTGGTGACATCGTGCTGAGCCGCGGCGACAGCGGCGAGATACTCAGGCTTGCAGATGTGGCCCGGCTGGAAATGGGCGCCGGGGACTATACGCTCCGCTCGCAGTTAGACGGCAATAACGCAGTAGGGGTGGGAATATTCCAGGCACCGGGTGCCAATGCACTTGAGATTCGCGAGCAGGTAATTGCCACTATGGAGGAGCTGTCCGAGCAGTTTCCTGAAGGAGTTGAGTACGAAGCCGTCTACGACACCACGATCTTTGTGAACGATTCTATAAAGTCAGTGATAGCCACTTTACTGGAAGCTGTGCTTCTGGTGGTACTAGTGGTCACGCTGTTCCTGCAAACATGGCGAGCTTCTATCATTCCATTGCTGGCGGTACCGGTCTCGGTGATCGGCACCTTTGGCGCACTCTACCTGCTGGGCTACTCCATTAACACGCTGACCCTTTTTGGCCTGGTGCTCGCCATCGGTATCGTGGTGGATGACGCCATCGTAGTGGTGGAAAACGTCGAGCGGAATATCGAGGAGGGTCTAAAGCCCCAAGCCGCCGCTCATCAGGCTATGCGGGAAGTCTCTGGCCCCATTATCGCCGTAGGCCTGGTGCTGTGTGCGGTGTTTATACCCATGGCTTTTCTGTCTGGGGTAACCGGGCAGTTCTATCGGCAGTTCGCCGTGACGATTGCAATATCTACGGTCATCTCCACGATCAACTCGCTGACTCTTTCACCCGCACTGGCGGCGATGCTGCTCAAACCTCACAACGCGCCTAAAGATCGACTCACGCGGGTGATCGATAAACTGCTCGGCTGGATCTTTCGCCCCTTCAATCGCTTTTTTAATGCCAGCTCCAATAAGTATCAAGGTGGCGTGGCCCGTTCCCTGAAGCATCGTGGCGCGGTGTTTGTGGTCTATGCGCTGTTGCTGCTGGGTACCGGCGTGATGTTCAAGGCGGTGCCTCCCGGCTTTATTCCAGTGCAGGACAAGCTTTATCTAATCGCGGGCGTCATTTTGCCGGAAGGGGCGTCTCTGGAGAGAACCGACCAGATGCTTCAGGACGTCGTGGACATCGCTATGGAAACCGAAGGTGTAGAGCACGCCATTGCCTTTCCCGGCCTGAACGCGCTGCAGTTCACCAACACCTCCAACACCGGTGTGGCGTTTCTTACCCTCAGCGCCTTTGGGGAGCGTAGCCTTAGCGCCGCGGAGATAAACGCCCGAATCAACCGAGGCATTGGCGGTTTGAAAGAGGGGTTTGCGTTCTCTTTCATGCCCCCCCCGATTCTGGGGCTAGGCAATGGTTCTGGCTTTCAGTTATTTATTGAGGATCGTGGCAATCTTGGCTACGGCGCACTACAGGAGGCACTTAACCAACTCCAGGGCGCGATTGCGCAAACGCCGGGAATGGGCTTTCCAATCAGCAGCTATCAGTCTAACGTGCCGCAACTGGATGCCGAGGTGGATCGGCTGAGGGCCAAAGCTCAGGGCGTGCCGCTTACCGAGTTATTCGACACACTGCAGACTTATTTGGGTTCGACCTATGTAAATGACTTTAATCGCTTCGGCCGTACCTGGCAGGTAATCGCCCAGGCAGACGCTCCTTACCGCACCAGCGTGGAAGATATCGCACGACTGCGTACCCGTAATGATCAGGGGGAGATGGTGCCTATCGGTACGATGGTGGATATCAGGCAAACCTTCGGCCCGGACCCGGTGTTACGTTACAACGGCTATCCGGCGGCGGACTTAGCCGGTGAGTTTGATCCCCGCGTGCTCTCTTCTGCCCAGGCAATAAATACTATTAACGCTTTGGCGGAAGAGGTGTTGCCACCAGGCATGGCGCTGGAGTGGACAGACTTGAGCTACCAGCAATCCTCTCAGGGTAATGCAGCGATGATCGTCTTCCCGTTGTCGATCCTACTGGTATTTCTAGTGTTGGCGGCGCTTTACGAGAGCTGGACGCTACCATTAGCGGTAATTCTGATAGTACCTATGTCGATGCTGGCGGCGCTGATCGGCGTTTGGTTTGGCGGTGGCGACAACAACATCTTCGTGCAGGTAGGGCTGGTCGTGCTGATTGGGCTAGCATGTAAAAACGCTATCCTGATCGTAGAGTTTGCCCGTGAGCTGGAACTGCAGGGCATTAGCGTCGTGGATGCGGCCCTGGAAGCCTGCCGTTTAAGGCTGCGGCCTATTATCATGACCTCAATTGCCTTCACAGCTGCCGTATTGCCCTCTGTGATTGCCACAGGAGCGGGGGCAGAAGTGAGGGCTGCACTGGGTACCGCCGTCTTTGCAGGCATGATTGGTGTGACCTTATTCGGTTTGTTCCTCACACCGGTGTTTTACGTGGCACTGCGTAAGCTATCTGGCCCTCTTGTCAGCCATCACAGCGATAACCTGGATGCTACCGTTCAACCCGCCAACCAATCCCAGAGTTGATGATATAGCGGGATGCCGATCAGCACGTTGGAGGGGAAAGTGAGCCCTAGCGATGCCAGCATGGCAAGACCAATGTTGGCCTCTGGAATAGCCGCGCGAATGGCAACTGGGGCGGCAATGTAAGAAGCACTGACGGTAAGACTTGCCAAAATAACCGCGGAGCCAGCGGGTAGCTCCAGCCAGTAAGCCATTCTCAGGCCGAAGCAAGAGAGCGCGCTAGCGCAGGCTACGCAGCGTTTCTGCCGCGACCAGGTCCATCTCCAACAGGAGCAGCGCCAGGATGCCATGGAAGGCGTTTGTATAAAGACTGTTTACCGATTCACCAGCATCTGGGCTATGTAGCCAACCAACAAGGACACCGCCCACTAGTAGAATACTGGCAATTCAGTTTAAAAATCTCTATAGACGCTCATCTTGTCAATTGATATAATATAACATTACTTTTATAGAAAAAAATCATGCTCTTAAAATATTCTTCACATTTTCTAGGCGCTTGTTCTCTATTTTTTGCAAGCTTCACTTCCTTTGCTGATGAGCGCGCATTAAAAATAGTGGCTTCGTTCTCGATCATCGAAGATTTAGCACGCCAAGTTGGCGGCGAACGTATTACCCTAACCAGTATTGTGGGTGCCAATGACGACGCCCATGTTTACGAACCCACCCCCGCCGACGTTCGTCATGTGGCGCAGGCGGACGTGGTGCTCATCAATGGCCTGATGTTTGAGGGCTTTCTTACCCGTCTGATAGATGCCAGCGGTACCAAGGCAAGCGTGGTCACCGTGTCGGAGCACTCAGTGCATCTCGAAGACCCCCAAGGCGGTCACTACCACTTTTATGGCGACCGGGCGGTGTTCCATGAAGCGCCTTATGATCCTCATGCATGGCAATCGGTGCCTAATGCTAAAGCGTACGTAGCTCGGATTGCCGAGGCTTTTTGCGAGGCCGACCCGAAAGGCTGTCAAGAGTACCGTGCTAACCAGCAGCGCTATGAGCAAGCTCTGGAAACGCTAGAGCATGAGATTCAGGAGCGCATCTCCACAATTCCCGAATCCCGGCGCACCGCTGTAGTGGCCCACCACGCTTTTCGCTATTTCGAGGAGGCCTACGGCATCAATTTTTTAGCCCCGCAGGGGGTGTCCACCGAGTCCGAAGCCACGGCTGCACATGTGGCACAGTTGATTGATGCCATTGAGAAGCAAAACGCGGTGGCTGTGTTCGCTGAAAATATTTCTAACCCCAGGCTAGTAGAGCAGATTGCCGATGAGGCGGGCATCGCACTCAGCGGCACCCTCTATTCAGATGCGCTCTCTGGCGCTGATGGGCCTGCGGCCACTTACCTCGACATGATGCGGCATAACGTCAACACCCTAGTGACGGCGCTGCAATAGTCACCCAGGCAACTAACCATGCCCTTTCAGGGCTCAAGGAGAGAAACGATGCCCCCGATGTTTATAGGCAAAGCGTTGACCGCGCTCGCCTTCGCAATAAGTAGTGCCGCCGTGCAGGCTCACGACCATTCCGATGACCACGCCCATGGCGACGGTGAAAACGTCACGGCCTGGCGGCTATTGGTCGCGGACCAACAGGATGCCGTGGTACACGTCATCGATGCCAAGGAGAAGTCGCTGCTGGACACCTTCGAGATAGCGGGCCCGGCGGCACTTCATCGCTCCCGCAGCGGCGAAGCGGTGTTTGCCGTGCAAGGGGCTGCAAACACGGTGTCGGTGATTAACACCGGCATCGCTTTCCATGACCACGGCGACCACGCCGATATTGAGGTGTCAGCTCCCGCCCTCCTAGACGTGACACTAGAAGGCGAGCGCCCTGCCCACTTCGTCGAGCGCCAGGGCTATATTGCACAGTGGTTCGATGGTGAAGACGAAGCTCGTCTATTTACCGAAAGCAGCACTTTGTCGGGCGAGCCAGATATTCGGGTGGCTAATGTGGAAGCGCCACATCATGGCGTGGCAGTGCCCTATCACTCTCACGCAGTCGTGACCGTCGTGAACCCCGAAGATTCTTCCCAGCGCCCGATAGGTGCCAAAGTGCTGGATAGCGATGGAAACTTGGTCGGTGGCGAAGTGGCCTGCCCTGGGCTACATGGCTCGGCTGGATCTGGCAGCCTCTATGCGCTGGCCTGCCACACAGGACTGCTGCTGATCGCCACGGAGAACGGCACGCCCCAGATCACCCACCTGCCCTACCCGAATTCTCTGCCGGAAGGCAGTGCTTCCACGCTACTAGGGGGCATCGGGCTTCAGTACTTTATGGGTAACTACGGGCCAGATCGCTTGATACTGGTAGATCCCACAGAAGGCGGAGAGGGCTTCCAACTAGTGCAGTTGCCTACCCGTCGTGTGCATTTTGCAGTGGACCCGATTCGGGCCCGGTACGCCTACGTGTTCACCGAAGATGGCCAACTGCATCAACTGGATGTGCTTAATGGCGAGTTGACACAGTCGCTACGCCTAACAGAGCCCTACTCCATGGATGGTCACTGGAATGAACCGCGCCCACGGATTGCAGTAGCAGGCGATCAAGTGGTCGTCACAGATCCCAATGCAGAAGCGTTACACTTTATAGATATCGAAACATTTGAACAGTTAGAAGAGATGCCGCTAGAAGGTAAACCTTACAACATTGTAGCAGTTGGAGGCACAGGAGTTTCTCACAATAATTAATATCATCTGACACAAATCCCCGGATGTTTAAAACGCAAAAACAACTTTTTGGTAAAGCCCATAAACGTTGTCAGCAACTCATCCGGGCACAATTTTCTTGCCTCCAACTTTCTATACATATCTTATCACTAATGTTAAGTTTATTTTTATAAACGGTAATCTACAAACAAGATGTACGAATATCTAACTTTAACCAAATTTTTCAGATATCTGAAATGGGTAATGCTCTAAAAGGCTAGCTAATAATTTTAGTAAACGTCTCGATGAAGCGAGCTTGGATAATTTTAACTTTGATATTTTCGGGGGAAAGGTCAATCCTGCCGTTGGCTAGCACTTTCCCTTATCAGGCCCACAGAGCAAAAAAGCCACCAAGCAATCCTGAGGCTCCACTCTCAGAAACAGCGCCCGTATAGCGGCGTGCGTTAGCGTGATGGTCGAGACGCCAGCGCGGCCACCAGCTCACGAGCAAAACGTTGAGCGGAAGGCAACGCGCCAAAACTCCATACCGGCGGTAATCGCAATAGCGTGGCGTTTTTAACGCTGGGTAGATGTTGCCATAAACCACTTTTCGTCAGCGCTTCTTCGACTCCAGCGGCCAGCGGCTCGACAACGACCAGCGTGGCCTCAGGATAGTTGTAGAGCGCTTCGATACCCACGAGTGAAAATCCCCAGGCGTTAGTGGGCCGATCCCAGGCATTGGTTAAGTTGATTTGATCAAGCACGGCGTTATAGAGGCTATTATCGCCAAATACTCTGACATGACGGGCATCCATGAATTGCACCATTAGAAGTGGCGGTGCCTCGGGACGTTGTTGTCGGAGCGTATCCATCAACCTATGCGTTTCGTCAATTAGCTGTGCTGCCTGCAGCCGGTGGCCGGTCAACTCACCTAGCTGTCGGGTGAGAGTGTGTATCTCTTGCCAAGTGTGGGTGCCGGGCGAATAGGGGGAAAACGACGTGACCGGGGCAATGCTCTCCAGACGCTCCGTCAGACTGGCGAACATCGGTGAAATGAACGTTTGCGTCGGTGGCGATTGCGCCATGAGTTCTAGGTTGGGCTGTGATCGCAGGCCCAGGTCTGCAACGCCATCGGGAATTCCTGGCTCCCCTACCCACTCATGGTAGCCCTTGTGTTGAGCGGTACCACTCAGCGGCGCGTCGATGGCCAGTAGCGTCTCGGCGATGGTCCAGTTGATGGTGGCCCACTGGGCGTGGGCACTCGACAAGGGCAACAAGCAAGCGGCCGTTAAACAACAGCGAGCCAAGAATGAGAACATCGACCAGTGGCACATAGCAGCGAGGGCATCAGAAAAAAGGATTTACATTTAGACGTCAATACGCATTTTTTGCAAGGCATCAAGAAAAAATAACACCCGCATATGCTAATGCCTCTCATTTTGTTTATCATATAGATCCACATCGGGTAGGTGGTCATGGCACGAAAGCCAAGCCCTCCACTTTCTTATATCGGCTTCATAAAAAACGCGGCGGCCGAGTGCTGCTGTACACACGATTGGATCGACACCATGCCTCTTGGGAACATCTTCAACAAAGCGGCTCAGCGCCGCAAAGCACGACTGTTGCGCGCGATGACACTGCTCGCGATGGGTATTACGCCCGTGACCGCCTGGGCGCAAACGAGTGCTGAAAATCAATCCCTGGATACCGTCACCGTCACGGGCTCCGTACCCACCTATGGCGATACGCCACCGCCGGCCTTCGCCGGTGGCCAAATCGCGGCGGGGGGCCGAGTGGGTCTGATCGGCGAAAAGGACGCAATGGACGTGCCTTTCAACGTCATCAGCTATACCAGTGAGCTGATGGAGAATCAGCAATCTCAAACACTGGGCGATACACTTCAGAATGATGCCTCGGTATCGGTAGGGTTAGGCTTTGGTATCTATGGCGAAGCGTATAAGGTACGTGGTTTCAATCTTACCGGTGACGACGTCGCTTATGGAGGTCTCTACGGTGTATTGCCGCGACAAATCATCAACAGCGACCTTGCCGAGCGCGTCGAAGTCTTCAAAGGCGCCAGCGCTTTTACGTCGGGCATTCCCATCGGCGGGAGCGGCGGAATTGGTGGCACCATCAACATCGAGCCCAAGCATGCGGGGGATGATCCGATGCTCAATCTATCCAGTGGTTATCGCTCCGATGGCTACGGCGAAGTGGGCGTCGATGCTAGCCAGCGTTATGGTGATCAGCAACAATGGGGAGCACGCGTAAGTGCCACGCGCGGCCGTGGTGATACCGCCATTGATGACGAAACCCAGCGCGACACCTCCGTCGTCGTTGGGCTCGACTATCGTGGCGAACAAGGCCGGATATTGTTCGATGTCGGTCATCAAAAGCTCACCCTGGATGGCGGCCGCTCAAGCGTCAACACTGGCGCTGCCACTCAGGTGCCAGCAGCCCCGGATTCCTCGTTGAACTACACCCCCTCGTTCGGTGGAACCGAGCTAGAAACCAATTTCGGCATGGTCAGGGGCGAATATGACCTCACCAACACCTGGACCGCTTTCGCGGCCTTGGGGGGTAACCGCACGCTCGAAGGCATCGTGTCGGCGACCCCGCGCCTTACCGATGATACAGGTAACGCCAGGGTCAACGACTTCGAGACCAACAACCACATCGACAACGTCGCCAGCCAAGCGGGACTTCGTGGGTATGTGTTGACTGGCCCGGTTAGCCATGACATCACCGTTGGCTACTCTAGCGCCTATCGCAAGTTCGACACGGACTGGAATTTCCTCTCGGCAGGCTCGACCAACATCTACAATCCCGTCGATTTATCTCGTCCGGATGGCACGCCTTTCGTGGGGGGGAGCGTGACGCGCACACGCTCCCAAGGGGTCACGCTGAGCGATACGCTTGGATTCATCGACGACCGACTGTTGCTGACACTGGGGGCACGCTATCAGGAACTCGAGATCGATGAACGCCCTAATGCCGGTAGCAGCAACCGCTATGCCGACCGTCGGGTCACCCCCGCCGTCGGCGCGGTATTTAAGACCACGGATAATATCTCGCTCTACGCCAACTACGTCGAAGCATTGCAGGATGGCGGCACGGTCACCGATACCACAGCACTGAACTTTGGGCAGCAATTGGGCATTGCCCATGCCAAGCAGCACGAGGTGGGCGCTAAGTTCGACTACGGCAACCTAGGCGGTGGCATTAGCCTGTTCCAGATTGAGCTACCCTCTGCAGCGGTCGTCGATGGCGTCGGCAACCTGGATAACAAGCAGCGTAATCGCGGCCTGGAACTAAGTCTTTACGGTGAGCCGACGACAGGCGTGCGTCTGTTTAGTAGCGCGACCTGGATAGACGCCGAACTCACCAAAACACAGGATGGCAACGAAGGAAATGACGCCACGGGCGTTCCTGAGTATCGTTTTGTGTTCGGTGGCGAATGGGACACATCCTTCATCGAGCGCCTCACTGCCACTGGTCGCGTCCTGCACACGGGCTCGCAGTACGCCGATGTAGCTAACGACTTGAAGCTGGATTCCTGGACACGCCTCGATCTTGGCCTGCGCTACACCACGCCGGTCGGTGGCGCTGATTGGATCTGGCGCGCAGGCATCGACAACGTGACCGACGAAAATTACTGGTCAGGTGCCTCGACGTCCTTTGCGAATTATTTGATTCAAGGCGAACCACGTACCTTCAAGCTTTCGGCGACCGTAGAGTTTTAATAAACGCATCCTTTTTACCGTTATCCTAAGGGCGCTTCCGATGAAGCGCCCTCACTGTTTACGGCGAGGCAATGAAAGCCTTAACGTGAGAGGAGTATTCAGAATGGTAGCAGGTATCAAACTCTAGGTAAGACTTTACAGTATGTGCAAAGGCAGTTTTGAAGCTGGGAAATTTGTAGAGACTCTTGACACGAGAGTGACGGAGTTTGCGCCTGCACATGACAACACCCCATTACGTAGGTTTACTACAAAAAAGGTTATGTCACGAGAGACCGAAAATTATGTCATTTTGATCGGAATTAATGTCAAAACAGGCCGGAAACGACAGAAATGGAGGCGGCCCCAAAAGCCACATCCCGGCACACGCAGCCACCACTACCGTTGCTCCCTTCCGGGCCTGGCGGGGTTTGCAGTTTAGCGTTGCGGGAGGACCTAAGGGGCCACCATAACGGCACACTCTGGTATTTCTAAGTGAGTGTACTGATGCTGATGTGGTGGCTACGCCCTGATTTGAACAGGGGACCCCATCATTATGAGTGATGTGCTCTAACCAGCTGAGCTACGTAGCCTTTCCCTCATCAACGGGTGCAGATTATGCCTATCTTAACTATGAAAGGCAAGCCAAAAACGACCTGCCTTTCATTCAACTACCCTGTTGAGTGAATAGTGTGCTTATAAGGCTGCTTGGACTGCCGGCAGCGCTTCTTCTCCAGCTCGGGTAGTCACTCCTTCGAGCCATGCTGCTAGCACATCACCGTTTTCATTAAGGTAACTGCGTGCTGCCTCTCGCGGGTCTACCCCATCATCCATAATGGCACTCATCAGCTGGTTTTCCATTTCCAGGGTGAACGTCATATTTTTCAGCAATTCACCGACATTAGGACACGCCTCAACAAACCCCGCCCGGGTATTGGTATGCACGGTTGCACCACCCAGATTGGGGCCAAAGTAGTCACCAGCATCAGATAAATACGCCATATCAAAATTAGTGTTCATTGGATGCGGTTCCCAGCCTAAAAATACCATCCACTCCTCATTTGGCACTCTAGCGCGAAGCTCAGCCAGCATACCCGCCTCGCTCGAATCGACGACTTGCCAATCACCTAGCCCATAGGCGTTATCGTCAATCATTTGCTCAATCAGCTCGTTACCATCATTGCCAGCTTCAATGCCGTGCAAACGCTGCTCAAACTGATCAGCATGCTCTGCCAAATCATTAACAGAGGTCACGCCCGCATCATAGACATATTGAGGCACTGCCAGGGTGTACTTAGCTCCCTCAAGGTTGACCACTAAGCGCTCAACCTCGCCGCGCTCCACATAGGGGTCGCTGATAGAGGCCATCGACGGCATCCAGTTGCCTAAAAAGACGTCAAAATCATTATTACCCATGCCCGCATAAGCAATCGGCACCGAGACAGTATCAACACGCGTTTCATAACCAAGCGCTTCCAGTACTTCACTGGCCAATGCTGTCGTTGCCGTAATATCAGTCCAGCCCACTTCTGCAAAGCGAACACTACTACACTCATTAGCAGAGGCCGCTGCCGGTAAACAGGCAGTCAGCAATAATGTGCTTAGACTTCGTGTGTATGTCCGTTTCATGTTGATCTTCCCCATTATCGGTTTTATATGAACACGCTCTATACGCAACAGTCGTAGAGACGAGAAAACAACGCAGGCTTTTATTGATTGAACGTTCAATAAAAAAATGTCATCATGCTCAGGTAATCATGCCTACTCCTGGTTTTCAAGGACAGGAGCCAATGGGCATTCAACGTCAGTAGGAGATAGCTGTGCCTAAGGTGGGAATGGAACCGATACGCCGCCAGCAGTTAATTAAGGCTACCATGGCGGCCATTGACGAAGTTGGTTTAGCAGAAGCAACTGTCATGCGAATTGCCCGTCATGCTGGCGTTTCGGCGGGCATCATTAGTCACTACTTTGGCGGCAAGGATGGCCTGCTGGAAGCAACGATGCGGCAGATCTTGACCGATCTTAGTGATGCCGTTGCAGCACGCCGCCGTGCGTTAGAAGACGACTCCCCCCGGGCTCATATTGGCGCCATCATCGAAGGTAACTTTGATCGCACTCAGGTGACCGGCCCTGCCGCCAAAACATGGCTCGCCTTTTGGGCCAGCAGCATGCATAAGCCCGTGCTTCAGCGGCTTCAGAATGTCAACGACCGCCGTTTGTACGCCAATTTATGTCATCAATTCCAGCGCGTCATGCCCCGCTCAGACGCTCGCAATGCGGCTCGCGGGCTGGCCGCGATGATTGATGGTCTCTGGCTGCGTGGTGCACTTACGCCAGAAGGGCTCGACGCCGCGGAAGCGCGACATCTTGCGCACACCTATCTCGACCAACTGCTTATTCATCATGGATGCCAGCAACGCGCATCCACTGCAGAAACACAGTAAGGAGACCAACATGGCCGCTCAAGATATTCAGCCACTTTATATTGATGGTCGTCCGGTAAACGCCACTTCAGGCGAGACATTTACCGTTTCAAACCCCTATGACGGCAGCCTGCTCGCCACGATTGGCCAGGCAGGCCAATCCGATGTCGATAGTGCTGTAGAAGCCGCTCAACGCGGACAGCGTCAATGGGCAGCGATGACGGGAATGGAGCGCTCACGTATTCTGCTGCGCGCTGTTGCTCTGTTAAGAGAGCGAAATGATGAGCTTGCCGAGCTGGAGACTCACAATACGGGTAAACCTATTAGTGAAACCGCCAGTGTCGATATTGTGACCGGTGCCGACGCCTTGGAGTACTACGCAGGCCTTGCCCCCGCTATAGAAGGCAGCCAGATTCCGCTGCGTGATAGCTCCTTTGTGTATACCCGTCGCGAGCCACTCGGTGTCATTGGCGCCATTGGCGCCTGGAACTACCCCATTCAAATTGCCTGCTGGAAAGCCGCACCTGCGCTGGCGGCGGGTAACGCCATTGTCTTCAAGCCCAGTGAAGTAACGCCGCTAACCGCTATCAAGCTGGCTGAAATTTTCACTGAAGCAGGCCTGCCTGACGGTGTTTTCAATGTCGTTCAAGGAGATGGCCGCGTTGGCGCAATGCTGACTGAGCACCCAGGTATCGCCAAGGTATCGTTTACTGGCGAAGTTGGTACCGGAAAAAAAGTGATGGCCGCTGCTGGTGGCTCTACGCTGAAAGACGTCACTATGGAACTAGGCGGTAAGTCTCCGCTGATCGTGTTTGCCGATGCTGATTTAGATCGTGCTGCCGATGCCGCTATGATGGCCAATTTTTACTCCAGCGGCCAGATCTGCACTAACGGCACTCGCGTGTTCGTGGAGCGCAGCGTCAAAGACGCCTTTGAGGCGAAGCTGGTTGAACGCGTTCAGCGAATCAAAGCGGGCGACCCGATGGATCCAAGCGTTAACTTCGGCCCGCTAGTAAGCTTTGAACATCAGCAAAAAGTGCTTTCCTATATTGCCCTAGGTAAAGAGCAAGGCGCACGAGTATTGGCTGGTGGCGATGAGTGGAATAGCGGTGATTGGGCGAAGGGTGCTTGGGCTGCGCCCACCATCTTTACCGATTGCACTGACGATATGCGCGTCGTAAAAGAAGAGATTTTTGGGCCAGTGATGTCAGTACTCGCCTTTGAAGACGAAGACGACGTTATTCGTCGCGCCAATGACACCAAGTACGGCCTGGCGGCGGGTGTGTTTAGCGAAAGCTTAAACCGTGCTCACCGAGTTATTCACCAGCTGGAAGCCGGCATTTGCTGGATCAACACCTGGGGCGAGTCTCCTTCCGAAATGCCGGTAGGCGGCTACAAAGAGTCGGGCATCGGCCGCGAGAATGGCGTCGAGACGCTCAATCACTACACCCAGACCAAGTCAGTACAGATCGAGATGGGGCCGTTTGAGTCGGTGTTTTAAATCGAAGTAATGGACGCCACCGGTAGGTATATCGAGCAGACACGTCTCTTTTATATCTACCGGTTCATTACCAATTCTTCGACTCTTCCAAGGTAAAACCATGTCTCAATCACGCGAATTTGATTACATCATTATCGGCGCAGGTTCAGCGGGTAACGTGCTGGCTACCCGCCTCACCGAAGACAGTGAGGTCAGCGTATTACTGCTCGAAGCAGGCGGCCCCGATTACCGTTTCGATTTTCGCACCCAAATGCCCGCCGCACTGGCCTACCCGCTACAAGGCAAACGCTACAATTGGGCATTTGAAACCGACCCCGAACCGTATATGGATGGCCGTCGCATGGAGTGTGGCCGAGGCAAAGGCCTGGGCGGCTCTTCACTGATCAACGGCATGTGCTATATCCGCGGCAACGCACTGGATTACGATAACTGGGCCAAGCAACCCGGCTTGGAAGAGTGGGATTACCTCAGTTGCCTGCCCTATTTTAAAAAGTGCGAAACCCGCGATATTGGCCCTAATGATTACCACGGCGGCGACGGCCCGGTCAGCGTGACCACGCCTAAAGCTGGCAATAACCCGCTTTACCGCACGTTTATCGAAGCAGGGAAGCAAGCGGGCTATCCAGAAACCGAGGATGTTAACGGCTACCAGCAAGAGGGCTTTGGCCCCATGGACCGTTTCGTCACACCCAAAGGGCGCCGTGCGTCGACTGCACGCGGCTACCTTGACGTTGCCAAGCAGCGCAGTAACCTGACCATTGAAACCCATGCAGTCACCGATGTGATTGAATTTGATGGCAAACGTGCCGTTGGCGTGCGTTACGAGCAAAAAGGTCAGCCACACAAGGCCTACGCTCGCAGGGAAGTGCTGTTGTGTGGCGGTGCCATTGCCTCACCACAGATTCTTCAGCGCTCTGGCGTAGGCAACCCCGAATGGCTTCAGGAATTAGGCATTTCGGTTGTTCATGAGCTGCCCGGCGTAGGAGAAAATCTCCAAGATCACCTTGAAATGTACATTCAATACGAATGCAAAGAGCCTATTTCGCTGTATCCGGCGCTGAAATGGTACAACCAGCCAAAAATTGGTGCCGAGTGGTTATTTAAAGGTACTGGCGTTGGCGCCAGCAACCAGTTTGAATCCTGCGGATTTATTCGTAGCAATGATGAGGAAAAGTGGCCAAATCTGCAGTACCACTTCCTACCCATCGCGATCAGTTACAACGGTAAAAGCGCCGTCCAGGCACATGGTTTCCAGGCCCACGTTGGCTCGATGCGCTCGGAAAGCCGTGGACGAATTCGATTAACCTCGAAAGACCCACACGCGGCACCCAGCATATTGTTTAACTACATGGCCAAAGAGAAAGATTGGCAAGAGTTCCGCGATGCGATTCGCTTAACCCGCGATATCATCGCTCAACCTGCTTTTGATAAGTACCGTGGCCGTGAAATTTCACCTGGCCCCAGCGTACAAAGTGATGACGAACTCGATAGCTTCGTCAAGCAACATGCCGAAACGGCCTATCATCCTTGTGGCAGTTGCCGCATGGGCGAAGGTGAGATGGCAGTCACTGATGGACAAGGCCGTGTGCACGGGCTCGAAGGCCTACGCGTCGTTGATGCATCGCTGTTTCCGGTGATTCCTACCGGCAACCTCAACGCGCCTACTATCATGCTGGCGGAGAAAATTGCTGACCGCATCCGTGGACGTGAACCCTTGCCACGCGCCAACGTGGATTATTACGTCGCTCACGGCGCACCCGCTAAACAAGCTTCGTAAAAGCGCAACTCTTGGATACGATTAAGAATGCTAAACGCTATGGCTAACGACCATAGCGTTTTTTTATGTCTTATTTACGCTACAGTAAAGGGTATATAGCGAACGTATAAGAGTGAAACACTTGCACTTAGATAGGTGACTCTGACAATATTCAAACATACGTTTAAATGCGTTCATAACTAACTACCCACGGAGACACACCAATGCTCACCTTACTACTCATTGTGCTTGCCGTTGCAGGCTTGCTCGTGGTGATGCGCCGCGAAGCAGGCGCTACGCCTGCACTCGCCTTGCTTGGCGTACTGGGCTTAGTAGGCTTAGTGTTAGACGCGCCAATTATTGGCACACTTTTACTGTTAGCCGCGTTAACCGTCGCGGTGACTGGTCTGCCAGCATTACGCAGCAAGTGGCTGACGCCGCGCATTTTCGCCACCTTCAAAAAGGTAGCGCCGAAAGTGTCTGATACGGAGCGCACGGCATTAGAAGCGGGCAGCGTTTCCTGGGATGGCGAGCTATTCTCTGGCAAACCTCAATGGGAGTCGTTGCTAAACTATAAAGACGACGGCCTGAGCGAGGCAGAGCAAGCGTTCCTGGATAATCAGTGTGCAAAAGCAGCTGGCATGTGTAACGCCTGGGATATCGCACAAGAGCGCGCTGACCTCCCCCAACAACTGTGGGATTATCTAAAGAAAGAAGGCTTCTTCGGCATGATTATTCCGAAGGAGTACGGTGGTCTAGGGTTCTCGGCTAAAGCACAATCCATGGTACTGCAGAAGCTCTCCGCTAATGAAACGCTGATGGTCACTGTTGGCGTACCGAACTCACTCGGCCCAGGCGAACTGCTGCTCAAATACGGTACTCAGGAACAGAAAGACCATTACTTGCCCCGCCTTGCTGATGGCCGAGAAATCCCCTGTTTCGGCCTAACCGGTCCGCGTGCTGGCTCTGACGCCACATCCCTGCCGGATACAGGCGTTGTCTGCAAGCAAGTTATCAATGGCGAAGAAGTGCTTGGCTTACGCCTTAACTTCGAAAAACGCTGGATCACTCTGGCCCCTATTGCAACAGTAGTAGGCCTCGCCTTCCGTCTTTTTGATCCAGAAAAATTGCTCGGCGATGAAGAAGACCGCGGCATTACCCTAGCGCTAATCCCCCGGGATACTAAGGGCATGGACATCGGTCGCCGTCACCACCCTATCGGCAGCCCGTTTATGAACGGCCCGATTAAAGGTAACGACGTGTTTGTGCCGCTGGATACCATTATCGGCGGCCCAGACATGATCGGCCAAGGCTGGCGCATGCTGGTCGAGTGCCTCTCGATTGGTCGCTGCATTACCCTACCTTCTGGCGCCACCGGCACTGCCCGCTACGCGCTAGGCTGGAGCGGTGGCTTTACTCGCGTTCGTCGTCAGTTCAACGTCCCCGTGGCAGAAATGGAAGGCGTACAAGAGCCGTTAGCACGCATGGCCTCACTGGCTTACATCTCCGCGGCTACGGTTTATCAAACTGCCAACCTGATCGACCACGGCGAAAAACCTGCCGTTCCTTCAGCGATTTTGAAAAGCCAGCTGACAGAATTCCAGCGCGTATTGCTGAGCGATGCAATGGATGTTCACGGAGGTAAAGCGGTGACGCTTGGCCCACGCAACTATCTAGGCATTGGCTACAGTGCCAACCCGGTAGCAATCACCGTGGAAGGCGCCAATATTATGACCCGCAACCTAATGATCTTTGGTCAAGGTGCGATCCGCTGTCATCCGTATGTGCTGGACGAGCTGGCTGCTAAAGATGCCAACGATGTAAAAGCCTTCGACAAAGCCTTCTTTGGCCATACTGGACTGATTTTCGGCAATGCCGCTCGTGCCTTTACGCTTGGTTTTGGACTAGGCAAACAGAGCGTCCCCTTCAGCGGCCCCGCCGCTACTTACGCGCAGGATATTGCACGCCTTTCTGCAGGCTTTGGTTTATGCGCTGATGCCGCCATGGCAAGCCTTGGCTCCACGCTGAAAAAGCGCGAAATGCTATCAGCGCGCCTGGGCGATGTACTGTCTAACCTATACTTGGCCTCGATGGTGCTAAAGCAGTGGCACACCGGCAATAAAGTGGAAGGTGAAGAAGCACTGTTGCATTATAGCCTGCAGTTCTTGCTTAACCGAGCAGAGCAGGCGTTCGTGGAAATTTTCGACAACCTACCGAACCGTGCGTTAGGCAAGGTGCTGAAAGTCGTGGTTATGCCAACTGGCCGCCGTTGGAATAAACCGCATGACGACTTGGCCCGTGATATCGCACAGCGTGTATCTACGCATAGCGCCCTGCGCAGCAAGCTACTTTCCAATACGTGGGATAAAGATGATGGCGCAGAGTCTAACCCGCTCGCTCGCTACAACGCCCTGCTAGTGGATTATGATCGCGCTGAAGCCCTCTACCGCACAGTGAACAAAGCCTACGCCAAAGGCGAGCTGCCTCAAACGGCGCTACACCCTGAAGCACGCGTAGAAGCTGCCCTGGAAAAAGGACTAATCAAAGAAGAGGACGCTCAGTTTATGCGTGCTTTCGAGGCAGAAGTCCTTGAGATGCTGACGGTTGATGATTTCGCCTATGACGCGTTTGCCAATGATAAATCGACCTTGATTAATCACAACGCAGCGCCTGTCGCCACACCGCAGCAAGCTGAAACCAGCGTCAAATAGCGCTTCCTCTTTAACTGGTAACCCCGACCGGCCTCTTCAGGCCGGTTTTTTTCTAAGGTGTATTTTCATAAACGAAACAAACGAACATTCGTTTATCTCCCTCAGCGATTGCCTTTCTTCTTTAACTGCCTTTCCCGACTTGCCTTATCTCATCGAAACAACAGGCAAGCGGCGCTTCTGTCTAACAGAGTCCGCGACGATGTACGCCTAAAAGCGAATACAAACAGCCATAAAAGTCGTTGCAAGTTCGCAAATGATCAACTAGCCTTTCGTTATTGAAAATAAAGTAAGTGAAAATCCGCTTGATGGTTGGCTGACAATAAATTGCAAACAGCCAAGGCTAACATCTCGAATAAGCGACCATTGCTTCACTTTTCAATAGCGATCAACGCAAGACCTCTACCAATAACATTTATCTATAACAATGACGTTAGCGAGATCGGCATGTCCTTACATCTGCAAAATATCGACCACATCGTCGGTGGTGAATCCCACATCAGTGGTGTAAACCTCGAGCTGGAGCCGGGTTCTTTCAATGTGCTGCTAGGGCGAACTCTAGCAGGTAAAACAACGCTCATGCGTTTAATGGCGGGGTTGGAGCAACCTACCCGGGGGCGAATCTACATGGATGGCAAGGATGTCACGGGCGTATCCGTCCGCAACCGTAATGTCTCCATGGTGTATCAGCAGTTCATCAACTACCCAAGCTTAACCGTACGAGACAACATCGCATCCCCTTTAAAGCTTGCTAAAACGCCGCAGCAAGAAATTGATCAGCGTGTCAACAGTATCGCTGAAATGCTTCACATCGAGCATTTGTTAGATCGCTACCCACAAGAGCTTTCTGGCGGTCAGCAGCAGCGAACTGCCATGGGGCGCGCGCTTGTGAAAGATGCTGACTTGATTCTGTTCGACGAACCCTTGGTCAACCTTGATTATAAACTTCGAGAAGAACTTCGGGATGAACTGCGCGAGCTGTTTAAAGCCCGCAACTGTATTGCTGTCTATGCCACCACGGAGCCTAATGAAGCACTTGCGTTGGGAGGCAACACGGCCGTTCTACATGAAGGTAAGCTGTTGCAATACGGTCCAACTGAGCAGGTTTATCGAAAACCTAACGGTCGTCACAGTGCTGAAATGTTCTCAGAGCCACCGATCAACATTGTGCCAGGCAAGCTAACCGCATCAGAAATCACTTTTGACCAAACCATACACTTTCCCTGTGATGCAGGATTGCAACGCTTACCACCCGGCGACTACGACTTCGGTGTGCGAGCTTCTCATATCAACTTAACGCCTCAATCAGACGATGATCTGGAACTCCCTGTGCAAGTTGATGTGGCTGAAATCAGTGGCTCGGAAACGTTTTTACACGTGCGCCATGAACACTTCCCGCTAGTACTCCACCTTACAGGTATTCACGAGTTCAACATGAACGACACTATCAATGTCTATTTTCCAACGCATCACCTCTATGCGTTTGATAAAAATGGCAGTACCGTTCATGTGCCCCTAGCACAAGGGGGAGCCGCCCATGGCTGAGATTACGCTTAAGGGACTAGCCCACAGCTATACTAAAACGCCATCTGGCAGCGATGATTATGCGATCCGCCAAATGGATCATGTATGGCATCAAGGTGGTGCTTATGCCCTACTCGGCCCTTCAGGCTGCGGTAAATCCACATTACTGAACATTATTTCCGGTCTCCTGGAGCCCTCCGAAGGCGACGTACTCTTTGATGGTCAGCGCGTTAACGAGCTGCCGCCCGAAGAACGCAATATCGCCCAGGTTTTCCAGTTTCCAGTGATCTACGACACCATGACGGTGTATGACAACCTAGCCTTTCCGCTGCGGAATATGAACACACCTGAATATAAGGTTGATCCTAAAGTTCAAGAAGTAGCGGACATCCTCGACTTGACGCCGCTGCTATCACGCAAGGCCAAAAATCTGACGGCAGATGAGAAGCAAAAAGTCTCCATGGGCCGCGGCCTTGTTCGCGACGATGTTTCGGCGATTTTGTTTGATGAACCACTCACTGTTATCGATCCACAATTAAAGTGGAAGCTACGCCGTAAACTCAAAGAGATTCATGAGCGATTTAATATCACCATGATCTACGTGACTCATGACCAGCTAGAAGCATCCACCTTTGCGGATAAAATCGCGGTGATGTATGGCGGTCAAGTGGTCCAGTTCGGCACGCCCCGTGAGCTGTTCGAAAAACCAGCCCATACGTTCGTCGGCTACTTTATTGGTAGCCCAGGCATGAACTTTATGGAGGTCTCCCATCATGACGGTAACGTTATGTTCGGTAACCAACCGCTGCCTGTTAACAGTGCGATTGCTCATCACGTAGCCTCAGCACCGTCTAGTAACATCAAGCTTGGCATCCGCCCTGAGTTTATTACCGTCTCTAACTCTCCCGGGCCGAATACGTTGCCCATTAACGTCGTTAACCTCCAAGACCTTGGCACTTATTCTTTGTTGAGTTTCAAGCTAAACGGCCAGCTATTTAAGGCGCGCCTCCCCGAAGGACACACAGCGATCAACGAATCCGCATTTGCTGGGTTTTCTGACCAGCATATCGGCCTCTATATCGATGAATACCTGGTGGAGATCGGTCATGAATAACAAAGTACGCAATAACCGAGCGTGGCTGCTAGTTCTCCCCATGCTGGTGCTGGTGGCCTTTTCAGCCATCATTCCGTTAATGACCGTGGTGAACTACTCCGTACAAGACGTATTGGGGCCAAATGCCCGCTTCTTTACGGGTACTGAGTGGTTTCAAACCATGCTCAATGACTCTGCTCTACGGGCAGCATTTATCAGGCAAATTATCTTCTCACTGACGATTCTGGCTATTCAGGTCCCACTGGGTATCGCCATCGCACTGATTATGCCGAAGCGCGGCTGGCAGGCCTCTGCCGTATTGATTTTGATAACCCTGCCACTGCTGATTCCTTGGAACGTTGTAGGCAGCATCTGGCAAATCTTTACCCGTGGCGATATTGGGTTAATGGGCTGGGGGCTTCGCGAGCTAGGCATTAATTACAACATCACCCGCAACGCTGGTGATGCCTGGGCCACCATCATTTTAATGGACGTTTGGCACTGGACACCGCTGGTAGCAATGCTTTGCTATAGCGGACTGCGCTCTATTCCAGAAGCCTACTACCAAGCAGCCCGGATCGACCGTGCCTCAAAATGGGCCGTGTTTCGCTATATTCAATTGCCGAAACTTACCAATGTACTGGTCATCGCCGTACTACTGCGCTTTATGCACTCGTTCATGATCTACGCCGAACCGTTCGTACTTACCGGTGGCGGCCCAGGCAGCTCTACTACCTTCCTCAGTCAGTCGCTAGCCACTATGGCCATTGGCCAGCAGGATCTGGGGCCTTCCGCCGCGTTCTCGATCATTTACTTCCTGGTCATTTTGCTGGTGAGCTGGGTGTTCTACACCACCATCATGCACATGCAAAAAGATAAGAACCCGCACGGGGGAGCATGATATGTACCGCTTAGAAAATACCCAGCAGGGTGAAAAATATAACACCATATTTAGCCGTACGACGCCTGCTCAACGGCGTAAACGCAACGCGCGGAGTCGGCTTCGTTCGCGGCTATTGTTAGGTCTTTACTTGTTTTTAATGATTTTGCCAATTTACTGGCTAATCAATATGTCGCTGCAAACTAATAGCGAAATTCTCGGCTCCATGACGCTGTGGCCGCAAAATATAACGTTTGATAACTATATCAGGATCTTTACCAATTCAAGTTGGTACATGGGCTACGTTAACTCGATGCTTTATGTTGCCATGAATATGCTCATCACCATTTGTGTGGCGTTGCCTGCGGCTTACGCATTCAGTCGCTACACCTTTATTGGCGATAAGCATTTGTTCTTCTGGCTGCTTACCAACTTGATGGCTCCCCCAGCAGTATTTTTGCTGCCCTACTTCCAGCTCTACTACTCAGTTGGTTTATTCGATACTCACATCGCGGTAGCACTGGCTCACTGCCTATTTAACATTCCGCTCGCGATCTGGATATTAGAAGGCTTTATGAGCAGCGTACCCAAAGAGATTGACGAAACAGCTTATATCGATGGCTATAGCTTCCCTAAATTCTTCGTCAAAATTTTCATTCCCATGATTCGCTCAGGGATTGGTGTCACGCTGTTCTTCTTATTCATGTTCTCTTGGGTAGAACTACTGCTAGCCCGCACGCTGACCGCCACCGATGCTCAGCCGATTGGCATGATCATGACCCGCACCTCAACGGCCTCGGGTATTGATTGGGGAACGCTGGCTGCTGCCGGGGTATTAACCATCATACCTGGCATTTTGGTGGTCTATTTCGTTCGCAACCATATCGCCAAGGGCTTTGCCCTGGGCCGCACCTAAGGAGCAGTCATTATGTCTTGGATGGTATGGACTCCCCCTACGGCCATTTTCTTTTCATCGATAGCAGCAATGCTTGCAGGCATGACGCTATGGGAACTCTTGTCTCCCACGGTGGAACGCAAAGGTTTTTTACCCATTAGCACCACTCGCGGTGATCGGCTGTTTATCGGCCTGCTATCTGCCGCGTTTATTCACTTGGGCTTCATTGGGTTCACGTCGATTTCAATTTGGATTGCACTAGCACTTTCAGCGGTATGGCTGCTGGTGTTAATGCGCTGGGGTTAGCCCTGGCGTTAAGTACGGCAGTATCAAGGACGCTCAAGATATCAGGGAAGAGCACAACAAAACGAGGTCAACATGCGCAATAACAAGTTCAAACTTACTACCCTCGCCGCCAGCCTAATGCTCGCATCGGGGACACTGATGGCCGACGATCACGATGCGCGGGCAATTGCGGAGCGCTTGGTCGACGAACACTTCCAAAACTCAACCTTGAGTCGTGAAGAGCAAATCGAAGAACTTCTTTGGTTTGCAAAAGCAGCGGAGCCTTTCCGCGGCATGGACATTCAAACTGTCGCAGAAGGTTTGACCACCCACGTCTATGAAAGTGAAGTGCTGGCAGAAGCATTCAGTGAGCTAACCGGTATCAATATTACTCACAATATTATCGGCGAAGGCGACGTCGTTGATACGATGCAAAACCAGATGCAGTCAGGTAACAGCATTTACGACGGTTTTGTGAATGACACTGACTCTATCGGCACGCACATTCGTTACGGCACCACCATCAACCTCACCGAGGCAATGGAAAACGAATGGGCTGACTACACACTACCCACGCTGGACCTAGACGACTTCATTGGCTTGCAATACGGCACCGGCCCCGATGGCAGCTTATTCCAGCTACCCACTCAGCAATTCGCAAACCTTTACTGGTTCCGTTATGACTGGTTCCAGCGTGAAGATCTGCAAGATCAGTTCCGTGAGATTTATGGCTATGATCTTGGTGTACCCACGAATTGGACAGCTTACGAAGATATTGCCGAGTTCTTTACCGAGCATGTTGGTGAAATCGACGGCACTACCGTCTATGGCCACATGGACTACGGCCGTCGTGATCCATCGCTTGGCTGGCGCTTCCACGACTCCTGGCTTTCAATGGCAGGTATGGGTAGCCCAGGCGTGCCGTCAGGCAATCCAGTCGATGACTGGGGCATTCGTGTTAACGAAGATAGCCAACCTGTAGGCGCCAGCGTTAGCCGTGGCGGTGCAACCAACTCACCCGCTTCTGTCTTTGCCATGCAAAAAGCTGTTGACTGGCTACGTGACTTTGCACCAGCTGAAGCGCAGGGCATGACCTTTGGTGAAGCAGGCCCAGTCCCTGCTCAAGGTCACATTGCTCAGCAAATTTTCTGGTACACCGCTTTCACCGCAGACATGACAGATCCTGCTGTGGCAGTAACTGATGATGAAGGCAATCCACTTTGGCGTATGGCGCCGTCACCTACCGGTCCTTACTGGGAAGAAGGTATGAAAGTGGGCTATCAAGATGTAGGCGCATGGACATTCTTTGACTCTACACCTGAGGACCGTCGAACCGCTGCCTGGCTATTTGCCCAGTTCACAGTGTCTAAAACAACCTCTCTTGAAAAGCTAATGGCTGGCCTAACGCCGATTCGTGAATCTGACATTTTCTCTGAGCAGATGACTGAAATGGCACCTAAGCTTGGTGGTTTAGTTGAGTTCTACCGCAGCCCCAACGAATCCAACTGGACACCTACAGGCACCAACGTACCCGACTATCCGCGTATGGCTCCGTTATGGTGGCAAAACCTAGCGCCGGTAATGAGCGGCGAAGTTACCCCTCAAGAGGGCTTGGATAAGCTAGCGTCAGATATGGATAACACCATGCATCGCTTAGCTCGCGCGAACGTCTTCGATAGCTACGCCCCGGTGCTTAACGAAGAGCGCGACCCGCAATACTGGCTGGATCAAGAAGGCTCTCCCAAACAAAAGCTTGATGATGAAATGCCGCAAGGAACCACCGTTCCTTACGATGAAATGATGGAAGCCTGGATGGAAGCGGGTACCCGTTAATCCAGTTAGGGCGGGCTTCGGCCCGCTCTATTAAGCTCAAAAACTAGGTTTCATCAGCGGCGAGCAAATAACAGCAGGGCTCGCTGGTCTACATAGGCTTATTGCTTTGTTGTCATGTTGAAACCGCTACCTAAACACGGGGCTTTTTCTTTGTTAATTGGAACCGCTATGAAACTGCGTAACCGGAATATCGAGAAATTGCACACTGACGACTTTGACGCACTAATCATCGGTGGCGGCATTAACGGTGCAGCAACCGCAGCCGCGCTTGCTGGCAAAGGTGCTAAAGTCGCCTTAATAGACCGCGGTGATTTTGCGGGAAGCACCAGTATGCACTCCTCTAATTTAGTTTGGGGAGGCATTAAGTATATGGAAAGCAAGGATTTCGCATTAGTACGCAAACTGTGCAAAAGCCGTAATCACTTGATTAAAAGTTACCCTTCTACGGTTCAGGAAATTCGCTTTCTTACCACTATCAGTAAAGGCTTCCGCCATTCACCGAAATATTTATGGGCAGGCACCTGGCTCTATTGGCTCATGGGGAACGGGTTTACCAAGTTACCTCGTTTACTGTCTCCTAAGAACATTAAGCAAGAAGAGCCAATTATTGATGTCGAAGGCTCAGTAGGTGGGTTTGAATACTCAGATGCCTACTTACACGATAACGATGCCCGATTTGTATTTAATTTTGTTCGTCATTCGCTTAACTATGGGGCAATTGCAGCCAATTATGTTGAGTCTCTTGGTGCTGAACGCGAGGGACAACACTGGGTCACCAAGGCCCGCAATGTCATGGATGGCAGCACATTTAACATCCGTTCCAAAGTATTAATTAATGCTGCTGGCCCCTGGGTAGACCAGCACAACGCACTCACTGGTGAGAAAACCTCTCATCAACATCTCTACTCAAAAGGTATCCATCTGATCGTTCCGCAATTGACGGAAACTAAGCGGGTGCTTGCGTTTTTTGCCGACGATGGACGACTGTTCTTTGTCATTCCCATGGGTAATCGCACCTGCATCGGCACCACTGATACGCATATGGAGCACCCAGAGGTAGATGTCACAGCTGAAGACATCGAGTTTGTATTGGAAAATATCAATAAGCGCCTAACGTTAGAAAAGCCGCTTACCCAAGACGATATTATTTCAACACGCTGCGGTGTTCGGCCGCTAGCTATCAAAGCGGATCAAGGTAGCGATCGCGATTTTCTCCAACTGTCGCGTAAGCATGTGATCGATACCAATGCGGATAGCGCTCACATTAGTATTTTTGGCGGTAAATTAACCGACTGTTTGAACGTAGGTGATGAAATCGCAGAAGAAGTGGTCCGCCTAGGTGTCAATCTCAGCGATATCAACTATCGCTGGTATGGCGAACCGCCAGAGCCTGTTAAACAACAGTTTATGGATCAGGCTAAACGGATGAACCTGGATGCGATGACCGCTCCGACGTCAACCGAGCCGCTCTCTTCCAGGCTGTGGCGTCGTTATGCAGAACAGGCCATGCAAATGCTAGAAAAAATCCGTCAGGATCCTGCGGAAGCCGACATTCTTATTGAAGGCACCGAATATATTCGCTGTGAACTAGAGCATGCTCGAGACCACGAAATGATTACGCAGCTAGAGGACTTCCTGCGCCGAAGAGCCAAAGTTTCATTGGTTGTTCACCATGAACAGCTGCGCCACTCTAAGGGGCTGAAAGAAGCGTGTCGTGTTCTGTTCGGGGACCAAGCGGAAGAGCGTTTCGCCACCTACTTTGCTGAAAATCGTGACACCTCACAGCCGTTCGTTGCGCAAGCAGAGCCACAGCACACTCACTAAACAACCATCAACGACATTAAAAAGCCGCTATCATCGATAGCGGCTTTTGCGTATTAAAGTAACCAATTAAAACTGTTGTTAATTAGAACGTACGCGATTTACGGCGTCTAACCAACCCTGGTATAACGCCTCCCGAGTCGATTCTTCCATTTTAGGTGTAAAGCTCTTCTCGCAGCGCCAGAGTTGCTCAATTTCTTCAAGCGTGTCATACCAACCCAAGCGCAAGCCTGCTAAGTAAGCGGCTCCTAGTGCTGTCGTTTCAAGAATAGTGGGTCTATCCACCTGAACGTCGAGCATATCGGCTAAAAACTGCATCACCCAACTGTTTTTCACCATGCCACCATCGACACGTAGATTACCCGGCGTGGCTTCCATATCGTCGTTCATGCAATGCTGAAGGTCACGGGTCTGGTAACACACCGCCTGGAGCCCCGCCGCAACAATTTCGGCAATACCGGTATCCCGAGTGAGGCCAAAAATTGCCCCTCGCGCTTTAGGGTCCCAATGGGGTGCACCCAAGCCAGTAAAAGCCGGAACCAAGTACACGCTATGTCCGCTGCGGGTTTCTTTGGCAAGCGCTTCTGTCTCTGACGCATCTGCAAACAGGTTCAACCCATCGCGTAGCCACTGCACAGTCGCCCCAGCAACGAAAATACTGCCTTCCATCGCATAGGTCGGCTTGCCATTAATTCGGTAACCAATGGTGGTCAACAGGCGATTTCGTGATACCGACGGCGTATCTCCGGTGTTCACGATCATAAAACACCCGGTGCCATAGGTGCTTTTGCCCATTCCTGGCTGAAAGCACGCTTGCCCCACTAGCGCGGCCTGCTGATCGCCTGCCACACCTGCGATAGGGATAGACGCCCCTAACCAATGCGCGTCAGTAATACCAAAATCATCGCTGGAATCTTTTACCTCGGGCAGCATGTTGGCAGGAACGTTAAACAACGCTAATAGCTCATCGTCCCATGTTTGATTATGGATATTAAAAATGGCGGTTCGCGATGCGTTGGTGGCATCAGTGACGTGTTGCTTGCCGTTGGTTAACCGCCAAATCAAAAAGGTATCGATAGTGCCAAAGAGTAATTCACCCCGCTGCGCTCGCTCACGGGCACCTTCTACATTATCGAGTATCCAGGCGAGTTTAGTGGCAGAAAAATAGGGGTCTATCAAGAGGCCCGTCTTCGCTTGCACTGCCTCAGTGTGGCCTTGATCGCGGAGTGTTTGACAAAGTTCAGAAGTGCGCCGGTCTTGCCAAACAATTGCATTATAGAGAGGCTTACCCGTCTCTCTATCCCAGACCACTGTGGTTTCACGCTGGTTAGTAATGCCAATTCCATCAATCTGCTCTGGCGAAATACTCGCCTTTTCGAGCACCTCACGACAAGTGGCAACGACAGTCTCCCAAATATTTTCGGGATCATGCTCTATCCACCCATCTTGGGGGAAGTGCTGAGGGAATTCCTGTTGAGCAACCGCCTCTATTTGACCTTGGCGGTCAAATAAAATGGCGCGCGAGCTGGTCGTACCTTGATCAATGGCGAGAATAAAGGAGGACATATCACGTTCACTTTGTTGTAGGTTCTTTCGATTTTGTATGTTTTGTTTCGCTTTATTATCATCCAAGGCTACTCTAGCCGCCCCAAATGCTCAAGTATGAAACTACTCTCCTTTACCCTTAACACGTCGATAGCCATACCTTCCCTCAAATCAGGCACCGTGCTTAGGCGATATGCAGCGCGACACCATGCTGTAATAACAGCTGCTGAATCGATTCAGGAGGTTTTCGATCAGTGAATAAAGCATCGAGCTGGGAAATATTGCCCTGCCGCACCACCGGATTGCGATGAAACTTAGAGTAATCAGCAGCCAAATAAATGCGCCGTGAATTGGCAATAATCGCTTGGGCAACGCGTACTTCTTGGTAATCAAATTCAAGTAGCGAACCATCCTCATCAATACCGCTGATCCCGATGATCCCGTAATCCACTTTAAATTGATTGATAAAATCGATAGTGGCTTCGCCGATAATACCGCCATCGCGTGAGCGGACTTGCCCACCGGCAATAATCACTGTGAAATCTTCTTTGTGCTGAAGAATGGCTGCCACGTTCAGATTATTGGTGATAATTTCTAAGCCCTGATGCTCAAGCAACGCCTGAGCAATCATCTCGTTACTGGTACCGATATTAATAAATAGTGAGGAGTGATGAGGAATTTGCTGCGCTAAGCAATGAGCAATCCGCTCTTTCTCCTCTAAATGCAGCGTCTTACGCGTGCTGTAAGCGGTGTTAACAGTGCTTGATTCTACGCCTACACCGCCATGTACACGACGAACCCGCCCTTCGTTTGCTAGCGTGTTTAAATCACGACGAATGGTTTGTGGCGTCACTGCAAAGTGATCGGTCAGCTGCTCGATGCTCATGTAGCCATGCTGGCGTACCAGGTCGACGATGGCATCTTGGCGAAACTGTTGGTTCATAAGCCCGGCCTGTTCGTTATTTATTGGTGTATAAGTGCTGTTCTCTATGGGCTATAGAGTAGCAAATTTTCGAAATTCAATAATACGAACATTGAGCCCTCCCCATTTTATCGCTAAGTATCTACTCCATTAAAGCGGCCAGACCCATAAAATGGTAGGAATGGCGACCACCATCACTACTAACGAAAGTGGAAGACCGAGCTTCCAATAATCTCCAAACTGATAGCCGCCCGGGCCTAGCACTAGCGTATTGGACTGGTGGCCTATCGGCGTTAGAAAGGCACATGAGGCACTGACAGCCACGATCATTAAAAAGGGATCAAGTGATACATCAAAACCACTTGCAAGACTGGCGGCAATGGGCGCCATCAACAATGCGGCAGCGGCATTATTGACCACATTGGAAAGCAACATCGAGAGAATAAATAGCCCTGCCAATGAAACAATAATGGGCCATTCAACGCCGAATCGTAGTAATGCATCAGCAATAATTTCAGCGCCACCGCTCGTTTCAAGCGCTTCCCCCACCGGCAGCATAGCCGCCAAGAGAACAATAACGGGACCATCAATGGCTTGGTAACCTTCTCTTAGCGGAAGCACACCAATCAGTAGTGATAGCAACGCCGCGCTACTCATGGCAACAGCGGCAGGAAGAAGATCAAACAGCATTGCAATAATTGCGAGGGCAAAAATACCGATCGACAGCGCCAATTTTCGCGGTTGACCTAAGTGAAGCTCACGATTAGCCAGCGGCAAACACCCAAGGGTCGCTAAGCTATCGGCGATTTCGTTTTCACTGCCTTGCAACAAAAGTACATCACCGGTTTGAAAACGAATGTCTCGAAGACGCTGCTTTAAACGCCCCCCATCCCGAGCTACCGCAACTAAATGCAGCCCGAACTGCTGATTTAACCGCAGCTGGCGTACACTTCGATTGACCATCATTGAATCGTTACGCACCACCGCTTCAATAAGCTGCAGACCTTCCGTATTGACAGGCTGGCGCTCATCCGTCGGTTGTGAAGCCTCATGCTCACTATCGGCCTCATCACTGTCTTTCTCATCTTCTTCTGGTTCCGCAATGGCGCTCAACCCTACTTTATCTTCCAGCAGCTTAAGCTCATCAGGCCCTGCTTCCAGCAGCAAAATATCTCCCTCTCGAAGCACCCCATGAAATGAGTACCCTGCGCGGCGATTATCTTCCCGTACCACAGCAAGAATAGGGATAGTCTCCTCTAGCTCATCATGAAGTTGCTGGAGTGTCAGACCATTAGCCTGTGATTCTTCTGACACCTTTAGCTCAACCAAATAATTAGCAGTATCAAACATTTCTTCGGTTGAAGCCTGCCCGCTGCGCTTAGGCGTTAAGCGCCAGCCCACCAGCACAATAAACACCAGACCGACTAGCGCAACAGCCACCCCCACCGGGGTAAAACTGAACATGCCGAAGTTTTCACCGGTGATATTACCCCGGTATGTGGCAATAATAATGTTGGGTGGTGTGCCAATCAGCGTGGTTAGGCCACCTAGCAGTGAGCCGAAAGCAAGTGGCATTAACAGTAGCGATGGCGACGTATTATGTTCACGCGCAAGACGCATCGCCACCGGTAACAACAGTGCAAGCGCCCCGACATTATTCATCACCCCAGAAAGCACCACGACCGTGCCAACTAATACCAGTAACTGCAACAGCAGCCGCTCACCCACTTTGAGCACTTGATTGGCGATGATATCGACAACACCAGAGCGCTCAAATCCTCGGCTAATGACCAATACAGCGGCCACCGTAATCACGGCCGGATGTCCAAAGCCTTTAAAAGCGTCATCGGTGGGCACAAGCCCAAGCATTACCGAACCGAGCAACGCCGCAAGTGCAACGAGATCATAGCGAAATCGACCCCACATAAAAGCGGCAAGTGTTAATCCCAAAACGATAAAAACCAACGTACTGGGCGCCAGCCCAATGCTTTCCATTGTCATGCGGGTCCATCTCCTTGTGTTGGGTACGCTCGGCTGATGCGCCAACTCATTAGCAACACATTAGATGATGGCCATACGGCCGTATAGTCCTAGAAGAGCACAACAAGAAAAAGAACGTTAGAGCAATAAAACGCCTGGCGTGACCTAATGCCAGTCAGTTAAAGCTGACTGGCATTACTGGCGTGGCCAGGCATTCATAAAAAGTAGCTAAAGAACGACTAAGCCAAACAGCTCACTCTATGTGGCAAAGAGTTGTTGCAAAGAGTGGCTACAAAGAGTGGTCGTTTAGCCATGCACCTAAAAGCGTTAAGGTAGTAGCACCGTTGAGCCTGTTGTTTGACGACTTTGCAGGGCATCTTGAGCCTTTCCTGCGTCCTTAAGCGGGTAGCGATTTGCTACGTCAATACGAAGTTTGCCGCTTTCGATCATGCCAAAAAAGTCATCGCACATCATTTCAAAGCGTTCACGGGTGTCAGCATAGCCGTTCAAACTTGGGCGGGTTACAAAGAGCGCGCCTTTTTGGTTCAGAATACCTATATTCACCCCGTCTACTGGGCCAGACGCATTACCAAAGCTGACCATTAACGAACGAGGTTTTAGGCAATCTAACGACATTTCCCAGGTGTCTTTTCCGACGGAGTCGTAAACTACATCGCACATTTCACCGTTGGTTAGCTCGCGCACCCGATCTACCACATTCTCTTCGCTATAGTTGATCGTGGCCCAGGCACCATTAGCCATTGCCAAGTCTGCTTTCTCTTTTGAACTAACCGTACCGATAAGCTTAACGCCTAGCGCTTTAGCCCACTGGCACGCAATCGAGCCAACGCCTCCAGCAGCGGCATGAAAAAGAATGGTCTCACCACCCTTTAACTCATAAGTTTGACGCAGCAAATACTGTACGGTTAAGCCTTTCAGCATACTGGCCGCAGCGGTTTCAAAATCAATAAAGTCCGGCAGCTTAATAACCTTGGCCGCTGGCAATGTATGCATCTCTGCATAGGCACCCAATGGCCCTTGTGCATACGCTACCCGGTCACCCTCTTTTAGATGGGTAACCCCTTCACCCACGGCATCGACAACCCCAGCCCCTTCAGTGCCTAATCCGGAAGGCATAGATGGGGCAGGATAGAGCCCCGTACGAAAGTAGATATCAATAAAATTCAGACCTACCGCTTTATTAGCAATACGCACTTCACCGCTGCCGGGCGCCTTTGGTTCGGTGTCGACCCACTCCAACACACCTGAATCGCCCGTTTTCGAAAACTCAATGCGTTTAGCCATCTAAGCAAACTCCCATTGTTAATTATTGGATACGCCTTAGCTGGCTATCCAACCGCGTTGTGCGCACTAAATCAAGCAATTAGCCAGTCATACAGGACATAGTGCTGTCATGCACCCATGCTAGACTATCTGAAAAATGTTGATAACAATGCTTATCGGTTACTCTCAAACGGACAGACTATGACGCACCCAGCAATCTGTTTGCCTACGCTTATAGCCCATCGCGGATACTCGGCCGCCGCACCTGAAAACACCCTAACGGCAGTGCGTGCCGCTCATCAAGCTGGGACAACCTGGGTGGAATTGGACGTTCAGCTTTTGGGCGATGGCACCCCTGTTATCTGGCACGATAGCGATATTAGCCGCTGCTCCGATAGCCGCGGCGACCTTGCTAACCTGACATGGCAGTATGCGCAACAGCTTGACGTCGGCAGCTGGTTTGGCGATACGTTTGCAGGTGAAAAGATGGCAAGTCTAGAGGCCATGCTGGCGCTATTGAACGAACTCAACATGGGGGTGAATTTAGAGATCAAGGTAAACAAAGGCCGTGACCCCATTGCCTTGGTGGATACCGTCTTACCAATCGTATTAGCAACACTGCCCGCCGAACGGCTGATTGTGTCCTCGTTTGATGCTCGGGCGCTAGCTCGATGCCGCCACATTGCACCAAAAGAAACACTTGCGTTAGGCGTACTGTTTGGCAGCACACCGCCAACTTGGCGTGACCAATGTGAAGCCATCGATGCCTTTAGTATTCACCCTCATTGGCCGCGCTTAAAACACACACAGGCCGCTGCCATGCGCAGAGATGGCTATGAAATTTTATGCTATACCGCCAACGACCCCAGTGCTTTTGAAAGCCGCTGGGGATGGGGAATAGCCAGCGCGATTACTGATGAGCCTGTAGCATTTCAACGCTATTTGAATAATCGACGTCGACACGGTTAAATTCGCCACTACCCAATACTCTACCTAAGGAAAACTATGCACTATCTTGGTGCCCATGTAAGCGCAGCGGGTGGCGCGGATCAAGCAGTGTTCCGTGCGGTAGAAATCGGCGCAAACGGCTTTGCTCTCTTCACCAAAAACCAGCGACAGTGGAAAGGTAAACCACTGACCGACGAGGCCATTGAAGCGTTTAAACAAGCCTGCCAAACCTATGGTTTTGGTCCGGAACAAATTTTACCCCACGACAGCTACCTAATTAACTTAGGCCACCCGGAAACTGCTGGGCTTGAAAAATCACGCGCTGCGTTTTTAGACGAAATGCAGCGCTGTGAGCAACTAGGCCTCACGTTATTGAACTTCCACCCTGGCAGTCATCTGAACAAAATTAGCGAAGACGACTGTCTGAAGCGCATCGCAGACTCCATCAACGAAGCACTGCTAGCCTCGCAAGGTGTCACGGCAGTGATTGAAAACACCGCTGGGCAAGGAACCAACCTCGGCTGGCGCTTCGAGCATTTAGCGGAAATTATTGCCCACGTCGATGATAAAACGCGTGTTGGCGTTTGTATTGATACTTGTCACGCCTTCGCCGCGGGGTATGACTTACGCACCGCCGAGGCCACCAAGGCAACATTGGATGAACTAGGCAAGGTGGTCGGCTTTGAGTATTTACGCGGTATGCATTTAAACGATGCCAAGAGCACCTTCGCAAGCCGTGTAGACCGCCACCACAGCTTAGGTAAAGGCAATATCGGATTGGATGCATTCACAACGATCATGCAAGACGAACGCATTCATGACATACCGATGATTTTGGAAACCGTCGAACCCAGCATTTGGGCTGACGAACTCAATTGGCTACGTGCTCAAGTACCTGGTACTCAAGTGCCCGGTACTCAAGTGCCCGGTGCTCAAGCGCCTGACGCAGCGCCTGGCAAATAGTGAATCACATCATGAAAGCGTAGCCGCGTCGTAGCGCTGTTTCGCATGGCGTGTGGGCGATCTGCAAAAAAACGCAGTCCCTCGCCTACCCGCAGCGTTTGCCAGCGCTCGTCTATGCGCAGCTCCATTTCACCCTCGACAACGACGATGTGTTCTACCACACCGCTGGCGTGGGGAGAGGACTCACTGATCGCCCCTGGCGCTAGCTCAATCATGAACATTTCAAAGCCCAGCAGCGGGTCATAAGGGAAAAGCAGCCGCGCTTGCATGCCCGCGCTATCATCGCCCCAAACGGACTCCCAGCCATCTCTATGTAGTTCGCCTAACGCTGGTTTATCACCATCAAACAGGGTTGAAAACGACACTCGAAAGCCACTGGCAATCTTCCAAAGCGTTGAGATGGTAGGGCTAGACTCACCGCGCTCTATCTGTCCCAGCATGGCTTTACTCACACCCGTTTCACCCGCCGCGCGATCTAGGCTCCAACCACGATTTTTACGTAGTTTTTTCACGGTTCCCGCAATGTGCTCGGCAATGGTATGGGGGTCACTCACTATGTGTGGTCTCCTTTTTGTTAAGCATACTAGTGTATCGACTGATCAATAAAAGCAACACATTGCTTAGAGAGCATCTTGGTCTCTTTTGCAGACTTCCATCCACTTGCCTAGGCTTGTAGTGACGCTAGTTATTTAGCTTAGCAACCTCTTTTAAGCCTCAATTGCAAGGAGCGACACGTGAACGACAATGATTTAGGCCTGATGGATGCGCAATCGTTGGCTAAATTATTCAAATCCCGCAAAGCCTCCCCCTTAGAGGCTACCCGTGCAGCTCTTGAACGAATTGAAAGCTTTAACCAACAAGTAAATGCCTATGTGTATGTTGACGCTGAAGGGGCTGAACGTGCTGCTAAAGCGTCTGCTAGACGATGGGGCCAAGGAAAGCCATTAAGCCCAATAGACGGTATTCCAGTTTCTCTAAAAGATCTGACTCAGGTGGCAGGCATGCCTTGCCGCGAGGGCTCATTGACGACTTCGGAGGCACTCTGTGATACCGATGCCCCACCTGCGCGTATGCTGCGTGAAGCAGGAGCCATTATTTTGGGAAAAACCAATACGCCTGAGTTTGGGTGGAAGGCAGTGACAGATAATCGCGTTTTTGGGGCCACCGCGAATCCCTGGGATACACGCCTAACCGCTGGTGGCTCCTCTGGCGGTGCGGCAGTGGCAGCAGCTCTTAATATGGGCGTTTTACATCAAGGCGGCGACTCAGGCGGATCTATCCGTATCCCTGCAGCCTTTAACGGCGTCTTTGGCTTTAAACCTACATTCGGCTGGACACCACAGTGGCCACCGGCTAAGGAGCCAAGTCTTTCCCATCTGGGCCCGCTTACTCGCTCCGTGGAAGATGCGGTTAGTATGCTTAACGTAATGGGTCGCTATGATTATCGCGACCCTTATGCAGCACGTGGCCAGCCTAGCTGCTGGGGTGAAGACTTAGGAAGAAGTTTAGATGGTTTGCGAATTGGTTTTTCAGCAGATCTTGGTTTTGCCAAGGTGGATCCTCAAGTAGCACAGCGGGTAAGAGAAGCGGCTGATAAGCTTGCAGATCTTGGTGCAAACGTTGTTGAGGTAGATCCTGGCTTTGATTCTCCGCTCGATACTTTTCGCAAGCTATGGTTTACCGCTTCATTGCAACAGTGGTCACAGATGAGCAGCGAGCAACGTGAATTGCTAGATCCAGGCTTGGTCGCTAATGCAAAACAAGCCGAAGCGTGGTCAGCAGTTGAATTGTTCCGTGCATTAACTGATCGAGCCGCGCTAACGCAACGCCTAGAATATTTTAATCAGCACTACCATCTTTTAATGACGCCAGCCGTGTCACTACCGGCCTTTGAGATCAATCATGAAGTGCCTCCCGGCAGCAAGATGCGTGATTGGGAAGAATGGGCATCTTTTAGCTACCCCTTTAACCTCAGCCAACAACCTGCTGCATCGGTGCCATGCGGATTCACAGAACAAGGGCTTCCCGTTGGTTTCCAGCTTGCAGGCGGTAAGTATGATGATATTCGCGTTCTCCGGGCATGCTATGCCTATATGCAAGCCCATCCACCTCGCTTTCCAAGTGTCCCTAATCCGGCTCATTACGCTGGTTAGATAACAACATACCGACTTGGGCGTAAACCGACCATTGTGCGCTATAGCGCACAATGGTAGTCTTGCACATTGTGCGTTATAACGCATATTTTAAGCGCAAGTGAGGTACATACATGGAAGCCCCGTCGTCCCTGCAGCCCACAAAAAGCCATAAAACCGCATTTTGGCGAGACATTAGTCTCTCGTCGGTCACCGCAGGTTTCGTTGCGGTTACTATCGGCTACACAAGCTCAGCGGCAATCATTTTCCAGGCGGCAGCCGCGGCAGGTGCTAGCACTGCGCAAATTAGCTCTTGGCTATGGGCACTAGGCATTGGCATGGGCATAACCTCAATAGGCTTATCGCTACGCTATCGAATGCCTTTATTAACCGCGTGGTCAACGCCAGGCGCGGCTTTTTTGGCAACTAATCTTCCTGGCATTCCACTTGATGAAGCCATCGGTGCCTTTCTATTCTCCGCGCTGCTCATTACGCTATGCGGCGTAACAGGTTTATTCGAGCGCTTGATGCGTTATATCCCTAGCGCAATCGCCTCGGCACTACTAGCAGGTATTCTGCTGCGCTTTGGCTTAGAGCTGTTTAACGTTATGGAAAGCCAATGGCTACTACCACTGGCCATGTTGGCCGCTTGGGTAGCAGGTCGACGCCTTTGGCCAACGCTTGCAGTGCCTGGCGTGCTGTTAATTGGCATTGCTATTGCCCTTTGGCAGGGCCAACTAAACGTCCACAGCATTCCGTTAGCACCTACCGTACCCGTTTTCACTACGCCAGCCTTCTCGCTGACAACACTGATCAGCATTGGCATCCCTCTGTTTGTCATTACCATGGCGACTCAAAATTTACCTGGCGTAGCAGTTCTGCGAGCAGCAGGCTATCAGCCAAACAGTTCGCCACTCATTAGTTGGACAGGGGGTGCTACGCTTTTACTTGCACCCTTTGGTGGCTATGCATTCAATATGGCGGCCATTAGCGCAGCAGTCTGCATAGGGCCTGATGCCCATGCGAACCCTCTTAAACGCTATACCGCAGGCGTTGCAGCGGGCGTGTTCTATATCTCGATGGGAATCTTTGGGGGCACAGTTACCGGTATCTTCAATGCGCTTCCCAGCGTCCTCGTTATGTCGCTGGCAGGTATAGCGTTACTTGGCACATTAAGTGGGGGGTTAGCGAATGCATTTGAAAATAGTGGGCAGCGAGATGCTGCCATTGTTACCTTTTTACTAACCGGCTCTGGCATCACTTTATTAGGTATCGGCGGCGCATTTTGGGGGCTTGTGGCGGGCTTGGTGGTTCTAAAGCTGACAAATGCTCCAAAGCATTAGCGGTATGTTATTCATGCAATAACTATTCATGTAATAACAATACGATAAAAAATGCCCCCAGAGCGTTCACTACTGGGCTAATGCCCGTCAGTTAAGCCTGACGGGCATTAGCCGATGGGCTGTTTTTTTGATTAATAAGTGCCTGACGGTGATTCCACCCCAGCCCTCCGAGCCGCCCTCATCATTCCCGCAGGCCCTTAGCGGGAATCCATGTTGACCTGGGGTTTTAGACTGCGGTAAGCCAAGGTCAAGGTGGGTTCCCGATTACCCCACTCGGGAATGACGTGCGGTGACTCGGGAATGACGTGCGGTTTACGAATTACATTGTAGCGAGGCGTTCTTCATCCAGTACGCCCGACATACGCACCATGGCTAACGCTTCATCCAGGCTTGCCACTTCTTCCATCATCAATAATTCGTTTTCCAAACTAACCGGCTGCCCCGCTTTATCTGACAGTAGCTTCTCTAGCGAAGCTACGTCCATAGCGTCGTCTAAGTGGTGAATATCTACCGATGCACTGCTAGCACTTGGTAAGTAGATAGTGCCATTAGAGAAATCCACGGCATAAGCGATAACGCCTGGCACAATAAAAAACAGTAAGCCGACACCGTTAGCGATCGCCACCACTGGGTCAACATTACCGCTCATTTGTCCTTTACGCTCAGGATGAAAGAGCGTTCCACAACCACTTAACGTTACAATGGAGACACCAACAACGGCCCCCGTTAACCAACGGCGTACTGCTTGCTGCATGAAGGTTCCCTCAAAGTCCTAACGTACCGATAGCGTGAAGAAGATGCTGTTGTTTGGCCATTGCTATCGAACCACAAAACTGAGCAAGTTTAACACATTTGATTACCAACACACGCCAAGCTGTTAACGTAGGATTTTGCCGCCATACTCGCTTAGCCGTACAATGCCGCATTCAACGCTAGTTTAAGCGCTACATTACTAAACGATTAAGCATCACCCCTACCAACAAGGAATGCTCACGCCCATGCGCGCCAGCCAATTATTGATTGCGACATTAAAAGAAACTCCGGCCGACGCTGAAGTCATCAGCCACCAGTTAATGCTGCGCGCCGGTATGATCCGTCGTCTTACCTCTGGCCTCTATACGTGGCTGCCTCTTGGCCTACGCACGTTGCGTAAGGTTGAAGCCATTGTCCGCGAAGAGATGAACCGTGCCGGCGCTCAGGAAGTATTAATGCCCGCCGTGCAACCAGCTGACCTATGGCAAGAGTCTGGCCGCTGGGAGCAGTACGGTCCGGAACTACTGCGCCTGAAAGATCGCCACGAACGTGACTACTGCGTAGGCCCGACCCATGAAGAAGTCATTACCGATTTGGTGCGAAAAGAGATTGCCAGCTACAAACAGCTGCCGATTAATTTCTACCAAATTCAAACTAAGTTTCGTGACGAGATTCGCCCTCGCTTCGGGGTGATGCGTTCTCGCGAATTCATTATGAAAGATGCTTACTCCTTCCACTTGGATGAAGCCTCTCTCAAAGAGACCTACCAGACGATGTATGATGCCTATACACGCATCTTCACCCGCTTGGGTCTCGATTTCCGTCCTGTGATTGCTGATAACGGCTCAATTGGCGGCACTGGTTCCCACGAGTTCCACGTACTAGCCGACTCAGGCGAAGATGATATCGTGTTCTCCAACGCCTCCGATTACGCCGCTAATATGGAAAAAGCAGAGGCTCTGCCCGCGCCGTTAGGCAGCAACGTCGAGCGCGCAGCCCCTAGCCAAGAGATGCACCTGGTTGATACGCCTAACGCTAAGACAATTGCCGCCCTAGTAGAGCAGCATGGCCTGCCTATTGAGAAAACCATTAAAACGCTGATGGTGCATGCTGCTGAAGGTGGCCTGATTGCTCTGTTGATCCGTGGTGACCATGAGCTTAATGAGGTCAAAGCTGAAAACCTGCCCCAGGTAGCCGCTCCGCTTACCATGGCGAACGAAGAAGAAATCCGCGCCGTGGTTGGCGCTGGCCCAGGCTCACTTGGACCGGTCGGCCTAAATATGCCGATTATTATCGATCGCAGCGTGGCACTTATGAGCGACTTTGGTGCTGGCGCAAATGTCGATGGCAAGCACTATTTCGGCATTAACTGGGAGCGTGACGTGGCTCTGCCCCAAGTTGCCGATCTACGTAACGTTGTAGAAGGTGACCCTTCGCCAGACGGTAAAGGCACGCTTTCTATCAAACGAGGCATAGAAGTGGGTCACGTCTTCCAGCTTGGACAAAAGTATTCCGAAGCAATGAACGCGACAGTACTGGGCGACAACGGCAAAACTAGTCACCCGTGGATGGGCTGCTATGGTATCGGCGTTACTCGCGTGGTAGCTGCTGCCATTGAGCAAAACCATGATGATTCAGGCATTATCTGGCCAAACGCCATCGCACCGTTCCAAGTAGCGCTGGTACCGATGAATGCCCACAAATCACAACGTGTGCGCGAAGAGTCCGAACGGCTCTACCAAGCACTAACAGCGGCGGGCTTAGACGTGCTGCTTGACGACCGAGACACACGCCCCGGTGTGAAGTTTGCCGACTTGGAACTGATGGGCGTACCCCACCGCTTAGTGATTGGTGACCGAGGCCTGGATAACGGTGAACTTGAATACAAAGGCCGTCGAGACAGTGAGGCAACCATGGTTCCCGCCGATCAAATCGTCGATTTTCTTCGCGAGCAAGCGGGTCTGAGTAACAACGGATAAGGCAGCTTTTCATGTTGCTGGGCGCAATAGTAAGATGTTTGCGCTGGATGAACGGGTGGGTCTTGGCAGGCAGCATTGTATTCGCTGCCTTGCCTATGGCCAGCGCAGTGGCGTCTCCGCTGCGACTGACTCTTGATGCTGCCCACCAACAAACGTCTGATTCTCAGCGGCAGTTGCAACAGTGGCGTAGCCGCATGGATGCGCCA
The DNA here is from genome assembly GCF_002082565.1 of Halomonas sp. GT. NCBI lineage: Bacteria > Pseudomonadati > Pseudomonadota > Gammaproteobacteria > Oceanospirillales > Halomonadaceae > Halomonas > Halomonas sp. GT. The sequence goes on from NZ_CP020562.1 coordinate 2,281,244, forward strand.
CTGTCACGGTTTATCCGTGACCCCGATGAGCGACACGAGTTACTAAAACGTCTGTATCAAGAAGCTCATTTAGCCGGGTTACCCCCTGACCTCGTGCTATCACTAATTCAAGTAGAAAGTGCCTTTAAAGCCGATGCAGTCTCGTCTGCTGGTGCCATCGGACTCATGCAAATTATGCCTTTCTGGGTCGAAGAGCTTGGCCTGCCAATAGACAACCTTAGCGATCCTAATCGTAATCTGCGTTATGGCTGCACCATTTTAGCTCACTACCTCGCCGTCGAACGCGGTGACTTCACTCGCGCATTGGCTCGTTATAACGGCAGCCTAGGACAAACATGGTACCCAGAACGGGTACTAAAAGTATGGCGAGATGATTGGCGTTAATCGGCGACAGGCTGCACTAACCCTAAGCTGACTAGTTGGCCCAATAAATGGCAGATATCCCGCTTGATATTTTGCCTGCTAGCACCAACAAAAAAAGCCACCAAAGTATCAACAATGTCATCTTGGCATAGAGCCTCATGCTGCAGTAATGCCCACACGGCTCTACTCGTCATATTCAAACGATGGATTTCGCCGCCCTCTTTCGCAATGACGAACAGCTCTTCACCCAATGGAAACTCATGAGCCACTGGGCTGATTTGCCAGCTGCGCGTGTCGTTTGGTGCCAACACATAGCTCTGTTTGAACGCCTCAGGCTCAGTTTGGCGACGACACACATTCGTCGCTACAGCACCGTCAAGAAACCCATCGTTATCTATCTCAGTTGCCAGCCACGTTGCCGCTTCGTAAGCATCTCGGTAACGCATTAAAAAGCACGGCAAACCTTTTAAGAGTGGCAAAAAGCGTTCAATCAACGTTTGATCCGACTCATGCTCAGCGAAATTCTGCTGCAACAACTGCCATAACCCATCTCCCGGCTGCAGACGTACAAGCTGTGGCTCACTAATCGATTCATCGCGCTCAATAAGGAGTATGGCGCCTAGCGGACAGCGCACCCCATGCGATGCCAGCTGCTGCTCGTTTAACGCTAAGTAGCCATAGCGATCATCATGAGGCCCTAAGTGGTTAGCAACAAACTGATGAAACTCAGACGCTAGAGTCTCGGGCAACGGCAAACGCAACCTAGGTGCAACGCCCAGCGCTATTCCTTCACCACCGCGATTGAGTGCCAGCACATCATCGCCGAACACCCGATAACCAGCTGCAGCAAACGCCGCCGTGAGCGTGCTTTTGCCCGCTCGATGACTATCCGGAAATATTACTAGCTGTTGATTAACCTCTACCGCCCCGCAGTGAAGTCCAATATGCTCTGGATGGTGGCGCAGATAAGCACCCGCTAAATCAGCAATCACGCTGCATGCGGTTCCCGCTGGTGTATCTAATAACATACCACCCGGTAGTGCCGGTGCTTCCTGCCAGTAACCTTTAGGATGACGCCAAACACAAATAGAAGGTGCTTGCTGCTGAGCCTCACAGGGCGTTAGCCGCCAGCCAGGCATGGCCTGATGGATCACTGGCAGCAGGTGCTCTGCATCAATCAAACGTATGCAAGGGCCAATATTTTCCAGCGCATAATCAACAGCAATCGATGTGGCAGACACGACACCCCCCTACCAGCGAGGTAATAAACGACTTATGTGAATCTCAATCACACCATCTCGTTCCCAGCGAGAACGCTGTGGGCGAGAGTAGTAAGGGCGAGAATGCCGTGATTTAGAATAACGAGGTCTTGAATAGCTGGGTCTTGAATAACTGGGTCTTGAATAACTGGGCCGCGAGTAACGTGAACGGGAGTGATGATCACGCGCTTCAGCTTGCCCCATGGATAACAGCGTAGGGGCTACGTAAAGTGCAGCGGCACCAAGCCCTAAGCTTGCTAAAACTTGTCGGCGTGAACGCCGCTTATTCAGCAGGGAATCGGCTTCATTGCTCATATCAGCACTCCGGATTAGTCGCTAGAAAAGGTTATGAAACGCTGTTTTAAAAACAATCCTAGCGTCGAAGCACTCGTCAAACCACCGATTGAGCGTTACTTTCCCATTGTTTACTTTTTTTAACTATACCTCAGCGTTTTGTGAAAACATTATGCAGCCACAGTAATCTGCCAATCATTACGGCCTGCGCTCTTTACTTGGTAAAGCGCTTTATCAGCATATTTGTAAGCGCTTGGAAAGGTGGTTTTCCCTGCGGTAAAGCGCGCCGCCCCAATACTCAAGGTGACCCTTTCATTGTCCGGATGCGTGGGGTGTTTGAAATCAGCCTGCTCTAAAGCAGACGTCAATTGTTCACAGTAGCCAATCAAGATTGCATCTTCATCACAAGGCAATACGGCCGCAAACTCATCGCCCCCTAACCGGTACAGTTTTGCATCTTTTCCAAGTACATGTTTTAAGAGGCTGGCTAAGCGCCTTAACAGTTGATCCCCCTCAGGATGCCCCAAGGAATCGTTGTACTGTTTGAAGAAGTCGATATCGACCAAGATCAAAGCAAGCGCTGCCCCCTCTTTGGCGGCGACATCCTGATGAAGCGCACTACGGTTACCTATCCCCGTCAGCGGATCGCGCATCGCTTGCTGCATCCAGGCCATTGTTTGCTTAGTAGCGCGCTCTGTTCGCCGCAGCTGGCGCTCATGCATTAGCCAAAACAGCAGGCCTAGCGCAAAAATCACCATACTCGAATAGGTGAGAACCTGATTATGCCGCCGGGTGCTCTTAGAAAACTTATTAATTGCCATACCACGCAGGTCGAGCTGGTTCATCTCAATGTTTGTTAAACAATCAATTGGTCCCAACAGTTCGGCCGCGGCATCAAAGGGTGTCACGGCATTTTCTTTAAGGCGCTCTGTTAGTAAAGTTAGGGTTTGTAAACTTGATTGAGTACAACTGTACTTTTGACGATATATCTCAACGTCAATTAGTCCATAGGCAAGATCGAGATTAAGCCTAACCGTTTGTCGTTGTTGATCGTCAAAAGCCTGTTCGCTTAACAAATGTTGCTGGGCGAGCTGTAAATATCCCCGCGATCTGGTAGCCAATTGCTGCCCAGTCAAATTGCCGGTTTGGCTGAAGTAAGCTTGTATTTCTGGATATACCCATCGCGCCTCATAAACAATAACCACCATCAATGCCATAAAGCTCATAAGGCTCAATGATAGCCACGTTACATAGCGCCGCTTCCTACCTAAAGGACTAGGTGGTGGTGTAGGCACGGCAGGTGGGCAAGATGGCGGTTCAATAATCACCAACGCGCCTCAATACTTCGAATCATCCATATCCAATCATTGAATTCACGTAAATTCTCGATATCACGCTGATCATCATAAGCCTGCTCAACCAGCCGCAACGGCCCTCGCGAACGCAACGTAAGCGGCTCTCCATTCTCTTCCGTTACCATTAACCACTTAGGATCATTCCAGCCACTTAATGTCACTTCGTAATCATCCCATGCCGTAAAGCGCAATGCAGGGGGAACTTCGCCAAACTGATTAATGAGAAAGCGACGGAACTCAAGTCCGTGCATATCAACTTCTCGCCCTTGAAAAGGATCAAATATTGACAAGGTAATCGTAGACTGTTGGCGCAACTCGTTAAGAGAAAGCGTTGTGGTTTTTTCGCCATTAATTACGCTTAATGACTGAGAATAGGCCGGCATTGATAGCCAACTAAGTAATAGTAGGACGCAGACAACACTGACCTTGAAATAATGAAGAGCGCAACAGCGTATGGCAACGATTGAAGTAACAGCATTCATGGCAAATGGCTTCCTGGCGATACAGTGCCTTATTGTGCTGCCAGATACTTTACCAGACGGTTAATGCGAATACTCGGAAACAGTTTTTAATCAACAAAAAAAGCCGGCCCAATTGGGCCGGCAACAGGAAGCTCGCTGTTAAAAGCAAGCCCCCTCCCCTGACGACTGTCATCACAAACAGCGTTAATGCTTTTTACGTTCATCCTTACGGAGATGGTCGCGTACAATAAAACCTACCCAACCAATCATAAAAGCAATCATTAACGCGACAGTAACTAGACCGAAAATAACAGTATCATCCCAGTACATGGTGATCCCCTCCTGCCGTGATGTATGACACCATCCTAGTGCGTTGATAGCGGCAGGAAGCTGACCTGGGTCAAGCTTTTCAGCGGGGTTATTTGCGGCCTGTCAGGAACTTGATATGGGTCAGTTTTTAGCGCTCAAAGTACGCTGCAGCTTCAAAATACGCTGTCAATTTTGAGCACGCCGAAGATTTAAAGCCTGTGAAACTTAAAGCCTGTGAAACTTAAAGCCCTAAAACTTGCAGCTAAAGCACTTTTCGATCTTCTACTTTACTGTGTTCAGTTCCCGGCGGTAGAGGATGGCCTTTAGCTAGCTCTGCACGGGTTGCATCTCGTACATCCAGCACGTTTACTTGGTAGCGAAGCGTGTGACCTGCCAGCGGATGGTTTGTATCGACCGTTACCATGTCACCATCAATACTCATCACCGTGACAATTTGCGGGCCTGCTTCACCTTCTGTTTGGAAACGGCTACCTGGTTCAAGCGTCGCGCTGCCAAACGACGCACGGCTCACCTCCTGCACCAAGTCTTCATTACGGAGGCCGTAGGCATCAGCAGGCGCAAGCGTGACACGCAGCTCATCTCCAGCGGCTTTATCTTCCAAGGCACTCTCTAAACCGGGCAAAATATTATCGTGTCCATGGAGATACTCTAAGGGCTTATCACGCGCGTTGGAGTCATCTAGCACGCGGGTACTGCCATCGCTAAGCACATCGCTTAACACGTAGTGTAAAGTGACTACCTGATGGGCTGTAATCGACATTGAAAACTCCTCTCCGGTAAGCTATCGGCTTTGTCATGGATATCAGGCCTAGTCTACCACTGACCGGTTTTTAGCGGGCCTCGATGCAGACGTTTTCTTTCCTGGAGTGTTAACCAACATGCCCACCCCTATTCCCCAGCGCAGCTGGCTGGATGCGCTAGGTATTTACTGTCGTGCGCCTGTCATCACCATGCTGTTTCTAGGTTTTTCTGCAGGCCTGCCTTTTTTACTGGTGTTCTCAACCCTTTCTGCATGGCTACGCAGTGACGGTGTAGAAGTTGCCGCGATTGGCTTCTTTGCCTGGATTGGCATGCTCTACTCAATCAAGTTTTTTTGGGCGCCTATCGTTGACCGGCTTGCACTTCCGATCCTGACCCGCACGTTTGGCCAACGACGTGGCTGGATGCTGCTTGCCCAGGGGATGATTGCAGCTGGGCTAATTGGCTTAGCGGGAGTCAGTCCGGTAGGCAACCTAGGCTGGGTAGCAACCTTTGCGCTGCTGGTAGCCTTTGGCTCGGCCACACAGGATATCGCCATTGACGCGTACCGCATCGAATCCGCGGATGACGATGTACAAGCCGCAATGGCCTCTACTTATATTATCGGTTACCGCGGGGGGCTGTTAGCCGCAGGAGCAGGGGCGCTTTATGTGGCATCCGCGATTTCCTGGAACGCAGCGTATCTCTGCATGGCTGCGCTTGTGGGCATTGGCGTGCTCACCGTACTCATTCGACCTGAACCTAAGCGCGCATCGCTGACAGTTCAGCTCATTCACGAACCCAAAGTACGCGCCTTCATTCGTGCCAGCCGTGGCCAACCGAAAGTTTTGCGACGTCTAGGTGCTTGGGTGATTGGTGCCATTGTGTGCCCTTTCACCGACTTCTTCCGCCGCTATGGGGTGAAGGCGTTGGGCATTTTAGTGTTTATCGCGGTGTTCCGAATTAGCGACCTTGCCATGGCCTCTATGGCAAATCCGCTATATATCGATTTAGGCTTTTCACTGGCCACCATCGCCAACGTCACCAATATTTTTGGTATTGCCATGAGCATTACAGGGGGCATTCTTGGTGGTTTGCTGGTCGCTCGCTACGGCATTGGGCCACTGCTAATCATTGGCGCAGGCTTTGTCATGGTGACCAACCTGCTGTTTGCCGCGTTAGCATTGATAGGTAATCAGCTTCCTATGCTGGTCGTCACCATTATTGGCGACAACCTTGCCAACGGCTTAGCCAGCGCTGTCTTTATTGCGTTTCTTTCCAGCTTAACCTCGCGGGCTTATACCGCCACCCAATACGCACTGTTTTCGTCGTTAATGACGCTACCAGGAAAGTTTCTGAGCGGTTTTGGCGGGCTGGTCGTCACGGCTCAGGGATACGCCACCTTCTTCGTAGTGGCTACCCTGCTCGGCTTACCCGCCATTCTGCTAGCCATCTGGATCAGCCGAGATAAGCAATTGGTGCCTACCCCAGTGATCGCAGAAGCAAAATAAAACTAGCGATGATCCGCCAACCACGCCAGCGCGCCTGGCGTGGTGCGCCACTGGTCACGCATCAACGTACGATACTGCCATGCTTCCGCACGGGAACCGGGATCTACCTGACCATCCGCATGGGGCATAGAAGGCCGTGGATTCTCTGCACACAAAAGCTCAAGCGCATAGCGATTATGGGCGATCACATCCGCCAACGCTGCTTCGGCGGCATCGTGGTTTTCCAAACGATATAGCGCCAGCGTACGGCCCATCAATAACCCCAGCTCTAAAGAACCATCGTCCTTTTGTGGCTCATCAGTGAGCGCTAACGCTTCTTCATTGCGGTCATCCCGCAGCAATTGGTCAAGCACTAGCTCTCTCAACCCAAGGCTATCTTCCTGATCTATAGCTAGCAGCTCTTCAGCCAACTCGCGTGAGTGCTGGCGCGCTCCGCGCTCCATGCCCACCACCAGTGCAAGGCCAGTACGCAGCAGCATGGCGTTATCGGCATCATCCCAACACAGGCTGCCGTCACCGGCTGCACGGGCTTGTTCTAACCAGCGGGAAAGGCGCAGTGCCAGGGGTTCCAGCAGGCTCGGTGCCATCCACGGCAGGCTACCAAAGCGGCTGGTCAGCGCTAACGTTAAATCTTGCACTACCTGGGGCGCATCTAACCATTCTGGGTGGGCACATAGCTCAGACATCCACTCTATCGCGTTGCCCCAGGGGTCATCGCGAAAGCCCAAGGCGACCTCTTCATCGACCATGACTTGAAACTGTTCGTGCCAAGCCGCAAACAGGGTTTCTTCACGAGCAGTGGTTGTGTAGTGCAACCTACCGGAATCGGCATCTTGCTCAATGGTAAGCTTCGGTGCGATTGGAAGTGCCGACAACAGCGCCTGTAGCGATACTAGCGGCGTCGCCATATCTTCTTCGGCGCTCAACAGCTGGTCGGCCAAGGTGGCACCAGGATTTTCAGCTAGAGCAGCCAGAAATTCGAGCTGCTCTTCATCCAAGTCGCCCTGGCGAACCAAGCGACGGTACCAGAAGTTAGCTCGCTCTTTGGCCTCTTCCTCATGACCTTCATGCAGCAGCAACATGGCTTCAATGTAGGCTAGCGTCGGTGAGTCCGGTAGTGCCTGCTGGGCTTTCACGAACGCAGCGCGGGCGCTGTCTAAGTCATCGTTATCCAGGTGCATGAGGCACAACCGCTCAAGCGCCACACCGCGCAAAAACAGTGGACCGCGTTCCATAACGTCATCAAGCAGGTCAGCACGTTTGCGGGTAAACCCGCGCTCTTGATAGATATCTAACAGAATTTCGAAAGCAGGCTCGGCCTGCTCCGGCAGTCGCGACCAATCACTACCGTCGAACAGTGACTCAAGAATCTGCATTGAACGACCGGTTTGACCGCTTTCAGCAGCAATTAGCCCGGCTTCTAATAACGCCTGGGCAGGTGCTTGCTGACTTTCCAGCGCCGCTTTCAGCGTAGCGCCTTTCCACTCACGCAGGGAAAGCATCCACATCATCTGCTCAGGAATATCCGTGGGGAAGTCAACGCGGTAGCAGCACTGTTTGAATTTACGCCCTGAATCACACCAGCAAGGCTCGTTACGCCCTGGGGTGGCCAATGGTTCGTTCGCAAAATTAAGCCGCTCTAGCGGCGTTTGCGACCATAAAATAGGCGCAAGCGCCTGGGCAGTTGCCACATCGCCATTAAACGAATCTGCGCCTTCGGCACGTACCCAGGTCATAAAATCGGGGTAGTGTTCCTGCTTCCTAATTGCCGAGAGTGCCCCAGAGGCAAATCCCAGCAGTTGATCGACCCATACCGCCAGCATTGCCGTCTCCACTGTCTTCAAAACGCGATTGAAAAGCGCAATAGTCTAGCATGACAGGCGGCGCTCCCGCAGCGGCAATTAGTTAAGGTCTACGCGCCCAGGCTAGCAGCGGCTCGGTGCGCGTATGCATATCCAGACGCGCTTTCAGACGTACTAAGTTCCAATAGTGCCCATTCAGTGCCCGGGAGAGCAGCAACGTATCCGCAGGCGGCTGCAGCCGATCCATGGCGGCCCACACTTTTGGCGTTAGCTCGCGCAGGCGGCGGTGTACCCGCACATCGCTGAAGTCCTGCTCACCAGGGGAGAATAGGGGTGACACACACTCAGCGGACTCTCGATAAAGTGCCAGTGGCGCGCCCTGCCCCTGGCGGCCGCCCATTTTCATTAACGCATCATCCATTGCCATCGGATCTTGCGCAAGGGTGGCATCTAATAGCTGCATCATGGCTTTTAGCCGCGCTTCGGGCACAGGTATGACCGCACCAAAATCGTAGATGACCAAGCGCCCTTCGGCATCCGCCGCAAAGTTACCGGCGTGGGGGTCGGCATGCAGCTCACCGTAGGTAAACAGCTCCTCGGTAATCCAATCAGCCAACGCCACGGCCACTTTCTGACGAGTGCCATCATCAGTGTTTTCTAAATCCCGCAGTGGTGTGCCACCCACGTAACGCATCGCCAACACATGCTGCCCGGATAACTCAAACAGTGGTTCGGGTATGACTAACTGAGGGTTATCCTGATACCGCTCGCGATAGCGAGCCAGCGCCCGTGCTTCGGCGTGATAATCCAATTCTTCACGCAGCCCTGCCGCTAACTCTTCAAATAGCGCATCCAAACGCGCTTGAGGCACTTTAAACCAGCGACCCAAGCTCATGATCCGTTTGACCTGTTTAAGATCGCTTTCCAACACATCCGCCAGCCCAGGGTACTGCACTTTCAGCACCACGGTTTCACCTGCATGAGTTACTGCTTTATGCACCTGCCCCATGGAAGCACTCGCAAACGGACGCTCTTCTATATCGCTAAAGTACTGATCAATATCGCCGTATTGCAGTAGCAACGCTTCATGGATACGCGGCCAAGGCATTGGTTCTGCTTGACGCTGTAAGCGAGCAAGCTCATTTGCCAGGTCTGGGGGCAGCAGGTCATCCCACTGGGACATAATCTGCGCCAGTTTCATGGCCGGGCCTTTTAACTCCGAAAGCCCTTCAAACAGCGCTTCACCTAGCGCCCGCCAATCTGCTTGACCACCTAGACGAGTTTTCAGCAGCGCCCCGCCCGTGCGGGCACCCAGACCCAATAAACGTCGTGTTCTGCCGCGTTCGCGCATGAAAATCGCCTCGTTAATTGCTTTTTGACAGCTTACCCAATTTGTTAATTTTATACAAAAACTATACACAGAAATAAATTCATCCATTTACAAAACAACCTACTAGCCATCTATCACACGAGCTAGACGCTAACCTGTTGCGGGTTCTGCTAAGATGGCAACTTGTTGTTACCAGACAGGGCTAGACACTGTATGCGCTTGATTATCGCCGAGAAACCCAGCCTTGCACGGGCCATAGCCGACGCGCTGCCCGACAGCGCAAAACGCCAGGATGGCGCTATGATCTGCGGCGACACCACCGTCACTTGGTGCCTAGGCCATTTGCTAGAACAGGCCCCGCCCGAGGCTTACGACCCTGCTGATAAACAGTGGCGACTAGACCGGCTACCCATTGTGCCGCAGCAGTGGAAACTAATGCCGCGCCCTAAGGCGCGAGGGCAACTGGCAGTGATTCGCAAGCTGATTAAGCAGGCTACCAGCGTTGTGCACGCTGGCGATCCAGACCGCGAAGGCCAGTTACTGGTGCAGGAAGTGATTGAGTACATGAAGTATCGCGGCCCTGTTCAGAGGCTGCTGATCAGCGACCTTAACAAACCCGCCGTGAGCCGTGCACTTGCCAAGCTTCGCTCCAATATGGAATACCAGCCGCTGTTTCAAGCGGCACAGGCGCGCTCGCGTGCTGACTGGCTTTACGGCATTAATTTAACCCGCGCCTGGACGCTAACCGGCCGCCAAGCAGGGCATGACGGCGTGCTTTCCGTTGGCCGTGTGCAAACACCAGTACTCGGATTGATCGTGCGCCGCGACAATGCCATTCGTGATTTCAAGCCTCACCCGTTCTACCCGCTATGGGTGGATTTACAGGTGGCACAAGGTCAGCTGCGCGCCTGGTGGGCACCCAAAGAGCACCAGCCCTTAGATGAGCAAGGGCGGCTGATCGATCGCACCCCCGCCGATGCCTTAGCAGCACAGCTTCCTGGCGCACGGGGCACCCTAACCACCCTCGATCAACAGGAAAAGCGACAAGCGCCGCCGCTACCCTATTCGCTCTCCGCGTTACAAGTAGATGCCGCGCGCCGCCATGGGCTTTCCGCACAGATGGTGCTGGATATTTGCCAGCGGCTTTATGAACAGCACAAGTTAATCACCTACCCTCGCTCCGACTGCCGCTACCTGCCCGAAGAACATCTAGCGCTGGCCCAGCGTAGCTTGAGCAGCGCCTGCCAAAACGATGACACGCTGCGTCAGTGGCTGGGTGGTGCTGACTTTACCCTGCGCTCAAAAGCCTGGAACGACAAACAGGTAGGCGCGCACCATGCCCTAGCGCCCACCGGCAAGCCCGCAGACTTTAGCCAACTTTCCGCCACTGAAGGCCATGTATTTCGGTTAATTGTGCGCAATGTGATGGCGCAGTTTTATCGGCCGCTGCGCACCTTTGAGGTGAAAGCAGAGTTCACCCTGCTAGATGAAGCTTTCCGTGCCCGCGGCCAGAGCATTCTTGATCACGGTTGGAAGCCACTCTTCACCACCCGCGACGAAACTCCGCCGCTACCGCCGCTCACTCAGGGGGAAGCCTGCCCAGCGCTTGGCGCAGGCGTTGAGGAGAAAGAAACTCGCCCGCCAGAGCCGTTCACTGATGCCAGTTTAATTAAAGCGATGATGAACATTGGCCGCTACGTGGATGACCCTAACGTGCGCCGTACGCTACGTGACACCGACGGCCTTGGCACCGAAGCAACCCGTGCAGGTATTATTGAAACGCTGGTACAGCGTGGCTACTTGGTACGTCAGCAAAAAGCCCTGCGTGCCACTAAACTCGGCTGCGCGCTGATTGCCGCCTTGCCAAGCGCCGTAAGCACGCCAGAACGCACTGCGCTTTGGGAACAGCGGCTTAGGGCGATCTCAGAACAGCAGGATGACCCCGGCGCATTTCAGCAAGCACTCTTGGATGATCTACGTGGCCTGCTCACCCACAGCGATGCGGCCAAGCTGAGACACAGCCTACAGACCGCCCAAGGTGAAGATACCTCACCTGCCAAACGCGGGACAAAAACACGCAAAAGCTACACAAAAAGAAAAAGTACTGCAGGCAGGACAAGTACGACAGATAGGAAAAGTACGACAGGCAGGAGGAGCACCACAGCCAAGAAAAAAACCAGTTAATTGGCAAAGGTTAAAAGCTCAACCAAATCAAAAAAATCAATCCATAAACGGCCAGCGTCCCTAAGGTCACTGGCCCTAGAACGCGCACCTTTTGCCCGCAGAAAACAACTCCGTCGCTCCCTTCAAGCACCATTGCACGGTCTGCAAATTTCTTATAGCGGTAACTTGCAACCACTTCAAAACCAGCAAATAAAAAAGCAGCAACAATGCCAATGGCACGCATATAGTTAGCATCACTTACACAGACTTGGTTCAAAAAGTAATTAGAAGCCAAGATGCCCACGGTTAAAGCAACACAAATCCCCAGCATGACAAAACGTATCGCGCCAAGGTGGCGGAGCTGGTTCATTAGTTCAGAGAATTGAACGTCTGTTGTTATGGTCGACATATCACTTCCCCGCTGCGGGTCAGGTAAGCTGCATCGATGAGGAGATCCTCACGGAGAAGTACACCACTCTCTGCTACGTTCAACCATACGAAATTAAAATCGACCTACCTAGCTGTTACGCTCAATCCATATCAGCAAAATAGATGAAAATACTCATTAATAGATGGTACTAACGCCGAAGAAAATTACTTACTACTTTTCAGTGCGCCCGACCCTCTCAAGGGAAACATCCAGCAGTACAAGCTGCTAATCCAAAAGCAATATTATTAGCACTAATTCGATAGGTTAAGCTGCCAAGAAACACCATACCTATCGTTCAGCCAACCAAACTTCTCGCTAAAGCCATAATTAGCCAATGGCATCAATTCAGTACCGCCTTCTCCCAAGGCTCGAAATGCTTCTTCGATTTCGCGTTCTGACTCACACTCAACACGCAAGGAGATAGATGGCGTAAAACTAAACTGATGATCAAGATGGCTATCCATTGCCATGAAGGTGGTGTTATTAATTGTGAACCACGCAGCCTTAACCGTCCCGGCGGGTTCATACTCACTAGTTTCATGATGCTGAATATCAATAATCTTCGAGTTGGCAAACACAGATGTATACAGCTTAATGGCCTCTTCTGCTTTACCGGCTTGAGCACCCACAAACATCAGCGACGTTGTTATAGACTTCATGTTGGCCTCCGTTTCGGTTTTAAGTAGCCCGCTTTCTCGGCAATATCTGCAAAATAGTGCGATATCATGGACATGCTCAGATATCGCACGGGGCTGACCATGTCTTATCTAATAACAGTCTATGTCTCATCTGATAACAGTGGCGGCATAGGGCAGTCGAGGATATCGGCCATTACTCGGAACAACTCAGCTTCGGCTGGGCGAATATGTCCGCTATGCTCAATGCAGCGCGCCATGGCTTGCAGAAGAACGGGCTTTTGCAACGGCTTTAAGCGCCGTAAGCGCTCCACGGCCAAGCTTAATGCCCGCATATCACTTACCTCGTCAATTGCAGACAAGGCGAACGGCAGCTCGCTTTCCGCTGCATTAATCGCTGCGCTAATCTCGTCAGGGTTATCCTGGCCAGCCGCTGCCAGCACACTGAGTAGGCGCTGGCACTCTCGCTGTAAATCGCCGAGTTTAAGATGAGCGAGTCCACTGTTCTTTTCGCCCAGATTGTTCAACAGCAGCTGATACAGCGTCCATTCAAACAAGCTGACGTGGCCATCCGCGTTGATCAACCGCTCCATACAGAGGCGAAAGTGCTGAGACTGCTCAACGGAAAGTGACTTTAAGGCTGGTAGTGCCAACTCAACCAGCGGTAGGCGTAACGCCACCTCCAGCCTCAATACTTCGGGGCCAATGTCTATCAGCACTCGATAAACATCTGGCAAGGCAATTTGTTGTAATGCCTCTAACTGCTGCTCACGAACTGGCTGTTCATCGCTTAACAGCAGCGCATAGATTAACGCACGAGCAGTATAGGGTTCATGGGCTGCGGTTTTGATTCGTTCTGGCAGCGCCTCTAGCGTTGCCCTGGCTTGCGCCAGATGGCGTTGACTGGGCTGGCCGATAGCGTTAATGGCCGTTTGAGCAGAAGCTGCGGTTAATACAGCAGTCAACGTCCCTCTGCTTAGCTTCGCATCAGAACGGTCGTCACTGCCACCTTCACTATCATCTTCATTATCTACTGAACCAAGGGCGTCATGATCAGTGTGCCGCGGGGGCCAGCGAACCTCAAAGCGGCCATCCCAGTCTGGCATTACCCGCTGAATACGATTTTTAAGTGGCGGGTGGGTTGCCATCATACGCGTAAACCCCAGCTTTATGCCCTGGCCGAAAAACAGGTGGCTGAATTCCGCTGCCTGAGGCGCTTTCAGATAGGAACCCTGGCTATGCGAGCCAATCTTGACCAGCGCATTACCAATGCCATAGGGGTTACGGGTGAACTGTACTGCCGAAGCATCCGCCAAATATTCGCGCTGACGACTGACCGCTGACTTAATCAAATTGCCAAAAAAGGTGCCTGCATAGCCGACCACCATTAGCGCCGCTCCCAACCCCAAAATTACCGCCGCGGAGTTGTTACGTTTATTGCCGCCAGCACGCCGATAGCGCATGCTACGTAGCAAAATACCACCCAATAACCCAATCAATAGAATACCGTGGAGGATGCTCACCAAGCGTATGTTTAGCCGCATATCGCCGTACAGAATATGACTAAATTCATGCGCAACGACCCCCTGCAACTCATCCCGTGTCAGGTTGCGTATGGTGCCACGGGTGATACCGATCACCGCATCGGTGGTTTGGTACCCTGCCGCAAAAGCATTAATGCCCTCTTCCTCTACGACATAAACAGAGGGCACCGGCGTACCCGATGCAATGGCCATTTCTTCAACGACATTGAGAATGCGGCGTTCATCGGCGTCGTGGGTATTTAGGTTAATCTCACGCCCACCAAGCGCTTCAGCGACTGCCCGGCCACCACCACTTAGCTGACGCTGTTTGAATAGACCGCCCAGTACCACAACAGCCAGCACCCCGATAGCCACACCAGCAACTAGCTGGAATGAGAGCGCGGACCACATTCCCTGCGCCGAAAGACTGGGTTGTTCTGCGCCATCCATCAGATGCAAGGCGATGGCAACGACCAATGTCGTTACGATAACCAACGCCAGCACTGCAAGTACCAGCAAGATAACCAGATGCCAGGTTCTGCGCCGAGCGTGTTCCTGAGCTGTGAAAAAATCCATGTAATCCAGGCTCCTACGCCATAACTTAGAACGACACTTTGGGTGCCACCTGGATCTGGGCGCTGTCTTCAAACTCTAACAGCGAAGCATCTTGGCCATGCCCAAACATGCCCGCCACCGCCACGGGGGGGAAGCTCTGCCGATAAGTGTTGTAGTGCATCACCGCATCATTAAATGACTGACGTGCAAAAGCCACCTTGTTTTCCGTGCTGGTGAGTTCTTCTGACAACTGCATCATATTTTGCGAAGCTTTTAGGTCTGGGTAAGCTTCCATGACGACATTGAGCCGTCCCATCGCTTGAGTTAGTGCACCCTCAGCACCACCAAGATCAGCAATCGCCTTGGCGCTACCAGGGTTCGCCGCCGCCGCTTTAAGTCCGGCCACTGCCGTGTTGCGAGCCTCAATGACTGACTGCAGCGTTTCCCGCTCATGGCTCAGATAGCCTTTGGCGGTCTCTACCAGGTTAGGAATTAGGTCATGCCGCCGCTTAAGTTGTACTTCAATCTGGGCAAAGGCATTCTCAAAGCGATTTTTCAACGAAACAAGACGGTTGTAGATTCCGATAACGTAAAACGCGATAACGGCGGCGACTACCAAAACGACAATGAGTGTCAGCATTAGGGTCCATCCTTAGTGTTAGCTGTAGTTAGCAGAAAATTGCTAGCAGAAAATTGCTAGCGGAAAAATAATAGCATTTGAGATTCTTATGCGTATTAACGGAAACGCGCATTTGGCCGCACTACAAACTTGCTGCCAGCCATTCGATCGGCCTTGCAAACTCATCACCTCTTAAAAGCGCTGCCTAAATCTCTGCAGTGTTGATTTTTTTCATTTGCATCACGTCGAGCCACCTATTAATTGAACTTACCAAGTTTCACTGGTCCCTGGCGGCCCCATATCGATCTGGATATCAGGCGCAATATCGACGACGCCTTCGATCTTTTTTAGTCGCTCAGCGGTGTCGTTGTCTGCTGATCCGGTAATACAGCCAATTTCCTCAAGCACATCCCGAATGGTTAACCCTTCAGCACTAAGCTGAGTAGCTATTTCATTAATCGGCTGATCGCTTGAAATCGTCACTATCCAGAGCTCTATATTGGCCATCGATCTTACCTTCGAAGTTTGCGCTCTAGGCAGGCCATTTGGAGTGCCTGCCTAGAGACAATCTGCCATATCAAGGTGCTTGTACCAACCCAGCGCCTACTCGGCTGTCGTCAAACGGCAAGCGCCGCGCTGAAGCCAATAGTTGCTCCCAAAGCTTCATTCCTCGCAGAGAGGAGTCGGACTCTGCCCAGAGTGCAGCACAACCCGCCACGTGAGGCGCGGCCATACTAGTACCACTAATGGTTTTGTAGTGAACTGGCCGAGGCCATGACGAAAAAACATCCCCCCCAGGCGCTGCAATTTCAACCTTGCCCGCGTTAGAAAAGCTAGAAGGCTTCAGGTTGGCGTCAAGCGATGCAACGGACATAATGGTGGGTGAGTTAGCCGGAGCGCCAGTGTTGGCAGAGGAATTGCCAGCGGCAGCGATAATCAGGCAGCCATTGCGCAGCGCCGCTGCGCCAGCGTGCGTGTAGGCGGCTTGCACAGGGCTTTGACTGCCAAGCGACATTGAGATCACTTCGCACCGATTAGCAATTGCCCAATTCATTCCCGCCAGCACCCCTGCCCCAGTACTGCTGCCTGAGTTGGTGAGCACCTTGCCGACCAGTACTTGAGAGCCAAACGCTATGCCGTAGCGCAACGGGTTTCCGGAAGGTATTTGAGGACCACAGGCCGTACCAATACAGTGCGTTCCGTGGCCATTGATATCATGGACTGGCTCCCCAACGAATGAGCGGGTCTTGAACTCCCTGCCCTCAAAATCCGGGTGACCAAGATCCATCCCGGTGTCCAACACGGCGACTTTTATGCCAGCACCACTCCAACTGCTTTGCAAAACCTGGCATTGGGCCAATCCCCAAGTCGCCTCGCGCTCACTAGATTCAAGATCCCTTTCGCTTTCACTCTGTTCAATGTCAGCACCAAGGTCTCGAGCGATAACGCTGGCTGCCCGCAGAAAGCCTCGGAGGTATTCAGAACTTTCTGAGAACGCAAAATACTCGGGCTCAATAATCTCTATGGGGCTCTCTGCTGATATCTCGTCGTGAATACTCATCCCATGCAGCTGTAACGCATCGCCACCAACGAGCGCAACGCCAAGTTCAGGAAACACCATCGCCTCTGCATCTCCGGCATCTTCCAGGCTAACCGCTTGATCGGTGAAATCGCGCGCATCAGCGACTCGGAAGTTTTGCGCCTTTAGCGATTTAATGCCTTCTTCTACACGCCCGTCGCGATAGCTAATCAGAAATCGCCCAGTTTCCAGGCAACTACCGCCACGCTCCAAGGCTGCCAACAGCAGTTTTTCGGCACCGCACGACACAGAGGCGCGTGGCTCTATTGCTGGTGTGCTACCGTTTGGGTTACCTGTCGGTTTTTTCGCCATCGTAGACATCCTTTTCGTTTAGCTATTAAGCGATAGGGCGCAGGTGCTTTTCCAATATCCCAATGCACTAGAAAGCATGCGTACCTAGAGCACCCACATTTTCAGCTTAACGCACCTGAAGTGCTTCGCCAGATGGATTTGAAAGGATGAAGTACGATGATTAATGGTTAATGGACGTAGGGATGGTTTCATCGTCGCGAAGTGTTAACACTTCGAAACCGGATGAGGTGACCGCAATCGTGTGCTCCCACTGTGCAGACAACTTCTTGTCACTGGTAACCACTGTCCAGCCATCTTTCTTGGTTTTTATCTTGGCTTTCCCCTGGTTAACCATCGGCTCTATGGTAAATACCATACCCTCTTGTAAAACCAGCCCTTTGCCCTTCTTCCCATAATGCAACACCTGGGGCTCTTCGTGCATTTCTCGGCCAATTCCATGCCCACAATACTCACGAACGATAGAGTAGCCCTGTTTTTCAGCATATTGCTGAATCGCGTGACCTACATCACCTAACGTTGCGCCAGGCTTAACCGCTTGTATCCCTTGCCACATGGACTCGTAGGTTTTATCGACCAGTCGCTTGGCATAGGGCTTTACATCTCCAAGAAGGTACATCTTGCTTGAATCTGCGATAAACCCGCCCTTCTCTAAGGTAATATCGACATTAACGATATCGCCTGACTTAAGTTTTTGCGTTTCAGATGGAATACCATGACAAACCACATGGTTGACTGACGCGTTCAACACATACTGGTAGCCATACTGCCCCTTGCTGGCAGGACGAGCCTGTAACTGGTCAACGATATAACGCTCGGCCCAATGATTAATATCCATCGTGGAGATGCCGGGCACTATTTGTTTATCGAGATAACTGAAAACTGATGCGAGTAGCCGCCCGGCCTCGCGCATTACGCGCAGTTCCTCTGCACTTTTCAGCGTTACCTTAGCCACCAATCACCTTCCTTAAATCAACATCGGCTTGCTGCATTTGGTCACGCATAATTTCAGAGAAGGTCATGCTCGGATTAGCCTCCGCGAGCATCCCTACTTTTATCCAATATTCAGCCTGCGCATTAATGGAACGCACCATCACCGAACTCGCCTTGCGCACATCTTCGTGTAGCCGGTCATTAATTTTCACGATCCCCATAGCGCTCTCTCAAAACATACGAAATGAATATAAAACATATACGAATCATATATCATCAACCATTGAGCAACAAGCTTCCCTGCCATTAGCGCAGCATGCCTCACCAATGTATAGCGCTTGGTTAGCCGGGTTCGAAGCAGGATCTGAAAAAACTAACGGACGTGTGCATTTGGCCGCACAACAAACCAGCTAGCCAGCACCAAGCTCCCAAACAGGGTATAAACCACGATAAATACCCATTCCGGCAACGTGAAATAGAGCAGGCTCTGCAGCCAATATTGAATAAAAGAACCCGCATAAGTGCCCGCCCCAGCCTTGGCCCGCAGCGCCATTTCCCACGTGGTTAACGGGCATACAATACCAAGCCATGCCTGCACGACCACATAACCAATGGCACACAGATGAATGATTCGGAATGTCCGGTGTCGCACCCACTGCCATTGCAGAAAATACCCTACATAGATAGCCACCAAGCTAAAGACGACAAACGCCACAAACAGCACATGGAGAACCAGTACCGAATCCGCCAGAAGCAAGAGTAACGTTTGTTGAGTCATAGTCATCTAGGTCATCCTCAAAAAGTGATCAACCTCCCTATCGACAAATGGCTAATTAAATTAGCCGATATTGAATAACGAACCCATGTACGCTGTGACCTGTATCATCGACTGTGGCCATAAGCCTGTCGTTATTACACTGACGCCGCTCTCTTTTAAACAACAATCAATAGCATCAAGGAGTTATTAATGACCACACTTGTCACACTACGTGAACTTTCAGGGCTTGAGCTCACCCCTAGCAAACTTTCTGAGTCTGCATTAATCCTTATCGATTGCCAAAATACCTACCGGGAAGGCGTCATGCAGTTAGAAGGCGTGGAAGAAGCCCTGGTAGAAGCCAAAAAACTCCTTGAAAAAGCGCGCGAGGCTGGTACTCCGATCATTCATATTCAGCATAATAGCGGGGAAGGATCGCCTTACGATATTAATGCGCCCATTGGACAGATCGCAGATATAGTAAAGCCGATAGACGGCGAGCCGGTTATCACTAAAGCGTTTCCCAACGCCTTCGTTCAGACCGATCTTGAAGCACAGTTGAAAAAGGTCGGCTGCAACAAACTGGTGCTAGCTGGTTTCATGACCCATATGTGTGTTAACTCCACTGCCCACGGTGCATTCAACCTTGGGTTTGACGTGACAGTAGTTGCCAGTGCGACCGCTACCCGCTCGCTTCAAGCTGACCAAGGCAAGACGTTGTCAGCTAAAGCGGTTCATGAGGGGGCGTTAGCGTCAACGCGAGATCTGTATGCCGCAGTGGTGGATACCGTCGACGACCTCCCCGTTTAATAAGCGGGGAGATCGTTTAACTTGATGCGCGGCGAGGAGGAATTGTTATAGCGCCTAACTTGTTAGGGCGTTTGCGCTTCGTCGCGTATCACTCTGAGCGAAGTGATTTCAATGGTAAGCGCATCACGCGTTTTTTCTAAGTCACTTACCTGCTCACTGACCGCGGCAAGCTGGGTATTGGCCTCTTCAAGTTCAGTGTTGAGCGCCTCAAGGTCTTCTTCAGCCTGCCTCCGAGCCTCTTCTGCATCTTCCTGCAACTGTTGAGCGGCATCGCGGGCTGCTTCAGCCTCTTTTTTATCCTCATCTACCTCGGCGTATGTTTCATTCAATTCTTCTAGGCGGTCCTGCTTTTCGCCTACTTGCTCATCTAGGGTGGCAACCTCTTCTTCGCGAGATTCACGCTCACCCCGTAAAGCGCTCAAATCTTCTTCAGCGTTGGCGATGTCTGCTCGCGTTGAAGCAAGTTCGGCCTCAGCTTCCGCCTGCTCAGCCTCAAGGGCGTTCATTCTCTGCTGTAAGGTTGCTAGGTCAAGCTCCGCGGCTTCAACCTCAGACATCTGCGCCTGAATCTGCTGATGCTCTCGCTCAGTTTCGACCAAGCGCGCTTCGAGCGCTTCCTTACTGTCTTGTCGCGACCCTGCGATAGTGTGCGCAACGATAGCCCAGACCACCGCAATAATGGCGATGGCTAAGATCACCTTTACACGGTTGTCGCTCAACAGTTCAATCGTCGATGGTTTAGTAGTCCCTGTCATTGGTGCATTCCTCTCGCTTAAGGGCTATCGCTACTATGATGGCTAACATATGAACGCTAGCGGGTCTTTAACTGATCCATTGTTAATATGAAGGAAAGTTCATGGTTCGGCTAGGAGCGACCATTCAACACATACCAATTTAGCACTTGAATTAACTGCCCTAATTATCTCAATACGCCTAGCGGGCACTTCCCACTCATTGCGACCATTGAGCGCCAGCACCACCTCGACAGGCGGAAAAACCAAAACAGCGCGTTGCCAGAAACTCCCCCTTACCAACAGAGACGGTACAAGTGGTGAAATCTGGGTCTGCCGACACCAGCGCCATGAAACTAGCCATTTCATCGGCATGAGAAGTGGCGTTATCCACCACAAGAAGCCCACCTTCTCTCAAGACCCGCTTAATATTCGGCCACCACTGCACATACTCAGAACGGTTAGAATCGAGAAAGAGCAGATCGAATGAAGAATCGTCCACGCTTTCCAACAACTTGCCAGCATTACATTGCAGCGGGGTAATGTAGTCAGAAAGCCCCGAGCGCTCGAAATTCGTGGCTGCCAGATCGAACTTGTATTCGGAAAGCTCCACTGTCGTGACGTGCCCGGAAATCTTCTGAGCTGCCTGGGCAAACCACAAGGTGGAATAGCCATTAGAGGTACCAATCTCCAGCACTCGTGTTGCGTTCGTGGCTTGGGTAAGTACTGAAAGAAACTCCCCCGTATCACGGGTGATATTCAGCATACGATGCGGGCGATCAGCAATGGCAGCATCGTTTTCCTGACCAAACTGCTCTAACTCGGTTAGCAACTCGCGTAATGATTCGTCCACACTTGCCCCCTAGCAATCTAAACAGCTTTAAAACGAGAGCCGACTGGCCAGGCTCAGAAGATGGTAAAACATCATGCCCACCTAGCTTAGAAACGTAACGTTTTAAGATTAACGCACATAATGAACTTCACCAGATTGATCGAAGGCCTGAAATCGGCCAGGAGCGGATGTTAAAGAGTTTTCAGATTAATGATGTTCACAACATCTATTCCACTCCCCCCTTCCCTAAAACGCGGAGCGTGGCGGTCTGGAAATGTCAGTTTCCGTCCTTAAATTTTGCTTTACAATTGCCGCTCATGCACATGGTACAGTAGTGCTCTCTATCCTCATGCTGGGCACCCTCAGCGATGATAATGCCGCAGCCGTTGCAGAACAGGGTGCCAATCCCGTCTTCGAATTTCACAATTGCATGTTCGTAGTCCATAAAGTTCTCCGCGAAGACCCCATCCTGCAAGAACGGGTAGTAATAGCTTGTCAGCAAAAGCCGATCTTTATCTGATATTTCCTTCGATGGCGCTATCAGGCGTCAGTTCAATTTCCTCTCGACCATCAGGTTGATACAGATAATAACAACGCACCTAAACAGCAAAGGCTAAGCAATTCTCTCCCTGGCAACAGATGCATTCAGTGCCATGATTCTCGGATATGCAACTCTGCATCACCAAAGTTGGCTTGGCCGCTATCGGCCAAAAGCGGTCTTTTAGTTGTCACTGATGTAGCGCTTTAACGCCCGCCATCACCGGTGACAAAACCGGCGCGAACCACAGGTTTTGGCGTCCGGTGCATGGCTTGGTTAGGAATCACTTTCGATCACTCCCAAAAGCTTCTTAAACTCACTTTCCAGTTCGTTTAACACTGGCGGCACCTCCTCGCGCAAACGTTTGTAGGATTGCATCCAGAGACCGGTCTCGTCCGACTTATACTCCTCGTTCCCCATCTGCGCAGTATCAAACTCGATTAAAACGTCTCGCAAGGTACCTATCAGCGTTTCAGCTTTGTCAGCGGCATCATTGGGAAGGAATATCCGGTTTTGGTAAAAATAAGCACTCATGTCATTATAAATTTCGGCTGTTTGCTTCTTTTTTCAGTGAGTGGCTGGCTACCCTGCTGAAAGATGCCTACAAGATCGGCAGCTGAAGATTTGCTCTTGGCGATTTTTCCATACAAGTTCGCTATCACCTCTGCTTGCCGTTGATGGATCGTCGAAAATCGCTGCTGGTGCTCGAAATTTGCACGATCTAGCTCGCTTTTATAGTGCTGAATATCTCGGGCAAAACCTTGCGAAATAACTGTTTTGAGTATCCAGGCGACAGCCGCCACTACCAATGTTGGGGCGACGATAAGGCCTGCAAGTTGTTGCCAGTATTCTTCCATGTGTATTCCTAACGCGTGCGCTCAGCCGCGGACAGGCCGCGTAGCGGGCTAGCCGTCGGATGCAGCGCCTTGTTGGGGCAGGCTTCGGGGATGGCTATCGAGAATCGATGACACGGCTGCCGGACGCGCTGGAGGGGGCTCGGCGACCAGCGCCGCAGGGTTGTAGAAGAAGACAATGACGAAAGCAGCAAGTGCCCCGCCAGCCTTTAGCCATCCAGAGATCTGCACTTCAAGGAATCCGCTAAACGTGCCAGTAAAGCCACCCACGGCTACCGCTAAGACTATACGGAATACCTGATACTGAAATGGCGTCGGATTCGGAACGATCAGCGCAATCACGAGGATCGTTATGAGAAAAGCCACACCGAAAATTGCGGCGAACATCTTCTCCGCACCCTTGCTCATGGCAGCCACCGTGTTGAATGTGAAGGTGTGACTAGCTTGTTCTTTTCCGGGCTTCGCGATCTGCGTTCTATGCAGGCGGTACGAGGCGCTTATCTCTAGTGTGTCATCAGGGTGTAGATCACGGATGCTCCCATGCCCTTCTGCCATAGGAACTTCCCCCACTTCTTCGCCATTTACCTTAAACGTGATTCGAGGTCCGAGAAGCGGCCTCCCATCTGCGTCTCGAACGCTTACGTCAAAGTCACGGTTTCCGCGAGCCATTGCCATCTATGCACAAATTCGCACAGTAGAGTTGCCGACCGCGCAGACAACGCAAGGTTGACCAGAGGTACCGTCGGCGCAGCGGGCTTCGCGCTTTCCCCCCGTAACGCGCTGACGCGACGTGGGCAACGAGAACGTGTGGGATGATCGATCTGCGCCAATTGTCGTCTGGGCTTCGTAGCCATCAGCTTCGATTAAAACTGTCACAGGTCCCAACGAAGCCGGATATCGGATTGTGGCTTCTCCGTCGGACTCTTCGATCCCGCCGAGATATGCGTCGCGAGCATATAAGTTGATGGTTACTCCATAGAACACCTGGCCAGCGCCGTCCAATACTTGAATGCGAAACTGATGCATTGGGGACGCCTTTGGCATGGGCGCGCCCGCTGATCCTGACGACATAGTAGGTCTCCATTTTGTAGTACTTCATCATCGCAGCTTAAGTCTTGCCCATTCATTCTAAGTCCCAACAGCGTATTAGACGGCGCGTTCTATTATTGAATCAACGTGCTGGCACTTTTTTCCGGAAAATGCAGCCTGCCAGATTCTTCCAAGCCTATGATTCTTTCAGATATTAATTTCCATTAGGCTATATATCCAAAACTCGCGCGCCTGCTGCATTTCCCAGAATTTCCGCTCAGGGTCGAGCCCCGACCTTAAATTAACCTTAGCACATGATGTGCACGAATTGATCCATTCTTTGACCTCCACCCGATGGAGGAAAATTCCATGAACGTCTCGACAGAAATCTCCTTTACACCTTGGAATAAAGGCAAGTTGGTTGGGCAGAAGACACCTCTACGTCTTAGAGATATCTGGGCCATCCGTGTTCAGCTACAACTTGCAAAGAAAGACACGAGATCTTGCCCTCTTCAATTTAGCCATCGATAGCAAGTTACGGGGCTGCGATCTCGTCAATTTACGGGTACGGGATATAGCTCATGGTGCGTGCATATCTCCACGAGCCATTGTGATGCAGCAAAAGGCACATCGGCCTGTCCAGTTCGAAATTACCGAGCAAACTCGAATCGCTATTATCGACTGGATACTGCTTGCTCAGCTCCGAAGCGAAGACTTCCTGTTTCCCAGCCGAATCAATAGCGCAAAGCATCTTCAACGCGCCAATATGCCCGTATTGTAAAAGCCTGGGTCACCGAAATAGGTCTAGATCCGTCAATGTATGGCACGCACACGATGCGTCGTACAAAAGCTTCGCTGATATACCGCCGCACGAAAAACTTTAGGGCAGTGCAACTGCTCCTGGGTCACACGAAGCTGGAAAGCACCGTCAGGTATCTAGGGATAGAGGTTGATTACGCGTTGGAAATGGCAGAACAGACAGAAGTTTGATGAGGATAAACGAAGGCCTATTTTGGGCCGTCGTTGTCCGGCCAAGAGAGGACATTCAGCGTTGGTTGATATAACGCCCGCCATAATTAGCCGCTTGGAGCACAGCGTAAAGCGGTCAAATTGATGGCTTTGTTATGCTTTTTATTTTTGGTAGCCAGTATATTGGATTACATCAAGGCACTGCCGTGCAGTTCTTGGCATATCAGCACGAGCAGCAACATCGAACCTGTTAGACCGTGTTTCAAACATGACAACTGCCTTCTTAAATTTACTATTTATTAGCCTTAAAATACTTAACCCCAATTGAGCCTGTTCTTCAGTTAAACCACTTTCGTCAATGAGTTTGTCGAAATGACGGCATGCAGCGAAAAAAGCATTGAGTCGCTGCTTAACAGAAAGAAAACCTATACCCGGCATTGCTGCACTTACAGATAGAGCCGCTTCATTTGCTGCTCTCCAATTAACATCGATCTCTTCCAGGTCTTTTTCATGAAAGCTGCCATTCCTGTTAAGAATCGCAATAAATTGATCTTTGTTCATTCGTTACCTCCATGAAGCATTACAGTGCTGAACCAGCATCCCGCGTTGGCCGAATGTCCGCCCAGGGTCGAAAACGGACTTCTAGCAAGGTGTCTAATCGCAGTAACCGACTCCGCTTACTTTCATTCAACAACCTGCAAATATCAAAATCTACTTAGCCTCAAAGCTAGCAGATAATGATTGCTGCCGTCATTAGAAATTAGTCGTCTAGCTCTGGTCTCACCATGGACAGTAGCGGGATGCCGCCACTTATTGTGAATGCTGGCCTCCCTGATCATGGTTAATTCCAGTGGTTTCCTGACAAGCTAAAATCACCAAACGCCTATTACGTAGGCCGCTTAGCCAGCAATGCCCAGACACCCGCCGAAGAGAGCAGTGTTCCCCCCACGACATTGAAACGGCGCTGGGCGCGGCGCGAGGTAAGCATCTTGCGCACAGATGAGGCGAACACCGCGTAAAGCGTGGCATTGAGTGTCGCTAACGCCACGAACGTGACTGCCAGAATCCACAACTGCTGCCCCGCATTAGCGCCCGGGCTAACAAATTGCGGCAAAAAAGCGACGAAAAATATGATGCCTTTGGGGTTCAGTGCCGTGACCAAATAGGTATTGGTGAACAGCTTCCAGCGCGACCCTGATACGGCGGGTGTTACCGGCTGAACCGACGATATCCCGGCACGCAACAGCTTTATGCCCATATAGAGCAGGTACAAACCGCCAATCCATTTGATAACGGTGAACCAAAACGCCGAAGCAGCCAAAACAGCACCCAAGCCAAGTAGCGAAAAAATCAGCGCCGTGGAATCGCCTAGAGCAACCGCAGCGACAAGCGGAATATTGGCGCGCCTGCCTTGGGCGATGGAGTAGCTGACAACCGTCAAAATCGTCGGGCCAGGAATAGCGAGCAAGGCCACGGATGCAAGGGCAAAGGCAAACCAAATCTCGATAGACATAGGGCAGCACCTTAGAAGTCATCATGACTAAGTTAGCATAAGCCGCAGAAGGCTGGGGTCCCCCATTAGCAACGCCCTCTGAGATCCCCACTATTTTGACGATGAGAGCTCCCCTGGTGGTCGAGCTTGCATCATCTTTTTAACTAAATAAATATAAAACGTTGACGAAATATAAAAATGTAGATATTTTTTAAGCGTAGGTTATTTATTCAGCCGGTTCTTTTTCACCCTTTTGCTAAAGAGAGGCGTCCAATGAACGCTCCAGCCACTATCCCCGCACAGCAGCATCATGGTTTCACCGTTGGCCGCTCACCGCAGTCGGACCGCTTACTGCAACTGAGCTTCCCAAAAGAGACAGTGCAAGCGTTTCTTGACGCCGTGTCGGAATGGCCGGTTCAGGCACTGGAATATAAGTCTTTCCTGCGTTTTCGAGTGGCCAAGATTCTTGATGACCTATGCAAGAACACCTTACAACCGGTGTTGATCGATACCATGGTGGATCGGGATACGGGGGCATTTCTGGTGACGCCAGAGGGGCTGGATCAGGTTGAGCAGGCCGACGAGATGGTGATATTCGCCACGGCGGTGGCTCACCTAATGGGACGCTCAAATTACGATGCTATGAGCGGCCAGTACTATGCGCGGTTTGTGGTGAAGAATGTCGATAACTCAGACAGCTACCTACGTCAGCCGCACCGCGTGATGGAGCTGCATAACGACGGTACGTTCGTGGAGCAGGACACCGACTACGTGTTGATGATGAAAGTCGACGAACAGAACATGCAAGGTGGCAACTCACTACTGCTGCACCTCGATGACTGGGAAGGGTTAGACAGTTTCTACTCTCACCCACTGGCGCGCCGTAACATGCGCTGGACCGCGCCGCCCAGTAAGAATGTTGATCGCGACATTTACCACCCCGTATTCGATGTGGATACCGAGGGTCGCCCGATCATGGCCTACATTGACCAATTTGTTCAGCCGAAGAACTTTGAGGAAGGCAACTGGCTAGCCAATCTTTCTGATTCGCTGGAAGGTAGTCAACATAAGCTATCGATTCCGGTATCTACCGGCAGCTTCTTGCTTATTAACAATCACTTCTGGCTACATGGGCGTGACCGCTTTACCCCGCACCCTGACCTGCGTCGTGAGTTGATGCGTCAGCGTGGCTATTTCACACATGCCAAAACGCTACGCCAGCCGCGTCAGGTATAATCATCAAAATAAGTCGGCCACCGCCATAACGGTGGCCTCTTCCCCTTGACTACCGAGACGCCTATGTACGACTACATTATTATCGGGGGCGGCATTCTTGGGCTGTCGACGGCCATGCAGCTTATCCGCGCCTACCCTGACAAGAAGATGCTGCTGGTTGAGAAAGAGGATGGTCCTGCCCGCCATCAAACTGGCCACAACAGTGGTGTGATTCATGCAGGGGTTTACTACACGCCCGGCAGCTTAAAGGCGCGTTTTTGTTTAGAGGGAAACCTCGCCACCAAAGCGTTTTGTGACGAACATAAGATTGCCTACGATGAATGCGGCAAGCTTCTAGTCGCCACGAATGACCTCGAACTTCAGCGTATGAAAGCACTGTGGGAGCGCACGGAGGCTAATGGCCTAGAGCGGTATTGGCTGACGGCAGAGGAACTGCACGAACGAGAGCCTAATATTACCGGCGTCGGCGGTATCTTTGTCCCTTCCAGCGGTATCGTGAATTATGCTGAGGTTGCTGCCGCGATGGGGCGCGAATTCGAAGCCGCTGGCGGCGAGATCCGCTATACCACGTCAGTGACCGGCTTAAGTGAGCGAACCAATGAGGTGGTGGTATCCACCAGCCAGGGCGATTTTTCTACCCGCTATATGGTGTCCTGCTCAGGCCTGATGGCAGATCGAGTAGTACGCATGCTGGGTATCGAGCCAGACTTCACCATCTGCCCCTTCCGCGGCGAGTACTTCCGCCTTCCCGCGCAGCATAATCAAATCGTCAACCACCTGATCTACCCAATTCCTGACCCGTCGATGCCGTTTCTTGGCGTTCACCTAACGCGCATGATTGACGGCAGCGTGACGGTCGGCCCCAACGCGGTACTGGCCTGGAAACGTGAAGGCTATCGAAAGACCGACTTCTCGTTTTCCGATACGCTAGCCATGTTGCGTCATAGCGGCATTCGTCAGGTGCTGAAAGACAACCTGCGCCCAGGGCTTTCCGAGTTTAAAAACTCGCTCTATAAAAAAGGCTACCTTCAGCAAGTGCGTAAGTACTGCCCAAGCTTAACGCTGTCAGATCTTGAGCCTTATCCTGCTGGCGTGCGCGCCCAAGCAGTGTCCAACGATGGCAAGCTGGTCGACGACTTCTTGTTCGTCAATACGCCTCGTACTGTCAACGTGTGTAACGCACCCTCGCCTGCGGCTACGTCAGCGATTCCCATTGGGGCGTATATCGTAGAGAAAGTTAAGCAGCAGGTTGGAGCTAGCGTCGCCGTGATGAGCTAACACATCACCCCGTGTCGCCTGAGTCTTTAACCGCTCATGGGGGGCTCGGCCTACACATGGATGTCTAAACGGTGGCAGCGGAACATGCCCAGCCACCGTTTGACGGTATTTTATTACGAATCTTTCACAGCCTCAGTAAGGCCCCAGAAATGGGCGATGTGTCGGGTCGAAGAAATGCCAACCTCCAGCATGTACTTGTCTTCTTCACCGAGCCCCTCTTCACCATCGGCCATAATTGGCGTGCCGTGTCCCATTCCTTCGATGATGTACTCTTCAATCACGTCCCGTTTGTCAGGGTTGCTCCAAACCTGTCGAGGAAAGCCGTCAACCTTCTCCACCCTTGTCGGCGGCCCTTCAACCTTGTGAACTTTCTGCCACTGCCGAACGATAGAGTCAGCGTTGGAATGGTCAACGGTCGAGTCGCTGCTGCCATGCCAGACCGAGATCGTTGGCCAAGGGCCATCAAAGGTCGAGGCCCCGCGCACCAGCTCATCAAGCTTGCTATCTGACGGGCCGCCAAATCCTTTCATGCGAACGGCCGCTTCCATCAGGTTATCCGCACTGCGGTAAGGTAGCCCAGCGATAATCGCGCCACCTGCGAACACTTCCGGATAGGTCGCCAGCATCACAGACGTCATGGCGCCACCCGAAGACATCCCCGTGATAAAGACCCGTGCAGGGTCGATGTCATGATCCTCAACGACTCTTTCAATCATATGGCGAATAGATAGTGGCTCGCCTCCGCCTCGGCGGCTGTCGCCAGACTTGAACCAGTTGAAGCTGCTAATCGGGTTGTTACTTTTCCTTTGCTCAGGATACAAAAGTGCTATCCCGCACTCGTCGGCAAGCGCCGACCAGCCTGACCCAAGATCATAACCCTCTGCAGATTGGGTGCTCCCATGCAGAACAACCACAAGTGGCCCATTTTTAGAGAAGTTCTTAGGGATATAGGTGTCTGCATGCAATGCCCCAGGATCCGCGCCGAACTCTTTCAAATCGGTCAGGCGATTTTGACTACCTGAAGTTCTCGGCATAAGGCCTCCGTTGCCAACATAGTCTGGAACATACTGTTTGTAGAAAAAGTCTGCGGTAGGCAGCATCATTTAAGAAGGCTCCTTGTAAAACTTTAACAGCTTCTGCTGAGATTGATCGCTGAACTCCCCAGCCATTGGGCCGTTCGGCTTATTTACCTCAGCTACCTTCTGCTGGCTACGAACAGCCACTGGAATTAGCGCCACCGCATATAATGCAAGGCCCACCGCAGCAAGGAGTGTTCTAGTAATAAGCGAATCTTGAGCGGTGACCGCCAAAAGTATGGCTATCGTTCCGAGCGTGAGCGCAAAAATAATTTTCATAACGTTTTCCTGACAGTGGATCGGCTTAATGCAGACTCACGCGATCCTATACACATAAATACCTATCGGTACGCCAGGCATGGTAACTCGCCATTCATAATGAACATTGATAAACCATGAAGTCGGCATCTGCTCGGCCGAGGGTAAAGATTGCTCATTAAAAAAAGGCTGGGGCTATATAATCCGAGAAATATTTATTGCTTAGCAAAGAAGCAATAACACTTCTTTTAATACAACAATCTAACGCTGAGCTTTAATCAGTGAAATCACTAAAAATGGTGTCGCACTCCTTGCGACACCAAACTAAGAGAATTATAGTGGCGCTGCCTTCCTGGCAGCGCATAGCGCAACATCCTTGTTTAGACACTTCCTTTGTCCCGCTTAACCTCAAGATAGACCTTAAAAGACGCTGTCACTGTGCGCTGGCGAACGTAGTACTGTTTAATTTAAAAAATACGAACTAAAGGGTAAAAGAAAGCGCCATTACAATACTTAACGGTGTTTAGTAAATTGATGATATTCCATTAAACAATACGTTATAAGGTCTGTTTCGAGCGCTCTTTTTTGCGTCTAAGCTTTTTTAAAAAGTACTTTCTGCAGCACGGTGCAACGTCAAGCGCGAGACACTCACACTCTTTATCTAACGCCCAGGTTCTGATTTCACTCAGAAGTGCCTTGGCAATACCTTCCCCTCTTACCGCAGGCGTAACCCACATTTGACAGATGTGAGCGATTCCAGCCTAACTGACTTGTACAGCGCCCAATCATCGGGGTTAGTACTTTGATGTTGAAATTTTTCATATGGGAGATTCGTTGCATTTTATAGTTTCTGAAAAATCCAGTTCCATAAATAACAAGACCCAGCGCCTAGCGACGCCGAGTCTTGTTTTACAAGCTTTCGTCTTGCTGAGATTTTGCTATTAGGGAATGATCTTCTCAGCACGTAGGCGATCAAATAGGTCGAAGAAGGCGCTGCGGGTCTCGCGGAAATGGTCGAAACCGAAATCGCGTGACTTGGTAGTATCGTTGACACACTCCTGGTCACGGCCCAGATCGGCATCCGTATGCCACCATGAGGCAAGTTTAGTGACATCAGCCTCGACCAGATTGTGCTTCTCGGCAATTTCACGCCAAGTGTCGTCGATCCCGGCCATCTGTGTGTCTAACGGCTGCGTCGTTTCAGGGCATTCGACCACTTCAAGGCCGAAGTACTCGCCAATCTCACGCCACATACGACGCCAGCGAAAAACGTCACCGTTAACCGTGTTGAATGCCTGATTCGCCGCTCCCGGTGTCGTCGCGGCCCACTCCATTTGGCGCGCCAAAACCAGCGCGTCAGTCATGTCAGTTAGTGCGTTCCATTGAATCTGCGAACCGGGGAATATGAATGGCTTGCCGGTTGCCTTACAAATTGAGGCATAGACGGCAAGCGTGGTGCCCATGTTCATGGCATTACCACGGGCGTAGCCAATGACCGTGTGCGGACGATGAACGTTCCAGGCAAAGCCTTGACGCTCGGCGTTTTCGAACAAGACGTCTTCCAACGCATAGTAAAAGTTATCGCCAGGAACCCGCGGCTCGGATTCGCGGAACGGCGTTTCAATGCGACCGCTGCCGTAGGCTTCAAACGAACCGAGATACTGCTTGGTTCCCGTAACCAGCGAGGCGTGCTCTAGATTAACGTCATCAAGCGACGCGAAAAGATTGCGCATCATGGCACTATTGGCTTCGACATTGGCCTTCTCGTTCTCGCGACCGACCCAAGTGCAGTAAAACACATGGGTAATTGGCAGGCCGGCCAACGCCTCTTGGGTAGCGGACGCATCGAGCAGGTCCGTGGTCACTGGATTCACGCCGTTCTGTTCGCTGGCGTGGCGTGATAGCCCGTAAACCGTCCAACCGCTAGCCACTAGGTAAGAAGCTAAATTGCCACCAGTGATTCCGGTGGCACCGACGACTAGTGCAATCCCTTTACGCATGGGCTTTATCCTTTCGTGAATGATGTCTGGCCGCCAAGCGGGCAGCCGATGCCCACATTCTGGTAGCGGTCGTTCATTGCTACAATCAAAAGCACTGCAAATCTTTATTGCACAAGACGCAACTTAAGGAGTTTCAACACGATGGATCTCAATGCCCTGCGCGTATTCGAGCGTGTCGCTGCGACGGGAAGCTTCACCGCTACCGCTCGCCACTTCCATCGAGCGGTTTCTTCCATTTCTAGGCAGATCCAAGGCTTGGAAGAGGACGTAGGTCAGCCGTTGTTTTACCGGCATACCCGAGCCGTGGCACTTACCGAGGCGGGGTGGCGTTACTACGAAGAAGTACGCGATATTCTAGAGCAGCTCGACTTCGCCACAGAGGCCTTGGCGCACCCCAATGCTGAGCCCAGCGGCATGCTACGCATTAATGCCCCGGTAGCGTTTGGTCAGCGTCAGATTGTGCCCCTGCTTCATCGCTTTCAAGACCGGTACCCTTCCATCAAGGCCGAACTGCAACTCAACGACCACGTGGTCGATCCGGTTCGCGAAGGGCACGACATCACCTTTCGCGTGGGCAATCTCGCAGACTCATCGCTAGTCGCGCGCCGTCTAGCACCGATGAATTACGTGATCGTGGCGTCGCCGAGCTATCTTCAAACACACGGTGAGCCCGAATCGCCGGAGGCACTCGCCAATCACAATTGCCTGATCTATCAGGGCGAGATGGGCCGCCAGCGATGGTACTTTCAGGCACCGGATCAAACGAGCGCCAAGCCTTTCGAGGTCACCGGCAACCTTTACAGCAACGATGCTATCAGCTTGGTCCATGCGGCCCTTTTGGGGCAGGGGCTGGTGATGTTTCCAACCTGGCTAATTGCTGACGAGCTCAAAGCCGGGACATTGGTCGCACTGCTTGAATACTGGCGCTGCGAGGTCATGCCCGGGCGACGCGACATCCACGTGCTTACCACCGAACGCCGTCTTCGTTCACGCAAGGTTCGCGTTTTTCTCGACTACTTGTTCGAGTCGCTGGCTCCCCTTCCTCCTTGGGATTGTTGGCGTAAGGAGTGTTAACCAATATTCATGAGATTCCAGAATAGTTAGGAGCGGACATTCAGCGTGGGCTGATAGAACACCATTCTCACTAGAGAACTCGAGCGCAGCGAGTATTTTTCCTGTGAAGCTACTTGTTATGGACTCACTTACATCAAGGACTTGCATTGATAAGCAGTTTATAGCTCTCATCTCGCATTGAGGCTATATTGACCAGGGCATGCGGGTACTTTGCTGCGACCACCGCTCTCAGTAGCGCCTGATTGTCAGGAGGCATTTTTCCCCGATAACGATCTCAGTGAGCGACATTGGCGAATAAACGTGCCTTCCTTTCTTTGGAGATACTGCCCTCCACTCTTTTTCGTACTTCCACGCGTTAGATTTTGTTGAGCAAGCTCTC
The DNA here is from genome assembly GCF_002082565.1 of Halomonas sp. GT. Classification (NCBI taxonomy): domain Bacteria; kingdom Pseudomonadati; phylum Pseudomonadota; class Gammaproteobacteria; order Oceanospirillales; family Halomonadaceae; genus Halomonas; species Halomonas sp. GT. Next base: position 2,314,746 of record NZ_CP020562.1, read on the forward strand.
ACATGGAAATCGTAGTCCCCACGTTCAATAGAATCTTCATCTATGAGGAAATTAATTTCATCAATAAGATTTAACGTTGGCAGTCTATTCGTGTATGTAACAGGGCAAAGCATCAAATCGCTTAGATCGTTCAGCGACTCTAGTGACGTGTGTAACTCGTTCTCATCAAAGACCAAGCAAAACCCGCGTAACCCATCCGCGTAATGAGCCCACATCAGATGATTTAGTAAGATGTCGTTGCTATCTCCTCTACAGAAACAACAGTAACCATGAGACTCAATTATATCTTTCACCGTTGTGAATAGAGTCTCTTTTAAAAATTCGACACTATTCTGAATTCGATACTTGAGGCTGTCACTTTTCTCAATCTGATCTAGAACATCTTGCTTCATTCCATGTTCTAAAAAATAAGCACGAATTCTCGCATAGAAATCCTCCGCGGCGGTTCTATTCGAAAATGCCTTTGGATACTTTTCACGGAGTTTCACGCGCCCTTCGAATGGATCGTTGAAGTCGAGATAACCAGAAAACCAACACGTACTAGCAGCGAGGCCTGCTAGAGAGTTCTCACTAACCCTAGAGTATCTATATAAACTCATAAAGCACCCCTTCATCAGACAAGGTATCAGGGAGCCAGAATCATCATCCAAAACGCGTTTTTTCTGGCGCGAAAGTATGTTGGAGTAACTTTAGCGTCTTTTGCAAAAATGCATAAAAACATATTTTTGTGGCTCAGGAACGGCTTGCCACCTGCTTTAAATTAATTTTAAATAGACTGCATATTCAAAATTCGTACGTCTACTGCATCTTTAGAATAGCCGCTCAGGGTCGTCAGCTGCCTTAACCACCCCATTAGCATAGATTAAAGTTCTTCAATCAGCTAAAAGCAGCTAACTAGTGCTATCCTATATTAAGGCACATCTTTAGATGGCAACCTTACACAGATATTCAAACTCACCGCTCAGGTAATTCCTACAAACAATAAATATAGGACCTTATGACGTCTACAAGTTCTATGGCGATTAATCTCTGTCAGTTAAAAAAAACGGCGACCTAAGTTACTAACATAATACGAGAAGCTTGCAAATGAATGTAGCGTCTGAATCTCCCCAGGTATTCTAGACACCCGTTAGACTCTTAAAGTAACGTCTTTCATACTCAATTGGTGATAAGTTATCGCTTATCCCGAGTCGGCGTTTTGGGTTGTAAAACATTTTCAATGTGATTGAATACGTCACGTCTAACCACTTCGTTTTTTGAATAAAGCTGTGCTTGATTCACTCTCGCTTGAGGAGTCGAAAGAAGCTAGGAACCATGAATTATCTAGACAGTATTGGAAGCCTCAATTTTGCAATAATAATTACGCCATCAGTAACACTATATCCGTAGCCATAACCCCAACCGAAACCGCCACTTTGACCTCCTACCCCTACAGAACCGGATTGTGTATCGTAATTGTAACGTCCATCAATCGTGGATATAATTTGGATTATTTCATATCCATCCGAATAAAGCTTGTTGCACGAATCTGTGATTCGGATTGAGAAATCCTCGATATCAATATAAGTATCGGACTTTTTTCCTGTGCTAACCCATTCTTCACGCGTTTCAAAGACGGGCACTTCAGTTTCAACCTCTTCTTTCTTGAAAATCCCTTTTGTCTTAGTAACTTTCTTTGTACCCACCTGATATTTAACGTTCTTTTTTTTCCTAATATCCGACATATTTGCTCGGATCCAAGTGTGAGTATATTGGGGCTTATTCTCATCACTCATAAAACCTCCTTTCTTGTTTTTCTTAACAGTTTATTAATGCACATGCGCGTTTATTTGAGAAGCTTTGTTAGACAATACGCCTTTTTAGCTAAATACTACTGTGAATAACCGGTCTCAACGAAAACCGATTTAGGGTGATAACGCCTATGCATAAATAATTTTTTCGACCTGGTGCAGTCTTTCAGTAACCTCGTAGAAATGCGCAGAAATCATCATCAATACCATGGTTTTCAGGACAAATTTTTCATTTGTGCTATCCTAATTGTTTCGAGGGAGAGCATTTTTTCTTTCATTGCTTAGTGATTTGAAAATATGCACCGTCCCATGAGATATATCCCGTATTCTCATTTTTTTTGATGACACTTAAACCTGGTGCATAACTGCCTGAGGTGCATTCTACTCTCAATATTTCTACCGAAGGTGTATATATTTCAATACTTTCTAATGGAAATCTTCTTCCTGTTAAAAAATCACCTGCGGTTTCAATCTCCGTTTTATATATTGGGTTACTGCAAGTGCTATCAATTAACTGCACCGACTTTTCACCATAGTGTATAGTACGGCCTATAAAAGCAGTTGCTTCCTGATCTGTCATAGCTGAAACGTGAGGAAACCTTACCTCTGTTAACTCCCAGGCACCTAAATACCATTCATTTGCCTCCGCAACCGCAGGAAACCATAAAGCCATTAAAAAGATAAAATAAGCACGCATGCAACCTCCCTACTAATTGATATTTTTTAATATAAAGCATATATCCACATAATTTTAAATAATCATGCACCCACCTTCTATCACTGCACACTAATGTCACTCTTAAGAGCAACTTTTAGCAATATCCCTAAGTTCAACCTTAGCGAAACTTAAGAATCTTTACCTCATTAAAATAGCTCAAAACGACGATTAGATCTATCAGAATAAGATCAAAACATGGCACAACCCATCGAAGCCTCCATATAAAAATAGAGAGCACATTACAAGCAATAAATGAATTAAAATTCAAGAAAAAACTAGTTATTAAGCCGTAGAGCCTTTCACCAGTAACTAGCTCTAGGTGTAATTTAAAAAATCACTCCAATCATTTATCCTGACGCTTAATGATCTAATTCAAGATTCTTAAAAACTCTAGTCACAACAAACAGGAAAGTATTATTTTTTTAGAGCTAGATCGCTGCGACGCTATTAGAAATATTTTATATTTTCAATCAGTTTCAATGAGCTTTTATAGTCAATCAATATGGTTGTTGCGATATATTTTTTCATCATCAATGCAATCTTACATCAGATTTAACTAATTGACCTCATAGAGTCGAAAACCTAAACTTAATCCACCATTGCACACGCACATCCCACTCTTTCCTGTAACGCGACTCAGTCCCTCACACAAAATATTACGCTAGCAGATAATCCTTAGCCTCGTCATTAGTCATTAGCCGCGCATTGCGGCCTTCTGCCACGCCTAGAGCCTATTCGCTCATAACGCCCTTTGGCTTCTATCACTAAAACAACAAGCCAATAGGTGGACCAAACTAACTCGGTCAACTGCATCGGCACGTTACGGGGCTGTTTAATAAGGTGATATTTTGGCTACGGTGACGCTGCTACTCACCTCACCTTCATTTCCTTATGCTGAACACGGTAAGCTTGGCGGCAACACCGCTACTGATGGCTAAAAATCAACGATGACTTCCCATTGGATACTTGGCCCTGGGGCCATTGGTCGCCTGTTGGCGCATTCGCTTTCACCTTTCTCTGACACCACTTTGATTGGCCGACGTGCACTGCCTGAACAACAACGCCTGACCACCCCTGAAGGTGAAGAGCGAATTCAGCGGCTAGCGAGCGTTACAGTTGCCGAGCTGACCTCTCATCCGCTCCCTGCGCCTGGGTTCGTGCATATCACGACCAAAGCCATGGCTGCCGAGGCGGCGCTTGCCAGCATTGCTGATATGGTTGCGCCCACGACCCCGCTGGTACTGTGGCAGAACGGTTTTTTGGCACAGCCACGTATTACACAAACTTGGCCGGGGCCAGTGCTGTGCGCAACCACGACTCAGGGTGCTTACATAACTGGCAGTGATGCTATGGTTCACGCGGGGCGCGGGCCGACGTTTATTGGTGATTTAGATAATCAGCACGCGGGATTGACGGAGGCGATAGCGGCGCTATTGAGTGAGGCAAACTTTACCGCCACGCCGGTAGACGATATTCGCCAGCGTTTGTGGCAGAAGCTGGCAGTGAATGCGGCGATCAACCCATGGGTGGCGCTCAATGGCGTGCGCAATGGTGAGCTGCGTGGTGATGCTTATGCAGGCCGCGTGGAAGCGGTGGTAAAGGAAGTTGCGGCAATTTTAAAGCAGGAAAACATTGCACCACCGAATGGTGGCGAAGGTGAAGACGCGTGGTTGGCGCTTGTATGGCAGGTGGTGGAGAACACCGCTAACAATAAGGCCTCGATGTTGCAGGATGTTGAGGCCAGACGCACCACCGAGCGCGGGGCGATTTTAGGGCCGTTGATCGATAGTGCCGAGCACCGTGGGTTGCCGTGTGGGTTGTTGAAGGAGCTCGATAGCCAATTGGCTAAATTGGAGGCGGAGTTTTAGGGAACATTTAGTGGCTAAAATTATCGCGCGCTAAAGCGCCCTCCCTTCATCAGGAAGGGCTGCTTTCTACATCACGTTACAGGGATCATCACTACGTTCTGAAAGGCGGGGCGTTCTGCAAGCTGTTGGTACCAGCGCTCCAGATTGGGCCGCCGCTGCCAGGTTAACCCGCTATTCCATAGGTTATAGATAAACGGCGCTACGGCGATGTCGCCGAGGCCAAATTCATCGCCGGAAAGCCATGATTGGCTTTGGTTTGCCAGCACGTTATCTAGCAGCTCGAATAACCTTTCGCAGGCTAGTATTCCGGCATCAATAGCGTTGTTATCGCGCTCTTGCGGCGGTGTTCTTACGTACCCCAACAAAATAACGCGGTGTTTGGGTGAAAGTGTATTGTTCGCCCAGTCCATCCATTTTTCTGCCTGGGCGCGCTTAGCGGGGTCATCTATCCATAAATTACCTTGGCCATACTGTGCGGCTAGGTAGCGAATAATAGTATTGGATTCCCATAACACGCTTTCGGTGGCGTCGTCTTTGAGTAGCGGCACCAGCCCATTGGGGTTCATGGCCAAGTACGCGGGGGTATTGTTGATCCCATGCTCCAGTCCTGCTGGAATTTGCTCAAACGGCAATTCGAGCTCCTCCAACACCCAGCGCACCTTTTTCACGTTGGTCGAGTTGTTGCGACCCCAAAGCGTAATCATGGCAGTCCTCGTGTATGAGCATTTTCTTTGAGTTTGCCCGTCCTTGAGGCCGAAGACAAACTGTGGCTTTAGTGGGATAGCTGGGGCGGCTTCGCCGCCCTTTCGCGGGTGCCTCGTATTGCTCGTTTCTCGCAAAACTCGTTACCACGCGCTACACCACCACGTGCTCCTCACCATTTTCCATTCACGCCTTACCCTCACTCCTTATCTTGATAAAACTGCAGCAGGCTGGAGAAGTCGAGTTTGCCGTTGCCACCTGCTTTATGCAGGGTGAATAGCGAACGTGCCGCGGAGCCCATGGGTACCGGTGAGGCGCTTTGTTGGCTAACATCCATAGCGAGGCCCAAGTCTTTAATCATCAGGTCTACTTGGAAGCCGCCTTGATAGCCTTTCGAGGCAGGGGCATTTTCCATCACGCCGGGGTATGGGTTGTAAACATTCAGCGCCCAGTTCCCCCCAGAGCTTTGCTTCATAATTTCGGACAGTACTGCAGGGTCCAGGCCGTTTTTAACGCCCATATTGATCGCTTCGCAGGTGCCCGCCATCAGGATGGAAAGCAGCATGTTGTTGCACACTTTCGCCACCTGCCCTGCGCCGTGGTCGCCGGCGTGGAAGATATTCTTACCCATCACATCAAGGACGGGCTTGGCCTGTTCAAATTGTGCTGTGCTACCGCCAACAATAAAGGTGAGCGTGCCCGCTTGAGCTCCGCCTACCCCGCCAGATACAGGCGCGTCGACAAAGCCAACGCTTTTTTCAGCGCCAGCGGCAGCAACGCTGCGGGCGGTATCCGCATCAATGGTAGAGCAGTCAATCACCAATGCGCTCTTTTTAATGACATCAAACAGCGGCTCGTCGCCATCCACATACAGCCCACGCACGTGCTTGCCTGCGGGTAGCATGGAAATAATAAAATCTGCATCGGTGGCTGCTGCTTTTGCAGAGGCCGCTACTTCACAGCCTTGAGATTTCGCTGTTTCCAACGCTTGTTCAGAAAGGTCAAACGCGCGAACGTTAAAGCCCGCTTTCGCCAAGTTGGCCGCCATGGGGCCGCCCATATTGCCTAAACCGATAAACGCGACGGTGGTCATTTTTATTGTCCTTATTCGAAAATTGACGGAGAAATGGGTTGAAGAAATGGGTTGAAGAAATAGATTAACGAAGATCTGCCAGAGGACTCTTTTCCCACGGCGAAACCAGCAGCTCATCGATAAAGGTTTGTTCTACTGATGCGACATCTGGGTATTTCCACGCAGGCTGGCCATCCTTATCGACTAACAGCGCACGCACGCCTTCGGGGAATTCCTGATGGCGGCAACACTGTACTGAAAGCGCCAACTCAAACTGAAACACCTCAGCCAACGACATGTGCTTGGCGCGCTTTAGCTGCTCATCAATCAGCTTCACTGATACGGGGCTACCGTGGGAAAGCGTTTTCTGCGCTTTGCTGAACCATTTGTCGTCGCTGCTAACTGCCAGCACAGCATCCACGGCTTGCTCAACCGTGTCGTGATCCATTAGCTCACGAATCAATGCGGCGGATTTGTGAACCGGCGATTCCAGCTCGGCAAATACCTCTTGAGAGGCTTGTTCAAATTCACGCAGCACACTGTTAACCACACCATGGGCGTCCGTTTGATTTCCTTCACCCCAGGTTGCGTCCATCAGCTGTTGAGCCATAGCTGCGCGGTAATGACTAGCGATCGCGCGATCCGCAAGGCCCAGGTGAACAGCATCTGGCGCGTTAATTTGGCTGCCGGTCATAGCTAGAAAGCGTCCGGTGCCGTTGGGCAAGCGATTTAAGAACCAGCTCGCGCCTACGTCTGGATAAAGGCCAATCGTTACTTCTGGCATCGCCAGACGGGAGGTTTCCGTTACGATTCGGTGGCTGCTACCGCTAAGCAGCCCCATACCACCTCCCATTACAATACCGCTGCCCCAGCAAATGACCGGCTTGGGATAGGTGTGAAGCAGATAATCTAGGCGGTACTCGTGTTCAAAGAAGCGCTCTGGGAAATCTGGTTCGCCGTCTCCTTTGATCGCTTTATACAAATTGACGACATCGCCCCCTGCGCAAAACGCTTTTTCACCAGCGCTATCCAACAGAACAGCAACGACTCGCTCGTCGGTTTGCCACGCGGTCAAGCGCGGCAGAATCTCTTCAATCATCTCCAACGTCAGGGCATTCAGTGAACGCTCGGCGTTAAGCGTGATCTCGCCAATAACATGGCCATCTTGGGTGGCGTGTTCAGCAAACAGTACGCTACTCATTCCATTGTCCTTGTGGTTGGCTACAGCTCAGAGGCACCATCAGAGAGCACACGGCGGGAAATAATCAGTCGCATGATTTCGTTAGTTCCTTCCAGAATACGGTGTACACGGGTGTCACGCACATAGCGCTCCATCGGGTACTCTTTAATGTAGCCGTTGCCACCATAGAGCTGAAGCGCCTCATCACACACCTTGAAGCCGACATCTGTCGCAAAGCGCTTAGCCATGGCGCAATAGGTGGTGGCATCTGGGTGACCAGCATCCAGCTTTGTGGCTGCCATGCGCACTAACTGGCGAGCCGCGACAAGCTCGGTAACCATATCCGCCATACGGAACTGAAGCGCTTGGAAGTCTGCCAGGCGCTTACCAAACTGCTTACGCTCCAGCATATATTCGCGGGCTTTGTTGATCGCCTGCTGGGCGGTGCCGATTGAGCAGGTGGCGATATTGATACGTCCGCCATCCAGCCCTTTCATGGCAATTTTGAAGCCGTCGCCTTCGTTACCTAACAGGTGGTTGGCAGGCACACGCACATCTTCAAAAGTAATCATGCGGGTTGGCTGGCTGTTCCAGCCCATTTTGTCTTCTTTACGGCCGTAGCTAATGCCGCTTGCTTTGGCATCAACCGCGAAGGCAGAAACACCGCTGGGCCCTTCACCCCCGGTACGCGCCATCACCACCAAAAAGTCGGTACTGCCCGCGCCTGAGATAAACATCTTGCTGCCGTTGAGTACGTAGTCATCGCCATCACGCTTGGCCGTGGTTTTAAGCGAAGCCGCATCCGAGCCTGAGTTGGGTTCAGTTAAGCAGTAAGAGCCCAACAACTCGCCTGTGGCGAGCTTTTCGCCCCACTGCTCCACTGCTTCCGGCGTGCCGAAGTCGGCCAGCATCCACGTCACCATGTTATGAATAGTGAGATAGGCGGTGGTTGAGGTACAGCCCATGGAAAGCTGCTCAAAAATAATGCTGGCATCCAAACGGGAAAGACCAAGCCCACCAACGCTTTCTGGTGCGTACAGTGAGCAAAAACCTAACTCACCCGCTTTGCGGATGACATCAACAGGAAAGAAGGATTCAGCGTCCCACTGTGCAGCGTGGGGTTCTAACTCGTTCTGGGCGAATGCCCGAGCCATATCGGAAAAGGCAACCTGGTCTTCACTTAACTCAAAATTCATGGCAAATCTCCGCAGCATGCTTCGCTGAACAGCCTGCAATCAGGCTGGTAACTTAGCGTTTGCTATTATCTTTATTAGTCATTGGCGTCATTGGCAATTGTCTTGACGGGAAATTATCTTTACTGGCAACGTTGACGTTTACGTTAACTTATATTCTTACCCTGAATGGTGCAACTGCTTACCCCACTACCTTTGGCGTAGAGGCATGGTTTGGGCAGAAAAAAGGGTGCCCTAGGGCACCCAAACATCGGACAGAACCGGTTATTTGAAATTTTTGCGATACATTTTAGTAAGCTCGCCCACGATGCCACTGCGAAAGCTAAGTACGCAGACAACAAAGATAATACCCAGAATAACGCTTACCCAGTTACCCAGCGGCGACTGTGCCAAAATGTGCTGCAGGCTAACGACAATACCTGCCCCCATAAGGGGGCCAAGCAATGTGCCTACCCCGCCCAGCAGCGTCATTAAGATAACTTCACCGGACATATGCCAGTGCGCATCGGTTAACGACGCCAGCTGGAACACAACAGTTTTGGTAGAGCCTGCTAACCCGGCCAACGCCGCAGAGAGCACAAACGCCAGCAGTTTGTAAGCATCAACGTTGTAGCCCAGCGAAATAGCACGCGGTTCATTTTCACGAATCGCTTTCAGCACCTGCCCAAAGGGCGAATGCACCGTGCGCTGGATCAGCGCAAACCCAAATAAGAAGATGGCAAACACGAAGTAATACATCGCCAAATTACTACGTAGGCTAATTAACCCAAACAGATCGCCACGAGGCACGCCGTGCAAACCATCTTCACCACCAGTGAACGACGACTGAACAAAGACGAAGAACATTAGCTGAGCAAGGGCGAGTGTCACCATTGCAAAGTAAATTCCTTGACGACGTATAGACAGCATGCCGAAAAAGGCACCCAGCAGTGTCGCCATTAGCGTACCCGCGATAATCCCCATTTCAGGTGTCAGGCCTGGATAGCTTGCCAATAAGTAGCCGGTAACATAACCACCAGTGGCTAAAAATGCTGCGTGACCGAACGAGAGCAACCCCGCATAGCCCAACAACAGATTAAAGGCGCAGGCAAAAAGCGCGAAACATAGAATTTTCATTAGAAAAACGGGATAGGCCAAAAAAGGAGCCACTAACCCGACCACCAGGAGCGCAAGATAAAACATATTGCGGCGCATTCTGGCCCGTTTCTGCCGTTCTTGTACGGCTGATGGTGCATTGAGTGCTTGAGAGTCTGCCATGGTTATGCCTCCTTACCGAACAGCCCAGCGGGGCGTAACATGAGCACCAATATCATCACCAAGAAGATCACGGTATTGGAGGCCTCGGGGTAATACACTTTGGTTAAGCCTTCGATGATGCCCATACCCAGCCCAGTGAGAATCGCACCCAGAATAGACCCCATCCCACCAATGACGACCACCGCAAACACAACAATCAGCAGACTTGACCCCATGGTAGGTGAAACAGGATACAGCGGTGCTGCCAGGACGCCTGCAAAGGCAGCTAGCGCTACGCCGAACCCGTAGGTCAATGTTATTAACAGTGGTACGTTTACCCCAAATGCTTGCATTAGCTGGGAGTTTTCAGTTCCCGCCCGTAGATAAGCGCCCAACCGGGTGCGCTCAATCATAAACCACGTAAATAGGCACATGGCCAATGCCGCTACCAACACCCAGGCACGGTAGGTAGGTAGGAACATGAAGCCTAAATTCAGGCCGCCTTGTAGCACTTCCGGGGTCGAGTAACGCGCCCCCGAAACGCCGAAGAAGTTAACCAGCGTACCTTCAAAAATTAGCGCTAGCCCAAAGGTGAGCAGCAGTCCATAAAGGTGGTCCAGATGGGCAATGCGACGCAGCAAAAAGCGCTCCATCAGCATGCCAAAGCCACCGACTACCAGCGGCACCAGAAACAACGCCAGCCAATAATTGATACCTAAATAGCGAAAGCCTAGCAGTGCGGCGAAGGCTCCCAGCATGTATTGCGCCCCATGGGCAAAGTTGACGATCTTCAGTAGGCCGAAGATGACCGCCAGGCCCAAACTAAGCAGTGCGTAAAAGGCTCCATTCACAAGCCCAAGCGTTAGCTGGCCCATGAAAACGGCCAATGGCACGCCGAATATCATCGTCATTGTATGACTCTCCTCGCCGCCAAGCGGATAGTAGCGCTTGCCACTATCCCTGCGTGTTGCCTATTTTTAGAAGCGCTTGGAAAAGCGCTTTTTCAATAACACCCAGCGGGTTATATAAATCGCCGAGTTATCCGACAGTGCCTGAACAACTCGACGATTTAACCGCCTGGTTTCTAAGATCGTAGGACACTAAGCAATTGTGTTTATCGACCCTTAGTTTTGAACCAGTTTGCACTGGCTATCAGCGAGCGGACGGTAGGCTTCATCGGCAGGAATGGTGCTGAGGATTTGATAAAGATCCCACTCACCAGTTGACTCTTCCGGCGTTTTCACTTGGGCCAGATACATGTCGTGAATCATACGACCATCTTCACGAATAGAGCCGTTACGCGCAAAGAAGTCTTCAATGGGCATATCAGCCATCTGGGCGCGAACAACTTCAGGGTCATCGGTTCCGGCTGCTTCTACGGCTTTCAGGTAGTGCATGGTGCTTGAGTAGATACCCGCTTGAACCATAGTGGGCATACGGCCAACTTCTTCAAAGTAGCGCTCTGACCATTCACGAGAGTCTTCATCCATATCCCAATACCAGCCAGTGGTTAACAGCAGACCTTGGGTGGATTCCAAACCTAGCGCGTGAACGTCGTTCAGGAAAATCAACAGACCTGCTAGCTGTTGGCCACTCTGTGTGAGCCCGAACTGGCTAGCGGTAGTGATCGCATTGACGGTGTCGGCACCGGCGTTAGCCAAGCCTACAATCTTCGCACCAGACCCTTGGGCCTGAAGGATGTATGAGGAGAAATCACTCGTTGGGAACGGGTGACGTACGCCGCCAACAATTTCGCCACCATTGGCTTCAACCACATTGGTCACATCAGCTTCCAGCGCATGGCCGAACGCATAATCAGCGGTTAACAGGAACCAGCTGTCGCCGCCCTGCTCTACGACTGCTTTAGCAGTACCGTTCGCCAGTGGGTAAGTATCGTAAACCCAGTGGATGTGGTTTGGCGTGCAGTGCTCATTGGTAATGCTTGATGCTGCAGAACCCGACACAATGCCCAGGCCATTGTTTTCTTCAAGCACTTTCGTTACGGCAATAGACACCGAGGATGCCACTAGGCCACCTACCATGTCGACGTTACGCTGGTCGATCCACTCACGTACCGTGTTAGCACCGACGTCGGCACTATTACGATCGTCAGCGCTAAAAATTACGATGGGTGAGCCATTAACACTGCCGCCAAAATCAGCAACCGCCATTTCCATGGCTGTTTCGCCACCTGGGCCAGCGAGGTCACGGTAAGTACCTGACATATCTGCCAAATAACCAATGCGAACTTCGCCATCGCTGATTTCAGCGTGAGCGGTAGAGATTGCCATCGTAGAGGCAGCGGCAACAGCGATGCTGGCAGTCAGCGTTTTTTTCATGAAGGTCATGTTCGTCTCCTGGCCCTCAGGGCCTTTGTTGTTGTGTTACGACGTACCAATGAAGTGCTTATAGAGCGTTTAGTGTTGTTAAAACTGAACTGTTAAAACTGAACTGTTAAAACTCGGTTACTAAAACGGGATTGTTAAAGCTCGTTTTATTGATCTAGGTTAGCGTTATACCCCCAGCATGGTATTGAGATGATCTCGACGTGACGGAAGCTGTGCTGCGCTAATCTCTTCAACAATCTGGCCGTGATCCATTACGAAATGACGATCTGCCAGCGGCGCTGCAAAACGGAAGTTCTGCTCCACCAAAACAATGGTCATACCGCGTTCTTTTAACTGGATAAGTACTTCGCCAAGTTTTTGCACAATAACGGGGGCTAAGCCTTCGGTAATTTCATCGAGCAGCAAAAGCCGCGCACCAGTGCGAAGAATGCGTGCCATTGCAAGCATCTGCTGCTCACCACCAGAAAGCCGCGTCCCCTGGCTTTTACGACGCTCGTAAAGGTTAGGAAACATGCCGTAGATTTCATCTAGGCTCATTCCGCCAGAGCGAACCGTGGGCGGAAGCAATAGGTTTTCGTGCACATCCAGGCTTGCAAAAATACCGCGCTCTTCGGGGCAGTAACCAATACCAAGCCTTGGAATATGGTGGGCCTTCATATTCAGCGTTTCGTTGCCATTAATCACAATCGAGCCAGTACGACGCCCTACCATATTCATAATGGATTTCAGGGTTGTACTACGTCCTGCACCGTTGCGACCCAGCAGCGTAACCAACTCTCCACGCTTAACATCAAAGTTCACGCCGTGAAGAATGTGTGATTCACCATAGAAAGCGTGTAGGTCTTGCACTCTCAGCATTTCTAACGTCTGGGAATCAGCTAACTCGTTGGCTTCATAGGCTTCAGCGGTATTCATACAGCAGCCTCCTCTTCAGCAGCTTCACTGCCCATATAAGCCTCACGCACTAATGGGTTGCGGGAAACCTCTTCATAGTTACCTTCGGCCAACACCGCGCCGCGGGCTAATACTGTAATGCGATCACAAAGCCTACTGACCACGCTCAAATTGTGCTCTACCATTAAGACGGTGCGCCCTTTCGAGACACGCTTAATCAGCGCCACGATACGGTCAACATCCTCTGCCCCCATACCCTGGGTTGGCTCATCGAGCAGCATCATCGTAGGGTCAAGCGCTAGCGTGGTGGCAACTTCAAGTGCGCGTTTACGGCCATAAGGCATTTCTACCGTTAATGTATCGGCGTATTCACGCAGGCCAACTTCATCAAGTAGCTCTAACGCACGCTCATTAAGGTGATCCAACGACTTCTCGGATTTCCAGAAGTGAAACGAGGTGCCTAATTGGCGCTGCAGCGCTACCCGGACGTTTTCCAGCGCCGTCATATGCGCAAACACCGCTGAAATTTGAAATGACCGTACAAGTCCCAGCTGCGCAATTTCATTGGATTTTTTACTGGTAATGGGCTTACCACGATAAATAATTTCTCCACGGGTAGGCGGCAGAAACTTGGTTAGCAAATTAAAAACAGTGGTCTTTCCAGCACCGTTAGGGCCAATCAGGGCGTGAATGTGCCCTTCTTGAACTTGAAGATTAACGTCATCCACGGCGGTAAAACCGCGGAATTCTTTGGTCAGCCCTCTGGTCTCGAGCACTGGTCCATTAAGAACATCGTCTGCACGCATGGAGTGGTAAGCCTCTTTTTGTTCTTGTTCGGGTGTTCTTGCATCCGGGTGTTTGGTGCTGACGTTTCACCAACCGCTTCATCAAGTGAAACTCGTTAGCCGGCAACACACCCTTACCTGAACGTAAGGTGTAGGTGCAAACTAGCAATCACTTGAGGGGTATTACAATTACAACTTTGGTCTACGCTTCTTTAACGTTTCTTCACATTAACAATCTAAATTATTATTTTTCAATAACTTATAAAAAAATTAAGGAAATCAAAAAAGCACAACTACTGCTTTACGTTAACGTAAACTTGTTTTAGCCTCATGGTCAGTGTTCCATAGGGACATTCCCCTATCGACGAGAACAATGATCATGAGCAAAACCTACACGATCAGCGAATTGGCCAGCGAGTTTGACGTTACCACTCGAAGCATTCGCTTTTATGAAGATCAGGAGTTACTTCACCCTGCTCGCCGTGGCCAAACACGCATCTACAGCAGCAAAGACCGCGTGCGTCTGAAATTAACGTTACGCGGTAAACGACTCGGTTTTTCCTTAGCAGAGATCCGCGAACTTTTTGAGTTGTGGGATGAAACCCGCAGCGGCAGCGAAAAGCAGTTGCACTTGATGCTGAGCAAAATCAGCGAGCGTAAATCTGCTCTAGAACAACAAATGAAAGACATCACGATGGTGCAGCTGGAACTTGAAAGCGCTGAAATTCGCTGTCGCCAGGCTCTTGAAGAACTCAATGAAAAACCTTCTTTAACGACGAAAAGCTCCCTTTAACAATGACAAGGTGATTGACCATGTTTTCACACTATTCAGAACTCAATTTCGGCCTCGACGATGAACTGAACATGCTGCGCGAGCAGGTCAATGCCTTTGCCGCTAGCGAAATTGCTCCGCGTGCTGCTGAAATCGACCGCAATAACGAATTCCCAAATGATCTGTGGAAGAAGTTTGGCGACATGGGTCTGTTGGGGATTACCGTTTCTGAAGAAGATGGCGGTAGTGGTATGGGCTACTTGGCCCACTGCATTGCAATGGAAGAAATTTCCCGGGCAAGCGCTTCCGTCGCACTCTCCTATGGCGCGCACTCAAACCTGTGCGTGAATCAGCTTAAGATTAACGCCAGCGCTGAACAAAAAGAGAAATACCTGCCTAAGCTGATCAGCGGCGACCACGTAGGCGCACTGGCAATGTCAGAGCCAGGCGCAGGCTCTGATGTCGTGTCAATGCAACTGCGTGCCAAGCTAGATGGCGATCACTATATTCTTAACGGCAATAAAATGTGGATCACCAATGGTCCCGATGCCGACGTGCTGGTGGTGTACGCCAAAACTGATCCGGAAGCAGGCTCCAAAGGCATTACCGCCTTCATCATCGAAAAAGGCATGCCTGGCTTCTCGACTGCGCAAAAACTCGACAAACTTGGCATGCGCGGCTCCAACACCTGCGAGCTGGTTTTCCAAGACTGCAAAGTACCTGCTGAAAACGTGCTGGGTGACGTCGGTAAAGGGGTTCGCGTATTAATGAGCGGTTTGGATTACGAGCGCACCGTACTGGCTGCTGGCCCTATCGGTATTATGCAGGCCGCGATGGATGTCGTACTGCCCTACATTCATGAGCGCAAGCAGTTCAACCAGTCGATCGGCGAATTCCAGTTGGTTCAAGGAAAAGTGGCGGATATGTACACCACGCTGAACGCTTGTCGCGCCTACTTATACGCTGTTGCCGGAGCCTGTGACCGCGGCCAGACCTCTCGTAAAGACGCAGCGGGCGTGATTCTTTACTGCGCTGAGAAAGCCACCCAAGTTGCCCTAGATGCCATTCAGCTGCTCGGCGGCAACGGCTATATCAACGAGTATCCCACCGGTCGCCTTCTACGCGATGCCAAACTGTATGAAATTGGCGCGGGCACCAGCGAAATTCGCCGGATGCTGATTGGCCGCGAACTCTTCACCGAAACAAAGTAAGGGCCGCGCCATGAGCACACTCTCTACACAGATCAATCCCCGCAGCGATGTCTTTCAAACCAACGCCGCTTCCATGCTGGGGGAAGTTTCTAAGCTCCGAGAATTGACCGCTGCCGTCGCCCAAGGCGGCGGCTCTAAGGCGCGTGAACGTCATGAGAGCCGCGGCAAGCTATTTGTGCGTGACCGTATCGATCACTTAATTGACGAAGGCTCGCCATTTTTAGAGTTTTCCGCCCTGGCAGCCCATCACGTTTACGATAGCGACGTGCCTGCGGCAGGCGTGGTAACGGGCATTGGCCGGGTATCTGGCGTTGAGTGCGTGATTGTGGCCAACGATGCCACGGTAAAAGGCGGTACGTATTTTCCGCTCACGGTGAAAAAGCACCTACGCGCCCAAGAAATCGCCCGCAAGCACCGTTTACCATGTATCTATTTAGTGGATTCTGGCGGCGCTTTTTTGCCCCGCCAGGATGAAGTATTCCCCGATCGCGATCACTTCGGGCGTATCTTCTATAACCAAGCCACTATGTCGGCAGAGGGCATCCCGCAAATAGCGGTGGTCATGGGTTCCTGTACGGCTGGCGGTGCGTATGTACCCGCCATGGCGGATGAATCAATCATCGTTAAAGAACAGGGCACGATTTTCCTGGGCGGCCCGCCGCTAGTGAAGGCGGCCACGGGCGAAAGCATTAGTGCAGAAGACCTGGGCGGTGCCGATGTGCATGCCAAAGTCAGCGGCGTAGCCGATCACTACGCTGAAAATGATGCCCATGCCCTGCAGTTGGCACGCGCTTGCGTATCCCGTTTAAATTGGCAAAAGCGTGGCAAATTAGCCATGCAAGCACCCAAGCCACCCAAACTCGACCCCAGCGAACTTTACGGCATTGTCGGCACCGATCTTAAAAAACCTTACGATGTTCGCGAAGTGATTGGTCGAATTGTCGATAGCTCTGACTTTGACGAGTTCAAGCGCTACTACGGCGACACTTTGGTCACCGGCTTTGCGCATATCCACGGCTATCCTGTTGGTATTGTGGCGAACAACGGCGTGCTGTTTTCAGAGAGCGCGGTAAAAGGCGCGCACTTTATCGAGCTATGCGCTCAGCGCAAGATTCCACTGGTGTTCCTGCAAAACATTACCGGCTTTATGGTTGGCTCTAAGTACGAACATGAAGGCATTGCTAAACACGGTGCGAAGTTAGTGACGGCCGTAGCATGCGCCAAAGTGCCTAAGTTTACCGTTTTGATTGGCGGTAGCTTCGGCGCAGGTAACTACGGCATGTGTGGTCGCGCCTATGACCCCAACCTGCTGTTCATGTGGCCCAATGCGCGTATTTCGGTCATGGGTGGCGAGCAGGCGGCAGGCGTGCTCTCTCAGGTCAAACGTGAGCAGTATGAGCGCGATGGCCGTGAGTGGACAAAAGAAGAAGAAGAGGCCTTCAAACAGCCCACCCGCGATCAGTACGAGCACCAGGGCCACCCCTATTATGCTAGCGCCCGCCTATGGGATGACGGCGTCATTGACCCACTTCAAACCCGCGACGTATTAGGGCTTTCTCTAGCTGCTGCAATGAATGCTGACGTCGAAGAGACACGCTTCGGCGTGTTCCGGATGTAAGGGCGAACACTATGGCTTACTCAACGCTACTGATCGAAGAAGGCGTGGCGCGCCTGACGTTAAACCGCCCAGAGGTGCATAACGCCTTTGACGACAGCCTGATCGCTGAACTAAACGCCCACCTAGACGAATTGCATGCGCTAGCCAACGCCGGTGACGTTCGGGTGGTAGTGCTTGGCTCTGAAGGTAAAAGTTTCTCTGCGGGCGCTGATCTTAACTGGATGAAGCGCATGATCGATTACGGCTTGGAAGACAACCTAGCGGACTCACGCAAGCTGTCAGCGCTTATGTTGGGGTTAGACACCCTGCCTTGCCCTACCGTTTGCCGAGTGCAGGGGGCCGCCTTTGGTGGCGCGGTAGGTCTTGCCGCCTGTTGCGACCTGGTAGTCGCTTCAGATAAAGCTAAATTCTGCCTGTCTGAAGTAAAAATTGGTTTATCGCCCGCGGTGATTAGCCCCTATGTACAGCGCGCGCTTGGCGAACGTCAAATGCGTCGTTATGCACTCACTGCTGAAGTAATGGATGCGCAAACGGCGATGGCACTCGGCTTGGTCCACCAAGTGGTGGAACACGATGCCTTGGATAGCGCCGTAGACGCTATGCTCGACACCCTGCTGAGTGGCTCTCCCCAAGCCCAACGGGCAACCAAAGCACTGCTGGCAAGCGTGGCTCAGGTACCCGACAGTGACGCCACCCGAGAACATACCTGCCAAGTGATCTCCAAACTGCGGGTGAGCCAAGAGGGTCAAGAGGGCTTATCTAGCTTTTTTGAAAAGCGCCGCCCTGCCTGGACGCAACCGTCTGGCCTTCAAGAACCCAACACTGCTGCGGAGCCACGCTCATGACGCTTGACCTTACTAAATTCGACACGTTGTTAGTGGCCAACCGCGGTGAAATTGCCTGCCGCGTGATGCGCACCGCCCGCCGCATGGGGCTGAAAACGGTTGCCGTTTATTCAGATGCCGATGCTACGGCTCGTCATGTGCGCGAAGCCGATGAAGCAGTGCGTTTAGGCCCCGCTGCCGCCCGCGAAAGTTACCTTAATGTCGATGCGGTTATCGATGCAGCCAAGCGCACCGGCACTGGCGCCATTCACCCCGGCTACGGCTTTCTTTCAGAAAACGGTGGGTTTGTTAAAGCCCTTGAGCAAGCGGGCATCATCTTTGTAGGCCCCCCAGCGTCGGCAATTGCAGCGATGGGTGATAAATCTGCCGCGAAAGCGCGCATGGCCAATGCAGGCGTGCCGCTGGTACCTGGGTATCATGGTGACGATCAGGATGATGCACTGCTGCGCAGCGAAGCCGATAAAATCAGTTATCCGGTGATGCTAAAAGCCAGCGCTGGTGGCGGCGGTAAAGGCATGCGCGTGGTTGAAAGCGGCGAAGGTTTTCAAGCAGCGCTTGATGGCTGCCGACGTGAATCCAAAGCCGCATTCGGCGACGACCGCATGTTAATAGAGAAATACTTGGTGCAGCCTCGTCACGTCGAAGTACAGGTATTCTGCGACCGCTACGGCAACGGCGTGTATCTATTCGAGCGGGATTGCAGCGTGCAGCGCCGCCATCAGAAAGTCATAGAAGAAGCGCCCGCTCCTGGCATGACGCCCGAACTGCGCAGTGCGATGGGCGACGCTGCCGTTCGCGCGGCAAAAGAAATTGGCTATGTGGGCGCAGGTACTGTGGAGTTTCTGCTCGATGCCGACGGCTCGTTCTACTTTATGGAAATGAATACGCGCCTGCAGGTTGAGCATCCCGTTACTGAAATGATTACCGGCCAGGATTTGGTCGAATGGCAGCTGCGCGTTGCGATGGGCGAACCACTCCCCTGCACACAAGACGAGCTCACCATCACCGGCCATAGTTTTGAAGCGCGCCTGTATGCCGAAGACCCGGAGCAAGATTTCCTACCGGCTACCGGTTTGTTGACTCGCTTCGCCTTGGATTTAGAAGGTGCCGACTTAGATAACGATCGGGTGCGTTTAGACAGCGGCGTGGAAAGTGGCGATGTGGTTTCCATGCACTACGATCCCATGCTGGCCAAACTGATTGTTCACGGCGCTGACCGGGATGCGGCGCTGGCCACTCTCAACCGCGCTTTGGCGGCGCTGGATGTACAGGGCGTGGTGACGAACCGCGCCTTCCTGCAACGCTTGGCAAATCACCCTGGCTTTAAAAACGTCGAGCTCGACACGCGTTTTATCGAACGCAATGAAGCCACACTGTTTGCTCCGCGCAGCTACTCTACCGAAGCGTATGCCAGCGCCGCGCTGATCGGCCTGAACCAACTGGCCCAAGAGTGCGAGAGCGACTCTCCGTGGGACCGCCATGACGGCTTCCGCTTGAATGCCCCCCATACCATTCGTATTGCGCTGTGTGACCCGGCAAGCGCCCAGGCAGCCGACAGCGACGAAGCGGTGGTAATTGTTGAAGGTAAGCGCGAAAGCGGCGAATCGCTTTGGAATCTGACCATTGGTGATCAAACGTTGACCGCTAGCCTACAATCGCTGACAGGTGATGCGGTAGCCGTCACGCTAAACGGCCACCGTCGCCGTCTACAGGCACGCCGCGATGGCCATATCGTGGTGATGGCTGAACCCAGTGGCGAAACACGCCTCTTCTGGCGACGCATCGATGCCATTGACCACGGTCACCATGAAGCCGAATCAACGCTCACCGCCCCCATGAATGGCACCGTTGTCGCGCTGCTGGTAGAGCCTGGCGCGGCGGTAGAGAAAGGCATGCCGTTGATGGTCATGGAAGCGATGAAGATGGAGCACACCATGACTGCGCCTGCCGATGGTAGTGTGGAGACGTTCCACTTCCAGTCGGGCGATACCGTGAGTCAAGGTGACGTGCTACTCGACTTTGCCCCCAGCGAATAGGAGCTAACCGATGGCACTGCCTACGTCTATTAAACTGTTTGAAATGGCCCCCCGCGATGGCCTGCAAAACGAACCGGGCACCTTAGTGCCCACCGCCACCAAAATCGAACTGATCGAACGGCTGGCGAATGCTGGTCTGACTCATATTGAGGCCGCCAGCTTTGTCTCGCCAAAATGGGTACCACAAATGGGCGATGCCAGCGAGGTAATGCGCGGCATTGCCCGCAAACCCGGCGTGGTTTATTCGGCGTTAACGCCTAATCTGAAAGGCCTGGAAGGAGCACTGGCAGCTGGCGTTGAAGAAGTAGCGGTATTTGGTGCAGCCTCTGAAGCGTTTTCTCAGAAAAACATCAACTGCTCGATTGCTGAGTCGCTGACACGCTTTGAGCCAGTGCTGGCGCGCGCCAATGAAGCAGGTGTGCGGGTGCGTGGCTATGTGTCTTGCGTACTGGGCTGCCCCTATGAAGGGGATATTTCACCGCAAAAAGTTGCCGAGGTAGCCAGCGCACTTTATGAGATGGGCTGCTATGAAATCTCCCTAGGAGACACTATCGGTGTCGGCACGCCGCTAGCCGCTAAGCGGATGATTGAGGCTGCCCGTCAGCAGGTGCCTATCGAGTATTTAGCGGCCCATTTCCATGACACCTATGGCATGGCGCTAGCTAACTTATATGCCGTAATGGAAGAAGGCGTGAGCGTGATTGACGCAGCGACTGCAGGGCTTGGTGGCTGCCCCTATGCCAAAGGTGCATCCGGCAATGTGGCCACCGAAGACGTACTTTACCTGCTGGAGGGGCTGGGCATTAACACCGGCATCGACCTCCAGGCAGTGATTGATACGGGCGTCTGGATCACTCAGCAGCTTGGTCGCAAGCCCAGTTCTAAAGTCGCGTTGGCCAAAAGCACGGTTAGCTAATAATAACTATAGAAGCCAACTGCTTTCTTCCCGTTGAGACAAAAAAAATAGTTCGGAGAGACACCCATGGCATCACCTGCACACACCCTACCTAGCTACACCAGCAGCACCGCAGATAAGCCGCTGCTGGGCATGACCATTGGCGATAAATTTGATCAGATCGCCGCACAGTATCCCGACAACGACGCGCTAATCGCCCTTCATCAGAACATTCATTGGAGCTACCGCCAGCTTCAGGAAGAAGTTAACCGTTGCGCACGTGCGTTGCTGGCCATTGGCGTTAAAAAAGGCGACCGGGTTGCCATCTGGGCACCAAACTGCTGCGAATGGACCCTAACCCAGTTTGCCACCGCCAAGATTGGCGCGATTTTAGTCAACATTAACCCCTCTTATCGTACGCATGAGCTGGACTACGCGCTTAATCAATCCGGTGCGCGCTTTTTAGTCACTGCCAATCAATTCAAAAGCTCTGATTACACCGCCATGCTGTTTGAGCTCGCGCCTGAACTAAACAGCAGCGCAGAGGGTCAGCTAAAATCACAAAAACTGCCTGATCTTGAGTGCATCATTAATCTGAGCACTGATAAACATAGTGGTATGTGGCGCTGGGAAGACTTTATTAACGAAGCCAACAAGATCAGCCAGACGGATGTTGATGACCTGCAGGCCACGCTACAGTTTGATGACCCAATCAATATTCAGTACACCTCGGGCACCACGGGCTTTCCGAAAGGCGCGACGCTCTCTCACCATAACATTCTCAACAATGGCTTCTTTGTTGCCGAAAGCATGGGCTTTACCAGCGAAGACCGCTTGGTCATCCCCGTACCGCTCTACCACTGCTTTGGCATGGTGATGGGTAACCTGGGCTGCATGACCCATGGTGCGGCGATGATTTATCCGGATGAAGGGTTCGACCCCGGTAAAGTGCTAAAAGCAGTACACGAGCAAAAAGCCACCGCTCTTTACGGCGTACCCACTATGTTCATCGCCGAACTAGAGCACCCCGACTTCGCCACTACTGATTTTTCCACGCTGCGCACCGGCATTATGGCGGGCTCTATTTGTCCTGCAGAAATCATGAAGCAGGTCATCGAAAAGATGAACATGAAAGGCGTACAGATCGCCTACGGCATGACCGAAACCAGCCCAGTTTCCACCCAAACCGGCGCAAACGACCCTATTGAAAAGCGTGTTTCCACCGTTGGCCGCACCCAACCCCACCTGGAAAGCAAGATCGTCGATCCTGGCAACGGCGGCATTCTGCCCCGTGGTGAAATTGGCGAGCTGTGCACCCGTGGCTACAGTGTGATGCTCAAGTACTGGAACAATGACAAAGCCACGGCTGAAGCCATTGATGAAGCCGGTTGGATGCACACAGGCGACCTTGCCACCATGGACGAGGAAGGCTACATCCAGATCGTTGGCCGTATTAAAGACATGGTGATTCGCGGCGGTGAGAATGTATACCCTAAAGAGATCGAGGAGTTTTTATACGCCCACCCTGCGATTTCAGAAGTACAGGTCACCGGTGTTCCGGATAAGAAGTATGGCGAAGAGTTAATTGCTTGGGTGAAGCTCAACAGCAGCGCAGGAGAAGTCACTGGAGAAGACCTGCGCGAGTACTGCAAAGGCAAAATCACTCACTTTAAGATTCCTCGCTACTTTAAATTTGTTGATGAGTTCCCGATGACGGTAACCGGTAAAATTCAGAAATTTAAAATGCGCGAAATTTCTATCCAAGAGCTTGGGCTTGAGGATCAAAAATAACCCTTTAATTAACGCCGGCCCATGGTCGGCGTTGATTTTTGTATGACATTGAGACACCCACATGTCCACTCAACAGCGGCTAGCCGAGCACTACCACCAAGGGTTACGCGATGACGATATCCTTAGCCAAATTCGCACCCACTACCCTGATGGCCCGACGCTTCACCAACTTGCCCCGCTAGACCAGCTACATATCGGTGGTATTGCCGCCTCTAAAAAGCTGCTTAACCTGCTTGATCCTTCGCAACATACGAAAGTGCTTGATATAGGCTCAGGCTTAGGCGGATTAATGCGCCAAGGGGCAGCGCTAGGTTTTCAACTTACCGGTTTAGATATCACCCACCGCTTTAACGTACTTAACCAGGCGCTGACTAACTTATCGGCTTCTCCAACAAATTCGTCACTTAGCTGGGTTACCGGAGATGCCTGCGCGTTACCCTTTCCAGAGAACACATTTGATGCCGTGCTATTTCAGCACAGCCTGATGAACATGCCCGACCCCGCCCAGGTTATTGCCGAAAGCCGACGTGTGCTCCGCCCAGGTGGCAATCTTGTCATGCATGAAGTCGTTAGTGGTAAAAATCTTGCCGAATTGCGCTACCCGGTTCCTTGGGCAGCATCGCCAGAGCATTCACACTTACTTTCGATGGTAGAACTAACCAATTTGCTGACAGCAAACGGCTTCATGCTTCAGCACAGTGAAGATTGGAGCAGCACTGCACTTGAGTGGCGTCAGCGACAGCGACAAAAAGAGCAAACGAATATCGATGCCGTGCTCTCACCCCAATGGGTATTTGGCGAGCGCTTTTTGAAAATGGGTAAAAATCTGTTAGAAAACTTATCAAATAACGTAATTAACGTGGTAGAAATAAGCGCCCGTTGCTAGGCTAGATAAGATACCTTCCTTAGCCAGGGACACGAGGAACGCCAATGAAACGCTTGGCAAGCACCTTGTTTTATAGCTTTGCTGGTTCCATGCTGCCATTTATGAGCTGTTTAGCCAGCGGCGGAGATACTGACCTCGCCTATGCGTCTCCAAACAGCGAGTTTATGTCCCTGCGCAACGGTGTCGTTTTAGAGGGCAGCGACTTAAGCAGCCTCGATAGTTACACCACTGGCTTTCGTTTTACGGCCGGCTTTAGTCCATGGCAGTTACCACAGCTGGATATTGGCGCTGAAATTGCCTACCGCGAAAGTGAAGAAGTTCCCATCTCATCCAGTGTTGACCCTCTTATCATGGATACTCTCAGCCTGGGCGGTGCCATCGTTGCAGGCGTGCGAATGGGCGCTTTTAGTATTTACGCTAAGTCTGGCCTCACAGAGTGGCGTGGCGAAACCGATCAGCCATTAGCCGACGACGGCGGCACCGCCTTCCTGCAAGGCTTTGGTGCCACCATGACCATCAATCGTTTGGTAAGCCGCGTAGAGTACGAACGTATCGATGCCCCCACCCTCAGCCATCTCAATATGCTAAGCGCCTCTCTGCACCTGCCGTTTTAGCGGCTCCCTTCGGATGCCTGTTCAGGTGGCGTCCATACGGGTTCTTCTGCTTGATTTGTCTCATCCCAGCCGTGCCGCATTGACTTACTCAGCGCTTCTTCCAGTTTCATAAACAGTTCGCCGTAACGCGGGCTAAAGCTAATGCCCTCCTCAATTTCTTTCCAGGCTTCAAACAGCTCATCTTCATGGGCATTTTCGTGTTGCTCAAACGAGTCGATCATCTGCTTGGCACGCATAGGGTGTACACCCATAGCCGTTAACGTATGGCCACCCAGTTCTAGCGCAGAGTGATAAACCTCTCTGGTTACATCGTCAGCGCCTGCTTCGCGAAGCTGATACCCATGGCCACGGTCAAATGCACGCGCCAACACCCAAACGTTGGGATAGTACTGTTTTACGTGCTTCACCATATCAACAGCCCGCTCGCGATCATCAATCGCCACCACCATCACTCGCGCATGCGCAATACCCGCGGTTTCTAGAAGGTCTGAACGACTGGCATCCCCAAAGTAGCTTTTAATCCGAATATGGCGGAGGAGTTCAATTTGCTCAATTTCAAGATCTAAGGCCACGATGGGAATGTTATTAGCGCGCAACAAGCGACATACAATCTGCCCAAAACGACCGACACCAGCGATGATTACTGGCGCTTGCTCTTCGATCTTATCGGCAGCGCGCGTGTCGTTTTTCACTGTTTGGTAGCGCGGCAGTACTAAGCGGTCATAGGCAATAAACAACAGCGGCGTCACAAACATGGAAAACGCGACAACCAGCGAAAGTAATTGCGACACATCAACAGGAATAACGTTGCTCTGCACGCTGTAAGTTAACAGCACAAACCCAAATTCCCCTGCCTGCGCAAGGCTTAACGTAAACAGCCAGCCATTACTGCTTCGAACACGAAACAGTAATGCCAAACCAAACAAAACGATGCCTTTTACAAGGATAACAGCGAGTACGAGCGCTATTACCGTTAACCACTGCTCAGCGAATACCTGAAAATTTATCCCAGCCCCAACCGTAATAAAAAATAGGCCGAGTAAAAGCCCTTTGAACGGCTCGATATTGGCTTCAATCTCGTGTTTGAATTCGCTGTTGGCAAGTACAATACCGGCTAAAAACGCACCAAGTGCTGGAGACAAATTAACAATCCCCATCAGCGCAGCAATGCCAATAACCAGCATTAAAGCGGCAGCCGTAAACACTTCTCTCAAACCGGAGGAAATCACGTAGCGAAACAATATTGGCCCAAGGTAATGCCCACCAATAATTACAACCCCAACAGCCCCAACCACCACCAGTCCGTGGAGCCATGCAGGCATACCCTGGACAAGGCTAAGGCTGCCATGTTCAGCATAGCTACCACCTGCCCCCATTAATTCGGGCAGCGCCAATAGTGGAATCAATGCCAACATCAAGATCACCGCGATGTCTTGAAATAGCAGCACTGAAAACGCGCTACGCCCGCCTTCAGTTTTCGTGAGTCCTTTTTCGTTTAGGGTTTGCAGCACAATCGCCGTTGAGGAAAGCGCAAAAATCAAACCGATGGCTAAGGAAGTTTGCCACGCAAGTCCCAGCCACCAAGCAATAGCGGTGCCTGCAGCGGCTGTTATCACCACCTGTAAACCACCCATCCCTATCAAGCTTACCCGCATCGCCCACAACCCTTTTGGGTCGAGCTCCATACCGACTAAAAACAGCATCATTACCACACCAAACTCAGCAAAATGCTGAATTGTTGTGGTCTCCTGCCCTACCAAGCCTAGCACTGGGCCAATCACTACCCCTGCTACCAAATAGCCAAGCACCGAGCCAAGGCCAAACCGTTTGGCCAGCGGAACAGCTATTACCGCTGCAATAAGGTAGATAAATGCTTGAATAAAGTAGCCAGTCATTGGGTTTCCTCAAATTGGCGCGAACGGCTTGACTTCGCTGAACAATAAGATACTGTACTAGTACGCTAGTACAGTATCTTATTCATTTATTTTGTGCCTATACGGTGAACCTACTCTATGTCATTTGATGATGACCATCAGGCTGATTTAGTACGCTATTTACTTGGCATTGACTCACCAGAGGCAATGAACGAGGCACTAGCCAGCTTGTTAACGCCCGCAGAGTACCAAGAAATCAGCAAGCGCCTACAGATTTTTAAACTTTTGCGTGAAGGAGTCCCCCACCGCAAAATCGCTGAAACTCTGGGCGTTGGTATTGCCACGGTATCCCGCGGTTCACGCGCTTTAACCACGCTACCCTCTTCAACGTTACCTTCATCACTACCGTCCCCCACTTCACGGACCGATTAATCATGACGACCATTACGCCTGCTTCATCAGGCCCGCAGCCTTTTACGCTGTCGCGCAAGCCTCACTATGTCACCCTGGCGGCGGACTGTGACTTTTTTGCTCTGTTTCAAAAAATTGAACGCCAATTTGATACCTGCTACATGCTGGAATCACTAGGCGAAGATAGCCATATGGCACGCCACTCAATTATTGGCTTTGATCCTGAGTACACGCTTTACGCCAATGGCGGCACGTTAACTATTGAAGATCGTGACGGTAATGCAAACCACTACCCAAGCGATAACCCTTATGAGTTGCTACGCAGCTTGATTCCGCAGAATATTATTTCTCGTAAGTATGCAGGCGGACTAAGTGGTTATCTTGGTTATGACGCTATGCAATACTTTGAGCCTTCGCTATCGTTGAAAGCTAGCGACGATTTCGACACGTTTCGATTTGGCCTTTATAAAGACGGCTTGATCCTCGACAAAATGACCGGGGAAGTGACCTATTTTTATTACGACAACAGTCGGTACGCGTTTCTGCAAACCTTGATCGACGCTGATGATATCCCCCCAGGCTCGTTGCATATTACTGCGCTGGGCGACACCATGAGCCGCGAAGAACACGCCGAAGCGGTGGCCAAGGTGAAGCAGGACATCATCGACGGTAAGGTTTTCCAGTGCGAAGTGGGCTTTAAAAAGCGCTTTAGCATTAAAGGCGATACGCTAGCGCTCTACGATCAGTTGCGCACCATTAACCCGTCGCCACAGATGTACTACGTGAAATTTGGCGAGCAGAAGCTGATTGGCGCCAGCCCCGAGCTGCTGTTCCGACTGCGCCAGGGCGAAATGGAGACTTTCCCGTTGGCTGGAACGACCACTCGCGGCAAGACGCCTCAGGAAGATACCCAGCTAGCCCGTGCGCTACTCAACGACCCTAAAGAGATTGCCGAGCACAATATGATTGTGGATCTACACCGCAATGATATTGGTCGGGTGGCACAATTTGGCACGGTGAAAGTACGTAGCCTGATGGACATCAAGCGCTTTAGCCACGTGCAACATATCTCCAGTGAAATTGTTGGAATTATTGCCGAAGGCGAAGATATGTTTACCTCCCTCGCCAGCAACTTCCCTGCGGGTACGCTGACGGGTGCGCCAAAAATCGAAGCAATGAAAATCATTGATGATTTAGAAATTGACGGTCGTGGCCCTTATGGCGGCGCGGTTGGTCAGTTCTCTTTTAACGGCGACTGCACCTTTGCGATCCCCATTCGTACGGTCTTTGTAAATGGTGAAAGCGCTTACGTGCAAACCTGTGGCGGCAACGTATTTGATAGCAACGCCGAAGATGAATACGAGGAAATTCGCCGAAAATTTGCTGGCACCCGCAAAGCCCTCGCCCCTTTTATGAGCGTGGATACGGACATGGAGAGTCAAGCATGAAAGTGCTAATTATTGATAACTACGACTCCTTCACCTATAACCTGTATCAGTTTATTGGTGAGATTTTAACCACGGAAAAAAATCGCGGTGAGCTGCCTCATTTCGAGATTATTGTTAAGCGCAATAACCAAATCGACTTCAAAGCGATAGAAGCCATGGCGCCTGATCGCATCATTATCTCTCCTGGCCCAGGCTCACCGGATGATCCGCGCTATTTTGGCGTCTGTGCCGACGTTATCGAGAAACTCGGCAAAACCACACCACTATTGGGCGTGTGCCTGGGCATGCAGGGCATTGTTCACGTCTTTGGCGGCAAGGTGATAAAAGCACCACTGCCGATGCATGGCAAAATCAGTCCGATCAACCACAACAATCGCTCGGTGTTTAATGGCGTACCCGACCAGCTTGAAGTGATGCGCTATCACTCATTGATTGCGGACGCCCTCTCCCTGCCCGACTGCCTGGAAGTGACTGCATCAGTGGGCGCGCTAGGTGCTGACAAGTTTGAGCAACGCAGCCACTGGCAAACAGTGGGTGAGTTTGAATTGATGGGCGTAAAGCACCGTGACTACCCCATTCACGGCATTCAGTTTCACCCTGAATCGTTTGCCACAGAAGGTGGCAAAGAACTCATTGCTAATTTCTTATTTGCCTGATCCATCAGCTTGCAGGTATGCAATAGATTAGGCGCCAAAGGCGGGCCCCCAAGGCTGCCCGCCTTTCTATTTCTATTTAACGCTTCCCTTTCGCCCGACCAACACGGCCTTTACCGACTGGCTTAGCCCCGGCCTTGCCTTTTACGCTTGCCTTACCCGCGCCAGCAGCTTTGGCCTTGGGGTGTGGCTTACCCGACGCACCAGCCTTCGAGCCGGCACGTGCTTTTCCGCTGGCGTTTTTTTTGCCCTTGGGTGGCGGTTTGCTGCCAACCTCTTTAGCTCCTGGCTTAGCCGGTTTCTGCCGCCCCTGTTTATGCCGCCCCTTGGTGGCTGTTTTTTTAGGCTTGTTAGCGCCTGCCCCCGAATTGTAATCAGGCCGCGCAGTCTGGCTCTTTTCAGGCACTGCCTCAGAGCGTTCTGTCAGCGCGACAATCGTATCAATCTCTTTAGGAGTTAAATCCCGCCAGTCACCTAGGGCCAACCCTTGCAGGGAAACATTCATTATTCGCGTGCGAACGAGCTGGGTGACCTCGTAGCCAAAGTACTCGCACATACGGCGAATCTGGCGGTTCAACCCTTGCACCAGCGTAATAGTGAACACGAACGTCGATTCTTTGGTCACTTTACACTTTTTAGTCACTTGCCCAAGGATAGGTACACCCTTTTGCATGCCCGCAACAAATTCATCGGTAACCGGCTTATTGACCGTAACCACATACTCTTTTTCATGATTATTATTGGCGCGCAGAATTTTATTAACCAAGTCGCCATTATTGGTTAGAAAGATTAGCCCCTGCGAGTCTTTATCGAGCCGCCCAATGGGAAAGATGCGTGTGCCATGCTTCACGAATTCAACAATATTATCTTTTTCGCTGGATTCGGTGGTACTGACAATCCCCACTGGCTTATTCAGCGCAATAAGCACCAAATCCTCTTCTTCCTGAGGCTCTATCTCCTGACCGTTGACCTTAACCCGATCACCCGGCACTACTTGATCGCCTGTCGTTGCCCGACGCCCATTAATCCAAACATTGCCTTGTTCAACATAGCGGTCAGCCTCTCGGCGAGAACATAAACCGCTTTCGCTGATGTATTTATTGATGCGGGTAGATTTTCGTAACGACATAAAACGCCATAGGCAAAAGTGTGGTGAAGTGGTTAAGCAAAATTCAAAAGCTAACGTTAAAAGCCTAACTAGAAGCCGGACCCAGGTTGTTTAAGAAACTCTATTTCGGCTGGCGTAGATACCCGGCCCAACACGTCGTTTCGGTGGGGATAACGACCAAAGCGGTCAATGATCGCTTTGTGACGAATCTCGAAATCCAAGTTGTTCTCTAGCCCAGGCTGATCAAACAGCTGCATTGCCACTTTATGAATAGCGGCAGACTCACTGTGCATATAAGGCATGTATAAAAAACTACGCTCGACTGGAGCCAGTTCGTTATCTACCGCTAATGCAACCGCTTCCTGTGCAAGCGCTAAGGCTAACGCATCACTGGCGAAGGCTTGCGGGCGGTCACGGTAGATATTTCGAGAAAACTGGTCCAGCACAATAATTTCAGCCAGCCGCCCTCGAGCAGTACTGCGCCACTCATAACATTCACAAGCAGCCGCTTTGGTCAGCAGTGGGCCGAAACGCTGGGTAATCTGCTGATCCATCGACGTATCTTTTTTAAACCACTGCGCTGGCGTTAATTCATTAAACCAAAACGACAGTACTGACTGAGCATCCTTTATCATCACGCCCCCAATTCCTAATAAGGTGATGACGACGCCGCCACACGTAGTGGCGGCGTACTGTTATTTTTAACCCGTATTGCGTAAACCTGCTGCAATACCTGCCATGGTCACCATGAGCGCACGAGAGAGATCGGCACTAATGGCACCATCGGCGTCCCGATTACGCTGCAGAAGCTCCGCTTGCAAGCCATGAAGCGGGTCGATGTAAGGGTTGCGCACATCAATTGCTTGGCGAATAAGCGGGGTGTTTTCAAGCAGCTTCTCTTGCTGAAGGATATCCAACACGACGTTTTCAAGCCGCTCAAAACGCTCCCTTAGCTTCTTACCCAATGCTTTCAGCGAAGGCTCATCGACCAAGCGATGCTCATAGTAAGCCGCAATCGCTACATCCGCTTTGGCCAACAGCATTTCCAACATATCGAGATAGGTGCCAAAGAAAGGCCACTGACTGCGCATTTCTTGCAGCACTTCCCGACCGCCTGGCTGCTCCAGGCGTCGTGAGAACGCCTCACCGCTGCCCAACCAAGCAGGTAGCATCAAGCGAATCTGTGTCCAAGCAAAAATCCACGGAATCGCTCGTAAGGTTTCCACGCCACCATCCTGGCGACGCTTGGTTGGCCGGGAGCCAAGCGGCAGTCTACCCAGCGCGCCTTCCGGCGTAACCGCACGGAAATAAGGGACAAAATCGGGGTCTTCACGCACTACGCCCACATAGGCGGCATGGGCTACTTTCGCCAGCTGGTCCATTTCTTCACGCCACTGAGGCTCCGGTGCGGGCGGTGGCAAGAGCGTCGCTTCCATGACCGCACAGGCGTAAATTTCCATAGAGCGCAGCGCGATATCTGGCTGACCAAACTTAAAGCGAATCATCTCGCCTTGCTCTGTCACTCGTAGGCTGCCATTCACTGAACCCGGCGGCTGGGAGAGAATCGCCGCATGCGCCGGACCGCCACCGCGTCCAACGGTGCCGCCACGGCCATGGAAGAGCGTCAAATCTACGCCATGCTTGTCACATACATCGACTAACGACTCTTGGGCACGGTACTGTGCCCAGGCAGCAGCAAGCTGTCCGGCGTCTTTAGCAGAGTCTGAATAGCCGATCATGACTTCTTGTCGGTCTTTCGCCAAGGCGCGGTAACCGGGAAGCGCCAGCAATTGGTCAATGACATCGCCCGCATGGTCAAGGTCGTTCAGGGTTTCAAACAGCGGTGCGATGGGCAGCGTGACTTGGCCCCCAACCTCTTTCATCAATAGCGCAACGGTTAATACGTCCGAAGGCTCGGCAGCCATCGAGATAATATAGGTACCCAGCGCTTCAGCGTGCTCTTGAGCAATCACTTTAAAGGTATCGAGCACTTCGCGGGATTCTGCCGAGCACTCCCAACGGCGTGGGATCAGCGGCCGCCTTGATTCTAGCTCAGCGAGCAGGAACTCTTGGCGCTGAGCTTCGTTCCAGTCCTGGTAGTGCCCCAAGCCTAGTGCACTGGTGAGTTCTTCCATTACCTGGGCATGCCGGCTGGCCTCCTGGCGCAGGTCAAGTTTGGTCAACGTAACACCGAACACTGCCACGCGGCGCAAGGTATCAAGCAGCGCGCCATTAGCGATGGTGTCCAACCCGACATCACACAGTGAGCGGTAGCATGCCAGTAGCGGCGCGTAGAGTTGGTCGCGGGTTTCAATAATTGGTCCGCCGTCATAGTTGCGGCCATCCAGCTCTGCTTTTGCCCAGTCGCGTGTGGCTTCCATTTTATTCAGCAGACGCTTGAGCAGCTCACGGTAAGGCTCGGCAACTTCTCCTACCTCTGCCTTCAAAGCGCTGTTAGCTTTCCACATTGAAAGCTCGGTTTTCAGCTGTTCAAGGTCGCGTAAATAGAGATCGGCGGCCATCCATCGGCCCAATAAGAGCACCTCTCGCGTCACTCGCGCGGTGACATTTGGATTGCCATCTCGGTCACCGCCCATCCAGGAAGCGTAGCGAATAGGCGCGGCATCTAGCGGCAAACGCTCTCCGGCAGTATCGAGTAATAAATTATCCAAATCGCGATGGAAGTCTGGCACTGCCTGCCATAAGGAGTTTTCGATAACCGCGAAGCCCCATTTGGCTTCATCAACAGGTGTTGGCCGCTCATGACGAATCTCATCGGTATGCCACGCCTGACTGATCAACTCTTCCAAGCGCCCCTGGGCGCGAGTGCCACGCTCTGGATAGTCTTCAGAGCTTTCAATCGCGGTCAGGCATTCGTCGATAGCATCGTATTTTTGAATCAACGTGCGGCGGATAACTTCTGTAGGGTGGGCAGTCAGCACTAGCTCAACGCGCATACTGGCCAGGGTTTCTACTAATTTACGGGGCGAATTACCCGCCTGCTGTGCACGGCTTAGCAGTTCACCAAGCACTGGCTGGGTACCAGGCTTGTAGTCTTCCACCCGGCGAAAGCGCGCCCGGTAGTGCTGTTCAGCAATGTTGGCAAGGTTCAAAAACTGGTTAAACGCACGCGTCACTGGCAGCAGGTCGCGTTCGGGCAACTGGCGTAGATACTCAATGAGCTCACGCTGCTGCAATGAATCGCCCTGGCGTCCCCGCTTGGCATGGGCACGAATCGTTTCAATTTTATCAACAAATGACTGGCCTAAATCATCGGCAATCGTACGGCCCAGGCTATCACCGAGAATACGCACGTTATCACGTAGCGATTCGTGTAGGTCGTGACTCATTGGCATGGCCTCCTTGCGGGGTCGCATTAGTTGTTAAAAGCTAGTTGTTAAGGGGTAAGCGTTTTTTCTTGTGCTTTAGCGGCTTGCCAGTGGGCTTCCATCTCGTCAAGCGAGGCGTCAGTTAGCGGACGCGCAGCGGCGGCAAGCTCACGCTCTACGTAGCGAAAGCGGCGCTCAAATTTGGTATTTGTGGTACGCAAGCATTGTTCGGGGTCAGCCCCCAATGTGCGCGCTAAATTAGTCACTGCAAACAACAAATCGCCGACTTCTTCTTGAGCGTGCTGTTGGTTACCCTCGGCAAGGGCTTCTTCAACTTCAGCCAGCTCTTCACGGATTTTGTCCAACACGCCGCGAGCATCAGGCCAGTCGAACCCGACCCTGGCGGCACGCTTCGAGAGTTTAGCGGCACGACTAAGCGCAGGCAGCGTACGTGGAACATCGTCAAGTACTGAGGGCGTGTTTTGCTGTGCACGCTCGGCACGCTCATCGGCTTTAAGCGCTTCCCAGCGTGAATTGATGTGCTGGGTTTGTACATCCTCGGCACTCACTCCGGGTGGGCGCCGTGACGCTAGCGTGCCATCAGGAAATACATGCGGGTGACGTCGCAACATCTTTGCGGTCAACGTATCAACGATGTCGTGAAAGTCGAAGCGCTGCTCTTCAGCACCAAACTGGGCGTAGTAAACCACTTGGAACAGCAGGTCACCCAGTTCGCCGGGCAATTCATCAAAAGCGCGCCGCTCAATAGCGTCAGCAACTTCGTAAGCCTCTTCCAGCGTATGTGGCACGATGCTGTCCCAATCTTGCTTGATATCCCAAGGACACCCCTGTTCCGCATTGCGAAGTACCGACATCAATGTCAGCAGATCCTCTACGCTATAACGCATCAGGCGCCTCCTTTACGGACGTTTTTCTCTGGGTCGGCATTGCGCAAACGACGCACTTCCGTCACGTTAGGCAACTGCTGGATTCGGGAAAACAAGCGGCCTAACGATTCTAGACCGTCGACTTCCAGCGTGATGCGCAATCGCGCGATCCCCTCGTCAGTATCCGTCAGCGTATTAACAGCTAATACATTAACTTTCTCGTTGCCTAGTAGCCCGGTCACGTCACGCAGCAGTCCAGAGCGATCCCACGCTTGAATTTCAATAGTGACGGGGTAACGGGTCTGGGCGCGCTCGCCCCACTCTACTTCGATAATGCGTTGGGGCTCTTCCATTCGCAATTGAAGGATGTTGCTGCAATCCTGGCGATGGACGGTGACCCCGCGACCTTGCGTAATAAAGCCTACAATCGGTTCCCCAGGCACTGGCCGACAGCAATTCGCCATGCTGGTTTTTAAGTTACCGACACCCAGCACGGTGATGTCACTTTGAGTCGCTTTACTTGGCTGGCGGCGTGGCTTTGCCAGTAACCGATCTAACTGCTCTTGATCGTCCGTTTCACCAAACAACTGCTGGGCTTGATGAAGCACTTGGCCGATGCGCAGGTCGCCCGCACCAAGAGCTGCATACATATCGTCGGCGTTTTGGTAGTTAACAGCACCAGCAAGCTTAGTAAGATCAAGCCCTTCAACATCCAAGCGGCGCATCTCACGCTCGAACAGCGCCCGCCCTTCGTCTAAGTTCTGGTCTCGTGCTTGGTACTTAAACCACGCCTGGATCTTAGCCCGCGCGCGCGAGGTGCGCACATAGCCCAAACTGGGGTTTAACCAGTCGCGGCTGGGGCCGCCTTTGGTGGCTGTTAAAATCTCGACTTGCTGGCCGGTTTTTAACTTATAGGTGAGCGGTACTATCCGACCATTAATCTTGGCACCACGGCAGCGGTGACCAATTTCAGTATGCACGCGGTAAGCGAAGTCGATAGGTGTGGCGATACGCGGCAGGTCAATGACATGACCATCGGGAGTGAACACATAGATGCGGTCTGGGGCAACGTCGCTGGAAAGCCCTTCACGCAGATCGCCAAAGCCACCTACTTCATCTTGCCACTCAAGCACTTGGCGCAGCCAGGCAATTTTTTCTTCATAGCTGCGGCTTTTAGCATTGGTATCATGCCCTTTATACCGCCAGTGTGCGCAAACACCTAATTCTGCTTCGTCATGCATAGCAAAGGTGCGAATCTGGATTTCCAGCACCTTATTTTCTGGCCCCATCACCGCGGTATGCAGCGACTGGTAACCGTTTTTCTTCGGATTGGCAATATAGTCGTCAAACTCATTGGGTACATGGTGCCAACGAGAGTGAACAATTCCGAGTACGGTATAGCAATCGGCCACATCAGGCACCAGAATGCGCACTGCACGCACGTCATGCACCTGGGAAAAATCAATCCTCTTGCGCTTCATTTTGCGCCAGATTGAGTAAATATGCTTGGCTCGCCCATCGACATCGTAGTGATGAATATTCTGAGCTTCCATCAAACTCTTGATGGTTTCCACCACGTCATGAATATAGCGATCACGATCTAAGCGCTTTTCAGCTAATAGCTTAGCAATCGCTTTGTACTCATCTTCATGCAGATAGCGAAACGATAGGTCTTCAAGTTCCCACTTGATTTGACCTATCCCAAGTCGATGAGCAAGCGGCGCATAAATATCGGCCACTTCACGCGCGACTTGTAAGCACTTTTCACGGGGCGCATCTTTTACTTGTCGCAAGGCACAGGTGCGTTCAGCAATTTTGATCAGAGCAACGCGCACATCTCCGACCATGTTAACCAGCATTTTGCGCAGGTTTTCCTGCTGATTATGCTGGCCCATACCATGGTTGGGCGCTAGTGGGTAGCTAATGGCCGCCATTTGCAAAACACCGTCAATCAGCTTAGCGACTTCTTCACCAAACCGTTTGGTAACGGCGTCTATACTCAGCAGTCCTTCGCGAACCGCGCGATACAGCACGGCAGCCTCAAGGGTTGCTTGATCAAGCTTGAGCTCGGCCAGAATGTCGGCCATTTCCAGCCCCATTCGAAAACTTGAACCTGGCGAGAGCCACACACGGTGGGTTTGCGGCGCCTCTCGCTCCAACTGTTCAGCAAGCTCACACGCTTGCAAGAGTCGTTCGGGTTCGCGTAGGCGCACATCCTCTTGAAGGCGTGCTAACCACTGCTGTATGTCCACCTTTCCGCTTTCGGTAAGCGGCTGGTCCTCACGCACTTTCACCATGACAATCATTCATCCTTTCAGGGTAACGGCTATCCATTTTCCGTCACCGAGGCTTGATGCAATGGGCAGGCTAGCCCTCGTATTCAAATAGCATCAGCGTTTCCAGGTGAGCAGTGTGTAAAAACATATCTGCCACTGCTACTTGCTTGACGCGATAACCTGCATGCACAAGATGTGCCGCATCGCGAGCAAGCGTTGCCGGGTCACAAGAAATATAGGCCACCCGGGGTATGTTGTAACTGCCTAATACTTGGCAAACTGCTTCCGCGCCGCTCCGAGGCGGATCCAGCACAATCGCATCAATTTGCTGATGCTCGCTCAATAGCAGTTGCACCTTTCTGGCGTCACTTAAGTCTGCTTGCTGGGCATGCACATCCAATAAATTAGCATCAGCGTTAGTGGTAATTCGCTCTACCATCGCTGGGTTGCCTTCTACAGCAATCACCTTTGCTCCTGCGGCGGCTAACGGCAAACTGAAGTTACCAATCCCAGCAAAAAGATCTACGAGCTGTTGCCCTGGCGCTGGCTTTAACCATGCTACCACCTGGGCTACCATCTTTTGGTTAACCTCAGCATTTACCTGTAAAAAATCGCCTGGTGAGAAACGTAACGTTACAAGGCTGGATGCTTTATCACCTGCCAAGCAATGCTCACTGGTGGATGAACTTGCTCTTTGAATGCCGAGGTCATCAAGATTAAGCACTTCTTGTAGAACGGGTGTAGCGCCATCATGCGCACCACTCCAGTGCAAAACAGGTGTTTCCCGCCCTAACCAAGTGCCGAGCGAGACCTGTTGCTGTTCCGCAAACTGCTGCCAACGAGCCCTATCTTGATCATGGGCTTTTAACTGACGCACCAGCACTACTGTCGCCTCATCGGTCGCCAGTAATTCGACATGGCCAACGAGACGGGGCGAGGCTAATGTTGCCAACAATTGCCCTAATGGAAGAATCAATTTGTTCAGCACTGGCACCAGCACATGGCACTGCTCAATATCAACTAATCGGTGGCTGTTGGGTGCTCGAAACCCCAGAAGAACATTACCCTGACCATCTACCCTCACCCCAAGACGTGCGCGACGTCGGTAGTGCTCGCTACTACCATCTAACGCAGTAATAGAACCTAGCGTTAGGCCCTGACGCGCCATTAGCTCTGTGACAACGTCGCGCTTATGCTGGCGTTGTGCAGCAAGATTAAGATGCTGTAAATCACAGCCCCCACACTGACCAAAGTAATTACAGGGTGGCTCAACCCGCTGCTCTGACGCAGTGAGCCGGTTTTTTATATGCGCTTCGTCATACCGTTTACGCGTCACATGTATTGCCACATCGACATGTTCACCGGGAAGCGCCTGATCAATGAACACCGTTTTACCAGCTATGTTATGCGCCACACCACGACCATCATGCGCTAGACGCTCAACCACCAGCGTTGTCGAGGGATCACCTTTTGGCTCAGTTTTATGGCTTGGTTTGCGTACTAGTCCTGAGTGTCCCGAGGCGGGGCGAGATGGCCGCCGCTTACCCAACATGGCCATCTATAACTCCGGGGCAAATAAGCCTGTGGAAAGGTAGCGATCACCTCGGTCACAAACGATGAATACAATGACCGCGTTCTCAGTTTGTTCTGCGATCCGCAACGCTCCAGCCAAGCTACCCCCTGATGATACCCCTGCAAAAATACCCTCTTCACGGGCCAGGCGTCGCATGTGAGCTTCTGCTTCTTGCTGACCGATATCAAGGGTCATGTCGACTCTCGGTGCTTCAAAAATCGATGGCAGGTACTCTTTTGGCCAACGACGAATCCCAGGTATGCTCGCGCCATCCGCAGGTTGTAAACCAACAATTTGGATCGCTGGATTCTGTTCCTTAAGATAACGAGACACCCCCATGATCGTGCCCGTAGTCCCCATTGAGCTGACAAAATGCGTCACCTCCCCGCCTGTTTGCTGCCACACTTCTGGCCCCGTTGTACGGTAGTGCGCTAGCGGGTTATCTGGATTGGCAAATTGGTTTAGCGGCTTGCCATCGCCTCTCGCAATCATCGCATCGGCAATATCTCGTGCCTCTTCCATCCCACCTTCTTTGCTGGCTGAAATTAGTGTGGCACCAAAAGCCGCCATGGCCTGCTTACGCTCTTCTGAAGCGTTTTCAGGCATGATTAGCGTCATTTTGTAGCCTTTGATAGCAGCAGCCATGGCCAACGCAATGCCCGTATTGCCTGAGGTTGCTTCCACCAGCGTATCGCCCGGAACGATATCGCCTCGTGCTTCGGCTTCACTTAACATAGAGAGTGCCGGTCGGTCTTTCACCGAACCAGCAGGATTATTGCCTTCTAGCTTGGCTAGAAGCGTGTTATTACGACCAGCAGTTATGCGCTTTAAACGAACCAGTGGCGTGTTGCCAACCACATCTTCGAGCGTCGGATAATTCATCGTACATTCCTTATCATCACCATTATGCTGCATTATATCGGTGCTGCCGTTAGCTTGACAGGCAACCTCATTGAATCAACGAGCTTCTCTCATGTCTTTAAACACGCGCTTACTCTTTGCGTTACTCGGATTTCCACTTCTTGTCTATGCCGTCATGGCAGTATTGCTGGTGGTGCAAAGCGAAACCACTGGCCGTGACATGCTAGAAGAACGTTTAGTAAGCGCTGGTGAATTGCTAGCACCAAGCCTGGGTAACGCCATGGTAGATGGCGACTTACCTCGCTTGGAAGCCATTGCCAGACAGCTTCTGGAGCACAAAGGATTGCGCGCGGTAACACTTTTTGACGAGCAAGGAAGTCGCTTATTGGTGCTTGGGCATTCGATACCTCCACCGCCTCGCCTAAATGCCCCCAATTCCACGGCACTCACTATGGATGAAACTATTTGGCGTTTGCAGGTACCCTTAACCACGTCTCACGGCCAACAGTTTAATCTTACCAACACTGGTTGGCTTGAAGCTGAGATGGACATACGCACACTAAAACTGGAGCGCTACAAGCTCATTGCTAGCCTTAGCTTAGGCGGCATGCTTCTTGGTCTTCTGCTTTTTTTAGCCGCATTTGCGATCAGTCGCTACGCTACTCGCCCAATTGAAGAGGCGAATCAAGCGCTTTACCGCCTATCACGAGGGGACTACCGGCCTTTTATTGCGGCTGCTCGGCCTACCGAGTTTCGGCAGCTGGCAGAACATGTCAACGGGCTGGCGGAACATTTCCGGCAAGCTCAGCATGATATGCAAAGCCAAATCGAACAAGCGACCAGTGAACTGCAAGAGTCCATGGAGACGATTGAAGAACAGAATATCAAACTCGATCTTGCTCACCGAAGCGCGCTACGCGCGAATGCAGTGAAGTCCGAATTTCTGGCTAATATGAGCCACGAAATCCGCACCCCTCTAAATGGCATCATTGGTTTTTGCCGCTTACTAGGCCGCTCGACTCTCGATACGCGGCAGAAAGAGTGGTTAGAACATGTGCACCGTGCGTGCGATAACTTACTGATGCTAGTCAATGATGTGTTGGACTTCTCGAAGCTAGAAGCCGATCGTCTGACCTTAGAAGAAGTCGACATCGACATTGTATCGCTAGTGGATGAAGTTGTTGGCCTACACGCGCCTGAAGCTCAACGCAAACGACTGCACTTAGTGGCGATGGTATATGACGATGTGCCGCCTACGCTTTGTGGCGACCCGCTACGCATCCATCAAGTCCTCAATAATTTAACCAGCAATGCCCTGAAATTTACACCTCGGGGAGATGTCATCATCCGCGTCATGCTGGACAGTCAGGAGGGCCAACATGTCGTACTGCGCATTAGCGTTAGTGACACAGGTATTGGTTTGAGCGATGAACAACAAAATCAGCTGTTTAGTGCCTTTTCCCAGGCAGATCCTAGTCATTCCAGACAGTTTGGCGGTAGCGGTTTAGGT
The DNA here is from genome assembly GCF_002082565.1 of Halomonas sp. GT. Taxonomy (NCBI): domain Bacteria; kingdom Pseudomonadati; phylum Pseudomonadota; class Gammaproteobacteria; order Oceanospirillales; family Halomonadaceae; genus Halomonas; species Halomonas sp. GT. Next base: position 2,355,130 of record NZ_CP020562.1, read on the forward strand.
TTAACGATTTGCAGGCAATTAGTTCAACGAATGGGTGGCGAAATTACGATTGATAGCAAGCCTGGAGAAGGAGCAACGTTCTCATTTACATTGCCACTGCTTGCTGACATGACCACTGAAAGGCCGCAAGAACTCTCACTGGACGGCTCTATTATTCGGTTACATGAACCCCACCTACCCACTCGCAACGTATTAGAGCACTTAATTGAACGCTGGGGCGCAACTGCCGCCTCTTTCATTGAATCTGGCAATGAACAGCTGCTATTACTCAGCCTTGAGCATGATGATTTTATCGGTGAACGAAAGAGATATTGGCAATCGATTATTGCTCAAGCGCCCTGCCCAACATTAATTCTAGCCAACGCCACTAGCTTTGAGCTGCCTCCCTGGGAACTTCCTAATGGGGGAGATATGCTTTGTAAACCATTTACGAGAGCACAATTGGTAGCTACGTTCAAACAACTATTGGAGCCCGTTGCACCCTCCATTTCAAACAATACACAAACGATCAAGGCACTACCCTCGCCAACATTGACGGTGCTGATCGTTGACGATAACGCGCCCAACCGCGAGCTCTTAAAAGCCATGCTCGAAAATGAGCATATCAACATTGTGTTAGCTGCCAGTGGTCAAGAGGCGCTGGATTATGCGCGTCAGAACGAAGCCGATATGGTGCTAATGGACATTCGTATGCCTGATATGGACGGAGTCCAAACCACCCAAGCATTACGGCGCATTAATAATAATTGGGCGCGCTGCCCAATTATTGCCGTGACCGCCCACGTGCTAAGCGATGAACGTCAGCAGTGGCTTGTGGAGGGTTTAGACGATGTATTAGTGAAACCTATCAATGAACTTCAGCTACAACAGCAGTTTCAACGCTTTCTGGGCATTACACTGCCCAACAGCCCACTTTTAGAGGCACCCCCAAAAGCGCCTGCAATTGGTTACGCACCAGCCTCATTGCCCATCATTGATCTTGAGTTAGGCACTCGCCTGGCAGGCGGCAACCCCGAGTTCGCCAAAGAGCAGCTAAAGCGACTGATCGACAGTCTGAGTGAATGCGAACAGCAAATGCGCAGCGCGTACAAAGACAATAACCTGACAGCCTTACTCGATTATGTTCATGCGCTCAATGGTGCCAGCCGTTATTGCGGCGCGCCCGAGCTCGCGCTAACGGTCGAAACGTTAGAGACACGCTTGCGCACCGGGGGAATGGAGCAAGCTGAAAATTTACTTGATGAGCTGTATGCCGCGATCAAGCGCCTTCAGGAGCAGCGGAGCACGTTCAATGAGCGCTAACGGATTAGCGCTAGCACTCAAGAACCACAAATGCCACTGCATAATCTGCTTCATCACTGAGCGTTATATGCGCAACCGAGGCGCCGCTGGTTTGAAATAGACGAAGCGCCTCACCGCTTAGTTGCAGGCTTGGCTTACCCAGCGAATCATTGAGGATCTGAATATCCCCCCATTGCATACCGCTTCGCAAACCAAGCCCAAGTGCTTTAACATATGCTTCTTTTGCTGCAAAACGCTTTGCCAAATAGCTAGCAGGCTGACCTTTTACCTGCCAAACAGCTTGCTCTTCAGGACCTAAAATTCGCTGGGCAAAACGGGGCCCGTGGCGTTTTACTGCCTTAGAAAAGCGCTCAACACGAGCGATATCCGATCCAATTCCAACAATCATCTTAGTGGCTACAACAGCCATTGTGCTCGTGTTCGTGCTCGTGCTCGTGAGCATCTAGCGCCGCCATTAATCCAGCTTCCTGGCCAGCAATGATCAAGCGTTTCATTTCTTGAATCGCCTCTTTCAATCCGACAAACAAAGCACGAGCAATAATGGCGTGTCCAATATTGAGCTCATTAACACCCGGTAGTGCAGCAATCGCCTCAACATTGTGGTAATGCAAGCCATGACCAGCATTAACCACTAAACCTGCAGAAACGGCGTGAATGGCCGCCGTACTCAGGCGTTCATATTCAGCAATTGCAGCCTCACTACCAGGCTTTGCTTCTGCATAGGCTCCTGTATGTAGCTCAATCGTTGGTGCCCCAGCACGAATGGCTGCATCAATTTGCGCTTCGTCAGGATCGATAAATAACGATACATCGCAGCCAATAGCACTCAAACGTCGGCAAGCATCAGCAATAAGATCAAAACCACCTACAACGTCCAAGCCCCCTTCCGTGGTTAGCTCTTCGCGCTTTTCTGGCACTAAACAAACGTGCGCCGGGCGTATTTCCTCAGCCAGCACTAGCATTTCTTCAGTGACAGCCATCTCTAAATTCATGCGCGTATTGAGCACTTCTGCCAGTAAACGAACGTCTCTAGGCTGAATATGGCGGCGATCTTCACGCAGGTGAACCGTAATGCCATCAGCGCCCGCTTCTTCTGCTAGCAATGCCGCTTGAACAGGGTCAGGATAACGAGTACCGCGCGCTTGACGTAGCGTCGCAATGTGATCGATGTTAACGCCTAATAAAATCCTCGGAGGATGCATCACGTGTCTCCAATAAGTGATATTGAGATGCCCACCTAGCGCTGTCGGCGGCGGGCCAAATCGAGCATTAGTTCTCGGGAGCGTAAAGCAGTCGCGCCTAAATGAGGGGCAAGCGCTGCCCGCATCACCGCTTTTAAAGCACTTGCTAAACCAACGGGCTGCCAATCACCTTGATCTATATAACGCAGCGTTCGGCCTTCAATACCCTGTTCTGACGGCACAAAAGCACGACTTGCTGCATCAAACCGATAACGCGTTTGAGGATCAAGCGCACCACCATCGTCGGTACAAAAACGCGGTGTTGCCTCTAAGGTCTCCAGCAGCGCCCACTCAAAACGTCGTAGCGCCAGGGCGCGGTGCGCCGGTGTGGGCAATGCTTCTAGCAGCGCGCTATAAAATGCAAAAACCTCTGGCGCTGCAAGCTCCAAAGGAAGTAAGCGTGTCGCTATTTCATTAGCATATAAACCGCAGAGCAGCCCTTCGCCAGCAAGCAGTGCCGTCTGGCCTCGTGACTCCATCAGCATTAATCGCTTTAGCTCACGCTCACCGCGCCACGATACAAATAAGGGAGTAAAGGGTTGTAGCCGCTGACGTGACTTAGAACCCGGCCGCTGCCCACCATGGGCAACGGCACGAATACGGCCATGATTAAGGGTTAACAAATCCACCAGCGCACTGGTTTCACGGTAAGGCCTGCGGTGCAGTAAAAACGCTGGCTCTGCCGACATGGAGGCACTCAATCGAGATCGTAACCCAAGCTCTTTAATGCCCGCTCATCATCTGACCAGCCGCGCTTCACTTTTACCCATAGATTGAGCATTACCTTGGTACCCAGAGCACGCTCCATATCGAGGCGCGCTTCGCGTCCAATGCTTTTAATACGGTCACCATTCTCACCGATCAAGATGACCTTTTGGCCCTGACGCTCAACCAGAATTAAGGCACTAATATGGGTCACGCGCTCGGTTTCGCGGAACTCTTCAATTTCCACAGTCATTTGATACGGGAGTTCATCACCAAGCTGACGCATGACTTTTTCACGCACAAGCTCAGCCGCCATGAAGCGTAAGCTCTTATCAGTGACTTGATCTTCCGGGAAAAAATGAACGCTCTCTGGTAAGTATTTGGCAACTTCCTGTTCGAGCGTATCAACTTGAGTGCCATGCTTGGCAGAAATAGGAACTACCGCAGCAAACTCACGGCGTGCACCTACGTCAGCTAACCAGGGCAACAAATCCCCTTTCTCGTTTAAACGATCTACTTTATTGACCGCCAAAATTACCGGTGCTTTCACGTGTTCAAGCCGTTTTAGCACTGCTTGGTCTTCATCCGTCCAGCGGGTGCGGTCAATGATAAACACCACACAATCAACATCACGCAACGCCTGCGTGGCCGCTTGGTTCATAAAACGATTAATCGCTTTATTACGGTCTTTTGACATGATGTGCATGCCAGGCGTATCAACGTAGATAAACTGCGTCTCATCTACCGTCTTAATCCCCATTACTTGGTGACGCGTAGTTTGAGGTCGACGTGAAGTAATAGAAATTTTTTGCCCTAGAATCCGATTCATGAGGGTTGATTTGCCTACGTTGGGCCGCCCAACGATGGCCACGAAGCCGCAGGTTTGACTCATGACTTGTCTCCAGGTGTTTTTTCAAGGTGGGATAGCGCTTCTTCAGCTGCCTGCTGCTCAGCATGGCGGCGGCTGGGCCCTTTACCAGTGGTATGCTCGGTTAGCAAATCAATGTAGCACTCCACGGTAAAGGTCTGAGCGTGCGCCTCCCCCTTTACAGAGACTACTTCATAGCGTGGCAACGCTGACTGACGCGATTGCAAAAATTCTTGCAAGCGTGTTTTGGGGTCTTTCTGGGTATCTTGTAGCGAAATATTTTCAAGCCGCTCGGCATACCATGCCAGCACTCGTTGACGAACAACGTCCATGCCTGCATCTAAATAAATAGCACCGATCACAGCTTCTACTGCATCAGCCAAAATGGATTCGCGGCGATGACCGCCGCTTTTCATTTCTCCTGAGCCAAGCCGCAAGCATTCGCCGAACTCCATTTCCCGAGCCAGCTCAGCCAATGTCTGACCTTTCACCAAGCGCGCTCTAAGACGTGACAACTGTCCTTCACGAGCCTGGGGGAAGCGTTGGAAAAGCGCTTCAGCAATTACAAAATTGACGATAGAGTCACCCAGAAATTCCAGGCGCTCATTGTTACGACCACCGTAGCTACGATGGGTCATGGCCAGTTCCATCAGTGTAGGATCACCGAAGGTATGGCCGATTCGTCGGCAAAAAGCGGTTAAGGAATTACTCACAGTGCTCCTACGTCGTTGACGTTAACTAATATGACAGCATTAACAATTTCTAAACTATATTTCATTCAATACGCCGTACGCTGGTAAAGCTAGGCAAGCCACCGTCCCAATGCATCCAAACAGCAAATGCTCTTCCAACAATATTATCTTCAGGAACAAACCCCCAATAACGGCTATCGTTAGAGTGGTCACGGTTATCACCCATGGTGAAATAGTGCCCATCTGGAACAACCACTTCACGCATCTGGGGGCCAGGATCACGGGGGTTATTATATATATAGTGGCTAATGCTACCTAATTGCTCTTCCAATAATAGCTGCTGTGGCGAAAGCGCGGGGCCTTCTTCAATTAAAGCCTTATTGACGGGCTCACCGTTAACATACAGCTGCTTCCCCTCATAACGAATACGGTCACCCGGCAACCCAACCACACGTTTAATAAAGTTGACTGAAGGCTCTTCTGGAAAGCGGAACACCATGACGTCTCCGCGCTCTGGGTCATCAACCTCTAAAAATCGATTGTGAATCACCGGCAATCGCAAACCGTAGGCAAATTTATTCACCAAAATAAAGTCACCCACTTCAAGCGTCGGCTTCATTGAACCAGATGGAATTTGAAACGGCTCAACAATAAAGCTGCGTACGACAAGCACCACCAGCAGAACTGGAAAAAAAGAGCGCGAGTAATCAATCGGCCACGGTTCTTTTAGTAACGTCTCTCGAGTGGACTCATCCAGACCTTCCGTGGTGGCTGCTTCAGCAGTGGCTAACCGCTCACGCCGCTTAGGCTTTAGCCAAAGCACATCCAGCAGATATATTGCCCCAGAAAGTGCAACGGCGATTACCAGTAATAGTGAAAAATCCATGTGGGGTAAGTATCCCTAGTCGTTTACCTTGAGCACAGCAAGGAAGGCATCCTGGGGAATTTCAACACGCCCCACCTGTTTCATCCGTTTCTTACCGGCCTTCTGTTTTTCCAATAGTTTCTTCTTACGGCTTACATCACCGCCATAACATTTGGCCGTCACGTTTTTACGCAGCGCTTTGACCGTTGAGCGCGCGACCACTTGGCCGCCAATAGCCGCTTGGATAGCCACGTCAAACATTTGCCGCGGAATTAGCTCTTTCATTTTTTCCACCAGCAGGCGACCACGATTATGCGCATGATCACGGTGGATAATGACGGCCAACGCGTCAACTTTATCGCCGTTAATCAATACGTCCAAGCGAACCAACTTAGCCGCTTCAAAACGTTCAAAGTTATACTCAAGCGATGCATAACCACGGGAAATAGACTTCAAGCGATCAAAGAAATCCATCACCACTTCTGACATGGGCAACTCATAGGTCAACTGGATCTGATTACCCAGGAACTGCATATCCAATTGTGTACCGCGACGCTGCTCACACTCAGCAATCACGTTACCTACATACTCCTGTGGAACCAGGATACTGGCACGCACGATGGGTTCACGCATCTCATCAACGTCTGCCATATCAGGCAGTTTTGATGGGTTTGATACGTACTGAATATCGCCATTTTTCATGGCGAGCTCGTAAACAACCGTCGGCGCGGTGGTGAGTAGATCAAGGTCATATTCACGCTCTAAGCGCTCTTGAATGATCTCCATATGCAGCGTGCCCAGGAAGCCGACGCGGAAACCAAAGCCCAATGCATCCGAGTTCTCCGGTTCATATTCAAGAGAAGCATCATTGAGCGCAAGCTTTTCAAGTGCGTCTCGAAAGTCTTCGTAATCATCGGCACTCACAGGGAACATGCCTGCATATACCTGCGGTTTAACTTTTTGGAAACCAGGCAAGCGGGGAACATCAGGAGTTTTGGTGTGGGTGATTGTATCGCCCACCGGTGCCCCGTGGATTTCCTTAATGCCAGCGACAATAAAGCCTACTTCACCTGCACGCAGGATATTGGTCTCTTTACGAAGCGGGGTAAAGATACCCACCTCGGTGGCACCCCAATCACGTCCTGTGGACTTGATGCGGATTTTATCGCCTTTACGTAATGTTCCATCAAACAGTCGCACAAGCGAAACAACACCTAGGTAGTTGTCAAACCAGGAATCGATAATCAACGCTTGTAACGGTGCATCAGGATCTCCCTTAGGAGGCGGAATATCCCGCACAAGCCGTTCTAATAAGGCGTCGATCCCAATGCCACTTTTTGCTGACACTTGGCAGGCATCAGTGGCGTCCAACCCAATAATTTCTTCCACTTCTTGCGCAACCCGATCAGGGTCAGCCTGAGGCAAATCAATTTTATTGAGTACCGGCAGCACTTCCAGGCCCTGCTCAATCGCGGTATAGCAATTGGCAACTGACTGCGCTTCAACCCCCTGAGCCGCATCAACGACCAACAATGCACCTTCACAAGCATAAAGAGAGCGCGATACCTCGTAAGAGAAATCCACGTGCCCAGGCGTGTCGATAAAATTGAGCTGATAAACTTCACCGTCAGCTGCTGTGTAATCAAGCGTGACGGATTGCGCTTTAATAGTAATACCACGCTCGCGCTCAATATCCATGGAGTCGAGCACTTGCTCCTTAAGCTCTCGCTCGGTCAAACCGCCGCAGGTCTGAATCAAACGATCTGATAGCGTAGATTTACCATGATCGATATGCGCGATGATGGAGAAATTGCGTATGTGCTTGAGCTTTCCGCTGGAAACGTCTTGAGACATCGAGAGTGTTCTGCCTTATGGGTGTGCAAGGTGTAGTTGGCTTTATCGAGCCGACGTGCGCAGGCAATAAAAGTTGCCGCACCACTACTTTGCCAATGTTCGTCAAAAAGATAAGCGCTATTGTAGCGATATGCGCGGGATAGGAACAGCAGTCCGGCGAGAACCGCCGGACTGGAGAGACAATCAGTGGATTACTCGAGACGTAATGCCACAAATAGCGAGCGGCCATCTCGGTACAAGCGCAATGGAATTGCGCGATCATCGGGTAGTTCTTCAACAATTCTCAATAGCTCATCTGCCGAAGAAACGCTTCGATGGTCAATGCTGACGAGTATATCGCCCACACGCAGCCCCGCTTGAGAGGCAACACTGTCGGGGTCAACCTGACGCACTTCTACACCACCACTAATATTTAAGCGCTCACGAGTTGCTTCATCCACTTCGACCACGGCCACACCAAGTCGAACCTGATTATTACTGCTCGAACTATCGCTATGGTCAGCTTCTGAATCAGGCCAGCTTCCCAGCTCAACAGTTTCAGTTACCTTTTCGCCATCTCGCATCAACGTTAAATCCACATCGCTACCAGGAGCAACACGACCAATCAGACGCGGTAACGTGCTGGAACGATCAACCTCCTCACCGTTCACTTCAATAATAACATCGCCTGCTTGAAGACCTCCCTGCGCCGCGGGGCCATCCGGATCTAAATCAGCGATCAGCGCGCCAATCACCTCCTCCATGCCAAACGACTCAGCAAGATCACGAGACACAGGCTGAATCATTACGCCCAACCATCCCCGATTCACGTGCCCATCTTCACGCAACTGGTCAGCTACATCCATGGCGACATTAATGGGGATAGCAAAAGAGAGGCCCATAAAGCCGCCACTACGCGTAAGTATTTGTGAGTTAATGCCTACGACTTCACCCTCCAGATTAAATAAGGGCCCACCGGAATTACCTGGATTGATTGCCACGTCGGTTTGGATAAAGGGAACATAGACATCACGAGGCAGCGTGCGGTTAATAGCACTTACAATGCCAGCAGACACAGAATGGTCAAAACCAAAGGGTGAACCTATGGCAGCCACCCACTCACCGACTTTTAATTCATCGGAGTCGCCCAGATTAAGCACTGGCAAATTATTGGCATCTACCTTCAGTAGCGCTACATCTGTCTGCGTATCGCTACCCACCAGCTCTGCGGTTAGTTCACGACGATCGTTTAATCGCACAAGAATTTCATCAGCATCTTGGACCACATGAGCATTCGTCAGCACGTAGCCATCTGCACTAATAACGAAACCTGAGCCAAGTGACTGACGTTCTTCACTACGGCCCGGCCCTCGGCTGGGGGGAGGCGTGGGAAAGCTGTCGCCAAAAAAGTGTCGAAATATTTCTGGGATATCCTGGCTACCAAACCCTTGAATGGAAGGCCCGGAGCCCCGCTGAATCGTCCTGCTAGTAGAGATATTAACAACACCCGGGGCAGCGTCTTCTACCAACTTGGTAAAGTCTGGCAGGTTCTGCGCGTGGGCATTTTGCCCAACAGCCAAAAGTGCAATAAAGCACAGCCACAGTGCGGAAGGGAGAACCAAGCGCTTCATGCAACAGCTCCTAATCAAGCAAAAGTACTAGCTACGTACTAAACACAAGGGAGTGCAACTCTCAGCGAGTTACAGGAGTATTAACTGACCAGACGCGGGCGAAAGCGTTCCACTCGTCCGCGCAGGAGACATTTCAGGATTATCGCAGAGCCAATTAACGTGCTAAAAAAAAGCAGCGCACAAAACCAATCATTCGCCCCCCCCCCTGACGCCGCTCCAGAAATTATGATGGCGAATAGGAGGGGTAACGCATAAACGAGCACCGCTAGAATATTTACATCATTTTTAGCCACAGTGAATGAAACTAAACTCCCTATTGGATAAAGGCTCAAATATTGCGAAGGCAAACCACCTGGAACTATAACAATGTGAGGTTGGCGACGAGCTAACAACCCTACGCCACAACCACGCCCTTCAGCACACTTCTGACAAGCGACATTACTTGTCACATCAATCACTAAGCCTGCTTCAGAATGAGCAATGACAGTGCCTGAGCGTACGATAGCATTGCAATCTGTAGTGTTCATAACGATGTACCTAGTTATTCAAATTGCACAGACCGGACAATGCGCTGCAGCAGGTCAGCAGGTAGCTCGCCAATGCCTACTATTTGCCAGCTCTTATCTCCAACATCAACCAACGATATAGCAGCGTTAGATACGCCTACTCGATGCAGGCCTTCCTGCAACGCTGACTGACTTGCAGGCGATGCAAACACGCTTACCGCTGCTAACCCGTCGCTATATACACGCTGGCCACCCTGCTGCCCAGGCTCCAATGGCTGCTCAACAAATCCCTTGGGTAGCCACGTTACCTGCCACGAGCGATCAAGCACTTGTTCATCGGTGGGACTCGGCACCTCACCACGATAGGCGGTAGGGGAATGCAGCTGGGTAATCTGGAAGGTTTCAAGAACACGACCTTGAGAATCACTAAGCACGTGTTTGAGCAACAGTCCCGTCGCTTGATCGATCCACCAGGTATGGTGATATCGCTGACTATCCACAGGCGAAAAACGAAGTTCTACAGCGTCACGTTCGGCTACTCGTGTTATATCTTGAAGCTCTATTTCATAGTGCTCGGCAACATGCTCTGCCCATGCTTCTGGTGCAGATATTAAGTCAGGCTCACTAGGTGGAAACCAAGCCAAATGTCCAGCAATAGAACGACGTTCAACGCTAACGGATGGACCATCTAGGTGTTGAACAACTTGCTGCCGAACGCCATCTCGAACACGATGGGAAAGCGCCAGAGTCCTCACCCCAATAGCATCAATCGAAACCGCACGCGCTTGGAACTCAAAGCAATGCCCAGCGTAGATACTAGACACTAGCCACTCATGAGCAGTAGTGAAAGGAGGTTGCTTGGGCGCATCTACGCAGGAAAGCGATGGGTAGCTATCAGCTTTCAGTTGGAGAGGTAGTAAACCTGTGCTTAGTATGCACAAACCGACTGCCAGTCTACCTCTCCAGTCAAAATATTTGCCTATTACGTTTCCAGCCACCCGAGCCCTCACTTGATTAAAAAGCCGGCCAACGCTCCTATTAACGTTGCCCTAAAGGTTCCGTAACTGAAGAAGAACGCATTAATGGCATCCAGCTATCGCCACTTCCCCCCGCAGCACCTTGTGCGTGCTCCTCGAGATAAGACTTAAGCAGGCGAATTTGGTCAGCATCAATAGCCAGTGTTTGCTGAGCCATATCTCCTTGTGGGGCGCTGGGAGTTGAAAACCCTGCGTCGCTGACGTTCATGAAACCGCCTTGGCCAGATTGGCCATTCACACGAAACGGTGTTTGTTCAAACATCGGCATTTCTGATGGTGTCATGGAAGCGGGTTGAGAAGCAGCAAGATTAACAGGCTGTACCTGCGCACCACCGCTACCAGACTGGGCAGCAATGCTATCGCCTGCGTTCTGCGAACTACCTGTCGTTGTATTGCCGTTGTTAAAGAACTGCACCCCAGTAATCACCATGAGCGAGACGGCAGCCGCTACCCCTGCGCCACGGGCAAAAGAAAGCCCACCAGAACGAGCAGTAGTAACCACAGTGTCGTTTTCAAGGGCTGGAGCAGGCTCATCACGCAATCGATCCATAATACCGGCAGAAAGATCAATGCTCACATCTACATTTCGTTCACGCTGCATCATGCTGCGCGCCAAATGGTAGCGCCGCCACGTCTCCGCCGCATCAGAATCGTCGGGCAGTGACTTCAACACTCGGCGCAATTCAAGCTCGTCACTCTCGCTGTCCATCAATGCTGAAAGCGACTCCCGTGTGTTATGACTCATACTTCACACCCTCACACTGTGTTAAAAGAAGCGCTGCAATGACACTGCTAACGAGTGTTTACCACCGCAGCTACTCCACAGGCCAAGACCTTGTTTCAAATCGCCAGCTGGCAAGCGCTTAATTATCAGCAGATTAAACTGTTTGACTACTGAAGGTTGAACGCTTTTCTGGCGCTTACTCGACATAACTAAGATCGTCAGGTTCTATGACGCTTCACTTTCCAGACAGTTCACAAAAAATGTAAAAACGTAATTAAATGTGAATTTAAAGCTCAGCGCCTATAGCTTTCTGACCCTTACTCATCACGACTGTTCCGGGCCGTTGAAACTAATGGGCGTATATGCTCATCGACCGCTTCACGTGCGCGAAAAATACGCGAGCGTACTGTTCCAACAGGGCATTGCATTACCTGAGCAATATCCTCATAAGCAAGGCCATCCAGCTCCCGAAGTGTAATCGCAGTGCGTAAATCATCAGGTAGATTTTCGATAGCTTCGTAAACGGCAGCTTCCAACTGATCCCGCGCAATCGATGCCTCTGGCGACTCAGCGTCAGCCAATCGCCCACTCTGATCAACCATTTCAGCATCGACAATATCCAGATCACTGCCGGGCGGTCTACGCCCCCGCGACACTAAATGATTTTTGGCAGTATTGATCGCGATACGATACATCCATGTGTAAAACGCACTTTCCGACCGAAATTTACCCAGTGCACGATACGCTTTGATAAAGGCTTCTTGCGCCACGTCTTGTACTTCGGAGTGATCGTGTACATAACGGCCAATCAACCCAATAATCTTGTGCTGATATTTTTTCACCAGTAGATCGAAAGCGCGTGTATCGCCTTTTTGGGCACGTTCAACCAACTGCTGGTCTGTTTCACGAGTGCCCATTCACACCCCCCTCCCGCTCGTGCGACGCACGCCGAGCGCTATCTCTCTTCGCCCTTTCATGTGGGCCTTCACAGCAAGCAGCATAGTGTCCCTTGGGCATTGGTTAATCTTAATGATGACAGATGATAGTGAATGATTCGCCCACCATCTTCAGTGTGAAAAAGTATGCAATGGTACTTAGTGTTACGCGTTCTTAGCGGGGCATCAAGCGCTTACACTCTCTACCCCCTTCCATTCCTCTTGACTTAACCCACGGCCCAAGCAAAATCTTGACCGTGACACTTTTCACTCAGATCAAGTTCCGCAACAATTGATTTTTACCTGCCTGACGCGCCATAGTAGAGGCACTTTTAAGTCCATAGCGCACGCACAGGTAGCACGATGTCAGATCAGCAGGTTAGTAATCTTAACGTCCTTGCACAGGATGTTCTCACCACCCCCGAAGCCCTTAAAGAGACTATTCCGCTGACAGAAGCAGCAGAACGCTCTGTCATTGAGGGCCGCCATACCATTCAAAACATCCTCGATGGCAAAGATCATCGGCTTCTCGTCGTTGTAGGTCCATGCTCCATTCATGATGTCGATGCCGCATTGGACTATGCACGTCGTTTGCGTCAATTGGCAGACCAAGTGAGTGATAGCCTGTACATTGTCATGCGCGTCTATTTCGAAAAACCCCGCACCACCGTGGGTTGGAAAGGGCTGATAAACGACCCGCATCTTAACGACTCTTTCGAAATTGATGAAGGCCTCCACATCGCCCGCAAGCTACTCGTTGATCTGGCTGAACTTGGCCTGCCACTCGCAACGGAAGCGCTAGATCCTATCTCCCCTCAGTATATGCAAGACTGCATTAGCTGGTCAGCGATCGGTGCCCGCACCACAGAATCGCAAACCCACCGCGAAATGGCGTCAGGGCTCTCCTGCCCAGTCGGCTTCAAAAATGGTACTGACGGTAGCCTCGACGTCGCTATTAACGCCTTGCAGTCCGTTGCCAGCCCTCACAACTTCCTGGGCATCAACAATGCAGGCCAAGTTGCCATTATCCGTACACGTGGTAACGCTTACGGTCACGTCGTGTTGCGCGGGGGGAATGGCAAGCCAAATTACGATAGCGTTAGCGTTGCTCTAGCTGAAAAAGAGCTTAAAAAAGCGGATCTTTCAGCCAACATAATGATCGATTGCTCGCACGCTAACTCTAATAAAGATGCGGGCCTACAACCGCTGGTACTGGAAAACGTTACCAACCAAATCTTGGAAGGCAACAGGTCCATTATCGGCTTGATGGTCGAGTCAAACATTGGCTGGGGCAACCAGAAAGTCCCTGCCGATCTTAGCCAACTGACGTATGGCGTTTCCATCACCGACGCCTGCATTGATTGGGATACCACGGTTGAAACCTTCACCCGCATGAACGAAAAACTTGCTCCTGTACTCACTAAGCGCATCGCATCGTAAGAAAACGGCTAGCAAGCATAAGCGCCCCGCAAGGATATTAGCCTTAGCGGGGCGTTTTATTGCTACATTTTATTACCAATTATTACTGCATGATTTCTCGTTTGAACGGCGGCAGTGCATCTAATAATGCCTGGCCATATCGGCGAGTAATCACCCGGCGGTCTAACAACGTAATCACACCGCGGTCGCTCTCCTTACGGATCAGTCGCCCACAGGCCTGTACTAGCTTGATTGACGCATCAGGGACACTAATCCGCATGAATGGGTTACCGCCCTGGCTTTCAATCCACTCAGCAAGGGTTGCCCCCACCGGATCATCAGGCACCGCAAATGGCAACCGTGTAATCACCACATGAGTGAGATAATCACCGGGTAAGTCGATACCTTCTGCAAAACTGGCCAAGCCAAAAATGATGCTCCCATTGCCGTTATCAACAGCTGCACGGTGGCGTTCAAGCAGTTCGCGCTTGGGCAGCGCATCCTGCGCTAACACCCGCCCCTTAGCTGCCGCAGGCAAGGCTTTTTCCACTGCTCGCAATTGCGCCCGGGAAGAAAACAGCACCAGTGCAGCTTCGTCGTCTCCCAGTTGGGTCACGAAATTAACAATGGCGCTTTCATGGGCATCGCGATCACTGGGATCAGTCGCCTCCTTCGGTACGCGCAGAATGGCATTGGCGTAATCAAAGGGGCTCGGCAACGCCTGATAGCGATAGCGGTTTGCTAGCCCAGCGCGCTCTTGGATTCGCTCAAAACGCCCCAGCGCGGTAAGTGTTGCTGACGTTACTACCGCGCCATGGCAGCGCCCCCACAAATGTTTCGCGAGGGTATGCGCCGCAGACACGGGGCTTGCCGAAAATTCAATTTCCGGCTCTCCCGCCACACGACTAAGCGTAATCCAACGAGCACTGGGCGGCGCATTGGCAGCATCCTGCTCACTGAATGCTTGCCATAGTGAATGGGCATCAAGCGAACGCCCATGTAGTAGTGCAATCAGCGGTAACCACGTGTCGGCTTGATCCCTATCCAACCCTGTTTGCTTATCAGGGTCGAGGCTTTCGCGCAGGATATCGCTAATGCTCTCCAGACTGCGTGACAGCGTGGCGAACATAACCAGTAGTTGCTGAGCTTGTTCGCGAAGCGCTTCTGGTACCTGACCCTTTTCAAAACGAAGTTGATGATTAGCTTCTTCATCCGACAAGCCGTTTTCCCGCCCAGCCAGCTGGTGCCCCATGCTAAACACATCGCCTAAAGCAGGCTCTAAGCTATGCAGTAGCTCAGGTAGCCCAGCGAGCAAACGCGCAATCGTCGGCTGAACTGCTAACCCTTGATGCAGATCGGTTAGACTGCTTTTCAGTGTTTTTAACCAACGCAGGCAACCATGCACTGCAAAGCGATGGGCAAAGTGGGAAAGTGCCTTATCCGGCAGGTGGTGGCCTTCATCAAAGACAAAAATGCAGTCAGCGGGATCGGGTAGAATCGCCCCACCACCCAGTGCTAGGTCAGCAAGAACCAAGTCATGGTTGGCCACGATTATATCGGCATCTTCCAGATCACGCCGGGAACGGAAAAAGGCGCAGGCACCGAAATGACCACAACGACGCCCGGTGCACTGACGATGATCCACCGTAAGCTGTCGCCAATGACCGTCGTCGATCGACGCCGACCATGTATCGCGATCACCTGCCCATTCACCTTTTCCGTAGGCTTCGGCCAGATCCGTGGCTAATAGGGAAAAGTCACTGCTTTGGGATTGAAGTGACTGCTCAAACAGCGACAGCGTCGGGTTTGGCTCAGAGCCTTCTAACGCCTGATCAAGGCGCGCAACACATACGTACCTGCCACGCCCTTTTGCCAAGGCGTAACGAAAGGCAATACCGCTATGACTGGCAAGCGAAGGCAAGTCTTGATTAAGCACCTGCTCCTGCAGAGCCACCGTCGCGGTGGAAACAATCAATCGCTTTCCCTGCGCCTTAGCAATCGGCAATGCGGCAATCAGATAGGCAAGCGTTTTACCGGTTCCGGTACCCGCCTCCAGCACACATACATGATTATCGTTTGTGCGCTTGCCTTCACCATCCTGCTCAATGCCACCTAGCGTACGAGCGATTTCTGCGATCATCAGACGCTGGCCGTAGCGTGGTGTCAGCTCAAGCTTTTCCACCACGCGACGATAGGCGTCTTGAATATCGCTTTTCAGCGCATTATCGAGCATGCGCGTTACAGCATGCCTTCCGGCGGATGTTCGCAGGGCAACTTACCGTTAATGTAGCGCTCAATTTCTGGTAGCGAGAACGCATCTTCTTCGCCAACAAAACTAATCGAGACGCCTTTGGCGCCCGCACGACCGGTACGTCCAATGCGATGAACGTAATCTTCTGGGTCTTCCGGCAGTGTGTAGTTGATCACGTGGCTGACATCTTCAATATGAATACCACGCCCTGCGACATCAGTTGCCACCAGCACTTGGATTTCTCCTTCACGGAAGCTCTCCAAGGTTTTGATGCGCTGATTTTGTGGCACGTCACCAGACAGCATAGCGACACTGACGCCTGCTTTTTTCAGCAAATCATCTAGCTTGCGCACAAGATCACGACGGTTACCAAACACCATCACGCGCTCGAAGCTTTCCTGCGTTAGCAGATTCACCAACAGTCGCTGCTTGTCGTCATCAGAGACTAGATAAACACGCTGATCGATATCCGCCTGGTTCTCAACGGTGACTTCAATCTCTACGTGGGCAGGATCGAGCGTCCATTGACTCGCAAGGCTCAAAATATCGTCAGTAAAGGTCGCCGAGAATAGGAACGTTTGGCGCTCCTCTTTTTTAGGCGTATAGCGAATAATACGCTTCACATCGGGAATAAAGCCCATGGAAAGCATCCGGTCCGCTTCATCCAATACCAACACTTCAACTTCGGAGAGATCGATATCGCGCTTCTGATGGAAGTCCAGCAAGCGGCCTGGTGTTGCCACCAGAATATCAATCTTCTTGCCCAAGCTATCACGCTGCTTTTGATAGTCCATGCCGCCGACAACACTGGCCACATTGAGCTGCGTGAAGCGAGCAAGCGCTTTAGCATCTTTTTCAATTTGCAGTGCCAGCTCCCGGGTAGGCGCAATAATTAACGCACGGGGTGCGCCTTGTTTTTGACCATCAGGGGTCGGCTCTTCCAGAAAATAAGCCATTACCGAGATCAAAAAGGCGGCGGTTTTTCCGGTGCCTGTTTGCGCCTTGCCGACAATATCGCCACCCAGCAACGTGTGACGCAGCGCCTCTGACTGAATAGGCGTGCAGTACTCAAACCCTTGGGCATGAATGGCACGCATTAAAGGCAGCGGCAAATCAAAGTCATGGAAGCGCCACTTGCCTGCAACGGCGGGCACCTGAAACTGACGAAGATCCCAGTTCGATTGACGGCGACGCGGCTTCCGACGGCGGCGTTTAGGCTTGCGGTTCTGGGCCGATGCTGTGGTCTGTTCCGACTCGCTCATAGGCTGTGTATCTGTCCATTGCTGTGGATGTTAGGCATCACGAAGTGCGCATTGTACCAGGGGTTGGCGATAAGAGCGCGTCCTGCTGTCGAAGGAGTGCGCTTGCCTGTTAGAATGAGGCATAAATTAACCCAAGGAGCGCGACATGACGCGTAAGAAAAAAACTCGTTCGCTAGCGGATAAGGTAACTATCCGCACTGGTCGCCGCAAAGATTACAAAAAATGGCGCCATGACAATCCTGACCAAGTGGCTCCATCGCGCCGCTTTGTGGCTAAAAAGCAGCAACAACGCAAGCTTCAAGCGGTGCGTAAACTGGCGCGCCAGCAAGACGGACAGAATATTGCCATCCATCCTGATAAAGAAGGAGACAACCCTTCAGGAGATCGTTCGTAATGCGTTTGGTCTCGTTTAATATCAATGGCATTCGGGCACGGCTTCATCAGCTTCAAGCACTGATCGATACGCAGCAGCCAGACGTCATTGGCCTACAGGAAACCAAAGTACACGACAGCGAGTTTCCTCTGGCTGACGTTGAAGCCATGGGCTATCACGTTTTTTATTACGGTCAAAAAGGCCATTACGGGGTTGCCTTAATGTGTCGGCAAAAACCCCAAGCGGTATTTTATGGCTTCCCTGATGATGAGGAAGACGCCCAACGCCGGATGATTGGCGTGCGGTTACTAGCCGATAATGATGAACCGGTCACTGTTTGGAATGGCTACTTCCCCCAGGGTGAAAACGTTGAACACCCAACTAAATTCCCACATAAAGCGCGCTTCTATCAGCAGTTGGCAAGCCTGCTACAAAACCAGCACCATCCTGAAGAACAGCTGGCGATTATGGGGGATTTCAACATATCGCCGGAAGATCAGGATATTGGCATTGGTGAACCGAGCCGCAAACGCTGGTTGCGCGAGGGCAAAGCCAGCTTTCAACCTATCGAGCGAGAATGGCTTGACGGCATAAAAGCGTGGGGCCTTAGCGACAGCTATCGACTGTGCCATCCAGATAATAGTGAATGGTTCAGCTGGTTTGACTATCGTTCAAAGGGTTTTGACCGCGAACCAAAACGCGGCCTGCGCATTGACTACATTCTGGTGTCTAAACCGCTTGCCGAATGCGTCATCGGCGCAGGCATTGATTATGAGTTGCGCGGCATGGAGCGGCCTTCCGATCACGCTCCTACCTGGAGCGATTTTGCGCTGACGCTTTCCCAGACAGACTAAGCACAAACAAGCCAAACACACGTACGCCCCTTACGTTATTCGGGGGGCGTCTACCGAGAGCTTGTCACTTTACTCTTCAAAATTCGCCAACCACTGCCCTGCCTGATCATCACCCAGATTCGCCGCCTTGATAAGCGCTTCCTCGGCCTGATCATCTTGCCCCCAGCGGTAAGCCAGCTGTCCGAATTGCCGCCAGTCTTCCGGTTTTTGAGTGCTTTCAGCGAGCGTTCTCCAAGCATTTAACGCCTTCTCAACATGCCTAGCCTGCTGCCATGCCGCCGCTAACAGCCGCAATGTTTCCTCATCACTCGTCAATACGCCTTCCTGAATAGCCGCTTCCAAGTGCTCACCGGCTCTGGCAGGCGTCCCACCTGCCAAATGCAGGCGAATTAACGTCAAACGATCCTCAACCGTGGTGAACTTACCTAACTGCCATGCCATCTCCCACACGCCGGCAGCTACACCCGCCTGACCTGCTTGCTGGGCAAGCCCTGCCGCCTGGCGCCAGGCATCAGGCTCGCTGCGTGCGCTCAAACCACCCACTAGCCAACCGAGCGCTTCATCGTTTTGCCCTGCATTGCGCAATACCGCGGTGGTTAGTGGTTGTTGCGAGTCAGTTAAACCGCCTTTTTGCAGTAGCGGAGACAGCCACTCAACAGCGTCATTCCAACGCTCTTCTTCCGCTAATAAGCGAATCAATCGCCATGCCGATTCATCGTAGTGAGGATTACCCTGAGATTGCGTTAACCACTGCTCATACAACGTGATGGCCTCAGGACGCTGGTTACCTGCACGACGGAGCGACGCTTCGTCACGCAGCCAGCGCAGTATTTGACTGTTAGGCACGCTAGGGCGCTGCCGTGCACTAGCTAACTCATCAGCAGCCGCAACGTGATCACCTTGTCGCACCAACGCACTCGCAGCGAGCTGGTGATAGAGCGCACTTGCCCATTGATCGGCGCGATTACCGCTGGCGAGACGCGACGACTGGGAGCGCGCATGGCTGATAATACGATTAAGTACATCATCATTAGCCTCGCCGCTGGGCTGCTCAGCTAATTGGCTTTGTAGCCCGTTAAGATCGCGAACAATGTCACCCGGCAGCGGTTCGTTCGCGTGCGCCAATACACTTAGCGCGCTTAATACGACGATTCCCACCCAACGCTGCATACTTTTTCCTCAACTGGCATTTTCAACGGGCTGTCTCTACTGGCCGTCTCTACTGGCTATCGTAACTGACTATCTCAGCTGAAATTCTATGCGCTGCGTAGCACGACGAAGCTGCTGTCCAGGCTCAAACTGCCAGCGCGCAATCGCTTCACGGGCAGCATCTTCAAACACTCGTCTCGGCTGTGCCCGCGTGACGCGAATCGTGCTGTTATCGACGCTGCCATCTCGACGAATAACAAACTCTACCTCAACAAAGCCCTCCATACCTCGCCGTTGGGCACGTGGTGGATAAGAAGGGTTCACACGACTGGTTGGGGCGACTTGCCCCACACTGACAGGCTCATTCGATTGCGCGGGCTCTGGCGCAGCTTGAGTCTGGGCTGTTGAAGGCGCAGTAGAAGGCGCTGCTGTTTCTGCAGGCTGTGGCGCAGGATCAGGTTGCGGCGCGGGGCGTGGAGACGGCTTCGGCGCAGGCTGTGGAGCTGGCTCGGAAGTAATTTCAGTCAGCTCTGGTAACTCACTCTCTAACTCGACAGGCTCCACTGGCTCTTCAGGAAGCTCTACTTCAGGTAGCGCAATCGCACTCTCTGCAACAGGTGCTGGTGCTGGCATGGGCATCGGCGGCGGCGCTGGCGACGCCTCAGAAGGTGCAGGCGGCGGTGCCTCCTGCTCTGGTGCTACCTCTGGTGCGTCTATCATGGTCATCGACATGGCCATGATCGGCGTCTCAGGCGAGCGCTCTGGAGGTGTTACCAGTAGCGCTAACATCCAAAACAAACCAACGGTTAAGGCAATGCCGCCCAGTATTGAGAGGGCATGACGAATCATGGCGCACTCCGACTCGCTGCCACGGCGATCTGATCAACGCCCGCCTGCTTGAGGCGATCCATCACTTCAATCAACAACCCCGTAGTGGACTCACGGTCAGCTTGGATAACGACGGAGCCATCATCGCTCAACATATCGGCAACCTGCTGACCAATACGATGCACATCGACTGGCTTACCATCGACCCAAACAGCGCCTTCCGGCGTCACAGCAATCAGCACCTGCGCGTCTGGTCGCGGGCTTGCCGCTGCCGCTTCAGGGCGATCAATCTCAACACCGCTCTCTTTAATGAAGCTGGTGGTCACAATAAAGAAAATCAGCATGATAAAGACAACGTCGAGCATCGGCGTCAGGTTCACTTCATTGCTATCAGCCGTGGTGTCTATGGAACGGCGTCTACGCATCATTCTCCTCCAAGGCACGGGCTAAACGGTCGTGTAACCGCTGATCTTCGCGACGAATCACGTGCTCTAAACGACTAATAAACATCAGCCCCACCACAGCAATCGCCATCCCGGTTAGCGTGGGCAGCGTGGCACGTGCAACACCGTCGGCCATTGCCCGCGCCTGATGGGTATCACTAAGAGAAAGGCTATCGAAAACGGCAATCATACCGGTGACAGTACCCAACAAGCCTAGAAGCGGGCATAACGCGACCAGCAGTTTGATCCATGGCAGTGGACGGCGCAGTTTAGCAACCAGCGCCTCTGTCCAGACATTACGCAACGTGCGTGCACTCCAGCTTCGGTGATCACTACGTGCTGCCCAACGGTGAATCAGTTGTCGACGGGCACGCCGCCAGCTAAAGCGGTAATACCACCAACGCTCGATTGCCATCCCAAACACCAGCACAGCAACGAATGCCAGCACCACTAAAACGGCACCACCAGCATCAAGCAGCCGCTCAACGGGCTCAAGCCAAAGAGGTAGCGTGGGCATATTAGGTCACCGCTTGCGCATTAGCCGTCGACTGCGCTTCGAGATGGTCAGCCAAGGTGGCACTTGCTTCGCCTTCAATAGCCTGGGTAATCAAACGACTGCGGCTCGCTAAGGCTGTCTGAGCAAATAATAGCGGCACTGCTGTCACAAGCCCCAGCACCGTTGTTACCAGCGCTTGACTAATACCACCCGCCATTAGCTGTGGGTCACCGGTGCCAAATACGGTAATCGCCTGAAAGGTGACAATCATGCCAGTAACGGTACCTAGAAGGCCCAGCAGCGGTGCAATAGCAGCCAACAGCTTAACAATCGGCTGCCCTCGCTCGATACGCGGTAGTTCAGCCAATACCGCTTCATCCAGCCGTGCTTCCAATGCTTCAGGTGTTTGGTGTTTATCCATGTCTTGGAAGCGTTGAAGTACACGCCCCAGCGGGTTATTAGCGCTCGGCTGATCCAGCGCCTTACGCTGGCGATGCACCCGCGTACTGACAATCACCAGGTAAAGGTATTGAGCCAATGCCACTAATAGCCCAAAGCCACCCAGCGCTACCACTACATAACCGACATAACCGCCCTGTTGGAATCGCTCCCAGAGACTTGGCTGCTGAGCAAGAGCTTGCAGCACGCTACCTTGGGTAGGATCAATGGCAAATACACGGCTTTCGCCTTGGTGATAGGACGCCAGTACATCACCGATTCCTGCAGGAGTACGCGGCACCTCGGCCAGGCCACCATCATCCTGGCCTTTTCTGAGCAACGCTGTGTCAGTGAACGCTGCAAAATCACCTAAGCGCACGATACTTCTCGATTTAATCTCACCACTGGCATCGGCTACCGGCAATTCAAGACGCTCAGCACGCCCGGTGTTCAACGTTAGTATCGCTAAACTGTCCACGACAGTCTCGATTTGTTGGCGCTCCAGCACCTCGATCTCATTGAGACGCGGTGGTAACGCATTAGCATCTAGCGTCAACCAGCTATCACCGCCTAGTTCGTTACGCACCTCTTCGCTGTGTCGTGATAGATCCGCCAGCAGTGAGGTGAGCGCTTCACCCTGCTCTTCCTGGCGCGCGGCCAGCGCTTGGGCCTGCTGCGCCTGTTCCTGCTGTTGCTCAGCTAAGGCGACCTGGCGCTCTTCTGCAGCTTGATGCTCAGCCCGTGCCTCTGCCAACGCTTCATCCAGCGCCTCTTGATTATCAAGAAACGATTGCAAGCGCGCTTGGTCACGCGCCTCAGCGGCTTCGCGAGCTTCACGTAACGAACCAACATTGTCGGTTTGCGCCATCGCCATACTGCTACCCAAAAGGCTTGCCAGTAATGCAAAGCAGATTATGCTTCTGCGCGCGCCTCGTTGGCGTGTTAACAGACTCATTGCTGGCCCCCTGCATGGTCGTTAGCAATAATTGAGAGCGGTAAACGCAGTAATTCTGGCGTGCGCTGATCGTCAGCAATACGCAGACCGTTACGCACCTGACGACGAGCGTTTTCATCAAGCGCCTGCCACTCACCGCTCGCCTTATCCCACATACCCCCTTCTCGACCATCAGGGGTTAGGTAATAAAAGCCGATTCGGCCAATGCGTAAATATTCCACTTCACGCGGATTACCCTCTGCTAATTGCAAACGACCACGCCAGCTATCCACTTCACGGCCATACGCCAACTCGGCACGCCACGCTTCCAGCAAATTGGCAATACGCGCCGCACTTTCTGAAGACTGCTGTTCAGTAGGCAGAACACGCGCTAAACGCTCGTCTTTCAGAAACGGCAGGTCAGACTCGATCCAACTTATTAGTTGCTCTGTCATATCCTGCTCAACCGCTGGCAACGCGGCGCGCGTATCGCTTAATGTATCGAGCGCTTGGCCAAGGCGCTGCTGGCGCTCGGCCTCAACGACCAAGCGGCCACTTAGAGCAGCGTTAGATGCTTCCATCTGGCGGGCTTCCCGCTCTAGGCGGCGCAGCTCTTCAATTGCTGAACGCGTGGCGTCATCAGCCTCATCAATTTGCTGCTGAAGTGCGGACTGCGCTTGCTGGGCTTCAATACTCTGGGCCGCTTGATCGACTGTCTCATCGCTTGCCATTAGCGTACTGCTGACCAGCACCCCGGCAAGCCAGCCTCCATGCAAGGCAAAGAAAGGCCTTTTCAGCACATTACGTCTCCGTTACTGATTAGCACGCTGCCATTAACGGCGCACTAGAAACTCATTAGGTATAAGAACGATTTGCGTTTCGTTTAAGCAGTGCATAGCCTAACACTAATAGAATAAATGACAATATTTATCATTAGCATTTGACGTTGTTTCCCTACAAACCACCACACCCCCATAAAAAAGGGCGCCAAGTGGCGCCCTGAAGTATAGATTTCGGGAAAATATTTTTAAGCAGCCAGCAATAGACTTAAAACGCCCAGTCGTCGTCTTCGGTTGCAACCGCTTTGCCGATCACGTAGGAAGAGCCAGAACCGGAAAAAAAGTCATGGTTTTCATCCGCACTCGGAGAAAGCGCAGCCATAATGGTCGGGTCGACGTCGGTGACGCTACTAGGGAACAGCGGCTCAAACCCGAGGTTCATCAGAGCCTTGTTGGCGTTGTAGTGAAGGAATTTCTTTACGTCTTCCGTCAAGCCTACCTCATCATAGAGCGATTCGGTGTAGCGCACTTCGTTGTCGTAAAGCTCTAGCAGTAACTCATAAGCGTAGTCTTTCACTTCTTGCTGGCGCTCAGGCGTGGCTTCTGCCAGCGCTTGCTGGAACTTGTAGCCAATGTAGTAGCCGTGCACTGCTTCATCACGAATGATCAAGCGAATCAGGTCAGCCGTGTTGGTCAGTTTGGCGTGGCTCGACCAATACATAGGCAGGTAGAACCCTGAGTAGAACAGAAATGACTCAAGGAAAACGCTAGCTACTTTACGCATCAGCGGGTCGTCAGAGCGATAACGCTCAAGGATCAACTCAGACTTTGCCTGCAGTGTCGGGTTTTCTTCACTCCAGCGAAACGCATCATCCACATCCCGCGTCGCGCACAGCGTCGAGAAAATCGAGCTATAGGAACGCGCATGCACCGATTCCATAAAGGCGATATTGGTATAAACCGCCTCTTCGTGTGGCGTGCGGGCATCTTCCATTAATACTGGCGCGCCCACGCTGCTCTGAATCGTATCCAGCAGCGTCAGGCCGGTGAACACACGAATCGTCAGCTGCTTTTCCTGCTGTGTCAGCGTGTTCCACGATTGAATATCGTTGGAGAGCGGCACTTTTTCCGGCAACCAAAAGTTGCTGGTCAGGCGGTTCCACACTTCCAGGTCTTTATCGTCCTGAAGGCGGTTCCAGTTGATCGCATCGACCCGCGATAAGCGTTGCATAGTGGTCATCAAAATTCTCTCACCAACATGATCTAATAAAAGCGATATACGATTACAGCGAGCAGGAAACGCAGCCTTCTACTTCCGTACCTTCAAGCGCGCTCTGGCGTAAACGGATGTAGTAAAGCGTCTTGATACCCTTACGCCACGCGTAAATTTGCGCTTTGTTGATATCCCGCGTGGTGGCGGTATCAGGGAAGAACAGCGTCAACGACAGCCCCTGATCAACGTGTTTAGACGCTTCCGCATAGGTATCGATAATTTTCTCAGGGCCAATTTCATAGGCATCCTGGAAATAATCGAAGTTCGCCTCATTCAAGAATGGCGCCGGATAGTAGACACGCCCCAGCTTACCTTCTTTACGGATCTCAATTTTCGCTGCCACCGGGTGAATACTGGAAGTGGAGTGATTGATATATGAGATAGAGCCCGTTGGCGGCACCGCCTGCAGGTTACGGTTATAAAGCCCGTGCGCCATCACCGATGCCTTTAGCGCCTGCCACTCTTCCTGGGTAGGTAATGCAATACCGCTACGCTCGAACAAATGGCGCACTTTCTCAGTTTTCGGCAGCCACGCTTGATCGGTGTACTTATCAAAGAAAGCGCCCGATGCGTAGGTGGAGTCTTCAAACCCTGCAAAGGCTTCGCCGTGCTCGATCGCCAGCTGGTTAGACGCACGAATCGCATGGAATGCCACACAGTAGAAGTAGAGATTGGTAAAGTCCAAGCCCTCTTCCGAACCATAATAAATGTGTTCGCGCGCCAGGAAACCGTGCAGGTTCATTTGCCCGAGGCCAATGGCTCGAGACTTGGCGTTACCTTCAGCAATGGAAGGCACGCTGCGCAGGTTGCTCATCTCAGAAACCGCGGTCAAACCACGAATGGCAATCTCAACGCTGGTGCCAATATCGCCTGAGTCCATCACTTTAGCGATGTTCATCGAACCCAGATTACAGGAGATGTCCTGACCGACCTGACGATAGCCAAGATCGTCATCGTATTCGGTGGGCGTATTCACCTGGAGAATTTCAGAGCAAAGGTTGCTCATATTGATACGACCGGCAATCGGGTTCGCACGGTTAACCGTATCTTCAAACATGATGTACGGATAGCCCGATTCGAACTGTAGCTCGGCCAGGGTTTGGAAGAATGCACGCGCATTGATCTTGTGCTTACGAATACGCGCATCCGCGACCATTTCATGGTACTTCTCGGTCACGCTGATATCCCCAAACGGCACACCATAAACTCGCTCAACATCGTAGGGCGAGAACAGGTACATATCGTCGTTGCGCTTGGCCAGCTCAAAGGTAATGTCCGGAATCGTTACGCCCAGCGACAGCGTTTTAATGCGGATTTTTTCATCGGCATTTTCACGCTTAGTGTCGAGAAAACTCAGAATATCCGGGTGGTGAGCATTTAAATAAACCGCACCTGCGCCCTGGCGCGCACCTAACTGATTAGCATAGGAGAAGGCATCTTCCAGCAGTTTCATAATCGGGATAATACCCGAGGACTGGTTCTCGATACGCTTAATGGGTGCGCCGGACTCGCGGATATTAGTCAACAAGAAGGCAACACCGCCGCCGCGCTTAGAGAGCTGCAACGCGGAGTTAATCGAGCGACCAATCGACTCCATGTTATCTTCAATACGCAGCAGGAAGCAGGAAACCAGCTCACCGCGCTGCTGTTTACCGCAGTTCAGGAAAGTCGGCGTAGCTGGCTGAAAACGGCCGCTAATAACTTCATCAACCAGTGACTTGGCCAATGCCTCATCGCCACGCGCTAGCGTCAACGCCACCATGCAGACACGGTCTTCATAGCGCTCAAGGTAACGCTTACCGTCGAACGTTTTCAGCGTGTAGCTGGTATAGTACTTGAAAGCGCCCAGGAAACTAGGGAAACGGAATTTATAGGCGTATGCCTGCTCAAACAGCGCCTTAATAAAGGCAAAGCTGTACTGGGCCAGCATTTCTGCCTCGTAGTACTGCTCTTCCACTAGGTAATCGAGCTTCTCTTCCAACGAGTGGAAGAACACGGTGTTTTGATTAACGTGCTGCAGGAAATACTGACGGGCAGCTTCGCGATCTTTATCGAGCTGCAATTCACCGTTGGCACCGTATAGATTCAACATCGCGTTCAGCGCATGGTAATCCAGGGTACGCGCCTCGGACACCCCCGCAGTAGGCCGTTTTGTTTCTGCCGAGTTTTTTGTAGCGACATTATTAGAGGCTACGTTGCTAGAGACTGAGCTTGACGTTTCCAAAACTCTTCTACTCCTTTGCGGACCTTGGCGACATCGTCGTCAGTGCCAAACAGTTCAAATCGATAAAGCAGCGGCACTTGGCACTTTTTAGCAATAATTCGCCCTGCCAATCCGTATGCCTCACCAAAATTCGTATTACCAGCGGCAATAACACCTCTTAGGAGGTGCCGATTGTGCTCATCATTTAAAAATCGAATCACCTGCCCC
Source organism: Halomonas sp. GT (assembly GCF_002082565.1). Taxonomy (NCBI): domain Bacteria; kingdom Pseudomonadati; phylum Pseudomonadota; class Gammaproteobacteria; order Oceanospirillales; family Halomonadaceae; genus Halomonas; species Halomonas sp. GT. The sequence continues at coordinate 2,382,399 of NZ_CP020562.1, forward strand.
GGCACTGCCCCTTCGGCATAGCCGCCACCATAGGTAGGTGTCACTAATATGTAGGGCTGCTCTACGCGTGGCGTTGGTTCTTCACGGTTTAGTGGCAGCCGCTGAGCGCTTAAGCCAAGCTTTTGTATAAAACGGTGGGTATTGCCTGACTTAGTGGAAAAATAAACTAACGAACGATTACGCCCAGCATCCACATCAGCGTTTTGCATAGCAACGTTTTACGCTAGTGCTTGAATGCGGTCAGGACGAAAACCAGACCAATGATCCTCACCCGCCACCACGACTGGTAACTGACGATAACCCAGCGCTTCCACTTCCTCCTGGGCACCGCTTTCAGCAGTAATATCGATAACGGTATATTCTAGGCCCTGCTTATCCAGTGCACGGTAAGTAGCGGTGCATTGAACACAAGCAGGCTTGCTATAAATTTGGATATCCATGGCTATTTTTTCCTTTTCATAGCGGTGTTTTTCGGGTAGAGCATATCTTGTGCTCGCCCTCTCTGGAAGACACAACGCATACTATATATAGACCATGAGAAAATCAATTCAAGCATATATGGTATTTTTTCATCCACAGGTTATTGACAGCTCGTACCCAATATCATACCCAGCAGCCTCTCAATAGCCGTCTAACCCCCCCCTCCCCTAACCACCCCACGAACGCTCTCAATAGCTCTCATTAGGGCCATCACAAGAGCGGCTTAAGAAATAGCTAAACCTTCTCCCAAAAACAAAAAACCGCTTCTCAATGGAAGCGGTTTTTTTCCAAGGCGCCAACTAGCTTGGCGCCTTTCTCACAGCGCGTGAGTTTAGGCGATAGCCGCCTGATAACGACGCTCAACATCTTCCCAATTGACTACGTTAAAAAAGGCTTCTACGTAATCAGGGCGCTTGTTTTGGAACTTCAGGTAGTATGCGTGCTCCCAAACATCCAGACCCAATACCGGCGTGTTGCCATGCATTAGCGGGCTGTCTTGGTTCAGGGTATTTTCAACGACTAGCTTTTTCTCAGGTGTAACGGAGAGCCATGCCCAGCCGCTACCAAAGCGACCTAGCGCCGCTTTCTTGAACGCTTCCTTAAACGCGTCAAGACCGCCTAGTTCGGCTTCAATAGCTTTTGCCACATCACCTTGAGCTTGACCACCACCATTAGGTGACATCATTTGCCAGAACATAGAATGGTTGGCATGGCCGCCACCGTTATTAATAACGGCTTGGCGCTTCTCTTCAGGTACACGATCAAGATTAGCAACCAGCTCCTCAACCGGCACGTCTTCAAGACCCGTGCCTTCAAGCGCAGCATTTAGGTTAGTAACGTAAGTGTTGTGATGACGAGAGTGGTGAATCTCCATCGTCATCGCATCGATATGCGGCTCAAGCGCGTCATAGGCGTACGGTAATTCTGGAAGTGTATGTGCCATGCTAACTTCTCCTTAAGTGGCTTTTATTACGTGCACTTAACTAAGTGTGGTCTTAACCCACCTTTTTCAACCATCACGGCTATATTTAGTTACCGTGAGTAGCGATTATTGATAACTGATACGTTTTATACCCCAGTACCTTAGTCAACTATTGACAGTTTATCGAATTCATCGCCAATAAAAAAGCCGACTTCTGGTGAAGTCGGCTTTTAGTCAGTTTAGATTCAGTGGCTTACAGCTTGCTTTCAAGCTCCGGCAAAATCTCGAAGAGATCGCCCACCAAACCATAATCAGCGACTTGGAAAATCGGCGCTTCTTCATCTTTGTTGATCGCAACAATGACTTTCGAGTCTTTCATGCCCGCCAAGTGCTGAATAGCACCAGAAATACCCACGGCAATATACAGCTCAGGGGCCACAATCTTACCGGTTTGGCCGACCTGCATATCATTGGGCACAAACCCAGCGTCTACGGCCGCTCGTGATGCGCCAATGGCAGCACCCAGCTTGTCAGCAATGCCGTCAAGCAGCTTAAAGTTTTCGCCGTTGCCCATACCACGACCACCAGATACCACTACTTTGGCACCGCCAAGTTCTGGGCGGTCGGATTGCGCCAGCTCTTGCTTAACAAAGCTAGACTGACCATTTTCGACCACTACTTCTACTGCTTCTAAAGAGGCGCTACCCGTGCTCTCGACCGCATCAAACGCGGTGGTACGCACGGTCATCACTTTCAGTGCGTCGTCGCTTTTTACTGTGGCGATGGCGTTGCCTGCATAGATGGGACGCAGGAAAGTATCTGCACTTTCAACGCCAATCACGTCGGACAGCTGGCTAACATCTTTTAAGGCAGCCAAGCGCGGCAGTACGTTTTTGCCGGTGGTAGAAGCGCTAGCCAACACGTGGGTATAGTCGCCAGCCAATTCAACCAATAGAGCTCCCATTGGCTCAGCCAACTGATGCGCATAAACAGCGTTATCTGCGATGCGAACTTTACTGACGCCATCAAGCTTTGCAGCAGCATCAGCGGCCGCTTGAACGCCTTCACCGGCCACCAATACGTCAATATCACCACCAATCGCCTTGGCAGCAGCAACTACATGGGCTGTTGCGCCCGCCAACTGACCTTCATGGAGGTCGGCAAGTACCAGAATGCTCATGAGATCAGCTCCTATTAAAGCACTTTGGCTTCGTTTTTCAGTTTGTCGATCAGTTCGTCTACCGAGGCGACTTTAACACCACCTTTACGCTCTGCCGGGGATTCCACTTTGAGCAGGCTAACTTTGGAGGCCACTTCAACGCCGTAATCAGCGGGCGTTTTAACATCCAGAGGCTTCTTTTTGGCCTTCATGATGTCTGGCAGCTTAGCGTAGCGCGGCTCGTTCAAACGCAAATCGGTGGTGACGATAGCGGGCAGAGAAAGCGCAACGGTTTGCAGACCACCATCGATTTCCCGAGTGACATTAACCTTGTCACCGTCAACGGCAACCTCAGAGGCAAAGGTACCCTGGGGAAGGTTGGTCAACGCGGCAAGCATTTGCCCTGTTTGGTTGTTGTCGGTATCGATGGCCTGCTTACCGAGAATCACCAAACCGGGCTGCTCTTCGTCAACGACTTTAGCAAGCAGCTTGGCCACCGCAAGCGATTCAACGCGCTCGTCGGTTTCAATATGGATAGCACGGTCTGCCCCAAGCGCCAGAGCGGTGCGCAACTGCTCTTGAGCTGCTTTAGGACCAACGGTAACGGCCACGACTTCTGTCGCAACACCCTTCTCTTTGAGGCGTACTGCTTCTTCTACGGCAATTTCGCAGAAGGGGTTCATCGCCATTTTGACGTTAGTAAGATCAACGTCAGAGTTGTCCGCTTTCACGCGGATTTTGACGTTATAGTCGATGACGCGTTTAACCGCGACGAGTACTTTCATAGATTCCTCGCTTGGCTTGTGATGGAAGCCGTTAGCCTGTCCCAGCATCGTACCAACTGATGCCGCTTAAAATAGGGGCGACGTTAATTTTTAAAACGACACCTTAAAAATTCATGCAAGCGTTTGATAGGTCTGTAAATGAAAAACCCTATCAATCTGCCACAACCTAGTGACTAGCGACAACATCGATTAACTACGGCCTTGGTCGTAGCAGCGATGTAAACTCCATGGATAAATGGTGCTTTTGCCATCGTAGGGGTGACCTTACAGGGGTATTATGCCTATCATGGAGCATAACCAGAAGCAAACGACCGTTTAAAATTAAGGCCATCTTTTTATAAGCTAGTTCTCATAACGCTCATTTGACGTTCACACAGGCTAGTTTTTGTAAATAATGGCACTTATGAGAATAAGGAGAAGCTGGGTGGAAAATGTTGAACGCGATGTCATGGACTTCGATGTAGTCATTGTCGGGGCTGGCCCGTCTGGTCTGGCTGCTGCCTGCCGTTTAATGCAACAGGCAAACCAAGCAGAACAAGAGCTGACGGTTTGTGTAGTAGAAAAAGGCTCCGAAGTCGGCGCCCATATTCTTTCCGGTGCTGTCTTTGAGCCCCGCGCACTGGCAGAACTATTTCCTGATTGGGAAGAGCGCGGTGCGCCGCTCAACACACCTGCCGTTCGTGACGATGTTTATCTATTAAAAGATGCCCAAAAAGCGCAAAAAATCCCTAATGCCCTAGTGCCAAAAAGCATGCATAACACTGGCGGCGAACTTACTCGCTATGTGATTAGCGCAGGCAATCTGTGTCGCTGGCTGGCCGAGCAGGCCGAAGCCCTTGGGGTGGAAATATTCCCCGGCTTTGCTGCCCAGGAAGTAATTATCGAAGACGATGCAGTACACGGCATTCTCATTGGTGACATGGGCGTTGGCGCAGATGGCACACCCAAAGATGGCCATATGCCGGGTATGGAGCTACGTGCTAAGTACACGCTATTTGCCGAAGGTGCCCGCGGCCACTTAGGAAAACGGTTAATCAAAGAGTTTTCGCTAGATGCTGGCCGTGACCCTCAGCACTATGGGATTGGCTTGAAAGAACTGTGGGATGTTCCCGCCGACAAACATGAACCTGGACTGGTGCTTCACGGCTCGGGCTGGCCGCTTGAGAAAGACACTCACGGCGGCTGGTTCCTTTACCACGCAGAAAACCAGCAGGTCGTCGTTGGCCTCATTATGGATCTTGGTTATAAGAACCCTTGGCTGTCACCTTTTGATGAATTCCAGCGCATGAAGCATCACCCGGTGCTTAGCCAATATTTAGAAGGCGGCAAACGGGTTGCTTATGGTGCGCGCGCCATTACGAAAGGCGGTTTTAATTGCCTACCGAAAATGACGTTCCCTGGTGGCCTGTTGATTGGCTGCGATGCAGGTACGCTGAACTTTGCCAAAATCAAAGGCCTGCACACGGCAATGAAATCTGGCATGGTCGCGGCTGAAAGCGTCTTTGAGGCCATTAAAGGTGGTGATGAAGGTGCTCAGGAGCTGGCTAGCTTCACTGAGAAATGGGAAGCCAGCTGGGCCTATGAAGAACTGAAAGAGAGCGCAAGCTTTGGGCCTGCTATCCATAAATATGGCACGGTAGGCGGCGGCGCTTACAATTTCGCCAATCAACTACTGGGTAATAAGCTACCCAATGTTCACGACACCACCACCGACCACGGCGCACTAAAACCGGCAGCCGAGTTTGAAAAAATCAATTATCCGAAGCCCGATGGCAAGTTGTCGTTTGATAAGTCGACCTCCGTCTTCTTATCCAACACTAACCACGAAGAAGACCAGCCCTGTCATCTGCGCCTAGCAGACCCAGAACTGCCAATTCGCGATAACCTACCGACCTATGCAGAGCCAGCTCAACGCTACTGTCCTGCAGGGGTTTATGAAGTAGTGGAAGATGATCAAGGAAAGCCACGCTTCCAGATCAACTTTCAGAACTGCGTGCACTGCAAAACCTGCGATATTAAAGACCCTGCCCAAAATATTACCTGGGTAGCACCAGAAGGCGGCGGCGGGCCTAACTATCCCAACATGTAACCACTCCAATAGGTAATTCGCACCACTAGAGGGTCATGCGGCGCAGCCAGTTACGCTGGCTGCGCCGGGGGCTCTAAGCACTCAATCGGCGCGCGTCGAGCAATGAGACGCCGCCGACCGGCCTGTGCAAACCTCACATCGATGACAGGGTCGGAGGGATTGCCTTCCACCGACGCGACCTCTCCTTCTCCAAACACGGCATGTATCAAGCGTTGACCAGGGTAAAAACGTGCATCTGCCTGATAACTTGCCGTTGCCTCATTGATCTGCGGCGCTGCCAGCTCAATATCCGTTCGCCCTAACCGCTCAAGATAGCGCTTCACCAAGCTCGGTGATGTTACCTGCACAGCCGTTGCGGGTGTATCTTGACGCGACAAACATGACGCCACCCGCAAACTATCCTGCCAAGCGCTTTCCGCAATAAAGCGACTAGGCCGATGAACACCACCATCATGCAACACCAGCAGTTGCTCTTGAGCCCGCGTAATCGCTACGTAAAACAGTCGTCGCTCTTCTTCTAACCTCTCATCATTGAGCGGATTGTCACGACTGTAGTGCGGAAAGTCCTCTTCATTCACTCCAGCAACGGCGACCAACGGCCACTCTAGACCTTTCGCTCCGTGCACCGTGCTAATCAGAACACCGCCAGCTTGGTTCTCTACTGGACGTTCGAGCAGTTCGATAAACGCACCTGGATCTTTCACGCTATCGGCCTGCTCGATAAGCACATCCAATAGACGAACGTCCTCTTCGCCCTTATCGCGTCTTGCCGCTGCTCGCTTTAAGGTTTTTTCCGCTTCGATCGTTTCCACCACATGACTCAGCAGCTTTGCAGGCGGCCAACCACTTAATTTGGGCAGCTCACATAGCAGCGCCCAGCGCTTTTTAAGCGTACGGCGCTGCAGCGGCTTTAAAGAGGTTAGTACCGGCTCGTGGCGTTCAGGCCAGCGCTGGGTGCTGGCCAGCTGATAGGCGAGCTGCTGAAGCCGCTCACGGGCAACAAAAGGCGTTGGCTGAGAGAGCAAAAGCAAGAGTTGCTCTGGATCGTGCAGCAGCTCTGGCTGGCGAGACAGTTTCAAATAGCCAGCCAATGCCTGCACGAGAGGGAGTCGGAAAACGAAACGATCTTCTCGTTGAAGACGAAATGGAATACCCGCCTGCAGTAACGCCAACTGAAATGGCACCGAAAGCGCCCAACTACGCACCAGCAGACTAACATCGCTCAACGCGCGCCCCTGCGCTTGCCAATCAACTAAGGCATCGAGCAGCAGTCGGCTGCCCTGGCCGACAGATATATGGGTCTCAGGATTATTAGCATCCGCCAAACAGAGCTGGTCTGGTCGGCGCTGATTAGCCATGATGGCATGGTTAGCGGTCAGCGCCAGCGCGTGGCCATGACGAAACGTTATAGAGAGCGGGTAGTCTGTGGCGCTGCCAAACGTGGCGGTAAAGTTCTCCAGCATGGTATCGGGGCGTGCGCCCCGCCATTCGTAGATGCACTGATTCGCATCACCTACTGCCATCACATTGGCGCTGGAGCCCGCCAACACCGCCAGCAACCGCTGCTGGGCCGTATTGATATCCTGGTATTCATCAATGATCACATGGTCAAGAAAACCTTCCACACGACTGCGCAAGGTCTGTTCAGCTTCTAACACTTGCAGGGGTCTGTAGAGCAAATCGGCATAGGTCATGACGCCTTCAACATGCAACAGCCGTTCAGCTTCATCAAATGCCCTGGGAAAGTAGTCAGTATCCGGCTCGTAATTAAGACGCTTGTAAAGCACATCAGCCGATAGCATTTCCGCTTTTACCAGCCCACAGAAATGAGCAAGCGCTTCTAATCGATCACCTTCGATAGCCGCATCGCGACGCTCAACGGCATCGTGAAGCACATTCAAGCTCGCCTGACGTAAAAGTCGCTCTAGCTGCCAATCAGCAGACAGCAGGCGTCTCGGCGCAAGCGCCCCCCAGCGACACAGACTCTGCGTCAATCGATGACCAAGGGAGTGAAAGGTGCGCACATCTGGCAATGTCTGCCCTTGAGGCGCCATGCTGATCAGGCGGCGTTGAAAATCGTCTCGGGCTGAGCGGTTAAACATCAGCACCAGCATACGCTTCGGTGACACACCAGACGCTAACAGGTGGAGCACCCTTGCCGCCATAGTGGTGGTCTTGCCCGCTCCCGCAACAGCAGCTACGCGGGCATGCCCCTCGCGATGATGGACAACGGCTTGCTGTTCAGCGGTTAACTTCACGTCACCTCGCCTAGCATCGCATCATCGGCATTAAACTGACCTAAGACATACCAAGATCCTGCGCTGTAGAGTCGGCATTGGCATTCGCCGTCGCCTGCTTCGCTCAGCGTGGCCTGCTCTACCAACCGATAATACACATTGCGATGCAAGCGAGCCGCTAGTCCAAAGCGCACGGCACATTCAGGGGCAAGGACGCCCTCAGGCGTTTTGGAGAGACTAAGCGGGTGCTCTGCATCCACACGAACAACGTCATCGAATTGGGTCGTCAGCCACCAAGCATCATCGTGGAAATCTGCTTCTACCGCCACGAACGGGCAGTCAACCACGGTGACACGCCAACGCTCAACCGGCGTTACTAGGCAATAGCCATCGGCATCGCGTCGTAATAGGCTCGCTAACAACCGTGGTATGGCAAGGCGCTCAAACGGCTTTCCTTCATGCAGCCACGTGCCATCAGCCTGGATAACGATATCAATATCACCACTAAGTGCTGGCTGCCACTCATCAACGGGGGGAATCGTCGCCGAGCCGTTAAATTGCTGCATAAGCCGATCAATATTCATCGCTTATCTCCCAGGCTGTGCTTTCAGCCACTTATACCACTAAACCTGACTGCGCCAACGCTTCCTTTACGCTATCAGGTGCATCGGGCACGGCAGCGCGGAACAGATGATAAAAATTGGCAGTGGTTTGCATCGCCACCTCATCAACGCTAATTCCCCGCTCTTTAGCGATACACTCTGCCACCTCAACCACCCAGGCGGGTTCGTTGGGTTTTCCACGATAAGGAACAGGCGCCAAATAAGGGCTATCGGTTTCAATCAGCAGTCGGTCAAGCGGCAGTTTTCTGGCCAACTCTCTAAGCGACGCAGCATTGCGGAAGGTAATAATACCCGATAGCGAGATATAGAACCCAAGCCGCACAGCTTCACGCGCCATATCTAAATCTTCAGTAAAACAGTGTAATACGCCGCCCACCTCAGGATTAGTGTGCTCACGCAGCAACGCTAACGTGTCTTCTTTCGCTTCACGAGTATGAATAATAACCGGCAGCTCTAGCTCATTGGCCGCAATTAAATGGCGCTTAAATCGCTCGCTCTGAACCTCTACAGGCACGCTGTCTTGATAGTGATAATCCAGCCCTGTCTCACCGATGGCGACGGCACCGTATTGTTCAGCAGCATCAACAATATCGCTTACGCTTGGCTCTTTTGAGGCCTGATGTAGCGGATGCAATCCCGCCGAAATAACCACATCGTGGTGCTCACGGGCGATTGCCGCTAACCCCGGCATCTCCTCAAGCGTCACCGCAATAGCTAAGAACTGGTTCACGTTAGCAGCACGAGCAGCTGCCAGCGTTGCGGCAATATCGCCATCATGGGTGAGTTCAGATAAGCGGTCTAAATGGCAGTGGGAATCGACAAACATGCAGCTCTCTTAAAGTCTCGTAAACAAGTGAAGGGCAGGCTTTATTCAGTGCTATTGCGGTACTAGCCAGGTGCTATCAAAGCGTAAAGGACGGTGGTGCTTTATCTAACTGTCCAGCCAGCAACGTTTCAATACGATCACGAACGGAGTAGTCCTGCTGACTGAAGTGCACCCCAATACCTGGCATTCGTTGTCCACTCACGCCTTCAGGAGAAACCCAAACAACATGGCCAGAGATAGAAAGTCGTTCACTCTCTCCTGGCAGGGTCAGCAATAGATAAACCTGCTGCCCAAGCCTGTAGGGCGCTTTAGTCGGGACAAAAATACCGCCTCTATCTAGAAAAGGCATATACGCGGAAAGTAACGTCGGTATATCCGGTATTGTCAAAGAAAGTGCTTTTTGAACCGTCATAACAGCCTCGTTGGCAACAACCCTATTAGCAGCAACCCTATTAGCAGCGACCCTAGGAGCGCAACAGCGCCGACCAGCGCACCAGCCACGCTTCAAGCACTAGCTGAGGGTTCGGGTTAGCGCCGACTGCAAATAAACGTCGCTGCTCTCGGGCATAGTCCAGTAATCGGAACCAATCCTGCACCCGACCATTTTTCATCGCTTGACGGTATAACGGCTCTAAATCAGGGTTATGCAGCACCGAGGTTTCGCCAGACAAACCTAGCCGTATCAGGTCTTCAAGCCAAGCAATACCGTACCACAAGATGGCATCAATGGCCTGACGATCAAGCCTGGCAGCTTCTGAAACAGGCTCAGCACCACGCACTAACTGCTCGAAACTGTCATGAATTTGATGGCGAAGAGCGCGCTCCTCTGGCGTTGCTAATTCTACTGCAAGCAGCGGCAAACCACCCGACACTCGCCACCAAAAATGTGCTTCGTCGCTGCCAAGTTTCTCAGTCAACCAGCCACGGCAATCATTATAAGAGACACTGGCTAATGGCCACTGCTGACAGCGAGAGCGAATCGTGGGTAGCGTTCGCGAAGGGACGTCTGACAGCAAAATAAATAGCGTTTTATCGCCAGGCTCTTCAAGGCTTTTGAGCAATGCGTTTGCCGCTGCAATATTCATTGCTTCCGCGGGAGAGATCACGATCACACGATAACCTCCCTGCTGCGCGGTTTGCGAAACAAAGCGGTTTACATCACGTATGGGGTCAATTCGAATCTGGCGCTTACCCTCTTCTGGAGAAATGCGCATCAAGTCGGGGTGGTAGCCTGAAGCCAACATGGCACAGCTATGACAATGACCACAGGCTAGCTCGCCAGGCTGTGCGCACAACGTTCGAGCAATCAACGCTTCCGCCAACTGCTGCTTGCCAACTCCGTGAGCACCGCTGATTAACAGCGCATGCGGCAGTCGTCCTTCATTAGTGAGACGAATCAACTGGTGCCACGTAGACTGGTGCCAAGGCAGCACCCCCGTTATTGCCATAACGCCACTCGCTCTTCTAGCGCTTGAGCTAGTGATGCCTGCACTTGATCAAGCGCTTGCCCCGCATCAACAATCGCAAAGCGCTGGGGGGCGGCAGCGGCACGCTCTAAGTAGGCCCGCCGCACTGCTTCGAAAAAGGTTATTTGCTCTTGCTCAAAGCGATCACGCTGCGTTTGCTGGTCTCTTAAGCGCCCTTCAAGACGCTCTTTCGCAGCATCGGGTGACATATCTAGCAATAGGGTTAAATCTGGGGAAAGGCCTTTTTGCACGAACTGCTCCAGTTGAGCAATCCGATCTGTCTCAATACCACGGCCGCCGCCCTGGTAAGCAAAGGTAGCATCGGTAAAACGATCACAGATCACCCAGGCACCGCGCTTAAGGGCTGGGACTATTTTTTGCGCTAGATGCTGGGCTCGCGCGGCAAACATTAATAGTAATTCGGCATCACTGTGCAAGGGCTCATCGAAAGAGGGATCAAGCAGCAATCCTCGAATCGCTTCAGCGCGCGGCGTTCCCCCGGGCTCACGGGTTCGCACAACCTCTATCCCGCGCTCTTGTAGCCATGTTTCTACAAACGCCACGTTAGTAGATTTTCCGACTCCCTCACCACCCTCAAGGGTGATGAAGCGTCCGCGCTTGCTCATTGAAGCCCCTTACTAAGTAAATTCGAAAAAAACACATCACACCACACTTAAACAATGACTTAACCTAATTAGCGATTTCGAATATAGCGATTAACCGCATTATTGTGCTCACGTAACGTTCGTGAAAAATGGTGGGTACCGTCACCGCGAGAGACGAAATAAAGCGTTTCTCCGGGTAGCGGATTCACAGCCGCTTCAAGGGAGGCGCGCCCGGGTAAGGCAATCGGCGTTGGTGGCATGCCGTCGATCACATAGGTGTTATAGGGGGTCGCCTCACGTAAATCTGCACGCGTGATCCTACCCTCATAGCGTTCGCCCATGCCATAAATGACGGTGGGATCTGTTTGCAAACGCATTCCCTGCTCCATACGGCGTTTAAAGACACCTGCAATCTCTCGACGCTCTTCGGGCGCTCCCGTTTCACGCTCAATGAGCGATGCCATAATGAGCGCTTCGTAAGGCGTATCGATCGTCAGGTCATCATCACGCCCGTCCCAGACTTCTTCTAGAATCCGCTCCATGCGGGAAAGTGCCTGGCGTAGAATATCAACGTCACTCATACCCAGGTGGTAGCGGTAAGTATCAGGAAAAAACCAGCCTTCAGGAAAAGTACCTTCACGGCCCAGCAACGACATAATTTCGTCGTCACCTAACTCTGCCGTCTGGTTCTCAAGTTTTGGCGCATTGTTCAGCAACTCGCGCATTTGACGGAACGTCCACCCTTCAGGAATCGTTAATGGGTAAGTGACAACGTTATTGCTCCCTAAGAGAGCAATCAGTTCAAGACCGCTCATGCCTGGGGTTAGCTGATACTCTCCCACCCTTAAGCGTGGTACACGCTCAGGCTCAACACGCGCCAATAGTTGAAATGCCCAAGCATCTTCAATAAAGCCCTGGCTTTCCAGCTCTCGAACGACCTGATTGAACCCAGCACCCGCAGAAACCTGGTAAAGCGCAGGCTCCTCAAGTGTGACCGGTGCCGATAAGCGGTGCTGCCAGTAAGCATAGCCACCCACAACTGCTGCGAATCCAACCACGACCACGACACCGACGGCAGCTAAAAACCGTTTCACCATGACACCTCAATAATGTTGATAAAATTCTGCCTAACGGGATGTCGGCGAATAGCCAAGTAAGTCATGGCCTATTACTTGCAGCCTATCTTGATCTGCCAGCGGCCAAGACTGCAGGACTAAACCTGCTTCACTTAAAAGCTTACTCACTGGCCACACACCCTGTACCGAGTTAGCTACCCAAAGACGATCAACTTCATGGATAGCATTCAGCGCAATAGGGGCTTCCTTTACCACGCCACGATCCAATAATGCGGCACGCAGCGTACCCGCCACGCCACACTGCGATAATGGCGGTGTAAAGAGCACTCCCGCTTGCTGCCAAAAGACATTCATACTGGTGGCTTCCACCAGCCAGCCATCAGCATCTCCAAGCAACCCCTCGGCGATGGCGGGGTCATTCCACTCCTGGCGCGCTAGTACATTTTCCAATCGATTAAGGTGTTTAATACCTGCTAAAAGCGGCTGATGCCCCAAACGCAACTGACAAATCCGTACGTTAACACCCTCATGCCAACGGTCAGCATTTACCACAAAAGGTGTTCTACGGCTAAGCAAGCGAGGTTGAGGGCTATCCGGCATCGCATACCCTCTCCCACCACTTCCTCGGGTTAGGATTAGTTTGAGTATTTCAAGCTCGGCGTTAGACGGAGATTGCCAAGTGGCGACCAACTGCTCCATAGAGGGCAACGGAATATTCAAACGCTGACAGCCCAGCAGTAAGCGCGCGTAATGATAATCCCATAGCACAGGGACTCCAGCGCGCAGCAGTACTGTTTCAAATACTCCGTCACCATACGCAAGCCCTCGGTCGTCAAACGGCACCTGGGGCATTGGCATTGCGTGCTATACCTTTTTAAACAGCAATGAGCCGTTGGTACCACCGAACCCAAACGAGTTTGAGAGCGCTATATCAATGGGCATCTCCCGCGCGGTGTGCGGTACATAATCAAGATTACAACCTTCCTGCGGGTTATCCAGGTTAATGGTCGGCGGCGCAACCTGATCTCGAATAGCCAGAATACTAAACACCGCCTCAACTGCTCCTGCAGCGCCTAATAGATGGCCAATCATTGATTTGGTAGAGCTCACAGCAACCTGCTGAGCTGCGCTACCAAGCACTTTTTCGATCGCTCGGCTTTCTGCTAAGTCACCCGCCGCGGTAGACGTGCCATGCGCATTAATATATTGCACATCCGAGGGATCAATACGCGCATCTTTAATGGCATTGCTCATGGAAAGTGCAGCACCACGACCATCTTCCGGCGGCGCTGTCATATGATAGGCATCATCACTCATACCAAAGCCTGCAAGCTCTGCGTAGATGTTGGCACCACGCGCTTTAGCGTGCTCGTACTCTTCCAAGACAAGCACACCCGCACCATCTGACAGCACGAAGCCGTCACGATCAGTATCCCATGGGCGACTCGCAGCCTGAGGATCTTCATTGCGAGTAGAGAGCGCTCGTGCTGCCGAAAAACCGCCCAACCCTAATGGTGTCGTGGCCATTTCCGCACCACCACAAATCATTACATCGGCATCGCCGTAAGCAATCGTGCGAGCACTGTAGCCAATATTATGGGTACCTGTTGTACACGCTGTGGTGATCGCGATATTCGGGCCTTTGAAGCCGTGCTGAATCGCCATGTTGCCGGAAATCATATTAATAATTGAACCTGGCACAAAAAACGGCGAAACACGGCGTGCGCCTCCCTTATTTAGCGCATTATGGTTATGTTCAATCATCGGCAAACCACCAATGCCTGAACCAATAGCCACACCAATTCGCTCAGCATTCTCTTCGGTACACTCAAGCCCAGAGTCCTGAACGGCTTGGGCTCCTGCCGCCATACCGTACTGGATAAACAAATCCATCTTGCGTGCGTCTTTGGGATTCAGATAGGGACTAATATCGAAGTTTTTAACCGATCCTCCAAAACGCGTGTTGAAGCCACTTGTATCAAAGTGCTCAATCGGCGCTATGCCACTTTTGCCGGCGACAATATTTGCCCACGACTCATTAACACTGTTGCCCACTGGGGTCACCAGGCCTAACCCAGTTACCACTACCCTTCTTCGCGCCATCAGCTTTCCTCCAGGCATCCATGGTGACACGACCCATCTGGGTCATTTGCTGCAGAGATTTGGTGACTAGTATAACGGAGATTGAACGTTATATTCATTGTGACAACAAAGCAAAAAAGCCGCCCCTACTCAGGACGGCTTTTTATACGGGTGGGTAAGCACCCCACCCTGGCTCACTGCTTCGACTTAACCCTTACTGATGGGTGTTTACGTAGTCGATAGCTTCTTGAACCGTGGTGATTTTTTCAGCTTCTTCGTCAGGAATTTCAGTATCAAATTCCTCTTCAAGTGCCATCACCAGCTCAACGGTGTCAAGAGAATCAGCACCCAGGTCTTCAGTAAAAGAAGAGCTGTTCTGGATGTCTTCTTCTTTAACGTTCAGGCGCTCTGCCACAACTTTCTTAACGCGCTCTTCAATAGTACTCATCAACGTACTCCAGTCGTTCACATTAGCCGTTTTTGATAACCAGCCATTTGGAAACCGCAAGCCAAAAGCTGCGGGGTAGTTTATAGACGCCCTTAAGCTGACGCAACCGCCAAACCTAAGGCCATCAACGCATATTCATGCCGCCGTTAACGTGTAGCGTTTCGCCAGTGATATAACCTGCAGCATCACTTGTCAAAAATCCAACGGCAGCGGCAATTTCCTCAGGCCCGCCTAAACGCGAAAGAGGAATTTGCTTAAGCAGCATTTCATGCTGCGCTTCAGGCAACGCTTCCGTCATATCCGTTGCAATAAACCCAGGCGCAACCGCATTAACCGTAATAGCACGGGAAGCGACTTCACGCGCTAAAGCACGACTAAAACCTTCCATTCCTGCTTTGGCGGCGGCGTAGTTAGTTTGGCCTAGGTTACCCATCGTTGCCACTACAGAACTTATCGACACGATACGCCCAAAGCGGGCCTTTGTCATACCACGCAGACACGCCTTGCTAACGCGATAAACAGATTTGAGATTGGTATCCATCACGGAGTCCCACTCATCTTCTTTCATGCGCATTAACAAATTGTCACGGGTAATGCCGGCATTATTGACCAAAATCGTGGGCGCACCAAAGCGTTCGCCAATTGTTTTGAGCACCTGATCAATACTCTGCTGATCAGTAACATTAAGGCACATACCTGCACCTTCAATGCCATTCTCTTTTAGATCAGCATCAATTTTTTCAGCGCCCGATTCGCTAGTGGCAGTTCCCACTACGATACGTCCTTGACGCCCAAGCTCATGAGCAATGGCTCGCCCAATACCTCGGCTAGCACCAGTAACTAGTGCCACTCTTCGTTCTTGAGTCATAACGTTCTTCCTTCAACCTAACTAAGCAAGGGTAGCGGAAAATAGCGACTTAACACGCGCCATTTCTCACGCACCACCCGCCGACGCCTCACGTGCTAACTCAAGGGCTGAATCCAAGCTATCAGGATCATTTACCGCCAACCCTTTGGCACTACGTATAATGCGCTTGTTTAACCCGGTGAGCACTTTGCCAGGCCCGCATTCAATGAACACATTAGCACCTTGCTCGACCATCGCTTCAACGCAAGATGACCAGCGAACAGGCTGATACAACTGCTCGATTAGGCGCGTACGCAATGTCTCAATATCAGCATGAGCTTGCGCATCGACGTTTTGAATAACCGCATAACGAGGTACGCGCAGCTCAATCTCTTGCATAGCCTCAGCAAGTCGCTCAGCGGCTGGCCGCATCAAGGCACAGTGGGAAGGCACTGAAACCGGTAGCGAAAGCGCTCGCTTAGCTCCGGCTTCTTGACAAGCCGCGATGGCACGCTCAACAGCATTTTTGCTGCCTGCGATAACAACCTGGCCAGGCGAGTTGTAGTTAACGGCAGACACTACCTCATCTTCAGCCGCTTGGGCACATGCCGCCTCAACGGCGCCATCATCAAGCCCAAGGATCGCCGCCATGCCGCCCTCTCCAGCAGGCACAGCGTCTTGCATGGCTTCACCACGCAGGCGAACAAGGCGCACACCTTCAGCGAACCCTATCACTCCAGCGCAAACCATAGCACTATATTCACCGAGGCTATGGCCTGCCATAACGCTTGGGCGAGGCCCTTCTAACTCTTGCCAGATACGCCAAATAGCTACGCTGGAGGCAAGTAGTGCCGGCTGAGTGCATGCCGTCGCATTCAACGCTTCTTCTGGACCTTCCTGGACGACTTTCCACAAATCGTAGCCCAGAGCGTCTGACGCTTCCTCAAATGTAGTTCCCACCACACTGTAGCGCTCGGCTAGCTCTCGCAGCATTCCAAGCTGCTGAGAGCCTTGCCCGGGAAAAATGAGGGCAAGGGGTTGAGACATGTCGTTCACCTTTGCTCTTGTAGGCATTTGCTCAGTTGAGCGATAAGCGTGCTATTGGCGCCGTTGCTAAACGATTTTCGGTAGATTCTGCTACCACCAATAACCCGCAAAAAATATAACGTCTTATTATCTACTGCGTTGATAGCGCTCAAGAACGCGACCAGCGTGCTGCAATTCGTACAGGCAAATCATGCTCCACTTCTTGCAATGCACGCTGAATAGCATAATAAAAACCATCCGCTTGGGTGCTGCCATGGCTTTTCACCACAATACCCTGCAACCCCAAGAGACTGGCCCCATTATAGCGCACAGGATCTAGCTCCCGTTTAAGCCTCTTCAGTACAGGCCTGGCCAGTATACTTGCCAAACGTCCACTCAGGCGTGATTCAAACGCCATCTGCACACGCTCCACCAACATACGAGTCAACCCTTCACTGGCTTTCAACGTGACATTACCGACAAAGCCATCACATACCACAACGTCAAGGTCACCCTGAAAAATATCCCCACCCTCAGCATAACCAAGGTAATCAAAGCTTAAATCGCTGGCACTTTGACGCAGCAAACGATCGGCTTCGCGCACATTAGCACTACCTTTCGTGGCTTCAGAACCCACATTCAACAAGGCAACACGAGGCCGCTTAATGCGATCCATACACTGAGCCATGGCGGCACCCATCATGGCAAAATCAAACAGTCTGGATGCAGGCGAATCTACATTTGCCCCCAAATCAAGCAAATAACAGCGTCGCCCTCCACGCGCGGGGATTGCGGTACTTATTGCAGGCCTTGAGATACCAGACAACATACCAAGTTCACGCCTAGCTAAAGCGACCAAAGCACCGGTATTTCCGGCACTCACTCCCGCCGCCGCTTCACCGGAAGACAGGCTGCGCAGCATACACGCCATACTGGTAGCACCTCCGCGGCGCATTGCCCAGGCAGCAGTTGCCGCTTGAGAGACGCTTTCTGGAGCATCGGCTGCCACCAAACGTGACGTTGCCGCAGCCAAAGGCTGCGGCAAACGCGAAAGTTCAGCATCAATCTGCTGACGCGGACCAAACAGAGTTAATACTAGGCCTGGGCGTTCAATAACCGCCCTTGCGGAGCCTTCGATAATGGCACGGGGGCCTTGGTCACCCCCCATTACATCAATCGCTAGGCGCACACAGCACCCACCCTATTTTGCCGCTCATATAAGCGCTAAGGCTTAAACTTCGACCACTTTACGTCCGCGGTAGAAACCGTCGGGAGAAACGTGGTGACGCAGGTGAGTAGTGCCGGTTTCTTTGTCCTGAGACAGAGTCGGTGCGCTCAGCGCATCGTGGCTACGACGCATACCGCGCTTGGAACGAGTTTTACGGTTCTGTTGAACTGCCATGGGTGTTTACTCCAAGGTAATTAAGGTAAGTGATGCTTACTTTTTGCCTTTCAAAGCGCCACTGCTTTTCAAAGCATTAAGCACTGCGAAAGGGTTCTTGGCCGGAGCGGAGTCTTCCGCCGTGCCTTCGGTCTTGCTGACCAGCTGCTCCGCCGAGACATGGCATTCGG
Organism: Halomonas sp. GT; assembly: GCF_002082565.1. Taxonomy (NCBI): domain Bacteria; kingdom Pseudomonadati; phylum Pseudomonadota; class Gammaproteobacteria; order Oceanospirillales; family Halomonadaceae; genus Halomonas; species Halomonas sp. GT. Next base: position 2,400,642 of record NZ_CP020562.1, read on the forward strand.
TCTCATCGTGATAGACCACCTGCGGCAAGCTAAGGATAAGCTCATCCTCTATTACCGTCAGCAAGTCCAGCTGTTCATTTTCCACCAGCACCGGCTCATGACTAGCAGGTAGCTCGGCAGCCAAAGCTTCGTTCGCAATCATTCCTAATAAGAAATCACTGGAAACGTCTTGGCTTAGCGGCACTAGACAACGGCGACAAGGCAACGCCAGGGTCGCTTGCAAATGGCCACGAATTTCGCGACGGCCTTGGGCATCAACACCAAACTCGAGTACGACATGACAGTCGCCGGTTTGGTCACCTGCTTCTTCAGCTAGGCGCGGCAGCTTGTTCAGCGCCACAATGCCTTCTAGTCGTTCGCGGCGGGCTGCAAGCTTATAAGGCTCAACCCGGCTGGGGATTTGTGAGGTCAACATAGGCGCGCAATGATAGGCACTCGCCCCCCCGCTGTCAAAGCTGTCGGTGCAATTCTTATGAGATTAACTCCTAAAACTACGTAAATAGGCAGGCCGCCAAGGTTTCGTTACACTCATTTGAACGGTGATTACCGCCTAACCAGGCCCATTAAGGAGAATGCTGTGCCTCAAACGAATGACGCGACACTCGTCCTCGCATCTAGCTCTCGCTTCCGCCAAGCACTACTGGACAGGCTATTACTGCCCTATCAGTGCTGCTCTCCGGACATCGATGAAACGCCCCACCCCAATGAAGCGCCAAACGCCCTAGTACATCGTTTGGCGCTCAGCAAAGCCAATGCCGTTGCTGAGCGCTTCCCCAACCACTGTATTATTGGCTCTGATCAAATAGCCCTGTTTGAGGGTGACATTCTCGGCAAACCTCACACAGAAGAGCGCGCTCGGGAGAATCTGGCGCGCTTTTCTGGCCAAAAAGTGACTTTTTTGACGGGCTTAGCATTAGTTGATACCCGTCACCAACGGCATCACGTCCATATCGAGCCGTTTGAGGTGTTTTTTCGCTCACTGAGCGAACACGAAATAGCACGGTATGTTGCCCTTGAGCAGCCTTTAGACAGCGCTGGCAGCTTCCGCATGGAAGGACTGGGGATTAGCTTGTTTGAAAAACTCGAAGGCCGAGACCCAAACGCACTCATTGGGCTTCCACTCATCGCACTATGCAACATGCTTCGCCAAGCAGGCATGAACCCACTCGGCGACGCCTAGCGCATGGCGCGTTTCACATGCGATGCACTCACACTTACTGAGCCTGAAAGCGCAGAGGAGCATGCGCATGCTGCAGCCCTAGCACCTCAGCAGCTGTTTGAGTAAAGCGGCGCGTCAAACGCTCAAAGGGATCTAAGCTAGGCGTATAGTTCTCCCACTCAGCATCGCCTACCTGCTCCCGAGCCACTTGCTCAAGACTGGCTAGCCCGTCTATTAAACCTAGCTCTAACGCTTGCTCACCGCTCCAGATAAGCCCTGAGAAAACTTCAGGGCTGTTGCTCAAACGATCACCACGCCCCGCCTTCACATCGTCTATAAACTGCTCATGGGTTTGAGTCAGAACGCCCTGCCAGAAATCAGCAACGTTTTCATCAAGGGGCTGAAAAGGATCCAAAAAGGCCTTGTTTTCTCCGGCAGTCATTACGCGACGCTCTATGCCAATTTGGTTTATTGCTTCTTGGAAGCCAAAGCCAGAATAAATAACACCAATAGAGCCAACTAAGCTTGCACGGGACGCCACGATGCTATCGGCAGCTGATGCAATGTAATAAGCGCCGCTCGCACCAATATCCTCTATCACGGCAATAATAGGCTTATCACCCTGATCACGCAGGCGCATAATTTCGGCATAAATACGCTGCGATTGCACAGGACTTCCACCCGGACTATCAATGTGCAAGACAACCGCAGCGGCGCTACCCGATGACCATGCGCGATTCAAGCCTTTAATGATGCGCTCAGCATTTGCTGGCGCATCACTGGTAATAACACCATGCACTTCCACCAGCGCTATGTGGCTCTGAGTGGGCAATGAGGCCGTTGGTTCAGCAAGAAACACGCGGTACAGCATTGTTGTTAACGATATCAATACAATCGCTAGCAACATCAAACGAAAGAACAACTTCCAGCGCCGGGTTCTGCGCTGCTCCGTTAAAACACCGCCAACCCATCGGTCCATCATTTCCAACTGCGCTAACCGCTGGCGTTCGCGCAGTGTTTCGGCATCATCACTCTCTGCCCCCGGGAGCGGTTGCTTTTTGGTCTGCTGGACAACCTCCGGCCCATCGGTCCAACGGTCACCGCTCTCCTGGCCAGGGAAATCATCACCTGCCTGAGCGCCTCTACCGTTATTACCACTACCATCGCGCTGCTGCTCATCACTCATAAACGATTCCTAGTGTTCGCTTGATCGTACAACCACTATCTACAGTGACTGTTAACGCCGCTAACCGTTAAGCCAGTCGAACAGGCTATCTACATCATCCGCCAGCCATACAGGCTGACTGGCTGCTAACCGAGCGGGAGCATGCACACCGTAAGTAACGCCCACACGATCCATATTAATAGACCTTGCCATTTCAAGGTCATACTCGGTATCACCCACCATCACAGCGCGTTCAACGGGCACTCTTAGCTCTTCAAGCAGTTCAAGGAGCATCTGAGGATGAGGCTTAGAACGCGTCTCATCTGCTGTTCGGCTGGCATTAAACCAACCGCCAGACTTTGTTTCGGAAAAAACCCGATCCAGACCACGACGGCTCTTCCCCGTCGCTACTGCTAGACGCTGAGAAGGACGTTCACGCAGACGAGCAACCTGCTCTTTCACGCCTTCAAAAAAAGGCATTGGTGTCGAATCACCATGAACGAAATGGTAGGCATAGCGTTGACGCAAGCGCTCGGCCTGAACCGCTCCAATACCAGGACATAACGTCGCTATCGCCTCCGGCAGGCCCAAGCCAATAATATTCTCAATAGCACTGACGTCTAACTCATCCCACTCGGCATCAGAAGCAGCTGCCTGCATGCAGGCAACAATTTTCGGCACAGAGTTCATCAATGTGCCATCCCAATCAAAGATAATTAGCTCATAGCGCATTTCGCTTCCTTATTTCCGAGCGCGTTTTAACGTTTCTTCCAATGCCTCAGGCAGCGGCGCTTTCACCGTAACGGGTCGGCCATTGCCAGGCTCAGGAAACGTTAATGCACGGGCATGAAGAAATAGACGCCCCAAACCAAGGCGCTGCGCCATATGATTACTTTCGCGGGTACCATATTTATCGTCGCCCAATAAGGCGTGCCCAGCATGAGCCGCATGGACACGAATCTGGTGGGTGCGACCTGTCACAGGCTCCGCCTCTATCAGCGTGACCTTTTCAAAGGTTTCCACTACCGAAAAGTGAGTCCGTGAAACCTTGCCATTTGGATCGACTCGCACTCGCCTCTCACCGTTACCCGCATCAAAGCGATCTAAGCGTGCACTCACATAGGTCTTCCGAGCAGGCCAACGACCACTCACTAACGCTAAGTAGCGTTTGTCCATTGCATGTTTTTTCAGCGATTCGTTGAGTGTGACTAGCGCATCGCGAGATTTTGCCAACAGTAAACAACCCGATGTATCACGATCCAATCGGTGGACAAGCTCTAAAAAAGTAAGGTCATCGCGCACTTGTCGAAGCGCTTCAATTAGGCCAATTTTTACGCCACTTCCGCCATGGACTGCCAGTCCGGATGGTTTGTTAATCACCATCCAATCAGGCCCTTCCATAATGACGCTGCCAATCAACAAATCACGTAAGTTATCACTCACCTCTTTTACCGCTTCTCTCGGTGCTAATCGCAGCGGCGGCACTCGCACTAAATCACCCGCTTGAAGCCGATAATCCACTTTGACGCGTTTTTTATTAACCCTTACTTCGCCTTTACGCACAATGCGGTAAATCAATGCACGAGGAGCACCTTTTAAACGCGTCATCAGAAAATTGTCGATTCGCTGACCTGCTTGTTCCGGGGCGATATCCACCCACTGTACTTCCCGCCCTTCGGACATTAACGCTCACTCCTGGTGTGATCTAATAGCGACAGGCTAAAAACGGCATTCTAGCGTAGACCAATGCGCATTGCGTCAATTGCTGGTAGTTGTCTTTACTGTTATATTCCAAAACGTTCAGCGGCCAAGTGTGGCTTACCCGTAAACAGACACGTCGGAACGGGTCATTACCACTCTTGCCTAGCGCCTGCCCGACAAACACGCAGGCCAGAGCACAGGCAAAATGGTGTAGTGTACGCATTACCCAAAGGCCTAACGCATTGAAATAACGTACTGAAATAACGTACTGGATATACAGTTACTCTGTCGCATGCTTTTTGTCGGCAGATACACATTTGCTTCGCCCGCAATGGCAGGCAATTGAATAAACAAACGTCACGCCCCAAGCAGCCTATCCTGTTCGTCACAAGGTGCTGCTTGACTTGGGGCGCCAAGTTCAACGCTGTGCCGATGACCGGCGTTGACGAATCGATGAATGCCAGGTGTTGGCGGTGTCAGCAGAGCCGGATGGACGTGACAGCCACCGAAACATGTTCTGCCTCCGCCACGTACTCAACGCCCTTTCGGCCGGGTCGGCATGATTGCCTTCCCGGTTTAATGCGTCAGCATAGCAATGCGCCGAGCACAAGCACGCAGCACCCAGCGATTCGTCTACGCCACGCCTAGACGGCTCGTCGGCTCGCAATGCTATGTGAGACAACATGAAACGGATGCTGATTAACGCGACCCAGCCAGAAGAGCTACGGGTTGCGCTGGTAGACGGGCAACGCCTTTACGATTTAGACATCGAATCTGGCGCTCGAGAACAGAAGAAAGCCAATATTTACCGGGGTAAAATCACCCGCGTAGAACCTTCCCTTGAAGCCGCTTTTGTTGATTTTGGTGCCGAACGCCACGGCTTCCTGCCACTAAAAGAAATTTCCCGTGAATATTTTATCAAAGATGTTTCTGGTCGCCCCAGCATTAAAGAAGTGCTGAAAGAGGGCCAGGAAGTCATCGTCCAGGTTGATAAAGAAGAGCGTGGTAATAAAGGGGCAGCACTTACTACCTTTATTAGCTTAGCGGGACGTTTCCTTGTTCTGATGCCGAACAACCCCCGTGCAGGCGGCATTTCACGCCGCATTGAAGGTGATGACCGCAGCCAGTTGAAAGACGCCATGGGCCAACTGACAGTACCGGACAAAATGGGCCTGATCGTCCGCACCGCTGGTATCGGCCGTAGCCCAGAAGAGCTGCAGTGGGATCTGGATTACCTTGTCCAAGTATGGGAGTCCATCACCACTGAAGCAGGCAAACGTTCAGCTCCTTTCCTGATTTATCGCGAATCTAATGTCATTATTCGCGCCATGCGCGATTACCTACGCCAAGATATTGGCGAGGTGCTAATTGATAGCCCAGAGATTCATGCAGAAGCACTAGGCTTTATTCGTCAGGTAATGCCTTCTTACCAGCAGAAAATTAAACTTTACGCTGATGAAGTTCCTCTTTTCTCGCGCTTCCAAATTGAGTCGCAAATCGAAACTGCTTACCAGCGCGAAGTAAAACTCCCCTCTGGTGGCTCTATTGTTATCGATCACACCGAAGCGCTGGTTTCTATTGATATCAACTCTGCCCGGGCTACACGTGGCAGTGATATTGAAGAAACCGCACTGCAAACTAACTCTGAAGCAGCCGACGAGATTGCTCGACAGTTGCGCCTGCGTGATATCGGTGGCCTCGTCGTTATCGACTTTATCGATATGGGCCCTGCGCGAAATCAGCGTGAGGTTGAAAACCGCATGCGCGATGCCCTGAAGCTGGATCGTGCGCGCGTTCAGATTGGTCGAATTTCTCGCTTTGGCTTAATGGAAATGTCACGTCAGCGGCTGCGCCCCTCGCTAGGCGAAACCAGCGGCGTTGTTTGTCCACGCTGTAACGGCCAGGGCACTATTCGTGATGTTCGCTCGCTTTCACTCTCTATCATGCGCCTGATTGAAGAAGAAGCCATGAAAGAGCGCAGCGCACAAATCCGCGCCATTCTTCCAGTACCTGTCGCTACCTACTTATTAAATGAAAAGCGCAGCGTTCTGGCAGACATCGAATCACGCCAAGGCGTACGCGTAGTTCTCTTGCCGAATCCCGAAATGGATACGCCGCATTATGACGTTCAGCGACTTCGTGATGACCACCTAGACGACGATGAAAGCCTGACGCTATCCAGCTTCGAGCTTTCGACTGATACTGAAGTAGGTAAAGAACCCGACCCTAGCTTCACTCCGCCCGCCATGCGCGCTGAAGCAGCGGTGAAAAGCGTTGTACATAACGCACCTGCGCCCGCCTCTCTTCAGACTGAAGAAAAGGCAGAGAGAGCGGCAAAAACGGATAAGCCCGCAGCGACTACACCCGTTACTGAAGAACAACCCAGTGTAATTGGCCGCTTTATCAGAGGCTTCGCCAAACTGCTAGGCGGTGAAGATACCAGCACGAGCCAGCCTGAACCGGAAGCTCCTGTTGCCCGCAAGCAGCCTGAAAGAACGAGCAAAAATCGCTCACAGCGCAGCGAAAGCAAGCCAAAGCCTGCCCGTGAACGTAGCGAAAGCGCCAGCAGAAACGAGCAGCGCAGTCAGCAGCAATCGAGCAATCAACAGCCGAGCAACCAGCAGCCTAGCCAACCGCGCAATGCTGATAATAACGACGATGCTAACGATAAACGTAGCGGTCCTAGCCGAACTCGCAATCGTCGACGCCACCCACAGCAAGACGATGCCAAGCTTCAGGACAATGACCAGAAGAGCAGTCGTCAAAAAGAGCAGCAGACAAACCCAACGGCTAAAGAGTCACCTAAAGATGAGGCGGCTAAATCTACTGCTCAGCCAGAAAATCGTCGCGATAAACCACGAGACGCCAAGCCGAAAAACGAAGCTAACCGTGAGCCCGCATCACAAACAGAAGACAAACAAGATGACGGCAAGCCGAAGCGCACGCGTAACAATCCGCGCAACCGCACGCGTAAACAGGCCGTTAATCCTCAAGCCGAAGCGGAACAGCTGAAACTTCAAGCCGCAGCGGCTGAAGCTCCTCCTGTTGAAGCGCCTACTGCTGAAGTGAACAGCAGTAACGCAACGCCTGACAGCCCCTCTTTACAAGATGAGGGCAACACAGCTGCTGCAACCAGCGTTGAAGTAGGCACTGTTGAAGTAGCCACTGTTGAAGTAGCCACTGAAGCGCCTAAACAAGCTGCTGAGGAATCAACAGTAGCTGATGGAACAACGGCTGAGCGCCCTGCCGAAAAGGCGGAGAAAGCACGCAAGGCTACGCGCCAGCGTCGCCAACCTCAGCTAGCGGAGGATAAAGCGGAATCTGAAGCTGGGGCGCATGTAGAGGAAAATGCTGAAGACAAACCCCAACAGCCAACTTATGACGCAACCGCAGCTCAACAAGCGCCCCAAGAGGCGACTAACGCTTCGTCTGAGGTCGTGAATGCTGAGTCTCCATCAGTTGTTGATGCAAATGCGGAAGTAGAGCCACAGGAAGCGCCTGCTTCAAACGTGAAGGAGTTTGATACCGCCCATAGCGAATCAATAAGCTCACGTGATGAAGAAACTGCAAAAGAGACTGACAAGCCTCCGCAGTCGGCGCCTCAAGAACCTGTGTTTCAAGAACACATGTCTCAAGAATCCGCGTCTCAAGAAGCTGTGCGTCAGGAACCGGCGTTGCCTCAAGAGACGGCACAAGAGACATCAGCCCCCGCAGGCACACATGCAGAAGAGCCGAAAGCTGCTGAAACGGTTGACGAAGACGCTAGCACTCAGACGCCATTGCAAAGCGTGGCAGAGAGCGCCGAACAGCCGGAAGCATCTTATTTAGACAGCGCCGCAGCGAGCAATACAACCGCTTCAGGCACAAGAGTTGCTTCAGAAACAGCGAATAACACCGCTGCTACTCAAGAAAGCGAAGAGCCGCAGCCTACATTGGCGACCAATGAAGAGGCTCAGTCACCACCAGAGACCACCGTTGAAACAGTGGCACCTGAAGAAGCAAAGCAAGTGAATGCTGCTTCCACTCAAGACGAGGCACCTAAGCCACGCCGCCGTCGTCGCGCTCATAACGATCCTCGTGAACTGCGCAAACAAGCACAGAACACGACTAATGAGTGATCGCTAGCACTCGACACTAGCACTAAAAACCCCGCTTAGCGGGGTTTTTTTTATGCTTGAACTATGCGTGGTTCAGGCTCTAACTCAACACCAAATTGGTCATAGACCTTGTGGGCAATATACTCTGCAAACTGCAGTAGCTCATACCGATCGCCACCGCCAAAATGTACAAGCACTAAGGCCTGCCGCTTGTGAACTCCGAAAGCCCCTTGCCGAACCCCTTTCAACCCGCACTGATCAATCAACCACCCCGCTGCCAGCTTGCTTTGTCCGTTAACCTGAGGAAAATATGGCATGCTGGGGTATGCCTGTAACAAGCGCGATAACTCATCGCTGCTAACCAGTGGGTTTTTAAAGAAGCTACCCGCGTTTGCGAGCACCTTAGGATCCGGTAGTTTTTCCTGGCGAATAGCACACACTGCTTGAGCCACCGCCAAACAACTCGTTGAAGCGGCTACTCGCGCAGCTAAATCTCCGTAGCCCAGTCTTGGCAGCGGCGTTTTTGATAGCCGAAGCGCCAGCTGAGTAATGACGACCTTATCCGCTAGCGATCGTTTGAAGATGCTATCTCGGTAACCAAATTGGCAGGCATCAGCGCTTAGCCAACGCACATTACCCGACGCCAACTCTACTACCTGCACCCCTTCTAAGACGTCTTTAAGCTCGACACCGTATGCACCAATATTTTGTACTGGCGCTGCGCCGCAATCACCTGGAATCAGCGCTAAGTTTTCAATGCCCCACAGGCCGCGAGCCGCTAGCTTCATTACTAACGAATGCCAATTAACGCCAGCCCCCACATGAGCAATAACAGACTCTCCGCTACTTTCTAGCCACCACTGCTGCATACCAGGCCGAATCGCAATGCCTTTCAGCTTGTCGGGAAGCAGCACATTACTGCCACCTCCCAAGAGCGTAATGTGCCACTGCTTATCAACGGCTTCACGCACTACATTCTGGAGGGCAACTAGCGTTTTAGGGGCAACGTAGCGTTCCGCCTGGCAAGGCAAGCGCAGCGTATTCGCAGAGGTTAAATCGACCGATTGGCAACGGCTAAGCAGATCACTAGCGCTTCTTTCAAACCCCGTGACTTCACAACCCGTCATTTCTCAGCCCGTCATTTCTCAGCTGGGCAATTAGCCCTGCAGAGGCCGCCTCAATTAAGTTCAAGACATGTTCAAAGCCCTCGTCTCCACCGTAATACGGGTCAGGCACTTCAGCATCAGACATATCGGCAAAATCTAGAAATAGCCCCACATGGGCACGACTATTGCTCGGCTGTAGCGCTTGCATCGCCTTGAGGTTGTCGCGATCCATCCCTAGCACATAGTCGAAGTCAAGAAAGTCATTAGCGCTTAACTGACGAGCGCGCAAATGACTAATATCGATACCACGCCTTGATGCGGCTTCTTGAGCGCGGGTGTCTGGTGCTTTTCCGACATGCCAGCTACCTACACCGCAAGAGTCAACGCTAATATGACGATTTAAGCCAGCCTCTTCAACAGCGTGCCAAAAGACACCTTCGGCCGTTGGCGAACGACAAATATTGCCCAAGCAGACAAACAGTACGCGCTTCATTCGCATTCACCTCCACTTTCACTCACCAGAAGCGCTCTCACTCTGGCTAAGTCTTCCGGCGTATCCACACCAGGAGGATTGATAGTGCTGGCCAGCGCAACTTGAATGGCATAGCCATGCTGTAGCGCTCGCAACTGTTCCAATTGCTCCAACTGCTCAAGACTCGACGGCGCCAACTCACGATAAGCGGCAAGAAAGCTGGCACGGTAGGCGTATATACCAATATGACGCAACCAAGCATCGGTGGCTAAAAGCGCAGGCTGTACTTTAAATTGCTCTCGATCCCAAGGAATGGGAGCACGAGAAAAGTACAAGGCACGCCCCTGTAAGGAGCGAACAACCTTGACGACGTTCGCATTAAATAATGTTTCAACATCAACAATGGGTTCAGCAAGCGTCGCAATGGCCGCTTCTGGATCTTCAGCTAAACGCATTGCCACTTGGTCAATTAAGACCGGGGGAATAAGCGGCTCATCGCCTTGCACATTCACCACTAACGTATCATCGCTTAGCCCGAGCTGCTCTGCTACCTCAGCCAGTCGGTCGGTACCAGAAGGATGGTCCGCACGTGTCATAACGACATCCGCACCGTATGGCAACATCGCATCACGGATGCGTAGATCATCAGTTGCAACCACAACACGACTTGCTTGGCTTTGACAAGCCCTGCGCCAGACATGGGCAACCATTGGCTCACCCGCTATATCCAGCAGTGGCTTACCCGGTAAGCGAGATGAGCCAAAACGCGCGGGAACAACAGCAATAAACTCGGTATCAGCGACTGACATTACACCTCTCCGGTACGACCTGGCGAGATAGGCAATTTTTCATCGGCATCCATCGTGCGTGCCTCTTCAGGAAGCATCACAGGGATGCCTTCTTGAATAGGATACGCCAAACCGTCGTAGTGGCAGCAAAGTTCTTGGGCTTCACGATTATACTTGAGCTTGCCATTGCAAAGCGGGCAAACCAGCATTGCCAGTAGTTCTTTATCCATCGGTGTATCCCTTTTCAGAAAGCGCTGACAATTTAGCTGCCAGCCAGTGTTCAAACTCTGGCGGAAGCACGGCTTCTACCTCTAGCACCCAGCTATCGGGTGGCGCTAACGCTTGGCACTTCACTGCGTCTTTGGCAGTCATTACAACGGGGCGCTGATGACTAAAACGGAAAGTCTGGTCATCAAAACGCTGATGATCTGCTAGTGGACGCATTTCGCCGTCCACCCCCAAACTGCGCAGCGTATTAAAAAAACGCTCAGGATGACCAATACCCGCCACGGCATTGACAGGTAGCGTAAATGGCAGAGGAGTGAGTGACACGCGTTGACCATCCTGAATTCGACGCCAGCTTAGCGGCGCTAGTTGCATCGCTATTCCTTCTATAGGCAGAGGGCGGCGCTGCTCACCATTAATAATCACAGCATCAACTTGAGCTAATCTACTAGGCGATTCTCTCAGCGGCCCCGCGGGCAAGCAGCGCCCATTCCCTAGCCCTCTCGCGCCATCAACAACGACCAATTCAATATCACGTCCTAACGCCAGATGCTGTAACCCATCATCACTAACAATAATGTCGCACCCTACATCAATCAGGGTTTGAACACCTCGTGCACGGCGCGGATCAGCCACTACCGGGCAGCCCGTTTGCTGTGCCAACATTAATGGCTCATCACCGCTTTGTGCAGGGTCGGTTGTTGCAGTTACCTTTAACGGGTAGTGCGATGCTTTACCACCGTAACCACGCGTAATAATACCTGGAGACCACCCTTCTTTCTTCAGCCATTTAACCAGCCATGCAACTAGCGGCGATTTACCAGTTCCACCAATGGTGATATTACCCACTACAATAACGGGCACGGTTGCCTTGGTAACTGGCTTTTTACCAGCGTGATAGTGAGAGCTACGACGCGCCATAAGATAACGGTATAAAAAACCCAGCGGATACAGCGGCGTTAGCCACTTGCTTCCGTGATAGGCCGCCTTGAGCCAGCGTTGCTCCAGACTCATTCATTCTCCTGAAACTGAAGCTGATGCAGCGCCGCGTAGGCCCCCCCCGCTTCTAACAACGCGTGGTGAGTACCTTCTTCAATAATGCGCCCTTGATCCATCACCAAAATTCGGTCGGCCCGCTCAATCGTGGATAGACGGTGGGCAATGACCAGCGTGGTACGCCCTTCACACACATGCTCCAACGCTTTTTGGATATAGCGCTCGGATTCGGTATCCAACGCTGATGTTGCTTCGTCCAAGATTAGAATTGGCGCATCTTTAAATATCGCCCGGGCGATTGCCAGACGCTGACGTTGCCCACCGGAGAGCATTACACCATTTTCACCCACTACCGTGTCATATCCCTGGGGCAGCTTCTCAATAAACTCACTTGCGTAAGCCGCCTGGGCGGCCGCTTCAATAGAGGCTGGATCTGGATTGCTAACGCCATAGCCAATGTTATCTGCGATGGTTGCATTGAATAGCGTGACTTGTTGCGATACCAACGCAATATGCTGACGCAAAGGGCCCAATGCATAGTCATCGGCATTTACCCCATCTATCAAAATACGCCCTTCACTAGGACGATAAAAACGCGGCAGCAGGCTGACTAATGTTGATTTACCGCTACCAGAGCGCCCAACAATCGCGACTAACTCACCAGGGGCAACACTAATATTAATGTCGTGCAATACATTAGGTTGATCATCAGCATAGCGGAAACTGACGTTATCAATCACCACGCTACCTGTTAACTGACGAGGGATGCTCTTACCTTCATCTTGCTCAGGGGTCAGGTCAAGCAAGCCAAAAAGCTCAGAAGCCGCCGCAATGCCTTTCTGAATCTCGCTATTCACTTCAGTGAGTTGTCGAACGGGCTTGATCATCAGCGCTGCTGCGGTAATAAAGGCGACAAACTCACCCGGCGTCATGTCAGCCATAAACGCTGGAGCCATGGCAAGCCAAACCAAAATTGCCATGGAAATTGCTACCAGCATCAAAATCACTGGCGAGCTCACGGCACGCGTCATCGCCTCTTTCATGCTTTGGCGACGATTTTCTTCGCTTACCCGCTCAAAGCGCTTTTTTTCGTACTCTTCAGCGCCATGCGTGCGCACGACACGATAACCAGAGAGCGCTTCAGAAGCGACGTGAGTGACATCTCCCATAGAATGCTGGATACGCTTAGAGATACGCCTGAAACGTTTACTGGCATAACTCACCACAACAGCAATCACGGGTGTTACGCCTAGAAATAGCAGCGTTAACATCCAGTTAGTCCACAACAGATAGCCGATCAGTCCGATAACGAACAGACCTTCACGCAGAATGATAGTGACGGCTTTCGTGGCAGCACCTGCAACCTGCTCTACGTGATACGTTACCCGAGATACCAAATGACCACTGGAATGATGATCGAAAAACCGCCCTGGTAAATGCAGTAAGTGCGCAAATACGTCACAGCGCAGCGTGTGAATCACATAACGTCCAACATAAGACATAAAGTAAGTGCTTAAAAATGTCCCTACCCCCCGTGAAGCAAACATAATCACCACAAATAGAGGGAGCAGTAACCGGAAGGTAGCATCGGGGTTTTGAATGCCATCAATAAGTTGCTTCATCATTTCAGCTAATGCCGTACTGGAGGCGGCATAAATGATAAAACCGACTATCGCTAACGCAAACGCACGCCAATGAGGTTTGACGTAAGTTAATAATCGCTTGTAGAGAACCCAACCTGAATCAGTCACACGCGCTCCTGGCTATAGTGTGCAATTGTCAGAATTCTACCTTATGGCGTCCCGCATCAACACCGCTTACGAACGCTCGGTTGTTTTCGCATGGGTATGATCTGAACAGGCTGAGTGGCGATTAGGCTAAATTCGAGAGCGCCATCATGGGCGGTACTCCATAAACAACTCTGCTGTTGACGAAAGCGGCGCACTACCGCGTCAGCCGGATGGTTAAAAGGATTATCTTTCCCAGCACTAAAAATGACATGTCGTGGACGGCTTACTTGAACGAACTGCGCACTCGAACTCGTGTTGCTGCCATGATGCCCAGCCACTAACACGCTAATCGGCGTAATAACATTCGCTAAGATTCTCCTTTCAATGTCCTTGCTCACGTCACCCGTGATCAGCAAACGTTGCTCACCGGTGCTTACCTGAAGTACACAGGAGCGATCATTTGAGGACAGTACATTATCCCCCTTTGGAGGCCATAGTATCTGGTAGTGAATGCCATCACGTCGCCACTGCTGTCCTTGAACACACTTTGTACTAGCAACAGGTAGAAGCTCTCCACGGGGTGCCCACCATTGCGCTACCTGATGGTCTTTTAAGAGCGCACTAACTCCACCGGCATGATCAGTATCGGCATGACTGACAATAACATGATCGAACGATTGGTTTGGAGGCCAAAGGGTTTGCAGCGGCATAAAACCACTGCGAAAGCGAGGCCCCGTGTCGTACAGCAATCGGTAGTTAACACTACGTAACTCAATTAATTGGCCTTGCCCAACGTCATAGACAATGACACGTAACTCGCCCTGGTTAAGCTGCTCGTTTGCTGACCACCATGGAAAGCTTAAAAGTAGTAATGTCGCACCAACACGTAGCCACCCCGGAACATTAGGGAGCCCCCAACATAGCGAGATTAATAACAGCGCACCTACTAGCGGGAACACCAGTATTGACGGTGGCTGCCAAAGCGGTGCCCACTGCACGGTAACGACTAGCAACTGATGAAAAATCTGCAGTGCCAGCTCAAAACACCACCATACAAAAAGCCCTATCCCAGGCAGTGGCGACAGCACCCATCCCAATAACGCACTAGGCACCATAACGGAGCTGACCCAAGGTACAGCAACAAGATTCACCAAAGGTGCCGCAGGGGCGACTCTCCCAAACGCCACCAGCACCGCTGCCGCCATTAGCGGTGCGATGAGGAGTTGAGAACGCAGTAATGCCCAACACCACCCCTTCAGCCCTTGTGGTCGGGGACGACCTTGCCAAATAATAATCAACCAACCTACCGCAATAAACGATAGCCAAAGACCGGGCCTCCAGAGTGCAAGCGGATCAACGACTAACACTATCCCAAGTGCAAGCCACCAAGCTTGCCAAGCGCCTGGTGCATGGCGTCCGCTAAGCACCCACAAGCCTAACAGCGTCATGATCATGGCTCGCATGGCAGGAGGCGCTAGTCCAGCTAACATGGCGTAACCCACCGCCGCCGCTCCTGCTAGCCACCAGGGCCAAATACGCAGACGCCAATTGGTAGGCGTCATCAGCCGGGCACTAAAACGAGCAAGCAGCAGCACAAATGAAGCGACAAGCCCAACATGCAATCCAGAGATAACCACTAAATGCGTCGTACCCGTTGCATTGAGCAAGGTCCAATCATCTTGGGTCAACTGCTCACTATCACCCAGCGTTAGCGCCGCAAGCCAGCGCCGAGTTCGTTCTTGTAATGGTTGGCTAGACAGCGTTTCTATTGCTTTCTGACGAAGTGTTTGCGTAGCCCCCGACAAGCGTTCAGGCGTAGGCTCTTGCCGCACATAGCCCGTTGCATGTATGCCTTCGCGCCATAACCACTGCTGAAAATTAAACGTATGCGGGTTAGCAAAGCCACTGGGAGGGCGTAGCCGCAGCGTCATCTGCCAGCGCTCTCCAACAAGGTAGCGCTGGTCACCATAGGCACTTACTCGTACGCTACGCAGTCCACTACAGCTGGGAAGTCCTTCAGGAGAGAGGCAAGAGTCAACTGCCAGACGCATGCGTGACGACCCCGCTTCCGTTTGCACATTGATTACTCGAGCCTGCAAGGTGACATCTTCACCACTGAGCCCAGGTGGCAAACGGTGCCCCCACTCTTGCTGTACGCCAACAAAAACCCAGCTAGAAATTAACAACCAAATCAATAAACTACGGCGAAAAACAACCCAAAAAAGCGCCACCACCAACACACTTGGCAAGAGAACCTGTAGATGCGCTTCAGGACCGCTTAACCACGCTGCTAGCGCACCCATCAATACAGCCAAGGCAGCAGGTAGTGCAGCACCTAATTGCATAGTCCCTCCTTGGAACTGGATCATTCATATCCGCGCCATAGCCGAAGCACGCTGCTATATGGATAATAGGATGCACCAATTAAATGAGTACCTGACATGCCGCGCCGTTTCCTGCAGCGCTACATGCCAAAACCCGACACATTAAGGCAACAGCGTTCACTACGCTTTATTGCGCCATTAATTGCAGACCCTGGGTTATGGCTTTTAACACGTCGAAGCGTTGCAAACGCATTCAGCGTGGGGCTTTTTTGCGCCATGCTGCCTATACCATTTCAGATGGTAGTGGCAGCACTAGGGGCAAGGTTTAGCCGTTGTAACTTGGCACTTTCAGTAGGGTTGGTGTGGATTACGAACCCACTCACCATGCCGGTTATTTTTTATTTTAATTATCGGATTGGTACGTTTCTGTTAGAAGCTCCAGTGAGAGAAGCGCCATCGCGCATATCAACACGCTGGATTGCAGAACAAATGCACGACATCATGCCACCGCTGATGCTTGGATCATTAATTTCAGCCGTACTTTTAGCCATTATTGCCAATATCGTCATACGGTTAATTTGGCGCTGGCATGTTTCCCATCATTGGAAACGCCGCCGCCTGAAGAGACGGCAGCGCCGGGCTCGTATTGAGTCAGAGTTCGACGACTAATCCCTCGAATTAATCGTTGCTCTGCTCTATTAACTGCCCACCATCCAGCTTCAACACACGATCCTGATGAGCAGCCAAGCTGACATCATGAGTCACAATAACAAACGCACAGGCGCTCTCTTTCGCCAATTCGTCCATAAGCGCTAATATGGTTCCTGCTGTGGTTTGGTCAAGGTTCCCGGTAGGCTCATCCATCAGCACAAGACTAGGGTCTGTCACTAACGCACGAGCAATGGCCACCCGCTGACGCTCACCACCCGAAAGCTCGCCAGGTTTATGATCAGCTCGCGCCTTCATGCCCACCCGTTCAAGCAACTGCATAGCGCGCTGCTCCGCTGCTTTTTTAGACTGACCGCGAATAATTAACGGAAGCGCGGCATTCTCTACCGCGGTGAACTCAGCTAGCAAGTGATGAAACTGATAGACAAAGCCGATATAGCGGTTCCGAAAACGACCTAGTGCCGCTTCGTTAAGACCAGCTAGCGGCTCGCCAGCAATCACTACGCTACCAGCACTGGGACGATCAAGTCCTCCCAGCAGGTTTAACAGTGTTGTTTTACCTGAGCCTGAGCTCCCCACAATGGCAACGCGCTCTCCAGCATGGACCTTAAGCTCGAGCTGATCTAATACGGTGAGATCCTGGGGGCCTTCGTTATAAACCCGTGTCAGGCTGTTACATTCCAGCATAACTGCTGCTGAGTGCTGTGTACTTGAGGTCATCGTTGCTTCCTTATTCATAACGCAGTACGTCGGCAGGCTGAACCCGAGCGGCCCGCCAAGCGGGATAAAGCGTCGAGAGGAAGGTCAGACCAAAGGCAGCGATGACAATATCTCGCACATCGCCCCACTGTAGCTGAGAGGGCAAGTCACTAATAAAGTAAACTCCAGCATCTAAGAACTGAATACCGAAAGTTGTTTCAAACCAACTGATCAAATCAGAGATAGTCAGTGCCAGGAGAACACCTGCAGCCACGCCAATCGCAATACCGATCAGACCGATGGTTAGCCCTTGCACGATAAAAATACCCATGATCGAACGTGGGGTGGCACCTATGGTACGTAAAATGGCGATATCCGCTCGCTTATCGGTCACGACCATCACTAGCGTAGATACTATATTAAATGCGGCAACGGCAATAATGACCGTCAGCAGCAACGCAATCATGCGCTTTTCCATCTGAATCGCTTGAAATAGACTCCCATGGGAAGCAGTCCAATCCGTGCCGCGGTAACCTGAGCCAAGCTCGTTAACAATCGCTTGAGTTTCACTACCAGCCACAAACAGGTCATCTAACTCTAGCCGTAAGCCACCCACCGCATCGCCCAAACGCGCTAACGTTTGCATATCTTCAATATTGGCATAGGCCAAATTAGCGTCTAAATCAGCGCCTACACTAAAAATACCGCTAACAGTAAATCGCTTTAGTCTTGGAAAAACTCCAGCGGGCGTAATCGATGCTTCTGGAACAAGTAGCGTGACTCGATCACCTACACCTACGCCCAAGCGACGTGCCAGCATAGATCCCAGCACTACGTTCCACTCGCCAGGCACCAGATCGGAAAGCTGACCTTGGCGCATATGCTCACCAATAATCGACACTTGACCTTCCCAGTCCGGATGAATGCCATTCACCATGGCGCCTTGGTTTCTACCACCCGCTGAAAACATACCCTGCTGTTCAACATACGGCGCTGCACCAATAACTCGCTCTCGTTCAACAAGCTGTTCTGCTAACGCTTGCCACTCAACTAACCCTTCTCGTGATTCAATTTTAGTATGAGGCACCATTCCCAAAATTCGAGTACGAAGCTCGTGATCAAAACCATTCATCACCGACAGCACAAGAATGAGCACTGCCACGCCAAGCATTAACCCCAGCATTGAAGTTAACGAAATAAACGAAATAAAGTGGTTCCGGCGTTTAGCGCGCACGTAGCGCAGCCCCACCAGAAAAGGCAAACGATCAAGCATGGCATCATTCCTTAGTAATAAGCGTCCATGGTACGGTTTTTTTAGCATGGGTGCATGTGCGAACGCTGCGTTAGAGTAACAAGTCTGCCTACCGTTCCCTTAAGCACGGTATCGCTTGCATGTTGGTAAACAAGCCCCTAAATTGCGCCCATTCCCCTTGTCTTTTAGAGGTCGCCTCTAGGGCAAGCATTTTTTCTATTATCATTTTCTTCGACTATTAAGAGCATCTGTGACGTTGGCTAACAAGACTTACCGTTTATTGCCTGAGTGGCACCCCCAAGACGGCTTGCAACTGACTTGGCCCCGTCCAGACGGCGACTGGGCATCGCTGTTATCACGTATTGAAGCAACGCTTGAGCGTATAGTGATTGCCACAACACGCTATCAGCGCGTGTTAATCAGCGTTCCTGATGACGCCACCCAGCGCCGCTTGGCTGCTACGTTTGGGGCCTATGGCATTTCCCAACAACAATTCATACTCATTGTCGCTCCCACTGATGACACTTGGGCCAGAGACCATGGGCCAATCACCGTGGTAGACGAAGCACAGCAGCCACTCATGTTGGATTACACGTTTACCGGCTGGGGTGGTAAATTTCCTGCCGAGCATGACAATCGCCTCACCCAATGGTTGGACGATGCAGGGGTCTGGAACTGCCCCATCACTCCGCGCAGCTTGGTGCTAGAAGGCGGCGCTATTGAAACCGACGGAGAAGGCACGCTGCTAACCACAGAAGCCTGCTTACTGAACCCAAACCGCAACCCGTCACTTTCGCGTACGGATATTGAAACCCAGTTAGCGGAAGATTTTGGCGTCGATCGAGTCCTATGGCTAGCAAGTGGGCATCTTGAAGGTGACGATACCGACAGTCATGTTGATACACTCGCACGCTTTTGCAACGCCTCTACCATTGCGTATGTCCGCTGCGACGACCCCACCGACTCTCACTATCCAGCGCTAAACGCAATGGAGCAAGAGCTCATGGCGTTTCGCCAGCGCAACGGTGAACCCTACCAATTAATTGCTTTGCCGTGGCCACAGGCCTGCTTTGATCCTGAAGACGGTCATCGCCTCCCGGCTACCTACGCGAATTTTTTAATTATCAATAATGCCGTACTGGTGCCTACGTATGGCGATCCAGCCGACCTAATCGCGCTGCAAGCGTTGAGTATTGCCTTTCCAGAACACACCCTGATTCCTATCGAGTGTAATAGCGTCATTCGCCAGCATGGCAGCCTCCACTGTTTAACCATGCAGCTACCGAAAGGCACCCTTGCCCCTGCGCTTAGTCAATCCTAAGGAGCCATCATGTCTAACAGCTTAACCGTCGGTGTTGTTCAACAGCCAGCGTGGCCAGATAAAGCACGTAGTCTTGCAGCCAGCGAAGCAGGCATACGCTCAGTTGCTAGCCAAGGCGCTCAATTAGTATTGCTGCAGGAGCTGCATGCCACGCACTACTTTTGCCAGTACGAAGACCCTGCACTGTTTGATTTGGCTGAACCACTAGACGGCCCTACTGGTCAGCACCTAGCTGAATTAGCTAAGGAGCTGAATATTGTGCTGGTGGGGTCGCTGTTTGAAAGGCGTGCGGCGGGGCTTTACCACAATACAGCCGTTGTTTATGACCGCGCAAAAGGACGTGTTGGGGAGTACCGTAAAATGCACATCCCGGATGATCCGGCCTTTTACGAAAAGTTTTACTTTACCCCTGGCGATTCTGACGACGGACGTGGCCAAGGCTTCACGCCCATTGACACCTCTGTTGGGCGGCTAGGTGTCTTAGTTTGCTGGGATCAATGGTACCCGGAAGCGGCACGTTTAATGGCACTAAGTGGTGCGGAGCTACTTCTCTACCCAACGGCCATCGGCTGGGATCCAAATGATGATGACGCTGAAAAAGCCCGCCAGAAAGATGCTTGGACAATTATACAGCGCTCCCATGGCGTCGCTAACGGGCTGCCCGTATTGGTCGCGAACAGAGTCGGCTTTGAGCCCGACCACTCTGGTGTTGGTAACGGCATTGCGTTTTGGGGAGGAAGTTTTGTATGCGGCCCGCAAGGAGAAATGCTAGCGCATGCAGGGGAAGAGACACAGCAACTAGTGGTCAATATTGATATGGCGCGTAGCGAGAACACCCGGCGTATTTGGCCTTATTTGCGCGACCGCCGCATTGATGCCTACGGTGATCTAACACGTCGCTATCGCGATTGATAACCAACTCGCTGGATAACTAACCTCGCCTGATAAAACATAAACTGACAAAAACATAGACGCCTGCTCTCATCGAGAGCAGGCGCAGCGTTCAAAAAACTAACCTGTAGCGATTGGTTTTATTTCCAAAAATCACGAATAGACGCAATTCCCTGAGCACCAACAGCGCGTGCATGGTTAGCATCAAAGCGGGTCATGCCACCCAGTGCAAACACCGGCATGCCAGCACGTTCAACTAGCTGCTGGAAGTCATGCCACCCCAATGGGGCTACCTCAGGATGAGACGGCGTAGTGCGCAACGGCGACAGCGTGACAAAATCACAACCTAAAACCGCAGCCTGAGAAAGCTGTGTTTGATCATGAGTCGACGCCGAGAGCCATTTATTTTCTGCAATTGGGCGTCGCTCAAGGTCCATTAACCGTGCGCTCGTTAAATGAATTCCGTCAGCATCAATAGCGTCAAGCAATGCTGGCTCGCCGTTCAACAACAACTTTGCATCATACTGACGACAAAGGCGCAGGGCGCGCTCAGCACGGGCAATGTATGCCGCTTCATCAAGATTTTTTGCCCGCAGCTGTACGAGCCTTACACCATCTTCACTGAGCGCTCGTTCCAATAAGCTATCGAAACGTTCTTCGTCAGCTTCCTCGCCAGTAATCAGATAGTCAGTGGGCAACATCACCGCACGCAAAATAGGCAAGTTAGCAGCAGGGAAAGGGTAATTTACTAACTCTTCCATGGGCACCCAGCGTACTGCCTGCCCCTCTCGGCCAAACGGCTCACCCGCAAACTCCTGCACTTGCCAAACATCCAGAAGGATATGCTTATCAGGATACTCATGATGAACGCGGATAAGTGGCCGGGCTCGTACAATCTCAACACCAAGCTCTTCATGAAGCTCGCGCTTGAGGCCTTCAAGCCCCGTTTCATAAGGCGCCAGCTTGCCACCAGGAAACTCCCATAGACCGCCTTGATCAACATTAGAGGGCCGACGCGCAATCAGAACCCGCTTTTGATCGGCGCTGATCATTGCAGCCGCCGCGACATGAACTCGTCGTTTTACCATTACACTCATTACGTCTTTACCCACTTTTTGCGCGCCGCCCTAAACAAAGACGGCGCTATCTCACTGCATTAGCACGTCACTGCAACTGTTTTTGGCTACTTTTCAGTACGCTTCAGCTACGGTAATCCGCGTTGATAGTCACATAGTCATGAGATAGGTCCGAGGTCCACACAGTGGCACTCTCTTCACCACGACCCAAATTAATGCGAATGATGATTTCTTCCTGCGCCATGACGGCGCTGCCCGCTGCTTCTGTATAACTGTCGGCACGGCCGCCCTTTTCAACTAAGCGAACGTCACCCAAATCAATGACAACTTGATTGACATCGAACGACTCAACCGGCGCGCGCCCAACAGCGGCTAAAATACGCCCCCAGTTAGCATCAGAAGCGTAGAGCGCAGTCTTCACCAGTGGCGAGTGAGCAACAGTAAAAGCAACATCCAACGCTTCCTGCCGAGTGGTCGCCTCATTCACCTGGAGCGTCACAAACTTTGTCGCTCCTTCGCCATCACGAATAATCGCTTGGGCAAGCTCGGTCATCACGCGTTGTAGCGCATTGCGGAAAATGGCCACCTGCTCCCCGCTTTCAACTCGAGCGCCTGTACCCGTCGCCGCCAGCATGCAAGCATCGTTGGTTGATGTATCGCTATCGACAGTGATGCAGTTAAAAGATCGATCCACCGTTTCACGTAATAAACTCGCTAACAACGGCTGCTCAATCGCCGCATCCGTCACCACAAAACCCAACATGGTAGCCATATTGGGCTTAATCATGCCTGACCCTTTGGTAATGCCATTGATCGTAACCCGCTGATCACCGATTGAAACGGTTATCGTTGCACCTTTGGCTCGGGTATCAGTGGTCAGAATCCCCTCACCGGCCTGCTGCCAAGCAAGACTAGTATCCGCTAGGGAACTTAGCGCATTAGGCATACCGGCAAGCAGGCGTGCCATCGGTAGAGGCTCGCCGATCACACCGGTTGAAAAGGGTAAGACCTGGCTTTTATCAACACCCATTTGCTCAGCAAGCGCTTTACAGCTGGCATAAG
The DNA here is from genome assembly GCF_002082565.1 of Halomonas sp. GT. Classification (NCBI taxonomy): domain Bacteria; kingdom Pseudomonadati; phylum Pseudomonadota; class Gammaproteobacteria; order Oceanospirillales; family Halomonadaceae; genus Halomonas; species Halomonas sp. GT. The sequence continues at coordinate 2,423,375 of NZ_CP020562.1, forward strand.
CGTCCTGCAAGCCCGATGCGCCAGTACCAGCATTGGCATTGCCAGTATTTACCAGCCAGTAGCGAGGAACATGCCCAGCGCTTGCACACTCTTCAAGGTGCGCTTTCGCAACGACCACTGGAGCAGCACAAAACGCATTGCGAGTAAAAACCCCGGCTACCGTGGCAGTTTCAGGTAACTCAATCACCACTACATCACGGCGATCTGGCTTTTTAATACCTGCCATTGCACTGCCCAGGCGCACCCCGTTAAGGGGTGGCAATTCCGGAAAAGCAAGATTTCCCACCGCCATGTTTTTCTCCTTTGCGCTCAATTTCGCCACGCGTGATTAGCTTAGTTTTCCACAGCACTGCTTATACTTTTTACCGGACCCACATGAGCACGGATCATTGCGCCCTACTTTTGGCCCTTCACGACGCAACGGACGTCCGTCAGCCCCAGGTGCTTCCTGTGAAACATCTTCCGGCTGGGCGTTAGGATCATCGTGGCGACTTGCCGCTGTCGCACGTTCCCGCACTGACTCTTCACGGCGCTTCTGCTCTAGCGCATCAACCTCTTCAGGCTGGCGAACCTGCACGTGGCTTAAAATTCGCGTAACGTCAGCTTTAATGTTCGTTAGCAGATGCTGGAACAACTCGAAGGATTCACGCTTGTACTCCTGCTTAGGATTCTTCTGGGCATAACCACGCAAGTGAATGCCACGACGCAGGTGATCCATCGACTGAAGATGCTCTTTCCAACGGGTATCCAACACCTGGAGCATTACCTGTTTTTCAAAACGGCGAATTAACGTGGCGCCAGCAGCCTCAATTTTGGCTTGATACGCATCGCGGTGCATCGCTTGTAAACGCTCACGCAGTTTCTCTTCACTGAAGCGCTCGTCTTCTGCCGCCCATTGCGTAACGGGAGCATCAAGATTGAATTCAGTTTTAAGATGCGCCTCTAACCCAGGCAAATCCCACTGCTCAGCCAAGCTCTGAGGTGGCACATAATCACTGATGGCATCTTCCATGACTTCTTCACGAATACCGATGACGGCGTCGGAAACCTCATCAGCGGACAGAATTTCATTACGCTGTTCGTAGATAACTCGACGCTGATCATTAGCGACATCATCGTATTCAAGCAGTTGCTTGCGGATATCAAAGTTGCGCCCCTCTACTTTTTTCTGGGCACGCTCGACAGCGTTAGACACCATCTTGTGCTCAATTGCCTCACCGCGTTCTAGTCCAAGAGCCAGCATCAGGCGCTTCACTCGGTCAGAACCAAACAAACGCATCAAACTGTCTTCTAACGAGAGGAAGAAGCGTGTAGAGCCTGGGTCGCCTTGACGTCCCGCACGACCACGCAGCTGGTTATCAATACGACGGGACTCATGACGTTCAGAACCAACAACATGCAAACCACCTGCTTCTAAAACACCGTCATGGCGCTTTTGCCACTCCGCCTTGAGAGCTTCAATCTGTTCTTGGGTGGGATTTTGCAGCTTAGCCGCTTCTGCTTCCCAGTTCCCCCCGAGGACGATATCGGTACCACGTCCCGCCATATTCGTTGCAATAGTAATGGCGCCCGGACGACCTGCTTGAGCGATGATTTCTGCTTCGCTTTGGTGTTGTTTAGCGTTCAACACATTAAACGTCAGGCCAGCTTCGCGCATTAGGCGGGCTAGGTACTCTGAGGTTTCAATCGACGCTGTACCAACGAGCACAGGGCGTCCGGCTTCAGTTTCGGCCTTCACATCTTTAATAATCGCTTCGTATTTTTCTTCAGCACTCAGATAGACCAAATCATTCAGATCTTTACGAGCAAGCGATCGATTCGTTGGAATGACGACCACATCCAGGCCATAAATTTGCCTAAATTCGAATGCTTCGGTATCAGCGGTGCCGGTCATGCCAGCGAGCTTTTCATATAAACGGAAGTAGTTCTGGAAAGTAGTCGATGCCAGTGTCTGGCTCTCTCGCTGAACCGTCACTCCCTCTTTCGCTTCAACCGCTTGGTGCAACCCTTCTGACCAACGGCGCCCCGGCATAGAACGCCCAGTATGCTCATCAACGATGACAACCTGGCCTTCAGAAACGATGTAGTCAACGTCTAAATGATAAAGGTGTCTTGCGCGTAGCGCGGAATGCATATGTTGAAGCAAGTTTAGGTTTTGTGCGGCATAAAGCGATTCACCCTCGCCTAAGAGCCCTTCGGCACGCATTAGCTCTTCAACTTTGTTATGACCCTGCTCGGTAAGTTCTACCTGCTTTTGTTTTTCATCAAGCAGGAAATCTCCCGTGACTGGCGCATCGCTGTCCTCCGAGGCTTCACCTTGTTCTAACTGCTGAGCCAGGCGATTCACAATGCCGTACAAATCGGTATTTTCATCCACTGCGCCCGAGATAATTAACGGCGTACGAGCTTCATCAATTAAAATAGAGTCGACTTCATCGACGATGGCGTAATGCAGACCACGCTGCACTTTATCCTCAAGCGAGAACGCCATGTTGTCGCGCAGATAATCGAAACCAAACTCATTGTTAGTGCCATAAGTGATGTCACACTGATAGGCATGGCGCTTCTCTTCACCCGTTTGGCCAGCAAAGATAACGCCTACCGATAACCCAAGAAACTCATACAAGGGCCGCATCCATTCAGCATCACGGCGGGCTAGATAATCATTAACGGTGACGACATGGACACCCTTACTTGGCAGCGCATTTAAATATACGGCAAGCGTCGCCACCAGGGTTTTACCCTCACCGGTTTTCATTTCCGCTATACGGCCACGATGCAACGTCATACCACCGACCATTTGGACGTCAAAGTGGCGCATTTTCATTACCCGTTTACTAGCCTCACGCACGACGGCAAACGCTTCTGGTAACAAACTATCAATAGACGCGCCTTCTGCTAACTTTTGACGTAACAGCCCTGTTTTTGCTTGCAACTCAGCGTCACTTAACCCTTCAAGTGCTTGCTCTAAAACGTTAATACTGAGCACGCTTTTTTGCATGCGCTTAACGTCGCGATCATTTTTAGAGCCAACGACTTTACGTAACAAATTATTAATCATGAAAGTTCCAAATCTTCTCGAGCGCCCCGGTCAGGTACGCCCTTTTATATAAGGCAAATAAGGTAAATTTAGTGAACGTACAGCTGAGCTGGCGGGCCACGAGGATTCAGCACATCAATCGCGGCAACCAACTGATGGGGGATACGAAGAAAATAGCGGATACAGCGCAAGACGGTAGGATACACACACGCTTGTTTTCGTACCCAGTGGCGCAGGGCGCAGCGCTTCTTAGCGATCCATTCAGACTGGGCACGCAGCATTGCTGGCACCCAAAAACAGATAATCACCCCGCGCTCACCGCCACGCAATGCATCTGAAGGATGTAAACTAGCAGGTAATAAACAACTCACTAGGAGGCCTGCCAGCCACCAACGCGCTAGGCCGTTTCGGCGTTGCCGCCGCGGCGAAGCAGACAAAACATCTGGCGTTGATGACATGCTGTGGACTGGCTCCCGAGCGTGTTAGGCTCTATCAATTAAAAGTCTATAGAAAAACGCTGGTGGCAATCGTGAGTGTGGCTTAGCCAACAACGTTCCAGGAATTAAGTTAATGAGTATAAAGGTTAAGCGTTCCCGCGCACAGCCCATTACCCAACTGCTGACCAAGTCTGGTAGCGCGGGACAGCTTATGCGACAGTCTCGTTTGATTGATCAGGCTCAACGTCATTTACGCGCCCACCTGCCTGAAGCAATGCGTGAGCATATTTTCGTCGGGGGCTTTCGAGACGGACGATTGACGTTAATAAGCGGCCAAGCAAGTTGGCTAACGTGGCTGCGCTATGAACAGCCGCAATTGCTAGTCTTACTGCATCAGTTGCCAGGGTTTGAAGGCGTTACCGGCTTCACCCTTAAAGTGCGACCCGTTCGGCCAATCGAAAGCCCTAAACGTTACACCCGCACCCTCTCAGAAAGTGCTGGAAAAACGCTAACCGAATGCGCAAAAGACACTGACAACCCCTCGCTTAGAAACGCCCTGGAGCGTCTTGCGGCACATGCACCAAATGACTCAGATAATAAACGTTAATAGCCACGTTACTGCCAGCGCCAATACGCAAAAAGCACCGCCAGAGCGGTGCTTTCTACTAGTGCAGTCATACTATTCACACGTCTGGCAGACGTTCAAGCTACGCCATTGCAGGTGCCGAATAAGAGATCGGTGCGACCGCTTTATCTTCTTCAAAGGTGACCACTTCATAGGCATCGGGCTGCGCCAACAACTCGCGGCACAACTGATTATTAAGCGCATGGCCTGATTTAACACCTTGGAATTCGCCAATCAGACTGTGACCAAGCTGATACAAATCACCAATAGCATCCAGCACTTTATGCTTGACAAACTCATCGTCATAGCGCAAACCGCCTTCATTAACAATGCGATAATCATCCACAACAATGGCGTTATCTAAGCTACCGCCAAGCGCAAGATTATTGGATCGCAAAAATTCGAGATCGCGCATAAACCCGAAGGTACGTGCACGAGAAACCTCTTTCACAAACGACGTTGTTGAAAAATCGATTAACGCAGTTTGTTTCTGCTGCTCGAACACAGGGTGATCAAAGTCGATTGCAAACGAGACTTTAAACCCTTGATGAGGCAAAAAGACGGCTTCTTTGTCGCCATCACTGACGGCAATACGACGCTTAATTCGGATAAATTTCTTAGGTGCATCTTGCTCTAAAATGCCCGCGGATTGAATTAAGAACACAAAGGGGCTCGCGCTACCGTCCATGATAGGCACTTCAGGAGCACTAACATCGACATAGGCGTTATCAATACCCAGTCCCGCAAATGCCGACATCAGATGTTCGACCGTCGCAACTTTCACACCCTTGTAAGAAAGAGCAGTGCATAATGTGGTGTCTTCCACCAATTCAGCACGTGCCGGCACGTGAACCACAGGCTCTAAATCGGTTCGGATGAACACAATTCCGGTATTAGCCGGCGCCGGGCGCAAAGCCAGGTGGACTTTTTTACCAGAGTGCAGACCCACTCCGGTGGCGCGAATGACGTTTTGTAGTGTGCGTTGTCTGATCATGGGCAGTGGTCGAACTCTAATGTCGGCGGTTACCGGCAGAAAAGTGCCGACAAGTACCGCTAGGGGAAGAAAGTTAAGAAACAGTGTTCACTTTAACAGCAAACAAGCGTTTTAACCAATAAAACTCTTGTTTGCTGTTTCAATGAACCCGATAGCGTCAATCAATCTGCCTGACGACGTAAAAATGCGGGGATGTCCAAATAATCATCGGCATCAGGGGCTCGACGCTTTTCAGGACGGGGTTTCGCAGCTGCCTCAGGCGCCTCTTTGCGTGCCGTTGCTTGCTGACGCATGACAGTTGGCTGTTGCAACTTGCGGTAATCTGAGGACGCTTCAGCAGCAGACCGGCGCGCTGGCTCACGTGAAGCAACTTTACCCTTGCTACCATCCAGCCCAGCAGCTACCACAGTGACGCGCAGCTCATCAGACATTTCCATGTCGATAGAGGTGCCCACCACAATCGTTGCCTCCTGAGAAGCAAACTCTTGAACAGTGGCGCCTACATCATTGAATTCACCAATCGACAAGTCAGGGCCAGCAGTAATATTGACCAGGATGCCGCGAGCGCCGTGCAAATCGATGTCTTCAAGCAGCGGGCTACGAATGGCTTTTTCAGCCGCTTCGCGAGCACGATTCTCGCCAGTTGCTCCACCGGTACCCATCATCGCCATGCCCATTTCTGACATAACGGTTCGCACATCAGCAAAATCGACGTTGATAATGCCTGGGCTGGTAATCAGCTCAGCAATACCCTGAACGGCTCCCAACAGCACATCGTTAGCAGCGCTAAAGGCGGTTAGCAGTGTTGCGTTCTTACCTAAAACAGAAAGCAGTTTTTCGTTTGGAATAGTGATCAACGAGTCAACATGCTCAGAAAGCTCTTTCATGCCCTCTTCAGCGGCGCGCATGCGCTTCGGCCCTTCAAACGGGAAGGGGCGAGTTACCACGGCAACCGTCAAAATACCCAATTCTTTAGCAACCTGAGCAACGACAGGCGCACCACCGGTACCTGTACCGCCACCCATACCCGCAGTGATGAACACCATGTCTGCGCCGGTTAATAGCTCAGCGATGCGATCACGGTCTTCCATAGCTGCTTGGCGGCCCACTTCAGGATTGGCACCCGCCCCGAGCCCTTTGGTAATTTCGCCACCTAGCTGCAAGACTGTTTTTGCAGATACCCGTTTAAGCGCTTGGGCGTCGGTGTTAGCGCAGATAAATTCAACGCCTTCAATATTACTTTCGACCATGTGGTTGACTGCGTTGCCGCCGCCACCGCCAACACCGACCACTTTGATGACCGCACTGCTCGAGGGTGCGTTATCTACCAATTCGAACATAAGCCCCGTCTCCTGAACCGCGCTTGCGGCCCTGTCAGAAATTTCCTTTGAACCAGCCTTTGATTCTTACCAGCGCCGATTGACCTTCCTTGATATCACGCCGGACGACTTCGTTGCGCCCTTTATGCGCAGCAACGACTCCCCCGTGGCTTTCTAGGCCTTGCCCATGTCGCGCTTCTTGCAATGCATAATGCAACAAACCCACACCTGTTGCATAAATAGGATTGCGTACCACATCAGCCAGGCCTTTGACATTCTGCGGACAAGCAATACGAACAGGCATATGAAAAATTTCTTCTGCCAATTCGCTAACCCCTTCCATACGCGAGGTGCCACCAGTGAGCACAACACCAGCAGCCACCATATCCTCATAGCCACTACGGCGTAATTCGTCTCTCACCAACGTAAATAGCTCCTCGTAACGCGGCTCAACCACTTCAGCAAGTGCCTGTCGTGATAAATCACGAGCCGGACGATCTCCTACGCTGGGAACTTTAATCATTTCGTCGCTTGCAGCCAGCTGTGTCAGTGCGCAAGCGTATTTAACTTTAATCTCTTCAGCATGTTGCGTTGGCGTGCGCAATGCCATCGCTATGTCATTAGTTACTTGGTCGCCTGCTATAGGGATAACGGCAGTATGACGAATGGCCCCTTCACTAAAAATGGCCATATCAGTGGTCCCACCTCCAATATCCACCATACAAACGCCTAATTCTCGCTCATCCTCGGTGAGGACAGCCATACTAGAAGCTAGCTGCTCAAGAATAATTGCGTCAACGTCTAAACCACATCGCCGTACACATTTCTCAATATTTTGAACGGCGTTCAATGCCGCTGTCACAAGGTGAACCTGTGCCTCCAAGCGGACCCCTGACATTCCTAGAGGTTCACGGATGCCACCTTGGGCGTCGATTGAGAACTCTTGGGGCAATACATGAAGTACACGCTGCCCTTCAGAGACTGCGCGAGCGCGAGCTGAGTCGATGACTCGCTCGATATCGGACGGAGTGACTTCCCTTTCTTTAATAGCAACCACACCATCTGAGTTCATTGAACTGATGTGGCTGCCGGCAACGCCAACGTAGACAGAGTGAATATCACAACCCGCCATTAATTCCGCTTCTTCAACAGCGCGTTGAATAGATTGCACTGTTGATTCTATATTAATGACCACGCCACGCTTCATGCCACGTGATGGATGAGAGCCGATACCCGCTATCTCAATCCCACCATCATCGGTGGGTTGACCGACTATCGCGACGACTTTGGACGTTCCAATGTCCAGCCCGACAACCATATTGGATGCGTTGGGTGAGCCTGCCATGAGTCGGATAATCTCCTAGAAAAATTTTAAAAGAAACTTGTTAGTCGTAACTGCGCTGAATTGTTAAAACGGCGATACAAAATCATGCGAAATAACAGTGACGCCTATCGAACTATCCAGCCAAATGCTGACCGTGATTAAATAAATAGCCCGTAAAAAAACATCAGCAATAACATAGTATAGAAACAATACTCACAATACGACTAGCGCACGCCTACGATAATCGCCTTTGGGCGCGATTTAAAGCCTATTCATGGCTTTTCGCTGTTGGCAACCACTTACATTTACCTACTTCTTGCACATTGTAAGTCGCTTATTACTCATCTTCTTCTGCAAAGTCACTTTCTCCGTGCCAAGCAACTGCAACACCATTCGGGTAACGTAAGTCGATATAGCGAATATGATTCCCAACCTGAGCAAGCTCACGCTGCCATGATGCCGATAAACGAGCTAATCGAATTTCATGCTGACGCCTTCCTAACATTACCCAAGCACCATTACTTAACTGAAGCCGCCATGCACCACGGGGCTCTAAACGTAATTGGGAAAGTGACAGCGACAACCCCTGAAAGTGAGGTGTTAAGCGGCGATAATAAGTCAGCACTTCCTCTCCACTTCCCGTCGGCCCAGCCAAATCAGGAAGCCCTTGAGGCACACCTAGTGGCGCAAAGGCAAACGATTCACCTTTGGGGTTAAGTAGAAAATCATCGTTCCAGCGGGCCACTGGCGTTTGCTCTACCAGCTCAAATACAAGTGCATTTGGCCACTCTCTGGAAATTCTAACTTCATTCAGCCAGCCAATTCTCAACGCACGCCTACGAAGCTCACCTAAATCTGCTGAGAGCCAAGTTGCCTCTTGAACGAGCGGCGCTAGCTGAGTACGGAGATAATCAGCACTCACATACTCCCACTCGCCACGAATAGATACACGCTCAATAGGCCTATCTAACCATAACCACAGGGCACGCCCACCAGCACCTAGCAATAATGTTAGCAATATGAGGCCTAACCATGCATTACGCTTTTTCATGAGCAGCTGCGTTGAACCGCAGTATTCAAGATGCGTAACACTAGCTGATCAAATTCTATGCCTGCATACGCCGCCGCTTGAGGCACCAAACTGTGATCCGTCATGCCGGGGACTGTATTAACTTCAATCAGCCAAAACTTGCCCATTGCGTCGCGCATTACATCTACACGCCCCCAACCCTCACCACCTACGGCATCAAATGCTTTCTTGCATAGTTCTGCCAAAGCCTGTTCATCAATAGCTGATAAGCCGCAGGGAAGATGATACTGGGTGGTATTAGCAATGTATTTCGCTTCGTAATCATAAAAACCGCCAGGAACTTCGACACGAATAGCTGGCAGTACATCATTGCCAAGCAGAGCAACGGTATACTCCTCACCCACAACGAAGCGTTCAGCCATGACACGGGCATCATAGTTCGCTGCCTCATGATAGGCAGCCTCTAACGCCTCCTGGGTTTTAACAATACTAATCCCCAGCGTAGAGCCTTCGTGGACTGGCTTCACCATCATTGGCAAACCTAATTGCGACACCACCATGGGCCAATCAGATGACTCACTGAGCATAATACTTTCAGGCGTGGGCAACCCTACCGCTTGCCAAACCTGCTTCGTGCGTTGCTTATCCATTCCTAACGCGGATGCCAGTACACCACTGCCGGTGTAAGGTAGGCCTAAAAGCTCTAGCGCTCCCTGTAACGTGCCATCTTCACCACCACGACCATGAAGAGCCACGAAAACAGCCGTCGGCGCCAGGCGTTCTAGCCCTACTAAACCTGCTTCTTTTGGATCGTAGCCAATAGCATCGATACCTTGACGCTTTAACGCACCAAGCACAGCAGCACCGCTTTTAAGCGACACCTCGCGTTCTGCTGAAGTACCACCGTAAACAACGACGACACGTGCCAAGGGATCATTCAGTGACATTGCTGCACTCATAGCTCTACCTTATCTAGCGATAACTTGGCATGCGCGAAACGAAGTGAAATACCACCCACATCACCAGCGCCTTGAGTAATAAAAATATCCCCGGGACGCAGAAGCTTGCTTAACAATGCAGGTAACTCCTGCTTATGCTCAACGAACAATGGATCGACTTCTCCTCGCTGACGAATAGACCCGGCAAGGGTGCGACCTTCCGCGCCTGGAATCACGGCTTCCCCAGCGCTGTAGACGTCCAGTAATACGAGCGTATCCACTTGAGAAAGCACCCGAACGAAATCTTCATAAAGATCGCGGGTGCGACTGTAGCGGTGCGGTTGGTACAGCATGACCAATCGACGTTCCGGCCAACCAGCACGAACCGCCTGGATAACCATGTCAACTTCACGGGGGTGGTGTCCGTAATCGTCTACTAACATGATATCGCCATCAGCATTAGGGGCACTGAAATGGCCATGCACTTGAAAGCGGCGCCCTACACCGGCAAAACTTGCCAGCCCACGAAGAATAGCATCGTCACTTACCCCGGCATCCGTTGCTACAACAATCGCCGCCATAGCGTTTAGCGCATTGTGGCGACCAGGCATTGCTAGCCGAATAGACAATGGAGCAGCTTCACCGGGGCGTACTGCGGTAAACGAGACGTCACCTCCTTGCTGAGTAAAGTCCACAATGCGGTAGTCGGCATCTTCATCGAAACCGTAGGTCACAAACTGGCGCTTCACCTGATCACGCAACGACCGGATATTAGCGTCATCAATGCACAGCACTGCCAGCCCGTAAAATGGCAAATTATGAAGAAACTCAATGAATGTGCTCTTTAAACGCTCAAAATCGCCACCATAAGTGGCCATGTGGTCTGCATCTATGTTTGTCACAATAGAGACCATTGGCTGAAGGTGCAGAAACGACGCATCCGACTCATCAGCCTCAGCGACTAAATAATCCCCTTCCCCCAACCGGGCATTAGCGCCAGCGCTGGTGAGCTTTCCACCAATCACAAAGGTGGGATCTAACCCGCCTTCCGCCAGCAACGTCGCAGTCAAGCTGGTTGTAGTCGTCTTGCCGTGTGTTCCTGCGACAGCAATACCATGGCGAAAGCGCATTAGCTCAGCTAGCATTTCAGCACGCCTTACTACTGGCACACGATGCTCATGGGCCCAACGAATTTCAGGATTAGTTACATCAATAGCGCTAGAGACAACGACGACATCAGCTCCCGCCACATTCTCTTCAGCATGACCGATTGCAACGTTAACACCACACTGACGAAGGCGTTCAATGACATTTGATTCCTTCATATCGCTGCCGCTGACGCTGTAGCCCTGATTAGCAAGCACCTCAGCGATCCCACACATACCTGCGCCACCGATGCCAACAAAGTGCAAACGCTTAATACGGCGCATACCCGGGCCGCTTGGGCGGACACCTGAGTGTAACGCGTTATTAATAGAATCGGTCACGCAGTCTCTCCTTGTTTTACTAACGCTAAACATCCCTTTGTAAGACGCTCAGTCGCCTCTAAGTAAGCCGTCTGACGGGCTTTAAAAGCCATATCTGACAATACGCTCGGGACTAATAGCTCATCTAAATAGTGTGTTAATCGCTCGGGGGTAAGCTCAGACTGTGTGACACAAAGTGCCGCCCCGGCTTTTACTAAAACGTCAGCATTGACCCGCTGATGATCATCAACAGCAAATGGAAACGGCACTAGCAAGGCAGGCTTTGCAGCTGCGGCAAGCTCTGCCACTGTTAGCGCTCCGGCACGACAAACGACTAAATCTGCCCACTCATACGCAGCCGCCATGTCATCAATAAAGGGAGTGACATCTGCCACAATCCCATGCTCAACGTAGGCGCTTGCCGTCGCCACATCTCGGTCTTTACCCGCTTGGTGGCGAACATCAGGGCGACGCTCAGGAGGCAAACCTGCCAACCCAGGCGGTAAACGTTCATTCAATGCGACCGCCCCTAGAGAACCCCCAACAACTAATAACCGTAGCGGTCGAGCGGCTAGCTCAGCAGCACCCCTAGGATGCTCACCCAGTGCAGCAATATCTTCTCGCACGGGATTGCCAATCACTTCTGCCTTGTCACCAAAAGCCTCGGTAAACGCCGCGTAAGTATGTGTCGCTAATTTCGAGAGCACTTTATTGGTCAGCCCAGCAATAGCATTTTGTTCATGTATCACCAATGGCACCCTGGAAAGCCACGCCGCCAGCCCACCAGGGCCACTGGCAAATCCACCCAACCCAACCACCACATCAGGATTGAAGCGACGAATTACCTTTCGTGCTTGCAGTACAGCTTGGGATAGATTCAGCGGTGCCTTCAGCCAGCCAGCGACGCCTTTGCCACGCAAACCGCTTATGTCGATGGTATGAAGCGTGATACCTGCTTCTGGTACCAAGCGATTTTCGATCCCTCTTGGGCTTCCCAGCCATTCAACGTCGACATTGTGGGCTTTGAGCGAACGTGCTAATGAAAGCGCCGGAATAACATGACCTCCGGTACCTCCCGCCATAATTAAAATGCGTCGACGTGCGTTCGTCGTCACAAACAACTCCTTGAGTAGTTACGATAACCGAGGTTCATGGCGTGACTTGTAGGGTGTCGATACGCGACGTGGACGGTGACGCGTTTCCGCATCTACACGCAGCAACAAGCCAATCATTATACCGGTTACCAATAAACTTGAACCGCCATAGCTAATCAGCGGCAATGTTAGCCCTTTCGTTGGCAACAGCCCGGAGCTAACCGCCATATTGATAAAGGCCTGAGCTGCGATAACGAAACCTATGCCATAGCTGACATAGGCACCAAACAAATGGCCTGCCAATTCTGCACGACGACCAATCAACATTGCCCTGGTAATGAGTAACGTAAATAGCAGTACCACGAGAATGGCACCAATCATGCCAAGTTCTTCTGCGATGACAGCAAAAATAAAGTCTGTATGAGCTTCAGGCAGGTAGTGAAGTTTTTGAACACTATTACCTAAACCAGTACCGGTCACATGCCCACGACCGAAAGCAATCAACGCCTGAGTAAGCTGATAGCCAGTCGCAAACTGATCAGCCCATGGGTCCAAGAAGCTCGTCCAACGCGCTAATCGGTAAGGCTCCATAACAACCATCATGACGGCACCAGCAGCCAATACGCCACCACTACCAAATAGTAAGGTAAGCGAAGCGCCGCTCATCATTAACATACCAATAACGCACACGGTATATACCACCATGCCGCCAAAATCGGGAGCAAGAAAAAGCAGCCCCGCCGGAACGGCAAGCACCGCTAGAGGTCGCCACATACTTAATGCACGTTGGCGCAGGTCATAGGTAAAGCGGGACATGAAGGCTGCCATGTAAAAAATCAAACCGATTTTTCCAAGCTCGGAAACTTGCAGGCTAGGCAAGGGACCAGGTAGTGAAATCCAGCGCTTGCTGCCGTTAACTTCCTGCCCAATCACCAGCACCAGCACCAGCATGATAATGCTTACTAGCAAAATTAGCGCTGCGTTTTGCCGCCATGCTTCCAAAGGGACACACAGCATAAAAAAACAAGCTAATATAGACAGGAATAGAAAAATGCCATGCTGACGGGCGTAGTGATAGCTATTTTCAAGTAGACCTACCGACGCTGAACTTACCATCACCCAGCCCAACCCAGCTAACGCTACGGCGGCGACGATTAACCACACATCGGAGGGTAAATGTCGCGTTGTCAAAGTATCGCGGATACGCTGCAATCGACTCATAACCTCTCTCCTGAGTGATTATGCTGTTTATGCTTTTGCTCAACCCAATATCGAAAAGCATCGCCTCTCGCTTGGTAATTGACAAACTGATCTAGACTTGCACAGGCGGGTGACAGCAATACACAGTCGCCGGGCTCAGCTATTTCCCAGGCCACTTCCATCGCTTGAATTAAATCGTTTACTAGATGAACGGGAACAGCAGATGACAAAGCGTCTTCAAGACGGAGTGCGTCAGCGCCAAATAGCACCGCAGTTTTAGCGCACTCTGCTAATGGCATCGTCAGTGGGGAAAAGTCAGCACCTTTACCGACACCACCGGCCAATAGTATTACTTTCCCTGTCAGCGACGCGCTAATGCCTTGAATCGCTGCCAGCGTAGCGCCAACGTTAGTGCCTTTTGAATCATTCACCCACATAACGTCATTGATTCGAGCGATTACTTCACTACGATGGGGCAGCCCCTTGAAAGCAGTTAATGCTTGGCACATTGGTGCTTTTGCGAAGCCCAACGCCTTACCCATTGCCAATGCTGCTAGTGCATTGGCATAGTTATGTCGCCCTGCCATGTTAAGAGCTTCTGTGCTAAGCCAAGCAGTATCACCATGGAACAGCGTTAACTCGCCGCCTTTTTCAACTAACCCCCAGTCATTACCTGCGGGTGCGAAGGCCGTGAAACGCTCTACATGATCAACGGACGACTCTGGCCAAGTGAGCGCGTCATCTGCATTGACAATGGCTGATTGCGCACCGCGAAAAATACGCTGCTTAGCGCGGCGGTATCCCACCATATTTCCATGACGATCTAAATGATCTTCACAGAGGTTTAAAAAAGCAGCCGCTTTAGCACCCAAATGAGGCGTTGTTTCCAGTTGAAAACTTGAGAGCTCAAGGATGTAAAGCTCTGCATCTGGGCATTCAACTAATAAATCCAATGCAGGCGTGCCCAAATTGCCACCCACTGCAGCTTTAACACCAGCGACTCTAGCCATCTCGCCGAGTAATGTCGTAACAGTTGACTTGGCATTAGAGCCAGTAATGGCGGCGACCGGCGCATTCACAGCGCGAATAAACAAAGCAATCTCGCCTACCAGCACGGGCTCCCGCGTTGCTGGGTTATGACGCTCCAGTAAGCCATCAAGTCCTGGCGAATGAGGATCTACACCAGGGCTTACAACCACTTCGTAGGCATCTGTAAAATCAAGCGCCGTTAACGGGCCACAATAAACCTCAACACCAGGGTTTTCGTTCTGGAAGGCACGTAAACCCGGAGGCTCTGCTCGCGTATCTGCCACCATAAATGGCGTGCCTTGGCGAGCTAAATGCCGGCAGATAGCGCGCCCTGAAACTCCAAGCCCAACAACAACGGTGACTCCATTTGCGACTCGCACGATGACTGGCTCCTTTGTGCATCACGCTAATAACGGCAACTCTGCCGCTATTACTCTGCTAATCATCGAACTTTAAGCGTGGCCAGCCCTAACAGCACCAGCACTACGGTGATAATCCAGAAACGCACAATTACCCGCGGCTCTGGCCAACCTTTCAACTCATAGTGATGGTGCAACGGCGCCATACGGAAAATACGCCGACCGGTAAGCTTATAAGAGCCAACTTGAAGAATCACCGACACTGTTTCAAGTACAAATATACCGCCCATAATAAATAGCACAATTTCTTGACGCACAATAACGGCAACAACACCAAGTGCTGCACCTAGTGCTAGCGCCCCCACATCCCCCATAAACACCTGAGCCGGATAAGTGTTAAACCATAAGAAGCCCAGGCCAGCACCAGCAATAGTGGCACAAAAAACGGCTAACTCGCCGGTACCATGAATAAAAGGGATATGTAAATAGTTAGCAAATACAGCGTTTCCACTTGCATAGGCAAATACAGACAAGCCCATTGCCACCAGCACAGTAGGCATAATCGCCAAGCCATCAAGGCCATCGGTGAGATTGACTGCGTTAGAGCTGCCGACAATTACAAAGTAAGTTAATACGATATAGAAAACGCCAAGCGGCAGCGCAATATCTTTGAACATCGGGATCAATAAGCTAGTTTCAGCCGGCGTAGCGGCCGTAAGATATAGCACCAACGCAGCGCCAATACCCACCACCGACTGCCAGAAATACTTCCAACGAGCAGGCAATCCGCGCGGGTTCTTTTCGACCACCTTGCGATAATCGTCGACCCAACCAATAGCCCCGAAGCCTAATGTGACCAATAACACTATCCAAACATAATGGTTGGTTAAATCGCCCCAGATCAGTGTACTGATAGCAATAGCCAGCAAGATCATTGCCCCACCCATAGTGGGCGTACCCGCTTTAGACAAATGAGACTGGGGGCCATCATCACGTATCGCTTGGCCAATCTGACCTTCCACTAGCCGACGTATAACCCAGGGACCAAGCCACAGACATAGCATGAGAGCCGTTAGCGCTGCGAGAATGACACGTAAGGTTAAATAGTTAAAAACTTGGAAAGCAGATTGATATTGGGCTAGAAAATTCGCCAGGTGAAGTAACATGAACGGCGCTTACCTTGTTTCATCCGCACGTAGCGCAGCAATGACATTTTCCATGCCTGCACTACGCGATCCTTTCACCAAAAGCGTGGTGTCAGGCGGCAGAGTATTAATAATATGACGCACTAGCGTCTCGTGGTCGTCAAAATGCAGCCCGCGACCGAAGGCTTCACTTGCTGAACGGGCGGCATCACCAAAGGTCAGCAATGTGTCGATACCCAGTGACGCTGCGTAATGACCAATCTCAGCATGCAGGGCATGAGACTCGCTGCCCAACTCCCCCATTGCGCCAAGCGCGCACCAGCGAGGCTTAGGAAAGGTCGCTAACGCATCCAGCGCCGCTTTTACAGCACCAGGATTTGCGTTATAAGTGTCGTCTAACAGCGTCGTATTGTGCACGCCCGGCACAACGCTTAAACGACCAGATAACGAGGACAATGCGCTTAGCCCCGTTACCACTTGCTCTGGCGTAACGCCTAATGCAAGAGCCGCCGCAGCGGCTGCCAAGGCATTACTTACATTATGCTTACCAATCAAAGGTAGTTGTACGTCACCCAGCACGTGGCCACGTTCAACAAGCGTAAAAGCATACCGCCCCAAAGAGTCACAGGAAAGTGCTGACGCGTGAACGTCGGCGTCGTCATGTAAGCCGTAGCTTACAATTGTCTTGTTTCCCGCAGAGGCTGACCAAAACTCAAAGTAGCGGTCATCACGGTTTAACACCGCAATACCGCCCTCAACCAGCCCTGCTAATATTTCGCTTTTGGCTTGGGCAATTTGCCCCATACCACCAAATTCTCCAACATGCGCACCTGTCACATTGGTAATGATGGCAACATTTGGGGAGGCCAATTGGCTGGTCCAGGCAATTTCGCCCAGATGATTAGCCCCTAGCTCAATCACGCCTACCTGATGGTGCGTTGCTAAACGCAGTAACGTTAGCGGCGCACCAATGTCGTTGTTTAAGTTGCCCTCTGTAGCAAGCACACTGCCTAATGGAGAAAGTAGCGCGGCGGTCATCTCTTTCACTGTTGTTTTACCACTGTTGCCAGTGACAGCCACCAGCGGCAATTCACAGTGCTGACGCCAAGCCCGAGCCAGCAGACCAAGACCCAACCGAGTATCTGCGCAGACCAACTGAGGAAGCAAACTGCTTACCGGGCGCTCAACCAGAGCTGCTGCTGCACCTTTATCAAGCGCTTGCTCAATAAAATCATGGCCATCAAAGCGCGGCCCTCTTAAAGCAACAAACAGACACCCAGGCACAATATGGCGCGTATCGGTAATGACTGCCGTCACCGTTAACTCGCATAAAGCTTGCGGAACAGAAAGCTTTAACGCAGAGGCAATACTAGCTAACGACCAGTTCATCACATGGCAGCCCTAAGTTTGAAAGCTTTTAACACTTGCTCACTATCTTGGTAGTCATGACGCACGTTACCGATGTGCTGATAGGCCTCATGACCTTTTCCGGCCACCAAGATAACGTCCTGGGGATCTGCATGCTGGACCGCATGATAAATCGCCTGACGACGATCACCTATTTCAGTAAATGCACCCTCAGCAGAAAAGCCAGAAATAATTTGTTGGCGAATTTTCTCGGCAGATTCATTACGCGGATTATCGTCAGTAACGATCACATGATCAGCTCGTTTTTCAGCCACAGCGGCCATTTCAGCTCGCTTCCCAGCATCACGATCACCACCACAACCGAATAAACACCATAGCTTTCCAGCCTTCCCCAAATGCTCTTTCAGCGCGTCAAGAGCATTGGCTAATGCATCAGGTGTATGGGCATAATCGATAACAACACTAGGCGCATTAGCCTCACGATATAGCGCCATTCGTCCAGGCACTGGGCCTAACTTAGTTGCCGACTCAAACAACGGGTCTAATGGGTCGCCTAACCCATAAAGCACACTAATGGCTAGCAACACATTGTCTAGGTTAAACCGCCCCATTAAACCAAGATTAAGTGTTTTTTCACCTTCTGGCGTAGCCACCAGGGCCTGTTGACCATGCTCATGTGGATGCCAGCCAAGTACGCGAAGCGTCACTGCTTCATCATCGCCTACTGCTAGCACACGCACACGACTATCACTACCCGCCAACATCAGCCGCGCAAGAGGATCATTTGCATTAACGACCGCAAGCATAAGCTCGGAACGCCGGAACAACTTTGCTTTTGCAGCGGCATAAGCCGCCATACTGCCATGATAATCAAGGTGATCTCGTGTCAGATTGGTAAACACTCCCGCGACCACGTTCACTGCGTCAAGACGGCGCTGTTCAAGGGCATGTGAAGAGGCCTCAAGGGCTACTCGACTTACCCCTTGGGCAGCTAAATCAGCCAGCGTCTCTTGCATTGCCAGTGACCCAGGCGTGGTAAGGCCGGTGTCGACCAGGTGACCAAGACGGCCAACGCCTAGCGTCCCTATTACACCAGCAGGCTTGCCAAGCAATTCACTTAACGCTGCTATGTAATGAGTAACAGAGCTTTTCCCATTGGTGCCCGTCACTCCAATCACCTGAAGGTCTTTGGGAACAGAAAACAGTGTGCGACCTAGTTCACCAAGCCGCAAAGACAGATGAGGCAAATAAAGTATCTCCCCGTCCAGCGAAACACCACCTTCTTTAGTGTGCGCCAAAACAAGTGATGCACCCGCCGCCAACGCCTGATCAATAAACTCATAACCATCACGCTGACTACCTGGCACCGCCACAAACACATCGCCCGCCACTAACTTACGCGTATCAGTCACTAAGCGAATTTGTTCCGGCAATTCGGGCAGTTTCTTGGGTAAAACGGCATTAGGCCAAACCTTCTTTAACGCTACCAATAAACTCTCAGGGGACAACCTCATGTAATCTCCTTATGCTACTCGACCTCATGATCAGGCGGCACGTCCAGTAAGCGTAGGGCATTACCTGTAACGCTAGAGAACACTGGAGCAGCCACTGCTCCACCATAAAACTCGCCGGCTCGAGGATGATCAATCATAACGACAGTAACAATACGTGGGTCAGAGATAGGCGCAATCCCTGCGAAAACACTGCGGTAAGCATCGGTGGTATAACCCTGCTGCCCTATTTTACGCACGGTGCCTGTTTTTCCTCCCACACGATAACCTTCAACGCGGGCTCGGCGCCCACCGGTATAGGCGGCGACCGATGTTTCTAAAATATTCAGCAAATCATTGGCAACGGTGGGCGATATAGCAGGACTCCCCTGAGGGGGCTCCGAAAGCCTCAATAGCGAAGGCGGTAGACGAACGCCATTATTGGCTAGCGCTGTGTAAGCACTGGCCAGCTGAACCGCTGAAACTGAAAGGCCGTAGCCATAGGAGAGAGTCGCTCGCTCACTTCGAGACCAGCGAACAGGCGCTGGCAAACTGCCTGTCGCCTCTCCAGGAAAGCCTGTTCCTGGCGCTTGACCCAAGCCTAGTTGATTATATTTTTCCCAAATGGCCGTGTCGCTTAGCTGTAGCGCTAGACGGGACATGCCAACGTTTGAAGATTTCTCTAGAATTCCTGCCAAATCTAACTCGCCGTAATTACGGAAGTCTCGAATAGTGAACTGATCCAAACGCATCCAACCAGGCGACGTATCCACCACAGCGTCGCGATTTACAACGCCACTTTCCAGTATCGCAGCCATCGCAAGGGGCTTCATGACAGACCCAGGCTCAAACACATCAACCAGTGCCTGATTACGTAAGCCTCGCGGATCCAGCCCAGCTCGATTATTCGGGTTGTAAGAAGGCAAGTTAGCCATCGCTAACACCTCCCCCGTACGTGCATCAAGCATTACTAACACACCACCATCCGCTTCATGCTCAGCGACAGCTGCACGCAGCTCACGATAGGCCATATACTGAATACGCTGATCAATCGCCAGTGTTAACTCACCGCCGGGCTGTGCCTCACGAATAACACCAAGTTCACGCACTAGGCGACCACGTCGATCTTTTATGACTCGTCGTTGTCCAGGATGCCCTGCTAAATAGGGCTGAAAGGAAAGCTCTAACCCCTCTTGTCCCACATCATCTACATTTGTAACGCCCAACAACTGCGCCGCCACTTCACCAGCGGGATAATAACGCTTATATTCACGCTGCTGATAAACACCAGGCGTACGTAAATCTAATATGCGCTGGGCAGCATCTGGCGTCATTTGACGACGAAGATACATAAACTCTCGACTGCTGTACCGAGAGACGCGAGATTCAAAGTCATCGAGCGACATGCCTAAGGCTTGTGCCAGCATTACCCGCTGAATGGCATCGGTGGGTAGCTCTTGGGGGTTTGCCCAAAGGGTCACAACAGGCGTTGAGATAGCCAGCGGCTCACCATTACGATCGGTGATCATACCGCGGTGCGCCGGTATTGCTTCATGGCGAAGTGTTCGGGCATCGCCCTGGCTTTGTAAAAAAGGACGATCAATCACCTGAAGTAGCGTAATCCTGCCAACTAAAATGGCCGACGCTACCATTACAATGATGAGAATAAATAAAAAACGCCCGCCAGCTAATGGCGGCGCGATAGGCATTTGGCGGGATATCCCTCCCCGACTCTCGCGCTTCATGGTCGAATCACCTCGACGTCATTCACATCGGGAATGCGCATTTCAAGCCGTTCCGTAGCAATTTGCTCTACACGGGCAGGAGTAGACCACGCACCCTCTTCTAGAAGCAGCTGCCCCCATTCTGTTTGCAGCTGATTTTTTTCCTGCTCTAACTGTTGTAGCTGTGCATACTGCACTCGCGTCATGTGCGTGGTAGCGACCACTAGACCACCGGTAACAACACAGGCTATAAACAGCACCATAAGGATAACCGGCCAAGCGCGAAAACGTAGCTTGAAAGGCCATTCGGTGCGCAGCGTTGACAACCAACGCTCAATCCGATCCATGCTCATCATCAAACTCGTTTACGGGCGGCTCGCATGACGGCACTGCGCGCCCGGGGGTTAGCGTCTACCTCTTCATCACTTGGGCGCATTCCTTTACCCAAAGCTTCAAGACGGCGATTTAGCTGATCATCGCGAATCGGCACGCCCCGTGGCAAGTGCGTATCACCACGTACATGGTGGCGAATAAAGCGTTTTACACGACGATCTTCAAGAGAGTGAAAACTGATAACAACCAAGTGCCCACCGGGAGCCAGCGCTTCCAGCGCTCCTTCAAGCGCTGCATCCAGCTGATCGAGCTCACCGTTTAAATAAATACGCAGCCCCTGGAACGCTTTGGTAGCAGGATGACGCCCCTTTTCCCAAGCAGGGTGAGCCACTTTTAATACTTCTGCCAAATCGACGGTATGAGTAAAAGGTTTCTCTACACGTCGCGAAACAACGGCACGAGCTAATCGCTTTGCGTAACGCTCTTCACCATAGGTTTTAAACACATTAGCAATATCACTTTCGCTCGCACGGGCTAAAAACGCAGCGGCACTCTCTCCTTGAGTAGGGTCCATACGCATATCAAGAGGCCCATTACGCATAAAGCTAAAGCCACGCTCTGGATCATCTAACTGAGGAGAAGAAACGCCGATATCCAGCAATACACCTGATAGCTTTCCGTAAACCCCTTGCTCTTGTGCATATTCAACTAACCGAGCGAACTCCCGCTGGGTTATGTCGAAACGAGGATCATCGATATCTTTAGCGGCTGCTATTGCTTGAGGATCACGATCCATGGCCATTAGACGACCTTGTTCGCTTAAGCGAGAGAGAATAACTCGAGAATGCCCGCCTCGCCCAAACGTGCCGTCCAAATAAATACCATTGGGATTATGAACAAGTGTATCTACCGCCCCTTCTAATAAAACGCTGGTGTGGCGAAAATGGGAAGTAACCTGGTCAGCGTCAGGAGAAGGCATGTTAATCTCACACAATGTTAAGAAAGGTACGAATGACGCACCTTTTATGGAAATGGGGAGTCGGCCGATAAGCCGGGTTCTGTCTTGGACAGTCATTCCTCTAGGCGCTGCGTCACCACAGCGCTCAAGCAACCTACCCGGATCCAGCGCGGGCCACGCCATTGGATCCCTATTTGGTCTTGCTCCGAGTGGGGTTTACCATGCCACGCACTGTTGCCAGGCGCGCGGTGCGCTCTTACCGCACCCTTTCACCCTTACCGGCCTCGAAAGGCTTAGGCGGTCTACTCTCTGCTGCACTTTCCGTCGGCTTACGCCGCCCAGGCGTTACCTGGCACTCTGCCCTATGGAGCCCGGACTTTCCTCCCCCAACCACTTTTACAAGCATGTTAGCGGCGACTGTCTGGCCAACTCCGGCGGCAAGCATACCAGTGCCCCGCCGTCGCCTCAATGCTCACCTTTCAATGCTTGCAATCTTGCATACCATTCTTGCTTTCGGCCACCTAGCATTTTTGCAGCAACACCAGCCCCTTGCTTGACACCAACACCCTCTGCCAACATTGCCTTAAGCAGCTCATCGGCGGTAATAGATTGCTCATCGCTTTGAACAGCAGGCGGCGCCCCAGCGATCATCACAACAAACTCTCCGCGACTCTGGTTAGAATCTTGCCTAAGCTGATCAAGCAATGATGAAGGTGAGCCCTGCAAAAAGGTTTCATACGTTTTGGTCAATTCACGCGCAAGGACAACGGCTCGCTCAGGCATTTGCTCACATAGCGACTCTAGCGTGTGCTCAATACGGTGAGGCGACTCGTAAAAAACCAGCGTTTCTTCTCGGGACTGCCATTTTTCTAACGCTTGCCGCCGCGCACTCGGCTTGGAGGGCAAAAACCCACCAAATGTAAACCTATCAGTTGGCAATCCAGCCGCTGAAAGCGCACTAACCAACGCGCAAGGACCAGGAAGCGGGACGATCTGCCTCCCCCTCAATCGTAGCTCTCTTACCAGCACGAAACCTGGATCACATATAAGCGGCGTTCCCGCATCACTGATTAGGGCAATATTTTCTCCCGCCATTAAGTAACCATCCAGCGTATCAACTCGTCGCGCTTCATTATGTTCATGCAATGAAAGCATCGGCGTATTAATGCCTAAATGCGCTAACAAGCGGCCGCTGTGACGTGTATCCTCAGCAGCAATACGTGATACATCTGCTAATACCCGAGCAGCGCGTGGCGATAAGTCTTCCAAATTCCCAATTGGTGTGGCAACCACGTACAATATGCCCGGATGTTGGTGTGTCATTGTGACTCCCGATTTGTTAATGGCCTGCACTGACGGTGCGCTATGCTTGTGCAATGGTAAAATTATCTGCTCATTGAGCGGCGGCAGCGCAAATGGAAACTAAGGAAGGATACATGAAACAGTCAATACGTGGATTACTAGCCACTGCCTTCATGGCGCTTCTGATTACAGGGTGCGCTATGCAACCCCCAAGCGTCGTTGACCGCGTCCCTGACCAGGATGCAAGTCGACTGCTCAGTCAAGCAGAGCAACAAGCGCCAGAGCAAGCAGCCAAAACCAGGCTGGAAGCGGCGAACATTCTTGCTAGACAAGGGCAACGTGAAAACGCTTTTGACGCAGCCGATGCGGTTGATGAAAACATACTTTCAGAATCGGATCGGGTGCGCTGGGCTATGCTGTTCTCTGAACTTGCTCGTGGCCTAGATAACCCCCGCGCCGTTCTACGCGCAACCCAAGTGCTTGACGACGAACTCCCCATGCAAGAAAACCAACAAAAGACTCTCGCAGAACGCCAGCAGTGGGCACGTCAAGCACTAGATCAAGCAGAGCCCACCAAAGCAACCATACCTGAATTAGAGGGCGTCGACATACGCCGCATTGCAGTGGCATTACCAGAATCTGGGCCACTAAGTAGCGTGGCTAACGCTATCGCCTCCGCCATGCGCCGTCATCACGACTTGCGCGGAGATAATGTACAGCTTAATTTCATTGATGCGTCTCAATATTCATTAGATGAGATTTACCAACGTGCCGAGCAAATGAATGCTCAGATTCTGATCGGCCCAATTGACAAAGATCAAGTCACCCAACTTGAGCAGCGCAATAGTGTACCGCTACCTACGCTGGCTCTGAACTACGGCAACAGTGCAAGCAATCAAGCCCCTCAACTTCTTCAGTATGGTTTATCTGCTGAAGATGAAGCCCGCCAAGCAGCCCGCCGAGCCTTTCAGGATGGCCATCGTCAAATGTCCATCATGGTTCCTGATAATGCCTGGGGACGGCGCGTAGGCGAAGCTTTCTGGAATGAGTGGCAAGGTCAAGGCGGTGAAATCACCAATGCCGTCCGTTATGATCCGAGCAATGCCGTGGCTAACGCGGTGAGAACAGCCTTAAATGTCAGTGGCGAGCGCGCCCGCCTTGGGAACATTGATGCGCTATTCTTACTGGCGCTTCCCGAGTACGCAAGGCAAGTCCCCCCCACTATGGACTACTATTACGCCCCCAACCTGCCCGTTTATGCCACCTCTCATCTTCATGAAGGACGTCTACAGGCACGCTTAGACCAAGACCTAAATGATGTGATGTTTATCGATATTCCCTGGCAAATACCTGATGCAGCGGTTGGTGGCGAAGAAGCACTGCCCTTTTATTCGACCTATGAAGAGCTTCGAAACGAATCAGACGCTTCAATGTTCCGCCTGATGGCAATGGGTGTGGATGCCTACGAACTTGGCATTCGCTTATCAGACCTATCAGCTCTTGACGGCATGAATGGAAGCACTGGCACTCTTCGCCTATCGGGTGATGGCAGGGTTTCTCGAGAATTACCATGGGCCAAATTCCAAAATGGCGTACCGTCGCCCATTTTGATTCCCGGCCTGCTGAACGATGACCAATAATCATCAGAGTTCCAATACACCACAAACAGCACGGATACGGGGAGCAGCCATTGAGCAATTAGCCGCTAAATGGCTGCAGCAGCATGGTCTAACGCTTGTCACTAGCAATCATCACGTCAAAGGCGGCGAGCTAGATCTTGTAATGAAAGACCAGGATACCCTGGTCTTTATTGAGGTTAAGCATCGCACCACTACCCGTTACGGCCACCCTTTAGAAACCGTCACTGCACAGAAGCGACATCGCCTGATACGAGCGGCCAAGCTCTATATCGCTAGACATGCTGTTTCAAGTCCGTGTCGCTTTGATATTCTAGCAATCACAGGCACGCCTCCCACGCTTGAATTTCAGTGGGAAAAAGCGGCTTTTGATGCTTACTGATACTTTCAACTAGGAAGCCCTAATGGACTTTCAATCACGCATACTTAATCACTTTAACGCCAGCATAGACACGAAAACATATGCCAGCGAGGTGCTGCCGCCATTTATCGAAGTCGCCAGCCAAATGATGGTTCAGTGCCTAGTTAATGAAGGTAAGGTTCTTGCCTGTGGCAATGGCGGCAGCGCAGGCGATAGCCAACACTTTTCTTCAGAGCTACTAAATCGCTTTGAACGTGAACGCCCCAGCCTACCCGCCCTAGCACTGACAACCGACACCTCAACGCTAACCTCAATAGCAAATGACTACAGTTATAATGAGGTATTTTCCAAGCAGATCAGGGCACTAGGTCAGCCTGGAGATGTTTTATTAGCCATTTCCACTAGTGGTAACTCAGCTAACATCGTTCAAGCTATTCAGGCGGCCCATGATCGCGACATGACGGTAGTCGCCCTCACCGGCAGAGATGGCGGGAATATGGCGTCACTACTTGGCCAGGATGATTGCGAGATTCGTGTCCCAGCGACATCAACAGCGCGCATCCAAGAAGTTCATCTACTCGTCATTCACTGTTTATGTGATTTAATTGACGAACAGCTCTTTGGCGGCGCCGACTAAACAGATAGCACTAAGGCAGTTTAAACTGAGAGCTGATTAAACTATACAGACTTACTCAAACAGGTAGATTAATAGCTACTTACTTAACATTTTGAAAGGAGTCATCGCTATGGCCCTGCGCTATTCTTCACACAAATTGATTGCCGTTGCGGCACTTAGCATTATGTTACTCGCCGGATGTGCTAATAACGCGGCATCTAATCCTTCTAATTATGGTCAGCGCAGTAGTGATGTCGAAGCGATTGACACAACTATTGAGCGTGAAGCACCACGCGCACTGGAGCGCTCAGACGCTCGACTGAGAGATGCACGCATAAGGGCGCATAGCTATAACGGCTCATTACTGCTGGTAGGACAGGTACCCAGCGAAGAACTACGCAACAAAGCTGGAGAAGTCGCTGGTTCTCTACGGGGTGTTAACCAAGTACACAACGAGCTCAATATTGCTGCCAATTTACCCGCAAGCCAACGCCTAAATGACACTTGGCTAACCACCAATGTCATGAGCCAACTTGCCGCCAATGACCGTATCGACTCATCAAAACTGAAAATCACTACAGAAAACGCGAATGTGTATCTAATGGGCATGGTGACTCGAGAAGAAGGTGACCGAATTGCTAATGCTGTATCATCCGTTGGCGGCATCCAGCGAATCGTTAAAGTCTTTGACTACATCGATTAATTAATACGCAGCCATAAAAAAAACCTCGTCTCGGTGAAAAGCCGAAGACGAGGTTTTTTATTTACCAACTGTTTTACCAAGAAAAACCGTCGTTAAAAAGTGGAATTAACAACTTGGCTAAAACACACGCTACTTAACTACGCGTAGCGTCGGTTTCTTCTTAGTCTTTTTAGACGCCTGATCAGACATCTCCCCCCCTTTCTCAGGAACAGGCTCTGTTACCGTCAACTCGGGCTTAGACGATTCATCAAAAGAACCTGAAAAATCATCATCTAATTCTGCATCATCAAACTCAGCAACACCCAGCTCCGGCTCATGCCCGAACACCATTCCTGCACCATTTTCACGAGCGTAGATCGCAATAAGCGCAGGCGTTGGGATCATTACTTGCATAGGCTGGCCACCGAAACGAGCATTAAACCCCATGGCCTGATTTTCCATAAACAAGTCACGCACAGCGGTCGGTGCGACATTCAACACAATTTGCCCATTTTGAACAAACTGACGCGGCACTTCTACGCCAGGCTGGGTAGCATCAACCACCACATAAGGTGTTAGCTCATTATCTAACAACCACTCATAGAGAGCTCGGGCGAGATAGGGACGGCTCGATTTCATAAGACTCCCTCCTCCTGACAAATATGCCTCTTCTCCCGATTAAGGAAAAGAGGCAGCATGAATTCAAGCGCGCATCTCTTTTTCACGCTCGTTTAAAGATGCCTTAAACGCTTCACGTTCGAATACCCGCGACATATAGCTTAGTAGTGGCTTTACCTGCTTCTCAGGCAATTCAATATTCAGCTCGGGCAAACGCCACAAAATCGGCGCTAAGCAGCAGTCTACAAGCGTAAACTCTTCACTCATAAAATAAGGCATGTCTTCAAAGATAGGCGAAATCCCAATGAGGCTTTCGCGCAACTCTTTACGCGCCTTCTCTGCATCTTTTTTACCACCGGTGCGTATTTGCTCAAGCATCGGGCACCACTCACGCTCAATACGATGCATCCACAAACGGCTTTGCGCCCGCGCCACCGGATATACAGGCAACAGAGGAGGATGAGGGAAACGCTCATCCAGGTATTCCATCATGACCTTAGACTCATAAAGCACCAGGTCACGATCCAGCAGCGTAGGCACGCTGTTGTAAGGGTTGAGGTCTGCTAACTCTTCAGGTGGTCGCTCGTCATTAACATCAACGATATCAACCGCCACCCCCTTTTCAGCCAGAACAATGCGCACACGATGACTAAAATGATCATCATTACCAGAGTAAAAGATCATCGACGACCGCTTGGCCACAACACCCATGAAAGCATCCTCGCATCAAAACAATCTTTGATAATAACACGCCAGCGCTAGCTTATGGGAAGGTAACCCGCTTTGCATTACGACTGACTAGATAAACAAAAGGCGCACGGCTTACGCCGTGCGCCCGACATGCCTGTCATCACTTAATTATTAATGGATGTCTCGCCAGTACTCACGCTTGAGCAAGTAAGCAATCACACCAAAAATGAAAATGAAGATCAGCACTTTAGGTCCCAGCGCCTGAGCCTGAAGCTTAGAGGGTTCGCCTACATAAGCCAGGAAGTTAGTAAGATCATACATCGCTTCCTCAAACTCAGCAGGCTCCATAGAACCTGGCTGAGTCACTTGCAGCACATCACAAGACTGATACTTACCCGATAACGGATCGGGTGATTGACCCGCTACCGGCTGATCCGTTTCTGAGCACACCAGCTCTTGTACGCCCTGCAGAGGCTCCAATACGTTGGGCATCGCAACCAAGTCAAATACCGTATTGTTAACACCGGTAGGACGACTCGGATCCTTGTAGAAGCCCAGCAGATAAGAGTAGATCCAATCCGTTCCACGCACGCGCGTTTTTAATGACAGGTCCGGAGGCGGAGCACCAAACCAAGACTCTGCATCACCACTATTCATCGCAATGTGCATCTGATCATTAAATGCCAAATCAGAGGAGAAAATCAGATTCTCTTCAACTAAATCTTGAGGCATTCCCAAATCATCAGCCGCACGAGCAAAGCGCTGATACTGGAGCGAGTGACAGCCCATGCAGTAGTTAACATAGAGCTTCATGCCATTTTGCAGCGAGGCTTGATCGTGCAGATCAGGATCCATCGAATGAGGTACGCTTGCAGCCGGTGCTGCCATCGCTGTTACTGGCACTAACGCGAAAAGGAGTCCAAATAGATACTTTTTCATTAGCCAGTCACCCTTTCCGGAACGGGTTTAGTCTTCTCCAGCTTGGTGTAGAACGGCATCAAGACGAAGAAGGCGAAATAAATGACGGTGCATACTTGTGCCAGAATGGTTCGCCCCTCGGTTGATGGCAATACACCCAAAACACCGAGAATAACGAAGCTGATCGCAAATAGCAGCAGCATAACTTTCGACATCCAGCCTTTATAACGCATAGAGCGCACCGGACTACGATCCAGCCAGGGTAGAACAAACAAGATCGCGATCGCGGCCCCCATGAATATAACGCCCAGGAACTTAGCGTCTAAGCCAAACACCGAGAAAGTGATCGCGCGGAGAATGGCGTAGAAAGGCGTCATATACCAAACGGGTGCAATATGATCAGGCGTCTGCAGCGGGTTTGCTGGGTCAAAATTTGGCCTTTCAATAAAGTAGCCGCCACCCTCTGGGAAGTAGAACACCACCACACAGAAAACAAACAGGAAGACCGCAACACCCACCAAGTCTTTTACCGTGTAGTAAGGATGGAAAGGAATTCCGTCCAGCGGAACACCGGCCTCATCTTTCTTCTGCTTAATATCAATGCCATCTGGGTTGTTAGAACCCACTTCGTGTAGCGCAATGATGTGCAACACAACAAGCGCTAAAATGACGATTGGCAGAGCAACCACATGCAGTGCAAAGAAACGGTTGAGGGTAATACCTGAAATCAGGAAGTCACCACGCACCCACTGCGCCAGGTCAGGACCAATACCAGGAATCGCTGAAAACAGCGAAATAATAACCTGGGCGCCCCAGTAAGACATCTGGCCCCATGGCAACAGGTAGCCCATAAAGGCTTCCGCCATTAGCACCAGATAAATAGTCATACCAAATACCCACACTAGCTCGCGAGGCGCCTTGTAGGAGCCATACAAAAGACCACGAAACATGTGCAGATAGACGACAAGAAAGAAGGCAGAGGCGCCAGTGGTGTGCATATAGCGAATCAGCCACCCCCACTCCACATCACGCATGATGTATTCGACAGAATCGAATGCACCTTCAGCAGAGGGGTTAAAGCTCATGGTTAACCAAACGCCAGTCAAGATTTGGTTAACCAACGCCAGAAGCGCTAACGAGCCAAAGAAATACCAAAAGTTGAAGTTTTTCGGCGCGTAGTATTTGGAAAGATGCTCTTGCCACATTTGAGTTGCTGGGAAGCGATCATCTACCCACCGCATGATGCCTTTTTCCGCCTTGGCTTTATTCGGATTACCCATTAGGCAGTCTCCTCATCTTCGCCGACGACAATGATGTCATCATTTTCAAAGCGGTAGGGTGGAACCTCAAGGTTGGTCGGCGCAGGTACGTTACTGAACACGCGACCGGCTAAGTCAAAGCGAGAGCCGTGACATGGGCAGAAGAAACCGCCCGGCCAGTTGTCCACCCCCACGCCTTCGGCATTGGGCTCAGGCCGAAACAGCGGCGAACAACCCAAATGTGTACAGATACCAATCAGCACGCCTATTTCTGGCTTGATAGAGCGCAAACCACCTTGGATATAGGTTGGCTGCTGCGGCACTTCCGAATTAGGATCCGCTAAGGTATCAGCACCCAACGCTTCAGTTCGCTCAATCATTTCAGGCGTACGATTAATAATCCAAATCGGCCGACCACGCCACTCAACGGTCATACGCTGCCCAGGTTCTAGCTTCGATATATCAGCTTGAACAGGCGCACCTGCCGCTCTTGCCTTGGCACTAGGCTGCCAAGAAGCCACAAAGGGGACCGCAACCCCGACAGCGCCCACCGCCCCCACAACGGAGGTGGCGCCTACGAGGAAACGGCGCCGACCTTTGTTTACGCCGTTATCTGCCATTTCTGGTTTCTCCCATCAGCTTACCCGTTCCGCCGCAAAGGCGTCTTGCGACGACGAATATCAAATACGCTCTATGTTAAAAAAACAAAGCGCTCTGCACAAGAACAACCGCCCGTGACCATGGTGGTATAAGCGTTATAATTTTTTGATATTCCAATAAAAAGCGCCCAGGTCTTTGACCTGGGCGCTTTTGCCGCATAGCGTAAAATTAACGCTTAGAGAACTGCGGACGACGACGTGCTTTACGCAGACCGACTTTCTTACGCTCGACCTGACGAGCATCGCGGGTTACATAACCAGCGGCGCGCAACGTCGGACGCAGATCTTCATTGTAGTTCATCAGTGCGCGAGTGATACCGTGACGAATGGCACCTGCTTGAGAGGAGCCACCGCCGCCTGCAACAGTGACGAACACGTCAAACTGATTCAGCGTTTCAGTCAACTCAAGCGGCTGACGAACAACCATACGACCAGTAACACGACCAAAATACAAGTCGAGGTCTTGATTGTTGACAGTAATTTTGCCAGAGCCCGGCTTCATAAACACGCGAGCGGTGGAAGTCTTGCGGCGCCCGGTACCGTAATACTGCTGTGTCATGGCGAAGATTTCCTCAGATGTTCAGTTCAAGCGGCTGTTGGGCAGCATGCGGATGCTCGGCACCGGCGTACACTTTTAACTTGGAGTACATGGCGCGACCCAAAGGACCTTTCGGCAACATGCCTTTAACGGCAGACTCAATAATGCGCTCGGGGGCATGATCAAGCATTTTGTCGAATGTCATAGAGCGCAGACCGCCCGGGTAACCAGTGTGGCGGTAATAGGT
This sequence comes from Halomonas sp. GT, assembly GCF_002082565.1. NCBI lineage: Bacteria > Pseudomonadati > Pseudomonadota > Gammaproteobacteria > Oceanospirillales > Halomonadaceae > Halomonas > Halomonas sp. GT. The sequence goes on from NZ_CP020562.1 coordinate 2,454,775, forward strand.
CTTAGCCTTCGCCTTATTGCCGGTTACATGGACTTTTTCAGCGTTGATAACAACAATGTAGTCACCAGTATCAACGTGAGGAGTAAATTCGGGCTTATGCTTGCCACGCAGGCGGCGAGCAATCTCGGTTGCCAGACGACCGAGCGTTTTGTCCGTAGCGTCGACTACATACCAGTCGCGCTGGACGGACTGCGGCTTAGCACTGAACGTCTTCATGGATAAAATCACCAGATTAAGTGTATTGGGTAGCTCACATTGCCAAATAAGCGATGAAGCACCATCCCTATTTTTTTTGGTTGCTAGAAATATCCAGCAACATGCAGCGAGGCGGCATTCTACAGCAAGCGTAGCAGCAAGTTAAGTACCACTACTCTTTTTTATTTATGTCGCCCTTGTTAATACCGTTTTCTGACATCGTATTTACAGCGACACGTTCACAAACTAACTCCTGACATCCAACATTATGGCTTATGGGGCAACGCTAAATACTCCTTAGACTGCATTTCCTGCAGACGCGACAGCGTTCGCTGAAATTCAAACGTCAACTTGCCATCGCTGTACAGCGCCTCAACCGATACCTCTGCTGACATCAATAGCTTAACTCCACGATCATAAAATTCATCAACCATATTAACAAAGCGGCGAGCCTGATCGTCTGTCTTTGCATTCATCTGAATGACGTTAGATACCAAAACCGTATGAAATTCTCTGGCAAGCTCGATGTAATCATTTTGACTACGCGGCCCATCACAAAGCTCAGCGAATTCAAACCATGCTACATCGTCGTGGAGACGACGCGTCTTCAAAACGCGATGATTGATCTCTAGGGGCGCCCCCTCCTCGCCCTCATTGCCCGCTATTTCTCTGAAGCTTCTATTTAGTTCCTGCTCAGCCGCCTCATCAAGCGGCGCATGAAAAATCTCAGCACGCTCCAGGGCTCGCAAACGGTAGTCAATACCAGAATCAACGTTGACGACCTCACAGTGACGATTCACTAGCTCAATGGCAGGAACAAACCGCGCACGCTGCAACCCATCTTTATATAGGTCGTCCGGCACTATGTTTGATGTCGCCACTAATACAACACCACGCTCAAACAGCGCCTCAAGCAAATTAGCCAAGATCATTGCATCAGTAATATCTTTGACGAAAAACTCATCAAAGCAGATGACGCGAGCCTCAGCAGCAAACTTGCCAGCAATCAGCGTCAGCGGATTCTTTTCGCCCTTATAGTGAGTCAACTCATTGTGGACACGCTGCATAAAGCGATGAAAGTGGGTGCGCATTTTTTCAGGGAACGGCAGAGCCTCATAGAAGGTATCAACTAGGTACGTTTTTCCACGCCCCACACCTCCCCAAAAATAGAGCCCCTTAACGTCAGATAACGCCGGCCCACTTACATTGCTCTTTTTACCAAGCAACCCAGCAACTTTTGCTTTTAATCCTTTACTGGCAACAACGGCTTTAGGAGCGTTAGCTGGCGTCGCTAACAACTCATCATAAAGACGCTGAAGATGCTTAACCGCTTGCTCTTGAGCAGGGTCGTACTGAAAATCGTCACGTTTTAAGTCTTCTTGATACCGCGCAAAAGGCGTTAACCGGTTCGCCTGCTCACTGGCTTGACGTGCAGATAATGATGACATCAACTCGCTCCCGCAGCGCACATCGTGAACGAAACTGTGACGTTGTAAGAACACAGCCTGCTCAAATAAAAGAAAGATATTATACGCTGCATAATGACGAAGCGCATGAGCGGATTGACCCAACCAACGGATACGCGCCTATAATGGTCATGCTTTGTTAAGCTGTTTGTTAAGCTGTTTGTCAAACCCCGCCATGCGTTTGGTGGCGTGCATCACCTCTAGGGAGAATACTGTGGAAGCAAGCTCGCCATTCACTTTTGCGATTATCGGTCTTGTTGTTGGATTCGTTATCGGATTAGCGTGTTATCGCCTGTTTAGCAAAGGCCAGCGTGACCACGCCACACTAAAGCAGGCACTACTTGAGCGTGAACATCAAATAGCCGAGCTCAAGAAAGGTATGGGTAGCCATCTATCTGGCGTCCAGCAACACTTAATTAATATCCGCCATGAAGCAGATCAGCTAGAACAGCAAATGGAGAACGAAGCTGCCGAATGGAAGCTGGAAGCAGCCATAACAACTCCCTCAAATGGATCCACGCCAAGCAATGAGGGTGAAGGAGATGTTAACACTCCACGTGATTATGCTGACGGCAAAAGCGGAACGCTCTCAGAAGACTTTGGCTTAAAAGATAGCTCAAAGGAGCAGGATACACCTACCCCGCAACCGCCTCGCTATTAATAAATAATAAGGTTAAAGCATCCGCACAGAAAATCGATGCGGATGCTTTATGTAAGCTAGCGCTATGCTGGATTGTCGATATCAACAAATCGATGTTCAATACCATACTCACTCGCCAACCACTCACCCAGCGCCTGAACACCAAAACGTTCAGTAGCATGATGTCCAGCAGCAATGTAATGAATCCCCATTTCTCTAGCCAAATGGGTCGTGCGCTCTGATATTTCCCCAGACACGAAAACTTGCGCCCCTGCGTCATAAGCCGCCGTGATCATATCCTGAGCACCTCCAGTACACCATGCGACCCTCTCTACAAGGCCAACTAAAGGCGACTCGACCACTAAAGGTGTTCGATGGAGTACTGAGGTTAATTGAACACCCAGCTCAGCGACGCTTAGCGGCTCAGCCAACCGACCGGACCACAACAATCCTTCGCCAAGCTCACCATCAATGCACCCCTCTACCTTCCACCCCAAACGCTTTGCCAGTTCGGCATTATTGCCAAACTCTGCATGTGCATCTAATGGCAAGTGATATGCCAGTAAGCTCATTTCGTTATCAAGCAGTGTTTTAATTCGCCTCTGCTTCATCCCAGTAATGGCTACCGGTTCGTTTTTCCAGAAATAACCATGATGCACTAACACCATGTCCGCACGCCAAGCGACCGCCTCCTCTAATAACGCCTGACATGCTGTCACTCCTGACATTACCCGCGTTACGGTATCACTTCCCTCTACCTGAAGGCCGTTAACGGTAAAATCTTTAAACTGCGATGACCGCAATTGATGGTCGCAAGCAGCGACTAGTTGGTCGCGATGGATCACTCTGACTCCTTAACCAATTAACAGGCTATCGTGAGGAACATCTCAATAAAGTGTTACGATGGAAACATTGTAAATCTCGCTTCGCGTTATCGCGAACCTCGCGACTATTTAGACTATCATCCGCTGAGGAATTTTCGCATGCACCGCTCTGTGCTGCCCTATATATGGCCGATTATCACCGGGCTATTGCTCGCCGCTTTGGTGCTACTTGCTTTTCCAGAGCATCTGCCCAATCCATTTCGGCAAACACCACCGGCAACCGTCGAACCCCCTTCTTCGCTAGTACCTACCAGCGGAGAGCCAGCAGCAAGTCGACCTGCCCCTGAAATCAGACAAGCGGAACCACTCAATCGTAATCAAGGGCCTGCAAGCTACTCCAACGCCGTTAATCAAGCGGCGCCAGCCGTCGTCAATATCTATTCGTCACGCATTGTTGAACGCGATCAACACCCATTAATGTCCGATCCTTTTTTCCAGCAATTTTTCAGTGGCGACGATGCAACCACTCATCAGCGAATGCTGTCGAGCCTAGGCTCTGGCGTTATCGTCAGCCATGACGGCTACGTGCTAACCAATCATCATGTGATTAATGGCGCTGACCAGATACAAGTAGCACTTCGCGACGGTCGAGAAACACTTGCGGAGGTCATTGGCACTGACCCAGAAAGCGACCTTGCCGTTTTACGAATCACCCTTGATGACTTACCAGTAATTGAACTTACTGATTCAGAACAAGTGGCCGTGGGCGATGTAGCACTCGCTATTGGCAATCCTTTCGGTGTTGGACAAACAGTTACCATGGGCATTATCAGCGCCACAGGGCGCAGTCACTTAGGCTTAAATGCCTATGAAGACTTCATTCAGACAGATGCGGCAATAAATCCGGGTAACTCCGGGGGGGCGTTAGTAAATCCTGACGGCGCTTTAGTGGGCATTAATACGGCTATCTTCTCACGATCAGGAGGATCACAAGGGATTGGTTTCGCGATCCCAGCCAACCTTGCCCACAGCATTTTGAACGAGCTTGTAACTCGCGGTCGCGTCATCCGCGGCTGGCTAGGCATAGAAGCACAAGCTCTTTCCCGCGAATTGGCCGCATCGTTTGGATTAAGAACCCCTCAAGGCGTCATCGTCGCTGGCGTCGTGAAAGATGGGCCTGCCGCCAAAGCAGGCTTACAGCCCGGCGATGTCCTATTGTCTATTGATGGCCAGGTGATTCTGGATGCTCGAGTGACAATGAGCGCGATTGCTTCCATTCCACCCGGCACAAAACTACCGCTGACGGTCGTACGAAGCGGTGAGCGCATGGACATGACACTTGAGGTAGGAGAACGGCCAGTGCCGACTAATGCGACGTCTGGAGAGCATCAGAGCGACTCGTAAGTCGCTCTGAAGTATATCCACGCTTGCTCAGACAGGTTTTTTCAGACGGCGCTTTTTCAAACACTGCTCAATCGTTAATACGATACTCAGCTGAACGAGCATGAGCCGTCAGTGATTCGCCTCGAGCAAGTACCGATGCTATTTTACCAAGTTCAGATGCACCGCTAGGCGAGCAATGAATAATAGATGAGCGCTTCTGGAAATCATACACCCCAAGTGGTGACGAAAAACGGGCTGTTCCAGACGTGGGCAACACATGGTTCGGCCCTGCACAATAGTCACCTAGCGCTTCAGAAGTATGCCGACCCATAAAGATAGCCCCAGCGTGACGCACTTCATCAAGCCAGTCACCAGGCGCCTCTACAGAAAGCTCAAGGTGTTCCGGTGCAATACGGTTGATCAATTCAATGGCTTCGCCTTGATCTTGACATAGGATTAATGCCCCACGACGCTGCAGCGAAGCACGGGCAATACCTTCACGCTCAAGTGTGGGCAATAATCGTTCGATTGCAGCCTCTACGGCGTCGAGATGCGCAGCGTTCCAACTAACAAAAATCGCTTGGGCATCCTCGTCGTGCTCAGCCTGGGAAAACAAGTCCATCGCCAGCCAATCTGGGTCTGTCTGGCCATCAGACACCACCATGATTTCAGAGGGGCCGGCAATCATATCAATACCAACCTGACCAAATACCGCGCGCTTAGCAGTCGCCACGTAGATATTTCCAGGCCCTACGATTTTATCTACCCGCGGAACGCTTTCCGTACCATAGGCAAGCGCCGCGACCGCCTGTGCGCCACCAATCGTGAATACATAGTCGACGCCCGCCAGATGCGCTGCTGCCAGCACAAGATCATTCAGCACACCGTCCGGAGTCGGCACCACCATCACAATCTCGCGCACGCCGGCCACATGGGCAGGGATAGCATTCATTAATACCGAGGAAGGATATGCGGCTTTTCCACCTGGCACATAAATCCCAGCGCGATCTAAAGGAGTGACCTTTTGACCCAGTACTGTCCCATCAGCCTCTTCGTATTGCCACGAACTGGGCTTTTGGCGCTCATGATAACGCTTAATGCGGTCAGCGGCAGCAGACAGGGCATTACGCTGCTCAGCAGGCAGGTAGTCAAAAGCCTTTTTCAGCTGCTCAGGAGATAAGCGTAGCTGCTCCATACTCTCGACTGACAGGCGATCAAAGCGATTAGTTGCCTCGACCACAGCACTATCTCCACGCTGCTTAACATCTGCCAATATCTCTTCAACACGAGCCTGTACTGCCTTATCAGACACCCCCTCCCAATCCAGCAGCGCATCTAAATGCTGATGGAATGCCCCATCAATAGTCGAGAGACGGGCAATGGTGGCTGTGGACTTATCGCTCATGGTAAACCTCGCGTCATTCAATAGGCTGAGTCTGGCGCTTTTTAACCGCACTTTCCAGGCGGGCTAATAATGGCTTAATGCGGTCATGCTTCATGGTCATGGCCGCTTTATTAACCACTAGACGGGTGCTGATATGGGCAATAAGCTCCCGAGGCTCCATTCCATTGGCGCGTAGCGTATTGCCGGTATCCACGATATCAACAATTTCATCGGCCAAGTTCATCAGGGGAGCAAGTTCCATCGCCCCATAGAGCTTGATCACTTCGGCTTGAATACCCTGCTCTGCATAATAGCGCCTCGCTACGTTTACAAATTTGGTAGCTACACGACGACGCGCTTCAGCAGGCGGCTGACCTGTCACACCAGCAGTCATTAGCTTGCAACGAGCAATATCCAAGTCTAAGGGTTCGTATAGCCCTTCAGCGCCATGCTCAAGCAGAACATCTTTACCCGCAATTCCAACATCCGCGGCACCCAACTGCACATAAGTCGGCACGTCGGTTGCCCGTATGATCACCAGCTTTACATCTGGCAAATTAGTATCAAACAACAGCTTACGGCTTTTACCCAAATCTTCTGCCGGGGTAATTCCCGCATCCGCCAACAGCGGCAGCGTTTCGTCCAAAATACGCCCTTTTGAAAGGGCTAGAATCAGTTGCTTACTCATTGTTTAGGCCAATGGTTAATAACATGGCTTAACCGGGAATACGGCGAATGCGCGCACCCAGTAGCTGTAATTTTTCCTCGATGCACTCATAACCTCGATCGATATGATAAATACGATCCACAAGTGTTTCGCCTTCAGCCATCATTGCCGCAATCACCAATGATGCTGACGCACGAAGGTCGGTAGCCATTACCGGCGCACCTGAAAGCTTTTCTACGCCTTCAATTAGTGCCGTATTACCTTCAAGAGCAATATTCGCCCCCATCCGGTTTAGCTCTTGTACGTGCATAAAGCGGTTTTCAAAGATGGTTTCCACCACCCGTGAATGCCCCACGGCGACAGCATTCATCGCTACAAACTGTGCCTGCATATCGGTAGGAAAGGCAGGATAAGGCGCGGTGCGAATATTAACCGCTTTTGGACGCTTGCCATGCATATCCAACGCGATCCAATCATCGCCACTGGTAATCTCAGCACCAGCTTCTTCAAGCTTAGCAAGCACCGCTTCTAAAATATCGGCACGGGTGCGCTTTACTTTCACGCGGCCTCCCGTCATGGCAGCTGCCACAAGGAAAGTACCCGTTTCGATGCGATCAGGCATGACATCGTGCTCGCAGCCGTGCAGCGTCGCAACGCCCTCAACCACGATAGTGTCAGTACCATGCCCACGAATATTAGCCCCCATCTTGATCAAACACTCGGCGAGATCGACAATTTCCGGCTCGCGCGCAGCATTTTCAAGAATAGTGGTGCCCTCTGCGAGGGTTGCCGCCATCAACAGATTTTCAGTACCCGTTACCGTCACTGTATCAAAGAAGATAGTCGCTCCTTTCAGGCGACCATCTACTCGAGCACGAATATAACCTGCTTCAACACGGATCTCTGCGCCCATTGCCTCAAGGCCACGAATATGCAAGTCCACCGGGCGCGAACCAATGGCACATCCCCCTGGTAGAGATACATCGGCCTTACCGAAATGTGCTAACAACGGGCCTAACACCAGAATGGAAGCGCGCATCTTCTTAACGAGTTCATAAGGAGCATGACACTGCGTCACCTGAGAGCCGTCAAGCTGAATACTGAGTTTCTCCCCCATCACAGGCTCGACACCCATTCGCCCTAGCAACTCCAGCGTAGTAGTGATGTCTTGCAAATGAGGCAAATTACCAATAATTACCGGACCATCTGCCAAAAGGCTGGCACACAAAATTGGCAATGCCGCATTCTTAGCGCCGCTCACCCACACTTCGCCATCTACCGACCCATTGCCGGTAATGATTAATTTATCCATAGGTGACCGCTACTATGCGTTTTCCGGTGCAGTTTGCCACTGCGCCGGAGTAAACGTTTTGATACTAATGGCGTGGAGAGCGCCGGATGCAATTTCGTCATTTAGCGCCGCATAGACCAGTTGCTGACGCTTTACAGGAGAAAGACCTTCAAAAGCTTCGCCAACCGCGATCACCTGAAAATTGCAGCCTTCACCCTGGATATGAAAATCACATCCATCGATGCGGGACTCAAGCAGTGCTTTTACCTCGTTGGGTTGCATAAGACAGGAAACTCCTTTGGGTCATTGAATTAGGTAATTGAAATAGGTGGGGACGTTGAATAAGTGAGGAACAAAGGAACATGATAAAGAAAAGCGGCACGCTTGGCGATGCCAGACGCTCACTCACGCTTCAGCGTTGGGCGAACCAATTAAAGCATCAAGCTCAGCAAGCGACGTTAGCCGCTCAAGCGGAGCAGACAATGCAATCGACGTAACGACAATCCTCAGCGAGTGACAAGCACGTAGCCATTCAAACAACACGCTAATCGCCGCGCTACTTGCCTTTGAAACGCCTGAAAAATCGAGGACAACATCAGTTAACCGAGCACTTTCAAGCCATTTAACGCCCGCAGCGGCCACGTCGGCCGCTGCATTGACATTAAGATCTCCCTCAACTGCCAACGCACAAGACTGCGCATTTAGCGAAACATGGGGCGTAGATAACAACGTCGTCACGCGTTGCCCCCTTGCTCAAGCTCGTCGACGCCAATTTCGGGTGACCAGCTACGAATTACCGCGTCATAGTCGCGGTTATTTTCGCGCATTGATTGATCAAACTGGTTGCGGAAGGTCAGTCCTAAATTGATGCCATTAACAATGACATTAACCACTTTCCACTCGCCGTCTGAAAGTCTCAGGCTGTAGCTAACGGGGTAAATTTGGCCATTAGTAGCTACAACTTCCATATCAACACTGGCTTGATCTTCGTAGCGCTGCCCGCGCTGATCCGCCAGCACTCTCAGTTCATCATAATCAAAAGTCACGAGACCACGCGTGTACGTGTCAATCAAGGTTTGACGAAAAACATTGGCAAACCGACTGCGCTGTTCTGGTGTCGCATTGCGAAAGTAACTTCCCATTACGCTGGCGCCGATATAACGAAAATCCGCCACATCATTAAGACTGTCGTTAACTAACGCTTTAAGCTCATCAAGATTATTGGCGTAATAATCTTCTCTGCCATTAATCTGCTCCATGAATTCATTGACGTTGTCACGAACCAACGCCTCTGGCGATTTCGACTGAGCCTGAGCAGCGAACGGCAGCAGGGCAACCGCTAGCGACAACAAAAAGAGCAAACGACGGGCCAACATTACGCTATTTTCTTTCATTAAAGTCACCTCATGACAACTGACAGCACCCACGGTGCTTAGTTAGTAACCATATTGGATACAAATTGCTGGATAAGTTCTTCGAGTACCAAGGCAGACTGTGTATCTCGAATAACATCGCCCTCTTCAAGCACTTCAGGAGCACCGCCAACACTCAGGCCAATATACTGCTCACCGAGCAGTCCCGCCGTCAAAATAGCCGCAGTAGTGTCTTGTGAAAGCTGGCCTTTAAGGTCGCTATTGAGGCTCAGCACCACCCGCGCATCATACCACTCAGTATCAAGTTCAATGGCCTCTACCCGACCCACAGTGACACCGGCCATTGTGACCCGGGCACGCGGTTTCAGGCTGCCTATATTGGAAAAGCTTGCCTCAAGACGAAACGTATCCGAAGGTGCTGAAAGCGTCATCCCACTAACGCGCAAGCCCAAAAAAACAAGACCCAGAATGCCCGCAAGCATAAACAGGCCAACGCCAAACTCCATGGTTTTACTGCGCTTCATGTTATTGCTCCACCCATTAAAGGCCGCCAAACATAACGGCGGTCAATACAAAATCCAGCCCCAAAACAGCAAGCGATGAATACACCACCGTACGTGTGGTCGCACGTGAAATACCTTCAGATGTAGGCACCAAGTCATACCCTTGGAACACCGCAATCCAGGTAACGACCACTGCAAATACAAGGCTTTTGATTATTCCATTACCGATATCATCAACAAACGAAACACTAGCCTGCATGTTGCTCCAGTAAGAACCTTCAAAAACCCCCAGCCACTCCACACCAACCAAATAGCCACCCCAAATTCCCACCACGCTAAAACCAACGGTAAGAATGGGTAGTGCAATAAAACCTGCCCACAACCTTGGCGCCACAACCCGGCGCAGTGGATCAACGCCAATCATTTCCATGCTTGTTAACTGCTCAGTCGCCTTCATCAGGCCAATTTCCGCCGTTAACGCAGAGCCCGCGCGCCCAGCAAACAATAATGCAGCGACCACCGGCGCTAGCTCTCGAAGAAGCGAAAGAGCCACCATCTGGCCGAGCGCCTGCTCTGCCCCAAAGTCAACCAGGATGGTGTATCCCTGCAGCGCAAGCACCATGCCTATAAATAGCCCTGACACCAGTACAATAGCCAGAGATAGCACACCAACAAAGTGAACTTGGCGCAGCCACAGCGACCACCCCTCCCGTGAAGGCACCCCTACTGCCGACTGCGCAAGAAAGACACCTGCACGCCCTAGCGACTCTAAGGAATCACACCCCTTCTGCCCCAGCCGGGCAACATTCGAGATAGCATGTTTGATGTTTGATTGCATTTAACGCACCTTCCCTGCAGAGGCTTGGCCTAGAATATCGCGGTAAAGTGTCTCAGCGGGATAGTGAAACGGCACCGGCCCGTCTGGCTCTCCATGAATAAACTGGCTCACTCGGGGATCCTGGTTCGTATCTAAGTTAAGTGGCGTGCCAGAGGCTACCACCTGCCCATCAGCAATGAGGTACAGATAATCCGCAATACTGAGGGTCTCTTTAATATCGTGTGAAACGATCACAGACGTAAGCGACAGTGCCTGATTAAGCCGTTTAATTAGTTGTACAAGAACCCCCATAGAAATCGGGTCTTGCCCGACAAAAGGCTCATCATAAAGGATCAACTCTGGATCAAGCGCTACCGCCCGTGCCAGCGCCACACGCCTTGCCATCCCCCCCGAAAGCTCAGCAGGCGACAAGTGCCTAGCTCCGCGCAAACCGACTGCCTGTAACTTGAGAAGCACCAGGTCACGTATCATAGGATCAGGCAAGTCAGTATGCACCCGAAGCGGAAAGGCAACGTTTTCATACACATCAAGATCTGAAAATAGTGCACCGCTCTGAAACAGCATGCCCATGCGCTTACGCAGCGTAAACAAGGCCTTACGCGACAGGCGATGCACATCTTGACCGTCGATTAGCACTCGCCCGCGATCAGGCGTTAATTGTCCACCAATTAACTTTAAAAGGGTCGTTTTACCGGTACCGCTTGGCCCCATGATAGCCGTTACTTGGCCACGCGAAATCGTCATATTGATTCCGCGAAAAATATCATGATCACCCCGCGAGAAGTACAAATCTTCAATTTCGATGAAGGGAGCATCTGTCATGGGCTAGCTGGCCTTGATGGTCGTCTTGCCGCAACAGCATCAGTATAATGCTGGCTACGCACGAGTTAGTTAAAAACAGATAGTTCAAAAAAACAGGTAGTTTAAAAGAACAGACAGTTTAAAAAACAGTGTTTTCGAAATATTATCGAACATCGTAACGTAACACTACTCACAGTAACAGAGACGCTTATTGCGACGGCTATAAAGAGTAGGATACGCGCCTTACCTACAAACCGCGTCAAGATGTTATTCTTATCGACCTACTTTTGACCGCCTATGAAAAGAGACGTCCTCATGCGCCAGCCACTATCGACACCTAGCCCACTGCGTGAAAGTGCGCTGCGCACATTGCAAATCGAGCAAGCCGCTATCGGTGGACTTCAGGCAAAGCTTGATGAGAGCTTTGACCACGCCTGTGAACTTATCCTTGCCTGCCAGGGCCGCGTAGTGGTAACTGGCATGGGTAAGTCCGGACATATTGCGGGCAAGCTTGCCGCAACATTAGCAAGCACCGGCACGCCTGCTTTTTTTGTACACCCAGGTGAAGCCAGTCATGGCGACCTCGGTATGATCACCCGCGCAGATGTTGTACTAGCGCTCTCGAATTCTGGCGAAACCGCAGAGGTCACCGCGCTGCTTCCCCTGTTGAAACGCTTAGGAACCCCCCTTGTCAGCATGACTGGACGCCCTGGTTCCACATTAGCTAAACACGCCGATGCTCACCTTAATAGTGGCGTCGAGCGGGAAGCCTGCCCTCTCGACTTAGCGCCGACTAGCTCAACTACTGCAGCACTTGCCTTAGGCGATGCTTTAGCCGTGGCATTATTGGAGGCACGCGGCTTCACTGCGGAAGATTTCGCGCTTTCACACCCAGGCGGAAGCCTCGGCAAACGCTTACTTTTGCGTGTAAAGGATTTAATGCACAACGGATCACGCCTCCCCCAAGTAGCATTAGGCAGCCCGCTAAGGGACGCACTGCTGGAAATTACTCGCCAAGGGCTGGGATTTACCTGCGTAGTCGATAGCGAAGGACGCCTTGCCGGTGTTTATACCGACGGTGACTTACGCCGAACACTGGATCAGTTTCATGATTTACGTGATGTCCTAGTTGATGATGTTATGACACGCCCTGGAAAGCGTATCGGCCCCGATGTGTTAGCGGCTGAAGCAGTACGCATCATGGAAGACAGTCGAATTACCGCACTGGCAGTCGTGGATGATCAGCAGCGCCCCATTGGTGCACTGCATATGCATGACTTACTTGCTAGCGGTGTCATTTAATCGTTCTTTTCAAAAATTAATAACGGAGGCTTCATGGCCCTACCTGACGCTCTACAAGACCGGATTCGCCGCGTAAAATTACTTGCCATTGATGTTGACGGCATACTTACCGATGGTCGCCTCTATTTTCAAGCTGACGGTATCGAAATCAAAGCGTTTCATACCCAAGATGGCCATGGCCTCAAACTATTGAAGCGTGTCGGTATTCATGTTGCGTTAATTACTGGACGTGATTCCCCTATGGTCAGCCAACGTGCTGCCTCCTTGGGTATTAGCCATGTCTACCAAGGGTGTGAAGATAAACTCACTACGCTACGCGCGCTATGCCAACGCCTTGATATCACGCTAGAACAAGTTGCTTATTGTGGTGACGACCTACCAGATCTTGCTCCTATCAAACGATCTGGTGTCGGCATCACCGTCCCTAATGCTCCGGATTATATGCATACCCATGCAGACTGGATCACCGACCGGCTTGGTGGCCACGGCGCTGTACGTGAAATCTGCGACACTTTATTGATGTCTCAAGGCCATTGGGACGCTGTCTTAGATACGTATCTACACGGCCAATCGTAATGCGCTTTTGGGTTAAGAAACGCGTTTGGATAACCGCCATGGTACTTGCCTTAGGTGGCGTGCTGGTGTGGCTAGATCCGCGCGGCCCTCAAGACCAATCAATCGACCCTGAGGCTCGCGCTCAAGAGCCCGGCCATGTATTAGAAAATGCAGAAATAACTCTGTTTGGTGACACCGGTGCTATCCAACAATCGCTGACGACGCCACGCTTAGTCCATACCCCTCAAACGGCAATGACCGATGTCATCTCACCCAGGGCGATACTATTTGATAGCGAAGAGCGTCAATGGCTAGCGACAGCGGAGACCGGCACTCTAAATACTGACACGCAGGCACTCACTTTAGCTGGCTCAGCCCAATTACTTGCACCTGATGAAGGCTGGCAGTTGAATACAGAGTTACTACATTATGATGGCATCACCCGTCATGCTTGGAGCGATGCCGAAACCATACTTCAGCAACCGCCACAGCGCATAGACGCTACACGTATGGATGTATGGCTGGATGATAGCCAGATCCGCTTAACCAATAACGTGCGCGGCGTTCACCCGCCTGCCACTCGTTCTCAGTAGGAGTCGCGATGAACGCTCTTATTCGCACGGCACTCTTCGTCATTGCGCTACCCATTTCAGCGGCAGCGCTACCGGTTATGGCGCAAAGCCAAGCCCCCGTAGAAGTAGAGGCTGACCGTTTAGATCTCGATCAACGAGCAGGCACCGCTGTGTATTCTGGCAACGTCGATATTCGGCAGGGCAATATGCAGCTGCGCGGCGATCGCGTGGAGATTCAACGCAACGATGCTGGCGAACTATCGCGCGCTGTTGCAACCGGTGGACGCGCCTATATACGCAACCAGCTCGAAGACCAAGCAAGCCCAATGGAAGGCTGGGCGAAGCGCATTATTTATCATGTTGCCGAGCGTCGGGTAGAGCTAATTGACCAAGCGGAACTGACTCAGCAAGCAGACCGTTTTGAAGGTGGGCGATTAGAGTATTTTATCGACCAAGGTGTGGTTCAGGCACGTTCCGATGTTAGTGGTGGTGAACCACAACGTATCCGCATGACTCTTCAGCCGGAACAATAGGAGTGCCCAGTGGCGACAAATAACGCAGAGCCTGCACCTCAAACCACAGCCTCAGAACCAGCATCAGAAACAGCGCCGATAAAAACACTTTATGCCCATCACTTAGCCAAAAGCTATAAACGCCGCCGTGTCGTTAAGGATATTAATCTAGAGATATCTCAAGGCAGCGTGGTAGGGCTGCTGGGGCCCAATGGCGCAGGCAAAACGACATCGTTTTATATGATCGTCGGTTTGGTAAAGTCTGACGCTGGAAAGGTTGGCATTGATGAGCTTGATTTAACCCATGCGCCCATGCATGAACGTGCAATGGCAGGCATTGGATACTTGCCTCAGGAAGCTTCTATTTTTCGCAAACTTTCCGTCGCTGACAACATCATGGCCATTCTGGAAACTCGCAAAGAACTCGATCGTAGCGCCCGGGAGCAGCGCCTTGAGTCGCTACTGGAAGATTTCCACATCACACACATTCGTGACAACTTCGGCATGAGTCTTTCGGGCGGAGAGCGTAGACGTGTTGAGATTGCTCGCTCCCTCGCGACAGAGCCTGCCTTTATCCTGCTTGATGAGCCGTTTGCCGGCGTTGATCCAATCTCAGTGGGCGATATTAAAACGATCATTCGAGCCCTCAAAAAACGTCATATCGGCGTGTTAATTACTGACCATAACGTCAGGGAAACACTAGATATTTGCGATATCGCCTACATTGTAGGTGACGGCCATATCATCGCCAGTGGTCCACCTCAGGAAATTCTCAACAACCAGCGGGTTAGAGACGTTTATTTGGGGGCTGATTTCCGCCTGTAAACAGTCACCTGCAGAAAAAATAGTATTGGTGGCATGCTTATTGCACTTGCACCAAGCCATAACTCGCACTAGGGTGGAGCTTTCTGATTAACGAGTGGTTCTCAGATGGTCATGAAAGCTTCTCTTCAATTGCGTATCGGTACACAGCTGACCATGACACCTCAGCTGCAGCAGGCCATTGCCCTGTTACAGCTATCAACGCTGGACCTCCGTCAAGAAATTCAGCAGGCACTTGATGCCAACCCTATGCTTGAGCAGGAAGATGAGTTCGGCGAACAGGCCGTTAGTGAACCCCAGGAAGCTGAATGGTCTGAAAGCATTCCTAACGAACTCTCTACTGACAGCGATTGGTCAGACACTTACCAAGACCTAGGCAGCCATGGTGTCAGCAGCGAAGGGCCTGACTTTGAGCGGCAAGCTGCTGGCCAAAGTTTGCATGGCCACTTACTTTGGCAACTCGCCATGACAGACTTTTCGCCACGCGACCATGCCATTGCTGAAAGCCTTATCGATGCACTGGATGCCAATGGCTACTTAACCCAGCCTCTCAATGACCTTCGCGAAGGACTTAAAGCCCAAGGACATGAAGGCCTTAGCCAACGTGAGGTTGAAACAACCTTGCTTCGTCTTCAACAGTTTGAGCCAACCGGCGTGTTTGCTCGCGACCTGCGGGAATGCTTAATGCTGCAGCTCGCTTCACTACCCGAAGATACACCGCTGCTCATGCCTGCCAAGCGGTTAGTACGTCAATTTCTTGAAGCACTCGGCAAAGATGATGTGCGTCTGCTAAAGCGGCGGTTAAGTCTGGATGATGAGCAGCTTGATGACGTAATTCGCTTGATCCGCAGCCTTGATCCTCGCCCAGGAAGTGCCTTTGGCGACACCGATGACAGCTATGTAACGCCAGATTTAGTCGTACGCCATGACCACGAAGGATGGCACCTGGAGCTAAACCCAGAGGCGTTGCCTCGCTTACGCATTCAACCTGACTACGCAAGCCTCATCAAACGGGCTGACAAGAGCCAGGATAACCAATTTTTAAAAGAGCATCTTCAAGAAGCTCGCTGGCTCATCAAGAGCCTTTCTAGCCGAAATGATACGCTACTGCGGGTGGGCCGAGAAATCATAGCTCGCCAGATAGGCTTTCTGGAACACGGCGAAGAAGCCATGAAACCGCTGATTTTAGCCGATATCGCAGACGCCGTAGAAATGCATGAATCCACTATTTCCAGGGTCACCACCCAGAAATACATTCATACTCCGCGCGGAGTGTTTGAACTCAAATACTTCTTTTCAAGCCAAGTAAGTAACCAGGACGGCGGTGACAGTCACTCCAGCACCGCCATCCGGGCTCGAATCAAAAAACTGGTGCAAGATGAACCGCCCGGGAAACCTCTCTCAGACAGCCGCCTCGTGTCGCTATTGGAAGAGGGTGGCATTAGTGTGGCAAGGCGAACGGTGGCCAAATATCGCGAGTCGATGGGCATACCCTCTTCAAGCGAACGCCGCCGTTTACGCTAATAAAGCAGTGCTAACGAACAAAGTCTGTCTAAGGGCTTTGCAATAGCGCAAAAAGGGTTACAATCGAAGAACAGTCCGATGGATAAGGAGCACGTCAATGCAAGTAAATATCACTGGTCATCACGTAGATCTGACTGACGCCTTGCGTGACTATGTAAATGAGAAGCTGGAACGCGTTGAGCGCCATTATGACAATATCACCACCGTACAAGTGACCTTATCTGTTGAAAAGGAGCGTCAGCAAGCTGCCTGCACCCTGCATGCTGCAGGTGCCGATCTACACGCAGAAGCATTAGACAACGATATGTACGCTGCGATTGATGCACTAGCGGACAAAATTGACCGTCAACTCGTTAAACACAAGGAAAAAGCACAAGCTCGCGCCCAAGGCGCTGGCGTGCGTTAACTCAATGACGTTGGAAACTATTCTTCCCCCGGAGCGCGTGCTGTATGACGTCCCCGGGGGCAGCAAAAAAAGAGTGCTGGAGTTTTTCAGCACCTTTATTGCGCAAAACACGCCAAGCCTAGATAGCCAAGAAGTCTTCAGCCGCCTGATTGGTCGCGAGCGCCTGGGCAGCACTGGAATAGGCAACGGCGTTGCTATTCCTCACGCCCGTAGCCCTCATTGCAGCTCACCTATCGCTGGTTTTTTAAAGTTAGCTGAGCCCGTGGATTTCGATGCTATCGATGGCGATCCCGTCGATCTTGTTTTCGTCCTTTTAGTTCCCGAAGAGGCAGACGACACGCACTTAGCCTTATTAGGGCAAGTAGCGTCTATCATGAACAGCGTTGACACACGTCAGCAGCTTCGTAAAGCGGCTAGCCAGCGTGAGCTATTGGACCTTATAACAGCAAAAATTCGTGAACAATCTGTTACCTAGATGGTCCACCGCTAGACACTGCCTACTAATTTAACGTTAACCTCCATTTTTATTGGCATGCCAAGAGAAACTCTATGCAACTGGTGATCATTAGCGGCCGTTCAGGGTCCGGTAAATCTATCGCCTTACAAGCGTTAGAAGATCTTGGCTATTGTGCCATCGATAATTTGCCCGCCATGCTACTCGGCTCCCTTGTGGATGAGCTTCGTGAGCAAGGCGCACGTCCCCAACTAGCGGTAAGTATCGATGCGCGTAATTTACCAGCTGCGCTAAAGCAGCTGCCAAAAATGCTTGAATCTTTGCGTCAGAAAAGCATTCACTTCCAGGTTATCTATCTAACCACCGATGCCAGAATTCTTCTTGAGCGATACTCAGCTACGCGTCGTCGTCACCCTCTTACGCGTGATAGTGACATGACGCTTGAAGAGGCCATCAATAAAGAAGAAGAAACCCTACTCGACATCCGTGATCTTGCTGACCTAATGATCGACACATCGCGTCTATCGGTTCATGACCTCCGCCGCAGGATAACGGATCAAGTTGCCCAACAGCGTGAAGATAGATTAACGCTGACCCTAGAGTCATTTGGCTATAAACGCGGTGTCCCACTTGATGCCGATCTCGTCTTTGACGTGCGCTGCTTACCAAACCCCTACTGGGACCCTACGCTGCGCCAATACACTGGGCGTGACGCGAACATCATCAACTTTCTGAAGGGATATCCCGTCGTAGAAGAAATGCGCAATGATATCCAGACATGGTTGGAAAAGTGGCTACCCGCTTACCAAAATAGCCAGCGCAGTTATATGACGATTGCTATTGGCTGTACCGGCGGGCAGCACCGCTCTGTCTATATGGTGGAACAACTGGCGCAAATGCTGGTTAAACAAGCGGGAGAGGTTCAACTCCGTCATCGTGAGCTAGGCTTGCAGTACACTCTTAGTGAACAGCAGCCCTCCACATCCTCGCCTTCAACAAACGCACAATAAGCAACGCTTTTTCTTCACGACCCCACTCGGCAAAAAGGAACCAGAGTGCCAGAAAGAACCTTAACACTCACTAATCAGCGCGGCCTTCATGCTCGTGCAGCGACGAAACTCGTCAAGTGTGGCCAACAGTTTTCGGCCAATATTCACGTTTACAAACAACAGCAAATGGCAGATGCGGCCAACATTATGTCGTTATTGATGCTGGCCGCTCCCTGTGGCACTGAACTTAGAATCCATGCGGAAGGCGACGACGCCGAACAAGCACTAGAGGCCATTGAAGCACTGTTCGACGCACGTTTTGATGAAGACCACTAACATCAGTAAAACAGCGTCAGCCAACGTGTTAACTGAACTGTTACCTCCGTTGTTAGTTACCAGCGACGGTCATTGCATCAATTAGCCAGCTACCCGTGTGAATACTGCCACGGGTATCAATGTCATCACCGACAGCTACCAAACCCGCAAACATGCTATTCAAATTACTGGCAATGGTGAACTCCTCAATAGGGTGCTGTATTTCGCCATTTTCAACCCAAAAGCCGGCAGCGCCTCGCGAATAGTCGCCTGTTACGCCGTTAACCCCCTGCCCCATTAGTTCAGTCACCCAAATGCCACGCCCCATCTGCTTCAGCAAGTCATCGCGGGGCGTCAGCGGCGCTAACAAACGTAAATTACGCGCACCGCCAGCATTACCTGTAGATTGCATGCCTAAGCGCCGCGCACTGTAAGCAGACAGCATATAGCTGGCAACGCTACCCTGCTCAATAAAGCGATTGTTGCGAGTCTGAACGCCCTCAGCATCAAACGGCGAGCTAGCCGTCGCTCCGACCTCCATAGGCCGTTCTTCCAGGCCAAACCAGCTCGGGAATAGCGAGCTACCTAAACGATCACATAAGAAAGAGGATTCGCGATAAAGCGCTCCACCTGCCAACGCCCCCATTAAGTGACCTACCAGGCCGCTGGAAAGTGACGGGTCGAATAGCACCGGGAAGGTGCCTGTTGGCGGCCGTTGAGCACCTAACCGACGTAGCGTGCGTGACGCCGCTTCGCGGCCAACCTCCGCAGGGTCTCGAAGCATGGCAGGATTACGAGCCGAAGTATAATCGTAATCGCGCTGCATCCCCTTCTCATCCTGTGCAATCAGCATGCAGGAAAGTGAATGACTACTGCCTTTCTGGGTACCGAGGAAACCGTGGCTGTTAGCGTAAACTCGCACTCCCTCACCGCTAGATAGCGAAGCGCCTTCCGACTGGTGAATCCCCACCACATCACGCCCTGCTTTCTCACACGCCAGCGCCAAATCGATTGCTTCGTCTGTCGTCAACGCCCATGGATAATGTACTTTAAGATCAGGCAGGTCAGTTGCCATTAGCGACGCATCTGCTAACCCTGCGGCAGGATCCTCACCTGTATAACGAGCAATTGCCAGGGCCTTCTCCACCGTGGCTTTAATTGACGCACTGCTGGCATCGGTAGACGAGGCGCTGCCCTTGCGCTGCCCAACATATAGCGTAATGGCAATTCCTTGATCACGTGAAAGTTCGACAGTTTCCACCTCACCAAGACGCACGCTTATCCCAAGGCCTTGATCTACACTAGCGCCGACTTCAGCAGCATCTGCGCCTAATTTTTTTGCTAGCGCAAGTGCTTCTTCAGCGCGTTGCGTTAACAGTACCTGCTGGGCCGCTGCATCAAATGCTTGTGCCATATTGGCCTCCTTTTCGCCTGAATCGCATTGGCGGATCAATGTTGTGGTCGCAGCCTGATATAATGCTGCAAACGAAACTAATTAGTGAGTTCTAGTATGCCTAAGCAACGCCCCGAGCCCTTCGATAATGATGAACAAGAAGAGCGCCCTAGTAAGTCTCAGCTCAAGCGAGAAATGCATGCCCTCCAAGCACTTGGCGAAACGCTTATCGCGATGAAACCTGCCGAGCGCGCAAAATTTCCGCTTTCTGATGACATGTTGCGCGCTATAGAAGAAACCTCGCGCATCCGCTCCCATGAAGGCCGCCGTCGCCATATGCAATATGTGGGCAAGCTTATCCGCAAAGAGGATCTTACTGCCATACAGGGTGTCTTCGACGCTATCGAGCAGGAAAAAGAGCAGCGCGATCATGCCTTTCACCGACTAGAAAAATGGCGCGACCGGTTAGTCGAAGAAGGTGACAGCGCTGTAGATTTATTTATGGCGGAATATCCAAACGCTGACCGTCAGGCAATACGACAACTGGTGCGCAATGCACGCAAAGAGCGTGAGCAAAGTAAACCGCCGACCAGCTCGCGCAAGCTGTTCAAACACTTACGCGATACCCTGGCACTCTAACCCCTGTATGCCTTAATGACTGGGTCATAAAGACTAGGTCATAAAGACCAAGTGATGACAATCAAGTCACGCAGACTGGGTTCCGCCGACCGTCAGCTCATCCAGCTTAAGGGTGGGCTGACCGACGCCTACTGGCACACCCTGTCCCTCTTTGCCGCACACACCTATACCCGTGTCCATTTCCATATCATGGCCAATCATTGAAACACGCCCCATTGCCTCAGGACCGTTGCCAATCAAGGTAGCCCCTTTGACAGGCGCAGTAATTTTGCCATCTTCAAGGAGATAGGCTTCGCTGGCTGAAAAAACGAACTTGCCTGATGTAATATCGACCTGACCACCACCGAAGCTGACCGCATAAATACCGCGCTTAACGCTTTTAATAATGTCAGCAGGCTCATCTTGCCCTGCCAGCATGACAGTATTGGTCATACGCGGCATCGGCAAATGGGCAAAAGATTCACGCCGCGCATTCCCAGTTGGTGCCATATTCATTAACCGTGCATTAAGCTTGTCTTGCATATAGCCCGTCAAAATACCGTCTTCAATCAGCGGCGTGTATTGCCCAGGCGTGCCTTCATCATCCACGCTTAACGAACCACGGCAGTCAGCAACGGTAGCATCATCGACGACCGTCACCCCTTTCGCCGCAACGCGTTTCCCCATACGCCCAGAAAAAGCTGAACTGCCCTTGCGATTAAAATCGCCTTCAAGCCCGTGGCCCACCGCTTCATGAAGCAAAATGCCGGGCCAGCCAGCGCCAAGAACAACAGGCATTTGGCCAGCAGGTGCATCGACTGCCTCTAGGTTAACCAAGGCTTGGCGAACAGCCTCTTTCGCATAACGTTCCGCTACGTTTTCATCCCGCAGCCTAGACATTGAGTAACGGCCACCACCTCCAGCACTGCCACGCTCTCGACGGCCGTTTTTAGCCGCAATGACACTCACGTTAAAACGTACTAATGGGCGAATATCTGCCGCCAAGGTGCCATCACTGGCACGCACTAATACCACTTCATAAGTACCTGACAATGAGGCGCTCACTTGGCTAATGCAGGGGTCAGCCGCGCGTGCTATACGGTCTGCTTCTTTCAACATCGCCACTTTTTCGTCAGCGGTAAGTCCCGCAAGCGGGTCAAGCCCTGCATAACGACCAGCAGCACTAACAGCCACTACCGGCTGCCCGGGTAACTGCTTCCCACTACGTACAATACCAGCTGCCGTGCGGCCAGTATTCATTAGTGCATCTGCGGTAATTTGGTTGGAGTAGGCAAAGCCTGTCTTCTCGCCCGCTAAGGAGCGCACGCCAACACCGCCATCAATGTTATAGCTGGCTTCTTTTACTTCACCATCTTCCAGCACCCAACCCTCTTGCCAAGTACGCTGAAAGTAAAGGTCTGCATAATCAATGCCTCCGCCCATGGCATAAGACAGCCCTGTATCCAGGGCATCTAAATCCAGTCCACTTGGTGTTAACAAAATGGAAATAGCGGTATTTACATCGCTCTTATGTGCAGTCATTAAGGGCCTTCTAGAGTAATCTGCGGCGACGTCCACGGACCTCGCACGCGATAATGAATAGTGGTCGCTTGATCTAACGCGTTACCAAAAAGCTGGTCCGCTATAAAAAGAGCGCCACCCACAATCGGAGCACCTACGGCAATGGCTGCGATAGGCAAGCTTTGGCTAATAGGTAGTGTGACGCCTAGCCGCTGATCAAGTTCACGTTGTATAAGATTGACGCTTCCCGTCAGTGTTAACGTGGTAGATGGCGCTTCAATGGAAAGCGGCCCACGCAGCAGTAATTGACCCGCGGCGACATCTGCCGTGCCATGCACCCTATCAAACGCAGTCCCTTGACCTGTCACGTCCGAAAAATCGAAACGCAAGCGGCGCAATATATTGTCGAAGTTAAGAAGACCAACCAGGCGAGCCGGTGTAGATTCCAGCGTTACAAAGCGCCCATCACGCACATCGGTGCGAATATCCCCTTCCGCCCGACTTAACTCAAATTGCCAAGGGGCACCTGGCCACGTCAGCGCTGCGCTAACATCCGTGGCACGGCTACGCATGGCGACTGGTTGACCTAAGCGCTCTAACGCAGTCCCCACATCACCACCTTGTATCGAAACATCAGCGCGGGTATGGCTATTAATAGCGTTGCCTTCCCACACCAATTCTCCGCGGGCAGAGAGCTGCCCTAATGTCAGGCCGACTGGTGAAAGAGTAAAGCGTTGGTCCTGGCTTTGCCAATAAGCGGTTAACGGACCAAAACGTCCTTCACTAACGCTAATATCAGCTACTCTGAGCCTGCCATCCGGCAACTGGTTAAGCCATTCTGGCATCGCCCTCGGAGTGGCGTGCTGAGTTTCGATGGCATCCATCCACGAGCCTGGCGTTGGAGCACTGCTGTCATGTGCTGCGGCAGGCATATCAAACAGCCGATCCACCTCCAACGACGAGATGGCAATATCAAGCGGCAGCGCGCTATCGGGCTGATAATCCACTCGACCTGATATAAGGTCGCCGCTTAACTGCATCGCCAAGCGTTTTCCTTCAATATTGCCTGTCGCTTCTAACCGACCAAAACACGCATCACGGAAATGCACGCAAGGCGTACCAAGCATCACTGATATTGGCGCATCCCCACTACCGCCATTCGATGAAGACGGCGCCTGCATCAACGGTGACAGCGCTTCCTGCCAGTCATCAATAGGCAACTCATCAACCTGCGCGACAACGCTCCAACCTAGCTGCGTCGGCCAGTTATCAGGTGCGGCAGCACTGCCCAAAGCAATCACCCCAGCCAGGCCGTTATGACCAAGCTGTACGCGAGCATTGACGATGTCGGCTAACTGCGTTGTTAAGCGGCCACTATCAAAGTCCGCACTTAACCGCCATGGCCATGGCTGCTCAGCCAACTTACTAAAAGGCGGCGGCAATCTGCTTGTAATACCAAGCAAACGGCTTTCAAGGACGATCGAAGGTGATGGCTGCAGGTTGACCTGCCCACGCCACTGAGCACGCCCCTCAAACAATTGGCGAGCTTGCTCAGCGGGAATATTGACCAGCTGAAATAAGGTGGCGACATCAATGTTCCCACGCAGAGCAATACCGTCGTCCGGAACATCGATTTCTGCCTCTATAGAATTACCTGACAACTGACCTGACACATGCCCGAGCAAAGCACTTTTTTTATTGTGCTGCTGCCACGTCATCTCCCCCTGAAGGTCTTCTAGCGGAATGTCGATAGGCTGAAAAGCAAGCGTTGTAAAATTCGGTCGAGCATTAATTTCTAGCGCCAATGAGTCTGGCGCATTCAGCGGTAACGATAAAGCAATATCACCCTCAACACTGCCCTCTGCACGGACCTCATTAAGCAGAGGCATATCTATCTCAGGCATCGCCTGGAGAAATGCCAAAAGTGAATTACCATCACTGCTGACACTTCCCGACAAATTAAGCGTCTCATCAGCCATCTTTAGCATCCCGTCAGAGACGTCAATGCCCAGACTTTCAGCGTGCTGAATAGTCGCCTCCAGCACCTGATCTTTCCAAACCAATCTGCCCTCAATCTCCTCAAGCATGGGCCACTCAGGCGCGATAGGTAATCGTCCTTGCGTGACAGAGAGGGCCAACGTGGAAGAAATGTCTTCAGCAAACTGGCTTTCTGAATCAGCCTCTTCCCCGGTAAAGGGAAAGCTAAGCTTTAGCGAGCCATGGGGAACAACACCACCTACGTCAGTTAATAGCCACTCACGAAGCTCAGGCTCAAGGGCTTTAACAGGCAACCACTGAGAAAGTGGATAATTAAGTGCATCAACATTTGCAAACGCAATATCAAGCCCAAACTGGCCGCCTTGCTCACTCGCAATAAGACCAAAACCTCCACTTACCTTGGCACCATCCCAATCTAAGCGTAAATCTCTGCCACTGATCATGGTGCTTGGGCCGTCATAAACCCACTCCACCACGCCCTCTGCATGGCTCAACAGCATGGGTGACTCAAACAGTTCAGGAAAATTCAGCGAACTGCTACCGGCACTGTTAAACGTTACCCTGCCACGGAAGTCTCTTGCCTGCACCCAGGCATCTAACGGCCCCCCTCCTGGCGCTTGCTCCCAAGGCAGCACCGCCACATTGGTTAACGCCGCATCAACCCCCCAATGCCCCTCATGCTGACCTAAACGCAAACCCTGAACCTGGCCGCGGGGTGACAATGTCTGCAACACTCGAGTAAGCGATTCAGGCAGTAAAATATAGTCACGCCAAGCCGCCAAGGAAGCCAGTTCAAAGGCGCTGGTGCGTACTTCCCAACGATCAGGCTGATGAGACAAGTACCAATGCCGCGGCAACGCAGGGCCACCACTTCCGCCTTCAGGTCGTGCCCACTCGACATTTTCAGCATTACCACTAAGCCAGGCTTCGCCGCCATCACCGTCTCGTTGCCAAAGGGCATTGGCCTGAATATTTTGAAGTACAGCGTATTGAATCTCGTGACGCAGGGTCAGCTGTGGTACATCGACAACCAAGCGAGCTTCATCTAAGCGCCCTCTATGCCAACGTCCCCACAACGTAACCTCACCTCCCGCTTGCTCTAGGGATGGCATCCGATCGGAGCGTAAAACAGCGGCCAATGCCACTAAGTGATCCAGCTGCATGTCCAGTTGAAGCGCCGCTGAAAAATCACGGAAACCCTGTTTTCCAGGCTGCATTTCCACGTTCATCGCAATGGCCGGCAACGTTTCTTGGGCTTCTTGAGTCTCCATTTCTTGAGACCCAACTCTCTGCGAACCTTCGCTTTGAGATTCTAAAATTTTGACGGCACCTTCCAGGCGCGTCCGCCGCTCATCGCCATTGAGCAATAAGGTAGGCGCGTGCAAGGTGACGGCTTGCTGACTTCCATGCAGCACCAAGCGAGTATTATCTACCCACAATCGCTGGCGAAGAATCAGGCCAGCCCAGGCGTCCAACGCCTCTAAATCAACAGTCGGCTCCTGGGACATAACAATCGGCAGCTCTGCTGGTGCCGGCCAGCCCCAAGCAGCATCTTCCTGTTGGTATAAATGAAACTCAAGGCCTGTGATACGCGCGTCATTAAACACGGGCGCAATACTTTTCAACGTCGCCCAACCATCGAGCCGTAAATGTGCACTTTCAAGGGATATTAATTGCTGTCCATTAGGTGCCGCTGAATGCACGCCATCCAATTGCAAAACTAGGTCGTTACGAGCCAATGATAGCGATAGGTGCTCTATAATAACGGGCACTCCCACACGGGCCTCTAATAACGCTTCTATTTTCGGGGTTAACAGACTGGATTGACTAATTAATAAGCGGGCCAATAACAGGAAGACAGCAAGGCTTCCTAGTAGCGAGGCGATCACTACCAGGCACCATCGAGATAACGAACGTAGCGCTAACATTACATTAGTACGATGTCGTACTGTTCTTGGGAGTAGTGCTGCTCTACTTGAAAACGAATGGTTTTATTAATAAACGTTTCAAGGTCAGCCACCGCAGCAGACTCTTCGTCCAACAGCCTGTCAACCACCGGCTGAGAAGCAAGCACCATATACGTTTCTGCACTGTAGGCACGCTCTTCGCGTAATATCTCGCGAAATATCTCGTAACAAACAGTTTCAGGCGTTTTCAACGTCCCTCGCCCACTGCATGTTGGGCAAGCTTCGCACAATGTTTGCTCTAGGCTTTCCCGAGTGCGCTTACGGGTCAACTGCACCAAACCGAGCTCAGTCACCCCGGTACATTTCGTCTTTGCATGATCACGCTCTAGCGCTTTCTCAAGCACACGTAACACCTGGCGCTGATGCTCTACATCCGCCATATCGATAAAATCGATAATAATGATGCCACCAAGATTACGGAGCCTTAGCTGACGTGCAATCGCGGTCGCCGCTTCCAGGTTCGTTTTAAAAATCGTTTCTTCAAGATTACGATGACCGACATAACCACCCGTATTCACATCAATCGTGGTCATCGCTTCAGTCGGGTCGATAACCAGATAGCCACCGGACTTCAACTGAACCTTACGTCCCAGTGCTTTTTGAATTTCATCTTCAACACTATACAGATCAAAGATGGGGCGCTCGCCAGGATAATACTCGATACGGTCTACCGCATCTGGCATAAACTCTTCAGCGAACTCGACCAGCTTGACAAAGTTCTCGCGAGAGTCGATACGCACTTTTTCAATATCATCGCGCATGACATCCCGCAACGTACGCATAAACAACGGGAGATCGTCGTAGATCACACTGGGTGATGCAGCCGTTATTTTACGCTCACTTACTTTTCGCCAAATACGCAGCAGGAAGTACATGTCACCTGCCAGCTCTTCATCGCCGACGCCCTCTGCCGCCGTGCGCACGATAAAGCCGCCGGTTACTTCGATAGTCTGCTCATCAATTCCTTTATCTAGCAGCGCCTTCAATCGCTCCCGCTCTCGCTCATCTTCAATGCGCTGAGACACACCATGATGGGGAGAGTCCGGCATATAGACGAGATAACGCGAAGGAATCGAGAGATGGGTAGTGAGCCTGGCACCCTTGGTGCCAATGGGATCTTTGGTAACTTGAACGACAAGCGCCTGACCTTCATGTAACAGCTGACCAATAGTCTGCTGCTCATCATTAGGGGTGCCAGGGGGCATTACCTCATGGGCATGAATAAACGCTGCACGCTCAAGGCCAATATCAACAAAAGCAGCCTGCATACCAGGCAGTACACGCACTACTTTGCCTTTGTAGATATTACCTACAATTCCCCGCCTACGTGAGCGTTCAATGAGTGCCTCTTGTAAGACACCATTTTCCACCAGCGCAACGCGGGTCTCCATTGGCGTTAAATTGATGAGGACTTCACCGCTCATGCAAAATTCCTTATTGAGTCACAGTATCCTTGCCAACACAGCAGGCGGCGAAATGGCGGTTATCTTTGCTGATAGTAGCCCGACCAGATTGGCACCCCTTGCTGGCACAACAAACGTGTTGTTTCATATAGTGGCAGCCCTACAACTGCTGAATGGCTGCCCTTTATTTCTTCAACAAACACAGCGGCTAAACCTTGGATGGCATAGCCTCCAGCTTTGTCGACTGGCTCGCCGGTTTGCCAATAGTCAGCAATTTCCTGTTGACTGATTACGCGCATTTTGACGACCGTGGTTACACAACAAGAGAGTACACCCTTGGGGCCAGCCACAGCGACCGCTGTTAATACATTATGATGACGCCCCGACAACTTCTTAAGCATAACGGCTGCATCATGTTCATCAATTGGCTTACCTAGTATTTGCTCATCAATCACCACGGCTGTATCTGAACCCAATACAGGAAGGGTGGTTTTTGAAACAGCTGCTTGCGCTTTAGCACTAGCCAAACGCTCCACATAAGCTTGGGCAGACTCCCCCTCAAGGGGCGTTTCATCTACGTCACTTGGCATGACCTCGACCGTCACGCCTATCGAAGCTAACAGCGCCTTGCGTCTGGGCGATGCCGAAGCAAGGCATAACACAGGCGACGATATGGTGGCTGCGGCAGAAAGTGAACCATCCATTAAAGCAACTCCAGCAGCTTATTAAACTTCAATGCCCTCATGGACTATAAACCATTACACGCTTGCTAAACGTCGTTCGAGTGCTTTTAGCATGGTAGACCACCACGGCCACAGAATGGCGCTGATCAGTGACGGAATCAGAAAAGACAAATGGATAGAAAAATCCCCCGTCAGTGTGCGTAACCACTGCTCAATCAGCTGCACCAAGCCTAATAAGACCAGCACAAGAACAGATTGCTGCACTAGAGAATAAGCACGAAAGCGGGGGTAAACCAAAGCACATAGGAAAGCCAACAGCGATAATATTAACGCATGCTGACCGAGTGCAGTCCCTTCGATTAAATCCATAAGAATGCCAATAACAAACCCATGGAAAACGCCAACTCTATCAGGCGTTCGCATGCACCAGTAAATCAGCATTAGCCCTATCCACTCAGGACGATATACTTGCCACCCTTCTGCTAAAGGCATGACCTGTAAGCACAATGCAAATACAAGCGTAAACCATACGAAGATAAGCGACACTACAGGCGTCTTAGCCATTACTGCACCTCCCGTGCCGCATCCTGCTGCAAACCAATACGTTGAGCAGCGTGCAGTGCAGCGGCTGAAATCTCCATATCTTCACCCCAAACAGTATCCTCTATTTCTTCGCGGGGCGGCGGGAACAGCAATAGGAAGTGACGTGAACGCTGCAACTGAGCAGTTGGCTCTGCAGTTACTTGAGCAAAAGGCTGGCCTGGGTCGTGATAAACGTCAGTCACCCTAGCGACAGGATGACCGGGTGGGAAGCGGCCTGCCAACCCCGACGTAGTTAGCAGATCACCTTCGCGTATATCTGCCGTATCCGGCACATGCAAAACATTTACACTTCCGTAACGACCGGCACCCTGTACGATAAATCGCAGGCCATTACGGTTCACCTGAACGGGTAACGCATGGCTCGCATCAGCCAGTAACAAAACGCGGCTTGAGTACGCCGATACAGCGGTCACCTGCCCTACTAAACCAAAAGCATCAATCACCGGCTGACCAACATAGGCTCCATTTCGATGCCCTCGATCAACTACCATCTGATGACTAAAAGGGTCATTATCTAGCGACAGTAGCTCAGCGGTTATGTAAGGAATATCTCTACGTTGAGCTGCTTTCAGAAGATCACGTAATTCGGCGTTCTCCGCGGTCAAATTAGCCAACCGCTGCCCACGATGTGAAAGCGTCAAAATTTGCTCACGCAGGCGTCGATTCTCATCGACAAGCGCCTGCTGATCTGAAAGCGCAAGCGCACCCCAGTTAAGCAGATCGCTAGGCACGCTAACGACCCACTGAATTGGGGCAACAATCATCGTCATTTGGGCGCGCACATCTTCCATGCGGGTAAATCGCTGATCGGCAAACATTAAAATGCTTGCTAATAGCACACAGAAGAATAGCCGATACCCCGGCAATGACTCGTGCGAAAATAGCGGTTTAATAGGCAATCCCCCGCGATAAACCGCTACGATCAGTCGCTCGACAGCAACTCGAAGGTATGCTGATCAATCATTTCCAGCGCCTTGCCGCCACCTCGGGCCACACAAGTGAGCGGATCTTCAGCCACAATTACCGGCAGGCCTGTCTCTTCAGCGATCAATTTATCGAGATCGCGCAACAGCGCGCCGCCACCGGTCAGCACCAAACCACGCTCAGCGATATCGGAAGCCAACTCAGGTGGTGATTGCTCAAGAGCACTCTTGACCGCTGCCACAATAGATCCCAACGTTTCTTGAAGCGCTTCGAGAATCTCATGGGAGTTCAGTGTGAAACTACGCGGTATACCTTCCGCTAGGTTACGACCACGCACGTCAATTTCGCGCAGTTCGCCACCTGGATAGGCACAGCCAATCTCTTCTTTGATTCGCTCGGCGGTAGCCTCACCAATCAAGCTGCCATAGTGACGACGCACATATGCAGTGATGGCCTCATCAAAACGGTCACCGCCGACACGGATAGACTCTGAATAGACCACGCCGTTTAGCGAAATAATGGCAATTTCGGTAGTACCACCACCAATATCAACCACCATTGAACCCTGCGCTTCTTCAACCGGAAGCCCGGCACCAATTGCGGCGGCCATCGGCTCTTCGATCAAAAACACTTCACGTGCGCCAGCACCTTCTGCTGACTCGCGAATCGCGCGCCGTTCAACCTGCGTTGACATGCAGGGAACGCACACCAAGACACGAGGACTGGGCGTTAAGAAGGTGCTTTGATGCACTTTACGAATAAAGTGTTGAAGCATCTGCTCAGTCACGGTGAAATCGGCAATAACACCATCTTTCATCGGGCGGATGGCGGTAATATTGCCTGGCGTGCGACCGAGCATACGTTTAGCGTCGGTACCAACCGACGCCACGCTGCGCATGTTGCCAGACTGGCGGATAGCGACTACGGACGGTTCATCGAGCACGATGCCACGACCGCGTACATAAATCAGTGTGTTGGCCGTACCCAAGTCGATCGACAGATCGCTGGAAAACAGCCCCCTCAAACGTTTGAACATGGATGTTGTTACCTAGTGCAGACCGGGAACCCTGTGCGGATGCAAACGGTATCACCGCTACCCCTTGGCAGCAAGCACGAGTCGTGCCTAATACTGCCCGTTAGGGTCAATATGTGGTACCTTTTGCGGCTATTTTCTACGTCTGCTACACAAGACGAATTTAAGATGACCGTATGTATACCGCTGAACGCGGAATATGTTCCATTACGTTTGCGAGGAAAATTCGATCATGGCGCTTGAAGAATCTCATGTGCGCCGGGCCGCACACTTGGCCCGACTCGCCGTTAGCGATGACCAAGCCAGTGGTTTTGTCGACGATCTAAGCCGCATTCTGGACATGGTCGACCAGCTACAAAGCCTGGACACCGATGGCGTTGCGCCGCTTGCGCACCCGCTGGATGCCACGCAACGGCTGCGAGCCGACGAAGTCACGGAAACTAATCAGCGCGACGCTTTCCAGCGCTGTGCTCCGGCAGTAGAAAATGGCCTATATCTCGTCCCCCGCGTGGTGGAGTAGTCATATTACCACGCAAAGGCCGCTATTTTCTGCTCTTTCTATTCGCCCCCGAACGGAGCTTCCGGGTCATGCATGATAAAACCGTAACGCAGCTTGCCGCCTCTCTGAAAAGCGGTGAACTATCCAGCCGAGAGCTGACTTCGCATTTTTTACAGCGTATTGAAAAAGCTGATGGCTCGCTCAATAGCTTTATTACTGTCACCGCCGAGCAAGCACTCAATCAGGCAGAAGCTGCCGACAATGCTCGTGCTGCTGGCAAGGCTGGCAAGCTAACAGGCATTCCATTCGCACTGAAAGATATTTTTTGTACGCAAGGGGTGAAAACCAGCTGCGGTTCGAAAATGCTCGATAATTTTATCGCCCCTTACAATGCCACCGTGGTAGAAAAACTTAACGCTGCGGGCACCGTTAGCCTGGGCAAAACCAACATGGACGAGTTCGCTATGGGCTCTTCCAATGAAAATAGCTATTTTGGCGCGGTCAAAAACCCCTGGAACCTTACTGCGGTTCCCGGTGGCAGCTCAGGTGGCAGTGCCGCAGCAGTAGCAGCAGGCCTTGTACCTGCTGCGATGGGCACAGATACTGGCGGCTCTATTCGTCAGCCTGCAGCGTTTTGCGGCATCACTGGCTTGAAACCTACGTATGGTCGAGTTTCTCGCTATGGCATCATTGCCTACGCGTCTAGCCTCGACCAGGCTGGCCCAATGGCGAAAAGTGCTGAAGACTGCGCGCATCTACTCAATGTCATAGCGGGACATGACGTGCGCGATTCTACCAGCGTTGCCCGCGGCGTTCCCGACTACACAGAAACGCTCAACGCACCGCTTTCCGGTCTCAAAATCGGCCTGCCGAAGGAGTACTTTGGCGATGGTTTAGACCCTGAGGTTGAAAAAGCAGTCCGCGAAGCAGTGAGCGTATATGAATCACTGGGAGCGACTGTACGTGAAGTAAGCCTACCGCATACTCACTATGCGATTCCGGCTTATTACGTCATCGCCCCCGCCGAGGCTTCCTCGAATCTCTCTCGCTATGATGGCGTGCGCTTCGGGCATCGCTGTGATGCACCGGCCGATCTCATTGATCTCTACACGCGGTCTCGTGCGGAAGGCTTCGGTGATGAAGTTAAGCGGCGCATCCTGATTGGCACACACACGCTTTCTGAAGGTTTTTTTGACGCCTACTACACCAAAGCGCAGAAAGTGCGTCGTTTGATTAGACAGGACTTCCTGGACGCCTTTGAAGATGTAGACGTGCTGATGGGGCCAGCATCGCCAACGCCCGCGTTTGATCTTGGCGCTAAGAAAGATCCGGTGTCCATGTATCTACAGGACATTTACACCATCGCCGTTAACCTAGCCGGCATTCCTGGCATCAGTGTTCCTGCAGGCTTTTCCAATGGCCGCCCGGTTGGCCTGCAAATTCTGGGCACCCACTTTGCAGAAGCACAGCTGCTAAACGTGGCTCACCAATTCCAGCAAGCCACTGATTGGCACTTACAACGCCCTGCTTTTGCCGAGGAGAACGCCTAATGCAATGGGAAACCGTGATTGGGCTGGAAGTACACGTTCAGCTCGCAACTCGTTCGAAAATTTTCTCCGGCGCTTCCACCGCTTTTGGTGCAGAACCGAATACTCAAGCCTGTGCTGTTGACCTTGGCCTACCCGGCGTTCTGCCTGTGCTAAACGAGCAGGCCGTTGCCATGGCCGTTCAATTTGGGCTTGCGGTACACGCCGACATTCCTGAAGTATCGGTGTTCGACCGTAAAAACTACTTCTATCCCGATTTGCCCAAGGGCTACCAAACCAGCCAGATGTATCATCCGATCGTCGGCGCAGGTGATGTTGAAATCACCCTAGATGACGAATCGACCAAGCGTATTCGTATTCATCACGCCCATCTTGAAGAAGACGCTGGCAAGTCGCTGCACGAAGACTTCCACGGCATGACGGGCATCGACCTTAACCGAGCGGGCACACCGCTACTGGAAATTGTCTCTGAACCGGATATGCGCAGTGCAAAAGAGGCCGCCGCGTATCTCAAAGCGATTCATTCTATTGTGACCTATTTGGGCATTTCCGACGGCAATATGGCGGAAGGCTCAATGCGCTGCGACGTTAACGTTTCAGTGCGCCCAAAAGGCCAAGAAGCCTTCGGCACTCGCGCGGAAATCAAAAACGTCAATTCGTTTCGCTTTGTTGAGCGCGCCATTGCTTATGAGGTCGAGCGCCAGATTGAGCTGATCGAAGACGGCGGCAAGGTCGTACAGGAAACCCGCCTGTTTGATCCTGAACGCGATGAAACCCGCAGCATGCGCACCAAAGAGGAAGCTAACGACTATCGCTACTTCCCCTGCCCCGATTTGTTGCCCGTAGTGTTAGATCAAGCTTACCTTGATCATCTTCGCAGCCAGTTGCCAGAGCTTCCTGCCGATAAGCGGGCGCGTTTCCAGAATGAGCTAGGCTTATCAGCCTATGATGCCCATGTACTATCTGCTAGCCGTGAAATGGCCGAGTTTTTCGAAGAAGTACAGCAAGTGTGCGGCGATGCTAAACAGGCTGCCAACTGGGTGCAAGGTGAACTTTCGGGTGCGCTTAACCGTGAAAACCTAAGCATTCAGAACAGCCCTGTTTCCGCAAAACAGCTCGGCGAGCTGATTAGTCGCGTACTTGATGACACCATTAACGGCAAAGCTGCTAAGCAAGTCTTTCAAGCATTGTGGAATGGCCAAGGCGATAGCGCCGACGCCGTCATTGACGCAAAAGGCTTGAAGCAAGTCACGGATACTGGCGCGATTGAAGCAATGATTGATCAGGTTATCGCTGAGAGTCCTGCTCAGGTTGCCCAATATCGTGATTCTGAGCCAGAGAAACGCGGCAAGATGATTGGTTACTTCGTTGGCCAAGTCATGAAGGCATCCCGCGGCACAGCGAATCCTCAGCAAGTCAATGGCTTGTTAAAAGAGAAGCTGGACGCATTGCTATAACGTCGACCAACAAGTGACCGCAATGTCATAGCGGCTGCTTCTGCAGCCGCTTTTTTGTGTCTATTAGCTTTATAGCAACTGACTTGGCTGGGTAAAGCGCTTTAGCTGCCCGCAACCGGCGGCCCATACCTCAGCCTCCAACTCTGCAATAGCGGCGGTAGGAAAGCCAACCCCCTGGCTCGGTACACCTTCCACTAAAAGCCCCACCAATTCGCCCACCAGCGGCATATGGCTGACGAGCATAATCGGGGCATCTGCAGATTGATTTAGCAACCAATCAATCACATCAGAAGGCGAATCTTCCGGGGTAATAAACGCCAATGTGTTTAGCGGCGCGCCCAAGGCATCACAAATCTGCTGAGCAGTCTGCTGTGCTCGCAGAAAAGGGCTGGCATAAATCGTCGGGCAAGGCAGCTCGTCCTGTTTAATACGCAAGGACAGCCAGTGAGCCATCGTGTCGGCCTCCTGCTCTCCCCGCTGCGTAAGTGGTCGAGCATGGTCTGGAAACCCTGACGCAGCTTCCCCATGTCGCATAATCAGCATGTTAGTTAGACCTCGACTCAAGCCACTACTCATGCTCGCCTCCACTATCGGCAGTCGCCTGATCACGATGGGCCTGCTGAACATCTTCACGAGGCAGAATAAATTCCACATCACTACTTTGCTCGCCCATCATCAGAGTACGCGCCATCTCCTGGGCGGGCACACCGTCAAACAGCACACGATTTAGGCCCTCAGCCAACGGCATATAAACACCCATTTCACGCGCTTTAGCGCAAACAAGCTTGACGGTATTTACCCCTTCAGCTACCTGACCTAATGCCGACACTGCCTCATCAAGACCTCGCCCCTCCCCCATGGCGTAACCAACCCGATAGTTGCGGGATAGATTTGAAGAGCAGGTAACAATTAAATCACCGACGCCAGCCAAGCCTAAAAACGTCATTGGGTTAGCACCTTGCGCAACTGCGAAGCGGCTCATTTCTGCTAATGCTCGCGTCATCAACATGCTTCGAGTGTTTTCTCCCATTCCCAGCGCTGCGGCCATACCTGCCGCAATGGCATAGATATTTTTAAGCGCCCCACCTAGCTCAACGCCATGACGATCATTGCTGGCATATACACGAAAATAGCGACAGCCTAACGCTTGCTGCACTCGCGTTCTGGTAAGCGCATCGGCGCTAGCAATGACGGTAGCGGTCAACTGCTTATCAGCGATTTCAGACGCTAAATTAGGCCCCGCAATGACGCCAATATGGGGGAAGCCTGTTTCCTGCTCAAGCACCTGGCTCATTAACAAAAAGCTATCTTGCTCAATACCTTTGGTAGTGCTGACTAAAATTTTCTCCGAAGTTAACCAAGGCTTTGCAGCCTGAACCACACTACGGAACGCTTTGGAAGGAATAGCAATCAGCACTAGTTCAGCGTCTTCTAGCACTAACTGGAGATCGGTGGACGCGATAACCGCGGGATTGATTACATAATGTGGCAGGTAGCGCCCATTGCGATGCTCGTGATTTATTTGCGTCACCAAAGCTTCATCGCGCATCCACTGACGCACCTTTGCGCCATTATCTGCTGCAATACTCGCCAAAGCGGTGCCAAAACTTCCGCCCCCCAGCACTGCGACATTCATCTGCTGCTCATCAGCCATGACGATATCCTGATCATTGGTCTCGTACGTTTAACACTTACTTTATCATCATCTCTATTAAAACAAGCGGCCCGCTTGGATATCCAAGCGGGCCGCATCAATCAACTACTGACTCATCACGCCGTTAAGACGTTATTAAGCCGCTTAACATAGGCGGCGGGGTCATCCAGATGACCACCTTCAGCAATAATCGCTTGATCCAGCAATATATGCGCCAACTGGCCAAACAGATCGCCGTCAGCATTTTCCAGACGCGCCACCAGGGCATGGTTGGGGTTCAGCTCAAGAATCGGCTTCACCTCAGGCAATGGCTGGCCAGCGGCTTCCATAATACGACGCATCTGATAGCCCATTTCGTGCTCAGGAAGCACCACACAGGCAGGCGAATCCGTCAGACGGTGGGTGATTTTCACTTCTTGAACACCACCGCTTAACGCTTCTTTGACGCGCTTAACCAAGTCTTCTTTGGCTTTAGCCGTTTCTTCCTGTGCTTTCTTCTCTTCCTCGTCTTCCACATCGCCAAGGTCCAATTCACCTTTAGCCACATCGGCAAACGACTTACCATCAAACTCAGTGAGATGGCTCATTAGCCACTCGTCAATACGGTCTGATAGCAGTAGCACCTCGATACCTTTCTTACGGAAGATCTCTAAGTGGGGGCTGTTTTTCGCCGCATTAAAGCTGTCGGCGACCACATAGTAAATCTTCTTCTGCCCCTCTTTCATGCGCTCAACATAGTCGGCAAGAGACTGCTCCTGGGCGGCAGTGTCGGTGTGCGTTGAGGCAAAACGAAGCAGGCCCGCAATCTTTTCGCGATTGGCAGCATCTTCACCGGGCCCTTCCTTTAGCACACTGCCAAATGTGTTCCAGAAGGTCTGGTACTGCTCGTTGTCTTTCGCCAGCTTTTTGAGCATATCCAGCGCACGCTTGGTCAGCGCACCCTTGATCTTATCGACTTTAGGATCTTGCTGGAGCAGTTCACGAGAAACGTTCAAAGAGAGATCGCGGGTATCTAATACGCCCTTGATAAAGCGCAAGTACAGGGGCAAGAACTGCTCGGCGTCATCCATAATGAACACACGCTGAACATAGAGCTTGACGCCTCTCGCACCATCACGATCAAACATATCAAACGGAGCACGGCCTGGCACGTAGAGTAGGCTGGTGTATTCCAGTTTGCCCTCAACCTTATTATGGCTCCAGGTTAGCGGGTCACTAAAATCGTGGGCAACATGCTTGTAAAATGCCTTGTACTCATCCTCAGTCACATCGCTTTTAGGACGAGCCCACAATGCAGTCGCTTCGTTAACCGTTTCCCACGTGGTGATTTCACTGCCTTCAATATCGTTGCCTTCGTCGTCCTTCGCCGTTTCAGTTTTCGGCATACGCACGGGCACTTCAATATGGTCGGAGTATTTGCGCACCAACCCTTGCAGACGATAGTCATCGGCAAACTCTTTGGCATCGTCTTTAAGATGCAGCGTGATTTCAGTGCCGTGACGCTCACATTCAATATCAGCAACAGTAAATTCACCCTCACCCTTCGAGCGCCACTCCACCCCTTCTGAGGCATCAGTGCCCGCTTTGCGAGTGCGCACCGTCACTTCATCTGCAACGATAAATCCAGAGTAGAAACCCACCCCGAACTGGCCAATCAACTTAGCATCTTTTTGCTGCTCGCCAGAGAGTTGCTTAAGGAACTCTGCGGTACCTGAACGTGCGATAGTGCCAAGATTCGCAATAACGTCATCGCGGTTCATGCCAATGCCGTTATCACGCAGTGTGATGGTGTTAGCCTCTCGATCATGCTCAATTTCAATGCGCAGCTCGCTGTCACCTTCATAAAGCGCATCGTTATCCAGCGCTGCATAGCGCAGCTTGTCACAGGCATCAGCTGAGTTAGAGATTAGCTCGCGTAAAAATATCTCCCGGTTGGAGTACAGGGAGTGGATCATTAAGTTTAGAAGTTGCTTAACTTCCGTTTGAAAGCCAAGAGTTTCTTCGTGGGTCGCCGTCGTCATGCGCTTAGCCCTCATTAATCACGTTGTGCTTGGCGCTCCTGACTAACGTTAGGCAGGAGCGGAAAAGGTTGTGAACTCAATATGGGGATAAGCGACGGGATTTCAAGAAGGTGAGCGAGAAGAAGCAGCTGGCGCTTCCTCTGCATATTTCCAATCACGATATTCTGACAGCTGGGCATCGACACGATTAAGCAGCCAACCTACGATCAAAACATCATCAACAACGCCAATCATTACTAGAAAATCGGGAATAAGATCAAAAGGCATGACAAGATAAGCAAGTGCTAGTGCCATCAGACCAAAAGCCGACCAGGGAATAGGGCGAAAGCTACCTCTTAGCACGTCACGCGTCATAGGCAGAAACAGCTTAAGTGCTCGGCCAATGCGTTTCACTGCCCATACACGTGTTTTGAGTCGTCGAAACAACCACCACGTAGACATTCGTGCCATCGTTATTGAATCCTCTAGGTATCGTAATTGTCAGAACATTATTTACACATTTAGTTCATCATCGACCCAGCAATAAAGTCCTAGCAATATAGCGGCTAGACACCATTAGCGAGCAAGAGGGAGCGCCATGCAAGCTTCGCCATTTCGATTAACGTTTCGCAGCCTATGTGCGGCGGTGTTCATCGGTTTACCAACTGCCTCCTGGGCAACATCTGACTCAGCGATGCGTGAGGCACTTGAAGCAGCACGCCAACAGCAATGGCAACAGATCAATGACCGTGCAATAGAAGGACATATTCTCAGCGGCTACGTTGACTACCACCGTCTGCGTAGTCAGTTGCCTAATGCCGCCCCCAGTCAAGTGCTGCAGTTTATCGAGCGCCATGCTGATTCACCGCTATCAGAATGGATACGCGGCCAAGCGATAGCAAAGTATGGTTATGCGGGCCGATTTGGCGACCT
This sequence comes from Halomonas sp. GT, assembly GCF_002082565.1. NCBI lineage: Bacteria > Pseudomonadati > Pseudomonadota > Gammaproteobacteria > Oceanospirillales > Halomonadaceae > Halomonas > Halomonas sp. GT. The sequence goes on from NZ_CP020562.1 coordinate 2,493,824, forward strand.
GCTTGCCGTTGCTGACGGCGTACCAGCAGGCACTGCTCGTCAGTGTTACTACTACACTGCTCTCTTGGATAGAGCACCTGCTGAAGCTCGCGAAGCGGGGCTTGAACTGTGGCTTGTAGGTAGCTCCCAGCCGGATGCCTGCGACCCGCTGTTCAATCGCCTTCGCGCGGATGGCACCATTGGTGCCACGGCAATTTGGGAGCGTAAAATGCTCGCTTGGCAGGCGGGCGAAGAGCGCTTAATCAGCTATCTAGGCGGGTTACTGAACAGTCAGTGGCAAACAGCACTGAATACAGCCGAAACGGTCAATAACTCACCAAGCGCACTTGCCTCAGCGCCTACCTGTCTTGGCCCTGAATGCGCTGCCACGGCGGCGTTTTATAAAGCTGCCATGCAGCGCTACACGCGAGAAAATACGCCAGCAGCCTTCTCAACGTGGCAAGCCATTGGGCCACGCCTCAACTTAGCCCATACTGACCGCCAAGCGATCGAAGAAGAACTTGCATTTTATGCACTCGTGCGTAGCGTCCCAGGCACCCTTTCCTGGGTCGACAGCGTCTTACCCTCGCTGAACAGCGAACGCGTATTAGAACTGCGTGTTCGCGACGCTCTGGCCAAAAGACAGTGGACCGATGTCGTCCACTGGATCACTGAAATGCCTAGCAGTCAGCAGGAAAGTAGCCGCTGGCAGTACTGGCTAGCAAGGGCCAATGAGCAACTGGGTAATCGTGACGCAGCGTTAGCGCGTTACCAACAAGCAGCAACCGACCGGAGTTTCTATGGCTTTGCTGCTGCCGAAAAACTCAACCAACCCTACCAGCTCAACTTAGAACGCAACCATTTTGACGAAGCCACCAGGGCACAAACGGCACGCCTACCGGTGGTTCAGCGCACCGAAGCACTCCTACGTATTGGCGAAGATGGTCTAGCCAACAGCGAGTGGCTGTATGCCGTACAGAATGGCACACCTTATCAGGCGCGGGCGCTCGCCGATTACGCCGCTCACCAGCAGTGGCATGCTCGCTTAGTGCAAACCACGATTGCAGCTGAAATGTGGGACGCGCTGGATTGGCGTTTCCCAGCGGCTTATCGTGATAGCTTCCTGCACTGGGGCCGCATAACCGGCGTCGACCCTTATTTACTGATGGCCATTACCCGTCGTGAAAGTGCTTACAACCCAGTCGCGCTCTCGCCTGCCGGTGCTCGGGGGTTAATGCAATTAATGCCAGGCACGGCAAGCCAAGTTAGTCGTCAACTGGGGCTAAATGATCCAGGCCCTTACGGCGTTTTAGAACCTGAACTTAATATTCGCTTAGGAAGCACTTACCTGCGCGACAAGTTGGAACGTTATCAAGGCAACCGGCTGGCCGCCACCGCCGCTTATAACGCAGGACCAGGCCGAGTAGATCAATGGCTGGGCAACAACAGCATGGAGTCATTTGACCTGTTTGTAGAAAGCATTCCTTTCAGGGAAACCCGAGATTATGTACAGGCCGTTTTGAGCTACCGGGTCATTTTCGAAAGCCTGGCAAACGGCGGCAACAGTGAAGGTGTTTCGCTGCTTAGTGAGAGTGAGCAGGCCGTTCGCTATGATCACGCACTGCTTGTAAGCCGATAAACTCGACTACCCGCCACTGGCACAGCGCTCGGTTATACCGGGCGCTGTTCTAACGCTAAACGAATGCCAAATACCACCAGCACCACACCGGTTGCGGCATTAAGCGTTTGTGCAAATCGAGCGCTAGCCAGCCATTTACTTGCCCCACCCACCATTAGCACCACGCTAATTTGCCAGATGTTGGCAATCACGAAATGAATCCCTGCAAGCCATAATGATTTCAGCAGCGCAGGATCAGTCGGTGAGATAAATTGGGGTAAAAATGCCATGTAGAACACGACGGTTTTGGGGTTCAAGACATTGGAAAGCAACCCTTCTTTGATGGGTTGCCAAAACGGCACTGGTGAGCCGCTTGTCATTACGCCCCGAACAGGCAAGGGAGTACCACGACGTGCCGCCAGCAAGCTGGAGATACCTAGCCAAATCAAGTAGGCCGCCCCCGCCAGTTTTAGCATATGAAATGCCCAGGCCGACTGCAGCAGTATCAGCGAAATCCCCAACGCTGAAATAGTCGCATGGACAAACAGCCCGCAGCAAATAGCAATACTTGTTGCAACACCATCTCGAACACCTCCGCGTGCAGTGTTGCGGATGACGAGCAGCGTATCAACGCCAGGGCTTATTGATAGCAGCGTTATCGCCACAAGGAACGAGACAAACTGAGCATCGATAAAGCCGATTTGCGTCATAAGAGAAAGCCCGCCAAAAGTTAAAAAATCTTAAGTTTGCAACTGGACGTCTGAATTATTTGCTTCTACAGTAATTTTGGCAGGCATTCACAACGGGTGCTTGCCCAATCATTAAGCATGTTAAGGATATGGACGATGGCGACTGGCACTGTCAAGTGGTTTAACGAAACCAAAGGTTACGGCTTCATCTCTCCTGATGACGGCGGTGACGATCTGTTTGCCCACTTCTCCGAAATTCAAGCTGAAGGTTTCAAGACCCTGCAAGACGGTCAAAAAGTCAGCTTCGAAGTAACTCAGGGTAAAAAAGGCCTTCAGGCTTCTAACATTCGTCCGGTCTAACGCCAGAGGAATACAACAAGGCCCGCTTAAAGGCGGGCCTTATTTGTCTTTATTGATAACACATTATTCCTGAGCGCGCTCAGCCTCTTGTCCCTCACCACCACGGTTCATACTTTCACTGACCGGCTGCTCACGTTCTAGAGCCTCGAACTGCTCTTCTAAGCGTTTTTGCGCCTCTTCAAAACGACGCTCAGTGTCTTCGATCAGCGCATCTACGTCAGTGGCTTCCAAATTATCATCTAAGTCAGACGTACCGGGTAAGCTGGACTCCGTTTCCCAACTAGGGGCTGGAGCGTCGCCGTCCATCGGCTCTAAGACGGATGTCTGCTGCTCTACTTCTTGAAATTGCTCATCTAAGCGACGCTGAGCTTCTTCAAAACGGCGCTCGGTTTCAGCAATAACATCATCGACATCTGAACGGGTGGTTTCACCAGGCATAGCACTGGCTTCATCGAGCGCATCTTCTGGGTCGGCTGCAAGCGTGTCTTCACCTGCCTGCATCTCTTCGTTATTAGGCAAGCTTGAGGCTTCTGATGCATTATTATCATCTCTTAGTGCCTCTGCTTCTTCTAGCTGCTCCGCCGCTTGGCGTGCTTCAATATCATCCTCGCTATCTTCAGCACTAGCAGCCTCATCTGCTTGTTCGCTGCCGTCTGCTGCGGTAGGTGCCTGCTGGGCATCAACATCACTGCTAGAGGCACTCTCTTCACTTTCTGTTGTAGTATCTTCCTGAGCGTCGCCGCAGGCACTTAGCATAAGCGCGAGACTGGCCAATAGCGGCATCCAAAAGCGATTTACCATTGGATTTTCTCCTTAACAGTGATTTAAATAATAAAAACGATTAGTGGCGATCATTAGCCGTCAATAGTGAGCACTCTTCCGGCAGCAGCACTTTAAGGGCAAGCGGCACTACTTCGACGCGAAATCGCTCATAGCGACGCGCCTCTCCGTCTAAGGTTAACGGCCAAGGCTCGTCATCTGGCTGAGTCGTCACCGACAGCTGGCTGGCGGTAAAATAACGTACAAAATGCCCTTCAGAGGGGAACTGTTGCAGCTCATTCAGCAACGTCGGCAACTCTGCTGCTGATGAAAAGTCCTTGACCAGTAGTACATCGAAACGGCCATCGTCGAGCTTAGCTCTTGGCGCTAATACTTGCCCGCCGCCAGATTGGCGACCATTACCTAGCGCGAGAAGTAATAGCGATGCTTCTTGCTCCTGTTCACCCCAATGCAACGTGCCACGATAGCTACGGTGACGCCATGCTTTTAAAGCGCCCATCAAGGAATATGCGCCACCGCCTAACATGCGCTTCAACGTCTTGGGGGTTGATGAGGTAATTTCAGCGCCAAATCCACCGGTTGTCATATTGACGTAATAACTAACCGCTTCTTCTGCGCCTGACTGAGCGGTCATTCTGATCACATCAATCGGCGATGGAGACAAGCGTCTTGCAGCTTCAAGCGCTGGCCCTGGCTCTAGCGGCAAGCCCAGGGAAGTAGCAAAATCATTGGCACTACCTAGCGGCACAATGCCTAGTGCTGGACGCAAATCGTGGGCAATCTGCATGAGTCCGTTAACCACTTCATTAACGGTCCCATCGCCGCCACAGGCAATTACCCGTGTAGCACCCAGCTCGACCGCCTGAGCGGCGAACTCAGCGGCATCGCCGCCTTCCCAAGTTGAGCGTACGGTAATCAACATCCCTGTCTTGCGCTGCTCTTCAACAGCTTCGCGTAGCGCCGGGTTTCCGGCAGACTTACCGTTAATAATCAGTAAATAGTGCTGCTGTGTATCTGTCACCGGCGCATTCCCTCTCCATGGTTAGTTCGCTGGCTTACCTTATGCCAGCGCTTTCTCAACAACTTCGAACACGTTTGACGATAAAGGCTCCTGCTTAATACGCACAAGCTCATCGCGCATTAACTGTTGACGTTCTTCGTCGAAACGCTGCCAACGGGTTAACGGTGTCACCAGCCGTGCGGCTATTTCGGGATTCAGGCGATTTAGCTCAATAACCACATCGGCTAACAGTGCGTAACCCTTACCGTCTAAGCGGTGGAAGTTAACCCGGTTTTGGGCAAAGGCTCCTATCAGGGCACGCACTTTATTAGGGTTCTTAATTGAAAATGCTGGGTGCTGCATTAGATATTGAACACGTTCAAGAACATCTGGCTGCGGGCGTGACACCTGTATGGTGAACCACTGATCCATAACCAACGGGTCATGTGCCCATTTTTCGCCAAAGGCCTTCAGTGCTGGGGACGCGATATCATCACGGTCACTATGAACCAACAAGGTCAGCGCATGACGAACATCGGTCATGTTATGTTCCGCAGCAAACTGCGTTTCGCAAAACGTAATGCCCTCTTCGTCCTCAATCGCCATTAAATAAGTTAAGGCGACGTTTTTGAGGCTACGCTGGGCGATCTGTTCGGGCGTTGGCGCGTAGGGTTCATCGCTTTGGTTCGCTTCATACACGGCGACAAATTCATCACGCAGCGCAACGGCTAACGACTGACGCACAAATTCGCGAGCGGCGTGTATTGCGTCCACATCTACAATCGGCTGCTGCTCGGCAATATAGGCTTCAGAGGGTAGTGTCAGCATTTCTGCCAGCACCGCTTTATCGCTCATAGAGCTGGTAAGCAACGTTCTGAATGCTTCCACAACGCGGCTGTCCATGACCTTTTCAACACCATTACGATGGGCAGCGATCAGATCATCTAACGCCAACATAGCAAGCCGCTGGCCCGCATCCCAACGGTTAAAGCCATCGCTGTCATGCGTCAGCAAAAATGCTAGGTCTTCGCGTGAATAAGGAAAGTGTAGCTTTACGGGTGCAGAAAAATCGCGCAGCAGTGAAGGAACAGGCGCTTCAGCAACATCAGTAAAAACAAACGTCTGTTCATCTTCAGTGAGATGAATCACAGCGTCTTTGCCTAGCGCCTCACCCGACAGTGTTAATGACAGGTCCTGCCCCGACTTGGTTCCCACAAGCCCCATACGCACGGGTATGTGGAGTGGCAGCTTGTCAGGCTGCCCGGGGGTCGCGGGGGTACGTTGACGCAGAGTCAGGTGATACTCCCCATGGGCATAATCGTACTCACCGTGCGCATCGATTTCAGGCGTACCCGCCTGGGAGTACCAACGCATAAACTGGCTGAGGTCCACATCAGACACCTCGGCCATGCAGCCCACAAAGTCTTCAATGGTCACTGCCTGCCCATCAAAACGCTCAAAATAAAGATCTGAGCCACGACGGAAGTCTTCCCAACCCAGTAAATTACGCAACATGCGCACAACCTCTGCGCCCTTTTCGTAAATCGTCAGGGTGTAAAAGTTGGTGATTTCAATAAAATGGTCTGGTCGGATCGGGTGCGCCGTCGGTCCTGCATCTTCAGCGAACTGAGCAGTACGGAAAAACGAAACGTCTTGAATTCGCTTAACGGGAGCCGAATTAGTATCGGCGGAAAAGCACTGATCACGAAATACAGTAAAACCCTCTTTTAAAGAGAGTTGAAACCAGTCACGACAAGTCACTCGGTTGCCTGACCAGTTGTGGAAATATTCATGGGCAACAATCCCTTCCACATTTTGAAAGGCGGCGTCTGTCGCGGTATTGGGATGGGTTAATACCGCAGCAGAATTAAATATATTAAGCCCTTTGTTTTCCATTGCCCCCATATTGAAGTCATTCACTGCCACAATCATAAACAGATCAAGATCGTATTCACGGCCATAGGTCTGCTCGTCCCATGCCATAGCACGCTTGAGGGAAGCCATGGCATGCTCGGTTTTATCTAGGTTTTCTTGCTCGACCCACAGCTGCAGCGTCACGTTGCGACCGCTCATAGTCTCAAAAAAATCTTCCACCTTATGCAAATTACCGGCAACTAAAGCAAACAGATAACAGGGTTTCGGGTGCGGGTCTTCCCAGGTCGCAAAGTGGCGCCCATTCTCCAGCGCACCTTGATCAATAGGGTTACCATTGGCGAGTAGCACTGGCTCACTGGTAGCGTCACCAATCACCGTTACCTTAAAAGTGGCCATCACATCAGGACGATCGGGGTAATAAGTAATTCGCCGAAAGCCTTCTGCTTCACACTGGGTGCAATACATGCCGTTAGATTGGTACAGCCCTTCCAACGCAGTATTACTGCTGGGAGCTAGCTCCACCTCACTCTCCAGCATAAAGGTCTCTGGCACATCTGTTATGTGCAGCACCTCATCCGTTAACTGATACGCAGCATCAGCCAAAGGGCTACCATCGATAGCGAGTGATATCAGCGTCAGATGTTCACCGTTAAGCACTAACGGCGCTTGTGAATCAGCGCTTGGATGACGCTCTATTTGCAGGCGTGCTTTCACGCGGGTTGCTGCAGGGTCAAGATCAAACGTCAGCTCGGTATGGGTAACTAGGTAGGCGGGCGGCTGATAGTCGCTTAAATAAACCGGCTGCGGATCAGACATAGTGCGTGACTCCTGTAAGCTTATAAATTATTTGATGATGCAGCGCCTAACGCTGCATCATCGTATTACTGTCGATCGAGTTAATTAATCACGGAAGTTATCGAATTGTAACGGTAGTTCAGGCCCCTCTTCGCCACGTAAAAGCGCCATCACGCTCTGAAGATCGTCGCGTTTTTTACCCGTAACGCGCACTTTTTCACCCTGAATCTGAGCCTGTACTTTTAGCTTACTGGCTTTGATACGCTTAACCACATCTTTTGCTTCAGCTTGGTCAAGCCCCTGCTTTAGAACAACCTCCTGTCGGGCTTTCACACCAGACAACACCGGGTCTTGAATATCCATACAACGGGCATCAATCCCACGTGCGATCAGCCGATTGCGCAACACATCGAGCATTTGCTTTAGTTGGAAATCAACCTCAGCCTCAAGCTGAACTTTCTCTCCTTCAAGTGAAAAGCTGGCATCAACACCTTTAAAATCAAAGCGCGACTGCACTTCACGATTTGCTTGGTCGATAGCATTGGACGCTTCGTGCTGATCAAACTCTGACACAATATCAAATGAGGGCATGGCACCATTCCTAGTAAGACATGACCCACTATTCTAGAGCAGCTAGCCCCCAACCGGCCAATTTCTTACATTGTGTATCTCAACACCTCAACCCTAAAAATCTATACAATATCTATAACTCATTGTACAAAACTGTTCATGGTAATGTTCAATTGCTTCTGAATGAATTAACCTAGCCATTATTTACTTAATCACCTACCGATGGACACCGACAATGAGCGATCGCGATGCACGTCACAAAGCGTCGATGGAAAAACTGAAAGCCCGAGTTGACGAGAAAGTTGCCAACGCTACCGAGCAGCGTGGGATGCTACTGATAAATACGGGTAATGGTAAAGGCAAAACCACCGCTGCCTGGGGAACCGTCACTCGCTCGCTTGGCTATGGTTATAAAGTCGGTGTCGTGCAGTTTATCAAGGGATTGTGGGAGTGCGGTGAACGCAATCGACTAGAAGAAGACGCAAATCTCAGTGTTGCCATCATGGCCACGGGTTTTACTTGGGACACCCAGAATCGCGAGTCAGATACCCAGGCTTGCCAAGAAGTATGGCAAGAAGCTGAAAAAATGCTTTCAGATCCAGCCACTTACCTCGTCGTACTGGATGAAATTACTTACATGCTGAAGTTTGGTTATTTAGATATTGATACCGTTACGCAAGCATTGATCAATCGACCGCAAGAACAAACGGTAATTATTACCGGACGCAATGCGCACCGGGATTTGGTGGCAATGGCGGACACTGTGACAGAGATGCAAGAGGTACGGCACGCGTTTAACAATGGCCTGCAAGCCCGTCGCGGTATCGATTTTTAGTTTTAATAGGCTTGCTTTAAAGAACTTGCTTTAAAGAACTTACTTTAAAGAAAAAGGGGCGATTTAATCGCCCCTTTTTCAATCGCCTAACAGCTTCAAACACTTACAGTCACACTAACTATTCGAGGAAGAGTGCTGGTCGTGAAAGAGTGCTGGTTTAGCCATCAAACGGATTACGCAGAACAATGGTTTCCATACGGTCAGGACCGGTTGAGATAATATCGATGCTGGTGCCTACCTGCTCTTCTAAGAAGCTGATGTAAGCACGCGCATTGGCGGGTAGATCCTCAACCTTTTTAGCGCCCAGGGTAGACTCTTTCCAGCCTGGTAGATCTTGGTACAGCGGCTCTACAGCTTCGTAGCCTTCTGAATCAACCGGATTATCCAGAACATCGCCATCTTTACTGCGATAGCCCACGCACACACGAATATTTTCCAGGCCATCCAAAACATCAAGCTTGGTTAGGCAGATACCAGAAACCGAATTGATCTGTACTGCATGACGCAACGCTACGGCGTCAAACCAACCACAACGGCGCGCTCGGCCCGTGGTTGCACCGAACTCATGCCCACGCTCAGCTAAATGACGGCCATGGTCGTCAAAAAGCTCCGTTGGGAAAGGGCCAGAACCAACGCGGGTGGTATAGGCTTTAGTAATACCCAGTACGTAGTCTAGGTAAAGCGGGCCAACACCGGAACCGGTAGCCGTTCCACCAGCCGTGGTATTAGAGCTGGTGACGTAGGGATAGGTACCGTGATCAATATCCAACAGCGAGCCTTGAGCACCTTCAAACAGGATATTCTCACCGGCTTTACGCAGATCGTGCACCATACTAACGGTGTCTGTGACCATAGGCCGTAGCTCTTCGGCCATCTGCATAGCAGTATCCAGTACTTCCTGGAAGTCCACCGCTGGCTCGCCGTGATAGTTCACCAACACAAAGTTGTGGTAGTCCAATACTTCGCCAAGCTTCGAGGCAAAGCGCTCACGATGAAGCATATCGCCTAAACGCAGACCACGACGTGCAACTTTGTCCTCGTAAGCGGGCCCGATCCCACGACCAGTGGTGCCGATCTTAGCAATGCCGCGCGCTTTCTCACGCGCCTGATCCAAGCGCACATGGTAAGGCAGGATCAACGGACAAGCCGGTGATAAACGCAGGCGCTCACGCACCGGCACGCCTTTTTCTTCAAGCTCACGAATCTCTTTGATCAGCGCTTCAGGCGACAATACGACGCCATTACCAATCACACAGGTTTTGCCTGGACGCAGCACACCAGAGGGAATCAGGTGAAGAACCGTTTTCTCACCGTCAATCACTAAGGTATGGCCTGCGTTATGACCGCCTTGAAAGCGCACCACTGCTGAGGCTGACTCGGTGAGCAGGTCAACAATCTTGCCTTTGCCTTCATCACCCCATTGGGTACCCAGGACTACGACATTCTTACCCATTATGCACTCGTCTCTTGTGTCAGGGTCATTGTCTGCCAACGACCGTCAATAAACTCAAGACGGCGGTCACAACTGTGCTCCGCCGGCCCAGTACGCTGCCCAGGCAGCGCTTGAATCACGCGTTCACCCTGCTCACGCAGCGCAGCAATGGCAGCGTTAAGCGACTCTTCTTCTTGGGCAGGCGCCCAAACAGCACCCTGGCTGGGTGAAGCCAGCGCCAGGGAGGCCAATTGTTTTAAATCCATAGAAAAACCGGTCGCCGGACGCGCACGGCCAAAAGCACGACCAGTATCATCATAGCGCCCGCCTTTGGCCAATGCATGACCATAACCAGGCACATAGGCAGCAAACATCATACCGGTGTGGTACTGATAACCACGCAGCTCCGCCAAATCAAAATAGAGCGAAACATCAAAGCGCGCCAATATGCCTCTATACAGCGCTTCCAACTGGTCAAGTGCCGCCATCACCGGCGCAGGCGCACCGGCAAAACGGTCACGCGCCTGCCTTAGCACGCTCGCATCACCATGCAGTTCACCAAGCGCCATCAGCATATCTGCCAGGGCTGGATCGCTGACACTACGGCGAACTAACTCAGCTAACTGTCCCGGTGATTTCAGCGCCAATGCTTCAAACAGCGCCCGCTCCTGCTCATCACTTAGCGCGGCTGCCTCAACAAGGCTACGATAAATGCCAATATGCCCCAGCGCCAGGTGAATTTCATCTGCGCCCGCTGCTTTTAAACTAGCCAACGCCAAATGAATAATTTCACCGTCAGCTTCTAAACCTGCGTGTCCAAATAATTCGACGCCTACCTGCACAGGGCTTCGACCGCCCTGGTGTTGGTCGGCTTTAGCACGCAACACATTCGTGCAGTAGCACAACCGAACCGGCCCTTGTCGCTTTAGCGAGTGAGCATCCATACGCGCCACTTGAGGTGTCACATCGGCAGATGCACCCATCATTCGGCCCGTTAGCTGGTCAGTTAATTTAAACGTCTGAAGATCTAAATCGGTGCCGGTACCCGTAAGCAAGGAGTCCAAAAACTCCACCGGCGGCGGCATTACTTGGTCGTAGCCCCAGCAATGGTAGAGATCAAGCAGCGCACGGCGCAACTCTTCCATGCGGCTTGCCTGAGGCGGCAGCACCTCATCCATGCCGTCGGGCAATAGCCAGCGGTCAGCGATGGTCATGTGAACAATCCTGCGAGACAATGAAGGCCCAAACAAGCAGCTACATCAAGACGCGTTTTAAGCGTTCATAGACAAGCGCTAGCGAAATGAGGGCCACAAAAAAACCGGGCGACGCCCGGTTAATTAAGTCTATCACGTTTGTGCGCCAGATGAACCCCGCTAAAACTGCATAACCTTGCGGGGCTGGATACACATATAATTACTCACCGCTGCTTGGTACCGCGCTGCGCAGATAGCGGAAGAAGTCACTATCTGGCTCAAGCACCAGCAGGTTGTTATCACCTGCGAAGCTTTCACGATAAGCGTTCAAGCTGCGCCAGAAAGCGAAGAATTCCTGATCCTGACCATAAGCCTGGGAGAAAATTGCTGCCGCTTCTGCGTCACCTTCACCACGTAGCGTTTCGGAACGCTCATTGGCTTGGGCAAGCAGTACCTGGCGTCGACGATCAGCGTTAGCGCGAATACGCTCAGCCTCTTCTTGACCTTGTGCACGCCATTCACGAGCTTCACGCTCACGCTCAGAACGCATCCGCTCAAATACTGCAGCCGATACATCTTCTGGCAAATCGATACGCTTGATACGAATATCACGAACTGCCACACCAAGCTCGTCTCTCATCAACTCATCAAGCTCAGCGGTAGGCCCTGTCATCAGATCATCGCGACGTTCGGCGATAATTTCCTGAAGATTTAAGCGACCAAACTCGTTACGTAAGCTTTCATCTACACGCGGTTGAATCAGGCGAATTGCCATCATTTCATCGCCGGCAGTGGCCTCGTAATAGCGAGTGGGGTTAATCACTTGCCATTTTACATAGGAGTCAACGATAACCGCTTTTTGCTCAAGGGTCAGGTAGCGGCTGGTATCAGTATCAAGGGTCAGCAAGCGCGTATCAAACTTACGAATCGTTTGCGCAATCGGAATTTTGACATGCAGCCCTGGCTGAATATTCTCTTCGATGACTTCACCAAAGCGTAGCTTTACAGCACGCTCAGTTTCATCCACTACATACAAGCTATTACTAGCTAGCCAAGCCACAGCGGCCAAGCCACCTACAATTAGCAGGGATCGATTATTAATCATTTAGCGGCCCTCCCTGCGAATGGGATTACTGGATGACGAGGATGAAGAATTGCTCTGACTTCCCCTCAGTGAATCCAGAACCCGCGGATCAATCGACTCACCACTACCATCACCACTGTTACTAGAAGAAGTATTACTGCCACCAGCATTACCACCACGCATTTGATCTAGTGGCAGATACATCAAAGGCGCATTTTCACTTACATCCAGTAGTACTTTAGGAGTATTACCAAAGACGTCTTCAATCGCATCCAAGTACATACGCTCACGCATAATGTCAGGCGCGTTGCGATACTCAGTCAATAATGCGTTAAAGCGGTTAGCCTGACCTTGTGCTTCAGCCACGACCGACTCTCTATAACCTTGACCTTGCTCAACGACACGCTGCGCTTGGCCTTGAGCCGCTGGGATAATGGCATTGGCATAAGCCATCCCTTCGTTAATGGTGCGCTGCCGATCTTCACGTGCGCGGATAACATCATCGAAAGCATCGATAACAGGCGCAGGCGCTGAGGTTGACTCAATGTTGATCGTCTGCAGACGAATACCAGCACCGTAAGCATCCAAATAAGATTGGAGGCGGCTTGCCACAGAACTACCTAAAATTTCACGACCAGAAGTTAAAATATCGATCATGTCAGTGCCGCCGACAACGTGTCGTAAAGCGGAGTCCAAGGCATTTTCGATAGAAAGTGCTGGATCACGTACATTCAATACAAAGTCGCGGGGATTAGCTACTTGATACTGAGCAGAAATCTCCACTTCAACGATATTTTCGTCTCGGGTCAGCATAGACTGTGTTTGGGAAACTGACCGAACACGGGTTACGTTCACCATACGAACATCGTCAATTAACGGCGGATTCCACTGCAGACCTGGGTCTACAATCCCCTGATACTCACCAAAACGCAGCACGACGCCACGCTCAGACTGGTCGACCAGATAAAAACCGGATGCGGCCCAGATAGCTAAAGCGACAACGACTAGCAAACCAGGTAGCGCTAGAGAGTTACGCGGTTTACCACCACCACTTTTACCACTCCCGTTACCACCATTACGCTTTTTGCCACCACCACCCAGCATTCCGTTTAACTTATCTTGGAATTTCTTCAGTGCTTCATCGAGGTCGGGAGGACCTTGATTATTGCCACCATTATTACCTCCACCATTATTTCCGCCGCGATCACCGTCGTTGTTACCACGTCGGCCACCACCGCTCCAGGGGTCGTGCTGGTTGCCACCACCGGGCTCATTCCAGGCCATACTTCTTCTCCACTAAGGTGTTCACCTGCACTTAGCCTCACGGTTAGCAAGGCCGGTGCTTTTAATATTATTACTATATAAATCTTGTACCATACTTCTACCCTGGTTCACATATACGCAAGCTCTTAAACGCCACATAGCCTTTTGGCTACCATTCGTCATTCTCGCGCAAAGCGACAGGTAAGTAAGTGTTGGCACGCTCACCAAGTTGAGCCATCAGTTGATTAAAATCGCGCCTGGGCAAGCGCACGTCTAGAACAGACTGTCCTTGCTCATCAAAATATTCTTTACGAACTGCGTTCAGCTCATGTAGGCCAGCACGAAGCTTACCTTGTTCCGGCGATAGCGTAAGCGAGAAGCCAATAACATCATTGGCTAGACGCTCGGTTAGTGCCTCATGAAGTAAGTCAAGGCCTTGCCCCTGCTGCGCAGAGAGCCACACAACCTCGGGGACGCCGTGGCCATCGCGCTCTATTCGCGGCGCACTGTCTAATCGGTCGATTTTATTCATGACTTTGAGAACCGGCACACTATCTGCGCCTATCTCTTTAAGCACACGATCGACTTGCTCAACGTTAGCATCACGATCAGGGTCAGCAGCATCAATTACATGTACCAACAGTGATGCTTCTGCAGCCTCCTGAAGCGTCGCTCGAAAAGCCTCAACCAACTTGTGGGGCAAATGGCGAATAAAGCCGACTGTATCAGCCATAACCACTGGGCCGACGTCTTCAATTTCGAGACGGCGAAGTGTGGGATCAAGCGTGGCAAATAGCTGATCAGCCGCATACACTTCGGCATTGGTAAGCGCGTTAAACAGCGTCGATTTACCAGCATTGGTGTAGCCAACTAATGACACACTATGAATTTCAGCACGCGACCGGGCGCGGCGGTTTTGGTCTCGCTGACTGCGAACCTTATCCAACCGTTTATGGATAGACTTAATGCGCCCACGTAACAAACGTCGGTCAGTTTCTAGCTGCGTTTCGCCAGGGCCGCGTAAACCGATGCCGCCCTTCTGACGCTCTAGGTGGGTCCAACCGCGCACTAGGCGAGTGGACATATATTCAAGCTGGGCAAGCTCTACCTGCAACTTGCCCTCATGGGTTCTTGCCCGCTGCGCGAATATGTCGAGGATTAAACCAGTACGATCGAGTACTCGACACTTGAGCTCATGCTCAAGATTGCGCTCTTGGGAGGGGCTTAAGCTGTGGTTGAAGATCACCAACTCTGCTTGGTGAGCTGCGAGCAGTGCTCGCAGCTCTTCCAACTTGCCTGACCCGATGAACGTTCGGGAATCAGGGCGCTGTCGGCTAGCGGTGAGTAACGTCGCAGGCTCTGCACCAGCAGAGCGCACGAGCTCTAAGAACTCACCCGGGTCTTCACGTGCTTGCTCATCATGAAAATCAACATGAACAAGCACTGCCGTTTCACCGGCATCTGGGCGCTCAAAAAACAATCAATACCTCGTGGACTCTCTAGCTATCCAACGGTGTTAGATTTCCGCGTCGGGCGCGGCGGGATCTTGTGCCGGCAAACGCACATTGCGCGAAGGCACTACCGTGGAAATAGCGTGTTTATAAACCATCTGACTGACGGTATTGCGCAATAAAATGACAAACTGGTCAAATGATTCAATCTGGCCCTGCAATTTAATGCCGTTCACCAGGAAAATAGAGACCGGAATGCGCTCCTTGCGCAAAATGTTCAGGTACGGGTCTTGAAGGGACTGCCCTTTGGACATGTTGCTCTCCCTAAAACTGTCGTTGGGGTTGGTTATAAATGGCGCGCCCTACTGGTGCTGCGCCGCAATCTTGTTGCCCGAAAGGCCTGGTGTTGTCAAAAGAGCCAGCCGGCCACTCGAAAACACTTGCTTACGAAATCACTATCTTACGCTAAGCACCGCTTTCACGCACGAATTTCAGCACCTTATCCAACACGTCAGGCTGCTGCGAGTCTACCCACGTAAGCGACGGCCAACTTCTTAACCATGTGAGCTGCCGCTTGGCGAGCTGGCGAGTTGCTATCACGCCGCGCTCAACTAATTCGTTTTTGTCGTACTTACCGTCTAAGTGCTCCCATACCTGACGATAGCCAACACTCTTCATTGCTGGCAAGCCAAGATGGATATCAGAACGTTGTTTGAGGGCGGCTACTTCATCTATCAAGCCTTCAGCCAACATTGTTTTAAAACGCACCGCAATGCGGTTATGTAGCAATTGGCGATCACTAGGGGCTAACGCTATCGACATCACCCGCCAGGGAAAGGTTTCTGGCTGCTGTTCCGCCCATAGTTCGCTCATAGGACGCCCACTTACATAATATACTTCAAGCGCACGCATTAGGCGCTGTGGATCATTAGGATGTATGCGCTGCGCTGAATCAGCATCCACTTCAGCCAGTATGCGATGAAGCGCCGCCAAACCTTCATTCTGCCTAATAGTTTCCAAGCGTTGACGTATGGCGGCGTCTGCAGCAGGCAAGTTAGCAACGCCCTCCACTAGACGCTTAAAGTAGAGCATCGTCCCGCCAACCAATAACGGCACGCTGCCCGCCGCGCTGATTTGCCGCATCTCCTGTAGCGCATCTTCACGAAAATCAGCCGCCGAATATGGCTCAGACGGGTCGCGAATATCAATCAAACGATGCGGTGCACGCGCCAACTCGGCAGCACTCGGCTTGGCACTGCCAATGTCCATCCCGCGATATACCATCGCGGAGTCTACGCTGATCAGCTCATGCCCCAAACGTTCATGCAGAGCCATCGCCGTGTCGGTTTTACCGGCTGCCGTAGGCCCCATTAGAAAAATCGCCCAGGGGCGTGTGTCAACCATCTGCTCTCAGCACTCCATTCGTTGTCTTCACCGACCCGCATCTATTGTCCACGTAAGAACAGGCGGTCGAGTGCTTTCATGCTCATTTGCGTCCAGGTTGGACGGCCATGATTGCACTGGTCGCTTCGCTCAGTGCGTTCCATATCTCGCAGCAAGGCGTTCATTTCATCAATGGTTAAGCGCCGATTTGCGCGAACGCTTCCATGGCATGCCATGGTCGACAGTAGCTCATGAATGCGTGCTTCAACCTGATGGGTTCGTCCAAACCGCGATAACTCTTCGAGCATTTGACGTATTAAGGCTTCGGGGTCTGCCTGAGCCAATAGGGCTGGTAATTGCCGAACTAGCAAGGTTTCTGGACCCGCTACATCTAGCTCAACGCCTAACTGGACAATGGCGTCGCGCTCGCTTTCCGCCGTTGCCACTTCGGCGCGACTGGCGGCCAGGGAAACAGGCACCAGCAGCGGCTGTGTATCAATTCCATTGGCTGCGGCCAATTGGTTTTTCATGCGCTCATAAACAATTCGCTCGTGAGCAGCATGCATGTCTACGAGCACCAACCCTTGAGCGTTTTGCGACAAAATATAAACACCGTGCAACTGCCCTAGCGCAAAGCCCAACGGCGGCGCCGTGGTTGCATCATGCGCAGGCATCGCCAGCGGAGCCTCGCGCACTTCCGTCGCTTTTGATGTGTTAATGCTTGGCGCACTCGGCTGCGGCGTTAATAGCGACGCTTCATGATCCGGATGCAGCGCTTGATAGCCCTGCATGAAGCGGCGAACTCGCTCTGCCCCAGGGTGGCGGTCAGGAGGGTCTGATAGCGCCATGCCCTGCTGCTGCCAACGGGGAGCGGGCGCTTGAGCATCAGCATCACCGGCATTGCCCTTGGCAACTGCATCTACTACTTCCCCCCCACGCTCACCTTCATGCTCATGAGGTGTGCTCTGTTCTTCTTCAGCAGGCTTAGAAGAAGCTAGACAATGATGCAGGCTAGAGTAAAGGAAGTCGTGCACCATCCGACCATCGCGAAACCGCACTTCATGCTTAGTTGGATGCACGTTGACGTCGACGACGTCTGGATCAAGCTCCAGGTAAAGCACAAACACTGGATGACGACCGTTATACAACACGTCGCGATAAGCCTGACGAACGGCATGGGCTACCAAACGGTCACGCACCACACGTCCGTTGACAAAGAAATACTGCTGATCTGCTTGGGAGCGAGAGTGCGTGGGCAAACCAACCCAGCCACTGATGCGCAACCCACCCGCTTCTCGCTCGATGTAGCGGGCATGCTCAATAAAGTTTTTACCCAACAGCGAAGCGATACGCCGCTCGCGAGCGGCTGGCGTCACACCCGGTGGCAATTGATGAACCACTTTCTGGTTATGACGCAGCACCCAGGCTACGTCATAACGCGATAGCGCCTGGCGACGAAAAGCTTCTTCAACATGGGCAAATTCTGTTTTTTCGGTGCGTAAAAACTTGCGTCGCGCAGGCGTATTAAAAAACAGATCCCGCACTGCGACACTGGTACCACGGGGGTGCGGCGCAGGCGTCACTCGCGCCTCCATGCCACGCCCCTCAGCAACCACTCGCCACCCTTGACGCGGGTCCTCTTCAGCATTAGAGATCAGCTCCAATCGCGAGACAGAGCTGATCGAGGCCAGCGCCTCACCACGAAACCCCAGCGAGCTCACGCCTTCTAGATCTTCCAGGCTATTGATTTTACTGGTCGCATGACGAGCAAGCGCCAGGGGTAAATCCTGCTCACCAATACCGATGCCATCGTCGCGCACTTTAATAAGCCGAGCGCCGCCTTGCTCTATCTCTACTTCAATTCGCTGACTGCCAGCATCAATAGCGTTTTCAATTAGCTCTTTCGTCACTGACGAAGGGCGTTCGACAACTTCACCCGCAGCAATTTGGTTTGCCAAACGAGGATCAAGCACATGAATGCGCGTAAGCGAAGAGATCAATTCAGACAACCGTCACCTCGGAAACTTATGATCATGAACGTGGAATGCGGAGCACTTGGCCAACACGAATAACGTCGCCGTTGATATCGTTGGCCTGTTTAAGTTGATTCACTGGCACACCATGGCGCACGGCAATAGCTGACAGTGTATCTCCCGATTGGATACGGTATTCGTTACCGCTCGGCCGACGCTGATTGTCACGCTGCCACGCCAATAGGCTCGCTGGCGGCGGGTTGCGCTCGAAATGATCACGCAAACCATTGAAAATAGCTGTTGATAACCCACTCTGATGAACCGGATCACGCAGGCGACGCTCTTCATCAGGGTTAGAAATAAAGCCTACCTCGATAAGTAGCGACGGAATATCGGGCGATTTCAACACCATAAAACCCGCTTGTTCAACACGAGATTTATGGAGGCGGTTGATACGACCTAATTGGTCGAGCACTTGACCACCAATCGACAACGAATCGTTTAACGTTGCCGTCATAGTGAGGTCTAGCAACACACCTCGCAGCACTTGATCTTTGTCGCGCAAAGAAAGGTTGCCGTCAACACCACCAATCAAGTCGGAGCGGTTTTCGCTATCAGCCAGCCATTGGGCAGTTTCGGACGTTGCGCCTCGCTGGGAAAGTGCATAAACAGAGCTCCCCTGGGGCCGCGGACTCGTAAACGCATCGGCATGTATTGATACAAAAAAGTCGGCTTTTTGTTCTCGAGCTAGCTGAGTTCGCTGACGCAGACCTAGATAGTAATCACCATCTCGAATGAGCACTGCTTTAAAACCATGAGTGCCATTCACTTCTGCCGCAAGACGTCGAGAAATTTCCAATACAACGTCTTTTTCACGAGTTCCAGCAGGACCAATGGCACCAGGGTCTTCACCACCATGCCCTGCATCAATAGCGATAATAACATCTCGCTGCGGATGCGGCTGTGCGGGCTGAACCTCGACAGGTGGTTGCTGCTGGGGTGATGGTGCTTCGTAGGTCACCTGCTCTTGAGACTGCTCTTGAGATTGAGACTGGGCTTGAGCCTGGGCCTGAGTATTTGCTCGTTGGGCAAGGATTTCTTGATCGCGAATCATCGCCTCAATGGGATCAATTGGATTTTCAACCGCACTCTCGCCAGGATACTCAAGATCGACAACCAAACGATGGCCATACTGATCGTTAGGTGGCAGCGTAAAATGACGTGGGGATATTTCACGATTCAGCTCCAGAACAACGCGAAGTCCGCCGCCGTCCCGAACACCCGTTCGTACTTCGTCGATGGCGCTTCCATCAAGTGGCAGCGTAGATACATCGGTATCTAAGTAACTTTCATCCAGATCAATGACTAACCGTGATGGATTCTCAAGGGAAAATACATTAGCGTTCGCCGCTGCCGTCAAATCAAACACCAAACGCGCATGATCAGGAGCCGCCCACAGCCGCATGCTCTCTACTGTTGCCGCTTGCAGCGATGACACGCCTGCCACCATAAGAACACAGCCAAACGACACATTGCGTGCCAGATAGTTTAATGCGCTGTTTATAGCCATTGAATTACACCACTTTCAAGCTTTTCACTGCCATGCTTGCTAACCATCTCGCTGATCACCCGTTCACCCAAGTCAGTTTCTGCGGTTAGCGTAATTAAGCGACCAGGATCAGCCACCTCCAGCGCCACTCGCAAATCAGGCGCGGGAAGCCAACCCTCACCTCGGCTCGGCCACTCAATCAAACAGAGCGCGTCATCGGCAAGCACATCTCGCCCACCAATGAACTCAAGCTCTTCTGGGTCTGCTAAACGATACAGATCTAAATGATAAATGCGTTGCGCACCCAGCTCATAGGGTTCTACCAGGGTATAAGTAGGACTTTTAACCGCCCCCTGATAGCCATAAGCTCGCAATATACCACGCGTCAATGTTGTTTTTCCTGCGCCTAAGTCGCCCTCTAAATAAACACGCCCGTGACCTTGCAGCGCCTGCCCCAACGCCTCACCAAAGGCAACGTGAGACACTTCATTATTCAATTGCACTTGCATGTAGGCCGCCTTCACGGGTTAATTAAGACTCGTGCATAGGATGCCAGATCACTTGCCAGCAAGCCACGCTCACCCGTTGCTTTAGCCGCTTCATCTCCAGCCTGAGCATGCACCATGACGCCAAGCCATGCTCCGCGCTCCATATTATCGCTCTGGGCAACCAGTGTTCCTAGCATACCGCTCAGCACATCTCCCATGCCGCCACTGGCCATACCAGGATTGCCATACGGGCATATTACTAACCCGCTAGGGCCAGCCACTAAGCTACCCGCCCCCTTTAAAATCACGACGCCGCCTCGCGCTCGCTGCAAGGCTCGGGCAGCCGCCGGGCGGTCTGCTTGAATATCTGCGACAGAACAGCCTAGCAACCGAGCCGCCTCCCCCGGGTGCGGTGTTAATACCCAATTATCACGACGCTCCTCAGGCCAGCGACTAGCCAATAGGTTGAGTGCGTCCGCATCAACAATTAATGGCACGTCTAATTGCAAGGCACTCTGCAGTATCGCTTGCCCCCAGGCTTCTTGCCCCAGCCCCGGCCCAACAACGATCACATCTGCCTGGGAAGGCAGTTGGCTTGCATCGGCGCCACCGCGAATACCATGGGCCATTACTTCAGGACAGCGCATCAAGCTGGCGGTCACATGCTCAGGCGCCGTTGCCAAGCTGACCCTGCCTGCACCTAAACGTGCGGCCGCTTGTGAGGCGAGCAACGCCGCACCACCAAACCCTGGCGCGCCTCCCATTACCACGACATGCCCCAGATCACCTTTATGGCTGATACGGGAGCGAGGCGTGAACACCTCGCCCAAAAGCTCATCGTCCAAACGCCATGCACTGGGCGGTATATCAAAAAATGCTTGCGCCTTGACACCTAACGGACGGAAGTCAATTTCCCCGGTATAAGCAGGGGCGTCGCCAGTATGCAGGCCAATTTTGTCGCCTATAAAGGTTACCGTGCAGGCTGCATTGACGGCCATCCCCATAACGGCACCTGTGTCTGCCGAGATTCCAGAGGGAATATCCAACGCCAATACCGGCTGATGCGACGCATTGATCACCTCAATCACTTGCCTTATTTGTCCGGCAACATCACCTGCTAGCCCGGTGCCGAGCAGTGCATCAACAATCACTTCGCCAACCAACGTGGTGTTTGACTGCCATTGGTCCAAACCAACGCCCGCCGCCGATGCCAGTTCGGCTGCGCGGGCAACATCCCCCGTCAGCGCCTCGAAAGGCCTAAGTGAGATGCGCTGCACTTTAAGCCCAGACTGCATAGCCAACGCTGCAAGGACATGGCCATCACCACCGTTATTACCGCTACCACAAAGCACTGTCACGCTTCGTGCATGCGGCCAACGGGAGCGGAAACTGTGCCATGCGCTGGAGGCTGCTCGCTGCATTAAGGCAAAACTTTCAATGCCGCCGGCAATCGTACGCCGATCAAGTTCACGTACTTGAGCCGCTGTATAAAGGGGGCGTAGCGAGGAAGTACTTAACGTGGGCACGATCTCTCCTTAATCTGGTGACGGTTAGCCGCTAGTATGTTGATAACTACTTATGCGTTAGCATAGCGCGCTTAACGCGCTACCGTTGATTTACCATGCAAAACTCCACCACCTTTTCACTATCTGATGATGACTTAACGCGTCTTACGGACCTAATCAAAATATGGGGCCGAGAGTTAGGTTTTCAGCAAGTAGGTATTACAGACACTCAGCTAGCAGCTCATGAAAAGCACCTAGATGCCTGGCTTGAAAAAGGCCACCACGGTGACATGAGCTTTATGGCGAAACATGGTACCAAGCGCACCCGCCCGGAGGAGCTTGAACCCGGCACCCAGCGAGTTATCAGCGTGCGCATGGACTATTTACCCGCTGAAGTAGAAAGTACAAAAGTGCTTGGCCAACCTAGCCGTGCCTATGTCTCACGCTATGCACTGGGCCGCGACTATCATAAATTAATGCGCAAACGCTTGGCGCAGCTAGCTAAAAAAATTGAGCAGGAAGTCGGCGCATTTGGTTATCGCGCATTTGTAGACTCAGCGCCCGTTATGGAGCGCGCCTTAGCGCAAAAAGCTGGCCTTGGTTGGTTTGGTAAAAATGCCATGCTACTCAATCCCAAGGCGGGCTCGCTTTTTTTCCTCGGCGAGCTGTATACCGACTTGCCGCTTCCTATCGATGCACCCTTTACTCAGGAACACTGTGGCAGCTGTAGCGCCTGTCGCACCGCCTGCCCAACCGGTGCCATTGTAGATGACAAGGTCGTCGACTCGCGCAAATGCATCTCTTATCTCACTATTGAACTGCATGGCGCGATACCCACGGAGTTTCGCCGCGCCATGGGCAACCGTATTTACGGTTGCGACGACTGCCAGTTGGTGTGTCCTTTCACTCGCTTCACCCGCGTTACCCAGGAAGATGACTTTGCGCCGCGCCATGACCTTGACCGCGCAGACCTCCTTAGCCTGTTTGCCTGGGGCGAAGACGAATTTTTGGATAAAACAGCAGGCAGCCCCATTCGGCGTATTGGGTACGAGCGCTGGCTGCGCAATCTCGCCATTGGCCTGGGCAATGCCCCCTGGAGTCGCGCGGTAGAGGCAGCCTTGTGGGCAAGAAGAGCCTACCCAAGCAGTTTAGTGCGTGAGCACGTTGCTTGGGCGCTCGAGGAGCAGCGCCTCAAGCGCGGTGCGAGAATTGCCACTGAAGACGCTTAGCCGATTTTCTAAACTATCTTACTCCTCTTCGTCTGTTACCGTTTCGAGGCGTAAAAACGTACTGCGATAGTGAGCTAACTCGGCAATCGACTCCTTGATGTCATCCATCGCCAAATGGACATTCTGCTTTTTAAATCCTACTAAGGCACCTGGATTCCAGCGCTTGGCCAACTCCTTAACGGTCGATACGTCCAAATTCCGGTAATGGAAAAACGCCCAAAGATCCGGCATTTCACGTTCAAGAAAGCGCCGATCCTGGTGAATGCTATTACCACACATAGGCGATGAGCCAGAGACCACATAGTGGCGCAGAAAATCGAGCGTTTGCTGCTCGGCCTCAGCAGTAGTCACCGTGCTCGCTTTGACGCGCGCCACCAGTCCACTTTCCCCGTGGGTCTTCTGATTCCAGTCATCCATTTGTGCCAGTTGGCTGTCAGGCTGCTTCACCGCAATCACCGGCCCTTCTGCTACGACGTTTAAATCGGCATCGGTAATTAGTGTGGCCACTTCAATGATGCGCTCTTTATTTGGATCCAGACCGGTCATTTCCAAGTCTATCCACACTAGCAAATCATCTCGCGGGGTAGCGTTGTAAGCAGTTTGCTCGCTCATTACATTCAATCCTTGACCAGTACCGCCACTTAATACGGCGATTAGAGTTAAAGTGTGGCTTATATTGCCTTAACCAGCACCCAATACAGGACAGTAGACTGCACAGGTGAGTACAATGCCACTATTGTACCGAGCATCAGGTGGTCATGAGCAAACGTAAATTAAGTCGCCAGCAACAGTGGCGAGTCGATAAAGTCCAAGCGGAACGTGCACAACGTGCTGAAAAGCGTGATGTGAAAGACGCTGAAAAACTTGCCGCTGGCGAATATGGTGCCGAACAACCGGGCCGAGTCATGGCTCACTTCGGGCGAACATTAGAAGTGCGCGATGCCGATGGTACGCCCGTGCGTTGCCACCTTCGTGCCAACTTAGATGGCTTAGTCACCGGCGATCGAGTGATTTGGCGAGCAGGCCAGGATGGCTCTGGTGTCGTCGTGGCCCGTGAGGAGCGCGATAGCGTGCTAAAGCGCCCAGACCCGCGTGGCCAGCTTAAACCTGTGGCGGCCAACATTGATCAATTACTGATCGTCTTTGCGGTAGAACCCGCCCCGCACCCTAACCTGATTGACCGATATTTAGTTGCTGCAGAAGCAACAGGTATTGCCCCCGTGCTGGTGCTCAACAAAACAGACTTGCTACCAGAAGATGGTGGCAAACTAGGAGAACTGCTTGAGCGCTACCACTCTCTGGGCTACACCGTGGTTCGCACCACCACTGCTAATGAAGCTGGCTTAGATGATCTACGCCAGCAGCTTGAAGGGCGAACATCGGTGTTTGTCGGCCAGAGTGGCGTTGGCAAATCATCACTGATCGATCTTCTGCTACCCGATGAAACCTTGCGC
Organism: Halomonas sp. GT; assembly: GCF_002082565.1. Classification (NCBI taxonomy): domain Bacteria; kingdom Pseudomonadati; phylum Pseudomonadota; class Gammaproteobacteria; order Oceanospirillales; family Halomonadaceae; genus Halomonas; species Halomonas sp. GT. Next base: position 2,518,329 of record NZ_CP020562.1, read on the forward strand.
ATTGGCGCGCTGTCAGAAGATTCGCGTAAAGGCACCCATACCACCACTACCGCTCGGCTTTATGCGATGAGTAGTGACGAAGTGACTGACGGCGAGCTTATTGACTCACCGGGTATTCGCGAGTTCGGCTTGATCCATCTTGATGAACAGGAAGTGACCGATGGATTTATTGAGTTTCATCCGTTCATTGGTCATTGCCGCTTCCGGGATTGCCGCCACCGCAACGAACCGGGCTGCGCTTTACTTGAAGCAGTCGAGGCAGGCAAGATTCATCCAGAACGTTTTGCCAGCTATCGGCGCATTCTCGATAGCTTAAACGCATAATTTTTATTAGCTTGATGCCTAATATGTCAATTGCTAAGGATAGGGAGCTGTCAATGAGCACCGCTAGCCATTCATCGGAAACCAACCTGCTGCCGCTGATTGTTGAGCCCGAGGAGCTTCAAGAACACCTGGATAATCCACAGCTGCTGATTATCGATGTACCAGCGAATGGCGATAGCTATCGCCAAGGCCATGTACCAGGTGCCCTTTACCTTGATTTTCGCTACCTAATGCGTGGCGAAGGACCGGTACCCAATGATGTGCCTAGCACCGAATTTCTCTCACAACTGTTCAGCGCACTTGGCCTAACACGAGATACTCACGTCGTCGCTTACGACGATGAAGGTGGAGGCTGGGCAGCGCGACTGCTATGGACGCTGGAGCTAATCGGTCACACCCGTTACTCGTATTTGAATGGCGGCATCCATGCATGGAGAGGTTCCGGCTTGGCAGAAAGCACTGAACCCACTGCTCCAACACCAAGTGAGTACCGAGCTGAAATCCTAAATCCGCATGCCTTAATCACCTGCGATGAAATCAAACAAAAGTTAGAAGATAAGCAGTTCGCCGTTTGGGATGCTCGCTCTAAAGGCGAGTTTGATGGTGAAAGAGGCAATAACAAGCACCTTGGTCATATTCCAGGAGCGGTCAACATGGACTGGCTCAACGTCATGGATCGCAATCGCGCACTTCGCATCCGCGATTACGCTGAGCTAATGACCGAACTAGGCGCGCTCGGCCTAACGCCCGAAATGGAAATTGCTACTCACTGCCAAAGCCATCATCGCAGCAGCTTCACGTGGTTAGTCGGTAAAGCGCTGGGCTTTAATATACGTGGTTACGCGGGCTCTTGGGGCGAATGGGGCAACCGCGACGACACACCGATTGAGAAGTGAAGATACGACTGTGACTGTTTCCCAAAAAGCGTTTTCTCTAATTCAGTACCCTCTCCCTCACCATGCGCTTTCGCGTTTAACAGGTAAGCTTGCCCAGTGCGATGCCCCCTCGGTGAAGAACAGGTTAATTAAAGCATTTATCAAGCGTTTTGACGTGGATATGAGCCAAGCGCTGGAGCCAGATCCCACCACTTATGCAACGTTTAATGACTTTTTCACCCGCGCTTTGAAAGCCGATGCTCGTCCATTGGGAGAGGGCCTGCTAAGCCCTGCTGATGGCACCCTGTCACAGTTCGGGCGTTTACAGGCAGGCCAGTTAGTACAAGCGAAAGGCCACACGTTTTCTGCCCAAACCCTGCTGGGTGGCGACAGCGCGCTAGCCGAAGAGTTTATGGGCGGCAGTTTTGCGACTGTTTACCTCTCTCCTCGAGATTACCACCGCGTACATATGCCGGTTACAGGCACACTGCGCGAGATGATTTATGTGCCAGGGCGGCTCTTCTCGGTCAACCAAGCAACCGCTAACTACGTGCCAGGGCTGTTTGCGCGTAACGAGCGATTGGTGTGTATTTTTGATACCGAGCACGGCCCAATGGCCATGGTATTGGTAGGTGCAATGATCGTCGCGGCGATCGAGACTGTCTGGGCAGGCCAAGTGACGCCGCTTTCAGGCCACCCTCAGCGCATGCGTTTCGGGCAACCCATTACGCTTGAAAAAGGCGCTGAAATGGGCCGCTTCAAACTGGGCTCAACGGTGGTGATGTGCTTTGCCAAGCCGGTGATTTTTGAAGACAACCCGCTGGGCGCCAAGGTACAAATGGGCCAAACACTGGGCGAGCCTTAAAACGCGAGAAATTAGTGTTAACAATTAGCTGTTGAAAATGTAAGCACGTCTTCCAGGCGTGCTTTACCCAGCGCCAGTTGAATAAGACGATCCATACCCAACGCCACCCCGGCGCTTTCTGGCATTCCATGGTCGAGCGCTGCTAGCAGCTGCTCATCCGTATCCACCTCAGGTAAACCTAAACGGCGACGCTCGGCATTATCTTCACTGAAACGCAGTCGCTGCTCCTCGGCATCAATTAGCTCATCATAACCATTTGCCAGTTCAACACCATTGAGATAAAGCTCAAAGCGAGAGGCTACCCATTCACCATCTGCGTCTTGATGGCGGCGTGCCAAGGCCGCCTGGCTGGCAGGGTAATCCACCACAACACTCAGTTCGTTTTGGCCAAGCGTTGGCTCAATCACGATGCTCATTAACAGATCTAGACAGGTGTCGCGCCCCTCTTCCGCTAGCGCATACGCTGGCATTTGGCCACGCTCTGAAGCCAAAGTGCGCAATGTGTCAATAGACGTCGTAAAGGGGTCTACCGCTAGGTAAGTATGAAACAGCTCACGGTAACGATAGTGCACCACAGGGCCTGCAAAACTCGGCAGAACGTTAGCAACCAGCGTGACCGTCTCATCAATCAGCTGTGCCAGAGTAAACCCTGGGCGGTACCACTCAAGCATAGTAAATTCAATATTATGGCGGCTGCCAATTTCACCATCACGAAAACTTTTAGCTAGTTGAAATATCGGCCCACTACCTGCGGCCAATAGGCGCTTCATATGAAACTCTGGCGACGTTTGCAGCCAAAGCCTACGCTGGCCTTTATCCGTACGCGCCAAGCTAGCGAGCGAGACTAAGTGCACATCGGTGCTGCCACCCTGCCCCAGTATCGGTGTTTCCACCTCCAGCACACCCCGCTCAGCGAAAAATGCACGCACCCCAGCGAGTAAGCGCGCACGCTCGCGCAACGTTTCGATACTTGCCGTTGGCTGCCAGCTAGCCGTCATTTACGTCCCCTCCAATGCTATAAAGCCACGCATGGTCATCACGTGGCTTTATAAAGTAGATGCTTTCGCGGCTAACTAACTACCGGACACTCGGCAGCGCTTATGTTTGAAAAACGCTTAGGCTCGAGAAACATAGTCGCCAGAACGCGTATCAATCTTCAGCACTTCACCCTGGTTGATAAACAACGGTACGCGGACAACCGCACCTGATGAAAGTGTGGCAGGCTTAGAACCACCCTGGGCAGTGTCACCTTTCAAACCTGGGTCCGTCTCAACCACTTCCAGTTCAATGAAGTTAGGCGGCGTAACGGAAATCGCTTTATCGTTCCAAAGCGTAATAATATAAGGCACCTGCTCCTTGAGCCATTTTTCAGTATCGCCCAACGCTTTCTTTTCAACAGCGTACTGCTCGAAGGAGCCATCTGTCTTCATGAAGTGCCACATGTCGCCGTCGGTGTAGAGATATTCCATCTCCAAATCCATGACATCGGCACCTTCCAGTGAGTCACCGGATTTGAAAGTACGCTCGCCAACACGGCCAGTCATCAGGTTGCGTAGCTTAACGCGGTTAAATGCCTGCCCCTTGCCTGGCTTAACCAACTCGTTCTCGACGATAGAACAAGGATCGCCGTCGAGCATTACTTTCAAACCGCCTTTGAATTCATTGGTAGAATAGTTCGCCATGATGCCTCTCAGTGTTTTATTTCAGTAACGTAGTGCGCGAAGCCATGCTTCGCCGTTGATAATGTCGTTGTAAACGTCGTCTAATAAGTGCGCGCATGATAACCCGAAGGAGGGCTTTTTTGCAGGAGAACATTATTATCGCTGATAAGCGCCCGTCTACCCAGATTTACGCGTCATGGCAGCGGCAGCTTTCCCAAGCGATTCGCGACCCGGCCACTTTGTGCAAACGCTTGAACTTGGACGACAGCTGGCTACCTGGTGCTTCTACTGGGCACCAGCTGTTTGAGATCTGTGTTCCCGACGCCTATCTTACGCGCATTGTCCCCAACGACCCCAATGACCCTCTGCTCCGCCAAGTACTGCCGGTAAGCGATGAAGCCTCAACACCGCAAGGTTACGTCACCGACCCGCTAGAAGAAGCAGAGCATCAGCCTGTTAAGGGGCTCATTCATAAGTACGCTGGCCGCGTGCTGTTAATTGCCAGCCCCGCTTGTGCAATCAATTGCCGCTACTGCTTCCGGCGCCATTTTCCCTACAGCGACAACTCTCCTTCCAGAGCGCAGTGGCAGGAAGCGCTGGATTACCTGCGCGCCGATACCACCCTTCGCGAAGCGATTCTTTCTGGCGGAGACCCGTTGGCCGCCAACGATCGTCAACTGGCGTGGCTGGTGGAGCAACTTGAAAATATTCCGCATCTCAAGCGGCTGCGCATCCATACGCGCCTACCCGTGGTGATACCCGATCGGGTTGATGACGCCCTTCTTGCCTGGCTAGCGGCGACACGCTTGCAAAAAGTCATGGTACTGCATATTAACCACGCCAATGAGATTGACCAAGCGGTCATTGATGCCTGCACACGCTTAAAGCAAGCGGGTGTGACGCTGCTAAACCAAAGCGTGTTACTACGCGGAATAAACGATAGCGTCAGCACGTTGGCCACTCTGTCCGAACGCCTGTTTGAAGCGGGCGTGTTGCCCTACTATTTGCATGTGGTCGACCCCGTACAAGGTGCCGCCCATTTTGACGTCCCCGATGAGGAAGCCAAAGCACTGGTTAAGCAGTTACTTGAGCACTTGCCAGGTTTCTTAATGCCCCGCTTAGTGCGCGAAGTGCCTGGCAAGACTAGCAAGACGCCTCTGTAGTTCCCATAACCATGCTAGCTGTCATCACCACATTAGCTAACGATAAGGAGGCCAACGCCTCCTTATCGGTCTGCTAGCGATCACGTCCATCAGGTATTTACTCTAACGTTTCTGCAGTGACATTGGCAGCCGGCGCTTGGGTGGAGTGATGACGGTTAATGGCACTAAGCACACCTTTCATCGACGCGCTGGTGATGCTTTCGTCGGTACCAACACCAAACACTGCTTTGCCATCAATACGCACCTCAACATAGGCGATTGCTTCGGCATCGGCCCCTTGTCCGCGGGAGTGCTCATGGTAGTCGATTATTTCCACGTCCTGACCGCTAGCCGCTAGCGCTTTGATAAAGGCAGCCAGTGGGCCATTGCCCTTGCCGGTTACCGTTTGGCGCTCGCCTCTGCTTTCCAGTATCGCTTCAATCGCAACTTTTGGGCTTTCTGGCTCCGAAGAAAGGCGATGGCTAATCAACACCAGCGGCGAATGCTGCTCCAGGTACTCGTCAGCAAACGCCTGGTAAATCATTTGTGAGGTAATTTCACGCCCAGTGCGATCAGCGACTTCCTGCACTACTTGGCTAAACTCAATCGACAGCCTGCGCGGCAGTTCAATGCCGTGCTCTTGCTCCAGCAGATAGGAAATACCGCCTTTACCAGACTGACTGTTAACGCGAATCACCGCCTCATAGCTACGCCCCACATCCAGCGGGTCGATAGGTAAATAGGGTACATCCCAAGGCGCCTCAGGGTGAGCACGACGATCTGCCATACCTTTTTTAATCGCATCCTGATGCGACCCTGAAAACGCAGTAAATACTAAATCGCCAACGTAGGGATGGCGTGGATGGACGGGTAACTGATTGCAGTACTCCACCTCACGCATGACGGGTGTAATGTTGGAGAAGTCCAGATTCGGGTGAACACCTTGAGTATAGAGGTTCATCGCAAGCGTCACGATATCCACGTTACCAGTACGCTCGCCATTGCCAAACAGCGTACCTTCCACCCGGTCAGCACCGGCCATTAGCGTCAATTCTGCCGCCGCCACGCCAGTACCGCGGTCATTATGAGGGTGCACACTAACAATCAGCGTGTCGCGCTTTTTAACATGGCGACAGAACCATTCAATTTGATCAGCATAGTTATTAGGGGTTGCGACTTCTACGGTGGCCGGCAAATTGACGATCATACGGTTATCAATGCTTGGCCCGAAGGTATCCATCACCGCTTCGACAATTTCCACCGCAAAGTCCATCTCCGTGGTGGTGAATAGTTCAGGCGAGTACTGGAAGGTCCAGTGAGTCTCTGGATTAGCGGCCATTAAATCGCGAATTTGCGCCGTAGCATCAACAGCGATCTGAACGCACTCTGTTTTATCTACATTAAACACTACTCGCCGAAACAACGGGTCGGTGGCATTGTAGACGTGCACAATGGCGTTTTTAGCGCCTTTAAGAGCTTCAAACGTGCGTTCAATTAAATGCGGACGCGCCTGCGTCAGCACTTGAATCGTCACATCATCAGGAATTTTATCCTGCTCAATCAACGAACGGACAAAGTCGAAGTCAGTTTGTGATGCCGATGGGAAGCCCACCTCAATCTCTTTAAAACCAACTTTTAACAGCAGGTCGAACAAACGCTGCTTGCGCTCTTGATCCATGGGGTCAATTAACGACTGATTGCCATCGCGCAAATCAACACTGCACCAGATCGGGGGCATGTCGATGCGCTGGTTAGGCCAATGACGATCAGGCAAATCAACAGCCACGAAAGGGCGATATTTTTTAGAGGGATCGGACAACATCATGGCGGCGCTCCTTTCGTTACTCTTTTTTGGCAACCCAGTTTTAGGTTAGTCGGCCTGGTCACTTGAAGTTGATGCAGTACCTTTATGGGCCATGGCAGCCTCCATACGATCAAGCTGCGCTTTTAATGTATGCACGTCGCTACGCAACGCTTGAAGCTGAGCAGAATCTCCTTCCCCGCTATCCAACTCCATCTGCGCACTCTCCTTCTGCATAACATCGAGTACGATACCAATCATCATATTGAGGAAAATAAACGCATTGAGAAAAATGAAGGTCAGAAAGTAAATCCATGCGTAGGGATACACTTCCATCGTGGGGTAAAGCACTGCGGTCGCCCAGCTTTCAAAGGTAGCCACTTGAAACAGCGTTAGCATGGCAAGTGAAATATTACCCCACAGCCCCTCATCAACATTATGAAATAAGAAGCTACCAACAGCCCCATAAATATAAAAGATAATAAACATCAGTAGCACGACGTAGCCCATCCGGGGGATCGACTTCAACAACGCCCCCAGCAACATTTGCAGCTCAGGGATCATCGACACCAAGCGCAAAACTCGGAAAATTCGCAGTAAGCGTGCCAGCAGTACCATCTCCGAGTCGTCCATGGGGATCAGGCTAGCGGTCACTATCAGAAAATCGAAAACATTCCAACCTTTCTTAAAAAAGCTGACTAAGTTGCGCTCGGCTGCCATTCTGATCAAAATCTCAATCAGAAAGAACACGGTTACGGCAATATCAAGATAAAGCAGCCACTGCTCTATTCGGGAGGTTTCCTCATAGGTTTTCGCGCCTATTACCAGGGCTGAAATCACAATGATGGAAATCACGACACCTTCAAACAGCTTGTTTGAGCGCAGCTTTTCGAAGCGGGCTTGCCAGGTATTGAATGGTTCACTCATGGAACTGGAGGTCTCTAAACGGTTGACGGCAACACTTTATACTAAAATCACGTACTTACTATACAAGTGATATCCTGTTGTTTCACTTGATGTATATCCGCCTCCCAGGTCGCTATTGCAACCTTGGTGTTTCACGATTTTTTTGCGCTGGATAAGCCCATGACACTGCTGTGGATAGCCTTACTGCCCCTGTTAGGCGTGCTGGTGCCGGCATTAAATGCCAAACGTGGCCGCACCCTGTGCTCGCTAGCGACAAGCATACTGCCCGCTGTTGCCCTGCTGCTGACACTGTTGCAGATCCCTGCCCTGTTAAAAGGTGAAGCGCTGCGTTTTAACGTGGCATGGATGCCTGAGCTAGGCCTTGAGCTGGCATTTCGTTTAGATGGCCTGTCGTTGCTCTTTAATCTTTTGATTATGGGTATCGGTCTTCTAATTTTATTATATGCACATTTTTACCTGGCCAAAGATGAGCCATTTGGTCGTTTTTATGCCTTTCTAATGCTGTTTATGGCATCGATGGTGGGCATTTCGATGTCAGACAACCTCATCTTACTCTGGTTATTCTGGGAACTAACCAGTCTTTCGTCATTTTTGCTGATTGGCTTTTGGTCGTACCGTAGTGATGCACGTAAAGGTGCACGCATGGCGCTTACTGTTACCGGCGCTGGCGGCTTGGCCCTACTAGCAGGTCTACTGCTACTGGGTGACATGGCGGGTAGTTACCGAATGGACGACGTACTTGCCAGTGGTGCTGTGATCGTAGCCGACCCTCGCTATCCGCTGATGCTTGGGCTGGTTCTACTCGGTGCATTTACCAAATCAGCTCAGTTTCCCTTTCAGTTTTGGCTACCTCATGCCATGGCGGCCCCAACGCCAGTCTCAGCATATCTGCACTCAGCCACTATGGTGAAAGCGGGTATTTTTCTGATGGCACGTTTACACCCTGCCATTGCAGGCAGCGAGCTTTGGAGCGTAGTGGTGCCGCTAATAGGCACTATCACGCTGCTCTACGGCGCTTGGTTTGCACTATTTAAAACCGACCTAAAAGGAATTCTGGCGTTCTCAACCGTCAGCCACCTAGGCTTAATCACCGTATTATTGGGTATTGGTAGCCCGATGGCGGTGTTAGCAGCCCTGTTTCATATTTTGAATCATGCGGCCTTCAAAGCGGCCCTGTTTATGAGCGCAGGAATTATCGACCATGAAACAGGCACCCGAGAACTCAAGCAATTAGGCGGTTTAAAAAAGGCGATGCCTGTTACAGCACTGCTGACCACATTGGCCGCTGCTGCCATGGCAGGTGTACCATTATTTAACGGATTTCTTTCCAAAGAGATGTTCTTTACCGAGACGCTAGCAACCCCGGTACTAGGTGGGCTTAGCTGGCTACTCCCTGCGCTAGCAGCGTTAGGAGGCATTCTTTCTGTGGCCTATTCGGTGCGCTTAGTGCATGCGGTATTTTATAAGCCTGCTACAGAAGCAACGCCTAAAGCGCCTCACGAACCTCCTCATTTGATGCGGTTACCGGTGGAAATCCTCGTAGCGCTTTGTGTCTTAGTCGGGCTTTTCCCCGCCTTTTTTGCCACTGACATTTTACAACTAGCGACACAAGCCGTTCTGGATGAGCCACTTGATTTCCACTTGGCTATTTGGCACGGCATCAACTTGCCATTGATGATGAGTGGGCTGGCCTTTGTTGTAGGCATCACACTGTATTGGCGTCATGCGGATCTACGCCGTTTTGTGCAACCATTCCCCAGTATTGATGCGCGTCGCGTCTTTGAACGCTTTATCGTTACCCTTGGTTATCGTGCCGAACAACTCATCACAAAGCTTGAAGGCAACTCTCTTCAGCGCTATATGGGCTGGCTGCTTTTTGCGGCATTGCTGATGGGTGTCATTGGCTTGGCAAGCATTGACGACTTAACTGGCTCGAAAGGCAATCAGCCAATTGATGGTATTGTTTTATTAGGTGCTGGCATGCTGATATTCGGGGGAATAGCAACGGCTGCTACCCATCGATACCGGTTAATCTCACTACTGATGCTTTCAGTGGTGGGGTTATTCGTAGCTCTCACTTTTGCTCGTTTTTCTGCCCCAGATCTAGCACTGACTCAGCTATCGGTAGAGGTTGTCACCATGATACTGCTGATGTTAGCGCTGTTTTTCTTACCCCAAAAAACACCGCGCGAATCAAGTCCCAAGCGCAACGTACGAGATATGTTACTGGCGGGCGCATTAGGCTTAGTAGTCGCTAGCCTCAACTATGCAGTGATGACGCGTGAAACGCTGTCGATTTCTGAGTTTTTCGTTGAAAACAGTAAACCCGGCGGCGGCGGGTACAATGTCGTCAACGTGATTTTGGTCGACTTTCGTGGCTTCGATACGCTTGGTGAGATTACAGTACTGGCCATTGCAGGCTTAGCCATCTTTAAACTGTTAAATCGGCTACGTTTGTTTATCCCACATAGCGATGGAGAAGGTCGCGTTTGGTCGCCGGATCGTTACCCCGCCATTTTAACGTCTATTTCAATGACATTACTGCCGCTGGCACTATTGGTTTCTGCGTTTATCTTCTTACGCGGCCATAACCAGCCTGGCGGCGGATTTATCGCCGGCTTGATTACTGCTGTCGCACTTATCTTGCTGTATATGGCACGCGGCGTAGAGTGGGCACAAGAGCGCCTAAACTTCCCCTTCCAGCCGGTGGCCGTAGTAGGCGTGGCTGTTGCAACACTCACGGGGCTCGGCAGTTGGCTTTTGGGCTATCCGTTCCTGACGTCATCCTTCGGATATTTTACGCTGCCACTGATTGGCACCTTTGAACTAGCCACCGCTCTGCTATTTGATCTCGGCGTTTATTTAGCGGTTGTGGGTGCAACGCTGATGATTCTGGCCAATCTGGGTAAAGTCACCACCCCACACCGCCCTGTCACCGAGCCCAAAGCAACTGATGATTCGAGTGCGCCTAATAACAAGGAGTCCCACTAATGGAAATGCTCTATGCCATTACGACGGGCATATTAACTGCGTGCGGACTCTACCTAACACTACGTGGGCGAACATTCCCCGTCGTAGTTGGTCTGACGCTGCTCTCCTATGCGGTCAACCTGTTTTTATTTTCCATGGGAGGCTTAACCACGGATGGCGCCGCCCTGGTAAATGAAAGCACGAACATTGCTGATCCGCTGCCTCAAGCACTGGTATTAACAGCGATTGTGATTGGTTTTGCGATGACTGCTTTTGTGGTCATCCTAGCCATGCGTGCACGCAGCGAAGTAGGTAACGACCATGTCGACGGCAAAAAGGAAGACCACGAATGATCCAGCATCTGATTGTTTTACCCGTGGTGATACCGTTAGTCGCGGGTATTTTGTTGCTTTATCAACGCCAGGGCTTGGTGCGCTATAAGCGTGCCGTCAGCGTTGCCGCCTCGATACTCCTGTTGTTCGTCTCAATAGCGCTGGTTAACCAAGCGGCGAGTGGCGACATTACTTACTACGCGCTGGGCGACTGGCAACCACCATTTGGCGTGGTGCTGGTGTTGGATCGCTTGTCGGCATTGATGGTGTTAGTAACCGCTATTTTAGCGGTCGGTGCGGTTATTTTTGCCTGCGGCGGTGATGATGAAAAAGGCAGTAACTTCCACGGCCTATTTCAATGGCAATTGCTAGGCATTAACGGTGCTTTTTTAACCGGTGACCTGTTTAACCTCTTCGTATTTTTCGAAGTGCTACTTCTGGCCTCTTACGCATTACTGCTGCATGGTGGCGGTAAAGCACGTATCCAAGCCAGTGTTCACTATGTCGTGCTTAACTTAGCGGGCTCCTCACTGTTTCTGATCGCCGTAGGCATTTTATATGGTGCAACGGGCACGCTGAACATGGCTGACATGGCGAATAAGCTGCCCAACCTACCCGCTGAGCGCGAAGGCTTAGTCACCGCTGGGGCATTGATGCTGCTGGTGGTTTTCGGTTTAAAAGCCGCTATTTTGCCTCTCTACTTTTGGTTGCCACGCGCTTATGCTGCCGCGCCAGCGCCAGTGGCAGCGCTATTTGCCATTATGACAAAAGTAGGTATTTACGCGATTTTGCGCGTTTATTCACTAATATTCAGCGATCAGGCGGGTGATTTAGTAGCGCTAGAACAACCTTGGGTATGGTGGTTAGCGCTAGCAACGCTAGCCGCAGCAGGTGTAGGCGTTATGGCCGCCCGTGATCTTCGTCTGCTAATAGCGTACTTGGTGCTTATTTCAGTAGGCACGTTACTGGCCGGAATTGGCATGCGCACTCCAGCGGCGACATCTGCACTGCTTTATTATCTTATTCATACGACGTTAATTACTGGCGGCCTTTTCCTACTAGCTGAGATGATTGGCCTACAGCGGGGAAAACCAGGCACCCGCATCGTCAAAGGCCGCCCATTGGTTCAAGGGAATGCACTGGCACTTACTTTTTTTATCGGTGCCATTGCCGTGGCCGGGTTACCGCCGCTATCCGGTGCTTTAGGGAAGGCGCTGATGCTTAACGCCGCCGGGGGTGGTGAGCGCCTGTGGCTTTGGCCTCTGTTACTATTAACGAGTCTGGCGTCGTTAATTGCGCTATCTCGTGCAGGCTCTACGCTATTTTGGCGCAGCCACCGTGGCAACCCAAGTGGTAGCCCTCTATCCCGTTACCAGTGGATTGGCATGCTTTGGCTGCTTAGCGCGGCCCCCCTTATGGTGGCCTTCGCAGGGCCCGTCAGTAGCTACACTCAAGCCACCGGAGAGCAGTTGGCCAACCCCCAACAGCTGATTAATTCGCTTCTGCCAGATGCTGGAGACGCCCAATGATTGCCCCCCGCGCTTGGCTCCCTACGCCGGTACTATCACTGCTGCTACTGTTGGTATGGCTATTACTTGTGCGTAGCTTTGCGTTTGGTCAGATTGTGCTAGGCGGCGCGCTGGCCATCCTCATCCCGTTATTGACCCATCGCTTTTGGGACGCACGCCCACGCATTGGTAAACCGCTCAAACTGTTGCGTTTTGTACTTCGCGTTTTAGGCGATATTGTCATTGCCAATTTCGAAGTTGCTTACTTAATTGCTAATCCCTGGCGTAAAGTCAAACCACACTTTATTGAATACCCGCTAATGCTTGAAGAACGCTTCACCATTACACTTCTCGCAAGCACCATTAGCCTAACCCCAGGAACAGTTTCAGCGAATTTGAGAATGGATGGAAAATCGTTGCTCATTCATGCACTTGATGTAGATGACGAGGACGCCTTAATTGCCCAAATTCGCGAGCGCTATGAGCGCCCCCTTAAGGAGATTTACGAATGCTAAGCGTTGCACTCGTGATCACTTTAGCGCTGGTAGTAATGGCGCTACTGATGAATCTTTATCGCCTTACTATTGGCCCTGACCTGCCAGATCGCGTGCTGGCACTCGACACCATGTATGTCAATTCGATTGCGCTAATCGTTCTGCTGGGACTGTGGCTCAACAGCAAGACCTACTTTGAGTCTGCGCTGTTAATTGCCATGCTTGGTTTTATCAGCACGGTGGCCGTATGTAAGTACATTTTACGCGGGGATATTATCGAATGAACCGTGTAACGCCTCAGGAGATGCGCCAATGTCGTTTTTTGTCGAAGCGCTAATTTCATTACTGTTGGTAGCAGGCGGCATTTTCGTCTTTATCGGCTCACTGGGTCTCGCTCACCTGAGAGACTTCTACATGCGTCTGCATGGCCCCACCAAGGCCACCACACTCGGCATAGGCTGCATGCTTGTCGCCTCAATGGGTTACTTTTGGAGCATCGACGGTAAGCCTGACGCGCAAGAACTGCTAATCACTCTGTTTTTGTTCATTACTGCACCAGTTAGTGCTCACTTGCTTGCCAAAACGGGCCTTCACATGCAGCTAAAGCACGCAGATAAGACCCAAGGTAAGCCAGTAGAACTTCGCTCAGAAGAAGTCGGTGAAAAACCCGTTCCGCACCCTGACAAGGGACATGGGTAAAAGGCAAGAACATTCGTTCTTGGTTGCTTAGCGCTGGCTGAAACGCCAGCGCTTTTTATATTTCAACGACGCGAGACAGTAGTGGGAAGCGACACTTTCCGGTAAGCTCCTTGCGTTTTGTTAGCCTGTTTTGAGGTAATTATATGTGGAGCCTGCTCAGGTTGTCGGCACTGTCATTAACCACGTTGATGATAGCGGGTTGCTCAGACCCCAAAATAGACACAAGCTCAATGCCAGCCGCCGTGGTATCCGTTGAGAAAGTGCGCGACTCACTCCCCACCTACAAGCGCGATGAGTTTGATCAAGCATTAACGATCATTGCCATGTCCTCGTTTAGCGGCATCGATTTACTCAATGCCCAACGTATGAATGCCGCCGAAATTGCCGAGTCAGCGAATGCCTACATGCATGGCCTAACGGGCGATGAGATTATAGAGCGCGCCGATAAAATGCTGCGCGAACGTCGTGCCCGCGAACGCGAGCAGGCGCTTCAAACGCTTGATCGTCTAGAAACCAAACAAGCACGAGCTAAGCACGACCAACAACAGCGCGCCCGAGTGAGCATTGAAAGTGCCGACTACTACATCAGCACTAGCCCCTACGGTGCATTCGAACCCGTCATTGATCTTCAGGTAACTAATAGTTCTGACCAAGAGGTATCAGAACTGTTTTTACATGGCGTATTGACCAGCCCAGGACGCGAGACACCGTGGGTCGATGAAACGTTTTACTATGTTATTGCTGGCGGCCTGGCACCCGGCGAGACCGCACAATGGAGCCTTGCCCCAAACCGTTTCGGCCCCTGGGGAAATGACCAGATTCCCCGTGATACAGAGCTAACCATAACGCTACAGGGGGTAAATAACGCGCAAGGTGAGCCACTTTGGGATTCACCATCGCTTAGCGAAAATGAGGCCGCGAAACTAGAAGCCCTTCGTGCGGAGTATGGCGGGGTTAACGCCCATACTGACAGCTAGGGCTAGGGCGGTGCTAAGGCGCCGCCTGCTCACTTGGTAGCATTATCAGTTAGTCGATCAGATCTGCTTCCCGATACCCAATTAAATACAGTACCGCATCAATTCCCAACGTTGAAATTGCTTGGCGAGCTTGTGCGCGAACCATCGGCTTGGCACGAAACGCAATCCCAAGCCCCGCTTTTGCCAGCATTTTAAGATCGTTAGCACCATCCCCAACGGCAATGGTCTGCTCTAAGGTGAAGCCTTCCCGTAACGCAATTTGCTCTAATAGGTCGGCTTTTCGCTGCGCATCGACAATCGGTTCTTTCACGTCACCGGTCACTTTGCCATTTTCAATGACCAGCTCGTTAGCGTGAATTTCATCAAAGCCAAGCTTGTCCTGCAGATGGCGGGCAAAGTAGGTAAAGCCCCCAGACAATATCACCGTGCGGTAACCAAAACGCTTTAAGTTAGCCATTAACCGCTCAACGCCATCCATTAATGGCAGTTCGGCAGCAATTTCTTTTAAGACCGACTCGTCTAAACCGGCTAGTTTACTCATACGTTCGCGGAAGCTTTCTTGAAAATCAAGCTCACCACGCATCGCTCGTTCGGTCACATCAGCGACTTCATCTCCGACCCCATGTCGGCGGGCTAGCTCATCAATCACCTCGGTCTTGATCAGCGTAGAATCCATATCAAAGCACACTAAACGACGATGCCGACGCCAGATAGTATCTTCTTGAATAGCAATATCGACACCATGCTGCGCACCTAGCGCAAGCGCCTTTTCGCGCAAGGCTTCTAACTCTGCATCACTTCCCCTGAGCCAACATTCAACACAAGCACCGTTAGCAGGCGAGTCACCTTCAAGCGCTTCGCGGCCTGAAAGACGGTGAATGAGTTCAACAGTGAGACCAAACTCTGCGGTCAGCGATCCTACTTCAGCTAATATTCCGGCAGGCAGCTTAGGGGCTAGCAGGCTCAAGATTAGTCTTGGTTGACTGGCCTGCTCACTCCAGCGCTGATAGTCGTCACCACTCACCGCAATGGCCTGCACGTCTAGCCCTAGCGTATCTCCCGCTTCACTAAGGGCGGCTTCCAAAGCGCTGTCCTGATCAAGCCCCACCAGCATTTCCAAAGAGAGCATGCCAAACGTCACGCTTTGATTAATATCCAACAGCCGGGCACGCCCAGCCGCCAACGCATTACCCAAGCCAGCTAACTGCCCTGGGCGCGCAACTCCAGTCGCACGAATCAAATAACGTGTTGCCATGACTTACTCCCCTGCCTCTAAACAATCTACTTTTTGGAAACCACGGGGCAGTTTGCTGCCTCGTCTACCGCGTTCACCACGATAATACGCGAGATCGTCGGCTTTCAGGGTTAGCTTACGCTTACCAGCATGGATAATGAGTTCACCACCCTCTGCCACAACGGCCATATCACGTACAAACTCCTCACGTCGAGCCGCACGCGGGCCAGGAATATCGAGCATTTTGTTGCCTTTCCCTTTGGCCATTTCAGGCAGTTGGTCTAACGGGAACAGCAGCAGCCTGCCTTCATTGGAAACCGATGCTACCCAATGGCCTTCGCCTTCCGGCACTTCCATGGGGGCCATGACGCTGCACCCTTTAGGAACACTCAGTACCGCTTTACCGGCTTTATTTTTGCCTGTCAGGGCCTCGAGCTGCGCGACAAAACCATAACCACCATCACTGGCCAACACGTATCGCTTGGTGGGCGGCGCCAGCATTAGCCCTGCCATGCGCGCACCTGCCGACACGTTAACACGGCCGGTAACGGGTTCACCCTGGCCTCGGGCACTAGGCAGGTTATGCGCCGCTAGGGTATAAGCGCGGCCAGTATCGTCTAACAACACCAGCGGTTGATTGGTTTTACCACGAGCCGCCAGTTGGAAACTGTCACCGGCCTTGTAGGAGAGCCCTTCCGGATCGATATCATGGCCTTTCGCCGCACGAATCCAGCCTTTTTCCGACAACACGACGGTAATCGGATCAGCACCTAACAACTCAACTTCAGAGAGCGCTTTTGCTTCACTACGCTCAACCAGCGGCGAACGACGCGCATCACCATGCTCTTTACCCGCCGCGCGAATCTCCTTTTCAATTAACGTGGTTAGCTTGGCTTCACTACCTAGCAAGCCTTGCAGCGACTTGCGCTCTTTCTCAAGCTCATCTTGCTCGCCGCGAATTTTCATCTCTTCTAGCTTGGCAAGATGGCGCAATCGCAGCTCTAGGATCGCCTCTGCCTGCCGCTCAGAAAGATCAAAAGCAGCGATCAACGCTGATTTAGGCTCATCCTCTTCACGAATAATACGGATCACTTCATCAAGATCGAGGTAAGCCGTTAGTAAGCCTTCTAGAATATGCAGACGGTCTTCGACTTTACTTAGACGATGTTCTAAACGACGGCGTACTGTCGCTCGCCGAAAACGCAGCCACTCGCCCAGCATATCGGGTAGCGGCATCACGCGGGGGCGGCCATCCAGGCCAATCACGTTCATGTTCACCCGCACATTCTTTTCTAAATCCGTGGTGGCGAACAGGTGTGCCATCAACGATTCAACATCCACACGGTTAGAACGTGGCTCAATTACTAGGCGAGTAGGCTCTTCATGGGTAGACTCATCACGCAGGTCGGCTACCATCGGCAGCTTTTTGGCCTGCATTTGCGCAGCGATCTGCTCCAACACTTTGGCACCGCTGACCTGATAAGGCACAGCGGTAATCACGATATTAGCCTCTTCACGCACATAGCGAGCGCGCAGTTTGACCGAACCACGGCCTGTTTCGTAGAGCTTACGTAGGTCTTCTTTCGGCGTGATGATTTCGGCATCGGTGGGAAAATCGGGCGCGGGTACAAATTCCATCAGATCGACAGTGGTCGCTTCCGGGTTCCGCAACAGATGACAGGTCGCCTCTACCACCTCAGACACGTTGTGAGGCGGTATATCGGTTGCCATTCCGACCGCGATGCCTGTACCGCCGTTAAGTAACACATGCGGCAAACGCGCTGGAAGCACTACCGGCTCTTGCATCGTGCCATCGAAGTTGGGAGTCCAGTCCACGTTGCCCTGGCCTAACTCGCTGAGCAGCACTTCAGCAAACTTAGAAAGCTTGGCTTCTGTGTAGCGCATGGCAGCAAAGGATTTAGGGTCATCAGGGCTACCCCAGTTGCCTTGCCCGTCTACTAGCGGATAGCGATAGCTAAACGACTGGGCCATTAGCACCATTGCTTCATAGCAAGCGCTATCGCCATGGGGGTGAAACTTACCCAGTACATCACCGACGGTACGTGCCGACTTTTTGTATTTGGCATTAGCATGCAGCGCCAATTCACGCATGGCATAAATAATGCGCCGCTGCACAGGTTTCATCCCATCGCCAATATTGGGTAAGGCGCGGTCTAAAATGACGTACATCGAGTAGTCGAGGTACGCTTTTTCGGTGTAATCGCGCAGGGACAGCCGTTCGACGTCACCCTCTGCTACCTGAATATCCATGTCGATCATATCCTACCTTAACAACAAAACCGCCCCAGTCGGGGCGGCTGATAAGCGGACACGCGGCCACTTAGCATGGCGCGCTATGTTAATTGATACCTTTCATGCGACGCACCCGACAGTGCAGGAGCCTGCGATACCGCCTGCGCACCGCCGTGAAACTCATCTAGCAAGCCTTTTAAACGCTGGGCCTGTAACGAAAGTTCATTAGCAGCCCCTGCGGCCTGGCTAACTAAGCCCGCATTCTGCTGGGTCACCGTATCCATCTGCGTTACCGCACGGTTAATCTCGTCAATGCCGTTGGTTTGTTCGCTCGAAGCTTGGCTGATTTCACTAATACGTGCTGTTACTTCCTCAATGGCGACTACAATCTCTTTCATAGCGGATTCAGCCTCTTGAGCATAACCGCTGCCCGTCGCGATCTGCTCAGACGTGGTTTTAATCAGCCCATTAATATTTCTAGCCGATGCAGCACTGCGCGAGGCAAGCTCACGTACTTCACTGGCAACAACCGCAAAACCTCTCCCGTGCTCACCCGCACGCGCTGCTTCTACCGAGGCATTCAGCGCTAGTATGTTGGTTTGAAAAGCAATATTTTCGATTACTTGAACAATTGAAGCGACTTCAACAGAGCTTTCGTTGATCGCTTCCATAGATTGCGCCAGCCTCGATACCTGTTGGCCGCCACGCTTTACTTTATCCGCTGATTCTTTTGCCCGCAGGTCGGCCTCTTGAGCGTTGTCAGCGTTTCGCTTCACCGTAGCCGCCATCTCTTCCATCGTTGATGACGTTTCCTGAAGAGAAGCCGCCTGTTGTTCTGTTCGGCTAGAAAGCTCCGTATTGCCTGCCGCTATTTCGGTGGATTCGCTGGCGATGGCATCGGCCACACTCCGCACATCACCAAATAGCCGCTGCAGTTTCTCCGAATATCGATTAACAGCACGACGCAGCTCGCCAATCTCATCTTCACGATAGATCGTTAGCTCTCGACTCGAGTTATCCTGACCCAGCTGATCGATTTGACGCGTAGTACTGCGTATTTGCGCTGGCAAAATACGGCCACCCCACCAGCCAAGTCCCAGCAAGAGTGCCAGCAAGGGAACGATAAATAGCAGCAGGTCACGTGTTAACGTGCGCGCCAAAGCTGTGACTTGCTCGCTAGGCGTTACTAGCCCAAGCGTCCACCCCGTACGCGGCATGTCAAACAAGCGTACCTCAGCAGGCTCTGCTAACACGCCTGCGCTTTCGATGCTCGCTTGTTCCCGGCCAGCAGTTATCGCCGTAACAACAGGTTGAAGCCAAGGCATATCACGGACAACGTCAGCTAAACCTTTCATCTCATCAGAGGCTTGCTCTACTCCAGGCAGATCAATGACATTGCGCTCATTATCCAGCACAAAGGCGTAACCGCCAGTACTACCGCCATTTTCCGCAAGAAACTCAGCCACACCGCCTAGCTGCATATCAATGGTGGCTACACCTGAAAAAGCGCCATCGATATAATACGGAACACTACAGGTCACCATGGCAACCCCTGTCGCTGGGTCGCGGTACGCGGCAGACCAAACGCACTGCCCTGGCGTCGCATCGCGAGCACTGCTATACCATGCTTCGTCGTGGTATGGCGCAATAGTGCTTGCGTTATAATCATCCAGAAACTCCAACGCTCCCTGAGCATTACGTGCCCAGAAAAAACTGAAGCGCTCGACACCTGGCGAAAATGCGCCTGGCTCAGGCCAAATACCGCCTCCGGCAATTGTCATATTGCCGTTATCATCGACCACATTGGGCAGTGCTTGTTGGTAAATCGCTTCATCTTGAGGAAGCGACTCGGCTAACGCCGCTAAGCTCGAGGTATTCCCCTCGACGCGAGCCAGCTGGCCATTCAGCGCATTCACGATAGAGCCGCCCGTACGCTCGATCAGTGACTGACTTGCATCGATCACCAGCGGCTGGCCACGCCATGCCATCACGCCGTAAATACTGACAGCCATTAGTAGTGTTAACACCACTGCAGACAACGTTAACTGCCGAGAGATTGTGTTGAACAAAGCTATTCCCCTGTCTATGAGCGTTTTTTACGCGTCTTAGTATGTAAGCTACCTAATTCAACTATCGGCCAAATAGCATGGCACTGTAATAATGCCGGTTAACGTCTGCCTGACGAGTTGGCTTCACATCTCTGGTCGTTAAAATAAGGCTGATGACACCTTTATAGGGATAACTAAACGTCTACATCAGCAAGATTGCCGTAATCCTCCAGCCATTTTTTGCGGTCACCGGCGCGTTTCTTGGCCAGCAACATATCCATCATTTCCATCGTGCCATCTCCCTCTTCCAGCGTTAACTGCACCAGGCGACGGGTTTCCACTGACATGGTGGTCTCACGCAGCTGTAGCGGGCTCATTTCACCCAAGCCTTTAAAGCGCTGAACGTTAGGCGTGCCACGCTTTTTCGCCAGCTGTTTGAGAATGGCTGCTTTTTCGCTCTCATCCAGGGCATAGTGCACTTCTTTACCTAAGTCGATTCGGTAAAGCGGCGGCATGGCAACAAACACATGCCCGGCATCCACCAGGCTGGGAAAGTGCTTTACAAACAGCGCACACAACAGCGTCGCAATGTGCAGACCATCGGAGTCCGCGTCGGCCAGGATGCAAATTTTGTGATAGCGCAGTTTCTCAAGATCTGCGCTGCCGGGGTCGGCACCAATCGCCACGGCGATATCGTGTACTTCCTGAGAGCCATAGATATCGTGAGTATCAACTTCCCAGGTGTTAAGGATTTTTCCGCGCAGCGGAAGAATAGCTTGAGTTTCACGGTTGCGCGCTTGTTTGGCGCTACCACCTGCCGAGTCACCTTCGACTAAAAACAGCTCACTCAGGGCAGGATCCTGGCCGGAACAGTCAGCAAGTTTGCCTGGCAGCGCGGGGCCAGAAGTGACTTTTTTACGGGCGACCTTTTTGGATTTTTTCTGGCGCTGCTGAGCGGCACTGATCACCATTTCGGCCAGCTGTTCGGCCTGTTCAATGTGGTGGTTAAGCCAAAGCGAGAAAGCATCTTTCAACACCCCAGACACGAAGCCCGCAATCGTGCGTGAGGAGAGCCGCTCTTTGGTCTGTCCTGCAAACTGGGGATCCAGCATTTTCACCGAGAGCACAAAAGAGGCTCGCTCCCATAAATCATCGGCGGTTAGCTTAATGCCCCGGGGCAACAGGCTGCGGTATTCACAGAACTCCCTCAGCGCTTCCAACAAACCTGAACGGAAGCCATTAACATGCGTGCCGCCCTGGGGCGTGGGAATCAGGTTCACATAGCTTTCCAGCAACGCGTCGCCGCCTTCGGGCAACCACTGAATCGCCCAGTCAACACCATGCTCGTCGTCGCTAAAGTGGCCTATAAAGGGTTCATTTGGCACCACGTCATAGCCATCGGTAGCTTCTGCTAGGTAGTCCTTTAAACCATCGGCATAGGCCCACTCAGTTTTGGTGCCATCAGGCTCTATCAGCGTAACCGCCAACCCTGGACACAGTACCGCCTTGGCACGTAACAAATGCTTTAACTTTGAAAGGGCAAGCTTTGGGCTGTCAAAGTAGCTCTCATCTGGCCAGAAACGCACGAGAGTGCCCGTCGCTTTTTTCGCCGCTTTGCCAATTTCATGTAGCTCTTCAACTTTTTCGCCAAACTCAAAGGCCATGGCATGGCGCGCGCCATTACGGGTAACTTCAACATCTAAACGGCGCGATAAGGCATTAACCACCGACACGCCAACCCCATGCAAACCGCCCGAGAAGCGATAGCTGGAGGAGGAAAACTTGCCACCAGAGTGGAGCTTAGTAAAGATTAACTCTACGCCCGACACGCCATGCTCAGGGTGCAAATCGATCGGCATACCACGGCCGTTATCCTGCACTTCAATGGCGCCATCGGGATGCAGCACCACGCTGATAGCCGATGCATGCCCGGCGAGGGCTTCATCAACACTATTATCAATGACTTCTTGAGCGAGGTGATTTGGCCTTGAGGTGTCGGTGTACATACCGGGACGCTTACGCACCGGCTCGAGCCCTGACAGGACTTCGATGGAACTCGCGCCGTACTGGGAGGCATCAAACTGGGTCATGTAACATCGGTTCCTAAAAAAATAGCGCTAGCAGCCGCTCTTAATTACTGAAACAAGTCATTAGCGGCTGGCAAAAGGACACAGGATAGCGGAAAAGAAAAAAGCTGTATATCCACCCATGAAAATGATGGATAACGTGCTACTCCTGTTCTGCCGCCCAAAACGCCTCAATTAGGCCACGACTGGAAGCATCCATCCGGGAAATATCACCGCCTCCATCAATAATCGCCTGGGTGTCGGTGGCAATTTTCTTACCTAGCTCAACGCCCCACTGATCAAACGGATTAATATCCCAAATGACGGCCTGTACAAACACTTTGTGCTCATACAGGGCGATCAGTGCCCCCAACGTAAAGGGTGTTAGCTTATCCAACAGAACCGTTGTAGAGGGCTGGTTTCCTCGATAGCGCTTGTGCTCTGGGCGGGGGCCTTCATCCTCTAGGGCGTCATCTCCCAGCATTAACACTCGTGACTGAGCAAAGCAATTTGCCAGCGCTAAACGGTGCTGTGCTTTTAAATGGCGACGTGTATCTGGGTCTTCCACCTCATCGTAGCGCTTCAGCGGTGCTATAAAATCACACACGACCGGCTGGGTGCCCTGGTGAAGCAGCTGATAGAAGGCGTGCTGAGCGTTGGGACCGAGTTGCCCCCACAGCACTGGACACGTTGAATAATTCACCGCCTGGCCTTGGCGAGTCACCGACTTACCATTGGACTCCATCTCAAGCTGTTCAAGATAAGCGGCAAAGTACTCTAAGCGCCCATCATAGGGCAGTATGGAATGGGCACGAATATCCAGGAAATTGACGTTCCAGATACCAGCTAACCCCAGCAGTACTGGCAGGTTTTCTTCCATCGGTGCATCACGGAAGTGACAGTCCATTGCATGGGCACCCGCCAACAGTTCGCGGAAGTTATCCATACCTACAACGAGCGCAATCGGTAGGCCAATGGTGCCCCACAAGGAGTAACGCCCGCCGACCCAGTCCCAGAACATCAGTTGATGATCTGAGGAAATACCCCACTCACTCATCTTTTCAGGGCTCGCCGACACGCCAATGAAGTGCTGGCGAACAATTAACTCTGCGCTTAATGGTGCGGCATTGGGGAGATCGCCATGCTCAGAGAGCTTTCCTAACAACCAGTCTTTGGCCGTATTAGCATTGGAAAGCGTGTCGATAGTGGTAAACGACTTGGACGATAAAACGAACAGGGTTGTTTCAGGATTAAAGCGACTTAAATAATCCGCAAGCTGGGAGCCATCCATGGTCGACGCAAAGTGCACGTCCAATGGATGCCCCTCTTTTGGACGATAATCTGCCAGCGCATGGGTGACCATTAACGGACCAAGATCCGAACCGCCGACACCTAAATTCACCACATGACGGATTGGCTTTCCAGTTGCACCACGCCACTGCCCCGCCTGCAAGCGCTGAACCAAGCGCTCCATTTGGGCAAGGCTGTCATGCACAGCGGCCACCACATCTTCCCCTTCTACTTCAAGCGTGGCATCAGCAGGTAACCGTAAAGCGGTATGGAGTGCGGGGCGATTTTCACTGACGTTGACACGCTTCCCACTTAGCAACGCATCAATCGCCCCAGGCATTCCTGCTTCATGCGCCAGCGCCAGCAAGTGTTCAAGGGTGTCATCATCCCAACGCTGTTTAGATAAATCCAAGGTTAAACCTGCCACTTGGCGCGTAAAGTTCAGCCAGCGACTACCATCATCACCGAATAAGTTTTTTAAGTGCATGTGTTGTAGCGTGTCAGCATGATGCTTCAACGTTTGCCATGCGGGTAGTGTATCGGGAGTCGTGCGTGTTGCTGAAGCCATATGCCCTCTCCTGTGGCGTCATTCCATGCAGCAGGAATCTGTTATAAACAGGTCTGTTCTGGTGTATCAAGGGCGCGTAAACTACGCAGCCTCATTAATAATCCTGGCTTGCCCATGAGTGATGCATCTTACCGCGACGCTATCTTTTCAACACCCTTAGATAAGGTGGCAAGGTTCTCCTTCGACGAACAGGTCGTTGCGTGTTTCCCTGATATGATCCGCCGTTCGGTGCCCGGTTACGGGCAAATCCTCGGCATGTTGAGCTTAATTGCCCAACGCCATTTGCGCCATGGCGCTCACGTATACGACTTAGGTTGCTCGCTGGGCGCATCTGGCCTAGCGCTGGCGGGCGCACTCCCCGCCGATGCCTTTCGCTATACTGGCGTGGATCTTTCACCCGCCATGGTGGCTAGGGCTAAGCAAACCTTTTTGGAAGAGTGCCCAGATCATGCCATGCAGATCGAGGAGGCCGACATACGCACCCTTGAGTATGCACCTTCCGGCATGATCATTCTCAACTTTACACTGCAGTTTCTCCCCCCCGCCGATCGCGATGCGCTGCTGAAGCGGCTTTACGATGCCCTTGAACCGGGCGGCGTACTGATTTTATCGGAGAAAACCATCGATGCCGATGAACGGGATAACGCGTGGCGGGTTGAGCGCTACCATGACTTCAAGCGCGCCAATGGCTACAGCGATATGGAAATCAGCCAAAAGCGCACTGCGCTGGAAAACGTACTGATTCCCGACACGCTTGATGCCTTACATGGCCGCTTAGCCCTAGCGGGCTTTCCTCGCTCAATGACCTGGTTCCAGTACTTGAA
Organism: Halomonas sp. GT; assembly: GCF_002082565.1. Classification (NCBI taxonomy): domain Bacteria; kingdom Pseudomonadati; phylum Pseudomonadota; class Gammaproteobacteria; order Oceanospirillales; family Halomonadaceae; genus Halomonas; species Halomonas sp. GT. The sequence continues at coordinate 2,543,187 of NZ_CP020562.1, forward strand.
CTTTACCTCGCTGATCGCCTTCAAGGAGGATTAAGGTGCCGCTGTTACCCGATGATCACCGCGCGCTTTATCAGGCATTTTTAGATCAAGCCAGCCAAGATGCCACACTGACACCCTGGCTTGCCAAGCTGCCAGAACAGCTGGCCAATGGATTAGATCGCCAGCGCCATGGCGACCTTTCCGCCTGGGAGAAGGCGGTTGCCAAATTACCTGCTTTGCCCGAAGATCGCCACGTCGATCTTACCAGCGATACAGTGAGCGTTGATGTCGCTTTGAGCGATAGCCAAAAGCGCCAGTGTTTTAACCTGCTGCGCAAACTGTCGCCCTGGCGTAAAGGTCCCTTTCGGTTAGGCGGTATTGATATTGACACCGAATGGCGTTCTGACTGGAAATGGCAAAGAGTCGCTCCGTATCTTGCGCCGCTAAAGTACCGTAAGGTATTGGATGTTGGCGGTGGCAGCGGCTACCACGCTTGGCGCATGGCCGGAGAAGGCGCAGCCTTTGTACTTGTCATTGATCCTTCACCACGTTTTTATTGGCAGTTTCAGGCGGTGCGCCACTTCGTTGGCAATGCCGACGGCGGCCGCACGCAGTTTCTACCGATAGGTATTGAAGATGTGCCTGAAAAGCTGGGATTTTTCGATACAGTATTTTCTATGGGCGTGCTCTACCACCGTCCTTCGCCACTCGAGCATTTACAGCAGCTAAAAGAGGCATTAGCCCCCGGTGGCGAGCTGGTGCTAGAAACATTGGTCGTTGAAGGCGATGAACAAACGGTATTTGTACCCGGTGAACGCTACGCCGCGATGCCTAATGTTTACTTCTTGCCTTCTTCAAAAGCGCTATGCCACTGGCTAGAACGGTGTGGCTTTACTAATGTGCGAGTGGTCGACGAAGCGCTAACAACACTTGACGAGCAACGCTCAACCGAGTGGATGACCTATCAATCGCTAGCCGATTTCCTCGACCCCAACGACCCAACCCGCACCATTGAAGGCTACCCCGCCCCACGCAGAGCGGTGATTATCGCCAACCGACACTAATACGGATACGTTATGTCGTACTTTCAGCAGGATAAGCTTTAATGAAACAGTTCTTAATTACATAGCCAGTCATAACTTAGTTCATAATGACGTGCTCAGTAACGACATAACGACGCTTGTTGTTACAGTCTCACTAATAGAACATCGAGGAGCAAAGATGGGTTTTTTAGCGTGGATTTTGTTCGGCCTTATTGCCGGCGTTATTGCAAAAGTAATTATGCCCGGTAAAGATCCAGGTGGTCTTATTGTGACTATTCTCCTCGGTATTGCTGGGGCATTTGTTGGTGGCTGGATCGGCTCACTGGTTGGGCTTGGCACCATGGGTGACTTTAGCTTTGGCAGTTTTGTGACCGCCATTGTAGGTGCATTGGTATTGTTAGCTGGTTACCGCATGATTAAGAAGTAATTTGTCTGCATCCAACGCACAACGCTGAAAAGCCGCTCAAACAAAGCGGCTTTTTTGTTACTCATCGAGGCTTTCCAAGCTTTAGCCAATCTCAACGCCGCAAAATCACCAGCCAGCGACCAAGGTTCATCACGCTGGCTAACGAAGCAGCAACGTAGGTGAACGCGCAAGCAGTAAGCACATGACGAGCGCCGGGCATGTCATAGGGCGGCACGTACTCTTTAAGCAGTGGCAACGCGCGGTTAAAGCTGGCATCGAACTCAACAGGTAGCGTCACTAAGTGCACCAGTGCGGCGGTGCCAAAACTAATGACGGCCATGGCGATAACCGCTGCCAGCCCACCGGGCAGCCTTGTGAGCACAAACAGAAAAGGTGCAGCCATCATTAAAATAGCACCTAACTTTTCTGCCTTTTGCGCTACTTGAACCAAACGGCTTCTGGCTAGCAGGGGCGCGTAGCCTTCATGGTGTTGAATAGCGTGCCCGACCTCGTGGGCAGCGACGGTCACCGCCGTCAGTGAACGGCCATCATAGTGGTCGGGAGTAAGTCGCACGCATCGCGATTCCGGGTCGTAATGATCACCAAACTCGGTACGCTCAACCCTCACACCATCAATACCCAAACGGCGAAGCAGATGCTCAGCAAGCTCCGCGCCGGTGCCAGGATAGTCATCTCGACCACGGGTATGGCGTTTTAATACCCACTTTGCCCATAGGTTAGGCAGAACAAAAATGGCCAGCGCCAACACAATTAACACAATGACCATGATCACACTCGCCGCTGATTAAGAACCTAAACTAACGACCTGCTAACTCGTGTTTAGTTTTACCATGAGCGCAAAACAGGCGCACTCATCTAAAGCATCTACTCAGGGTCATTGTGATGCGCGTCTACATCCCGCTGCACAGCCTGCAGCCCTCTGGCAGAAATATCGCCTTTAGAGTAGGCATGTTTGGCGATCAAAATACTGTCAGCGGCGAGTACTAATTCGCAATCAGTATGGGCAAGTTCATCTCGTAAACGCTGAATCGCCTCTTCACGCTGAGGATCTTTATCAACCCGACGAATATAGATCGCCTTGATTCGTGTCGGATATGCCTTCACCACCTCGGTATAAACTTCTGGATCGTGCTGGCCGCTGTCACCGATCAAAATGCAGGGCATATCGTGATAAAGCGCTAACATCCGGTCGATCAAATCACGCTTATGCGCTTCAGCCCGCCGCGGCCAAGGGCGGCGCAGAGAAATTCCCCACTCGCGTAGGAATAGAATAGGCCCAACAGGAATACGGTTAAGCTGAAAGAAGGTTTCCAACATCTCATAGATTGCCCAAGGCCCTCGGGAAACATACAAAATAGGCCGTTCAGCTTTCTCTGTTTCCCCTCGATACAGTGCCTGATAAAGCGATGCCACCCCAGGAAAAGCCGTACGTCGATGAGGTTTACGGACAAACAAGCGATACAGCATTTTGAGTTTTTCAGCGACACCGGTGAACATGACGGTATCGTCAATATCGCTGATCACTAGCAGATCTGCTTCAGGAGGCGGCACGTAAACTTCGACACTGGTCCGGATTGGCGAGTGGCCGTTAGCATGAACCATGATATCGGCACGATGCCAGGAAACATCAACAGGCAACGCGGTACTGATTGGCAGGTGTGCATCAAAATAACCATCACGGTCAGTTGTTAAACACAGCTGATTATCGCCAATGCGTATATCTACTTTGGCATCAGCAAGACCGCGCCGAAAGATACGCCGAGCAACATCTGCTGTGTCCCGCAACATACCTCGCCGAGGGATCGCCCGTCCCAGCGCGGCCTGACGAAACACGCGCCCCATGACAAACACCTCTCGCTGGGAACCGTAACCACGGTAGGGATGCACCATCATCCCGCCATGACCACTGTCCCGCTTCATAGGCTTTGCAATAACGTGGGCAAGCCTTTTGGCAAAGCTTGCCCACTGGTGGTACCACGCCATTAAGCGTGCTGACCTGAATGACGACCTTCCTGCAGCTCTTCAAGCAGCTTGGCGTTGAAAGCGTCCAAATCTTTTGGCGTCCGGCTGGTAACTAAGCCGCTATCCACAACGACAGACTCGTCGACCCAATTAGCGCCGGCATTTCGCAAGTCTTGAGCCACACTCGCGACCGACGTCATTTTGCGACCTTTCACTAACTCTGCGTTAATTAATATCCATGGGGCGTGACAGATAGCAGCCACTGGCTTACCCGCCTGAAAAAACGCTTTTACAAAAGACAGCGCATTATCATTAAGCCTAAGCTCATCAGGATTAAACAAACCACCGGGAAGTACCAACGCATGGTAGTCAGACTCGTTGGCGTTAGCTAGCGACCTATCGGCCTTATACGTATCGCCCCAGTCTGTTTCCGCCCAAGCCCGTATGGCGTCACCGTCAACAGAAACGACGTGCACCTCGACACCCTCTTTTTGCAAGGCAGCGCGGGGCACGCTTAACTCAGATTCCTCAAAACCATTGGTAGCCAAAATAGCCACGCGTTTACCATTGAGTGCTTGTTTCATCATGCTCTCCTTTTCGTGATGATAGGTATATCTACAGCACCTCTCCAGTGTGACGCATCTTATACAATCGTCAAGCGCAGTTACCCAAACACACTAGTAGTTAAGCGCCTAGGCGTTATACAGCACTTCTCCCAAGCCGCTCACGTTATAGCCTTGCAAAGTCCTCGCCCGCTGGATAAAACGCTCTTGACGAGTAAACGAGATAAGCGCTTGAACCGCTGGCTCGAAGTAGCTTCGCCGGTGCATAACCAAATCAAATGATTCTTCAATTAGCGGTATGAAGTGTAGGTGTTGACGGTGGGCTGCTGCTTCGACCCCAAGCCCAACGTCCGCTTCACCTTGGGCAATGGAAAGGGCCAAATCATCTTCGCTCAACGAAACGTTAGCTGCCAAGTTTAGTGTCTTCGGTTCAATCGCTGACCGCTGTAGCAGGCAACGCAGCAATTGAGCCGCACCTGCATCAGGCTGACGGTGGGCAAGCGTAGCCTTTTGCCGGGAAATATCTTTAAGCGTTTGAATGCCCAGTGGGTTTCCCGGCGCCACCAGCAACCCTTGTTGGCGCTTCGCCCAATGCAGCACGATTAAGTCCCGCACACCACCCAGCCCTAGTGCCGCTGGCTCGTTATAGCGCCCGGATTCAAAGTTGAGTAAGTGAATACCCGCCAGCATCGCTTTTTCTTCCATCAAACGGCGCAGGCCATCGCCACTGCCGTGGCACAGCGAAGCCAAATCACTACCGCTTTCGCGAACCGTCCACTCCAACAGTGGATCTTGGCTACCCGCCAATATCAACGGCAGCGGTGAACGCAGCGCTTGGTCACCTTCTAAATGGCTGAGCACCCACATATCGATATGCTGACGAGGAAAGAGCAATTTTCCGGTAGCGCGACTGCAAGGTATCTGGCCCTGACGCACCAAGTCATACACCTTTCGCTCTTTTAAGCGCAGGTAGTCGGCCACCTCTGCCGTAGTAAGAAATTCCTTTAACATACTCAGGCGCCTCGCAATTTACTGCATAAAGCTGCATATATTTCAGGCCAAAGTGCATTACATCAAGTTTACGTACATTATGCTAGCGGATGCACCTAAGGTGATTGAACTCATATGATGTCGGCTGCTAAAAAATGATGCTGAATAACAAAAACAAGAGTGCGAACGGCAATGACCCCAAGTGATAACCCATTTTACACAGCGTTTGCATTGATTCTGGGCATGGATCAGGGGCTAATCGCTATCGTGACGCTGTCATTGCAGGTATCACTCATTGCAGTACTGCTTGCTAGTGCACTGGCATTACCACTAGGCGCTGCACTCGCCCTTTGGCGCTTCCCTGGCCGCAATGCGTTGATTGTGCTGCTCAACGCGCTTATGGGCCTTCCCCCAGTGGTCGCTGGGCTATGTGTTTATCTGCTGCTTTCCCGCGCGGGGCCACTAGGTCAGTTTGGGCTGCTGTTTACGCCAACGGCCATGGTGATTGCACAAGTCATTTTAGTATTCCCGATTATTGCCGCCCTTACTCGCCAACAAGTAGAGACACTACATAACGAGTATGCCGAACAGCTGCGCTCTCTTGGTCTGAAGCCGCTACGCATGATGCCTACACTGCTGTGGGACGCGCGTTTCGGACTATTAACCGTGATACTCGCAGGCTTTGGTCGCGCCAGTGCTGAAGTCGGTGCAGTGATGATTGTTGGTGGCAATATCGATGGCGTCACCCGTGTAATGACCACCAGCATTGTGCTGGAAACCAGTAAAGGCAACCTCCCCCTCGCGCTGGGATTAGGCATAGTGCTGCTTAGCCTTGTGACGCTCATTAATGCATTGGCTCACACGGTCAGTGAAACGGCTAAAAGGCGGTTAGGATGAACGCCTCGTTTTCCCCACCGTCCCTGATGACGACCGTGCCCACGCTACATTTTGAACAGGTGAGCTTTGCGCACCGTGGCCACCGCTTGCTCGCCCCCACCACGCTGTCACTCTCAGGCTGCCAGCGCACACTTATTATGGGCCCCAATGGCGCTGGGAAGAGCCTGTTAATGCGTCTAGCTCACGGCCTGCTAACTCCCAATAGTGGTCACGTTAATTGGCAAGGAGTGCCGCCAACCCAAGCCATGGTTTTTCAGCGCCCGGTGCTACTACGCCGCTCGGCAGTTGATAACCTGACGTATGCCTTGGCAGTTAGCGGAGTGCCACGTCGGCAACGCAAGTGCATGGCCCTGCAGGCGCTCGAAAAATTTGGCTTAATCGCGCTTGCCAAGCGCCCAGCACGGGTGCTTTCCGGCGGTGAACAGCAGCGTCTTGCGCTTGCTCGTGCTTGGCTACTCAATCCTGCCGTGCTGTTTTTAGATGAACCAACCTCTGCCTTAGACCCTGCTGCGATCAAGGCGGTTGAAGATGCAGTGAACGAGTTTCACCAGAATGGCACCCGTATCATTATGACTACCCACGATCTGCATCAAGCCCGCCGCTTAGCCGATGAAGTGGTGTTTATGTATAGCGGCCAAGTGCTAGAACACACGCCTGCCCATCGCTTTTTTGACACGCCAGCTTCCGCCCAAGCGGGAGCCTTTATCCGCGGCGAACTTGTTTGGTAACCCCAGGAGCACCCCCTATGAAAAAAACTATAACGTTGGCTACCGCTAGCTTATTAACCTCTGGATTAGTAGGCCTCTCGTGGAGTGTCTCACTGCTCGCTGACGATGATTTCATCACCTTAGCGTCAACCACTTCCACTGAAAACTCAGGGCTATTTGACGCGATTATTCCTGTTTTTACTGACACAACGGGCATTGGCGTGCGTGTGGTCGCTGTAGGGACAGGGCAAGCGTTTGAGATTGCCCGCCGAGGAGATGCCGATAGCCTGCTGGTGCATGACACAACGGGCGAAGAGCAGTTTATTGCCGATGGCTACGCCAGCGAGCGTCTGGACGTGATGTATAACGACTTTGTGGTTGTCGGACCCAGCGATGATCCCGCAGCCATTAGCAGTAGTGCCAACGTCACCGAGGCGTTTGCACGTATCGCGGAAAGCGAATCGCCCTTTGCATCCCGTGGAGATGATAGTGGCACCAACCGTGCCGAACTGCGTTTATGGGAAGGCGCAGCGGTGACTCCTCATGGTGAATGGTATCGCGAGTTAGGTAGCGGTATGGGGCCAACCCTAAACACCGCTGCAGGGATGAACGCCTACACTTTCACTGATCGTGCAACTTGGGTAGCGTTTGAAAATCCGCAAGACTTAACACTGTTATTTGAAGGCGACGATGCGCTGTTTAATCAGTACGGCACTCTTCTGCTTTCTGAACAGCAACACCCGCACTTGAAGCATGATTTAGCGGCCCAGTGGCACCAGTGGTTGGTATCTGAAGAAGGACAGCAAGCGATTGCCGATTTTGACGTCAACGGCCAACAGTTATTTTTCCCTAACGCGCAGTCTTCGTCTAACACACAGTAGCGCTACTCCTTACGTAAAAGCCGCCTTGGTCTCGGTGACCAAGGCGGCTTTTTGGTTCAGCTCACGTACCTGCTTACCAGTACTTGCTAACAGTACCTGTTAACGCAGCAAGTCGCGCACATCCTTCGCTTCCCAATGCGGAAAATGCTTACGCACTAGCGCGTTCAAATCACGCTCAAAGGCTGCCCAATCGGTAGCGCCACTAACCTGCTCGCGGGCATCGGCTGTTCCGCGAATCATGCCAGCGCCAACCGTTACGTTGGTCAGTCTGTCGATGATAATAAAGCTACCAGTACCAGGGCTGGTGCGATAGTCATCCACTGGGATCGCGGCTGTTAACTCAACCTCACAGCGAGCAATCGCGTTTAACCCCAGCGAATCAGTGGCATGTCTTTCAAGTGTATTAACATCGATCTGATACTCGATGGCACTTACCTGCCCAGATAGATCTCGGGTGGCGAGCTTAAAGTCATAAAGCTTGCCCGGCGCCAATGCATCTTCATGCATCCATACAATATCCGCCATGAACGCATTAGAAAGCGGTAGGTCGGCGTCAGCACTAACAATCCAATCACCGCGGGAAATATCAATCTCGTCTTCCAGGGTGACGGTGATTGCTTGGCCTGGATAAGCGGCGCTTAAGTCGCCGTCAAACGTTACTATTCGCTCAACCCGTGACGTTTTACCCGATGGCAGCACTTTCACTTCTTGGCCTGGGTGTAGAATACCTGCCGCCAATGTGCCGCAATAACCGCGAAAATCCAGATTCGGGCGATTAACGTACTGTACCGGCAAACGTAAATCAGTGAGGTTTTGGTCACGACTGATTTCGACACTTTCCAGCAGCTCAATCAGCGTTTTACCTTCATAACCCGTACCGAAATACCAGGGCGTCTGATCACTGGGATTAACTACGTTGTCGCCGTTCAGTGCTGACATCGGTACAAAGCGGATATCCGGCGCACTAAGATTGGTGGCAAACGCACGGTATTCATCAACAATCTCGTTGAAGCGCTGCTCGGAGAACTCCACCAAGTCCATTTTATTTACCGCAATCACCAAGTGCTGAATGCCCAGCAAATCGGCAATAAAGCTATGGCGACGGGTTTGAGTCTGCACCCCATAACGCGCATCAATCAAAATAATCGCCAGGCTTGCCGTTGAAGCGCCCGTGGCCATATTTCGGGTGTACTGCTCATGCCCTGGAGTATCAGCAATGATGAACTTACGCTTTTCGGTGGAGAAGAAGCGATAAGCAACATCAATGGTAATACCCTGCTCTCGCTCTGACTGCAAGCCATCCACCAACAGCGCCAAATCAACCGTATCACCAGTAGTGCCACTGGTTTTAGACGCTTGGGTAATTGCCGCCAGTTGATCTTCAAAGATCATTTTAGAGTCGTGCAGCAGTCGCCCGATCAGCGTGGATTTACCGTCATCAACGCTGCCACAAGTGATAAAACGCAGTAGGTCTTTGTTTTCGTGCTCGTGAAGGTACTGCTCGATATTGTCAGCAATTAAATTGGATTGATGAGCCATTAGAAGTACCCCTCGCGCTTTTTCTTCTCCATTGAACCGACCTGGTCACGGTCAATGGCACGGCCACTGCGTTCACTGGTTTTGGTCAACAGCATCTCTTGAATAATCTCGGGTAGCGTGGCCGCCGTTGATTCCACGGCACCGGTCAGTGGGTAACAGCCCAGCGTCCTGAAGCGCACAAACTTCTCTTCAGGCACTTCATCGGGTGCCAGGGGCAAGCGATCATCGTCAACCATAACCTGCATGCCATCACGCTCAACTACCGGACGCTTGGCGGCGTAGTAAAGCGGTACAATCGAAATAGACTCAAGATAGATGTACTGCCAGATATCGAGCTCTGTCCAATTCGAAAGTGGGAAGACGCGAATTGACTCGCCCTTGTTAACGTTGGCGTTATATACATTCCAAAGCTCAGGACGCTGACTTTTCGGATCCCAGCGGTGGTATTTATCGCGGAAGGAGTAGACACGCTCTTTAGCGCGTGAAGCTTCCTCATCACGCCGTGCGCCACCGAAAGCCGCATCAAAGCCATGCTTATCCAGCGCTTGCTTTAGCGCCTGGGTTTTCATGATGTCGGTATATTTCGCACTACCGTGGTCGAAGGGGTTGATATTGGCGGCCCGCCCCTCTTCATTGGTATGCACAATCAGCTCCATTCCCGCTTCTTCTGCCATGCGGTTACGAAACTCGATCATTTCACGAAACTTCCAGGTGGTGTCCACATGCATCAAAGGGAATGGCGGTGTCCCTGGATAGAAGGCTTTACGCGCCAAGTGCAGCATTACCGAGGAGTCTTTACCGATGGAGTACATCATGACCGGGTTACTAAACTCAGCGGCGACTTCCCGGATAATGTGGATCGATTCAGCTTCTAGCTGCTTTAGGTGGGTCAAGCGTGCCGCATCAGGTGCGGCAGGCACCTCACGCTGGGACGCCGACGGCGCAGAAAACTGGTTCATTACCTACTCCCTCACAAAACGGTGCTTGCACGTGCAAACGCTATTTGCCGCCTGACGGTAGCGTTGCCGAAAGACGGTTATTTGAGAGTAGGGTAACGCCGAGTTAATAATAACCCAAAAGAATTAATAACTATCTTTTTATATCTTTATTGCCTAACCGTGTCTTAACAGAAGTGACATCACACAACGACACGCTCCACCCAGGTCTGCCATTCACTGCCATGGAGGTCAATAATTCGATAGCCGGGCCGAGAAGCTTCATCAATCGCAAACTGCTCAGCGCCGGGTAAGAACTGGTCCGCGATGGCAGGACAACCATACACGTCAATCTTGCCATCTGCGGTACAGTGTAACTGGGCATAGGCTTGGTGGGCATGACCAAACAAGATGATCTTAACCTGAGGATAACGGTTTAACAGTTGCCAAAACGCATCGCGATCTTTAAGGCCGATAGCATCCATCCACGCAGCGCCTACATCAACAGGAGGATGATGCATCACAATCACAGCTGGACGATCATCTTCTTCTAGGCGCTCAGCCAGTGCATTTAAGCGCTCAGCACCTAATTCGCCATGTGGCTGGCCAGCCACATGGGTATCCAACAGTAGTAATCGCCATTGGGCAAGATCGACCTCTTCCACCAGTGAATGCTCCGCTTGCATGAAAGCTAGCTGGTCGTGATTGCCAGGGATCCAGAACCATGGGCATGGCAATGATGCCAGCGCTTGGCATGCCAACGCATAAGAGGCAGCCGTTTCATCTTGGCTCACATCCCCGCTAAATACGACGATATCGGGCCGCTCAGCGATCACCGCTTCCAGCACACGCTCAAACTGCTGCCATGGAATTCCCGCTCGAGAGCGAGCCGACTTATCGGCATGCAGGTGCGAATCAGTTATCTGAACCAGTCGCATCAGGGTAACTCCGGCATATCATAGGCATGGCCATGGGCTAAGCCATGCGCCAGCCACTCACCTAGGAAGCGATTTAGCTGCAGCTTCTCATCTGGCTGGTGCATTCTGGCATTCGGATAACGATAGCGACCGCTAAAGTGGCGCTCACGTTGAAAATCAGTCACCTCTGCCATACGTACATCATGGTAAAGATGGACACGCATTCTGGGGACTTCGATAACCGCATCCAGCGGCCCACTCTGGGTTACTTCCACCATCGTGGTGTAGGGCGCCTGCTCCAGAATCTTAAGATGTAAATCGCCGAAATGTTGGTCATCGCCATGCAGCGCGATATCGCGTCGCTGGCCACTTTCCATATCACCTACCAAACGAAGCATGCGCATATAGTTGGCGCTACATTCGCCCTGCAGGGACTTTAAATCGGTGACATAGGCGGTTCTAGCCATGTTCACTCCTTTTCAGATTCGCTTGGCATTGTCGCTGCTCGATGAGAAGCAGCGCGCAGCGAAGCGCGCTGGCTCGCTAACCAATGTAGCCCAATCAAACACATGGCGTTATCGAGTCTTCCCTGCTCCAGGAGTTCCCATGCTGTTGGGAAAGTCACCACATGAACACGGATATCTTCGTGCTCATCATCAAGACCATGAATTCCCCCCATACCCTGGGTATCGACTAAACCACAAAATAGCGTCACGCGTTCGTTACACGCCCCTGGGCTTGGGTAATAGGTATGCAGTTTAGTCAGTTCGCCAACCTGGCAGCCAGACTCCTCCATGGCTTCGCGGCGGGCAACATCTTCAAGGGATTCGTCTTTATCTGCTAGCCCCGCCACCAACTCTAACTTCCAAGGGGAAAGCGGATCGTCAATCGCGCCAGCACGAAACTGTTCAACAAGTACTAACGCGTCACGAGCAGGGTCGTAAAGCAGCACGCCAACAGCATCGAAGCGGTTATGCACCTCACGCCGCATCGTGCCGCTCCAGCCGCCTTCAAACAGACGATGACGAAGCTCTAAGGCTTCCAAGCGGAAAAACCCCTGATAAAGAATTTCTCGCTGAATAAGCTCGACATCGTCTCGGCCTAACTGAGGCGGCGCTGACGCATCGGGCACTAATGAATTAGGGCTAGATGCCATGAAGCACTCCCAGTGTTAACAATCGTTCTATTATCAATGCTTACCACTGGGAATGCCAATGCGCCTATCAACCTTAGCGCTAGACGCCTTGGCTAAGAGTCTACAGCTCGCCGAGCAATACTTCGGCATCGCGGCGTAGTGCCTCATCAGATGCTTGGCGATTCTCTCGTGCAGTGCCGTTCACGGCACGCTGCGCATGCTCACGAGCAGCTTGGGTATTCCCCTCTTCTTTCAAGAACGCCGCGTAGTAATAGTTCACATCAATACCGTCTGGGCGGATCTCTAGCGCGCGCTGAAACATACGCTCAGCGGTATCGCTGTTGCCAAAGCCTAGCGGCCTGCCTGGTGCACGGTCATATAGCGCTCCTAGCGTGACATAAGCCGAACCATTGCCGCCTTGTGGGTCGATCTCAATAGCACGCTCCAGTACATCGCGGGCATCGCCAGCGGTGCCTAGTGCACCAAGCCCGCCGCGTTCACGCGCATAGGAAGCCAGTACGATGCCTTGCCAGATTAATACTTCCGCTTGATCAGGATGTTGGCTAGCCAGCTGTTCAGCCTCATTGACTAGCGCTTTAAGGGTACTCTCGCGCTCGTTAGCTGGCATCTCAGTGACGGTGTGCTCCCAACGGTTTTTTAGCGAGAATACATCGCCTTCATAGGCCGACACGCTTAATGGGGCTAGCGCCAAGGTGCTACCTAAGGCCGCTGCAATGAGTAAACGAGAAAAAGGGGGTGTGCGCATAATAAGCTCCTGGTTTATTTTTGTGCTTTCTAGCAAGTAATACGTCTGGTTTTGGGGCCTTAAATCGCCCACACCCATAATGTAACGAACGTTTGAATGAATCGCCAATAAATAAGCGCTTTGTGAACAACACTGCCATTAGCGTAAGCTGGTACTCTTTGAAGAGGTGAAAAACGCAATGAAAGGCCGAAATATGACGCGCTGGCGCGATCCAGCGAAAGACCCGCGCCAAGAACCCAAGAGCAACCTGATCACAGCAAAGGGTGCGGCTCGCCTGCGCGCTGTCCTGGATCATCTATCGCGAGTTAAACGCCCCGCCATTTCGGCCAAAGTCGGCGAAGCCGCCGCCCAGGGTGACCGCAGTGAAAATGCGGATTACACCTATAACAAAAAAGAGTTAAACCGCGTTATTGCGCGTATTGGGTACCTAACAAAACGGTTAGACGAACTGCAAATTGTTGATCGTCTGCCCGCTGACACCAGCAAGGTTTTTTTCGGCGCGTACGTAGATTTGGAAGATGAAAGCGGAGAGCAAGTTCATCTTAGGATTGTTGGCCATGACGAAATCGATACCAAAAAACGCTGGATCAGTATCGACGCCCCCATGGCCAAAGCACTGCTCGGGAAAGAAGTAGACGACGATATTACGGTGCTCACACCCAATGGCGAGACGTTCTACACCATCACGGCGATCCGTTATCCGGGCATGTAATCATCGCCTACTTAGGGCGGTAAGGACTACTCTTCTAACGAGTAATCTACCGTAGTGACGACTCTGATTCGTTTGATGTGGGGTGTATAGCTATCAAGATCCTCAATAGAAAAGTAGCCCTGGGTCGCTTGGCGTATTCCCCCGACACCGCTACCGGAATCTTCGGCAAACTGCTGAGCTGCATTGCGCGCATCAGCAGTCGCTTCAGCAATCATTTCAGGCTTGATCGCGTCTAGACCCGTAAACAAAAACTCGGTCCGGTATTCGTAGCTAGGCGATAGCAGCACGCCTTGACGTACCAAGGCAGTGGCTTGGGGCACTGCATCTATCACACCACTGACATCATCAGTACGCAGCAGCAACGTGGCCTCAGCACGATAACGCTCGTCTGGACGCTCGCCACCACCATACATATTGCTAAATTGATCAGTAATACGCGGTGGCGTTACGCTTACATTGCCCATATCGAAACCACGGGCATCCAAAAATTGGCGAATCAATTGCTCATTGCTGGAAAGTTGCTGTTCCAGGTCAGCAAGCGAATTTGCATTAACGGTATAGTTAAGTGGCCATAGCACCATATCCGCCGCCACTTCGCGCTCGGCCAAGCCACGTACAGTGACGCTGCGTGAAGATTGCTGCCAAACCTCAGCAGCCCCCTTGAAGTAACTGCCTCCCCACACTAAACCCAGCGCCAGCAAACCGCCCAAGATCAACGCACTGCCTATAATGGCCGTCGTACGAACGTTTCCTGTCATTTCCATCCCCTTCACACGTGAAGCCGAAACGCGGCTCACTATTGGCATCATAGACGCAAATAGTCGTCTCAGCGGTGGCGCTTGCTATTTGCCGGCACGATACACTTTAAAGCGCCGATTATCTGCCAAGATCTCAAAACCACCGAAGGTGCTTTCCAGTACATCGGGATAAGGAAGAAAGGCATTCGCGACTAGCAGAAGCTGGCCTCTGGCCGATAAATGATTGGGCGCTTCTGAAATAAGGCGCGAGCTAGGGCTATAGGTAATCTCTCGCTCCTGGTGAAACGGAGGGTTACTCACTATCAGATCAAACTGCTCGCCCTCAAGCGCTGAATAGACGTCGCTCTCCAGCACCCGACCACTAAGCTGGTTAGCCGCTAACGTTCGGCGGCACGCTTCCACCGCAAACGCACTGACATCCACGGCAGTGACCTGATGGCCTCGCGCTGCAAACCAAGCACTAATAATGCCGTCGCCGCAGCCCACATCCAGCACGTTGAGCGGCTTTTTAGGCAAGCTAGTCTCTATGCTTTCGAGCATTAAACGCGTGCCTTCATCAACCTTGCCGTGGCCAAAGACGCCAGGATGGCTCACCAGTTTTAAATCCAGCGCTTCAAAAGTTTGCCACGCATTGTCCGGCAGCTCCATCGCTACCGTACGAGTGGCAAATAACGAACAACGACGAGCGTTATCGAGCTTATCGCAGCGCATGCTCAACTCGCTGAGTATTTTTGGCACACGCTTAATGCCGCCCTGGTGCTCGCCTACAACGTCGACTGGGGTGTTTTCAGGCAGCACGTGGCATAGCCATGTTAGCCACCAAATCCCCAATTGATGGGCTTTCGGCCAGAACAGCACTACCTGCCCAGCCTGCTCGACAAACGGAACATCAAATGGGCTGGCGGCTGCTTTACCACTGGCCACCCACTGCTCACGCAGCGCCACGTCACCACTTATCATTGCCGTGGAGCGAGCTTGCAACCATGCATCAGCAGGCGGTGCAACAGGCCATAAATTAGCCGATTGGCCATAGAAACGTTCAAGAAGTTGGCAAGCAGGCAGTTGCGCGCTCATACATCAGCCTCGGGTTTGATGAAGGTATAAAGTAGATAGCGTCCTAGCCGCCAGTGAGGATCTTGGCGGCAATACTGCTTTTCGAGCGCCAGCAGCGTTGCCTGATCACTCTCCTCTGCAGAAGGATGGCGTAAATAATCCTGAAAAATTCGTATCCCGGCAACGGAATCCATGAGCAGACCGTTATTCGTTGCCCACTGGCACACTTCGTCGTGGGTAACCGGTGAGATAGGCGTCAACCGCTGTCGCTTCCCTTTGCCTTCAAGCTGGTCACTCAGGGCTTTTTGTAGGTTACCTTTAATGACGTTGGAGAAACGCAACGCATCGCGGTTAAACACCATCAAACTTAACTGGCCGCCGGGGGCAAGTAGACTAGCAAGCGTTTGCACGGCCTGCTCAGGCTCTCCTAGCCACTCAAGCACAGCGTGACAGGTGATGAGCGGCCAAGGCCCAGGCGCTTGCTGCGGCAGCGTCTGAAGAGGCGCAGCAAGATAACGAATCTGTTCTGGTGGCCAAGCACCTGCAGCAAATCGCTCGTCATGCCATGCGCTGGCATGGGCCAACATATCCTGAGAAGGCTCTGCCATGGTGACCGCGTGTCCACGCTGAGCAAACCACCCCGAGAGCTGTCCTAAACCACCACCAACATCAAGCACTGGCTGTGCTGTCAGGCGCAGCATTTGCGGCAGCAAATAATCCAGCATCGCCAGGCGCAGCTCGCCACGGGGCGCTTGATAAAGCGAACGAGAAAACTTATCGACCAAACCGTCAAAATAGCGATCTCCCGCCTGAGTTAGCTCATAGTCTTTTGAAATATGGTCTTTTGAAATATGGCTTTTTGAAGTAGGACTTGTTGATGTATTAAGGGGATGCATGCATGGCGCCAAGCGTTGACTTAAAGTCGCGTAGTTTAACCTGCCTGAGAGCAGAAGGCTTGCTCCGATAGTGGAGACGACGAGGGTTAAGTGTCGATGCCAAGCCATACCACGAGTATTGTCTTTCGGATCGAAAACAGCTAATTTGGGAACGTTCCCATTTATTTAAGAAACGCGCCACTTATGCCGTCATCTCGGGCCACCCTCATTGAAGTTGCCAAATTAGCGGGTACATCCAAAACCAGCGTCTCACGTTATTTCGGTTCAGAGCGCGAACGGCTAACCCCCAAGCTCCAGTCACAGATTGAACAGGCAGCTAACACATTGGGCTATCAGCCCAATCTCATGGCGCGTGGTTTAAAAGGCGGAGGCTCACGGCTGCTGGGTATGCTAGTGGCTGATATACGTAACCCTTTTTCTGTTGCCGCTGTACATGGCGTAGAGCAAGCCGCTCGAGCCCACGGCTATTCGCTGATCGTGTGTAATACCGATAACGACCCAGAGCAAGAACAAACGCACCTAGCATCGCTGGCCGCCTATCAAGTGGAAGGCCTGATTATCAATGCGGCAGGGCAACCTGAATCTCAGTTGCAAGCATTAATGCACAGCGGTATTCCGTTGGTGCTTCTTGACCGCGAAATTCGCCAGCTCGATGCCGAGGTTATTGGGCTCGATAACACCCAAGCGATTGATATGGCACTGGATCACTTAGTGCAACAAGGCTATCGCTCAGTGCTTTATGTAAGTGAAGCGCCTGAACATGCCAGCGCTCGCCAAGAACGGCTGAAACGATTTAAGCAGCAAGTAAAAACTCTAGGCCTGGACAACCAGACGCTAGTGCTAAGCAGCCTAGATGAACATTCACCCATACCAACATTAACCGAGTTTACCCAACGTCCTGCCAGCGCTCCCAAGGCAGTATTGTGCGCCAACGGCAACGTAACGCTCACTATGGTGCGCAGCTTTCAGCACCTTGGCCTCACGATGGGATCAATCGGCTTACTTGGCATAGATGAGTTGGAGTGGTGTGAACTCGTGTCGCCAGGCATCACCACCCTTGCCCAGCCAACCGATGCGATTGGTCAAGCCGCCGTTGCCTGCCTGCTTAATCAGCTTCCCCAACACGCAGGTAAGCTCGCCGTGCAAGCCCGACACTCACCAACGCTGATTGCCCGGGGCAGCACCATCCGCTAAGGATAGCCCTTACCTGCAGCGTTGCGAGACTCAGTACAACTGACAGCTCGAAATGGTATCGTTCCCAATCAGCAACAAAACGAGTGAGACACCCTATGACACAGTCTGCTTCTGCACCCAAAATACTGACCTTCGGCGAAGCCATGGCCATGTTTGTCGCCGATGCCCCCGGCCCTCTTGCAGACATTGAGCACTTTCATCGCCGTTTGGCGGGTGCCGATAATAATGTCGCGATAGGCCTCTCCAGGCTGGGCTTTCAGGTCAGCTGGCTAAGCCGCGTGGGCAATGACAGCTTTGGCCAATTCATTCGCAAAGCGCTGGAAGCTGAGCATATCGATAGTCAGCATATTCACACTGACTCACAGCGCCCCACAGGGCTGCTCTTTAAAGAGCGTGCAAAGGACGGTGCTGACCCACGAGTTGAATATTTCAGACAAGGCAGTGCCGCAAGCCATCTCTCTATAGAGGATGCTAAGAATGTCGACTTTCAGGCGCTTACCCACCTACACGCAACAGGCATTACCCCAGCCTTATCTGAAAGTGCTTGCCAGCTTACCCGTCATTTAATGAAACAGGCGCGTGCTCATGGGGCAAGCATTTCCTTTGACCCCAATCTCCGTCCGTCACTTTGGCCCAACGAGAACGTCATGCGCACTACCTTAAATGAACTTGCCAGCCGTGCCGATTGGGTATTGCCAGGGCTGGCCGAAGGGCGCTTGCTCACTGGCTGCGAATCGCCCGAAGCAATTACCGACTTCTATCTGGCGCGCGGTGTTAAGGCTGTCATTATTAAACTGGGGCCAGAAGGTAGCTACTATCGCGGCAACATCAACGGCTCACTTGAAAGTTATTTGGTCCCTGGTCAACCAGTCGCTGAAGTAGTCGATACCGTTGGCGCAGGCGATGGCTTCGCAGTGGGCGCGATTAGCGCCTTATTAGATGGTCTTACGCCTCAGCAGGCATTGAACCGCGGCAACCTGGTGGGCGCCCAGGCCGTTCAAGTAGTGGGCGATATGGAAGGCTTACCTAGTCGCCAACAGCTGCAGGCACTAGAACAACGCTAAGCCACTCGCATTCGCAAACACCATCCAAGCGACAGGAGGCAGCATGAAAAAGAGCGTCATCGTACTAGGGCGGCTCAGCTCATCCCAATGGGCGGAACTTGAACAGTACGCCCAGTTAGTTGGACTATCCAAACCATTAGACCTCACTCAACAAGACGTGCTTTCCAACCTAGCGCAAGCGCATGGCATTATCGGCTCCGGCTTGGCGATCACCCCTCAGTTGCTGGACGCAGCCCCCAACTTGAAAGTCATCGCGACCGTCTCTGTTGGCTATGACAACATCCCCGTTGATGAACTGACCCAGCGCGGCATTATGCTGTGTAACACGCCTGATGTGCTTACCGAAACCACCGCCGATACTGGTTTTGCTCTGATCATGGCCACGGCGCGCCGGGTAGTTGAATTAGCCGAGTGGGTCAAAGCGGACAAATGGCAGGCCAGCATTGGCCCTGCACTATTTGGTAGCGATGTGCATGACAAAACCCTCGGCATGGTGGGATTTGGGCGTATTGGTCAGGCTGTTGCCAGGCGCGGAGCCTTGGGTTTTGGGATGCAGGTACTTTACTCCAATGCATCGCGCAAACCTGCCCTTGAAAAGGAGCTGGGTGCGCAGCGCCGCGAACTCAACGAGCTGTTGGCCGAGGCCGATTTCGTCTGTGTCACAGTGCCACTCACCGCCGATACCGAACATTTGCTTGGTGCGAATGAGTTCGCGCTGATGAAGCCCTCCGCCATCTTCATCAATATCGCTCGCGGCAAAGTCGTCGACGAAAACGCGTTAATAGACGCCTTGGAAAATGGCGTTATTCAAGCAGCCGGGCTGGATGTATTTGAGAACGAGCCGCTACCCTCCTCGTCACCGCTAACGAAGATGCCCAATGTGGTCGCACTGCCGCATATCGGCTCTGCCACCCATGAAACCCGCGACGCCATGGCCCAGCGGGCGGTGGATAATATTTGCTTGGCACTTCAGGGTGAGCGCCCTATCAGCTTGGTCAACGAGGAAGTATGTCGATGAGTGCTGTTAACACCACATCTACACCTCTCTGCTTACTGTTCGATTGCGATGGCACCCTGGTAGATAGCGAAGTACTGCTTGCCGAGGTGATGGGTGAAATCCTTCCCGAATTTCACCTACCCTTCTCAGCACAGCAATATATGGATGAATTTCGCGGGGTACGTTTCCTGACAATCGTCCAAACGCTGGAACGTCGTTTTCAGACATTGGAAGACGGCAAGCTTTCTCAGCTTGAGTCAGACATGCGGGGACGTATGGAAACCCGCATGCGTGCCGAGCTGGTGGCGATACCGGGTATGCCCGCCGCATTGGAGCAGTTAAGCAGCCACCCCAAAGCAGTGGTGTCTAATGGCCCCGAACCCAAAATTCGCTGTGCGCTGGAAAGCACCGAGCTAGGCCACCATTTTGGCGACAAGCTGTTTAGCGCCTATACCTTAAACGTCTGGAAACCCAACCCTGAACTTTATCGCCAAGCCGCCACCGCGATGGGCCACTCACCCCAACAGTGCGTGGTGATTGATGATGCGGCGGTGGGAGTGGAAGCAGGGTTGGCAGCAGGCATGCACGTCATTCACCTCAACCACTTCCCTAACGAGGAAGTTACCCCCGAAGGTGCCATTGGCATTCAATACGCCCATGAACTACCCGCCGCTATTGCGCGCTTAGCCGCGTAAGCGACGTCGCGGCGAGTGATCATAGAGCCTCTTTTAAAAGTAGGTGGCCAAACGCTCTTTAACGTTTAACTGGTCATCCACTAACAGCAGTTGGCGCCATTTATCGAAGGTTAAACAGGGATGAGAGGCGCCAAACGCGACGATATCACCGACTTCGACATCCAGAGCCTCTTCGGGCAGGCGCACAAAAGTGTGCTGATCCATAATTTTCGTCACTTCCCAACCAGTCACAGGCAATGGCTGCGAGGGGCTACCTCCTTCCCGGAAACGACGCAGGGCAATCGGTAACTGGTCATGACCAATATCACGCTTACCGAGCGCCACAATGGCAAGCCCAGGTTCGGGAAGCGACTGCACCTGGGCAAACACTTCCAGGGCAGGCTCAAGCCCCTGCTGTAAATCCGGTCGGCGATCTAATACCGCTGACTGCGCTTCACGATAAAGCCCATGATCGTGGACGACATAACACCCAGGCCGTAGCACGGGGGTAAATCGACCCTGCAGCGGTGCGCCCTCAAAGACTTCTGCAATCACGTCATACCAAGCAGAACCTGAGGCCGTTACGATTGGGTTTTCTTCCGCAAAGCGGCCAGCCGCTTCAAGCTCTACCGCTACATCCACCAGATATTGAGCATAAGCACGAATACCCGCTTCGGGGTTATCCCCGTGAACCACCCCTTCATAGCCTTCCAAGCCCACCAGTGAAAGCGCAGGCTCATCAGCAATTGTCTCTGCCAGAGAAAGAATCTGCTGCTTATTGCGGCAGCCACAACGCCCCCCAGTGACCCCTACCTCAATAAGTAGCGCCAAATTCAAATCACGCTCCGCAAAGAAACGCCCGAGCTGACGCACGTTTTCCTGACTATCGACCACACAGTAAAACGTCGCGCCCTGCTCAATCAGACTGGCGATGATGGCCATATTGGCCTGACCGACCAGTTGGTTCGCCATCAATATCCGAGTGGCACCATTGGTGAAGGCCGCACGACACTGGGGTGCAGTGGCAAGTGTGATACCCCACGCCCCCGCCTGGAGCTGTCGATGGAAAAGCGCGGGCGTCATGGTGGTTTTGCCATGAGGCGCCAAATGAGCGCCATGATCCTCGGCGAATCGTTGCATCCACGCTACGTTATGAGCCAGTGGGCCTTCATGCACCACGGCAGCAGGCAGGCTGACACCTGATAGAAGGTTTGATCCCAATTCCTCACCGCCTTTATCCATTACCAATGGCATTGTCTGCATTCGCCCATTTCCTCTTTTTTAAAAAAACATTAATGTTAGATACTTTCACAACTATTGACTTAAGGTTAGAAACTAACATACTTTCTAAATCAGGCAACCATTAGGAGTCCACGGTGAGCCAAGAAATCGACATCTTGTCACGTATTACCACTGACTTTGCTGCCCTACGCGAAGCTGAAAAGAAAGTCGCCGAGCTGATATTTGCTGACATCGAGTTTGTCACCGAAGCAAGCATCGGTGATATCGCCCAGCGCGCGGGGGTAAGTGATGCCAGCGTCACCCGATTTGCACGCGCTATCGGCTGCACGAATGTGCGCGACTTAAAAACGCGCTTAACACGCGCTTTAGCAGCAGGTCGTCGTTTTATACAAGAAGCGACCCCCGAAGACAGTTCAAGCGTGGTGTATGACATTGCCACGCAAACCTTGGCGCTTAACCGTGACCTACTCGCCCAGGCCGATGTGGCAGGCGCGGTTGAACTGCTGGATCAAGCGCGCCAGATATTGGTATTTGGCGCAGGAGGCGGTTCCAGCATTCTCAGCCAAGAGTTTCAGTTCCGTTTAGTGAGACTGGGCTATGCGATCTGCGCTTACCCTCAAGCACTCTTGCCCCGCATGGTAGCGTCAACCCTTGAGCCGAATGACGTCGTCGTTGTGCTATCAGTCACCGGCTACACCCCGGAGATGGTGGAGTCTGCACAAATTGCCAAGCAGTACGGCGCAAAAGTGATTGCCATCACCGCTATGAATTCTCCTTTAGCCGACACATCCGACATAGTGCTACCGATTACCTCGCGTGAGACCGACTTCATCTATCACCCTTCAGCTTCCCGCTACGCCATGCTGGCGGTCATCGACGTGTTAGCGCTTGAACTTGCCATGCGCCACCGTGAGCGTTCACGAACTAAATTACGCCGTCTCAAACTTAGCCTCGATGACCATCGCGGTGGCGACAACCGCCAGCCACTAGGAGATTAAGATGGTTTACGACCTGCTGATTCGTAACGCCAACGTACTGGATGGCTCCGGCGCAGCCCATTTTCGCGCCGATGTGGCTGTTCAAGGCGAACGTATCTGCGCCATCGGTGATATGCCCTACGCCACCGCCACCACCATTATTGACGCCCAAGAGCGCTATCTGGCTCCTGGCTTTATTGACGTCCACACTCACGACGACACCAATGTTATTCGTACTCCCGAAATGCTGCCAAAGCTGACACAAGGAGTAACGACGGTGGTGGTGGGTAACTGTGGAATCAGCGCGAGCCCCGTGACGCTCGCTAGCGAAGTTCCCGACCCCATGAATTTATTGGGCAAGCTAGAAGACTTTCGTTACCCAAGCTTTAGCGCCTATGCCAACGCCGTGGACGCTGCCGCACCAAGTATTAACGTCGCCGCCTTGGTGGGGCATACCAGTCTACGCAGCCAGGTGATGGATAGCTTTTCCCGGCCTGCGAATCGAGAAGAAATTGCCAACATGGAAGCGTTGCTAAGCCAAGCGCTGGATGAAGGTGCATTAGGGCTTAGTTCGGGGCTTGCCTACCGCAACGCGATACACGCGCCGACCACCGAAATGGCTCCCCTGGTGGCCGCCGTTGGGAAATCAGGCGGCGTCTATACCACCCATCTTCGTGATGAGTTTGCGGGTTTGCTAGATGCAATGGACGAAGCATTTGCCACTGCTCGCAGTGGCCAGGTACCTCTGGTGATCTCGCACCTAAAATGCGCCGGCGCGGGTAATTGGGGAGGCGCTGGTAAGGCGTTGGGTAAATTAGAGGCAGCCGCCCAATATCAGCATGCTCACTGCGACTGCTACCCCTACACCGCTGGCTCTTCCACCCTCGACCTCGGCCAAGTGACAGATGAGATTGAGATCACCATTACCTGGTCGACACCGCACCCAGAGCAGGCGCGCCGCCCGTTAAAAGAGATCGCCGCCGAGTGGGGAGTATCTCTTTTAGACGCTGCCAAGCAACTACAGCCGGCGGGGGCGGTTTACCACAACATGAGTGAAGCGGATATGCAGCTAGTGTTAGCGCATCCGCTCTCCATGGTCGGTTCCGATGGTTTACCGAACGACCCGCACCCTCACCCACGTCTTTGGGGTGCATTTCCGCGTGTACTGGCTCACTACAGCCGCGATTTAAAGCTAATGCCGCTGGCCGAAGCGGTGCGCAAAATGACCAGCCTTTCGGCAGCTAATTTTGGCTTAACAGATCGCGGCGTGATCCGCATAGGCGCCTACGCAGACCTCACCCTTTTTGATCTGAAAACTCTTGAAGATATAGCCAATTACGAGACCCCTATTGCGGCCGCTAGAGGCATCGAAATGGTCATAGTGAACGGCAAAATCGCCTATCACCAGGGCACAATTTCAGACCAACGCGCTGGCAGGATGCTGCGCAGAACAGAGCGCATTTTGCAATCCATTCCCACCTTTCAACCCAACCAGGAGCAAACCTAATGAGCATTACGCGATACGGCACCGAAGGCGGCGTAGGCACCGGCGGTCAGAAGCTGCCCTTTGCCCGCGCTGTAGAGGCAGGTGGCTGGCTATACGTCTCCGGCCAAACCCCCATGACTGATGGCGAAGTCGTTGAAGGCGGCATTGTTGAGCAGACTCGCCTCGCCTTCAACAACTGTCTGGCCATTATGCATGAAGCTGGTTACGGCGTTGAAGATGTCGTACATGTCACCACCGTGCTCACCGATGCGCGCTATTTCAGCTCTTTCAACAAAGTGTTTAAGGAGGTCTTTGGCGACAACCCACCGGCACGCATCTGCAGCGTTCAAGACTTGGTGGTGGATTGCAAAGTTGAGGTTGACGTGAAGTGCTTCCGCGCTGATCGCGCCTAAACACCTAAAAATAACTACCACAAAAAAGCGCCGCACCCCGGCAAGGGCACGGCGCCAGATTACCGCGTGATTAAGATAAAAAGCCCTGCGGTAATCGCATCCATTGTCTACCTCCGGCCGCGGCAACGGCCGGATAAACAACAACAAGAGGTTAACATGAACAGTCAACTATTCCTTACCACCTTTGTGCTCTACATCGTCGCCATGATTGTGTTTGGCTGGTGGGTTTCAAGACACAAACGGGGCAGCGGCGACGACTTCTTACTCGGCGGGCGAAGCGTACCGCTCTTTCTTACCGTCGGCACCACGGTTGCCACCATGGTAGGTACTGGTTCAAGTATGGGTGCTGTTGGGTTCGGTTACGCCAACGGCTGGGCAGGCGCTTTATATGGCATTGGCGGCGCGATTGGAGTTTTACTACTCGCAGTCTGTTTTGCCCCCGTTCGTAAGCTGCGTTTTATGACCATGAGCGAGGAACTCGCCTACTACGTCGGCGCCAACCGGCTGGTGCGTAACGTGGTCGCGCTACTTATCTATATTGCCTGTATAGGCTGGCTGGGCGCCCATATTCTTGGTGGTGGCCTTTACCTCTCTTGGATGGCGGGTATTGATCTAACCACTGCGCGTATTCTGGTTGCTCTGGGCTTCGGCATTTACTGCGTGGTCGGCGGTTATTTCGCAGTTATCTGGACGGACACTATTCAAGCGGTCGTACTGTTCGCGGGCTTTATCTTGATGGCAATATTGGCACTGATCGAGGTTGGCGGCTTCTCAGGCCTTACAGCAGGTATGGATGCAGGAGCCACTAGCTTTCTAGGCATTGGCCAGATTGGCGGACTACCGGCACTGTCACTGGCTGCCGTCATTGCCATTGGCGTGCTTGCTACGCCCTCCTTTCGTCAGCGCATCTATTCAGGCAAATCAGTCAAATCGGTACGCCGCTCGTTCTTAATCACCGGCGTTCTTTACCTGGGCTTTTCGATCATTCCGGCGATTATTGGCATGGCCACCCACGCCCTTAACCCTGGACTTGAAAATAGCAACTTCGCCTTCCCTTTCCTGGCCACTGAAATCATGCCGCTTGGGCTGGGTTTATTGCTGCTGGTAGCGGGCCTCTCCGCCACCATGTCGAGTGCAAGCTCCGATGCGATTGCCGGTGTTTCCACGCTGATTCGCGATCTGTATGTGCTGGCAACGGGCCGGACGCCCTCCGCACGAAATGTAGTGCGCTTCTCGCGTATTGCACTCGTAGCAACCATTGGTCTGGCACTGCTGTTCGCACTAGCCTCGGATAATGTCATCACCTACATCACCCGCATGATCTCGACGATTCTGTCAGGGCTGTTTGTGAGTGCCATGCTCGGTCGCTTCTGGCCCCGCTACAACTGGCAGGGCGCGATCGCCACGCTTATTTGCGCGTCGGTGACTTCTTTAACGATTATCGCCAATAGCGACTGGACAGCCTTCTGGGGTAACCCAAGCATTCCGGCGGTGCTTGTAGCACTGGTAGCAGGCGTGATGGTAAGCCTAGTGACACCCGCTTCCCGCGTTACCCCAGAGCAGGCGCTAGCGATTCTTGACCAAGAGCGCCAGCGAATGGAGCAAGTCCCCGAGCCAACACTCACCAGTGATGAAGTGCCCGCTGCATCTCGCTAATCGTTAGCCAGTAGTGCGCCAAAAAGCCCCGCTGATGAATTACCTCAGTGGGGCTTTTATATGCTGAAGAGTAACAATGGGTTATCGAGCGGTTAACTGCCGCACCGCAAGCTCTACACCACGTAACTCAGCTAGGCCGCGCATGCGCCCGTAAAGCGGGTAGCCGGGTGCCGTATTGCGCTGTTGATCATCAAGAAGTTGATGGCCATGATCTGGGCGCAGCGGTAAACGCGCCCCGCCCTCTCTTTCACGTCTCCGCTCCTCTTCAACCAGTGCTTGAATAACACCTACCATATCCACATCACCGGCCAAGTGCGGAGCCTCGTGAAACGAGAGCGTATCCACCTCGCGCTGGGTGGCGCGCAGATGAATAAAGTGAATATGCGCAGCAAAGTGGCGAGTCATCGCCACCAAATCATTGTCTTCACGAACACCGTATGAGCCCGTACAAAGCGTCAACCCATTGGCGGGGCTGGGCACACGATCGATAACCCACTGGGCATCCTCACGAGTCGAGACAATCCGGGGAAGCCCCAGCAGCGGCCGAGGCGGATCATCTGGGTGGATGGCCATACGGATGCCCACTTCTTCAGCGACCGGGATAACCGCCTGCAGAAAATAGCCAAGGTTTTCCCGCAGCCGAGCGGCATCAATATCAGCATACCCTTCCAAAACCGCGCGAAACTGTTCAAGGGTGTAGTGCTCTTCGGCACCCGGTAGCCCGGCGATCAGCGTATTGACCAGTTTGTCACGCCCTGCGCTATCCAATGCGTCCAGATAGCGGCGTGCCAGAACTTTCTCCTCGTCGCTATACTCCGCTTCGGCGGCTGGCCGCTGAAGCAAATAAAGATCAAAGGCGGCAAACGCCACCTGGTCAAAGCGTAGCGCCAAAGCACCATCGGGCAGTTCGTAGGTCAGGTCGGTGCGCGTCCAGTCCAACACCGGCATAAAGTTGTAGCAAACGGTGTCGATACCACAGGCCGCCAGATTGCGCAGTGTCTGACAATAAGTTGCGATCAGCGCATCCCGCTCGGGCAGCCCCTTTTTAATCGACTCATGTACCGGCACACTCTCCACCACCGACCATGTCAGACCTGCCGCTTCGATCATCTGCTGACGCTCACGAATCGATTCAACCGGCCAAACCTGATCATTGGGCACCTCATGCAGTGCCGTGACGATACCGGTTGCGCCTGTCTGGCGAATCTCTCCCAGGCGAATCGCATCGTTTGGGCCAAACCAGCGCCAAGTATGCTCCATGGAGATCTCCTAATGTTAGTTGCGCTCAAGCGCTGCGAGCGCTCCAGCCAGTCCATCTTGGGTCAACGTCTGATAAGCGGTCAGCACAGCCTGGGCAACCCGCTTATCCGTTGCCAGCTCACTAGGCACCACGTCGTCCATGGCTAAATAGGCCGCTACCAGAGCGCAGGGATCACTACCATGCGCTTGGTGCAGCTCCGCAAAGCGTTTGGCTAACGGATCATCCACAGGGTAACTATTGCCGTGTAAGTCTTGGCCTGCGGTGTAGCGAATCCAGGCAGCCATCCCCAACGCTACGCAGGGAGATGATTGCCCAGCGACACTGCGTTCCAACATGCCCGAAAGCCAACGTTGCGGGAGTTTTTGGCTACCATCCATCGCAATTTGCTGCAGGCGATGACGTAAACTGTCATTGGCGAAGCGTGCCAGCAGCGAGTCAGCATAGACGTCTAAATCGATGCCATCGGGCATCTCAAGAGTGGGAGCCGCCTCTTCAAGCATATAGCGGCGTAAGGCAGCACGAAGCTCGGAATGATTGACGCCGTCAAAGACCGTTTCAATACCCGCTAATGCCCCCAGATAAGCCAGTAAGGAGTGGCTGCCATTGAGCATACGTAGCTTCATGGTTTCAAAGGGCGCCACATCGGCGACCATCTCCACGCCCTCAACTTCCCAACTCGGCCGCCCGAGTGAAAAGTTATCTTCGACCACCCACTGCGTAAACGCTTCGCATACCACAGCGTTTGGATCGGAAACTCCCAGTGCCGTTAAACGCTCAAAGTCGGCATCGGTCATCGCGGGCACAATACGATCCACCATGCTGCAGGGAAATGCCACTTCACTGGCAATCCAACTGGCCAATTCTGCATCTCGATGCTCGGCCAGTTGTACCACCGCCTGACGTGTTCGTTTGCCGTTATCCGGCATATTGTCGCAAGACAGCACCGTAAAGGGGGCAATGCCAGCCTCGCGCCGCCGTGCTAACGCTTCCACCAATAGTCCTGGGGCGGTACGCGGTTGTTGGGGCGAGGCTATATCACCGATGATCATCGGATCATCGACTCTTAATTCACCGCTGGCTGGGTTTAGAAAGTAGCCCTTCTCGGTCACCGTTAGAGTCACAATACGCGTATCAGCAGAGGCCATTCGCGCCAGCAGCGTCTCTCGGTCTCTGCCCCAGCTATCCATACCTTCGTCCGCGTCATCACGGCCCGAGAATAGCGTCTCTTCGATCACGCCTATTTCACGCAGGGTCAGGGTGTCACTGTCAGCGTATTCGGCTACCTGGTAACGGTAGTCAGCATCACGCAAGCCATCGACCAAGCCAACGCTTGAGCGTAAATTCGCGCTACACACGCCCCACTCAACGTCGCCACTACGCTGGCGATAGCGCTCTAAATACACGGCTTGGTGAGCTCGGTGGAAAGCCCCCAAGCCCAGGTGGACGATAGCGACCTGGTCACTTTTTGGCGAAGCGTCAATACGTTGCAGGGCCATCGTTAATTACTCCCCATCAGCAAGTTAGGCAACCAAAGCGAGATCGCGGGGACATAAGTTACCAGCAGCAACACGGCTAAGTTGCACAGCAAAAATGGCACGATGGCTTTTGCCACCGTCAACATAGGCAGTTTGCCAATCCCTGCTACTACAAATAGACATACCCCTACCGGCGGCGTTGTTAGACCAATCATCAGGTTTAATACCGCGATGACCGCAAAATGCACCGGGTCAACACCAACGCCAGTGGCCACACCCACCAAGGCGGGGAAAAGAATAATCAGCGCTGCAATGGTTTCCATAAAAGCGCCGACAAATAGCAGAATCAGGTTAAGGATGAGTAAAACAATCAGCGGGTTGTCGCTAATAGAGAGAATCAGTGCGGCAATCATTTGTGGGATCTGTTCGCTGGTCAGTATCCAGCCAAACAGGTTGGCTAACCCCACCATCAACAGCAGCGCCGCAGAGGTTAATACCGTGTCAGATAAGATTGACGGTAGGTCTCTCCATGCCAGGCCTTTATAGACGTACATGCCCACAACTAACGCATAAAGAGAGGCAACGATAGACGCCTCCGTTGGGGTAAAGAAACCACCGATGATGCCGTAGAGAATAATCACGGTCATCAGCAGCGCCCAGAATGCTGTTTTCGCTTCACGCAGCAGTTGCAGGAAAGGCACCCGCTTCTCTTTAGGGTAGCCACGGCGAACGGCCAGAATATACACCGTGATCATCATCGCCAGGCCCATTAGCAGCCCCGGTACGGCGCCTGCCAGGAACATCCGCCCTACCGAAATACCACTTAGCGAACCAGCGATAATCATCGGCACGCTGGGCGGAATAATGGGCCCGATGGTAGATGACGCCGCGGTCACCGCAGCAGCAAACGGTTTATCGTAGCCTGAACGGGCCATACCGGGGATCATCACTGAACCGATGCTGGCAGAATCCGCCACAGCGGTACCTGAAATACCGCCAAAAATCATCGATCCACCGACATTCGCCAGCCCCAACCCCCCACGAATATGGCCTAACAATGCGTTGGCAAAGCGCACAATATGCTCAGTAATATTGCCCGCATTCATCAGATTACCGGCCAATACAAAGCCGGGAATACAGAGCAGCACAAAGGTATCGATTCCCGCGTACATGCGTTGCGGCACAATCGTCAATGAAATGCCCTCTAGAAGGAGGTAAGAAAGTGACGCCAGCCCCAACGCAAATGCTATAGGCATGCCTACCAATAGCAGAACCAAGAAAACACTAAACAGGATAATGACTTCCATGCTTACGACTCCTGAAGGGAGGCAGAAGAGCGACACATTGCGATAATCCCCTCAAGGCATCCCAGTAAGCTGTAAACCAGGAGTAGCGCAAAGGTGATAACCGTTGAGAAAAAGATATACAGCATGGGTACACGCAGCGTTGGTGAGGTTTGCCAGGTACCGTTTTGCGCATACTGCCAAGCGTAAGGCAGCACCAGAAAGGCAAATAGGCCAACCAACAAGCAGATCAATACCTGGAAAGCCGCTTTCATACGTGGGCTCAGCAGATGATGAAAAAGCTCAACGCTGATGTTGCGGTTTTGGCGTAGCACCACCCCGGCAGATAACGCCACCATATATACGAACAAGTAACGCGAAAGCTCTTCCGTCCAGGCAATCGAAAACGGTAAAAACAGCCGCGAACATATTTGCAGCAGTACCGTGGCAGCAATGGCTATCAGCGCCATGACAGCCAAGGTTAAAAAGCATTTATCCACCCAGCCGATCACACGCCCAATGGAGCCTTTAAACTTAGGCACCGCCGACATTGAATCCAGACTCTCCAACGCTTGCTGTTCAAGCGCTTTGTGATCCGAGTTCATAACCATATCCTCAGGGGCAAGCCGCTATTGCAGTAGAAACTGGGCTGTCGTGCTACCCGCCCAGTTTCATTAGTCATTCACTACAAAATCTCTACTAGCGCCTTATAAGTCTTGGATAGCGTCAAAAATCTCACGCTGTTCTGGCGTTAAAGCGTCAAGTACGGCGGGGCGAGCTTTCTCAGCAAAGGCATCAACATCAACCTCTATAAGCTCCATGCCGCGATCTTGTAATGCTTGTTCAAGGCGTGCCTGATCCTCAGTAAACAGTTCAGCTTCATACGCTTGCATGGTCTGCGCAGCATCTCGGACCACTTGCTGTAGATCTTCGGGCATACTCTCCAACTGGTTGCGGCCAATCACTACATAGATCCAGCTGCGCACATGGCCGGTCATGTTGACGTAGTCCTGCACCTCATTGAAGCTGGCGCTTTCAATCAGGCTAAGCGGATTTTCTTGGCCTTCCAGGGTATTTTGCTGAAGCGCGGTGAACACTTCGCTGAACGCCATTGGCGTAGGGCGTGCGCCCATTGCCTGCCATGTATCAACAAACAGCGGCACGTTAGGTACGCGAAGGCGTAACCCATCAAGCTCGTCTGGATGACGGATGGGGCGATTGGAGGTCAACTCGCGGGGGCCACGCTCAAACCACGCCAGAGGGACTAAGTTAGTACGCTCAGTGATTTGCGCTTCAATCTCAGCACCGATATCGCCGTTAACGGCAGCATGGAGATGCTCGGAATCTCTAAAGGCGTATGGTACTGCCATCATGGCGGCTTTGGGCGCCCAGTTCTGTAGGCTCTCCCCCGTAATAGTCATATCCGCTGTGCCCAGTTGAATGCTATTAATCACGTCCATTTCATTACCCAACTGCTCGCTGGGATAAAGACGCACCTCAATCTGCCCATCCGAGTTAGCTTCAACTTCCTGTTTAAACTTTTCGGTAGCTTGGTGCCAAATGTTCTGCTCATTGGCCAAATGACCAAAACGCAGAGTGAAATCTGCTGCCAATAAAGAATGGCTGCCTAGTATGGCGGCCCCCAGAACAGCGCTGGTAATCAGTTTTTTAATCATTGTATTTCTCCTGCACACGAGTGTTGTTAGTTGTTAATTGCAGCGGTTAACTACGCGTGGGTTGGCATGCGTTGGCGTAGCCCCTTCAAGCGCTGATTTCAATCAGCACCTTACGGGCCTCTTCTGGTCGGTGATCAAGCATATCGATAGCACTAGGCATGTCGTTTAGCGGCAACCGATGGCTGACAAGCGCCAACGGATCCAACTGCCCGCTTGCCATTAGCTCAAGCACCTCCGGAAACTTACGGTTGTTAAGGCGCGACCCCACTAGGGTCAGCTCTTTCTTAATCACTTCTAGCTGCACAAGGTCGCTGGGCTGGGCGCTAAAGCCCAGTAAACCAATGCGCCCTGCCGGCGATGCTAGGCGCAGCATTTGTGGCAACAGCGCAGGCACGCAGGCCGCATCGGCAATCAGTGGCACACCTTCGCCCTGGGTTAGCGCGAGTACTTTTTTTTCAACATTTTGCTCTCGGCTATTTAATACCTGCGTCGCCCCAAGCTGCTTCGCGACAGCTAATCGCTCGTTGATAACGTCCGTGACGATGACCTCTTCAATCCCCTTGGCCAAAGCCATCTGTAGAATCGTCATACCAATTACACCCGCTCCCAAAATCATCAGCCGATCACCGGAGTGTGGCTGCATCCGATCAAGCACATTGGCCGCAATGGTGTAGGGCTCAACTAAGGCAGCAGCGTCTAGCCCGATATGGTCAGGCAGGTGATGCACATTAGCGACAGGCACGGCGACAAACTCTTCAAACCCACCATCGCGATGCACGCCGATTACTTCCAGCGAGCTGCACACATTGGGACGGCCAATACGGCAGGGGTAGCACTCACCACAGCTGATAACGGGGTCAATGCACACCCGATCCCCGACGGCGACCTCAGCCACGCCTTCTCCCACCGCTTCCACAACACCGGCGAACTCGTGGCCAGTAATGCGCGGAAAGCGCACAAAGGCGTTATCGCCATGGATAATGTGCATATCCGAGCCGCAGATACCGGCAAATGCTACGCGTACCAGCGCTTCACCAGCGGCCACCTTGGGCGGCTCAACTTCCGCGACCTGATAGTCATGGGGCGCCTTTACCTGAAATGCTTTCATTGAGATGGACTCCTTCACCAGTGCCACAAGGTGCCGTCTTCTAGCCGGTTCACCGGTAGGCTGGCGCGCTTATAGGGGTATTGCTTGGCTAACTGCTCATCGATATCAACACCGTGCCCAGGCTTTTCACCGACGATGAAATGGCCATCCTCAAAGCGATAATCGTGGGGAAAAACCTCGTCAGTGGCGCTGGTATGCGGCATATATTCCTGAATGCCAAAATTAGGCACCCAGGTATCAAAATGAATTGCAGCGCCCAGGCAGACAGGCGAAAGATCCGTTGGTCCGTGGAAACCGGTACGCACGTGGTAAAGGCCAGCCAAATCAGCGATACGGCGCACATGGGTAATACCACCAGCATGGGTTAAGGTGGCGCGGATATAGTCGATCCACTGGTTTTCAATCAGTGCTTTAGCATCAAACAAGCTATTAAAGACTTCGCCCACCGCCAGCGGCGTGGTGGTGTGTTGACGAATAAGCCCAAACGCCTCCTGATTCTCAGCCGGTACGCAGTCTTCAAGCCAGAATAGGTGGTAAGGCTCAACCTCCTTACCTAAACGAGCGGCTTCGATGGGCGTCAGACGGTGATGAACATCGTGGAGTACATGCAGATCGTCGCCGAAACGCTCACGCACGGCGGCAAATAGCTTAGGCACATGATTCAGGTATTTGCTGGTACTCCAGACGTGCTCGGCGGGCAAATCAGAGTCGGCAGGCTCGTAAGGCTCGCCATCTTTTTTGGCGACGCCATAAATGCTGGCAATACCGGGCACACCGGCCTGCACACGTACCGCTTTGTAGCCCTCATCCACATGGCGGGCGACCTCTTCCAGGCACGCTTCAATATCACGCCCCGTTGCATGGCCATACACCATCACCCGATCACGGCTCTTGCCTCCAAGCAATTGATACAGCGGCATGCCTGCGAGCTTTGCTTTAATGTCCCACAGCGCCATATCCACAGCGGCAATGGCACTCATGGTGACCGGCCCACGCCGCCAGTATGCACCGCGATAAAGGTAGTGCCAGATATCCTCAATGCGCTGGGGGTCTCGCCCAATTAGCATCGGAATAACATGCTCTTCCAGATAAGCCACCACGGCCATTTCACGGCCATTGAGAGTGGCATCACCAATGCCATACTCGCCTTGATCGGTGACAATTTTCAGTGTTACAAAGTTGCGGCCTGGCGATGTCACGATGGTATAAGCGTGCTCAATCTTCATTGCGTCAGCTCCTGCTTCAGCACGGGGAAGTCTTGTTCTTCAAACGCTGCTTGTTCTTCAAACATGGCAGGGAAACGACGAATCAAGTCAGGCATCGAGACCAAAATTTCACGTAAATGAAGTGACATCGCCTGCTCTGCTTGGGATATATCTCGTGCTTCAATGGCGGCAATAATGTTGGCGTGCTGATTCACAAGCCGTTCCAGCGGGGTGCTATGCGGCACACTGAGGTAGCGTACTCGGTCAAGCTGAGCACGAACTTCTTCAATGACTTTCCAAGCCGCGTACTGCTGAACACCCAGTGAAAGCGTCCGGTGGAATTCTTCATCAAGACGATAAAAGCGATCATTATCATTAGGTTCAATACAACGGCGCTGACGTGCTAGCAAATCATGTAGCTCCACCAGTACAGCTGGCTCAAGCCCTTTTTCAGCAGCTAGCTTCACGACCGCGACTTCCACCGCCTCACGCACAAAGCGCGCTTCAAGCACCGCCCGTTGAGAGATCTTTACTACGTAAGTACCGCGCTGAGGTTTTACCTCAACCAATCCTGCCTCAGAGAGCCGAATGAAGGCTTCCCGCACTGGCTGGCGGCTGACCGAAAAAGTGTCAGCAATTTCCTTTTCCGATAGCGCCTGACCTGGTGCGAGTACCATTTGAATAACCGACTGACGTAATACTTGATAAAGGCGCTGCCGAACGGGATCGCTTTCGCGAGTCTCCCCCCACAGTGCTTGAAGCGTATTCATAACGAGCCTCCAAATTCGATGACCGCTATACGGCCCTCACCTGATACAACTAGTATGGTAGTATGGCGAGACAAGCGAAAGCCCCATTTGTTTATACTTTGGTTGCAGAAACAGCCAGACGTTGAACCGCTGACGGTGTATCAGTTTTAACCGTCAGCGATTTCACATAGGCAAGAGAGGTAGTTTTAGGGGGGACTCACACCAAACTTTAATGTTGGCATACACGACACTGCCAATCACCATGCCGCTCCATATCCGCCGCCAGCTGTAGCAGTTGCTTATCCTCACCCAGGCGCCCTACCACTTGCACCCCAACGGGCAACCCATTGGCCGCCACATGGAAAGGTACCGACATAGCAGGCTGGCCGGTAAGATTCGCCAATTGCGTGAACGGGGTGCGGCTGAGCGCATCCACCGCTAGGTGCTTTAACACCCCTGCTTTTAATGCCAGCGCTGATGCGCCAGGAACAGCTAACAGAGACATCAATCGCTCGCGAGCCGCAGAGGGATAAAGTTCGCCTATTTTGGGAGCAGTATCCGCGGCTACCGGCAACACCATGGCGTCATAACGCTGGTGAAACTGGCTCATCTGCTCGGCAGCCTCGTGCCAATAGCGCTTGGCTAGCTCGTAATCTTTCGCCGACAGCTTAGCGCCTAGCCTGCCAACGGCGCGGGTAGACGGCTCAATGGCTAACCGGTGCACCGGCACACCGGTTTGCTGGCTTACCCACTGAAGATCAGCGGCTAAATGGCCAAGGTAGAGCGTCAGGTAACTATCGGCCAAGGCATCGCCATCAACCGGTGGCTCACACCACTCCACCTCGTGCCCCATGTCGGCCAGTGCCTTTGCGGCTTTCTCAACCGCCACTCTCACATCTGTGCTTAATTGGGTGCCCAACCCGTGACTTAAAAAATCACCCAGCGATACGGCGATGCGTAGCGGCTTAGAGGAAGCTGATAAGGCATCCACATAGCCCGTTTCCCGCGGTACTGGGTAAGGGCCAGAAGGTGCCATGCCGTTAATCTGTTCTAGCAATGCTGCACTATCGCGCACGCTGCGGGTGATGGCATGCTCGACCACCGCGCCCTGCCATACTTCACTGTGGGCAGGCGCTAACGGCACCCGTCCGCGGGAAGGTTTAAAACCGAACAAACCACAATAACTGGCAGGAATACGGATAGAACCACCGCCATCGCCTGCCAGCGCAATAGGCACCATTCCGCTTGCGACCGCCGCTGCGGCGCCACCGCTTGAGCCGCCAGGGGAATAGCCCTTTTTAGATGGATTCTGCGGGTGGGGAAATGCCTTAGGTTCCGTAATCCCCATTAGCCCTAATTCCGGCGTGGCCGTTTGCCCCACCACCACTAACCCTGCCGCCCGCACACGCTGAATAATCAGCGAATCTTGCTTAGGACACCACGCTGATAACGATGAACTTCCGAACGCCAGCGGCTCGCCTTCTAGCGCCATCAATAAGTCTTTACTTAGCGTGGGGACACCCGCAAATACCGAGCTTTCCAGCACGTGGTCACCCTCGTGCTTCGCTTTTTCAAAGCGTGTTCTTACCACTGCATGAAGAGATGGATTAAGCGTTTCAATCGCAGCTACTGCCGCATCGAACACCTCCGTTTGACTTACCTCTCGGCGGCGAATCAGGTCAGCAAGACCAGTGGCGTCAAACTTTTGGTAATCCTCAAGATGCATCGCATTAACTCCACTTATTAATAACGACGCTTTGTGCATATTTAACGTCGCTTAATGTCAATTCTAATCACGCTATTTAGCCATACTGAAGCACGTTACTTAGAACCACTTTCAAGGAGCGGCCAATGAACCGCAACGTTATTTTAACTTGCGCTGTTACCGGCGCAGGCGATACCACCGGCAAAAACCCACATGTGCCGATCACACCTAAACAAATCGCTAACGACTGCATTACCGCAGCGAAAGCCGGTGCCAGCGTTGCTCATATCCATGTGCGTGATCCTAAAACGGGAGGGATCAGCCACTCCTTAGCTCACTTCCGCGAAGTGATGGAGCGCGTACGCGAAGCGAACGTGGATATTGTCATGAATATTACCGCTGGCGGTGGCGGTGATTGGATTCCTGACGCCCAAGACCCGACTCGTGGCGGGCCCGGCACGGACATCCAGACGCCTGCCCAGCGCCATGAGCCAGTCGGTGAGCTTTTGCCCGAACTCTGCACCCTAGACTGCGGCAGCCTTAACTTTGGCAATATGGTCTACGTAAACCCTGCCGACTGGCTACGCGAGCATGCTCGCTTGGTGCAAGCAGCTGGCGTCAAGCCAGAGCTGGAATGTTTCGACCTGGGCCACGTTTGGTTCGCACGCCAGCTACAGCAGGAAGGGCTGATTGATGGCGACCCTCTTTATCAACTCTGCTTGGGCATTCCCTGGGGCGCTGAAGCCGATACTGAAACGATGTTGACCATGCGCAATAAATTGCCGGAAAACGCTCAGTGGGCAGCTTTCGGCATCGGTCGACATCAGATGCCCATGGTGGCTCAGGCGGTTCTACTCGGCGGCCATGCCCGCGTCGGTCTTGAAGATAATCTTTATCTTAAAAAGGGCGTAATGGCGACTAATGGGCAATTAGTTGAGAAAGCCGCCACTGTCATCGACAACCTTGGTGGCCGAGTGATGACACCCGCAGAAACTCGCGTGCATCTCAACTTGCGCGATCCGCATACCAGCCACTCCAACACACTAACCACGGAAGGTCAGGCATGACTCAACAGCTATCGGTTATAGGCACGGGAGTTATTGGCAATGGCTGGATCGCGCGCGCCCTAGCGCGTGGCTGGGACGTCGTGGCCTTTGATCCAGCCCCTGATGCACCACTGCGTACTCGCGCCTTCGTTGAGAATGCATGGGGATCTTTGCAGCGTCAGGGTCTAGCCGAGGGCGCCAGCCCCCAGCGGCTGCGCTTCGTGGAAAGCCTTGAGGCAGCTGTTGAAGGCGCCGACCTGATCCAGGAAAACGTACCCGAGCGGCTCGCGCTTAAGCGTGAGGTGCTTGCCGCCCTGGATGCCGCAGCAGCCCCAGAGGTCTTAATCGGATCGTCAACGTCCGGCTTCAAACCCACCGATTTGCAGCATGCCTGCACACGGGCACCGGGGCGCGTGATCGTCGCACACCCCTTTAATCCCGTTTATTTACTGCCGCTCGTAGAACTGGTGGGCGGGGAAGCCACCACGCCTGATGAGTTAGAGCGTGCCCATGCGCAATACCAAGCACTCGCCATGCGCCCACTGATTGTGCGCCGAGAAATTGAGGGGCATATTGCTGACCGCCTAATGGAAGCGCTATGGCGTGAGGCGCTGCATCTAGTCAACGATGGCGTGGCGACAACCGAGGAAATAGATGCCGCCGTCGTCTATGGCTGTGGTTTACGTTGGTCACTAATGGGCACCTTTCTCACTTTTCACTTGGCTGGCGGTGAGTCAGGGATGCGCCACATGCTTGAACAGTTCGGTCCGGCGTTAAAACTTCCATGGACAAAGCTTGAAGCTCCCGAGCTTACCAACGAACTTATTGATCGCGTGGTAGAAGGCTGTGAGCATCAAGCCGCTGGTCGCTCAGTAGCCGAGCTTGATCGCCGCCGTGATGACTTTCTGGTGGAACTGCTCGGTTTAGTACACAAATATTGGCCTGAAGCAGAAGGCTTGGAAGGACGTATCTAATGATTATTTTGCAAAGCTGCGTTGCCTCAGAGTGGGTCGACTACAA
The DNA here is from genome assembly GCF_002082565.1 of Halomonas sp. GT. Lineage (NCBI taxonomy): Bacteria > Pseudomonadati > Pseudomonadota > Gammaproteobacteria > Oceanospirillales > Halomonadaceae > Halomonas > Halomonas sp. GT. The sequence goes on from NZ_CP020562.1 coordinate 2,581,578, forward strand.
CGGTCATATGAACGATGCCGAATACGCCCGAGTATTCTCACTGGCGGTAGAAGCACTCATGGAACATATTGGCCTGGACACCGCCGGGCGCGCTCGCCATGGCTATACCATCTACACCCTTGAGACGCATCTTTGTTATCGCCGCGAGGCCCACGAAGGACAGCCTCTCAGCGTGGAGCTGACCCTGCTGGATCACGATACCAAACGCCTGCATGTTTTCTTTAAGCTACAGGATGAGGCAGGCAACCTACTTGCCACCAGCGAGCAGATGCTGATGGGCATTGATATCGATACCGCTCGCCCTGCGCCTTTCCCATCCCCCGTTGAGGAAGCCATTTCTGCGTTACCTTTAGCAGCGCCATCAACATGGCCAGAGCTGGCCGGCCGCACTATTGCCATACGGCGATAACGACACGGCAAAACGGCATAGTAAAACCACATAGCAAAGCAACACTAAAAATAATGAGAGCCGTCCGTCAGCACGGACGGTTGACCGGGATTGCCGGCCCGACGTCCGGCCCAAGAGGACAAGCATATCGCTACGCCAACTCCCTCTCACCAACCCACGCCGCCTTCGCATAACAACTCACCCAAGGCCGAACTCAGTACAGACTACATGGTGACAGAGCTCGCCCAAGGCGGGTTCTTCCAAGGCATGCACAAGGGAATGACGTTAACCGCTAGCGGCCTAGTGCTGCTTTTCGTACTTTTCACCGGACTTGGCTCAGACACAGCGGGCAGCGTGTTCGGAGCAACACGCGCCTGGATCGAGAGCACGTTTAGCGGTTATTACCTAATTACCGTAATGCTGCTGCTAGCGGTCTGCGCCTTCATTGTCTTCAGTCGCTATGGCAGCGTAAGGCTTGGCACTGACGACAGCCGCCCTGAGTTTAGCAATTTTGCATGGTTTTCCATGCTTCTCTCTGCGGGCATCGGCATTGGCATCCTATTTTTTGGCGTCGCTGAGCCCGTGTTTTACCTTGACGATACCGGCGCCTTTGGCTACCCCAACAACCCTCATGCAGACATGGCAGGTGCCGCCGCCATCGGCCACGAGCGCGCTATCGATGCGTTACGCGTTACCCTATTTCACTGGGGGCTTCACGGCTGGGCCATCTATGTCATTGTCGGTATGTCGCTGGCGTATTTTGCTTATCGAAAAGGGTTGCCGCTCGCACTGCGCTCGGCGCTTTATCCTTTTATCGGTGAACGTATCTTCGGCCCTATAGGCCACCTGTTTGATATCCTTGGGGTGCTGGGCTGCGTCTTTGGCGTCGCTACGTCGCTGGGGCTTGGGGTTAGCCAAATGGCTGTTGGCTTAGAACGGTTAATAGGTGTCGACCCAGGGCTAAATACCCAGTTAATGCTTATCGCAGGTATTTCAGTTATCTCAATACTCTCAGCCGTATCCGGCGTACGCGGTGGTATTCGTCTTATTTCCGAGATGAATATCTGGGTGTCCCTAGTGGTCGTGAGCATTTTCCTAATTGCAGGCCCCACGTTGTGGCTCATCATGGCGTTCGGCGAAACCATGCTCGACTACGCTATCAATTTCATCCCCATGGGGCTTTGGTACGCTGATAAGGAAGGAACCGCCGCTTGGCAACAAGGTTGGACAATCTTCTACTGGGGCTGGTGGCTAGCCTGGGCTCCCTTTGTGGGCCTTTTCATCGCGCGAATTTCTAAAGGACGTACGTTACGTGAGTTTGTATTGGGCGTTCTGTTAGTACCTACCCTGATCATTTTTGTTTGGCTGATCATCTTTGGCGGCAACGCCATGTATCAGGAGCTCTACGCTACGGGCGGCCCAGGTAGCGCCGGTATTATTGAGCTGGTTAACGCTTGGAACCTGCCCTCCGCCCTGTTTGCCACGGCTGATAACATTGTCGGCAGCGGCACGTTTGGGTGGATACTCTCCGCCATGATGGTATTTCTGCTAATGAGCTGGTTTGTCACCTCTTCAGACTCCGGCACGTTAGTGCTGACCACCATTTTGTCATTAGGTGACAATGAACCGCCTAAACGCTTCCGAGTGTTCTGGGGCGTGGTGATTGGTTTAGTGGCGGCGGTACTGCTGATTGCCGGTGGTCTTACGGCGCTACAGACAGCACTTATCGCGGCCGCCCTTCCACTCAGTATTGTAGTGCTCGTGATGACGGCTGGTGTGCTGATTTCGCTGTTCCGCGAGACGCTCGATGCCCGGCGCAGAAAAACAACCTAACACTCCGCCCTATAACGCCAGGTGCGCTTAGCTGCGGCGCCTGGCGTAACTTCCCTTTTTAGCAACAGCCCTCCTTTCAAGCACCGCGTGAGGCACGCGGCGAACTGCCAAAATGGGCACGGAAAGCACGTGAAAAGCTGGAGCTCGAGCCAAACCCACACGCCACGCCCACCGCTAAAATTTCCATATCAGTTTCAATAAGTAAACGCTTTGCCCGGGCTAAACGAAGTGACAAATACCATTGGCGGGGTGTTTGATGAAGATGATCCTCAAACAGCCGCTGAAGATGGCGAGAAGACACCCCAACACGTTCGGCAATCTCGAAGAGAGGTAAAGGCTCTTCGAGATGCCTTTCCATTAGCGCAACGGCGTCAACCAAACGCCGATGATGGGTGCCTAAACGCTGAGCCAGTGACATCCGTTGCTGATCGCTGCGACTGCGTAAACGCTCGTGAATGAGCTGCTCGGAAACATCAACCGCCAGCTTGGATCCGTGTCGTCTGGCGATGACTGCTAAGGCCATATCCATGGCAGCGGCTCCCCCTGCACAGGAAAAACGTCGCTCCCCGATCTCAAATAACTCGTCGGTCGTTTCAATCGTTGGAAAACGCTCACGAAAGACCGGCAAGCTCTCCCAATGCAAGGTGATTCGCTCCCCCTTCAATAACTGAGCGGCGGCTAATATAAAGCCTCCGGTGTCCAACCCACCTAGGGCACATCCCGCTTGATCAAGCCGGTGCAGCCATGAAATGAGCGCTCGGCTTAAATGATCTTCAGGTTCAAAGCCGCTACACACAGCCAACGATGGCAGATCGAGACCTCTACCCATGGCCTGATCGACTAATAGCGTCATGCCATTGCTTGCAGTGACAGGCTCACCATCACAACTAAAGAGCGTCCACTCAAATAACGCTTGACCACTAATACGATTGGCAATTCGCAACGGCTCCACCGCAGAAAAAAACGCCATCATGGAAAAGCGCGGCAACAATAAAAAACCGACGCGCTCGGGCAGTGAACCAGAATAGTGCAGGCGCAAAATAACTCCTCAATTTCAGTGTTTGTTCTGCTATTGCTCACAGTTATCAGCGATTTAAATAAGCATGTTAACAACAATAAATAAGCGCCATCGGGATATCACCACTGTTGTTAACGCTTATTGACCATTGCTTTCTACAAAAGCGCTAAGCGTTTGCTAAACACCAAGTGGCAGTGGTAGTTTTGAAAAAAACGATAACAAGCAGAAGCGTTTCCTTATGCCAAACGATTGCCTGTCATTACTTTCGCCTACCTATCGGCTGTTACTTAGCCGCTGGGTTGATGCGGTCGTGCGTACAGGTGCGTACCCCCTCACCCGTACTGCCCTCAGCGAGTGGTATAACGAATAGCTTGATCGATCCGTCATCAGATTTTTTCCGAATTCGTCAATCACTGACGAAACGAGACGTATTGATTAAGGAAGCTATTCATGTCAAACACCATGACTCGCCGTACCCTGAAACACTCGCTTCTCGCCCTCTCACTGGGTAGTGCATTAATTAGCAGCCAAGCAGCCTTTGCCGACTCACCCGGGGCGCTCATTATCGCAGGTGGTTTTTTACAAGAGAGCCACCAAGATATCTTCCAAGCAGTCATCAATCCCGTCGATAAGCCTGCCGAGGATATCCGCCTTGGCGTGGTGCCTGCTGCTACCGGCAATATTTCCGGCAACTACGGCAAAATAGTTGAGGCGTTCACCCGCCTGGGTCTTACAGAAGAGAATATTCGCCTGCTTCCGCTAGCGGTTAACGATGATAGCCGTACCGAAGAAGTAGATGAATCAACCTGGGCGAACAACGGACAAGATGAAGCACTTGCTGACGAGATCAGTGAGCTAGATGCCATCTGGTTTCTAGGCGGCGATCAAACTCGTATCACCGCAGTTCTACTCGCAGAAGATGGCAGCGATACGCCGGTGCTAGCCGCTATACGTGATTTCCACACGCGCGGTGGCGTTCTGGCAGGCACCAGCGCTGGGGCAGCAATTATGTCGTCTGCCATGCTCGCAGGTGGCGATAGTCAAGGCGCCCTTTTTAAGGGGTTCAGCGATGACTATGAGAGCATGAATAATCAAGAGTTTGGCCCTGCCGTTGTGCGCCCAGGGTTAGGCTTCTTTGAAGACGGCTTGATCGATCAACACTTCGACCGCAAAGCCCGCCTGGGCCGACTGCTAGCCGTCATGCTGGAACATGAAGATGGCCAGCCATTAGGGATCGGCATTGATGAAGGCACCGCGCTCATTGTTGATAACGACGAATGGCAAGTGGCAGGCAGTGGCGGCGTAACACTGGTGGATACCAGCGAAACGACTCGCCCTTCAGCAGGATTTCCAATCAGCGTGGAAAACGTTCGCCTAAGCTATTTACTACCGGGAGACCGCTACCTGCCTGAAAGTGGTGAATATCATGTTCGCGAGGGTGCTTATGAAACCTCAGGAAATGAGTATTTCGATGTCCCTGTGAGCTTGCAGAGTGGCTTACTCAGCGCTAACCGTAACGTGCAGGAACTTATTGGCTTTGACCTACTAGACAACTCAGCCACCGAGCAAGTCACTTCCCTGCTAATAGGCGATGAAAACCAAGCTCTTCGGATCGTTTTTAGCCAAGACGAACAAACCCAAGGCTACTGGAGCCAGGATATGACGCTAGACCGCTACAGCTTTGAGAACGTCCGGATGGGCCTAGAACCACTGCGCGTAGAGTTGCAAACACCTTAAAAGTGGTTATGAACGACCACCACTAGCGATAAAAAAACATGTTGCCGCCGGGCCTTTTTATGGCCCGGTGTGCCTTCAGCAACAGGATGCTCTCAGCCTTCGCACAAGGTACACTGACTATGGTTAGACACTAGATTCATTTGAAAGGCACTTCATGACCAGCGCTCCCCCACTTTATCTGCAAATACAGCAGCACCTGTTAGAGAAAATCCAGGGCGGTGCCTGGCCAGCACACCACCAGATCCCTCCTGAAGAGCAGCTAGCCCGAGATTTTGGGGTAAGCCGAATGACGGCTAATAAAGCGATTCGTGATCTCGTCCAAAAAGGCTACCTTACACGCCAGCCTGGGTTAGGTACCTTCGTGACAGATCGCAAAGCAGAATCCTCCCTGGTCGAGGTCTACAACATTGCCGATGAAGTACGCTTCAGGGGGCACCATTACAGTAATCACGTACTCATATGTGAAGCCATTGAAGCGGATGACGAAGTCGCTTTGCGGCTAGGCGTTCGCCTGGGTAGCCGCGTGTTTCAGACACTGCTGGTGCATTTGGAAGACGACACGCCGATTCAGCTTGAAAATCGCTACGTTAACCCTCGCTGGGTGCCCAACTACTTAACCAGCGACTTCTCACTGCACACACCCAATGAAGTGTTGGTAGCGGCCTGCCCAATTACTGACGTAGAGCACACTGTTGAAGCCGTGCTTGTCGATCAGCAAACTGCCGATTGGCTTGCTATTGATACCGCCACCCCCTGTCTAAGCATGGTACGGCGCACGTGGTCAGGCGAGCAGCTCATCAGCTATGCCCGCCTACTGCATCCAGGCGACCGCTACAAGCTGCGCTCCTCGGTGCATCGCCAAGCGTCATAAAGACTTAGATGGTAAAAACTTAGCTGGTAAAGATCTAGCTGATAAGCGCTTGCACCAAATATCCGGTGGGAATGGCGAGCATTAAGCTTAAAGCAACACGAATAAACCACACTACCACCATGCGCCCTACAGAAAGCGGAATGCTCGTAGAAAGAATGCAAGGAATTGAGGCGGAGAAGAACAGCACAGCGGATACTGATACAACGCCTGCAGCAAAACGCGAAACAAAGTCCGCTTCTGCCATTAACAGTGCTGGTAAAAACATTTCGGCAAGACCAGCAGCGGATGCCTGGGCAAGTGCAGCCGCATCAGCAATGCCCCACACTGCAACAAAGGGGTAAAACAGCCAACCCAGCCACTCAAATAACGGCGTGTATTTAGCCGCAAGCAATCCCAATAAACCTACCGACATAATCGAAGGCAGGATACTAATCGCCATCACGAGCCCTTCTTTAAAGTTAATCGCGACACTTTTATGCAACGCCGGTGCTCGGGCGGCCACTTCCAATCCGGTCTGCCATGCCGTTAGCAACCGTTTGCCTGCTACCGCCGTCGGTTCTCCGTCGTCAGCACTGTCATCTATACGCGATAAGGGCGGCAAGCGAACAGTGACGGCTGTGACGATAAACGTGATCAATAACGTTAGCCAAAAATAGGCGTTCCACACCGCCATTAAATCCAGCGTGCGTGCCACGATAATCATGAATGTTGACGAGACGGTAGAGAACCCCGTGGCGATAATGGCGGCTTCCCGCGCGGAATACTGACCCGCCTGATACACCCGATTGGTAATCAATAGGCCGATAGAGTAACTACCCACGAATGAGGCGACAGCATCAATCGCCGAGCGCCCTGGCGTTCGCCAAATGGGCCGCATTACGGGTTGAACCAGCACGCCAATAAGCTCAAGCAACCCATAGCTGATCAACAAGGCCAGGAAAATCGCGCCAATAGGAACGATCAAGCCGACGGGAATCACCAGCTTTTCAAACAAAAAAGGCAGCATATCCGGTTCATGCAGAAAGGCAGGCCCCCAGCCAGTCAGCGCCATCAGGGCGGCCACTACCCCAAGTAATTTTAGAACGGTAAAAATGCGTTCGGTAACATTTCGATTCCAGTAACCTCGAATCAACGGGTACGCAGCCCCAGCGGCAATCAGCGCCAGCGCATAGAAGCCACTGGCATCTCCTAGCCAGCGTCGGGCTCCGCTCACCATATGATCGAGCAATATAGTGCTGCGACCGCCTATTTCGACAGGCACGAAGAAAATCAAAATCCCTAGCGCACTTGGCAAAAACAGTTTGAGGATCAGCGCGGCACTGGGCCGCTGACGGGTGGTGGTATTAGGGGGGAGCATGTGCATGCCTCTTGTTGTGTAACAGCGTTTAGTGAGCCTTCCACGCATCTTCAACACATAATGTATATACATATACACACCAATTGAAGAGCATCCCCCAGCCAATATAAATAGACATTAGTCTAATAATTCATCTTAAAAACACGCTTAATGCAAATTAAAAAATTCATAAACACCTGTTTAAAAACATAAATATAATATTCTGCCTTTTTGCACATTCCACCATGCACTCTATTTTTAAACAAGCGTCTTGACGAATCGGCTCATATTGACCTTAATTGTATATACATTAAGTTATGAATAAATTTTTTAATTGCCTTTGAAAGGAGCTCCTCATGCCGAATGCAACGGATCGTCGCCTCTGGCGCGATATCAGCATCTTCGATGGCTTGCGGACATTGCCCGACCGCATGGCCGTTATTACTGAAGGCGCGCACATCATCGCCTTGTCGCCCATGAGTGAGTTCAATGAGCAGCTCGCCAATAACTGTACAGAGATGGGCAGCGGCGGTGTGATGACCCCAGGCCTCGTGGATTGCCACACCCACCTTGTATTTGGTGGTTCTCGGGCTGAAGAGTTTGAAGCGCGGCTTGAAGGGGCTAGCTATGAAGAGATTGCTAAACGCGGCGGCGGCATCCTCAGTACCGTTCGCGCTACGCGTGAAGCTAGCGAAGATGAGCTGCTAAGACTCGCGAAACCGCGTCTTGAAGCACTGATTGCTGACGGCGTTACCACCGTGGAGATTAAGTCTGGCTACGGGCTAACCCTGAAAGATGAACTCAAGATGCTGCGCGTCGCGCGTCGCCTCGGCGATATGCTGCCAGTCAACGTCGTCACGACGCTATTGGGCGCCCATGCCCTCCCCCCAGAATACAAAGATGATAGCGACGGCTATATCGATCTTGTCTGCCAGGAAATGATCCCCGCAGCAGTGGCCGAAGGTCTGGCAGATGCGGTTGATGTGTTCTGCGAAAAGATCGCCTTTTCGGTGGAACAGTGCGAGCGAGTGTTTGAAGCCGCCAAAGCCCATGGCTTACCCATCAAGGCTCACGCCGAACAGCTCTCTAACCTAGGTGGCACAGCCATGGCCGCTCGCCACGGTGCATTATCTGCTGACCACATTGAGTACCTGGATGACGCAGGCATCGCTGCCATGCGTGAAGCGGGTAGCGTGGCGGTCATACTGCCTGGTGCCTTCCATACCCTGCGTGAAACGCAACAACCGCCTATCGCCGCCCTGCGCACCGCAGGCGTTCCAATGGCAGTGGCGACCGATGCAAACCCTGGCAGCTCCCCACTGTTTATGCCCACGTTGATGCTCAACTTGGCCTGCACGCTGTTCCGCCTAACACCCCAAGAAGCACTGACGGGCATGACAGCCCATGGGGCAACCGCGCTAGGGCTGCCAGGTAAAGGGCTCATTCATGAAGGGGCAGAAGCCGACATCTGCGTATGGGATATCGATGCGCCCGCAGAGCTCGCGTACGCCGTACAGCCAGGACGCCTTCGTCAGCGCCTGTTCCAGGGAGTGCTTACCCATGGCAACTAACAGCCCCTCTAACAGCCCCTCTAACAGCCCCTCTAACAGCGCCTCTAACCATACGTTTAGCAGTACATCCGCTGAAACAGCGCTCGATATGTCGCTCTGGGCGGGCAGAACAGACCCAGAACCCAACAGTGAGCGGTGGCATCAAAAGATCCAGCCGCTCAGCCAAACGGCAGCGCCGGGCTGTGTTTTATTAGGTTTTGAAAGCGATGCAGGTGTGGCCAGAAACCAGGGACGTACCGGTGCTGCGCAAGGCCCTTCGGCATTGCGTAAAGCGCTGGCACCACTGGCATGGCACCGCACAGGGCCAGCCTATGATGCGGGAAATGTACGCTGCGAAGGCGATGCCCTAGAAACCGCCCAACAAGCCCTCGCCGATCGATTAGCAGCGTTGCTTAAGGCTGAACACTTTCCCGTTGTGCTAGGTGGCGGCCATGAGGTGGCCTACGGCAGTTGGCTGGGGCTTGCCCAGCATCTCGCTGATAACGGTGAAAAAGCACCACGCATCGGCATTATCAATTTTGATGCCCACTTCGATCTGCGCGATCCCTCTCATGTTCGCTCTTCGGGCACCCCCTTTACGCAAATTGCTGATGAATGCGCCAAGCGCGGCTGGCCGTTTCGCTACGCCTGCTTAGGCATAAGCCGCGCTGCCAACACGCGCGCACTGTTTAACCGTGCTGCACAACTCGGCGTCATGGTTCGTGAAGACCGGGACTTTCAACCGGCCCACCTTGAGTGTATTCGACGCGACCTGGAACGCTTCATGGTGCGTTGCGATCACCTCTATCTAACCATCGACCTGGATGTACTGCCCGCTGGGGAAGCCCCTGGCGTTAGTGCTCCCGCCGCTCGCGGCGTCTCACTCGCGTTGATAGAACCACTGATTGAAACCATCCGCGACAGCGGCAAGCTCCGCTTAGCTGATCTCGCCGAGTTAAACCCGGATCACGATATCGATAGCCGTACTGCACGCGCGGCGGCTCGGCTCGTTTTTCAATTAGCGCTCGATACCTAGCGCCCGGATTCGTTAATCCATCTATTACTCGCCCTTTAATAACAAACCAATGACTCAAGAGGAGTTTCGCCATGTCCACTAACGATAAACGTCACGACGCTTCCCGTAAGATAGCTGCCCCTACCGGTAGCCAGCTCAGCTGCAAAAGCTGGCTGACCGAAGCCCCGCTTCGCATGCTAATGAACAACCTCCATCCTGACGTGGCTGAACGCCCCGAGGATCTAGTGGTATACGGCGGCATTGGCCGCGCCGCGCGTGACTGGGAGTGCTACGACAAGATCGTTGAGACACTGCAGCGCCTAGAAGACACTCAAACCTTGCTGGTGCAATCCGGCAAGCCGGTAGGTGTATTTGAAACCCATAAAGACGCCCCGCGAGTACTTATTGCCAACTCCAACCTAGTCCCCGCCTGGGCCAACTGGGAACACTTCAACGAGTTGGATCGCAAAGGCCTGATGATGTATGGCCAGATGACCGCAGGCTCATGGATTTACATCGGCTCTCAAGGCATTGTCCAAGGCACTTACGAAACCTTTGTGGAAGCAGGCCGGCAACACTTCGACGGCAACCTGACAGGCCGCTGGGTTCTCACTGCGGGCCTGGGAGGCATGGGGGGCGCTCAACCGCTCGCCGCTACTCTGGCCGGTGCCTGCTCGCTGAATATCGAGTGTCAGCAAACCAGCATCGACTTCCGCCTGCGCACACGCTATTTAGATGAGCAAGCGGACGATCTCGACGATGCATTAGCGCGTATCGAACGCTATACCAACGAAGGCAAAGCCGTCTCGATTGGCCTGTGTGCGAATGCGGCAGATGTATTGCCAGAACTGGTCAAGCGTGGCGTGAAGCCCGACATGGTGACTGACCAAACCAGTGCCCACGACCCACTACACGGCTACTTGCCTGCAGGCTGGACTTGGGAAGAGTACGTTGCCCGCGGAAAATCCGAACCACAAGCCACCGTAAAAGCGGCTAAGCAATCAATGGCAGTGCATGTACAAGCCATGCTCGACTTCCAGAAGATGGGCGTACCCACGTTCGATTACGGCAACAATATTCGCCAAATGGCTCAAGAAGAAGGCGTTGAAAATGCCTTCGATTTCCCAGGTTTTGTACCCGCCTATATCCGCCCCTTATTCTGCCAGGGAATTGGCCCCTTCCGCTGGGCCGCGCTATCAGGCGACCCGGAAGACATTTACAAAACCGACCAGAAAGTCAAAGAGCTGATCCCCGACGACCCACACCTGCACAACTGGCTGGATATGGCCCGGGAGCGCATCAGTTTCCAAGGCCTTCCGGCACGTATTTGCTGGGTCGGCCTGAAAGATCGTGCGCGCCTTGGCCAAGCCTTCAACGAGATGGTCAAAAACGGGGAGCTTAAAGCACCCATCGTGATTGGCCGTGACCATCTGGACTCCGGTTCCGTGGCAAGCCCCAACCGCGAGACCGAGTCGATGATGGATGGCTCCGACGCCGTCTCCGACTGGCCGCTGCTGAATGCCCTACTTAACACCGCTGGTGGCGCGACATGGGTCTCGTTACACCACGGTGGTGGTGTGGGCATGGGCTATTCCCAGCACTCTGGGGTAGTTATCGTCGCTGACGGCACCGATGATGCCCATGCACGCCTTGGTCGCGTACTGCGTAACGACCCGGGTACTGGTGTTATGCGTCATGCCGATGCAGGCTACGACATTGCCAAACAATCCGCCCGTGAAAACGACCTCGATTTGCCGATGCTGAACAGCTAATTCAACAACGACAAGGAGCACTAATAATGGCCCATCTTGATATTCAGCCCGGCAAAATGACACTGGCGCAGGCGCGCCAGGTCTTTCAATCACCCGTCACCGTTAGCCTGCCAAGCAGTGCTGACGAAGCAATCCAAAAAAGCGTCGATTGCGTCAATCTTGTGGTCGAGGAAAACCGCACGGTCTACGGTATTAACACCGGGTTTGGGCTGCTTGCTCAAACACGTATCGCCGATGAAGACCTGGAAGCACTGCAGCGTTCGCTAGTGCTTTCTCATGCCACCGGCGTTGGTGCTGCAATGGATGACAGCCTTGTGCGGCTCATCATGGTACTGAAAGTGAATAGCCTGGCACGCGGCTTTTCCGGTATTCGTCGTGAAGTGCTTGATGCGCTGATCGCATTGATCAACGCCGAGGTGTATCCGCATATTCCGCTCAAAGGCTCTGTGGGTGCGTCAGGTGATCTCGCGCCGCTGGCTCATATGAGTGTAGTGCTGATCGGCGAAGGCAAAGCACGCTACAAAGGCGAATGGCTCAGTGCCGAAGAAGCGCTAAAAGTCGCCGGTCTTAGCCCGATTGCACTAGCTCCAAAAGAGGGTTTGGCGCTGCTTAACGGCACCCAGGTATCAACGGCTTACGCGCTACGTGGACTGTTCGATGCCGAAGACCTCTATGCCGCGGCCACGGTTTGCGGCTCACTGACAGTTGAAGCCACGCTAGGGTCGCGCTCACCGTTCGATGCGCGCATTCATGAAGTACGTGGCCAACGTGGCCAGATCGATGCGGCGGCGGCCTACCGACATTTACTCGGCGAGCACAGCGACATCGGCAACTCCCACGCCAACTGCGATAAAGTGCAAGACCCTTACTCCTTGCGGTGCCAGCCGCAGGTGATGGGGGCTGCGCTTACCCAAATTCGCCATGTTGCCGACATACTGGCGGTGGAAATCAACGCCGTGTCTGATAATCCCTTAGTTTTTACTGGCAGAGGGTTTGAAGATACCGACGACATCATCTCTGGCGGCAATTTCCATGCCGAACCGGTGGCGATGGCCGCTGATAACTTAGCCTTGGCGATTGCCGAGATCGGTGCGCTGGCGGAACGACGCATCTCGCTGATGATGGACAAACACATGTCCCAATTGCCGCCCTTCCTGGTCGAGAAAGGCGGCGTCAACTCCGGGTTTATGATCGCACAGGTAACAGCAGCAGCCCTTGCCAGCGAAAACAAAGCCCTAGCGCATCCACATAGCGTGGATAGCCTGCCCACCTCAGCCAACCAGGAAGACCATGTTTCCATGGCCCCGGCGGCGGGTAAGCGATTATGGGAAATGGCCGATAACGTACGCGGCATTCTCGCCATTGAATGGCTAGGTGCCTGCCAGGGGCTGGATATGCGCCACGGCCTAACCACCACTGCACCGCTAGAACAAGCCAAGCAGTTGCTGCGTGAACATGTCACCCACTATGAGCAGGACCGTTTCTTTGCACCAGATATCGAAGCGGCCAGCGACTTGTTGGCAGCCCGAACACTGAGCCATCTACTTCGTCCTGGCACCCTGCCAAGCCAGCACTAAGCGGCTATCCCTCCCCCGCAGCAATCGGCTGCGGGGGTTCACCGCATTCAATCCCAGCTAAATCACATTTCAGCTAAATCTAAATCCAGCTAAATCTAAATCCAGCTAATTCTAACTCCAACGACAAGAGTAGCTATTCATGAATGCTATCGTTTTGGCCATTTTAGTGATGGTCAGCCTCAGCTTGGCTCGCGTTTCCGTTGTCTTTGCTTTAATCGTCGCTACGCTGGTCGGTGGGCTTTATGCGGGCATGCCCATCAATGCCATCCTTGATGCCTTTAACGACGGCCTTGGCAACGGCGCCACTGTGGCCCTGGCCTATGCCGTACTGGGCGCTTTCGCCGTCGCGCTCTCACGTTCGGGCATCACCGAGGTGATGGCAAACCGCGCTATTGCGCGTTTTCATGTTGATGATTCTGGCAGCAGTCGCCGCATGGTGACTTATACCCTGCTGGCGGCCTTGCTAGCTGCGGCGGTCAGTTCGCAAAACCTTATTCCGGTGCACATTGCCTTCATTCCAGTGCTGGTCCCGCCGTTACTGAAACTAATGAATCACCTTCAGCTCGACCGCCGACTCGTTGCTTGTGTGATTACCTTCGGTATTACCGCCCCCTATATGCTATTACCGGTGGGGTTTGGCGCTATCTTCCTGAACGATATTTTGCTCACCAACCTCAATGAAAGTGGTGCCGAACTTGGTCTGGAAGTCACCCGTCAGATGGTTCCGATGGCAATGGTGATTCCCATTGGCGGCATGGCACTAGGCCTTGCCGTTGCAGTGCTGTTTAGCTACCGCAAGGGGCGTAACTACCAAGACCGAGACCTGGCCAAGGGTGATGAAACCCCAGCGCAAGCGGCCCAGCATTTGAAAGGTTGGCAAAAAGCAGTACTGGCAATCGCACTGGTTGGCACCGTGGCCGTTCAGCTTTATACCGGCTCCATGGTATTGGGTGGGATTTTCGGCTTTGCACTACTGTCACTCAGCGGCGTCTTCCGCTGGCATGAGCAGGACGGTATTTTCACCGAAGGTATGCGCATGATGGCTCTGGTCGGGTTCATTATGATCACCGCAGCGGGCTTCGCCAGTGTGATGCAGGCCAGTGGCGAGGTTGAAGCGCTGGTTAGCAGCTCTACAGAAGTAATTGGTGACAACAAGGGGTTGGCGGCATTGATTATGCTGCTTGTGGGCCTTTTCATTACCATGGGTATCGGCTCTTCCTTCTCAACGATCCCGATCATCGCATCACTTTACGTACCGCTTGCGCTGAATTTTGGCTTTTCGCCCCTGGCCACCGTGGCGCTAGTAGGCACCGCGGCCGCTTTAGGCGATGCAGGCTCTCCGGCCTCTGATTCGACGCTTGGCCCGACCGCCGGTCTCAATGCCGACGGCCAGCACGACCATATCTGGGACAGCGTTGTGCCGACCTTCCTGCACTACAATATCCCGCTGATTGCCTTTGGGTGGATAGCCGCCATGATCCTATGACGCGCAGCCCCTGCCTCTCACCACAATAACCTTTCCCCAAAACGACATCACCCCGCTCATTTGAGCGGGGTGATGTCATTAACCAATGCGAGTGCATCATTGTCTTTATTAGCAAATCACTCGCTATTGCTATTCATGTCACTTTCACTACTTATTCGCTATCGCTTGGACGCAACACCTTCGGATTTGAGTTTCCCCACACCGTGTAAAGGTCGGCGAGTAACGCACTATTGAGGTCTTCAAGTTCACCAATGGTAATTCGCTCGTCACCCTGGAGTCCGTAAAGCACGACTTCATCACCCGGTACCACTCCCTCCACATCCGTCACGTCTACCATGGTCGTGTTCATCGACACTCTTCCCATGACCGGCACTCGCTCACCGTTGACCAGTACAAATGCAGCGTCACTGAAAACACGCCGATAGCCGTCAGAATAACCGACGGGCAAATTCGCCAGTAGGCTATCGCGCTCCAGCACCCTGACGTTATCGTAACCAACTCCGCTGCCTTGCGCGTAATTGTTAACCGACGCTACCCGCGTGCGAAACGACATCACCGGTTTAAACTGCTCATAATGGGGTAGATCGCCATACAGCAAGCCACCTGGGCGCACCATATCAAGGCGTGCTTCAGGCACTTCCATGGTGGCAAATGAATTGGCGGCATGCAGCGTTAGCGCATCTCGATCCAGGTTAGCCGTCTCGATTAACCAATCACTTTGCTCGTGAAACGCCTCTAGCCCTTGGCGAACAAAATCTTCATCTTCAAAAGCGAAGTGGGTCATGATGCCCACCAGCTCCAACGATGCCAAATCTTGAAGCTCTAACGCTTCCTGGCGTCCTGCTTCACTATCAAGCGCCATGCCGTTACGCCCCATACCACCGGCATTCAGGCCCAAATGATAGCGCAGTGTTACCCCTGCCTCGGCTGCATCGCTGGATGCTTGCCGAGCGGCGGTTATGTCCCCGAATAGCTCTTCCATACTGTAATCAAATGCACCGCGAACTTCTTCTGGTGTTGCACTGCGTACGCGCATTAAACGCCCATCGAAACCAGATGCCCGAACAACCCGCGCTTCTTCGTTACTCGCCACACCAATACAAGGAATACCTAACGCGATCACAGAAGGCATTAAATTCGCAATGCCATGACCATAAGCATCAGCCTTCATAATGGCGCAAAGGTCAGCTTCTTCGCCAAGCAGTTCCTGGACACCACGAACGTTCCCTTCAAAAGCCGATTGCGAGATTTCTACCCAGGCATTGGCACTCAAGTGTTCTGGGCTATCAACCAACAATGCTTGGTCACTGAGCAGCGGCGCCGCATAACTCGTACTGGCGATAGTGGCAGCAACAGCGGCAGCTAACAGGGTTAGTGGATATTTCATTATCAAATCCTTGATTAGTTTTCATTGTTAAGAACCCACAGCTCACACTAACCCGCCTTAACAATTCTTAACGATAGCGCGTGCCGCGTTTATTAAAAAAAGCAGCACTAGGACGCAATAACCTGATGGGGGCGAAATATCGTTGGCTGATGACTGTGATTGTCGAGGGGCGCAATTTCTCTACTCTTTGTGTACCAAGCGCTATAAAACGAATTATATTTAACCGACATTCCGAGGGCTGTCTCAAGGGCTGTCTTAAGGGCTGTCTCAAGGGCTGTCTCAAGGGCTGTCTCAAGGGCTGTTTAAAGAGCTGTCCCAAAGAAGGTTTAGGCCACTAACAGACTTGACGATCTGTTGGCTACACCTTTTATCAACGCTTCCGTTATAAAACAACTGGAAAACCTTGGCTCAAAAATACACTAACCAACTGAAATTAAATAAAAAAATTGCACACTTTTATCAGTTAGGTTTGGCTGCTCATCAATCAACGTAATGCAAAAATGTTGATGTTAGACGATTTTATAGAAATTTTTTATGGCATGAGCACCATGCGTGTGATTAAACTGGAGGTGCAACATGATTTCGAAACTGAAGCATGGATGCCCTCTATAACTCTAAACGCTACCAACACAGAGGTTTTATGAAGCTCTCAACATCCGTGAAATGCGCTCTTGCGACGTCCATCGCCGCTTCTATCATGGCTAGCCAAGCGCTCTATGCCGATACTATTCGTTTACGCATGCACACGTTTTATGGCACCGAAGTGGATCAGATTGCAGCTGATTTGCGGGATCGGGTAAGTGAAGCGAGTGATGGCACTATCAATATTCAATTCTTCCGTGGTGGCGAGCTGGTGAGCAGTGATCAGTTTGTCGAAGCTGTTGCCCGTGGGAGCATTGATATCGGCCATGGTGTTGGTAGTTACTGGCCTGGCACGGTTGGTATCGGCACTATCGAAGGGGGTCTTCCTGGTGCCTGGGTAAACGCTGAAGAAGCACACGATATATTTGCCAATCAAGGCCTCGATGAACTCATCGCGGAAGCTTACGAAGAACAGGGCGTTAAGCTCATTGGCCGTGGCTTTGGTAGCGATTATGGCTTGGTCACCCGGGAGCCGGTTTCCAGCCTTGAAGACCTGTCCAGCATGCGCATCCGCGCCACCAGCTCCATTGCAACGGTGTTAGAAAAATTCGATATACCAACGGCCTTTATTCCTGGTGAAGAACTCTACGTAGCGCTTTCGACTGGCGTTATTGATGGTGCCGTTTACGGTGGCCCTGTCGAGTACGAACAGCTGCGAATTAATGAAGTGGCGGGTTACTACACCGATATCAACTTACTCAACCCTGGCTGGACAGAAAATGCGTTCATCAATCCTGGCACCTGGGAACGCATGAGCGAAGAGCAGCAGCAAATTTTGGTAGATGAACTGGCTCACTATCTGGAAGACGTTCACAACTGGCTTGAAGAAGGCAACCAACGCATCATCGATGAAGGTGAGCTGTTTGAATTTGCCACGCTGCCAGAAGAAGATTCAAAACGCCTAGCTGAAGCATCTTTGCCTATTTGGGAAGAAGAGGCGGCACGCTCTGAGCGAAATGCACAAGCCGTTGAAATCTTGATCAACAACGCCAAAGCGCAAGGAAGATTGAGTGAGTAAGATCAACCGATATCTACGCTTTCAGGATGGGCTTTCCGACTGGATCGGACGAGTCACCGCCTGGCTGACGCTAGGTATTATCGGTGTACTGCTCTATGAAGTGGTCGCTCGCTATATACTCAATGCCCCCACTGTGTGGGGGCACGAACTAGCGACGATGTTCTTCGGTGCGCTGAGTATCCTGGCTGGCAGCTATACCCTACGCCATCAAAGCCACGTGCGCAGTGATGTCATCTATCGCCTACTGCCCTTCCGCATGCAGGCGTTCTGTGACGTGATTGTGTTTTCACTGGGTATTTTGGTGCTGGGCATATTTTTCACCATGGCCGTGGAATTTGCCCACCGCTCCTGGCTAATCGGCGAATATTCCAACCGTAGCATTTGGCGTCCAGCGCTTTGGCCGATAAAAGCGACCATTCCAATTGCCGTTGGATTTCTAATTCTTCAGAGCGTAGCAGAGCTAGTGAGGGCCATCGTGCGTTTACTTGGCATTCCCTATGATGATCCGCGAGATGACATTAGCGACGCTGATTAAACACAGCCTAACGCTGTTTAAACCTCGACTTATCATTGTTTACAAGCCCTGTTTAAACATCGTGCTGCTTAACCCTCGCTCTATTTCAACGTGGCTTTACCGTGAAAAATAAGAGACACACCCCGGCATGTCCTTGTGGATATGCCATGCAAAGGGTATCCCTATGTTAAATTTAGACCCCATGATAATTACGGCGATCATGTTTCTCTCCATGATCGTCCTAATGGCAATAGGCGCTCCGCTAGCGTGGGCGTTGATGATATCGGGCATGGGTAGTGCCTATATGATGTTCGGCCCTGGGGGCTTGGACTTCTTGCTATCATCGGCATACAGCACCATGGATAACTTTCTCCTGGTGGCCCTCCCGCTCTTCATCTTTATGGGATTGGTACTGGAACGCTCCGGTATTACCGATGACCTTTTCGAAATGATGCATAAGCTGATGGGAAGCCTTCCGGGCGGACTTGGGATTGGCACCATTCTTATCTGCGCCCTTATCGCTGCCATGGCGGGGGTCTCAGGGGCAGCTACCGTTAGCCTTGGAATCATTGCATTACCGGCAATGCTCAAACGCGGCTATCACAAGCGGCTAGTCACCGGCACCATAATGGCAGGTGGTGCATTAGGTTTTCTAATCCCGCCTAGTATCTTAATGATTGTCTATGCGTTTCTTGCCCGCGAATCCGTAGGAAAGCTATTTGCGGCTGGCTTAGTTCCCGGCCTGATGCTTGCCGGTATTTACATGGCATATATATTAATACGCTGCCGCATAAACCCGTCACTGGGTCCCGCTGCGCCAGTGGAAGAACGCTTTAGTGCCAAAGAGAAATTGATGTCTTTGCGTCACGTTATTGCCCCTGGCCTTTTGGTCACTGCCGTGCTCGGCTGCATTATCGGAGGGGTAACCTCGCCTTCCGAAGCCTCTGCTGTTGGAGCAGGCGGTGCAATGCTTATTGCAGCACTAAGAGGTCGTCTAAACTGGAGCCTGCTGCGTTATGCAATGCTAAGCACGACCAAAATAACGGGCATGTTGCTTTGGATTGCCATTGCAGCGGTATTCTTCAGCCGTATCTATATGGGATTAGGCGCTGGCATGATCGTCAGTGATTTTATTGATGACTTCTCGCTGTCGCCCTACACCGTCATCATCATCATGCTGATTAGCTTTTTTGCACTTGGCATGTTTTTGGATGACTTTGCGATCCTATTCATCACGATTCCATTATATGTGCCCATCGTACGTGACTTAGGGTTCGATACTACCTGGTTTGCGGTGCTGTTCATTATAAGTATGCAATCCGCTTATCTGACGCCACCCTTTGGGTATAACCTGTTCTATATGCGATCAGTCGCACCAAAATCCATTACTATCGTCGATATCTATCGCTCAGCATTGCCCTATGTTGCTCTACAAATATTGGGTTTAGCACTTATCGTACTATTCCCAAGTATTGCGCTGTGGTTGCCCAACTTACTGTTCTAAACAAGCGTATCAAACGATTATAAATAGCGCTCAACCAAAAAAGGCCCTAATTATTAGGGCCTTTTCTTTTTATTCTTTCTTCTATTTCTTCTTATACCTTGCCTTATGCCGCGCCTTGTTGGCGCATCACCTGTGTAATGATCGGCACTGGAGACATCAAATGTTCGTGCATCAATGCCACTGCTGCCTGCTTACGCCGCTCTAACGTGGCGTCGACTAACGCGGCATGCTCTTGGCGCTTTTCTTCAAGGGCCTGAGCAGAAAACACGGTTTCCTTAAGCCACAGAAAACGGTAGCGCTGAACTTTATCGAAGAGCCCGGCGCGTACTTTCATCAAATGTGGAGAGTTACAGCCAGCGACCATCGCAGTGTGAAAATCACTATGCCGACGATCCCAAATATCTAATAGCCCTTCTGTCGAGCTCATTTCCGTCAGCTTTGCTAATTGATAAGACTTTGCCAAAATATTGGCTTCCCAGGCATCATCGCCACGCTCTATAGCAAGCCCCAACATCATCGCTTCAACCTGCGCCCGGGCATCGTAAATATCTTCAAGTTCAGCGAGCGACATGGGTGCTACACGATAGCCACGCTGGCTAATAGCCACCACTAGATGCTCAGCAACAAGCTGGGATAGCGCTTCTCGCAGCGGGCCAATACCCAGGTCATAGCGCGCTTTAAGCACACTCATACGCAATTTTTCGTCAGGCTGAAAAATGCCTTTAATAATGTCTATCTTAAGTAGCTTGTAAGCACGAATACCCAAGTTTTCCTTGGCATCCGCCGTTTCGTCTGGGAAGAAAGATGAATTCATGAGTATGCATTTCGCAAAATGGATCAAAATAATAGCACAATTTGTAACACCTGTTTGAACGTATTCACCCCCTCGCATTTAATAACAAATGCAACAAGAAATAAAAAAGCCGATGCAGACTAGCTGCACCGGCTTCTATCAACACTCACTCTAACATCTTAAAACTCTGTTAAAGCTTAAATCTAATCGCTTAAAAGCAAGAGCTCGAGTATAAGAACTTAAAAAATAAGAACTTAAAAGAAGTCGCTTAAGGTTAGGAGCTCAAGTAACCAATAAGACATCAGTCACTACGCTGTAAGTTCTTCTAGCAACGCTTCAACGATCGCTAAACCTTCTTCAAGTATGGTGTCTTCAATGGTGACCGGCATCAAGAAGCGGATCGTATTGCCGTAAAGCCCACACGACAACAGAATAAGCCCCTTCTCCCGTGCACGTTTGCACATGGCTGCAGCGAGCTCTGGGTCTGGCGATTGATCAGCTGAAACAATATCCAATGCTGCCATCGAACCTAAATGACGCACGTTTTCGACACAGGCAAAACGTTGCTGCCACTGAGTAAAGCGCTGCCCCAGCACTTCTCCTAGGGCTTGGCTTTTCTCAAGAATTTTTTCCTCTTCGAATACTTCAAGCACCGCCAAAACGGCAGCACAAGAAACCGGGCTTCCTGAGTAGGTGCCTCCCAGCGAGTTAGGGCCAGACGCGTCCATATGCTCAGCCGTTCCTACGACTGCTGAAATCGGCATGCCACCGGCCATGCTCTTGGCCATGGTCATGAGATCAGGCTCAACACCACTGTGTTCAATGGCAAAAAGCTTGCCGGTACGGCCAAAGCCAGACTGAACTTCATCGACGATCATCAGCATGCCGTGCTCGTCGCAAATTTCACGCACCGCTTTAAGGAAGCTGGCCGGTGCAGGATAGAACCCACCTTCACCCAACACAGGCTCAATGACAATAGCCGCGGTGTCTCTTGGGTTGGCATCGGTCTTCAGCGTCATTTTAAGACCGCGAATAGCGTCTTCTTCGCTGACACCATGGAACGGAACGGGGTAAGGCGCACGGAAAACATTCCCAGGCATGCTGCCGAAATCAGCCGAGTAAGGCGCCACTTTTCCGTTCATTGCCATGGTCATAAACGTACGGCCATGATAGCTGCCATCGAAGCAGATCACGTTATTCTTGCCGGTAGCAGCACGTGCAATCTTAACGGCATTCTCTAGCGCTTCAGCCCCGGAGTTAACCAGCATTACTTTGCCATGACCGCGCACGGGAGTGAGCTGACTGAGCTTTTCAGCGACTTTAACGTAGCCTTCGTAAGGAATAACGGTCTGGCAAGTGTGCATCACTCGACCTAACTGTTCCCTAACAGCTTCGACTACTTTTGGATGGCAATGGCCGATATTAAGCACGCCAATACCACCCGCGAAATCAATAATACGATTACCATCCGCATCCCAGATAAGCGCGTTCTCAGCACGGTCCGCAAATTGCGTTGCAGGGCTGGCGGCACCATTAGCGACATATTTCTGTTTAAGCTCATTCAGCTGTGCATTGCTCATCTTCATTTACTGCATTCCTCAATTAATTAGTGAAAATCGCTTACAGGCCGCCAACACAGACGTATTTCAACTCGGTAAATTCATCAAGGCCATGACGTGAGCCTTCACGGCCCAGCCCGGACTCTTTCACCCCACCAAAGGGCGCTAGCTCGGTGGACAGAATTCCTTCGTTAACCGCCACCATGCCGTACTCCAGCCCTTCCATGACGTGCCAAATCCTGCGGTAGTCACGTGCATAAAAGTAGGCTGCTAGCCCGAACTCAGTCGCATTCGCCATGGCAATGGCTTCGTCATCCGTCTCGAAACGGAACACAGGCGCTAAGGGGCCAAACGTCTCTTCACGGGCAACCCGCATGTTGTCGGTCACATCAGCAATAATCGTTGGCTCGAAGAACGTGCCGCCCAACGTGTGAGGCTTGCCACCACAGACCAACCGCCCACCCTTTTCCATCGCATCAGCAATGTGGGACTCGACCTTTTCAACTGCGGCCTGATTGATCAACGGGCCTTGCATAACGCCTTCATCCAGCCCATTGCCCACGTTCAGTTGCGCCACGCGCTTAGCCAGCTTTTCGACAAAAACGTCGTAAACGCCACTCTGAACCAAGAAGCGGTTCGTACAGACGCAGGTCTGGCCAGAATTGCGATACTTGGAGGCAACAGCACCCTCAACGGCGGCGTCTAGGTCGGCGTCATCAAACACGATGAAAGGTGCGTTACCACCTAACTCCAACGATACTTTTTTGACCGTACCTGCACATTGAGCGAGCAGCTTTTTACCAACAGGTGTGGAGCCTGTGAAAGAGAACTTACGCACGCGGGGATCGGTGGTTAGCACCTCCCCTATCGGTGCAGGTTGGCTGGCAGTGACCACATTGATCACCCCAGCGGGCAAGCCAGCAAGCTCAGCCAAGCGCGCCACTGCCAACGCCGTTAGAGGCGTTGCTTCTGCAGGTTTGATCACCACCGTACAGCCTGCTGCTAAAGCGGGGGCGCACTTACGAGTGATCATTGCCAGCGGGAAGTTCCAAGGCGTAACAGCGGCCACAACGCCAATGGGTTCGCGAAACACCAGAATGCGTTTATCGACACCATGACCCGGCAAGGTTTCACCTGCCATGCGCTTGGACTCTTCGGCATAAAATTCGACAAATGATGCGCCATAGGCCACTTCACCCCGGGATTCTGCCAGCGGCTTGCCCTGCTCCAACGTCATTAGCCGAGCCAAGTCTTCTTGGTGCGCCATGATGGCATCGAACCAGGCGCGCAACAGCGTCGCACGCTCTTTCGCTGTACGCTTTTTCCAGCCAGGTCCTGCTGCCTCCGCTGCGGCAACCGCTGCTCGTGCACCATCCGCATCCAGGTCTGGAACTTCTGCTAATAGCTCACCATTTGCAGGGTTAGTGACCGCAAAGCGCTTTTCAGCACCGCACCACTCTCCGCCAATAAATGCGTCAGGTATCAAAATATCGGGTAACTCACTCATCTTGTTTTCCTTTTTGCCATGACATTAGAGCTTGCTCTCGAACGCTGGCCGCGCCTCCCACGAACTCACTGCAACGCCATTGCCTGTACTTCCGAAAGCACTACCGAGCCAGCTTTTTCATTTTTCAGATAGGCAGTATCAACCGTAATGACCAACAAAAATATCTACATTTAAAAAAAACGTCAAAATATATTTTTAATATTTACATAAAAAAGTGCGGAGATATTTGATGACATCGAAAATGATGACTAGGCTGCTAACAGGATTTGTACAAAAAGCGAATCACCTCAGACAGCTTTGGTATAAATTCTTGTCAACGAAGATGGATCAAAATCGGCATCTTGAAACTGTCGTTCTTGAAACTGTCGTTCTTGAAAACATGTCGTTCTTGAAAACATGTCGTTCTTGAAAACATAAGGAGTGTGACGCTATGTCCAGCCCGGAGCATAAGCAGAAAATCTGGAAGATGATCAAGGATATTAAAGTAGGTATGTTGGTGACGTTGGATAACGAGGTTCCACGAGCGCGCCCCATGCACCTGGTGCAAGACGAGTATGATGGCAAGCTGTGGTTCTTCACACGACGCAGCGCCGAAAAGGTATTTGAAACAGAAAGCGATCACGACGTGTGCCTTAGCTTCTCCGACCAGGAAGATGGCGTTTATGTATCGCTTTCAGGTAAAGCCAACCTGACCGATAACCGCGAGCTGATTGAGCGCTACTGGAACCCCTTTATTGCCGCTTGGTTTCCAGAAGGTAAAGACGACCCTGACGTAGCACTGCTAGAAATTGACGTGCAAATGGGCGAGCACTGGAAAGCAAAAGAGAGCAAAGCCTTCCAGCTCTATGAAATCGCGAAAGCCAATCTGAAAAAAGATGCCACCCCCAACATGGGCGAAAATGAAAAATTCGGCGGCTAACGTCACCTTAAAGCGCCCTACCCACTGGGCGCTTTTTAGTCTGGTAACACTGATGCTGATAGGCAGCGGAACGTGGGCCGATGATGACTCCCGCGCCGACAGTACTAATAGCGGCAGTACTAATAGCGACAGTACTAATAGCGACAGTACCAACAGTGACAGTGCTAACAGCGAGTGTGGCCTGACTGATCAGCAACAGGAAATGCTAACGCGGGTGAACGAGGCACGAAACAACGCCCGTCAATGTGGTGATCAATCATTTCCAGCAGCCAGCCCGTTAACCTGGAGCTGTAAACTGGAGGCCGCTGCCGCCATGCACGCCAACGATATGGCCAACAACGACTACGTTAGCCATTCAGATCCTGACGGCGCAGGGGTTGAGCAACGCGTCAATCAACAGGAGTACGCATGGCAAGCGGTGGGTGAAAATATTGCCGCTGGGCATACGTCTGTCGCTGCCGTGGTTAACGGTTGGTTAGAGAGCCCCAGCCATTGCAGCAATATGATGAACGACACCTTCACCGAGATGGGCATGGCAAAAGCCGACAATGCTGACTCGCGGTATACCACCTTTTGGGCACAGGTGCTGGGACACCCCCGCTAACCCTTCTTAAAACTCACCGTAGTTGACCGCTGAAATTGCGTTCTTAGGCGAACCATCTACCAGCTTGGTGCTGTAGGTCAAATACACAAAGGTTTCAGTTTCGACATCGTGCATACGCACCACGCGCATGTTTTTGAAAAGTGCGGATCGACGTTGGTTAAAAACAACCTCTTGCTCGTCTACCTCGTCAGGGTCGAAGACGATCTCTCCCGTTTGCCGACACGCCACGCTCGCCTCGCTAGCTTCCTCAGCAAGCCCTACCGCACCTGAAATCCCGCCCACTTGGGAGTAGGAAAGATAGCAGGAAATCCCTTGTACTTTCGGGTCGTCAAAGCGCTCCACTTCAATCGTACTGTTCGGTCCGATCAACCTAAACTCTGTACGCACGCTGCCAATATGGGCATCCTGCGCCAAAAGCGAAGTAGGCAGCAGCAACGAAGACATCATCACAAGCGATGTAATGGCAACCGGTGTTGAGAAACGCATAGCAATGTCCTTAGCAGGTGCAGCAGAAACGGCAAGCCAAGAGCATACCTGATACCGGCAGAGTCGGGGCAGTCAAGAAAGGCTAAATGTCGAAATGGGAAGCGGTGGCAATGGAAGAATGAAGTGGGAGCCCGTTAGGGCGTGTGTAGCGCAAACGCCAACCACGGCTGCCATTGGGTGAGATCCTAAGTTCTAATCCCAGGCCATCAGAGAGGGTAATAATTTTCGTGCTAGGTTTGGTTGAGTTTATCTGTCGAACGGTTAGTGCCATGGCGGTATACCGAGCATCTTCGAATGGGGGCATATACCATTCTGTATACCATTTAGCAGCGGGATTTGGAAGGAACAGCTAGGAACGATGAGGAGCTAAAGACTTTTTATTTCAGAGTATTGTACTCTTTTTAGGCCTTCTCAGGACTTCTCAATAACCCCAGTTGGCGTCCCTGGCAGGAGTCGAACCTGCGACCTGCCGCTTAGGAGGCGGCTGCTCTATCCTACTGAGCTACAGGGACTTATGGGGCGCATAGTATAGCGTGTTGGTGAGTTTCAGCCAACCGCGCAGTTAAATCCATCCTAGAAGGCGCAGCACAAAGATACCCGTGGTGACGGTGACGCTTGCCATTAAGGTGGTTATCGCGATGATATTGGCGGCCAGCGCTACATTGCCGTTAATTGCTTTTACCATCACAAAGCTGGCGGCAGCGGTTGGGCTGGCGAAGAATAGAAATAACAACCCCAACTGTTCACCGGAGAACCCCACCGCCCATGCGGTTAGTGTGGCGAGTAACGGCAGCACAATCATTTTCATGCTACTGGCGCTTAGTGCTGTTTGACTGCCGCTACGCATGGTGGCGATCGAGAGCGTGGCGCCGACACAGATCAATGCCAGTGGTAACGTTAACGAGGCGAAGTAATCGCCGGAAGTAATTAGCCAACTGGGCAGCGGAATCGAAAACGCAGTGAATGGCAGCGCAGCAACCACAGAAATGATCAGTGGGTTAGTGACGATATGCTTTAGCAGGCTGCGCCACTCTGTTGACTGGCCGGGCTGATAGGCCGCCAGAGCCACCACCGAAAGTGCGTTATACATCACAATAACCACACCAAGCAGCAGGCTACCGGCCGAAAGCCCGTAGTTGCCGTACATCCCCGCCGCCAGCGCTAACCCAACGATACCGCAGTTACCACGAAACGCGCCCTGCACATAAATACCGCGGTCGGCTTTGGGCACCCGATAGCTAGCCCATACCCAGCTGATAAAGAACTGGCCGAGGGTAGCGGCGGCAAAAAACAGCAGTAAAGGGACATCCAACGCAACGCTTAGGTCGGCTTTTATTAAACTCAAAAAAATCAGCGTGGGAAGCGTTGCTTTGAAGACGAGAGCTGACGCTGTGGAGACAAATTCTCTGTCGATCCATTTTAGGCGTTTTAAGCCGATGCCGACGAATACCATGGCAAAAACAGGCAACGTGACATCCAGCGTGCGGGAAAATAGCTCAAGTAAGTTCACGAAAGCCCTCTCAATCGAATAAGCAGACGCTTATATTCTACCGTCACCCGAGGTTTGTCGACTGATGAGAGTGAATAAGAGACTTAACAGAGGGTTAACCCGAAGACGCAAAGGCGACGGGTTATTCAAATAACGACAGTGGGTCTAATGTCTTTGGCAGTTTGACCACCACACTGTCACGCCCCCTTCCTTTGGCATCGTAACTGGCGGCATCCGCTCTCGAAAGCGCCGCGTCGACGTTAGTGTCGGTCTCATCGAAGCTGGTCACACCAATGCTCAACGTCACGGTGTACTCTTTACCGTCATGCACAACCGATACTTCGCTCACCGCTTGGCGTAGCGATTCCGCGATGCGTTGCGCTTGGCCTAATGTGCAACTAGGCAGCAACACCCCGAATTCATCGCCACCTTGACGCGCCACATGATCGCTGCGACGAACTTCCCAGGCCACCACCTGAGCGATGCGACGCAGCATTTCGTCCCCTAACGCATGCCCGCCCTCATCATTAATGGGCTTGAAGTGGTCAAGGTCGAACAATAGCAGCGCCGAGGGTGTGCTGGTTTTCTGAAAATCAGCAAACGCTTCTTCAAGACGACGCTCAAAACCTCGACGGTTGAGCAAGCCAGTTAATGGGTCATGCTCTGCTTCCCAGCGTTGAAGCGCTTCTTGCTCCCGGCGCTCGGTAATGTCTTTCACCACACCAACCAGACCAAGCGAATGCCCGCCCTGGGAAAGCATGACCACACGGGCGTGAACATCCAGCCATAGCATCTCTTTGTCACTGCGAATAAAGCGCAGCTGACGCATGTAATCATTGCCGGTTTTTAAGCTATGCACCCACATATCTTTCGCCCCGGAACGATCATCTATATGGATTTGCTCAAGCCAGGCTTCCATAGGCATATCAGATTCGATACCTAAAATGTCTAATAGCGCGGAGTTCATATAGGTAATGTTGCCGCCAAAGTCAGCCACAAACATTCCCTGGGGCGAGGCATTGAGCACCGAATCTAAAAATGCTTCACGCTCTTGGAGGTGCCCTACTAGCTGCTGACGCTCACCTTCAACACGATTAAAGGTGCTGGCTACTTGTTCCAGCTCTTGCATGTTGGTTGCAAGATCGACAGAAGAACGGCGACCGAGCCCCACTTCGCCAATTTGTGTTTCCAAGCGATTTAATGGCATTAAAATGCGCGCTAGCAGCCACCACAAAAGGGGCATCATTAACACTGCAGCAACGCACCAGATCCACCATAGCTTATGGATAAAGCCAGATAGCGGTAACTGAGCTTGTTCAAGAGGCAAATAAAGCCCAACCACCCAGTTCGCAGGCCATACCTGGGCATAAGACTGAAGACCAATTCGACCATCAAGCAACATCCCAACGCCATCGCCCTGCCAACCATCGAGGGCTAAGTCCAACAGCGGGATAGCCGTCGCATCAAAGCTATCGTTATTAATTAGTGTTCTATTGGGGTGATATAACACTTGGCCAGAGGAAGTGGAAACCGCAGCATAACCTTCACTGCCTAGACGAATAGTAGCCAACCGTTTGAACAGCCCGCTGCTATCTAAACTAACCACCCCGCCAATGATGCCTCCGAACCGGCCTTCACTGTCTAATCGCGGCACGCTCACTAATATCATTGGCATGTCGCTTGCCCGACCAACAAACGGCTCACTGACATAAGGCCTGCGCGTGCCTTTCAGCATTTTATAATATTCAAGTTCTGCTGTTTCTAAGCCAACACGCCCCGCCACTGCTGGCCAGTCAGACACAACTTTTCCGTTGTGATCAGTGACAACAATAGCGTCAAACCACGCCAATAGTGCGTCGTTTTTGCGCAGCTCATAGCCAAGCCACCCAGGGTCGTTCGACATTCCAAGAATGTTGCTTAGTCGCTCTAGCGATTGAAAACGGTGGTCAATTTGCTGGGTTACTTCATCTGCAATCAGGTCAGCTTCGTAGCGCATGTGGGCCATATTAGCTTCTTGCACCATGGTTTTACCCACTTGCCAGGCCATTCCCAGCACCAAGCCAGCCAGCAACAGCAGCGCACACAAAAGCCCCAACAGTAGCCGGCCTTTTAAAGAACCAAGTATCAATCCACTAATCATCGATTTTTTAAGCATCAATCTTATAAAGATCGATGTTTTGCAGACAGGGGCCAGACGCACCGATCACCCTATACTTGTTGAAATTTACTGCCACTGCGTCCAATGAATCTGCCCCAATCGCGTTGTAAACCGATAACTTACCAAAATGGAATGAGAAGTGCGCGTTAGTGAAATTCAACGTGGCTGTTTTTTTGAGATGTATCATTATGTAACGAAAAACCCTCTTACCGTAAGACCACTTTAGGCTTAATTGATAAACTAGACCTTTTCACGTATGTTCGCCGCTTTATTTGTTTGCGTTTATATTTACGCTTGTTTTTGACACCATTCGGCTCTTTCATGGCAAAACTAATAGCAGGCTATACATCTCCCGGTATTACCAAGATCCATGCACTTGCTTCTTTTTTGCCTGAATACTCGCATTTTTCACGCATAAGGCCCCTGAGTCCTAAACCGAATGTGGTCATTGGCTGGGGGCTTAAGCCCACAAGTGACGGCGCGCGTAATTATGCCTCTCGTCATAGCCTACCGTATGTCGCTCTAGAGGATGGCTTTCTTCGTTCTTTAGGACTAGGCGTTGAAGGCTATCAGCCTCATAGCATGGTCGTCGATTATACGGGCATCTATTATGACGCCTCTCGACCTAGTGATTTAGAAAACTGGCTCAACCATGCCACGTTTGATGCTGAAGAACTTGCCCAAGCCACGCGCTGTATTGAGCAACTATCGCGTTATCGCTTATCGAAATACAACCACGCACCTGATTATTCGCTTCCCATTGCTGAAACCATCAATGCTAAAACCAACAATGCTGAAACCAACAACGTATTAGTGGTGGATCAAACCGCAGGTGATGCTTCTATTCACCATGGTGGTGCGGATGCAGACAGTTTTCAGCAAATGTTAGACTGCGCTTTAAATAACCATCCTGATGCCGATATTTTTATCAAAGTACATCCTGATGTTATCGCAGGCAAAAAGCAGGGGCATTTAGCAGGGGGTCATGAAAACCCTCGCTGCCATATCGTTAGCGACAACATTAACCCTTGGGCACTATTCGACAAGGTTAAAACCGTTTATGTGGTGACAAGCCAATTAGGTTTCGAAGCACTGATGGCAGGCAAACAAGTGCACTGCTTTGGTCTCCCCTTCTATGCAGGCTGGGGGTTAACCCATGATCAGCTCAGTTGCACGCGCCGCAGGGTGACTCGGCGCTTAGAAGAAGTATTTGCCGCCGCCTACCTTCGTTACACTCGGTATGCCAACCCCTACACAGGCAGTGCTGCAACGCTAGAAGAAACAATTGCCCTGATTGCCGACCAAAAGCGCCAGCAAGAGCGCCTGCGTGGCAAATGGCTAGCCTGTGGCTTCTCTTCATGGAAAAAGCGTTTTATTGGCCATTTTCTTGGCCCAGCGGCCACCATCGAATATCAAAAAGAGCTGCCAGCGGCTTTAGCAGTGGATGTTGAAAAACCCAATCTGTTGGTATGGTCCAGTCGTATTAACGATGACTTTAAAACCCGCCACCGCGACCATCTAGCGGCATTATGGCGAATGGAAGACGGCTTCATCCGATCAATCGGTCTTGGGGTAGACCTCGCTCAACCGCTATCCTTGGTCATTGATCGACAGGGCATTTACTACGACCCCAGCCAGCCCAGCGAGCTAGAAACGCTGCTTAACACCGCCGATTTCAGCGATGACTTATTAGAGCGAGCGGCACACCTGCGCGAACGGTTGGTCGCATTAAAGCTTTCCAAATATAATGTACCGGGAAAGGAAGTCATTGAATTACCCGCCAATAAGCACATTATTTTGGTGCCTGGCCAGGTAGAAAGCGATGCGTCAATTGCAACAGGTTCACCAGAGATTAGGACTAATAGTGCGCTGTTAAAGGCCGTACGACATGCCAATCCTAATGCTTTTATTGTTTACAAAGCCCACCCTGATGTAATCACCGGCGCACGCATCGGAGCACTCGATACCAACGCCAAACGCCTGTATGATCTCGATGCCAGCCATATCGATATCACTGTGCTGCTAGCACGCGTTGATGCCGTGCATACTATGAGTTCGCTCACCGGCTTTGAAGCACTGCTTCGTCGGCGCCAAGTGTGCACCTATGGCCTCCCGTTTTACGCAGGCTGGGGATTAACCCAGGACGCCATGCACTGCCCAAGACGAAACCGGGCTTTATCATTGGATGCGTTAGTAGCAGGAACTCTGCTTCTGTACCCCAACTACGTCGACCCCGACTCTCGGCAGCTGTGTAATGCTGAAACGGTAGTCAGCCTGTTGGAGCAGGCTAAATTAGAACAAGTTAAGTCTCATAAACATATGCTTACATGGAAGCAGCGATTATACCGCTGCTATCGTAACTTATTTATTGGAAGTCATTAAGTTGAAGCAAAAGCGTGCATTCTTATTTTTACAAGGCGTCTGCTCGCCCTTCTACCAGCGTCTAGCCCGCCGGCTCACCGACGACGGCCACCGCGTGGTAAAGGTTAACTTCAACGCTGGCGATATCATCTACTGGCAGCGCACCCACAGCCAGAACCATTTGTTTCGCGGCCAACTAAGCGAGCTTCCAGCTTATATTCAGTCGCTATGGCAACGTTACGACATTACCGACCAAGTACTGTTCGGTGATCGCCGACCGATTCACCGCCCAGCCGTTGACTTAGCGCCCGCCGCAGGCATTCGCACACACGTCTTTGAAGAAGGCTACTTTCGCCCGTTCTGGGTCACGCTTGAACGCGAGGGCGTTAATGGTCACTCTCTGCTGCCTAGAGACCCTAAGTGGTTTTTCGAAACGGGCAAGGCTCTGCCCAAACTCCCTGCACCGGTTCGCTTTCGCTCCTCTTTTAAAATCCGTGCTGCTCACGACATGTGCTATCACCTGGCGGGGTTAGCGAATCCGCTGGTGGCTCCCCACTATCGTAATCATGCGCCCATCACTGCACCGGTAGAGTATGCAGGCTACGCCAAACGCTTTACCTTACTTCGGCATTGGAAAAAGCGCGATGCAGAGCGGATTAAAAACCTGATAGAAGGCGGAAAGTCTTATTTTATGTTGCCGCTGCAACTCAACACCGATGCGCAAATTCGCGACCATTCACCTTATTCCAATATGGAAGAAGTGATGGATCATGTGATGGGATCATTTGCTCTCAACGCCCCTAGCGACGCCCTCCTGTGCATAAAAAACCACCCACTCGACATGGGGCTGGTTAATTACCCAAACATTATTAAAAGGCTGGAAGATTTTTACGGCCTGCAGGGGCGTATCGTTTACCTGGAGTCTGGCAACCTCAATCCATTGCTGAAACACGCTACGGGCACCGTTACAGTGAACAGCACGGTCGGCATTGTTTCCCTTGAAAAACAGTGTCCCACCTTTGCGCTCAGCGACCCCATTTACAATTTGGCGGGCCTCACCTACGAAGGCTCTCTAGACGAGTTCTGGCACCAGCCGCCGCGCCCCAGTGAGGCGCTATTTAGCTATTTTCGCAACACTGTCATGTACACCACGCAGATTAATGGTGGCTTTTACTGCCAGCCCAGTATCGATTTAGCAGTGAACAATGCTGCGCGTATACTAGAAGCCTGCCCTTCACCGCTGGAGAAGTTGCTGTGAGCGCTGGCGTAACGACACCTCTCTCTTCTCACCCCCCCCGCTGCGTGCTGATTACGGGTGCCACCGGCGCAATAGGCGGGGCGCTAGCCCATGCTTACGCAACCCTTAATACGCACTTGGTGCTACATGGCCGCAACCAGCAGGCGCTTGAAGCGTTGGCACTGATGTGTCGAGAAAAAGGCGCACAGGTGTCGCTCTCATCGGCCAGTCTAACAGACGAAACCGAACTCAACGCCTGGCTTGATGCGCTATGTGCCGAACACGTTCCCGATATTGTGATTGCCAATGCGGGTATTAATACTCATCCAAGCGCAACCACACTAGAACCGTGGGACGAGGTTCAAGCGCTATTAGATATCAACTTGAAAGCACCGATGGCAATGGCGCAGCGGCTGGTCCCTGCCATGCAAGCGCGGGGCAGCGGCCAGTTGGTGTTTATTAGCTCATTGGCGGGCTGGCACGGCCTACCGACAACGCCAAGCTACAGCGCCAGCAAAGCGGGCATCAAAGCCTACGGAGAAGGCCTAAGAGGCTTGCTTGAGCCTCATGGCATTGGTGTGACCGTTGTCATGCCTGGCTACGTCACCTCCGCCATGTGCAATGCTATGCCTGGGCCTAAGCCTTGGGAGTGGTCGCCAGAGCGAGCCGCTAACGCCATACAGCGTGGCATTACCACTAACCGCGCCCGAATCAGCTTCCCTTTCCCCCTGAATTTCGGTACTTGGTGGCTGGCCGTTCTACCTGCTGGCATTTCTCAATGGCTCGTTAAACGCTTTGGCTTTAATCATACCGGGGGCGTGTAGCGTGGCGTTCTTTCTATCATCCACGTTTGTTAGCCCACTGTTAGTAGGCTTGTTAGGTAGCTTGTTATTCGAGGCACTGCTAAGCCCTCGTCCGCGACCGTTTTGGAAGCGTGGTGTAGCCGCCAATATCCTGCACCTTGGTAGCTGGTTACTGCTATTTGGCACCTTTATTCTGCTGCTACAGCGCCCTTGGTTTGCTGTTGTGTTTATCTTATCGCTGCAACTTGTGGTCGTGCAGTCCAGCAATACCAAATCACGCACGCTGAACGAACCTTTTATTTGTCACGATTTTGAATACTTTTGGGATGCGGTTTTGCACCCACGTCTCTATGTGCCTTTTTTCGGCATTGGCCTCGCTATTGCTGCCAGCAGTGCCGGTGCGGTTGCCATTGGTAGCTTTTTGATATTTGAACCATCGCTGATCCGCCAATGGGGCGGCACCGTATTTCTAATGAATAGCCTAATGCTGATAGCCGCTGGCGCGTTACTCGTTTGGCTGGGGTGGCGAAAACTGCCGTCAGTCTCATTGAACCCTGTCATGGATCTAGATCAGCTGGGACTATTTTCTAGTCTTTGGGCATATGGTATCGCCTTGGCACACTCCCAACCGCCCACGCCCGACGCATCGCCCTTTCAGCCACTTTCTCAGCCACTTTCTCAGCCACTTTCTCAGCAGCGCCTTGAGCTAGACGCCGATGCGGCAAAGCCAAACGTTGTGTTGGTGCAGAGTGAATCGTTTTTTGATCCTCGCCCATGGTGTAGCGAGATTGCCGCTGACTTATTGCCGAATTATGATGCTACCTGCAAAGAAGCTATCGTAAAGGGAGCACTGAATGTGCCCGCATGGGGCGCAAACACCGTGCGAACCGAATGCGCCGTTTTAACGGGCATTGCGCCTAATGCATGGGGGGCGCGCCAATTTAACCCTTACCGCACGCTGTCACGCCACACACTACCCAGCATTGCGAGTGCATTTAAGGCCCAAGGGTATCGAACTGTTTGTGTTCACCCCTACCCGGCTACCTTCTATATGCGTGACAGCGTTATTCCAATACTGGGCTTTGAGACGTTTATCGACATTAGCGCATTCGAAAGCCAGGATAAGCATGGCCAGTACATTGGTGACCAAGCCGTTGCACGAAAAGTTGGACGCCTGCTTGAAGATAACGATAATAGGCCTCTCTTTGTGTTTGTGATTACCATGGAGAATCACGGCCCTTTACACTTAGAAGCACCGGAAAAGGCTAGGGTAGCGTCAACATTGCCTACTGCACCGTGGCCGCTACCGCATCATTTACGGGATTTAGCTGTTTACCTGCACCATTTGGGTGAATCAGATAAAATGCTTGGAAGCGTTAAAGCAGCGCTAAACTCTGCTATAAGACCAGGGCTGCTGGGCTGGTACGGTGACCACGTACCCATACTGCCTGACGCCTATAGGCACTTTTCGCCTCCTGCTAGCAGCACCCCGTACATGATATGGTCAACGGAAATAGATCGTAATTTGCACGACAAGCCGCCCATTGAGCGCGCGTCGTGCACGCTGGAAGCAAACGAACTTGGCGTCTACCTATTTAAACGAGCGTTTGGACGCGATATAAGTAGCGATGTGATCAAGGCAGAACCAGAACCTCAGGAGCAAGAATGACTAAACGCGTTGCCATTATCGGCGCCGCCCATCGTTTCCCCGGCACCACACCTGAAACGTTCTGGCAGGACCTGCAAGCCGAAAAAGACCTCGTCACCCAAGTGGCCCACGACCGTTGGAGCCATGATGCTTTCTTGCATCCGGACAAACGTCACCCTGGCACCAGCGTCACGTTTGCCGCGGGTAGCCTAGGCGATATAAGCGGATTCGACGCAGAGTTTTTCGGTATTTCGCCTCGTGAAGCGGCGAACATGGACCCGCAACAGCGCATGCTGCTAGAGCTTACCTGGGAAGCCATGGAAAGCGCGGGCATCGTGCCTAGCACCCTGCGTGGTAGCCAGTGCGGCGTTTTCGTTGGCGTCGCCAGTCTTGATTACTCTTATCGCCTGGCCGATGACATGTCGGCGATCGATGCCTCGACAGCGACAGGTAATACATCAAGTATCGCCTCTAATCGGCTTTCTTATGTCTTTGATCTGCATGGCCCCAGCATGTCGCTGGATACCGCCTGCTCATCTTCCATGGTGGCGTTCCACCAAGCGTGCCAATCGATTCGCAGCGGCGAAACCAATATGGCGTTAGCAGGTGGCATCAGCCTGCACCTGCACCCCTATGGTTTTATTATTTTCTCGAAGGCCAGCATGCTCTCGCCCACCGGGCGCTGCCAAGTCTTCGATGAAGCGGGTAATGGGTACGTGCGCTCCGAAGGTGCCGGGCTATTTTTGCTAAAGGATTATGATCAAGCAGTAGCCGATGGCGATAACATCCTGGCCGTGGTGGCAGGCTCAGCAGTTAACACTGATGGCCACAAGTCCGGCCTGACGGTACCCAACCCCAGCGCGCAAATTGAGTTAATGCGCCGTGCCTACGAACAGGCAGGCATTTCGCCAGACGAAATCGACTACCTTGAAGCTCACGGCACTGGCACCGCTGTTGGCGACCCGATTGAAACTCGGGCTATCGGCGAAGCACTCGGCAAACACCGTAAAACACCGCTGCTGATTGGCTCAGTGAAAAGTAATCTCGGCCATTTAGAAACGGCGTCAGGCGTTGCCGGGCTGGCTAAGGCGCTATACAGCCTGCAGCACCGTGAAGTGCCCGCCACCATTGGCATACGCAATCTGAATCCACGCATCAAATTTGATGAGTGGAACATTAGCGTTGTCACCAAAGCCCAAGCACTCAAAAAACAGGGCCGTTTGGTCATCGGCGTTAACTCCTTTGGCTTTGGCGGTGCCAACGCTCACGTCATACTGGAAAGCGCCCCCGAAAAAGCACCGACATCTCGCCAAGTACCCGATGCTGCGCTACCCATTCTTATTAGCGCACGAAGCCAGGAAGCACTGGCGGCTAATGCCAGTGAATTAGCGAGCTACC
Organism: Halomonas sp. GT; assembly: GCF_002082565.1. Taxonomy (NCBI): domain Bacteria; kingdom Pseudomonadati; phylum Pseudomonadota; class Gammaproteobacteria; order Oceanospirillales; family Halomonadaceae; genus Halomonas; species Halomonas sp. GT. The sequence continues at coordinate 2,618,188 of NZ_CP020562.1, forward strand.
TGCGCGAGAGCAATCATGCTTTCTATGATATCGCCCATACGCTGAGCAGCCACCGTGAGCAACACACGTTTGGCGCGCTCTGTTTCGCCCAAACGCCAGACGCCGCCGCCAGTGCGCTCAGCCAGTTTGCCGAAGGTGAAAACAACGGCGTTGTGACACTTGAGCGCTTAGCTAACGCTCGCGGCCCTGTGTTTGTTTACGACGGTAACGGCTGCCAATGGGAAACCATGGGCCGCGACCTGTTAGACAGCGAACCAGCGTTTAGTGACGCTATTGATCGTGTGGATGCCCTGTTCCAGAAACATGGCGATTTTTCGCTGCGTGACGAACTCGCGGGCCGTAACCAGGAAGAAGCCAGTGGCGGCCGTTTTGAGCGCACTGAGATCGCTCAACCGGCTCTGTTTGCACTGCAAGTCGCGTTAACCGAATGGCTTAAATCCAAAGGCATCATGCCTACTGCAGTCTTTGGCCACAGTGTTGGCGAAGTTGCTGCCGCGTGGGCGTCCGGCGCATTAACGCTAGAAGACGCCGTTAAGGTTATTTACTATCGTAGTTTCTACCAAGGCAAAACCCGTGGCCTTGGTGAAATGACGGCCGTTGCTATGAGCGCGGAAGAAATCGCCCCTTGGCTTGAAAAGCCTGAGTTTAGCAACATCAGCTTGGCAGGCATTAACAGCCCCAAAGGCATTACCTTAGCGGGTGATCGAGACCAATTAAGCGCCATTGAAGCAGCCCTTAGCGAGCAGAGCACCTTTGCGAAGCGCCTACCGTTGGATTACGCCTTCCACAGCCCCGCTATGGACAGCATCAAAGCAGGCGTCGTGGAAGCGTTAGCTGACATTCGTCCCCACACCACGCAGATTCCTTATGTGTCCACTGTGACGGGCACCATCAGTGAAGGCACACAGTTGGATGCCCATTACTGGTGGCTCAATATTCGTGAACCCGTCCTGTTTGATAGCGCCGCTACAGTGCTTATTGAGCAGGGTTACAATGTGTTTGTGGAAGTCGGTGCCCACCCTATCCTGCGCCGCTATCTGAACGAGTCTTTGCGCCAGCAAGAGCGCAGTGGATTAGTGCTAGGTACTATTGAGCGCCATATGCCGGGCGTAGACGGTTTAACTCGCTGCCTCGGCCAGTTGCTGCTAAGTGGATTAGCCCTTGATAACCATCACTTCTTCCCCGTAGAAGGCGAGCGGGTACTGCTGCCACGCTACGCTTGGCAGCGCACTCAGCTTTGGGTGCAAGGCACCAATGATGGCCAAGGGCTGCTTTCCCGTTATTATCAGCATCCGCTACTTGGCTACCCATTGGCGCAGCAGGATCACACCTGGGAAAGCCAGTTGGATACCAAACGCCAGCCATGGCTGGCCGACCACGTTGTCGGCGAAGGCGCAGTCTTCCCCGGCGCGGGGTTTGTGGAGCTTACGCTAGCAGCGGCCCTGCAGCAGAAAGATACACCGATTTTAGACATTGAAGAGCTGGAAATTCGCGCCCCGTTATTACTGGATGGCCCCAATGGCCGCACCATGCGGTTAACGCTGGACCCAGACGACGGACGCTTAGCCATCCACTCCCGCGAGCCAGCCACCGGTAGCGAATGGCAGTTGAATGCTGTCGCCCGACGCATGCGCGAAAGCCGAGGCTTCTTGCTCAACCGAAAAGCGCCAAACCTGCCTAGCCGCACGCCAGACTATACCCTGGTCGAGCACTTGCAGATGGCCGAACGTATCGGACTGCATTACGGGCCGGCGTTCCAAGCCATTAGCCGTGGCTGGATCGAAGGCGACAGCGTCATAGGGGAAATTACCCTATCTGATAGTGTTCAGTCGCAGCTCGATACGCTCCACGTTCATCCGGGCATTCTGGACAGTGCTTTCCAGATGTTCATTCCGCTGCTGGCTCAGCACAACGAGTTTGCAGCGCAACTAGCCTTCGTGCCGGTTCGTGTTGGGCGCATCCAGGTTAACGCTGAAGCCGGTGCCCCCGTGTTAGCACGAGCAGTGATGGGTAAACGCGCGCCCCACTCCTTCACCGCCGACTTCGAACTGTATGACGCTGCCGGGAACGCCGTGGCCGTGCTCAGCGAAACCCGCTTTAAGGCGATTCGCTTGAACCGCGCTCACCATCAGCACTTTAGCTATCTGGATGTTGAGTTAACGCCCGCCCCGCTAAACGCGACGACGCTTTCGCTGCCAGGCAGTGCACTCGCTCGACTGGCTGGGCTAAGCAATGCGTTTACCGCCAGCACCGGTCAGCGCTATGCCCAAGAAGTGTCACCGCTACTCGACAGCCTGAGCGAAGCCTTTGCTGGCGTTAATGTTAACGGCGGTGAAGATCAGCTCGCACCGGAAACCATTTGGCAGTTACTGGTGCAGGATTATCCCGATTATTTTGCCCCTATTCATATGGTGGGGCGTTTAGGGCTTCACCGTGAGCAACTTAACAGCGGCAATGACACGCTTGAAAGCCTAGGCATTACCACTGAGCACCTAGCAGGTATTAATCGCGTCCTTATCGGCGAAAATGGCTGGCAAGTATTAGCTGCCGAGCTTGGTGCATTAATGGAAGCCACGCTAGCCACGCTGCCCACCGCTCAGCGGCTGCAGTTGCTAGAAGCAGGCCCCTGCGCTCCTGCCCTTGGCCAGCGACTGCTCGAACAGTTAGCGAATACGACTATCGCTAAAGATGGGCACCACTACCGTGCCATCACCACCAGCGACACGGCTCGCCATCAGGCGGAACAGCTTCAAGAGCGTTTCCCGCTGATGGATATCCAGCCGCTGGAAGATTCGCTGCCGACACTTAGCAATGCAGAGAAAGCCCAACTGGCGTTTATCAGCGTAGACGTGACCCAGCCTGAGCGCACCCGCCAGTTGATTGAAGCGTTGCCAGGCCAGCTTGCACCAAGTGCTCAGGTAATGGTGATCGGTGTTCACCCAAGCCGCTGGCTTGATGATTTACTGGCCACACCCGGCATCGACCAAACCGCCCTGGAACAAGACACTCTCATTGAGTGGTTAGCGCAACAAGGTCTCAGCGTTTCACCGCCGGTTGAGCTGGAAGAAAATGGTGCTTACCTATTGCATGGCCAATACGCAGCAGATAATGACTCGCTGACACAAACGGCAGCAGAAGCTTACCATTTGATTGTCTCTGACGCTGAGCACGAAGCACTTGCCGCCCAGCTTGCAGAGCGGTTAGGCACCGCCAACACATGGCTAACCGTCAGCGATGCCGCTCCGCAAGCACTGTTAAATACAGCGCTAGGAGAGCATCAAGATGCACCTGCCGCACTCAATGTGGTTGATCTACGTGGGCTAAAGGGCTGTACAACCGCCGCTCAAACCCAACGTTGCTACACGGCACAGCAGTGGTCACTGGCATTAGAAGCAAGCGGGCTTGAAAGCCTAGGCAGCCGTGTCACGCTTTGGCTGCCGACCCAGGAAGCCAGCATCGGCGATGACGCCGCGCTATGGGGCTTTGGCCGCTCTCTAGCAAATGAAGCCGTTGGCCATAGCGTCACGTTGATCGACCTGCCAGATACACCCAGCGATGCGACGTTAAACACGTTTGCAGCGTCACTTACTGCGCCAGATAGTGAAAACGAGCTGGTAATAACGGTTGAAGGCGAGCGATTTGCGACACGCCTTCGCACGTTGCCTGCGCCTCACCCGGTCAAGCAGGCAAGTGCTGCGCCTCATCAAGCAATGACGCTGGGCTTTGCCCTACCAGGGCAATTACGTCAGCTGCAGTGGCGGCCACGCCCACTGCCTGAACTTGGCTCGGATGAAGTGGAAATTCGTGTCAAAGCGACCGGACTCAACTTCCGCGATGTCATGTACACCCTTGGCTTACTGTCTGATGAAGCGATTGAAAATGGCTTCGCTGGCCCGACTTTGGGGCTTGAGTTCTCGGGAGAGGTGCTGGCAGTTGGCACCAATGTTAAGCACGTTGCGCCCGGCCAAGCGGTTGTCGGCTTTGGGCCTGCCAGTTTTAGCGATCGTCTCATTGCCAACCAGCATGCCGTCGCGCCTCTGCCAGAGGGCATCAGCTATGCTGCTGCCGCAACAATTCCCACTACGTTCTTCACGGTGTACTACGCGCTGAAACATCTGGCGCGCCTGGAGCCCGGCGAGAAAGTGCTGATTCACGGTGCCGCTGGCGGCGTTGGTATCGCCGCGTTGCAAATTGCCCAGTGGCTGGGTGCCGACATTTACGCCACGGTGGGGTCAGAAGAGAAGCGCGACTTCCTGCGTCTCATGGGTGAAGAGCGCATTTACGACTCCCGCTCGCTGACGTTTGCCGAAGAGATCCTAGAAGACACGCAAGGCGAAGGCGTGGATATAGTACTGAACTCGCTGGCAGGCGAAGCGATTAACCAAAACCTCCGTGCCTTGCGCCCGTTTGGTCGCTTCCTGGAACTAGGTAAACGTGACTTCTATGAAAACACTCATATTGGTCTTCGTCCGTTCCGCAACAACTTAAGCTACTTTGGCATCGACTCTGACCAGTTGATGAAGGTGCAGCCTGCCCTCACCCAGCGCCTGTTCGGTGAAATGATGGCGCTATTTAACGATGGCACACTCAGTCCGCTGCCATTCACGGCGTTTAGTCACAACCAAGTGATTGATGCCTTCCGTTATATGCAGCAAGCACGCCAGATCGGCAAAGTTGTGGTGACCTATGAGCAACCCATTGCACCGCCGCGTAACGAACTATTAGGCACCGGCGCTATGACACTCGCTACCGACGCCAGCTATCTAGTGACCGGTGGTTTGGGTGGCTTTGGCCTAAAAACCGCCCAATGGTTAGTCAGCAAAGGCGCACGACAGCTTGTTCTACTTAGTCGAAGCGGCCCCGCTAGCGATGAAGCCCAGGCCGCGATGACTGCCTTTGAAGCCCAAGGCGTGAAGGTACTGGCTGCAGCCTGTGATATTACTGATTACGATGCGCTAGCAAGCGTTATGGAACGCGTGCAACGCGAACTTAGTCCGCTGCGTGGCATCGTGCATGCCGCAACAGTGATCGACGATGGCTTGATTCGTAACTTAGATGCCGAGCGTATTCAAAAGGTGCTCGCTCCTAAAATCGACGGTGCTCGTCACCTGGACGCCCTCACCCGCGACATTGAGCTGGACTTCTTTGTGCTCTACTCTTCGGCGACCACGCTATTCGGTAATCCTGGACAGGCCAATTACGTCGCCGCCAACCACTGGCTAGAAGCTTTTGCTGCCCGCCGCCGTGCCGCTGGCCTAGCGGCTACCTGCGTACGCTGGGGGGCGATTGAAGATGTCGGCTTCCTGGCACGCAACACGCGCACCCGAGATGCGCTGCAAGAGCGCTTAGGCGGTTCTGCACTTCGCTCGGATGACGCCCTCAACGTGCTTGAGCAAATGCTGCTGACCCCAGGGCCAAGCCTTGGTGTTCTTGAGCTTGAGTGGGGTGCACTTGCACGCTTCTTACCCACCGCCCAGGCACCACGGTTTAACGAAATTGCCCGCGCCAGCGATGATGACGGCAGCGTTGACCACGATGATGATATCAGCGCGCTACTGGCCGACCTCTCGCCGGAAGAGTTGCATAGCACTATTACTGATCTACTGCGTGCAGAGCTGGCTAGTATCCTGCTGATTGATGAAGAGAAAATCGACATCAATCGCTCGGTGTACGATATGGGCTTTGATTCACTCATGGGCGTTGAATTGATGACCGCTATCGAGAACCGCCTAAACGTGCAAGTGCCGGTGATGGTGCTGAGTGAAGCGTCAACGTTGAACAAGCTGGCAGGTGTGCTGATTCAAAAGTTACATCAGCATGACAATGATGTTGAAGAAGCGCCACAAGATGCGTTAGCCTCTCTGGCCGCCCGCCACGGGGCGGACGGGCTCAATAATGAGACGGCTTCAACATCGACCACCGAGACACCATGACCGTAAAGCGCTCTGAACTGAAACGACAGCTGCTGGAACAGGCACGCAAGCGCCCAACGCCCCGTGCCGCCAGTACCCAAGCGCCTGCTAACTTAGGCGCTGAGGCCACTCGGACTGTTCCCGAGCGCTTTACACGATTTGATGCCCACCCGGGTTATCAACAGCTAGTCATGATGCGCCAGGGTGCAAAACAGCTAGGGGTGATAGACCCGTTCTTTAAAGTCCATGATGGCCTCGCGGGTGCTACCAGCGTGATTGATGGGCATGTGTGCCTTAATTTCGCCAGTTACAACTACCTGGGTTACTCCGGTGACCCACGGGTTGTTCAAGCGGCATCTGACGCCGCAGCTCACTACGGCACCTCCGTCTCTGCCAGTCGCGTGGTATCAGGTGAGCGCCCTATTCACGGTGAACTAGAGAAAGCGATCGCCAATATTTATGGTGTTGAAGACGCAGTAGCGTTTGTCAGCGGTCACGCGACAAATGTGTCTACCCTTGGTTATCTATTAGGCCCGAAAGACCTCGTGCTTCACGACGAGTACATCCACAACAGCTCATTGGTCGGCGCGCAGCTGTCAGGCGCAAAGCGCATGTCCTTTAGTCATAACGACCCTGCCGCACTCGACGCGCTGTTAAGTCGTCATCGCCATCAATTTGAACGCGTTCTTGTGGTCATTGAAGGGCTTTACAGCATGGATGGCGACATCCCCGACCTACCCCGCTTTATTGAACTAAAGCAACGCCATCAGGCTTGGTTGATGGTCGATGAAGCGCATTCGTTTGGCGTCATGGGCGACACTGGCCTAGGCTTAAGAGAGCACTTTGCGATTGACCCAACCGATGTCGATATCTGGATGGGTACGATGAGCAAAACGCTATCAGGCTGCGGGGGCTATATCGCAGGCAATAAAGCGCTGGTCGAAACACTGCGCTACTTTGCACCCGGTTTTCTTTACAGCGTCGGCATGCCCGCCCAAGTGGCCGCGCCTTCACTTAAAGTACTGGAATTGATGCCCCAGGAAACCGAGCGCGTTACCCAGCTACAGGCTATTTCGCGCTACTTCCTAGAGCAGGCTCAAGCGAGAGGAATGGACACCGGCCACAGTATCGGCTCTGCCGTCGTGCCCGTTATTGTAGGAAGCTCGCCGCTCGCGGCTCACCTCTCCCACGCACTGCTTGCGCAGCACATTAACGTGCAGCCTATTCTGTATCCTGCGGTTCCCGAGAAAAGCGCTCGGCTGCGTTTTTTTCTTTCCTGTGAACACACCAAAGACCATATTGACCAAACGCTGGATGCACTCGCGCTACTGCTCGCCAATGCCAAAGGGTGATTTATGGATGAATTCGAAACCCAAGCAGAGTGGATTAAACCCTGCTGGTATGTAATTCAATGCAAAGGTGGTGAGTCATTTCGCGCCGCTGAACACCTCACCAATCAAGGATACGAAGTGTTCCACCCAGTGCTGAACGCCAAACGTAAGCGCCAAGGCAAGCTTTCACTGGTGACCGAGCCACTTTTCCCCTATTACCTGTTTATCCGGCTGGATCAAACCGTCAGCAACTGGCGGCCAATTCGCTCCACCCGCGGGGTACTGCGCCTACTCACCTTTGGCAACACGCCCATTGCCGTGCCAGATGCACTAGTAGACACCCTACGCGCACAGCCGCATCACCAGGAAGGCAGCCACAGCTACTTCTGCGCAGGGGAAACAGTGACGATCACCGACGGCCCCTTCAAAGATTTAGAAGCCGTCTTCAAACGGTGTAAAGGCGAAGAGCGCGCTATCGTGCTGCTTAACGTGCTACAACGCCCACAGGATGTCGAGATTTCAGTCGACAACCTACAGAAAAAATAACCCGTTGCCCGAGGCAAAACAGCACCTCGGGCAGGGAAACATCACATGCTCTGGTCAACCACTTCCTCAGCACTCAATCCGTCTTCACTATCGACAGCATCGAGCTGCTCCAAGAAGAAGCCGCGCGCGGCTTCACCGTTAACACCACGCTCCTTAGCCCCGGCCTCCCACTGACTTGGTAGATCTGCAGCTATTTGTTGGAAACGCTCAAGTTCTTCGGCCGGCAGCTCCACAAACGTGTTGTCCTGCTCTTTCGCAAACTCGATGCCACGCTCATCTACCACGTCCATCATGTAGCCAAACAAACGAGAAAGTCGTTCTCCCGACACGTCTTCAATGGCCGCACGATCCTCTTCAGACAGCGAGGCCCATGTATCAGGATTGATGACCATCGAGAAACTCCCCCGATAAAAACCACCCGGCATCTGAACGGTGTAGGGCAACACTTCCGCTAGACGAAAACTTTTGAGCCCTTCAAGGGTTAGCATTGCGCCGTCAATAACGCCCTGTGTAGCAGCCTCATAGGTGCTGGCTGGAGGGAGCGCAACACCGGTAAGATCAAGTGCATTCGAAATGTCCGCCATAATGCCGCCACCGATACGAACACGCTTACCGTCTAGGTCGTCAAGGCTATCAATCTCTTCGGTAAGATAAAGAGCGCCAGGTCCATGTACCCCAACCCCAATCACCTCAACCCCTCGGTGCTCATTAGCCTCGGCCAGGAACTCGTTATGGGTGCGCCAATACGCCACCGAGGCAGACTCGGAAGAGAAGTCCTCAAACGTGGGTAGTTCGGGCAGTTTGGTTAGCTCGAAACGGCCCGGCATTAATCCATGAAAAAGCCAGGTAACGTCGGCAACGCCATCTGCGATTAATTCCATTTGAGAGCCCGGCGGGCCCATATCGTGAACAACGTTCACAGTGACGCGCCCTTCGGTAGCTTCCTCTACCCAACTTCCCCATGTCGGCCAAACAATCGTGTTAACACCGTGATTAGGGCCCGCCCAAGTACTAATCTGCAATTCAGTCGCGGCGGCGGCATGTTGTAACGTGCCTAATGCCATCAAGGCAGAAAGCGTTGTCAGTGTGGCGAGTTTTTTCATTATTAATGTCCTCTCGTTCATTAAAGGATTGGCGTGCAAGGTGCTGCGTTTTAATGTTGTTAGTTGTTGCTTGTTAATTATTAATTGTTAGCCATTAGAGAGCGAGAACAAGACGATCCCCCTTAGCTCTCGAACAGCAGGCCATCATACGATCACTGGCAGCCCGCTCAGCACGGCTGAGTACCAAGTCACGGTGATCAATATCCCCCTCGACAACAGCGACTTCACACGTACCACACAACCCTTCGCAGCAGTCGCTGGGCACATCCACGCCAAATGCCGTCAGTGCTTCAAGCAAGGTCTGATCATTCCCGACCTGAAGTGTCACGTTAGAGTCGGTAAGCACTACCTCGAAGGCATGCTCTTGTTCAGGATCAAGGATGTTAGAACGCGCCGAAAAATGCTCAACATGTAAGGTTCCTTCCGGCCAGTTCTGCGCCACTACCTCGAGCGCCTCTAACATTCGTTCAGGGCCACAGCAGTAGACCTGATCACCCTTGGCTACGCTGCTAAGTGCGGTCGAGATATCAAGCCGACACCCCTCATCACTCGCATGAACGGTTAGCGCTTCGCTGTGGTCGCGCTCGACGCGCTCCAAAAAGGCCATGGTTCGCCGCTCGGCACCGCAATAGTGAAGTGTGTACGGCTTACCTAACGCCTTAAGTTGATCGGCCATGGTGAGAATCGGCGTAATACCAATTCCGCCGGCTATCAAGGTATAGCGTTCTGCCGTCTCATCCAGGTGAAAATGATTCTTTGGGCCAGCAATATGCAGTACATCACCTGGTTTGATCGTCTCGTGAAAATATAATGAGCCGCCACGCCCCGTAGGCTCACGTAGGATAGCAATTGACAAGCGATGCCGGTCATTGCGCTTTCCACACAAAGAGTAATAGCGCCGCCATTCGCCTGAGACCAACTCGATATGCGAGCCAGGTGACCAGTCCGGCAGCTCACGGCCATAGGGGTCGACAAGATCGACCCGGACGACTTCCTCGGCTTCACGCGCTACCTCTGCGACTAAAACCCGACGCACAATATCCTCTTTAATAGGCGCACCAATGTGGAAATGTGTCGGGTTCTCTAACACTGCACGGTTACAACGTTCAGGGTTCTGCTCAGGGTCCCACTCCACCCAAAGCGAGGTTGGGCCACGGAAGGAAGTATTGGGCAGATACTCGAATGCTTGGTCCTTAATGAGGTGTATATGGGGTAAACGGCGGACAAATTCATCAAGGATAATACGCATTTCCATACGCGCAATATTCTTACCCATACATTGATGCGCACCGTAACCAAAGGTGAAGTGTTCTGCTGAGTTATGCCGGTAAATATCAAACTCGTCGGGGTTTTCAAAATGGCGTGGATCACGGTTAGCCGACGCTTGTACCAGTAACAGCTTGCCACCTTTTGGGATTGTCACTCCCCCAACGTTAGCATCCTCAGTAGCAATACGGCGCCAAGCAACCACGGAGCCAGCAGCACGAAGACACTCCTCAATCGCGCTGGGTATTAGCGTGGGGTTCTCACAAATATCGTTCCAAGAAGCACGGTTCGATAGCAGGATGCGGAAGGCATTCGTGGTGGCGAAAGCGGTCGTCTCATGGGCAGCTACCAAAATCGCCATCATCATTGAGCGCAGGTAACTCTCAGGCACAACGTCGGGGTGCTGGTTGTGCATACGGATCGAATCGTACATCCACCCCTCACCGGTTGGCTCTTCTCGCATGCGATCGAGAATAGCCTGTGCCGTTTGCCAGAATTGCCCCACGTCTTCAGCAATCTTCAGCTGCTGTTCTGGCGAGGGGCGGCCCCAGGTGTTAAGCGTGTGGGCGACCGAGAATTTGCGAAGCTCTTTAGCATCTTCACTGGGCACCCCCAAAAAGCGCAGCGCCACGGTCATGGGAATTTCCCGAAACATCTCCTCTACCAGATCCGCGCGGCCTTTATCGATGAAATGATCCATATAGCTACGCACTAATTCGCGAACCCATGCCTCATGCTTTTCGAGGTTCTCAGGCAGGAAAGCATCCATCAGCAGGCGGCGGCGCTCCATATGGTCTGGCTCATCCTCGTTGACCATGGTGCGACGCATTGCAAAGCCATAGCTTTCGAGAATTTTCACCGCTTCTGGCGGCGCTGGCGTCAGCTTCTCCAAGGCAATCGCGGGCGAAAAGGTGAGATTGTCACGGAAAACAGCTTTTACCTCGTCATAGCGGCTCACGACCCAATACCCAAGCTTAGGGCTGAAGAACACCGGCTCCTGCTCGCGAGACCAGCGTAGCGCCTCAGCGGGGTCAAGCTGGTAAGACGCACCGAAGGGATCAAAAGCAGCAGCATCCCCGGAGACGGGGCATCCCGTCGGTGATGTCACGGGCGCTTGGCTAGTTCCATGGCTAGTGGCATGAGCTGGCTGATGAAAAGGACAGCCTTCTGACATTCTATCGGGCTGGCGTGCAGGTGTGGTCATGATGTCTCCAAGGGGGAACGCTCAACAAGACGTTTGTTTTATTTTTGTCTCTATTAACGCACAATCATTATCTATTATAGAAACAAAAAATAGATGAAGTGTCGCGCATCGTCAATACGTGTTTGCAGCCCCAAGGTACTACGCCATACTTGTCGATCCTTCATTATCCAAACGCCAACGTCTGTTCGAGGTTCTCCACTGATGTCGTCCACGCTTCAAACGCTTGATCGCGGCCTGCTCGCCTTAAAAATAGTTTCCGAGCACAATGAAGGCATCAGCATCGCCAAGCTTGCTGAGGAGCTTGAAGTGCACAGAGCGATCGCCTATCGCATCGTCGCTACGCTCGAGTCACATGCCCTGCTTACCCGCACACAGGGGGGCACCCTTAGGTTAGGCGCAGGCATTACTTTGCTAGCCTCTCGTTTTGAACCTCAGCTCCATGCGGTCGCCCTGCCATTATTAAAAACCCTGGCCAAAGCAACACGCGCGACTGCCTTTATCTCTCTTGCCCAAGGGGAAGAGTGCATGGTGACGCTGGTCGCTGAGCCTGAAGAAGGAATGCTGCGAGTGGGATATCGCGTTGGCAGCCGCCACCCATTAACACAAGGTGCGGCGGGTATCGCAATTCTGGCAGGACGAGCACCGAAGGAAGAGGACAGCTCTGAGGTAAAGCAAGCCCGCGCTGATGGCTATAGCCTCACGCGGGGACAACTGCAACGCGGCGCGGTTGGCGTAGCCACCCACATCCCGACTACCCGATCTCGTAGTGGCATGGAAGCGTGTGTCGGCGTCGTCGCGATGGATGACCTGGATAGTGAGCGAGCAATTCGCGAGGTAAAGATTTCCGCGATACAGCTAGCAGAGCTGATTGGCCAATAGTCATAAGGACAGTAGTGATCAAGACAGTAGTGATCAAGACAGTAGTGATAAAGACAGTAGCGATAAGGACACGGCGATCGGCTTTAGCCTTAAAATCGCCTTCCATACCGGCGAACTGACGCACGTTGCTGTCTGTTCGCCATTGAGTATCCGTTCGTACTTGTCAGTTCGTACCTGTCCATTCGTGCTTAACAGCTTTACTGAAGAGCCCCCTCCAGGTCGGAGAGCAGCCACCACTTACTTATCGATGGAATTGCTTCTCCCGCTCGGGTTGCCAGAAAATCGCATCAATGCGCAGGCGCACCTCAGTGTTGTTGGGTAGTGGCCACTCAATTACATCGCCTACTCGTAAGCCAATTAACGCCGCGCCAATTGGGGCCATCACTGAAATGCCATCTTCAACGCTTTCAAGCGCATGTGGATACACTAACGTACGAATCATCTGACGCTCGCGGGTCAGGTCAGTAAAGCGTATCTGGCTGTTCATACTGACCACATCCTCAGGGATATCCTGAGGGTCAAGCACCTCTCCGCGGGCCAACTCTTCTTCCAGTAGCTCCGCCACCATCATGTCTTTTTCAGATGCAGTATCAATCAGGCGCTGAAGTCGTTCAGCATCAAGACGATTAATGATAATAGGAGGACGCTGCCCCATCTCTACTCTCCTCGGAAAGCAATGAATAGTGATGCCAGTGGTATAAAACGCACCAACGAAAACAGCCCTTCCCCAGAGGGAAAGGACTGTATTACGACAGTGTATGTGGTTTAGTTAATAAAAGCGATTAGATAACGCCCTGCTCAATCATCGCATCGGCCACTTTGCGGAAGCCCGCAATATTGGCACCCAATACAAGATTGTCAGGTTCACCAAACTCACTTGCTGTATCAGCACACTGGCGATGAATATCGGCCATAATCTGTTTAAGTTTCAGATCCACTTTCTCTAACGGCCACTGCTCCATACTACTGTTCTGAGCCATCTCCAACTGACTAGTCGCTACGCCACCCGCGTTAGCTGCCTTGCCAGGACCGTAAGCAATTTTAGCCTCCAAAAAGACATCTACCGCCTCTTTGGTGGAAGGCATGTTAGCCCCTTCGCTCACGCAGGTAACGCCATTGGCTAACAACGTTTTGGCATCGGCTTCGGTCAGCTCATTTTGCGTCGCACAAGGGAACGCTACCTCGCCTTCAATTCGCCAAACCGCGTGGCCATCCTGCGGGTAATCCCGAGCCGAAATGTACTGGGCTTCCGGATGGTCATGGAGATAGCTTTCCAGCGATACACGCTGGACTTCCTTTAACTGTTTGAGCAGACCTAAATCGATGCCGCTAGGGTCGTGAATAGTCCCTTTGGAATCACTACAGGTAACGGGCTTGGCTCCCAACTCATAAAGCTTCTCGATCGTATAAATCGCCACATTGCCCGCGCCAGATACCAAACACGTTTTACCCTGTAACGTTTGATCTTTGGTCGCCAGCATGTTTTCGGCAAAATAAACCGCACCGTAGCCAGTGGCTTCTTTACGCCCAAGAGAGCCACCCCAGTTTAGGCCTTTTCCAGTTAGTACGCCCTCGTAACGCCCCGTTAAGCGCTTATACTGACCAAATAGGTAACCAATTTCTCGTCCACCAACACCAATGTCGCCAGCGGGCACATCAGTGTGCGGCCCAATATGACGATAAAGCTCCGACATAAACGCCTGACAGAAACGCATGATTTCATTGTCAGACTTTCCTTTCGGGTCAAAATCAGCGCCACCCTTACCACCACCAATAGGCAAGCCCGTTAGCGCATTTTTGAAGATTTGCTCAAATCCTAAAAATTTAATGGTGCCCGATGTCACGCTGGGGTGAAAACGCAAACCGCCCTTATAAGGGCCAAGCGCCGAATTAAATTGCACGCGATAGCCTTTGTTTACTTGCACACGGCCAGCATCATCCACCCAACTCACCCGGAACATTACCTGTCGCTCCGGCTCAACAATACGCTCAATAATGCTGTGCTGATGGTAATGCGGCGCCCGTTCGAACAATGGGCGAAGACACTCAAGCACTTCTTCCGTTGCTTGATAAAACTCAGTTTGTGCAGGGCTACTTTTCGCTAAACGTGTCAGCGTATCGTGAACATAAGGCATATACAGTCACCCTTTTATAGTTAAAAACGTCGATTTGCTGGCCAGAGCGATGACGTATTTAACTCCGATCACGAAAAACTGCATACCCTATGCAAGTTCGGTATAGCCCAAAAAAACGACAAAGCTAGACTAAAGTGGAAATTAAATTGCACCTTTATCGCGCAATCAGAAAACTCTAATAAACGATAATTTAACTATAAATGGCAATATATTGTCGCCCGATGCCGACCTCACCCCAACTAACAAATACGCACATAAAGAAACCAAAGCGACTGAAAGCGCGATGGGAACTTGTGTCTTAATATGATCAATATGATCGGAGCCAGCCTCTACTGAGAAGACAACGTTGTTAACTGTCGCCACCTTAAAGGTAGCAATATGATTTGACTGACACCGTGTGGCCGAGCACTAAAAGATAAAAAATGGGTCAGCCCGACCTTTCCAAAACCAATTGCAGACTTTTGCTTGATAAAAAAGCAGCCTTCCCGCTGAAGAGAAAAGATACACCGCATTCACTAAGATCAGGGGGATAACGTCGCTACCTATCTAGTGTCTTTGAAAGGATAGAAACAAAAGGCATAAACTCAGGCCTTTGCATATCTAAGTGATGAAACATAAGTTCTGAAGCGAGACTATCATCTCTTTCAGCAATGGCTTTCGCGATCGCTAAGTGCTCCCTTGCAGACATCGCCGTCATTCCAGCAACCCGGTGTATATGTTTACGGTATGGAGAGACTTTTCTCCTGACGCGATAAACCATATTCACCAGTTCATCATTCGTTGCCATTCTATAAATTGTCTCGTGAAAATCCTTGTTTGAAGATGTGTATTCTTTTGCGCCCGCCTCCGCTGCATCAACTGTAAGCTTTGCCTTTATAGTTAACAGTTCCTTATCATCTGCATGGCCTGATCTAGCAGCTAATCTAGCACATGATGATTCTAAAACTGCCAGTAGTTCTAAAAGACTGAGCACATAGGTGAGACTACTCCTTCTAATGTAAACTCCCCTCCTAGCAAAGTGCTCTACTAGGCCCTCAGCCTCCAAGCACCTCAACACATCTCTAATTGGGGTTCTAGAAACACCGAATTCAGCTGCAAGATCTCTTTCATTCAGTTTTTCACCAGGCAAAAAATGTCCATCAAGGATCCTTTGCTCAATTTCCAGTTTTATTTCATCTCGCCCCATACCAACTCCGCTCATCATCGTTTTCAAATAGGAAGCCCTCCGAAGCTTCCAGAGGGCCATTAAATGAATCTTTCTAACTAAAGGTGGTTTTATAAATATTCGTTAAATAACTCGACAAGCCTCTCACCTTCATCACCATATTCGTCAGAAAATTGCTGCAAATATTTATTTCTAATTTGGCTCGCTTGATCAAGGTCTTCATCCGAAAGAGCATAAACTTCTGACGCTTCAGATCTAACTTTTTCTCCCAGCCTTTCCGACTCTTCTTCAAAGTTTTCGATTGACCAAGCTACCGTTTCTGCTGCAGCTGTCATCAATGCCTCCTGCTGATCAGACGAGAGCCTATCCCATTTTCTTTTATTCATAATCAGAGGATATGGCGTACGTACTATAGAGCCGTCCATCATAACAGGAGCCACCTCGGAAAGACCAAGGTTCGCATAAGAAGAATCAGTTGTAATTACCCCGTCCACTCCTCCTGTCTGAAGCTGCAAAAACTGCTCTGCAGCGCTCATAAACACTACAGATGAACCTAAATCCTGTAATGCAGGATCAGTATACCCACCTACACCTCGAATTCGCTTTCCCCTAAGGTCCTCAAGGCTATCGATTGAATCAGCCAAGAAGACGGTGGTTTGACCAGATGAATTTATAAACCCCAAGAGCTTTACATTCGAACGCTCAAATTCTTCATCCAAAATATCAAGCGTTCTTTCATCATTTGCAAACTCAAGTAACTTACTATCAGTAAACTCATCAGGAGGAAATGGAATAGTAAAAATTCTCATTAAATCAACACTTCCAACCGCATAACCACCAAAAAGGCTATAAATATCTACGCTGCCTCTTGCTGTCGCCATAAAACCATCTCGTCCCCTAACTAAGGATTCGGACGGATAAACTTGGATGTCAAATAGCTCTTGATCAACAGCATCTGCAAAATACTGAGCCGTTTTTCCTCGAAAGTCCTCTGCTGGAAAATAGTGACCTAGCCTAAGCGACTCTTGGGCAATTACAGTTGTAGAAAACGCAACAATTGAAGCTGCAAGTACGGATTTTTTAAAATTATTAATCATGGTGTTATTCCTTTAGTTGTTAATATTATTTATTACCATCAAAACAAATTATCTTTTTAAACACCTCCATGCTATCAGGTTGAAACAAGACCAGGAAAGACAGAAAGAATCACTATAGAAATTACATATAGTCCAATAAAGGGCAATGTACCACGAACTACTTGATGCAATTTAAGACCGATCACACTATCGCGAACGACATACAAACACAGTCCTACTGGCGGAGTTATAACGGCAAAACACATATTTACCATCATAACAACACCAAGCCAAACTGGGTCAAATCCATAAAGCATCATTGTAGGAAAAACAATGGGCACAGCGATTATAACAAGAGAGATTGCATCTAAAAGCATCCCCATAAAGAAAAGCATAACCATTACTATGAAAAAGAACGTCCACTTATTTAGCTCTGCAGAAATTACATACTCAGCAATTTTTTGTGGAACCTGTGCATTGCTTAAAGCATAACTGAAGACCATAGCACATGCTAAAATGGTTAACAGCATACAACTTATCTTGGTTGATTTAACAAAGGCTTGAGTTAGATTCTTTAATGTGAGCTTACGTTTGGAAAGCGCAATTAATAACGACCCCACAACACCAATTGCCGCAGCCTCAGTAGGTGTAGCTATTCCATTGTAAATACTACCGATGACCACGAATATCAATAATACAACGGGGCCTGCCAGTAATAATGAGCCAACAAAACTAAGGTCATCCTTCTCTCTTTTAGGCTTATAAGTCTGATAACCACGATCTTTATGAGCACCAATTAGCGATATTGAAAAAACATAAGCACACATAACAAGCATAATCACAATACCAGGAATAATTGCTCCCGAAAAAAGCTTCGCTATTGACGTTTCTGTCACAACACCATACATAATTAAAGGCAAACTAGGTGGTATAATCATGCCTAACCCACTAGATGCTGCCACTGTCCCTGCAGAAACCTCATTAGAGTAATGCCTTTTTAACATTTCTGGTATTGCCACTGCCCCAATAACTGCCGCAACACCAATCGCAGTACCACTAACAGCACCAAATATTGCTCCAGCTACAATTGCGCTCATTGCTATCCCACCAGGCATCCGACCAATCCACTTATCCACACTTCTAAACAAGTCTTTGCCCACACCTGATGTATTGATAATTTCGCTCATCAAAACAAAAAGTGGTATCGCAACAAGCACAAACTCTGAAACTGTTCCCCATACAATGTCTGAGATCGCAATTGATGACTCGAAACCACCAACATAAATAATCCCAGCCAAAGCGGATAACGCTAAGGAAAAAGCAACAGGCACACCAAGAACTAAAAGAAAGATTAGTGATAAAACAACAACTATGACCATGATAACCTCCTCGTTATATTTATTGTTCGGTCAGGAACCTAGTTGCCAGCATCCTTACTGCTTCAATAGCAAGAATAGAGCTACCAATTGGCATAAAGGACTGGGGGAGATATAAAGGCATAGCCAGCGTGGTCGAGGAACGCCAGCCAAGCTCATAAGAGAGCATGGCCATATCGTATGTGGCCCACGCCATTACGAGTGCAAAGACAAATACAAAAAAATCTACCAGCCCAAGCACGAGATAATGAAGCCGAGCGGGAAGCCTATCTACGAGTATGGTCATACCCACATGTCCATTTTCTCGATACACTTTACCAGCGGCCATAAAAAGAATACCTGCCACTAAATACCCAGAAACCTCTGACACCCATACTGAAGAAACACCTAATAAAAACCTGTTTAACACCTCCCAAGATATAGAAATTACTAAAAAAAACATTATAAAGAGAGATATATAAAAACTTGCATCACCAACTTTTCTTACTATAAAACCAGGCATACTCATATCTACTTCCTCAGAATTAATTGTTATTAACTTAAAGACCAATAGGAAGTGAAATTATTTATGATAATAAAGCTCTGAAAGATCCTGGCGTAGCCTTGCTTTTACTACCTTTCCCATTGCATTTCTAGGAAGCTCGTCATAGAAAACAATGCATTTAGGATTTTTATAAGAAGCAAGCTGCGACTTGCACTCTCGAAGAACATCTTCCTGTAACAATTGACTGCTATTTTCACAGACAACTACTGCTGTTACCGCTTCACCAAAATCACTATGCGGAAGTCCTATTACTGCAGATTCACTAACACCTTCCATAGCGTCAATCACCATTTCTACTTCTTTAGGGTAAACATTGTATCCTCCAGTTATTACTAGATCCTTCTGTCTTCCAACAATGTAAAGGTAACCTTCCGAATCCTGCTTACCTATATCACCTGTCTTGAACCAACCATCATCTGTAAACTCTTCAGCTGTTTTTTTTGGCTTTCTCCAGTATCCTTTCATAATTGCTGGGCCTCTTATCTCAACACCTCCTACCTCTCCTACTTCAGCTAAATCCCCAGACTCTTTTCTTACTCTTAATTCAACTCCATCGATTGGTTTGCCAACCGCCCCTAGCTTTCTATTTCCAATGTAGGGGTTAGAAGTAATAATAGCTGACTCCGTCATCCCATATCTTTCTAAAATAACATGGCCTGTCCTGCTATAAAATTCTTGCCCAACTTCCTCAAGAAGAGGTGCTGAGCCCGAAATAAACAGACGCATTGAGCTCGTTGACACTTTGTTAAACTCATCACATGAAAGCAGCCGAGTGTAAAACGTAGGCACCCCCATCATGACTGTGCACTGAGGAAGATAATCAACAACTTTACTGGCATCAAACTTATCTAGAAATACCATCTTACTTCCTGACAGTAGCACGCAATGTGTTGAAATAAACAATCCATGAGCATGAAAAATAGGCAGTGTATGCAGTAGTGTGTCGCTACTAGTGAAGCTCCAAGCTTTTGTCAAAGCGTGACCATTTGAACTTAAGCATCCATGTGTAAGCATCGCTCCTTTTGGTTGGCCCGTCGTGCCAGACGTATACATTATGATAGCTATATCATCAGCACTTCTAGGTACCACATTGTGAGCAGATGATTGTTTTTTTGCCCCTATAGTAAACGAACCTTCACCACATTTGTCTAAGGTCAATACACCCAAGCGAACATTCTTTTTTACCGCCTCAGAGTTTTCTTCTGCTTTTTCTTTAGATGCAATAAAAACTACTGGCTCTGCATCACAAAGAAAATACTCCATTTCTTTGGCCGTATAGGCAGTATTAAGAGGTAAAAATATCCCACCCATGCGCAATACCGCCAGATACAAAAAGAAACCCTCTGGACTTTTTTCTAATTGAGCAGCTACTCGGTCACCAGGCTTAACACCTAAGCAAGTCAAAAAATTTGCATATTTTGCAGTCAGATCATCTACATCTTGATAATAGTATTTATAATTATCACCACCAATCATAAATAACTCACTTGCTTGATCATTAGCGATTTCAAGCACTTCTGAAATAAAATTATTATTCATAAAGACCTCAGAAAAAACAATCAACAACTCCTGACTCCAAAAGGCAAGAGTTACTTACAAAAGAACTTCCATTATCATTTTTTTTAATGGCGCTGACTATTTGAGATGGAAGAGATTCAACCTCAACTCCTTTTTTTGCATATATCTTATCACTACCAGCTGATAGAGCTATATAAATACCACCTGATATATTATCTAGCAGATAGCAAACAACACTATTCCCAGATTTTCTTTTTTTATACAACACTTCCGAAAGCATATATAAAATCTTACTTTGATAGCTTTCTTCATGCTTAGCTAAAATACTATGAGAAGACCATTCACAATTTATTTTTATTACACCAGGCAATACCCAATCATCAATAACGCTTGCAAGTGATAGTAGGTCAAGAGGGCTCGGAGGAGCATTACCTAAACAGCTCACACCTTCAGCCTCTATGACAATTCTATTCGATAAAAAGCCACTCCCTTTTAACATTCTTGAAACAGAGTAAAATTCTTCATATAAGTTTCCCGAACATGAAAACAATGCATTCTTTAATACATCTTCCGCTTCTTTATCGCTACCATAATCAAGGTATACTGCGCCCGGGTCTGCTTTTACGCGCACATCACGCGATATGATACTTTCAACATACTTTTGATCTTCGTCTTCTTTAACTATAAGAACCCTTGGCCCCGTCATTGAAACCCGAGTATCTTCAGAGTAAAATCTAGCATCTCCAGACATTGCAAGAATACTTGCACCACCAAAAATATTTCTTCCTAACAGAAATACTAGCTTACCCCCTGTTTGCTTAAACTCCAGAGCTCTTCCAATTAATTTTCTGAAAGAAGCTTGTATGGCAATACCATCATCTAATTTTGCACCGGACGAATTCAAATAAAAAACGATAGATAGTTTTTCTCTATCAGCAAAGTCAAAAGCATCGCAAATCAATTTTATGTCGCTTATGCCTAAAGCTCCTTTTACTGAGTTATCCTTTGAACTTATAAAGACAATATCATTATTAAAAAACTTTCCCAGCTGCCAATAAACGGAGTACGCACTCCGCTCTTGCACTGGTGGCCCTTGGCTTTCGTCAGATACATCAATAGTCGTTAGAAGTTTTAAGGCATCCATTATTCTTATCCTTATATTTGGTATACCAAAGGTAGAACTTGGAGCACAATACAACTAGTAGACTATAGTCTATGTTTTTGACAAGACAATGTAATTAATTCCTAAGCGACTGTTTATTAAAACTTTAATTTCCAGACGCGGTGAAAAATATTTAAAAAACGGTACTCTCGAGTCCTTTTTATCCTCGTCTTGGTGTCGTTTCTATGAATGCCAAGGATTCCTCCAGGTATAACGGGCACATCCAAGCGGGCGCGTCGGAAGGCTTGCCTACATAAAATAAACACATCTTTTCTTACTGGATAAATTACCAAAAAATGAAAATCAAATTCTTACAGCACACCGAGGCAGTGTGAGGATTGGGCAATACTTGGTAAGCAGTATTTAATGATGGGCGGATGCAGAATCTGAGTGCAACACACTCATTGGATGGTTGATGGGCTCTCATGGTATATGGTTATCCTCTCGCTCATCACTTCTATCGGACATTTAAAATCAAAGCATTTTCTAGGCCGCATATTCACCTTAAAGGCAATGACATCAAGCACTTCCTGGCTATGCACTAAGATCTATTCCTTTCGGTAAATATTAGCGAATAAGGCCATTGATATTCTTGTTGGCATTCGGTTCAGGGCGACACTAAAACCTGCTACGGCGAATTGCGTGTGGTTTTACCCTGTCGCTAGCGCGAATTAGTTTCTTGCGAAGGTGGCCAACAGGCAAAGCATAAATAGCCGTGTAGATGATCTCTCGGCAGACGTAGGCATCGCGCAAATCAGGTAGTTTCATCGTCTTGAGCTTGCCGCAACATAGGCACGATGAAATCAAACCGCTCGGTGCTTGGCAAAAGCTTACGCGCAGGACGACAAATCACTCGACGCTTTTTTCGCTGACGCTGGGGAATATGCCGAGACTCATACCTTGGGCTTGACCCACTTGGATGCTGGCACGTACTTCAATGCTGAGTTCGAGGTAAGACATGGGACAACAGCTAGCGAAATGCTCAGGTGTTGCACTCAGTTTCTGCGGCCAAGCATGCGGGATAGCAGTAATGGTGCATGAAGCGACTGGAAACCCACGCATCTAATATCAAGATGCGTAGGAGCGTTAGGAAAAGCCCAATAGCGTAATGGAGCCTAGCGTTCTGCATTCATACCAAAATATCGTCCCACCAGCTGCCGGTACCAGAACATTCTAAAAATATTGATTATCCCAAGAAGCAACGGCAATAGATAAACGATGAAGGACGCATTTTGCATAGCAGGAAAGAAATTAGGCAGCATAAACACCACCATGACGCCTAAAAAAACAATGAGATTAAAGTAAAACGCTTGTCGCTCATACCCACATAAATTAATCATGACGGACTCAACAACACCAAGCTGCGCGGTGGCAATATAAAACCCAAGTGCAACTACAAATACAACCGATGTTAAAAAGTCATTGATCTCGACAAAGACATACAAGTAAACAAAAATAAAAAGCGTTAAAGAAGGAAATAGCGTAGCGATAATAACTTTCACCTTGCGACGCAGGCTCAATACAAACTGACTGTCAAAATGTTTTGCCAATACCATTTTAGATAATGCAGCCGTGCCGTTATTGATCACTCCCCTAGGAACAGCAGAGATAGAGCTAAAAACCAAGGCTGCAATGGAAGCAACAACCGCAATCTCACTCCCGCCCAAAGCGGCAAAAAAGGAAGGAAGAATAAAACTCACGCCTCCGCTTGCCGCATTCGACAGGCCCACCACCAAGCTAGAGACCGTTTTATCCTTAGAGATCAAGGCCACACTACCTTCACTAGGCGTTTCATACGATTGATAATAACGCCAGAAAAAGACAACACACAGCGATGCCAAATATGAAAAAGACAGGAAAATAAAAATGGCAGAGCTGTCAATATTATCTTTATATACATACGCCACCAACATACAAGCAACGAAAAAAAATCCTATTAAAATATCGTTCACCAATAGCCGATAGAAATCTTTCTTAAAAATAAGATAATTCCTAAACACCTGATAAACGGATGTTGAAATCACCAAGAAAAACAGTGAAAAAAAATCTGGAACAACCAGAAACCATGACACTAACAGTAAAGCAACGAGAGATACCGCACCTCCAACAACAACAGATGACAACGAATAACTTAAAAAGGTAGTAACGCTACTTTCTTTCGCCATACCTTTAACGAGTATCGTAGAAAATCCTATCCCACAAATCATCACAAAAAACGCAGCAAGCGTATACTGCGTGGAAAAAGTTACCACCTCTTCGCTGGCAATAAAAAACATTGAAAATGTAATAACAAATATTCTAAAAGCACCAGGCGTGGCTGCTGTAAGGATCGGTAGTGAACGTAAAACAAAGCTCGGCAGCGGTGCCATAAAGCAATCTCTTGTAGCCAAATGAAGAAACTAGCACGGCTCAAAGTATACGCACCAATCGCTATACGATGGAAATCAATCTAAGAATAGCCGCTCTCGATGCAACGACGAATCTCGTGAGGGACGAGCGAAGGGGGCAATCGCGTCATTCCCGAGTGGGATTATCGGGAATGACAGAACGGCGGGAATGCCCCGCATTCCTACTAAGGCACCCGCGTCGTAACTAAGTAAGCAACAGTTGATGAAGCCCTCGCATCACTCCACCGTGACGCTTTTCGCCAAGTTACGGGGCTTGTCTACGTCGGTGCCTTTTACCAGCGCTACGTGGTAAGACAACAGTTGGAGTGCTACCACGTGCAGTACGGGCGAAAGCAAACCGTAGTTTTCCGGCATCACCAGCACATTAACGCCCTCACTTGGCTTAACGGTGCTACCGCCATCAGCAAACACATAAAGCTGCCCGCCACGGGCACTCACTTCTTGCATGTTGGCTTTTAGCTTTTCAAGTAGCTCATCATTGGGCGCCACCACCACCACAGGCATATCAGCATCGACTAATGCCAACGGGCCGTGTTTCAACTCCCCTGCAGGGTAAGCTTCCGCATGAATATAAGAGATTTCTTTTAGCTTCAGCGCCCCTTCCAACGCAATCGGGAAATGGCGGCCACGGCCTAAGAACAGCGCATGCTGCTTATTGGCGAAATGTTTCGACCACGCCTTGATGCTCGGCTCTAGCGCCAGCACTTTTTTAACCGCGATTGGCAAATGGCGTAGCTCGTCTAGATAAGCTTTCTCAACTGTTTCATCTAACCGATGATTCGCTTTTGCCAACAAAAGCGTAAGCAAAAATAGTGCACTCAGCTGAGTGGTAAAGGCCTTCGTAGAAGCAACACCAATTTCCGGGCCAGCGCGAGTAATAAAACGCAGCAGGGTTTCACGGACAATGGCTGACTCAGGCACATTACAAATCGCAAGTGTATGGGTGTGCCCCATTGATTTAGCGTGCTGCAATGCAGCCAGCGTATCAGCAGTTTCACCCGACTGAGAAATAACCACGACGAGCTGATTGGGATTCGCTACGCTTTGGCGATAACGGTATTCGCTGGCAATTTCAACATTGCACGCAATACCAGCGACTTGTTCAATCCAGTATTTAGCCGTCATGCCTGCATAACTAGACGTCCCACAGGCTAGGATCAGTACAGAACCTACTTTATCAAAAACGTCTTGCGCTTCTGCGCCAAAGATACCCGGCTGCAGTTGACCGGCGCCGCTCAGCATTTCCAACGTGTTGCCCAACGCTTGGGGCTGCTCAAATATTTCTTTTTGCATGTAGTGATTAAACTCGCCTAGCTCAACCGCATTCGCAGAAAGGCTAGAGATAACCACTTCTCGCTGAGCGGGCTGGCCAAGCGTATCAACCAATGTGATCGAATCACGCGTTAAGCGCGCCACATCACCGTTTTCCAGGTACATCATACGCTGAGTGACAGACAGCAGCGCCGAGGCATCTGAAGCGGCATAGTGGCCATCATCACCAATACCTAACATCAGCGGCGAACCTTCACGAGCCACGACTAAGCAATCCGGCTCTTCTTCGCTGACCACCGCCAGCGCGAAAGCACCATGCAAATGCGCCACAGCACAACGTACCGCAGAAAATAGGGATTCCGCTGGCTCGCCAATTTCGCCTTTAAAGCAGGCTTGGATTAGGTGCGCAATGGTTTCAGTATCGGTGTCAGAAGTAAACTCGTAGCCAAACCCCTGAAGCTTTTCACGTAGGGTTTCATAGTTTTCAATGATGCCATTGTGCACAACGGCTAACCCGCTAGAAATATGGGGATGAGCGTTACGTTCAGCAGGCACTCCGTGGGTTGCCCAACGGGTGTGAGCAATGCCTACTTTCCCCTCGACTCTTTCCTCCTTAACGCGGGCTTCAAGTACCGACACTCGGCCTTTAGCGCGGGCACGTGCTAACTTACCAGAGTCACTTAACACTGCTAACCCAGCAGAGTCATAGCCGCGGTATTCAAGCACTTTCAAGCCTGAAAGCAAAAACGGGGTACATTCCATTACGCCAACAGCGCCAACGATTCCGCACATACTAAATCCTTTAATAACGACTTATAACGACGATGGCATTCATCGTATGTAAAGAGCCATGTGCAAAACACAGCTAGCAAAGAACCATCTGCAAAGGGCTATTTACAAACATCCGTGACACAAACCAGCTACAAGAGACTGATCATAGCCAGCTCCAAAGGAACAACCATAGCAAGCACCCCATAAACAGACTCTTATAAGGGGAGCATATTACACTCCCCATAGCCCAGAGCCTTCAAAGCTCGGTCTTTAAAACTCGGTCCTCAAAGCATAGCCTTTACGCATTTCCCCAAACAACAAAATACGGATTCAGCTTTTCACTGGGGTTGGCATAGCTAAGCGGCTCGCCTTCTAACGTTTCAACCCGGCCACCCGCTTGTAGCACGACCGCATGAGCAGCGCCAGTGTCCCAAAGGCAGGTAGGGCCTAAACGGGGATAAGCATCGGCCTTTCCTTCTGCAATTAAGCATAGTTTAAGCGAACTGCCCATGGGCAGCATTTCGTGCTTGCCTAGCTTTTCAAGCCACGCTGCCAAGTCCGGACTGGGGTGCGAGCGACTACCCACGACACGCCAAGTGGAAGCTGCTTCCGGCCTACCTGCAACTCGAATCTCATGGCGTTCGCCATTCGCTTCCACCTTAAATGCACCTAAACCTTCAGCGGCGACATAAGCGGTTTCAAGCGCCGGAGCGGTAACAACGCCTAACACGGGTTTGCCGTTTTCAATCAGTGCAATATTAACGGTGAACTCACCGTTGCGCTTGATAAACTCTTTTGTGCCATCAAGCGGATCTACCAGCCAATAGCAACCATTGCTGTCCACACCAGCAAAGCCTTCTGCATCCTCTTCAGAGAGTATAGGCAACTGTAAAGAAAGCGCCTGCAAGCCGCACACAATCACATGGTGAGCTGCTTGATCCGCTTCAGTTAATGGGCTTTTGTCTTCTTTCTCTTCCACGCTAAATTCGCGTGCATAAACCGTCATAATGGCATCGCCCGCGTCACGAGCAATACGTTCCACAGAATCCAATAACGCTTGATCAATCATCTTGTCATTTCCTTATGATTAAGCCACCAAACAGGGACTGGCTGCTTGGTGGCTTATCAGTATTTACATTACGTGTTTAACCTACACTGCATGGAAATCAGCTAATTAGGCCACGCTCACGCAACGTCTTAATCACGCTATCAGCCGCTTCTTCGGCACTCATTTCTGAGGTTTTCAGATGAATATCTGGCGACTCAGGTGCTTCATACGTTGAATCAATGCCTGTGAAGTTTTTCAGCTCACCGCGACGAGCCTTTTTATAAAGACCTTTAGGATCACGAGCTTCTACTACATTTAGCGGTGCATCTACGAAAATCTCGATGAATTCACCTGCTTCCAGCAAATCTCGCGCTAGTTGACGCTCGCTACGGAAAGGCGAAATAAACGCGGACATAACGATCAACCCAGCATCAACCATCAGCTTGGCAGTTTCCGCTACGCGACGCACGTTTTCAACGCGATCAGCATCAGTAAAGCCTAAGTCACGGTTTAAACCATGACGAACGTTATCACCGTCTAGTAAGTAGGTATGCTGGCCCTGGGTAAATAGCTTTTTCTCAACCAAATTAGCGATCGTTGATTTACCAGCACCAGAAAGACCTGTGAACCACAGAACTGCGGGCTTCTGGCTCTTCGCCAACGCACGTGCCTGTTTATCAATATCCACGTGTTGCATATGAATATTCTGGCTACGACGAAGGGCAAAATGCAGCATACCTGCACCCACCGTATTGTTCGTCATACGGTCAATCAGGATAAAGCCGCCAGTGTCGTGGTTGTCTTTATAGGCATCAAAAGCAACCGCACGGTTGAGGCTAATCGTGCAGACACCAATGCCGTTCAAATCAAGCTGCTTGCCAGCCGTGTGTTCCAGCGTATTAACGTTAACCTGATATTTAATATCGGTAACGGTCGCTGACACCATTTGGGTGCCTAGCTTCATTAAGTAAGGGCGGCCTGGCAGCAGCGGCGCCTCATGCATCCACACTAACGTTGTTTCGAACTGATCAGCCGTATGCGCAGGCTGCTCTACACCGGAGATGACATCGCCCCGAGAGATATCAATTTCATCTTCCAGCAGCAGTGTTACCGACTGTCCTGCCACCGCCTCATCCAAATCACCATCAAAGGTATAGATGCGTGACACCGTGCTGGTTTTACCAGAAGGCTGAACACGAATCTGATCGCCAGGGCGAACAACACCACTGGCTACCATGCCACTAAAGCCACGGAAGTCCAGGTTAGGACGGTTCACCCATTGCACTGGCATTCGGAAGGGAGAGCGCTGCAAATGCTCAGCATCCAGCTCTACCGTTTCCAAATAGCCCATCAGCGTAGTGCCGTGATACCAAGGCATGTGCGGGCTCGGCTCAATAACGTTATCGCCTTTCAACGCCGACATAGGGATAAACGTAATGTTTTCCAAACCGAGCTGTTTGGCAAACGTACGGTACTCTTCAACGATCTGGTCGAAACGCGCTTTAGAGTAATCCACCAAGTCCATTTTATTGATGGCAACGACGACATGCCGCATGCCCATCAATGACATTAAAAAACTGTGGCGACGCGTCTGCGTTAAAATTCCGTGGCGCGCATCAACCATCAAAATAGCTGCGTCTGCCGTGGAAGCACCAGTCACCATGTTACGGGTGTACTGTTCATGCCCAGGCGTATCAGCAACGATAAACTTACGCTTTTCAGTGGAGAAAAAGCGATAGGCCACATCGATAGTGATGCCTTGCTCACGCTCTGCTGCCAGACCATCAACCAGCAGCGCAAAATCCATATCGCCGCCCTGAGTACCATACTTTTTAGAGTCAGCTTCAATAGCAGCCAACTGATCTTCAAATAACAGCTTGGATTCAAACAACAAGCGACCGATCAGAGTACTTTTGCCGTCATCGACGCTGCCACAGGTAATAAAACGCAGTAAGCCTTTGTGCTCATGAGCCTTCAGATAACCTTCGATGTCTTCGGCAATGAGTTCAGATGAATGCGACATTAGAAATACCCCTCTTGCTTTTTCTTCTCCATAGATGCTGCGCTGTCATGATCAATCACTCGCCCCTGGCGCTCAGAGGTCTTAGTCAGCAGCATCTCTTGGATAATAGCTGGCAGCGTATCGGCGTCAGACTCCACCGCTCCTGTTAGGGGGTAGCAGCCTAGCGTGCGGAAACGAACCTTGCGCATCATCGGGACTTCACCCGGCTCCAGCGGCATACGCTCATCGTCTACCATGATCAGCGCACCATCACGCTCAACTACGGGGCGCTCTGCCGAGTAGTACAGCGGAACAATGGGAATATTCTGCAGATGGATATACTGCCAAATATCCAGCTCAGTCCAGTTAGAGATGGGGAATACGCGAATAGACTCTTTAGGGTTCTTACGCGTGTTGTACAGCTTCCACAGCTCAGGACGCTGATTTTTCGGGTCCCAGCGGTGCTGAGCAGAACGGAAAGAGAACACACGCTCTTTAGCACGTG
The DNA here is from genome assembly GCF_002082565.1 of Halomonas sp. GT. NCBI lineage: Bacteria > Pseudomonadati > Pseudomonadota > Gammaproteobacteria > Oceanospirillales > Halomonadaceae > Halomonas > Halomonas sp. GT. Next base: position 2,647,411 of record NZ_CP020562.1, read on the forward strand.
ACTTCTCTTCATCACGGCGGGCACCGCCAAAAGCCGCATCGAACCCGTACTTATCAAGTGCTTGTTTCAGGCCTTCGGTTTTCATCACATCGGTGTGAATCGCCGAGCCATGTGTAAACGGGTTGATGTCTTTCTCAACGCCTTCCGGGTTGATATGCACCAGAAGATCCATACCGATCTCTTCGGCCATTTTATCGCGGAATTCATACATCGCACGGAATTTCCAGCGCGTATCCACGTGTAACAATGGAAACGGCGGCGGCCCAGGCGCAAACGCCTTACGTGCCAAGTGCAGCATGACCGCAGAGTCTTTACCTACGGAATAAAGCATTACCGGGTTTTCGGCCTCGGCGACCACTTCGCGCATAATCTGGATGCTTTCCGCTTCCAGTCGCTGTAAATGGGTGAGTGATGTCATCATCTTTCCCGACGTTGTGTTAAAAACTGTTTTCAAGTGGTCGCTCGCAGCACCGCCTTAAAAACCCTGTAAAATTAGCAGCATGTTGATGCTGAATAACGACTTACCTTGCTTACCTCAGGACTTACCTCAGCTGCTGTTAGGCGCTAAGCGCTAAATCAGCAGACACAGGCACTAGACAAAACGACGCCTGCTGCGCCAACCAATCGGTAATGTCAGGGCTAGCGGTTAGCAACGCCCCATGAAACACCAGCACCTTCACGCCATAAGCCTTCAAGGCGGCAAATACAGATAGATATGCCTGAGCGTCTGGCGGGCTTTCAAAGCAACGCATCAGCAAACGGCCTCTCGACCCATGCAAATAAATCTGGAACAGCGACTTCGTAGGATGGGCAATATGTCGAACGCCCCCCTGCCACCGCTGATCAGCCTCTTTCAACTTATTGAAGCGCGGAGCTACTGCGGTTCGAAACCAGCGGCCCTGTTGTGAACGCTGCGTTGCTAAGGCACTTAGCTTCCAAGGCTCATGCTTTAGCCCCTGCGCTTCCCACCAATGTTCAATGGCCCGCTGAGAGAGCACAACACCATGCTGAATAGCCAACCACTCGGCTAATCCGGCACTGCTCCAGCCTGGCTCAATCAAATGCGGCGTATCTTCTGCCCGTTGGATTGGAACTTGTTCTGGCACTTGAACAGGTTGTTGAAAAAGCGCCTGCCACAATAACGCCTGAACATCCGCACTAAGCACATTTGCCTGACCCTTTAACCGTCCGCGTGGCTTGACAGGTACAGCCGCCCACCCGCCTTCTCGAAAGGCTTTCCACGCTGCCGAGACAGTAGGCGCTGATAACCCTGTTTGTTGACTGACCACCGCGACAGTGTAACCATCTAAGCGTAGCTGAACAGCCTGCTTACGACGCGCATTCAACAGTTCAGGCGATAAATGTTTAGTGCTCAATATGTATTTTAACCTTTTGATTTTTAATCAATATTTAGCGTTGAAAAATACTATTTAAATCAATTATTAGACACCATCATAAAAGCCTGCGTAAAATCCATCAAGCACCTAGTGTATTTTTTGGTTTTATAAGGACCCATCATGACCCCCTGGGCCGTTTTATTTTCAATTACCGTTTTGCTCGTCCTATTAATCAGCGGCAAGGTTAAGCCCGCTATTGCTTTTGTTACGTTTGCCAGCATGTTTTTGCTGCTAGGCTTTGTCGACACAAGTACGCTACTAATGCAATACACCAACCCAGCACTTGCTACCTTGCTATTATTGCTGCTTGTATCGCTTGCATTAGAGCGCTCGCCATTACTCGATTGGCTTTCCCGCCACCTGCTTAAAGGCCATCCACGTCTTGCTACGGCTAAATTAATGGGCAGCACTGCGGTTCTGTCGGCATTCTTGAATAACACTGCCGTCGTCGCTGCTTTTTTAGGTGCCATCTCGCGCCAAGAGCGTATTGCTCCTTCACGACTGTTAATTCCGCTCTCTTATGCCTCGATTTTAGGCGGGATTACCACCCTGGTCGGTACGTCTACCAATCTAGTAGTGAACTCCTTTAACCTCAGTGCCAGCGGTAGTGAGCTAGGCATGTTTCAATTCAGTTTAGTGGGCGTGCCTGTCGCATTAATTACGCTGTGCATACTGTTATGGCGCGCAAGCGCTCTACCTCACCATCGCCTGGAAGATACTGACGAAAAACTCTCCTACTTTCTCGCTGCCGATGTAGAAGCCGACTCACCGATGATTGGCAAGAGTATTGAAGAAAACGGCTTAAGAAGCCTAAATGGGCTGTATCTATTAGAAATTGAACGTCAAGGCCGCCTAATCAGCCCCGTCGCGCCAGAAGAACGCCTTCAAGCGGCCGATACGCTAGTATTTACTGGAGAAGTAAGCAAAGTTCAGGCACTACAACGCTTTCCCGGACTCAATCTATTTGGACATCAAGCCGATAACCTGCTCGCCACTAATTTGGTAGAAGTGGTGATTTCCCATGAATCAGAACTTTCCAGCAAAACACTACAGGACGTCGATTTCCGTAGTATGTTTAGTGCAGGCGTTGTTGGCATACGCCGTGGCGGCAAACGCTTAGAAGGCCAGCTTGGCAAAATCCCACTGCGGGTGGGCGACTGCTTGCTGCTGGCCGTGAGTGCTGACTTTCGTCAACACCGCAATATAGACCGCAACTTTCATCTGCTCAGTGGTAGTTTTACACGACCACAACTCACGCGAAAAGAAAGCATCATTACGCTAGGCGGGTTTGCAACGGTTATCGCACTGGCGACTGCCAACTTACTGCCGCTGTTTCATGGCTTGCTACTGTTACTGGGCGGCCTATTGCTATTAAAAGTGATTAGCTTGGCAGAGCTACGCCGCCGCTTTCCGTTTGAGCTTTGGCTGATCATTGGTTCTGCATTGGGAATAGCGCAAGCGTTAGAAAATTCGGGGGCCGCCTCTGTTCTGGCAGAGGGAATGCAGTGGATGTTTAGTGGTTACGGCGTTTACGCCGCTTTTATTGGCTGCTACCTACTAACATTATTGTTAACCGAAACAGTTACCAATAACGCTGCCGCCGCACTGGCTTTTCCTATTGCCTGGAGCACCGCCCAAGCCTTTGGTGTCGACCCTTTGCCATTTGTGATGGCAGTTGCCTATGGTGCCAGCGCCTGCTTTTTAATTCCCTTTGGCTATCAGACCCACCTGATGGTGTATTCCCCAGGGCGCTATAAAATTACAGATTTCTTCAAAATCGGCTTGCCGGTTAGCCTAACCTACTCAGCCGCGGTCTTAGTGATTACCCCAATGGTGTTTCCTTTTTGAGCACGACCAAAAAAAAGCCGCTGCAGTGTGAACTGAGCGGCTTTTTTTAGCATTGGTTATACAGGCGCGCTTTACACCTCATAACCCGCTTCGCGAGCGAGCGTCGTATTGGCTTTTAACCATCCTTCAATATGTCCACAATCAAAAGTACGGCCATGCATACGGAACGCTTGTACAGTTTTGCCTTCTTGCATCAACCGGTCAATCGCATCGGTCAACTGGATTTCATTACCAGCACCAGGCGGTTGGTCGCGCAATAACTCCATGATGCGATAAGGAAGCACATAACGACCAATGACTGAAAGGCGAGAAGGTGCTTCTTCAGGCGATGGCTTTTCTACAACACCGCGCATGTTGGCGCTTTCCCCCGCGGCTGGCTCGTCACAATCAACAATGCCATAGCGGTAAACATCTTCTTTGGGCACGGCTTCAACCATAATTTGCGAAGCATCGTTGGCATCCCAGCGCCCTACCATGCTGCCTAAATCACAGGCATTGCTACCCACCTGGGGCTTTACCAACACATCAGGAAGGATGACAGCAAACGGCTCGTCTTTATCCAACAGATGCGCAGCACAGAAAATTGCATGGCCTAAACCTTTTGCATTGGGCTGGCGGACACTGGTCACTTTGAGTTTTTTGGGAGAAATAGCAGACAGTGTTTCCAGTAACGCATCTTTTCCCTTACTGGCAAGTGAATGCTCAAGTTCAAAGTGGGCATCAAAGTGGTCTTCTATGGCTGATTTACCCGCTCGCGTCACCAAGATTATTTCATTGATACCCGCCGCCAGCGCTTCTTCTACCACATGCTGAATCAGTGGACGATCCACAACAGGCACCATCTCCTTAGGGATCGCTTTGCTGATGGGCAGAAGGCGTGTGCCAAAACCAGCTACCGGAATAATCGCTTTGCGCACTTGAGTCATTAACTACTTCCTTTATCATTTCGTTGCTTACGCCACTCATTCACTTTATGCAGCAGTTGAGTAGTACTCGGATCTTCTACATTTTGATGCTCAACTGGCTCATTTGCCAACGTTTGGTACAGGCTTGTTGCCAATCGCTTTCCAAGCTCGACCCCCGGCTGATCGAAAGGGTTCAAATTCCATAAGACCGATTGAACAAACACCTTGTGTTCATAAAGCGCCAGCAAGGCTCCAATTGACCATGCATTTAACGTTTTCAACAATACAACAGAATTGGGCTGATTGCCCCGATACCCTTGAGCCATATAGCCACGAAGCGATGGAGGAATCGCATCATCACCCAACGCAAATAGCTGCGATTGCGCCAAACAGTGAGCTAAGGTTAGCTGCTCCTGGGCTTCCAGTGCACGGCTTACTTTTTCACAGGCCGCCACTGGGCGCTGCGTAACCGCCACAAAATCAGCGCTCACCGTGTGGCTACCTTGATGCAAAAGTTGGTAAAACGCATGCTGGCCATTAGGCCCCACATCTCCCCATAAAATGGGGCATGTTGCATGGGAAACAGAACGCCCATCCAAGCCAACACTTTTACCGTTAGACTCCATTTCTAACTGTTGCAAATACGCGGCTAAGCTCTTCAAACGGCCATCGTATGGCAGCACGGCATGAGTGGGAATATTCAAAAATTGCGAGTTCCACGCCCCTACCAAGGCCATCAATACTGGTAAATTTGATGCTAACGGCGCCTCCAAAAAATGCTTATCCATGGCATGCGCCCCTTCTAATAGCGCATCGAAGCACTCCAAGCCAAGCTGCATTGCTACACTTATCCCAATAGGCGACCACAGCGAAAAGCGACCACCGATCCACTCCTTGAACACCAACTGCTGCGATTCAGGAATGCCAAAATCCGTCATTTTTTCAGGCTTAGATGACACACCAATCAACTGATAACGACAAACGGTCGCTTCATCTACCTCTAGTGCGTGACTTAACCACGCCAGCGCCGTACGTACGTTAAACTGAGTATCTGCGGTAGTGAAGGATTTGGAGGCCAACACCAACAGCGTAGTCGCAGGGTTTAAGCTCTCCATCAAGGGCAGCAGCTGCGCGCCATCCATCGTAGAAACATAGTGCACGTCTACTTTAATGCTACTGGGGCGATCTGCTAACGCTTCACTGATCAGTTTTGGCCCCAAATCAGAGCCCCCCACACCAATATGCACAATATCGGTGATCGCTTGCCCGGTAGCGCCATACCACTCACCACGATGGACCCGCTTAACCATCTCCGACATACGTTCACGCTGGTGCTGACAAAAAGCTGCTGCACTTTCCATGCCCTCTGGTGGCACTTCGTTAGTTGGCCACCTTGCAGCCACATGCAGTGCCGCCCGCTTCTCAGAAGGATTGACTTCAGCACCAGCAAACAGCGCCTGCCGTTTAGCAGTTAGCCCACAGCTTTCTGCCCATGCCGTTAAAAGCCCGATGGTTTCAGTCGTTAAACGCTGCTTACTGAAATCAATATGCAAGCTACCGAAGGTGAATGCCAATGCACGGGCACGCTGTTGAGCACAGCCGGAATCATTACCTAAAAGATCACTTAAGGACTGGGCATAAAGATGTTCTGCATGCACATGCAGTTCATTTACTGGTGTATAAACACGTGGATTTACGTTAGAAAGCGGTGAGTTCATATTGTCTTCCTTGATTAATTAAGGGATGACCTGACAAATATACAAGGCAAAAGCTAAGCCAAATCACCCCTCATCACATTCAACGCGAGAGTTTACAATAGGATGACAAAGAATTGTTAAGTATGAGTAGCAATCTCGTACTCCGATAGCTGCTTTTGCGTGTACGTTGGTCCAGGTTGAAGAGCCTCAATCATCGCGAGCTTAAGCTACCTCCCACAAGGTACCGTGCCGCTGTTCTATTGTAGGAAGCCGATTTATCGGTGGTCCGACATCCCGGCGATGGCGGCGTAGCCGCCCCGCTGTTTACCCCTTTAGCACACTGGAAAGCAGCGTGGTGGCACTATCAATCAGTTCATCTAAATGCTGCGGGCCTTTAAAGCTTTCAGCGTACACTTTATAGAGCGATTCAGTACCGCTGGGGCGCGCAGCAAACCAGCCACTGTCAGTGGTTACCTTCAAACCACCAATGGCCTCTCCGTTGCCCGGGGCATTAACCAACACAGCGGTAATCAGGTCACCGGCTAACGTGGTTTCCGTAACACTGTCAGCAGTAAGCTTCTTAAAGGCCGCTTTTTCTTCTGCTGTACAGGCAGTATCTACACGCTTGTAGAATGGCTCACCAAAGCGCTCGGTTAAGGAACGGTAGTATTCACTGGGTGTTTTCCCAGTGACTGCGGTGATTTCAGCGGCTAACAAGCAAAGCACAATGCCGTCTTTATCGGTAGACCAAGCATTTCCATCGCGAGTTAATAAGCTCGCCCCAGCACTCTCTTCACCACCGAAGGCAAGCCACCCCTGGTGCAGCCCTTCAACAAACCACTTAAAGCCAACCGGTACTTCATAGAGTTCACGATGATGAGAGGCCACAACCCTATCAATCATCGAAGAGGACACTAGCGTCTTACCGATGTTGAGCGTTTCAGCCCACTCAGGTCGATGGCCAATCAAATAGTCTACGCACACCGCTAAAAAGTGGTTCGGGTTCATTAAGCCATTGGCATCAACAATGCCGTGGCGATCAGCGTCAGGGTCGTTGCCAAAAGCGAGATCGAATCGATCTTTAATCTTTAACAGGTTAGCCATGGCATCAGGACTAGAGCAATCCATACGAATCTTACCGTCATGATCCAGTGGCATAAAACCAAAGCTGGCATCGACAGACGTATTGACCACCTCAAGATTCAAGCCATAGTGTTCAGCCACTGCTTGCCATACAGGCAAGGCGGTACCGCCCATCGGGTCGACACCCAACGTAAGATTGTCTTTTTGAATAGCGGTCATATCCACTACGCTACTCAGCTGAGCCACATAATGGGCCGTGAAATCGTACGCTTGCGCGTGCGCTAGCGCCTGCTCTAGCGGGGCTGGAGAAATGTCACATAACTGTCGTAGCAAATAGGCATTGGCGCGAAGCTCAATCCATTTAGTTACTTCAGTGTCAGCAGGCCCACCATGAGAGGGATTGTACTTAATACCGCCATCTTCAGGTGGATTATGGGAAGGCGTAATAATTAAGCCATCAGCCAATGCAGCGTCTGGTGCTGTCAGGTCATTAATGTGGTTATGCTGCAAGATCGCTCGACTTACAAGCGGCGTTGCCGTAAAACCATGATTTTTTTCGATAAGCACCGGTACTTTGTTAGCCGCAAGCACCTGTAAAGCACACTCCCATGCGGGTTTTGAAAGGGCATGAGTATCATAGCCAAGGAACATAGGGCCTTGGTAACCTGCCTCATTCCGGTAATCTACTACAGCTTGAGTAATCGCAAAAATGTGTGCCGCGTTAAAGGTGCGATCTGTGGCACGCCCTCGGTGACCTGAGGTTCCAAATGCTACACGCTCTTTTGCGATGTTGGCATCTGGGGTTTCATCAAAAAACGCCTTAACGATGGCATCCATTCAACTTGCTCCCTCATTTACATTTGATTGGTTCGCGCGTGCCTGCCAAAAGTTTATAGCACGCTGCGGATTACCGATTTCACTGGCATCTTTCGCGGCTTGGTGCGCCATTTTAGCCGTCGCGATAGGATTATTAAGTAGCTGTTCAATAGCAGCTTGCCAAGCCTCTGGGTCATCCTCTACTAACAGCCCATTAATCCCATCATTTACCACGTCGGTATAAGGATAACGGTTAGAGTAGACGCCCACTCCGCCCATCGCAGCAATATCCAGAAACTTAATAAACGACTTGCCCTGATTAAAGGGCGTATTTAATAACGGCGCCAAACCAATGTGCAGGTGGCACTTAGCCTGATAACTGCGAAAAGCGTGCCAAGGTAGCGGGCCTGGTGCCAAAACATTGGGTAATTCTACCAAGGCGCTTGGTGTATGCTTACCCAGCATCAGCTCAAGCTGTGTGTCGTCGCGAGTGTACTGAATAGCCTGCAAAGCAGGAGCAATGTTCAACAAGTCATCCAGGTGGGCTCGAGTACCGTGGAAACCGATTCGCCACGGTGCCGAGGCTGAAGGAGATGACTCAAAGTGGGTCTTCATTGGCAGCGTAGCGATAAGAGGCGGCGTTAAGACTGATACGCACGGGTGATGAGGACGAAAACGCTCAGCCAAAACATCGCTGCACGCAATTACTTCATTGCTTAATACCATTAAGCGGGGCTGAAACTTAGCAACGCGCGCCATACGTTTTCGGTAAGCTGGCGGCAACGTAGTGTCATGGGCGGCCGCCCCAATATCATCATCAATTAGATAACCGATATAGCCAAATGCTTGGCGATGCCGTTCTAGCCAGCGCAGCCAGCCCAACGGCAGCGAGCGGCATAGCAACAAATTTGCGCCAGCATACTGGTGTAAAAAAGAGCGGCCATGACGCCAAGCCGCACCAAAAGAGCGCGAAGCAACAGCGCGCTCAATCGTTGCCCCCTGACGTCGCAGCGCCGGAGCTGCTGATTCGAGAAAGTAGATATCTTCAGTGGGCAGGCCACTATCGCTAAGAACGATAAACGTATTATTTTGCACATAAAACCTGTACAGGCCGGATAAGCACTATTCTGCGCTAAGAACGACTTTCTTTTCCCAAGCCCATGCATGACGAATAATTGTTTCTAAATCAGCATATTGTGGCCGCCAATCCAAAGCTTCTTTTGCCAGGGTAGCATCTGCCACTAACGTTGCAGGATCACCAGGACGCCGCTGACCTTCTTCGACAATGACCTCTTTGCCATCTTCAGCCACTACCTTTTGCACAGCAGAAATTACTTGTTGAACAGAATATCCCAGCCCATTACCCAAGTTATAAGCAAGCGCTCCCTTTAACTGTTGCGCGTTCAATGCATGTAATGCAAGAGCATGAGCAGAACACAAATCTTCGACATGGATATAATCACGTACACAAGTGCCATCTTCGGTCGCGTAGTCGCGTCCAAAAACTGTAATGTGACTGCGTCTGCCTGATGCCGCCTGTAAAATAATAGGTATCAGGTGCGTTTCAGGATCGTGGCACTCACCAATATCGCCTTCAGGGTCTCCTCCGCAGGCGTTGAAATAACGCAAACAAACGGAGTTAAGGCCATGAGCATTGTAAAAATCCTGCAATATACGCTCAACCATTAGCTTGCTAGCACCGTAAGGGTTGATAGGTGTTTGAGCATGGGCTTCATCAATAGGCACATACTCTGGCTCGCCAAATGTGGCCGCAGTGGAAGAAAATATAAAGTGTCGTGTGCCATGCCTAACCATCACCTCTAGTAGGTTAAGCGTGTTGGATACATTGTTACGGTAATACTTACCTGGTTGCTGAACAGACTCGCCCACTAAGCTTGCAGCAGCAAAGTGCATCACGCCATCAAAAGTATATTGTTGGAATAGCTGCTCAAGTAAATTGGTATCAGCTAAATCGCCAACTACCAGTTTTCCGTACCTGGCCAAAGAACGAAAACCGGTGGAAAGATTATCTAAAACCACCACATCATGACCTTGGCGAGCTAACTGCTTCACCATATGAGATCCAATATAACCTGCGCCACCCACTACCAATACCTTCATGCTGCCTCCTTAATGTCACGCCGATACCAAAATAGCTCTTGCCTACCCGACACTTTAAAATCTAATAAAAAACCAGCGTCAATAAGCGTTTTGTAAATAGCAGTTAACTCAGAATCCGTTAGTATCTGCGGATGAATTTCAACAATAATCTTCATAACACTGTTTAAATTCAATCCTTCAAAAAATGCAGATTCACCACCTTCAATATCAATAATAAGCACTGTGGGAAGCAGCTCTGCCATAACAAGATGCTTATTAAGTGCCGGAACTTCTACCTGCTGATACGCTCCTTCTTTAGGCTGTAGTAAGCTACTGCCCCAAAACGCAGGTGTTACATAAAATGGCTGTGTACTTTCTTCCTCTAAAAGCACAGCATTATGTATATCAAAACTAATATTATTTAATTTTTGATTATGTTGAATATAAGAGAGCAGCTCTGGATTAGCCTCATACGCCACGTAATGAGCAGGTTCGCAGCAACGCATCACCGTTATCCCCATAAACCCAACCCCCGCGCCAAGCTCGAGAACACGATCGTCTCGATCAATAGCATATGCTACCAGCTCGGCCTCCTTATGTTCATAGCTGCCATCTGCCAGAGATCGAAGTAAAGATATAGGTGGCTGCTTCGGAAAAGAGAGTGAAACACCATTTACCTCACACAGGCCGTTTTTAGCTACTTCTAAATACCGACAATATTGTTGCATCTTTTTGTTCAGAAAAGGCCCATCTGGACGATAATACAAAGCACGCTTCATTAACTTGTGCGCCTGAACAAGATCCAACCACTCCAAAGATGTCGCCATATCACGCAATACATCGGCAATATCATGGCGTTGACGAATTGACAGCACGCCGTCAATCGACATGCTTGTCAATAAGTTATATGCCTTATCGTTTAACAATTTTGAGAGATCATAATTCCCTAATACATCTTCAATAAGGTTAACATCTGATTTTAAAAAAATAATATTCACACTTGCCCTTAGCTAGTACGAGTAAAGCGACGCAACCAAGACCTAAGTAACGACTTAGTTGTAGGACTGCCTGCGGTAGTTGATTGCTGCTGAAGCAAATCATAGCGCCGCTGCAAATTCCGATGAGAACGATCTAATGACACTAAAGCATGCATAGCATTTTTAGCAATTAATTCTACGTCGTTTATATAAAGTGGAGTCTGATATGGTGACTCTAAACAATAGTCGCTATAATAATCAGCTGCCCACCAGGCAGAGCATTGTCTCATTTCTAATTTCTGCTTTTCATTAAGAGCATTCAAAAGCTTAAGGTTACTCGATTCATAGTAGCTTAAGCAAAAAGAAATATGCTGGTCACTAAGCACCCAAGGTGTAGATGCTTTAGGAAAATCAACATGACGAGCCATTACAAACTCAATTTCAGAGGAGTGCGCACCACTCCGAAGCTCTTCATGCTGTTGAAAGAAACGTAACAAATAAGCAGGCAAACTTGCATTTGCGCGAGAAGTAGCAGCCTCAGGCTGCTCCAAGAATTGATTAAAGTCGGAAACGACATCATTAGGAAGCAGTCGTACCGTAACATTATCTACACCGGGAACTGCTAACCATTCTTGATAAACATTAAACCAATCGGCTTTCTGTATACTACTTTTGAACCATAAATCAAAAGGTTGTCCAGTCCAAGCGCCCCACTGCCACCAGGCAGAGTTTAACCACTGTACTTGAGGGCGAACATACATAACAACATCTGCTTTTAAACCTAAGCGTCTTAGTATATCTAACTTAGCAAACTGAGAAAATTGATTGCCCCAAGCTTCATTGGAAAAAACTGGAATATTTCCCAGCTCGGCAATCTTAGCGATAGCATTTCTACAATCCTGCCACTGCGTAGACTTCCAATCAGCGATTTTTCGCGCAGAAACAGAGGGCATATACCCAGTTGCAGAAGTTTTCGCCAAACGTTTGACTAGCTCTCCATTAAGCACTTCTGCATTTTCACGGATCACAGTATAGCTGTATGAACCGCTAAGGAGATGGTTAGACAATGCTATTTGTAAAGCACTGCTACCACATTTTGGCATACCAACATGTATAATGGCATGTACTGCATGGCTAGCCATTCAATTGCTCCATTACGTCAACCACGTGCTGAGCGATCTCTTCATGGGAAGGCCATGGAACACTTTTCCACTCGGGATCTAGGGCTGGAAGTGGTTCATAAAATAATCGGCCATCTTCACGACCCAAGTACGTCTGAGCTATATAATGATAGGAAGCTAACTGCTCTTCTATTAGCCGTATACGAAACTCGGGCTTAATCATATCTTGAATATGTCTTGATACATCATCAAAAGGCACTTTTTTAGCATGCTTTAAAAGAGCATATCGCAGCTCTTTACTGGCATTTAGTCGTTGAAAAATATCCATTAATTGAAGTGAACGAATTGGCAAGGATACATTATCTCGCTGTGCCATGTTTGGTAATTTATAGAGTAAATTTTGCTGGCCTATAGCCGTAATAAAATCACTAGCTAAATCAGGTTGATTTTGCTCAAATTCGTATGGACGAACAATTATATTTTCTTTTCCAACTACCTCTGCCCACCGATCAATTAAGTGACGGTAATCACCATAACGGGGATTTTTTTTACGTTGAAAATTAATAAAGCCATAGGCCCCCTTATTCCAAGGGGGGAGGTGCTTCATTTTAACCGCTTGGGCATAGGCGGAAAGCCACCAATGGTCGTGACGGCGTAAGTAAATAACGACCTTTAACGGGTAGCCTTTAAAAAATTTATTCAAACGGTCAAATGGTTTGTTAAGCAAAAAATCTTCAGAACTGATAATAATTTGTTGGGTATCGGAAGTGATTTCATTTTCTAAAGATTTTAAGAGTGCTTCAGGCGAACATATCCACTCTGAAGGAACTCCAGGATTACAAAAACCGAGGGAAGCACTTAAAGAGTAATGTGCCGCTCCAATACGACCTGTCTTAGGATACAAAATACCGTGCTTAGCTAGCTTATCACTGGCTTGTTGAAAATAAGCTTGCAGCGCGGTGGTACCAGTTTTATTCATACCAATATGCAAAGTAATATTTGGCTTAGATTTTTTAAAATATTGACTAATCATTACCTAACCTTCCATAGCCCTAGTAAACACCTGGCTTTGTGGGATGCAAAAAATAGCTATGAATACCCTACGTGACGGTGTTGGTTACGTGCTGCCATCAAAAATGGCTGATCAAACAAGTTGGATCCTTTGAGCGGATTGATCCAATTAATGAGCTAAATAGTTTCTAAGGCAATGCCTACGTGACCGATGAGAAGAACTTCAGCCATCAGAAAAAACATTAGCACTTACTAATTTAATTTAAAATAATTTTTATAAATTTGGCTACAAATATCCTTAATTAAAACAATCTTTAATGGAATCGTTCAGACTCGCGAAGTCCAAACCTGCATCGAGTCAGCAGAGTTAAGTGCCGAAAAACTTGTTTAAGTGGCCGCCAGAAATGATTCGAAGAGAATATGTAACACCTCACAAGAAATTTTTGTAAGGACTTAAGTGATTCAGATACAGCGGTATGCCATCAGTTTTTTGATCGGATTGGACTTGGCCTAGCAACTTGCATTAGCCGCATTGAAGAAGCATAAAGGGAATAGCAACTTTCTATTTCTATTGGAAATACCCACGCAATGCCTCATCCTTAAAGGCTGCCTCTGAACCATGGATCATGACTCTAGCAGGTTTTTATAGAATCATAAAACACAATATCAAGGTGAATTGTCCGCACCAGCCAGGATAATTAAGCGCAACAAAATGTCATGGCTAAGAATATAACTTTTAAAATCACATTAAAAGCCTATAAAATCGGCCATTAGGAGCTCAAATGTTTGATTTCATGTCATAACTCAAAGTCAGAAATACTGTACATACTGACAAAAAATAGCAGAGAGTTGATACTGAGCCTCTCATAGATAATTAAAATTATAGAAAAAATAGAAATACAACACGACAAAGCAGTTAATGAAGAAGTTAACACTTAGATGGATACTTTAAATCAATCTTATTGGGCGCTGCAAAACCGCGCTGAGCGCGGTTTTGCTTGCACTTTCCTAGACTAATAGATTGTAAAATCAAGTGGAGCATTATACAAGCAACACTAGATCAATCTATACCTGAGTTAAACACCAGCTTCACTAAGAGCTTTAGCTCTATTTATCGAAACAGCTTTGGATTAATGAAGTATTCTGCTTTTCATTTCAATTAAAACAATAAATCTGAGAGCAATGTCTTACATCTCGATTTTAAGGACTGCATTATAAACAGACCTTGAAACAAGAATATAAACCGTACTCAAACAATCAAACTGCTACGATAATTTTCACTCAAAAACTGATCGACATTATTAACCTTCAAATATCTAGCAAAATCACTTAATCGATTATCAAAAGCGTTCCAGTAACTAGAGTAATCACACAGCTCATACAACTCATCAGCACTAGAAAATTGCTGCAGTTTATCATGCATTATATAAGGAAGTTTCAAATGCTCACACAGTTCAAAAGTTCTCATATCATGCGCTATCCAAAGCGAAGGAACACCGGCCCAAAAAGCGATCATATTACCATGGAAACGGGTTCCATAACAGAATCCATATCCATCTGAAAAATGGTTAACCCAATCTTCTACAGTATAGAACTTATAAAAACTTTTTTTAATGTAATTAAAATAATCACTCTTGCTTACCTTACCACTTTCGAACATCCTAAGTAAATAAGGTGGTTCCCAATGAGCATTACCATTTTTCAAAAAGTCTTCACGACTTAGATCTCCAGTAGAAATTCTCTCTTCAGTTGGATCACCTTGACCAATAATATTACTCCCACTATTAATTGCGATTTCCAGCAACTTGCTTTCATCAGGCCCAAGAGACAGGTACACACCAGATTTTTCTTCGCTAGCATTAAATTTATTAAAGAAAGCATCTTTTCTATCTCGGTTTTGAAGTCCTCCAAAATAAGCAGATTGACAACCTATGACTTCGACATTCTTGACGCCATATTTATTACAAAGCTCCGCTGTAAATTCACCTCTTACTGCAATTGATTCTGCGCGATCAGATATAGCCTTTAGAAGTCGAACTGAACGATCATCGACTTTAGCGTCTTTAATACTCTGCCCGAGTTCTGCTTGACATCCAAATCCAAATGTAGTGACTGGTAAATCAAGTTTTTCAATAAAATCAGCCACATTTTCGTGTGAAGCAATATATTTAGGAGTCCTGTTTACATGTAGCATAGTTGCTGTAACGAATCCCAAATGAGTAATACTTTCACGAGTCCTAGCAATATTATCTGCGCTAGTATTTGTCCCTACCTTAACCCAATCTTTAAAAAAAGAACGGGCAGCATATCCATGAACAATATTTCCCGTATTATCTTTGCTGCCATGAGGAAGACCACTAGGATTGCCAATAAATCCAATTTTACTAGCATTTTGCATAACATAATCCTTTTCTAGTTAACTAATTCACTCAAAAAAAATCAAGCTTTACATTAGGTAAAGATTGATCCGGCTTTAAATCTAAAACCCCAGACTCAGAATCATTTTGAAACATTCCTTCAGTCTCAAGAGATGGAAGAGTTAGTTTGCCATTTGCGACATCTACTCTAACCACAATTTTAATTATCTCACAACAAAATATCTGAAACAAATATTTCCTACAAGACAGAGTTTGTTAAGCATAGATTATTATTTAGTATAACTTATATTTAAAATCTCGAAAATTATCTTGATTTTGGCAAACAATAGAGCATGCGGTAGAAGCTTTTTTTATTATACTTAACAGAGAGCCGCTAATAAGAAAAAAACCCAGAAAATAAAATCATTTCAAAATCACTAGCCGTAATTATCCCCAGTCATCAATAAAGCATAGTTGTTTTTCGCTCCCTTCGTAAGAAAGAATTAGCCACCCTGGTGACTTTTGAATAACCGGGGATATAAATCTGGCAACAGATGAGTAAGATTTATTTTTAAATTTTTCTTCAATCCTTGGAGAAGGCAAACCAAATTTAATCTCAACATCACAACCATTTTCGCTTCTAAAAATAATCTTAAAATTCTTTTCTATATCCGAATCAAAGAAAACACCGGAAAAAACAGTTTCATCTTCTCGGACACCAGGCAGAGCACTCCAGACTTCAAAACAATCCAGTGAATATGAATAATCGCTATACGTCAGACTAGAAACCGGAAGCTTAACGAGATTAAACTTACCCAAACTTTGTGATTGCTTTACTAAGATATCGGAACCAGGAAACACTAAGTACTTATCTTTTGTACCTTGACCTCCTCCCCTAAGCATTTTTTTCAACACATCCGCAGTTGGAGTACTTTCTTTAACTCCCAAAATCTTAAATGCTTGCTCTGCCAGACTCTGGCTATAATGATAAACTCCTGTATACAAGGATTCAAAAGTTAGTGAGAGAGGCTTTGCTCCTGTTTTATTTAAATAGTCATACACAAACCTCATCTTTCTTCTAGATTCAATCTCGTGTGAAATCAAGCTACTTACATTCACATCAGACTGATAAACCTCTTCATTAATTCTTTTCTTATTCTTATGCTCCCTCCCCCATATGCCTGTTTTTTGGGCATAATTCAAACTCAAAAGCCTATCAGTAGAATACTCCCTATACAGAAACAAATGACGATAACCGTACTCAATGCTTTTTTTCATTAAAGCTAAATTCAGCTCATCCGGCATTATTTCAAGACAATGCTTTATCAAGGGCTTACTTTTAAGAATATCATCTATACTTTCCTCAAGTTCACAATAATTTTTATTTTTTTTCCAGTTCAGGGTAACATTCCCATAAATTCTATCTATATTAAACGGCTCATGCTCGACAGTTGGAAAAGGCATTGCTTTAAAAAGGGCTTGACCTAAATTAGTTCCCCCAGATCTGCGAAAGGTCCAAATAATCAAAGGCTTTTTATCAGACATAGCATACTCGTAAAATTAAAATTTAACAGAATTTTCACTGCAACCAAAACTTCCATTAGCCTCAGCTAACATACTTGCATAACGTTGGTACTCTTTAGCACCACCATAGTGCTGCTTGCGTTTGATCTCTTCTTTTACCTTGGCTTTAAAACCAGCATGATACTTAAAGTGAGCAAACCATACGTTATCGCTCAGTACATTAACATTTGCAATATCGTGAATGCCTTGAGATGTACGAATCCATGGTGTGTACTTGAGTAACGCATATTTTTGCGATGTAAAGGCATTTGGTTCAGCATTTTGATCAATTCGATGGCGCAGGCTGCTTACAGAGCTAATATTATTAGAATAAAAACCACTGCCAATACACCAGTCCACCAAGGGTTTTTTATCGTGCCAATTCGCTACTTCAAATGGTTTATCGACCGTAAAATCGGCATTATTCAAATCACCGAATGGGTACATATCAATCATATCCGTACGAATGCAATCGTATCCTTTTGACTCTACTTCCTCTACATAGCTTTGCAGTGAACGTTGCTGGTAGCCAGGGAATACCAGTAGCTCATCTGCATCGGCAATCAACGCCCATTTTCCTATGCAGTGGTTGGCTAAAATAGCCTGTTGCCAAGCTACTCCATAATGTGAGTATTTATACTCAGTGTCTGCTGAGTAGAGCACAACATCCGGTTGCTCATAGAGGTATTCTCGCGTGCCATCATCCGAACAATTATCAGAAATGATAAATGCTTTAACCCCTAACTTCCGGTAATGATCCAAGAAATGTGGCAGCATAATCATTTCATTACGCACAGTGGCTACGACAATAACACAGCTGCTAGTAAGCTCTTGTACTTTTTCCAGTGAAGAAATCAATTCAAGCTGGTTACTTTTCTCCTTAACTGAAGCCCCCCAACAAGATGGCCATATTTTTTTAGGCCATAGTTGATCTGTTCCTTTTACTTGATAGGCAATCTTTTGATGTTCCGCAAGATCTAGGTGGGTAACCTGAGTAGGCGTAGCCGCAGATGGCATAAATGTATTTTCAAACATGCCGATAGGTACAGCAGCGCCATAAGTCCGGCGGCGCTGATAACATTCGTAATCTTCATTATTTGGTGCAATTCCTTGCATCGCTAGCAAGTCGCCTACCAACTTATCCTCCATGAAGGAGTTAACGATTAAGCGTTTACCCTCAGGCGTTGCTTTCGCTTCTATTAGTGCTTTAAGCGCTATGCGTGAAAGAGTATAGGCACCGCCGCCATCTGCATATAAGGAGGGTTCTGGCGATTTATCCAGCGCTTTTTGGGCACGCATAGTCTTAGATTTTGTATGGTGCCAACTTCGGTCCATACCACCAATAGGGCGATAAATTACCCGCCCATAATAATGGTGCTTGCGGTAGGCTAAGGTATTGAAGTAATTGTCTACATCCAAATAGCAGTCATCGTCAATTTTTAATACGTATTGAGCAGCCGTGTTCTGATACACCCACTCCATCAACTTTAGCGATTTATGGGGTAAATCTTCATAGGTATCTGAAACGTTAAGCTCTAATATGTCCCCCGTTAGCGTGTCATTGCCGTCACCAACCATAATCACATAAGGTATTCCACGTGCCTTTAGGTCTTGCAGCCAGGTTTCACGAATTGCCTTAATACGGGTGTCCAAATAAGCACGGCAAGAGTAGATCACCACTAAGGTGTCTTGCGGCCAAGCCGGCTGAATGCTAAGTTTTTTTGCACTGAGCGCAACCGGTGTGATTTTAGAAAACAGTGCATCGTGAATATTACCAAATTTAGCTTCTAACGTGGCACGTATCCCTTTTAACCACTGCTTAATCATAGCGTGCTGATTCGATAACTGCTGGAGGTTAGCCAACGCCGTACATGCAGGTGCAGGTAACCAATAGGCCGGATTCGAGTCTGCTATTATTTGCTGGAGACAGTGATCGATAAGCTGTAAGTGTGTAGAGGCGTCTTCTGGATAAAGACTTAAAGCACTAGTCAGCATATCTACACTTAAGAACATGGCGTGCCAGTTGTGAATTGCCATGAGTTGATCATTACCAAGCCGGTTTTCTAACAACGCTTTTGCGGCAAAATTTTGTGCATTATTTGAAACACTGCTGGCTCGTTCAGTATTTTGACGCAGTACGCTACGAATATCATCACGATATAATGCTACTAACTGTTCACTAATGGCCTGATTAATCAGTGGGTGTGCGGCATAACGCACAGCTTCCATGTGATCGGCACCAATAACATCCTGCAGTAGTTCGAATAATTCTTGATTTCCAAGAGTTTGTTTTGGTAGAAGCGCTGCTACCAATTCACGCTGCATAAAACGCGCTTCAGGGTTGCGTTTTAGTTTGAAATATTCGAGCCCACGATGAACCTGACGCCACTGTGTAGTGAGTTCATCAAGATGAGTAAACGCATATTGAATAGTCTGCCAGTGCTGATGCGCTCTTACCAAGGAAGCAGGCGCGCTAGGCATCATGCCCGCTTGATCTAACTTCTGCCAAAAAGAGGGTGAAAGACCATAGTGACGAACAGCTGCTAAAGCGACATCTTTTTGCTGGTAATCGGTCATCTGTGGAAGCTTACTCAGCATCGCTACCAATGAGTCTTGTAACAATGCATCATGAAGCCGCGAAAACCATTCGCCCTGAAGGTTATCTAATAGTGTTAATACGGCATAACGCATTTTCTCGGCTTGTGCCTGGGTAGCCTCCCCTCGCGATTCTAACACTTGTATATGATGAACTGCATACCAAACACACTCTGTGTTAAGCCAACCTTTGTCCAGCATTTTTCCCAACCGCCACATCGCATCGGTTGCCCGACCTAGCTGACGGTCGGCTACCAACGGAGCAATTGCTAAGGAAACCGCCCAGGTATTATCAGCATGATCAAGTGAGTAGTAACCCGTAAAATCCGTCAACTGCTTTAAGCTAAGTAGCTTGGCTTCTTTGGCCATCAGCGGAATAACAGACTGCAAGAAAGTTTTTTTAACGTTACCTACCAGTTGAAGCTCGTGAACAACCGCTGAAATCGCATCGAATGTATTGCTGTGTTTTTCCTGGAGTTTATGATTTAATTTTTTTTGCGCCTGCCACATTAATTGCGTATCAAAGCCAACAGAATAGGAGGCTATAGAAATTTCACTTTCTTCCTGCCCACCCCCTGCATTCAAAAAACTATCTAGCTGCATAGTAGTTGCAAAATCACGATAATAAGCTTGGGTACTTTCCTCCAGTGAAGTTAATGCCCCAGAAAAACGTAGGTGCTCTAACGCCAATAAGCCTAGATACTGCTTATTGTCTGATTCTTGCAATTTGGCGATATCTTCAAGCCATAAAAATTTCTGTTCGCTTGTGAGGCTAAGTTTAAGTGCCCCCGGATAACTTACAGAATGAATACTTATCTCAATAGTGTTATTAAGAGCCGATTTACAATTTTCCCAAACATACCCAGGCACTTCAATTTCAAATGGATGTTGTACAGTTGCTTTGATTGATGCAGCTTTCTGTATGGCACTACCTATCTTTGCGAGCGAGCCCGATGCCTCAGTGCTTATATCACTAATAGGGGTGCGAAGTAGTACTGGCCAATCCTGAGTTTCTTTACCTAACTTTACTGTTAATAGAGGTGTCTCGTGAGTAGCTAACGTAATGAAACCTTTGATAACAAAATGATCAAAGCCTTCAATTCCTGCTATCACATCGCCATGTTTGCTATTTATTGTGCTTATCAACGCTTCCTTATTAATCTCTGAACTTATAGTCGCCTCAGACGAATAGCTAGCGCTAGAAACTTGGTTTGTTTTTTTTTGTAAGCTTGGCAAATCACCAGTAATTTTTATTTCGTGACTATCAGCCAAAACTACCAGCATTGTTTTATCTATCTTTTTGCTAATTAATGCGTTTTTAACTTTATCAGGTAACTCAGCTGTAAATCCTGACGTATGAAAGTCATTACCATGTTGAGCCGCAACATCATCTCTTGTATGCCATTGTGGAGCCAGTGTGTATTCTTGCCCCTCAAGTTTTATACTCAGTGACAACGGTTTTCTGTCGAGATGAATTACCCAACCTTCTATACCTTCATGTGTTACACGCTCGACGTAGCCTTCAACTCTTTTTTCTACTTTTTTGGATTGAAAAAATGCTTTAGGCTTTTTTACTAACTGCTTCATTGGAATCATCCTTGCGTACTCTCAATTCTTTAATATTGGTTTAATTTATCAATTAAAAAATCATTTATTCTTTTAGGCTCACTTGCATAATTTAACGGTAGAAGATAATCACTACGGTTGTATTTTTTTAAACGCGTCTCAATTGCTCCTATCTTAAAGGAAACAATAGGCGTTACGGTTTGCAATGCAATGGATAACGTATAACTATATGTCTCTGGCCATATAGATGGTAACCATATCGTATCTGGCTTTAATTCAGCTAAAATACTCAATGCATCAGACTCTTTGTACTGACCAGTAAGCTCTACACCCTGGGCGCGTAATAACAAGTCATTCATAGAGAAACCCATTACGGTAAAACGAATAGGTAACTTTCTTTTTTTTGCATCTACTGCACAATTTAGAAGCACTTCAAAGCCTTTCAGCTTACTGATCGCACCAATTACTACAACATGTAAAGTGGAACCCGGTTTTTGTATATTTCGTTGTTCTTTAATAACAGGGAGTTGGTCATGAGGAATAACTTGGTAGGCTACTTCTGAGTAGTATTTTTCAAGTCTACGCTGAACGTCCTCATCAGGCACTGTCACTATATCAGCGAATTTCATAATATCTCGGTGTATCGAACGCCAATTCTCAATACTTTCCTCTCCAAAGTCGTTCCCTCTCTCTTTGAGGCAGCGGTTACATTGTTTTGAAGAAGGCTCTCCACAGTAGAAGCCATGCTCGTCAGCTAGATTAATCCTTGGACATATTACTTTATAGTCATGAATATCAATGTGCAGTGAGGCATTTAATTGCTTAGCTAACTCCATCAAGTGCAATGGTGCATCTATCGTAAAATCCACCATGCCATGAGGGTTAATAATACTGATATCTAGAGGTTCTAGTAACTTACACATTGCTTCCGTGTTAGAAAGAACTACTGAGTCTAGGTTTAGTAACTGCCGACAGTAAGGGTGCTGAAGTCTCACTCTGAAAGGTTTATGACGTTCAGGCCTAAGATAAAAAACACCTTTACCTTCTTGCATTGCTTTAGCCGCATCTTCACGCAAATGTCGCTCAGCCCCTCCTCCTCTATTATGACAAACCATTAAAATATTGTGCTCTTGAGTAAAGGTAGATAGTCGTGCCACATCTAACCTCATACGATACTTCTTTAAAGGATCACTTTTTATAAAATCGTCTACTTGCTTTTGATAATCAGGATATCGTTTTGATAAAACTTGTAGTGCATTGGTGATACGCTTTCCTTTTTCACCGAGAAAGGAAGCACCACCTAGGTGCCTTACAAATACATCTGTCGCAATTATGTTTTTCCAACCAGCTGCTATTGCACGCTGGCAAAAATCATTTTCTTCACCATAACCTTTCCCAAAAGCGTCTTCGTCAAACGAACCTAGGTGGTTTATTGCATCACGCCTGATATACATACAAAAGCCAACACCTGTAGGCGCTTCAACGTATTGGCATTGATTATACTGACTTGCTAATTGATCCAGATGTTTATAAGACGTTTCTAACGGATAGGGATTATCATGCAAAAATCTAGGATAGCTACAAATGGTGGCATTATTAGATAGTGGCGTGACAGTGGCAGTGGTCACTTCTTGGTAAGCAGCATAGCGAATCCGATCTAGCCAATGATTGTATACTTCCGTATCTGAATTTAATAACAACACATCTCTATCGCCATGAAGCGACATTCCTTTATTAACAGTACCTACAAAACCTAGGTTTTCTGCATTCTCATACAAGCTAATTAGTCCTCGCTCAGCCAGTTTCTGAAGCTCAGCGGTTAACTCTGGATCGGGGCTTTTGTCATTAATAACCACAAGCTCAATAGGCGTCGTGTACTCTGCCATTAACACACTAGCAATACAGCGCAGTGTTAAATCTTTATCTTTATAGACAGGTATAATAATATCTATTTCTAACATACCTTCAAACTGCAAGGGCTTTAACAATTTTGAAATATCTTCCCAAGGTTGATGCATTACATTAACTACTGAATTACAATTTTCCTCCCTTGTTGGTAGGCCCGAATAGTGCCCTTCTTGAAGATAGTGAACGAGTGGGTTTACTTTGGCTATTTTTACTTCAGGATTATTATCTAGGTACCATCCACCATCGAATTGAGGATTAGGGGATCTACCTTCCACGCCCCCAAAATGCAAATAGTGATATAGCGGTTCCAACTGACTTTTACGTACGTCTTTATTATTAGACAAATAGTAATTGATATCAAACCAACTACTTGGTGAATATTTTTTATGCCATCCTATCATTGTGTAATCAATCAAGGTATTGACGAACCTACCTCTGCTTTTAGACTTAGCTTTGTAAAAAGCAGGGTTAAACAACGGCATTGGTGCCCTACCTTCTCTATCGCCGTATGTTGCGTAATGTAGATAGGGGTTAATATCAGCATCGGCCACATCAGGATTATTTTCCAGATACCAACTCTCATCAAAAAGCCTATTTTTCTTGAGCAACTTTGCGATAAATGCATAATACTGCTTTTTACCACCAACTCTTATCACTACTTGTTTCAGCAACCACAGCAGCGTCATCAATGCAGCCCCATAGTACGGACTTATTTTTTTCTGTAATTGCTTTAACTTCACAGATACACCTTCATAAAATTCTATATTTGATGTAAAAAATTTAACCAGTCAAAATATTTCTTTTATATCTCTTCAACACTGAAAAAATTCAATGTATTTTTCTTTCGAAACCGCCCCTTCAGCTTTAGTAGAATAAATTTAATTCTTTATTCACTTCAACATAAGCTTTTCAAAAAACTGTCAGATATAGCCAAAACTAATATTTATTAATAACTTTCTAACAACAAACCGATTCACTAAACGCTTTACCTTGTGCATCTTTCACTGAAACAATAGGGTATTTGTTATTCGTGAATGGCCACGGGATGGATAATTCAATGTCATTCCAGATAATACAGTGCTCATCGGCAGGGTTGTAATAGTCAGTGCATTTATATTGAAACTCTGCCTGATGACTTGTTACGTAAAACCCATGAGCAAATCCTGGCGGTACCCACAGCATTTGCTTATTTTGTTCGCTTAACATTGCTCCAACCCACTGGCCGAAGGTTGGAGAGCTTTGACGCATATCCACAGCAACATCGAAAACTTCGCCTTGCGTTACCCGCACTAGCTTGCCTTGGGGCTGTTGGTGCTGGTAGTGCAAGCCACGCAAAATGCCATGGGCAGATTTGCTATGATTATCCTGCACGAACGTGTGATGACCGCAGTGAGCTTCGAATTCGCTTTGGCGAAAGGTTTCCATGAAAAAACCGCGCTCATCACCGAAGACTTGGGGTGTAATGAGCACGACATCAGGAATGGCAAGTTTTTCGTATTGCATATCTAAACCGTAAGGTGTGAAGGATGAGACTACCTTCTCCTCAACTCACCCCTCACTTATTCCCCTTTGTTTTGCGTAGGCGTTGCAGGTATTGACCGTATTGGGTTTTGGCAAGTGGCTTGGCTAGTTCGGCTAGGCGTTCGTCGCTAATCCACTGGTGCTGCCAAGCGATCTCTTCCAGGCAGGCGATTTTTAGACCTTGGCGGTGTTCAATGGTTTGCACGTATTGGCTGGCTTCTAGCAAGCTGTCGTGGGTGCCGGTGTCTAACCAGGCAAAGCCGCGGCCAAGGCGTTCTACGCGTAAATCACCACGCTTTAGATAGGCGTTATTCACACTGGTAATTTCTAGCTCGCCACGCTCAGAAGGCATTACGTTTTTGGCGATTTCAACAACATCGTTATCGTAGAAATATAGGCCAGTAACAGCATAAGCCGACTTGGGCTTTCTCGGTTTTTCTTCGATAGAGATCGCGTGGCCCTGCTCGTCAAATTCCACTACGCCGAAGCGTTCAGGGTCTTTCACCAAATAGCCAAATACCGTCGCGCCCGACGTGTGTGAACTAGCGCGCTTTAACTGATCGGAAAAGTGCTGCCCATGGAAAATATTGTCGCCTAATACCAAGCAAACGGGGCTTTCGCCGATAAACTCTTCCCCAATGATAAACGCTTGGGCTAGTCCATCGGGGCTAGGCTGCTCAGCGTATTCCAGGCGAATGCCAAAGTCTTCGCCAGTGCCTAGTAGGTTTTGGTACTGGGGAAGGTCTTCCGGTGTTGAGATAATCAGAATATCGCGGATACCTGCCAGCATAAGCACCGAGATCGGGTAGTAGATCATCGGCTTGTCATAAATTGGCAGGAGTTGCTTGGATACACCGCGGGTAATGGGGTGTAAACGCGTGCCAGAGCCACCGGCCAAGATAATGCCTTTACGGTTTTGGGGGGTGCTCATACTCAACTCACTTTAATGATTTTTTGCCAAGGATACACAGGGAAAGGCACGGATAAGGTCAACAACGAAAAACCAAAATACAAACATTAAGAATATAGTTTTATCTGTATCTTCCGTGGCAAAACTCGTGCCTTCCGTGGCTTAAAAATTATCTAGGTGTTCTTTAAGCGTTAATGCTAGCTGACTTTGCCAGGATGGCATGGTGATGCCTAATGCTTTTTCCAGCTTGCCTAGTGCCATGCGTGAATTCAGTGGGCGCTGGGCGGGCGTTGGATATTCTGCCGTGGGGATACCAGCCGTTTTTTCAGGCGTAATCGCTAGTGCTTCCCCTGCTTCACGGGCTTGGTTGAAAATCTCTCTGGCAAAGCCGTGCCAGCTGGTTTCACCGCGTGGGGCGAGATGATAAACCCCTGATGGTATATTGATGGTCAGTGGTGAGCCTTGCGTGGTGAATGCCAGCGCGGTGACTTGAGCGATTAGCCGTGCTGGCGTAGGCGCGCCGATTTGATCATTAACGATGCTCAATGCAGCCCTTTCGCGGCCCAGGCGCAGCATGGTTTTCATAAAGTTGTTGCCACGCGAGGCGTAGACCCAGCTGGTGCGAAAAATCAGGTGGCTGGCACCGCTTTCAGGCACCGCTTTATCCCCTTCCAACTTAGTTTGGCCGTAAACGCTTAGCGGCCCCTTGGGGCTATCTTCCTGCCAAGGTGATGCGCCGTTGCCTGGGTAAACATAGTCCGTTGAGTAGTGCACCAGGGGTATGCCCTGCTTCGCTGCATATTCCGCTAGCTGCGCGGGTAGCTCGGCATTTAGGCGCCTAGCCTGCTGTGGCTCACTTTCGGCTTTATCCACCGCTGTGTAGGCCGCCGCGTTGAGTATTAAGCCGGGCTGGTGCTTTGCAAGGTAAGCGTCTACAGCCTCAGGGTTAGTTAAATCGAGTTCTTGGCGTGTCGGGGCTAGGTTAATGCCGAAAGGGGCAAACTGACGCTGGAGTTCAAAGCCGACTTGGCCATTGCCGCCGGTGATGAAGATGTTCATGAAATACTACCCAGCCGTTGGCCTTGATAGCTGCCGTCTTGCACACGTTTCCACCAGGTCTCGTTGGCGAGGTACCACTGCACGGTTTTTCGTAAGCCAGTTTCGAAGGTTTCTTCAGGCTTCCAACCCAGCTCGCGTTCAATTTTACTGGCATCGATGGCGTAACGAACGTCGTGGCCTGGGCGGTCAGTGACGAATGTTATTAACTCACGGTATGAACGCTCTCTCGGCACTAACTCTTGTAGCAGATCGCAAAGCGTTTCAACGACAGTGAGATTAGCCTTTTCGTTGTGGCCGCCAATATTGTAAGTTTCACCTATACGACCTTCTGTGGCGACCTTGATCAGGGCGCGAGCATGATCTTCTACGTAGAGCCAATCACGGATTTGCTGCCCATCGCCGTATACCGGTAGCGGCTTACGAGCCAAGGCGTTGAGGATCATCAACGGAATTAGCTTTTCTGGAAAGTGGTATGGCCCATAGTTGTTAGAGCAGTTGGTGACCAGAGTAGGCAAGCCATAGGTACGTTGCCAAGCACGAACTAAATGGTCTGAGCTGGCTTTACTCGCCGAGTACGGTGAACTGGGCGCATAAGGTGTGGTTTCGGTAAAAAGGTCGTCAGTGCCTTCCAAATCGCCATACACTTCATCGGTACTGATGTGATGGAAACGAAAAGCCTCTGCCTTGGCTGCATCTTGCTGCTGTAGGATTTTCCAGTAGGCTCGAGCAGCTTCTAGCAGAACGGCTGTGCCAACAATATTGGTTTGAATAAACTCTGCAGGGCCATCAATAGAGCGGTCTACGTGGCTTTCTGCTGCTAAGTGCATCACCACATCCGGCTGGTGCTGTTCAAACAGTTCCTGCATGGCCGGGGCATCGCAAATATCTGCTTTCACAAACGTGTAGCGTTCGTTGCCTTCAACGCTTACCAGCGATTCTAGGTTGCCTGCGTAAGTGAGTTTATCAACATTCACGACACTGTGGCCGCTATTATGAATTAACTCACGAATAACGGCAGAGCCAATGAAACCAGCACCACCCGTAGTCATAATTACCTTAGGCATCACTGTTACCATTACGCTTTTGCTGCTGCTCAGTTATAAGT
Organism: Halomonas sp. GT; assembly: GCF_002082565.1. NCBI lineage: Bacteria > Pseudomonadati > Pseudomonadota > Gammaproteobacteria > Oceanospirillales > Halomonadaceae > Halomonas > Halomonas sp. GT. The sequence continues at coordinate 2,674,950 of NZ_CP020562.1, forward strand.
GATGGTACAACTTGCTTCAAAGCTTCTTTCTCTTCCAGTGCCCTTAAATGTTTAAAGGCATCTTCAGTAGCTTTATATCGCTGTGCAACATCCTTCTCTATGAACTGCAAAAGCCTTGGTAAAAACTGTTGTTCCTTTGCAGTTTGCAAAGCTTCATTGGCTTTTCTTTGCTTATTTCTACACTGTTTAAGATATTTTCGAGCACCATTCAAGTCACTGGGCAAGTCTGGAGCTAATTCAACAGCTGTATTTTTCCGCTTGGCTTTTTTTGCATCTGTGTCTTTATGATAATCTCTAATTGCTTCTTCTACGCTGTCATACCAAAAAGCTTCGCCATCTTTAATGTACACACCCGCTTGACACAGATCTTTTAAAATACCTTCAGAGTGCGAAACCATGATAATAGAGGCTTGACCTACTTTAGATTCAAAAAGTGCTTTGGCTTTTGCTTTAAAGGCGCGGTCGCCTACTGCCGTTGCTTCGTCGGAAATATACACGTCGAAATCGAATGAAAGTGACAATCCAAAGGAAAGCCTCGCGCGCATCCCCGATGAATAGGTACGTACGGGTTCATCGAAGGCATCGCCTATTTCAGCGAAATTTTCAACAAAGGCAATCACGCGCTTTACTTCGTCAGGCCTACAACCTTGTGCGCGGGCAACGAACTTTACGTTTTGCCGCCCAGTCATGTTGTTTTGCATACCGCCAGCTAATCCAACCGGCCAGGATACGCGGCTATGGCGTATAACCTCACCACGCTCTGGTGAGTCCATACCTGCTATCAATCGCAGTAGTGTTGATTTACCCGCACCATTGGGGCCAATCAACCCGACACTCACCCCTTGTGGAATCGTCAGGTTAATATTTTTTAACACCCAGTCACTTCCATGGTGGTTGTGATAGCGCTTGTAGAGATTTTTAACTTCTATCATGTGATTTGCTTTTAGAGGTGCCAAGTGGGGAGTTTAGTCGCTGCCGAACAGATCGCGAGTGTAAACTTTTTCTGCCACGTCCTCTAACTCACTGCTCATACGATTGCTAAGAATCAGGTCTGCTTCTTTCTTAAACGCTGCCAAGTCGTTAATAACTCGTGAATTATAGAAGTCTTCTTGGTGAAGTGTTGGCTCATATACAATCACTTCAATTCCTTTTGCTTTAAGGCGTTTCATTACCCCTTGCATCGCGCTTGCTCGAAAGTTATCAGACCCTGCCTTCATGATAAGCCGATAAACCCCCACCACCCGTGGGTTACGCTTGGAAACTGCTTCAGCAATAAAATCTTTGCGGGTGCGGTTGGCATCTACAATGGCTTGAATCATGTTGCTGGGTACGTCTTGGTAGTTGGCGAGTAGTTGCTTGGTATCTTTGGGTAGGCAGTAGCCACCATAACCAAAACTGGGGTTGTTGTAGTGCTTGCCAATGCGTGGGTCTAGCCCTACCCCTTCAATGATTTGCCGCGTGTCTAAGTTGTGGGTTTCGGCATAAGTGTCTAGCTCATTGAAATACGCGACGCGCATGGCTAAGTAGGTATTCGCAAACAGCTTGATAGCTTCGGCTTCGGTGCTGTTGGTAAGCAGAATGGGGGCATCTTTTTTGATGGCACCTTGCTTGAGCATATTGGCGAATTGCTCTGCCCGCTCAGAACGCTCGCCTACAATAATCCTTGATGGATGAAGGTTATCGTACAGGGCTTTACCTTCACGCAGAAACTCTGGCGAAAATATCAGGTTCTTAGTATTAAATTTTTCGCTAGCGCTTGTGGTATACCCGACCGGTACCGTTGATTTGATCACCATTAATGCATGGGGATTAACCTTTATAACTTGCTGTATTACGGCTTCCACGCTTTGGGTGTTAAACGTGTTGGTGCTGGCGTCGTAGTCGGTGGGTGTGGCAATGATGACAATATCGGCATTGGCGTAAGCGTATTCAGCGTTTGTGGTGGCCGTGAAGTGCAGGTCATCACGCTGAAGAAATTGGCTGATCTCGGTGTCTTCAATGGGTGACTGCTTTAAGTTAAGTTTATCTACTTTTTCTTTAACGATATCTACCGCAGTCACGCTGTTGTGCTGAGCTAGCAGCATGGCATTTGAAAGGCCTACGTACCCTGTTCCTGCTACCGCAATATTTTTCATAGGATCTCAAGCATTAACGTTGTGTGACTGATTTTGGGCGGCTGCGCCGCCGTTGGGCTCGTTACACCGCATTACATATTGATATTTAGCGGTTTGCTGTTGCGCTGATAAAGCGCTTCTAGTTCATATTTGAGCGCGTTCTTGGCGGTTTGTTCGCCGTGCACAAGGTGTATGGTGTGGGGCCAGCGGCGCATGCGTTTTACGAAATTGAGCAGGTCTTTTTGATCGGCGTGGGCAGAGTAGCCGCTGATGGTAGTAACCCCTGCTTTGATGTCGATACGTTGGCCATCAATGTCCACCCAACCACCTTCTGGGCCATAGTGCTGTATCGCTCGCCCTGGGGTGCCTGCACCTTGATACCCAACGAACAATACCTGGTGCCGTTCATCACCTAACATGGCTTTTAGGTAGTTCATGATACGCCCACCCGCACACATGCCGCTGGCAGCAATAACCACTGCTGGGCGGCCGGTTTTCGCAAGGTATTGAACAGTTTGCTCGTGGACTTCGTGGCTTTCTACCGTGTAGAGATTTTCAAAGTTGAGCGGGTGGCGGCCACTGCGTAAGCGGCGATGGGCTTCCTTGTCCCAGTAGGGTTTTAGCTGGCGGTACACGCGGGTAAAGCGCGCTGCCAAGGGGGAGTCGACGATAATTTCTAGCTGTTGCCACTGGCTGTTTTTGTTGCGCTGGGCTTCAAAAATGATGCCTTCAAGCTCGTATAACAGCTCTTGCGTACGGCCTATACTGAAGGCAGGTACCATCACTGTACCGCCGTTACCAAGGGCTTGCTCGATGGCATTTTTAAGCGTGGCGCGGCGCTTACGGCGGTTGACGTGCTGCCGGTCGCCGTAGGTGCTTTCGAGAATTAGCTGGTCGCAACCGTAGGGTGATTTAGGCGCGGGTAGCAGTGGTGCGTAGGGTGCCCCTAAATCACCGCTGAAGACGATTCGCTCTTTCGTGCTATTGGTATGCTGATGCGCTATTTCTACGTAGCTAGAACCGAGTATATGGCCTGCCTGTTTGAGCTTGACGCGGGTAGTAATGCCCTGCTTACCCTCTTCTAGCTCATTCACAACCGTGTGCCATTTGCCGTAAGGCAGGCTGACGATTTGTGATTCAACCTGCACTTGAAAGCGCTGGATCAGGTCTGCATCACGCGTGAAGCCAATCTTTAGGGCATCTTCAATCACTAGCGGTAGCAGTATGGCCGAGGGAACCGAGCAGATAATGGGGCCTTTATAGCCCGCCGCTAGCAGGTAAGGCAGCCGCCCTACGTGGTCAATATGAACGTGGGTAATGATAAGCGCACTAATCGTGCTGATATCAAATTCAATTTGCAGCTGCTGGAAGCTGTCTTGAGCTGCATCTTCGCCTTGAAAGAGACCGCAATCTATCAGCAACGAGTGTTTACTATTGAGAATGAGCTGGTGACAGCTACCCGTTACGCCTGTTGCGCCACCGTGGTGGATGATATCTAACATCGAAAAGTCCTTTTTCGGTGGCGTTATCAGGCGACTGGGCCAATGTTTTGCAAAAAATGAAAGTCCTGCTTACCTCTTACTCCTCACTCTTCACCCCTGACTCATCAATCCCTATGATCCTTCACGATCATCATAATCATGCTAATAATAAAGGCTAGGAAGATAGTGATGATAGCGAACACACTGCTGTTATAAAGGCGGTTTGGTTCGGTGGGGTATTCTGGGAATAGCGGGCTTTGCAGCACGCTAACCTGTTTGAGCTGGCGGGCAGCTTCTAAGCGGGTGTTTTCCAACGCGGCTAATGCGCTTGAATATGTTTCTTGAGCAAATTGAGCTTGAAGTTCTAGTGTTTCGTATTCAGCCGATACGCGGTTTAACGAATCACCCGTTGCCTGCGCTAAGCGGTCGCGCTGCTCAACAATTTGGTCACGTAGTGCCGTGATGCTGCGCTCTACTTGGCGTAGCTCGGCTGACTGCGAGCTTTGAAAGCTTGCCAATGCATTGCGTTGCGCTTGCAGGCGAGCTAAGTCACCTTCTAGCGTAGCGACAACTTGGTTAATACTTTCTACCGTTGAGGTGGGCGATACTAGGCCGTACTCGTTTTGAAATTCGAGTAGTTCAGTACGCGTTTCGCGAAAACGATCTTCCAGGCGAATCATCTGCTGCTCTAAAAAACGCACCTGCTCTTCGGCTAAGCGATGGCCCATTTCATTCATATGGTTTTCGCCTGCTTCTAACAGCAATGCAGCCATATCATGAGCAAATTCCGGCGTGTAACCTTGTACATGAATATTCAGAACACCCGCATACTCATCCAACTCTATCTCTACACGGCGTAGGTAATATTTATGTAAGTCTTCAATCGGTACATCGGGGTCGCGTAACTTGGCAAAAATATCGCCGTGCTCATTGTAGTGCTGGCGAATATCGAGCTGTTCATCTAGTAAACGCAGCATATCGACAGACAGCAGATGCTCACGTAGCAATAGAAGATCGGCTGTATTGCCCCCGCCACCGCCCATCAATGAAGAAAGACTGAATTCTGGTGTGGCGACCTGAGGGCTTTCCAGAACCACTGTGGCCCGAGATACATAGCGGTCTTCTGCCCATATGAACCAATAGAAACTTACCAATGCAATCGCTAAAAAGGCTACGGCCCATTGTGGAAACTTTTTAATAAACTGAACTATTGAACCTTGCATGAATTATTTAGCCTTTAACCGATCAACAAAGCGGAGGTGCATCACTAGCCCAAGGGCGTTTAATGAGAGCGTTACTAGCCAGAAATAGAGCATGCTGGTGCCATGAACTGTTTGGTAATTTTCAAAAAAACCCAAACGCAACGTTTCTAGCCCGTGTGGAATAGGGTTTAGCATTAAGTATTCCAGCAGCCAATGGGGGAGCTGATTCAGTGGAAAGATAACACCTGAAATAATTAACAGTGGTAGAGAAAGCATACGAATTATCTTGCCAACTTCGGGCACCATGGTGGTGGTTACAGAGGTCACTAAGCCTAACCCCAGCCCTAAACTCCATAACGATAGCCAAGCGGCCATCGCACGAATGGCATTATCCGGGTAAAGCTCTAACCCGAGCATTAACCCGCCAGCGATAAAAATCAAAAACACGAATGTTCGTAGCATGCCTTCAAGGAAATTACGCACTAGCACTGGGTCTACTGGCTGCACTTGCCGATAAGCAAACAGCGCGCTATTACCTTCAATTGCCCCCATACCACGCAACATACCTTCACGTACCAGAAAAAAACCCATCATCCCCGTAATCATCCAAGGAATGAATGGAGCATTCACAATTAGCCGATCGCCGCTGATAAAGCTCCTTATCCCGACCATGATGGCTACCAAAGCAAACGGCTCAAAAACCATCCAGAACCAGCCCATTCTGTCAGCCATAGTGCGGGAAATAGCTTCCCGCATAAACATGGCGTACCAAACGCTACGAGTGACTTGCCAAGGCGTGCGGGTGCCCTTCGGCGCACCTTTTACATTTGCCATAGCTCTACTTTTAGATAAGTGAGATGTGAGACGAAAGGCGTGAGGTGTTAGTGGTTTTACCCTTCACACCTCACACTTCACCCTTTACAGATCAACTGCGACGCGGGTGGCAACAGCGATTTGGAATAGAATCTGCGTGAGCGTAGACGCTAGCTGCAGGTTGTGGGTAGGTGCGGCAGGCATGACGAGGATTTCATCGCCAGGGCGCAAGTTGACGTTGCGTGCATTCTCTACTGCGCCGTTCTGACGAACCACTAGAATGTGGTCTTCATCCGCACGGTTAGTGAACCCACCAGCGCTTTCGATGTAGTCAATCACGTTCATGCCAGGGCGAAATACAGCTGCTTGGGGCACAAGCACTTCACCGCTGATGAGCATCGAATCGCTCAACTCAGGAATGGTGATAACATCGCCATCTTGCAGGCGAATGTCAGAAATTTGGTCGTTGTAAGCAACTACCAAACGGCCGCTGGGCTCTAGCTCACGGGCACGCTCAATGAAGTTTTGGATAAGCTCAGCTTCTTGGGCACGAATTTGCGCTTCTTCATTAGTACTGGATTCAGCACTGAGATAGGTAGTTTCTAAGCGTCGCAGGCTGTCTTCCATAGACTGCTGCTGCTGCTGCCTAACGCTTTCGCGCTGTAGCGAGATACTTTCCACCGCGGTCATGTTTTCCGGTACGGGGATGGCATCTAACAGTTCGCTTAAGCGTGCATCGCGGGGTAACGCGTAACGTGAAGGCCCGTAGTAACTGCCCTCTACTTCAACCACGATGGTTTCACTACGCTTGTCGGCGCTAAACAGCACTTCATCGCCACTACGAATGGTTTGGCCGTAGAACATGTCGATAGGGAAATATTGTGCAATAGGCCCATCTTCTCGGTTGCCGCGCAGCAGAACATGGGAAACACCGCTTCTTAAGCGTGCCAGATTCACTAACTCAGCACCACTTAACTGATTGCCCAGCAATTCATAACGGTGTTCGCGGTGCACATCGCCACCCACCGCAATCGCGGGGCCGCGCTCTTCGACGACGATAGTATCGCCATCTTCAAACTGCGGCCGGGCAATAGAGCCATTGATAAGGAAATCGTAGAGGTCGACCGTGGCAACCGTACGGTCGTTACGCATTACGCGAATTTGCCGGTAGCTGCCCAAGTCTTGGTCGATGCCGCCTGCTTGATCGAGAAAATAGAGTACAGAATCGTTCGGCGTGCCTGCAAAACGGCCAGGGTTTTCAACATAGCCGGTGACGAAAACAGCAACAGGCTGAATCCCTTGTACGTTGGTGTAAACCTGAACGTTTTCTGGGTAAACCGATGTGATGGCACCGCGCACACTACTTTCTACCTGCTGGCTGTTTTGGCCTTCTACATTTAACGGGCCAGAACCAGGAATAAAGATATTGCCTTGGGCATCCACCGGTAGCACGCGTTCAAACTCAAACGCACCCCAGGCACGCACGGTAATTTGATCACCGGGCTTTACTTGGTAGCTAGCATTCAAGCCATCGCCCATCGCGCCACGAAAGCCACCGCTAAACAGGTTGGCCCCGAACGGGGGTAATTCATCTGGGTTTTGCGGCTGTGCGCTGACGGGCCCATAGGTGCCGCTACGCCAGTCGGCACGTGGCGTATCATCTACCTGTTCTTGCTGCTCACGGGCCTGCCCTTCCGGCAAAATAGTATTGGGTAGGCTAATGCTTTGTGCCCAACCCGTCGTGCTTACGGCACTACTCATAATAACCAGAGAAGCAACGGCAAGAGGGCGTTTAAACGAAAGCCGTTTAAGAAGACGAATAGCGTTCATTATTAGCGCCCTTGTGCTGCTGTTGATGTCGCGGAAGTGCTTTGGCTCAGCACTCGCTGATTTACCCAACCATTGGGTGTCTCACAGGTAAGTGCAGTACGGGCAGCGCCACTTCCTGACTCTACTACTCGCAACTGCCGACACGCTCTACCACTGGCCGCGAGGTAGGGGGCATCTGCAATAATTTCGACATTATCGCCCCAGGGGCTGCGTACTAGATTCATGACTGCCCCAGCAGGCGCTTGAGATAAAAAGCCATTGAGGTTGTCGTCGCTCAGCAGTTTGGCTGAGTCGGTATTCAGCACGTACTGCGCTTGCTGTTGTGTGCTGTTGGGATAGGTAGCGCAGCCGCTTACTACGGCAACGCTTAACGCTGCCAGCAGCATGCGAGCTGGCCGCGTTAGAAAAAATGGGCTATTTGACATGATGATTTCCAGTAAAAAGGCACGCTACCGCCCAGGGATTCTAACGGGCGTATTCCCTTGCCCTACGCTGTGCGGCTTAAAAAGTGGTTAACCTGTGCTATCAAAGCGATGCCATTGTAAGGGATTAACTGGCGAGGCTCTACGTTGACAAACCTTATACAGTTAATTAATTAAATTTTGCTACATTACCAATGAGGCACATAAAAAAAGCCAGGCCTGTAAGAGCTGGCTTTTTTTGCTACAGGATCAACAGCTTAAAAGTTAGCTTTGAAACTTGGTATGACTTGCTTCTCTAGTAAGATTTGCATAGATACCCCAAAACGAGGCTAGTAAAAAAGCATACATCATCACGCCACTATTATGAGTTAAGAATGCTTGAGACAAGCCAAAGTCGATATAAGTGACGGGGAGCAATACCCCGCCAGTGGCAATGGCGCGAATGGCTAAGTTTTCGGCCCGTATCTGCCTGGCAAACAACCGCATTGGAATGAGGTATAGCGCTAACAAAGCTAATAAACCAAGCAAGCCCCGCTTGGCAAAGGCATCTATAAACTCGTTGTGCGCATGGCCGTACGAAGCGGCCTCTTGGTCAATAACGCCCTCTTCTCCCAGTGCTGCCATCGCCTGCTCGTAGCCATTGCTTCCCCAACCTATTAACGGCTTCTCTTGAATTAACAGCGTTGCTCCACGCCACATTTCAAATCTAGAACCCACCGAGGTGGAGCGGTTTTCACCTAATATATATAAATTGACATCACTAAACGCTTGGTGGACACGGCTTTGCACACCAAACTGAGGCACGGTATAAACGGTGACACCGGCGATTAACACCGCCACAACCGCCGCGACTTTTAGCTTTGGCGAAAGTCCTGTTCCATAAGCGCGGTATAGCACCAGTAATACGATAGGAAAGCCTACCCACCCCCCTCGACTGCCTGAAAATAGCGAGCCCAGTATGCCGCCCAACGCACCTAGCAGCATGAAAGCCACCCACACATTGCGCTGTCGTTGAACAGCTGCCCACCCAAGCCCGGCCAAACAAAGCACCCCAAGCAACATACTTAGGTTGCCGAACTGGATAACGTGGGTGTGGCCACCTGCGCGAGCGACGCCTTCAAACAGCTTTTGCCACCCCGCCCAACTGCCAGCGGATATTGCTCCAACGGCAATCCCCCCCCACAAAAAAGCCAGTTTAGGCGGATGGGCAATCACCCACCACAGAGCAGGGACGGCGAGTATAAAGCGGATGGGTTTATCAATCCCCCTGCTGCCTTGAGCGTCCCACCAGGCTTCAGCAAGGCTAACAAATGCATAGGCTAATAAAGCGGCGATGACCCAACGATCCTGGACAGTAAGCTGCGGCAAGGCTCTCATTATCAAAAGACCAACGCCCGCGAAAAACAGAACCACAGCCCCCAGCGAATAGCCACTGGGGATCACCAGAGACAGGGCACCTAACAGAAAAATCGCCACACTAGTTAACCAGTGTGGCGCGTATAACGTGCCGTTTGTAGGCGATTTTTGAGACACCATTAAAGCAAGGTTCCTGATGACTGTTGAACACTCGCAAAAGCCGATAAGCCTTCACACAGGCTTGCATTATTACAGGGCTTATACTGCCGAGCCAACCACCACCTTGAAAAGATTACGTCAACATCATTCTATTAGTAAGCGTTTTTATTGATAAAACCTTTAAAAATAGTCATTACAATGATCTTTAGATCTAGCCATAAAGACCAGTTATCGATGTACCAAAGATCATACTCAACGCGACGTTGCATTTTTTGTAAGGTGTCCGTTTCTCCGCGCAAACCGTTGACCTGCGCCCAGCCAGTAATGCCAGGCTTTACCTTGTGGCGTCGCATATAAGACTCAACCAACTCTTTATACTGCTCGTTATGAGCCAATGCATGGGGGCGCGGCCCTACTATCGACATTCTTCCCTGCAGTACATTAAAGAACTGCGGCAACTCATCAAGCGATGTACGCCTTAAAAACGCACCAATTTTTGTAATACGGCTGTCGTTTTTCTTTGCTTGGGTAACCTGCCCATCATTTTCATCGTGCACATGCATTGAACGAAACTTATAGACCTTAAAGTGCCGCCCGTTGGAGCCTTCTCGGTACTGCTTGAAAAGTATTGGCCCTGGCGATGTACACTTAATGGCTAATGCAATCGCTACACATACCGGCAATATAAGCAGGGAAATTAGCGACCCGATCACAATATCTTCAGAGCGCTTGATAAATCGTGACATGCCACTCATTGGCGAAACACTTAAATCTATAGCGTAATGACCCGCCACTTCCGACATGCGATGGTTCAGCAAGTGCATATCTTGAAAAGCGGGTATAAAACGCACTTCTGCGGTATGGTTACGCAGCGCGTAAAACAGCCCCCGTACCGTTTCCCCCATTTCAAACGGTACGCAGATCCACACTTCGCGGGCGTTAGATTCACTAATACGCCGTGCGATGCGATCAATACAGACACTGTTCAATGGTGATTTAATACGCTCGACTCCGGCAATCGTGTGGCCTTCCCAGGACGCACTACGAATTCCCTTGGCAACATCGAGCACGTTTTGACTTGGCCCAATTAGAAATACAGGCCGACGCGCACCACCCCGTAAACGCACATGCCGTAGCCCTAACTGAACCAGCAGTCGCGCTCCTCCCGCCATTAGAAAAGACGCCACTAGCGTTAACCCTATCCACAGCCTTGAGTAACGCTCTGCGGCGTGAGCGAAATAGATTAAGGATGCGGCAGTAATTCCAACGGCTAACCAAACCAACAAGAGCTTTGCCAGCATGTGATAAATGGGCGTGATACGCCAACGTTTATAGCTATCTGACATACTGTTGATTACTAGTACCAGCAATGCGATGCAGATCAGCGCCAATACATATCGCTCATGGAGCTGAAATGAGCCGAAGCGCAAAAAGTGCGCTAGCCAACCACCAACAAAAATGGAGAACACATCGAAAAACGGAAAGACCACCTGCGGTGGGTAACGCTCCGAAAACGTCATTGTTTTTGGATTACCCATTGCTGTTATCTCCTGGCACGTGTTTTTTCATCATTGGCTAGCGCCCTGCTGCCTACCCAGAATTAGACTCACGCCTTGCGTAAAGACCTGTTCGTAACTAAATTGCCTGCCTACCAACATGGACTGCTCTGATAGCGCCAAGCGCTGGGCTGGTGACAGAGCATAAAACGTCTCTATGGCTTCTCGGAGCCCTTCTTTCCCATTGTCATAAAAAAAGCCATTTCTTGCTTCTTCTAAATACTCCTTTGCTGCATGCAGCTTGGCGTTAGCAATCACGGGTACGCCGCACGCAAGCGCCTCTACTGCGACTAAACCAAAACTTTCTTTAACAGAAGGAAATACAAACACAGAAAACTGAGCAATTTTATTCGGCAGTTTGGTACGCGGAAGTGCCCCTGTAAATGTAACAAGCTCCCTTACATTGAGCCGCTCCGCTAACATTTCTAGCGCTTGCCGTTGAGTACCATCACCAATCATCACCAAACGCTTGTTGGGTATTGTTAGCTCCGCAAAGGCGTGCAGTAGCTCTTGGCAGTTTTTATTGAGCTCCAACCTTGAAACACAGCCAATCGTAAAGGCGTCTTCGGTACTGATATTCAGTGCCTTACTGGCGGCAATGAACTCCTCACCAATGTTATCAGGGTAAACTTTAATGATCCGCTCAATGGGAAAATGAAGCTCATGGCTTAGTTTTTGGCGAAAGTAGTCTGAAGGAGCAACACACAGGTCAATTCTTTTTTGTATGCGCTGAAAAAGCATGCGAAACAGTGACGACTGCACGATCTGATCCAAATCGGTGCCATGAAAACGCAGTACGATGTAAAAGCGCTTAGCCTTCATCAAACTCGCTAAATACAAAACGGGTAGAAAGTAGACGGGATAATGCACTTCGAGCACGGTTCCCACTGGCTGCTTAAAAAGCGACACACAGCAGCGGCCCAGCAGACCAGCGTAAAGTTTTATTTTACTTAGCGCACCGCTAGGCTTTTCTTTAATAGCCACTAACTCGACATTTTCATCACCGAGAGCTTTTCTCCACGCCTGCTCAGTTGAACGCACAAATGTACCGTAGTGCGGTGCTGACGCCGTTGGATACATATTAGTCCAAAGCAAAACATGGCTCACAGCAAGGGTCCTTTTATACCAAGGTATGTCGCAATATTATCGCCAAGCTCGCTGCTGGTTTCTTTGTCTACCGTTGCCACCTGAGAGTCATGTGTAGCAATAAGCTTGTTTAGGGCACTAAAGAAAGCGGGCTTGTCTGCACAAAATTCCAGCGTGGGATATTTACCAGCAAAGGCTTGAGCAGTATCAAGCTGATGATCGTTTCGATGCTCGCCTAAGGCATATTGGCGAGGTAAAAACACGCCTCTTTTATCATGATCGAGACATGACAAAATGCTGCCCATCCCCGCATGAGACACGATACCGTCTGCCTGGCAGAACCAGTAATAGTACTGTTCGCTTGATAATGTTTTAAAAATCTCTATCGAAGGACTACTAAAGTGGCTGTCTTCGCCTATCTGGGCAACCACCTTACCTGTGTAGCCAACCTCAGTACGCCATTCGTCAAAATACTCAAGCAGTCGATCAAAAGGCAGCTGGGTACCCACGGTGATAAAGATCATAATACTTTCCCCCAGTAACCAATGCGCTTGTCGTTCTCAGATAAATGCTCCCACTGGGTTAGGCATACGTCACAGAAAAATTTTGCGATATTGCCTGAAAAAGACAGCTTCTGATAATTAGCCATGCTATCTAGCCAAATGACTTTATTACCTTTTAACTTAGCCACAAAACAAAAGATAAGCCCCGGTAACGCACCGGTTGAGATAACGACATCCGGCTTAGCCTGCTTAAGCAGTGCTGACGCTTGGCGAAAGGCTCCTAGAATATTCCATATTCCACTATCGCGATGCACATTCGTGAAGTAGAGCGCTTTTACATCATCCACCTGAACATCCTGTTCAGTGACTGCAAAAACGAACGTTGCATCACCATCGTTCGCTTCACTCTTAATTTGTTTATACAAACGTTTAAGCTGTATAAAATGACCGCCAAAAGAAGCTACCATCAAAATTCTCATCTACCTTCTCCTTGAAACGAGGTGTGCTTCTCTTTCACTCTATAGACATAGCTGACTAAAAAAGCGGTAGCGCTGGACGCGATGCCGGAATTCACCACATGCCCCGCGGTTAAGCTGACACCTATCAGTGTAATAGCCAACAAAATAAAGCAAATGCCATCTTTTGGACTAATTGCGAATAATTGAGTTGACCACTTAAGCATCAACAACCACGGCAAATAAAAAACAAGCGGCCCTACTATTCCAAAAGCAATAAACACATCGACTAAATCAATTTCGACCAACGAACCTCTAACTGCTAACAAGTGATCTACACCAGCACCGAGAAAGATATCAAGAAAATTAAAATTGATAACCACTTGATCAAAGGCATCTTGCAAGAAGGTAATACGACCACTAAGTAGCGCCCCCCAGATACCGCCATGCAGGCTGTAAAGGTATAAGATTCGATCAAGTAAGCCAGTAACTTGAATAAACTGATACCCAAGCACCAATATAACGAACGTACCCAAAAGGCCTAATATATAAATGACAGGAATACGTTTTACATTAAAGTAACCGCCGTGAATCAAAGCATATAAATAGGCAAGACAAATCCCAATCATGGCAACTTTAGTGGCCTTCATCAGGAAAAAAAGCAGCAGCACCAGAAATACACCGGAGAGTATCCAAACGTTTCTATTTTCAGCGATATAAAAAAGAACGATGCTTGCTGAAGCAAGCATTAAATAACTCATTTCATTACCCGCAATAATAAAGCCCTTACCGCCTATTCCACCCGCGTACTGAGATTCCCCTATACCAAAAACACCCAGAGTGACATTCGCCGCCATAGCGACAAAGTATAAAAGCATCAGCGCAGCTATCTTTCTACCACTCCAAAAGCCACCATTATCACTCTCACCTATCAGATAAAACAACAGTGCAAGCGTTAAAAGGCCTCGTACAGCCCAGGTAATACTTTCCGTTACAGCACCATAGGCAAACAGTTGGTAGGCAATACTAGCCACTACCAATGTGATCATGATTAACAATTGAAAAAAGCGCCAAGGGTGGTATACCAGCAGCATCAGCACAACACCAATGAAGCCTATTGCTTTATAGGGAGCAGATATACTCGGTATTGCCGTCTCCTGGTAATAGAAGTAGCCATTCAAGGTATCTACTGCTGGCCATAACACCAGAAATATCAACAGTGTGATATCAAGGCAGGTCTTAACCTTTACATCCATGACTAATCGCCACGTTGGTAAGCAACGCGCACTTTTTTCGCAAAAATGCTCATTACCGCAGCAATGGGTGCGAATAGCAACGCTAATAACAAGCCTACTGCGACGATAAAGCTCCTCCCCAATCCAACTGGCTCCAAGCTTCTTACTGCAAGCTGGGATGCCTCGCCTTCATTAATGCTGTCGATACGGCGTTCTAATAAAAACACTTTTTCGAAATAGGCGGCCTCAAGCTCACCAGCCGTTTCACTGTTGCTGGTGCGAGCAGCCTCTAATGCTTCTGAATACGCTTCAAATTGATATTGAAGATTATTCTTGAGCATATTAACTGAATTTCTTTGATCATTTTCTATCGCTTGAACAAGGCCATCATGAAAGCGTTCGATAAGCGGTTGAAATTTTTCTTCTGATACACTGGTCACTCTTAGTAGAAGAGTATTCCGCGGATTATTAACATTAACCTCGAAAGGCAGCTCTGAAACATTGCTGTCTGACAACATATTACGCCGCTGCTGTTCTAAAAAAACATTGTTAACTTTTGCAATAACTTCCTCTGGTGTTTCTAAGCCTCGCTTCACGCCTTCAACTGTTTCATAGGAAGCGACGCTATACATTGTTGTAAATCCATACTTAACCGGCTTTAAAATAGCAATTAGCACAGTGGTTATTAACACTATCATGATACAGCTCAACATCACCCTCCATTGCTGGAGCAAGAGCACCACAAAGTCAACCAGTGTTATGTCGCCTGCTTTGTTCATGTCTTTATTATCCATACACCTTCCCTTGCCCTCATTGAAACTTAAAACATAACTTATAGGTAACGGTCATTATTTCTAGTTATTAATTATCAATATGAACTGATTAAACACTCACACTTTCCAGCCTTTTTTTAACCATTTCACTGAACAGCCGTAATCAATAACGTAAGCACCCCGGCAACCCATTCTCATTTTTCTATGATAAAAAGCACCACTAATTCTTAGCGTTATCATACCTGTTTGCTCGTAGCTATGTAACTCAGTGTAGCTAAGATTAACTCAAGCTCTCTTCATTTTGGTTCAAAAAGCGCTTAGTCGCGAGTTCAAAATTTTTATACTCCCAGGGAAGCACCCAAGCAAATCAAGCAACTTAGCTCAGAAGGCTAAAATGAGGCCTTTTCGGACTTACGTATTGGGGCCAAAAAAAACCGGCCTCACAATGAGGCCGGTTCTATTTCTACTTACAGGGGTTACCTGCTAAGCATGGCGATAGAGCCAAGCTTAGAAGTGGTAACGTGCGCCTGTCAGGTAGTATACGTCGTCGCCATCAGCGTTGACTTCAGAGTCAAGGCCGTCAAGAGTAACGTTGATTGACTGCTGGTCAGCTTGGTTCAACTCAACGAATACGTCGAAGTTGCTGGAAACTTTGTAGTAAGTACCCAGAGACCATGCAGTACGGTCGTCGTCTTGACCATCAGGATCTACATTGTAGATGTCTGCAGCGAATGCCCAAGGACCAGTGGTGTAAGTACCACCCAGACCAACGGTGTCGTAACCGCCGCCAAGAGTATCGCTGTTTTCACGACCTTCATAACCTAAACGCAGAGACAGTTGGTCGCTAACGGCGTAAGAACCGATCAGACCACCCAGCATTTCGCCGTTGCCGCCGCCACGCACTACGTCGTCAACAAAACCTAGACCAACAGTGATCGGGCCTTGCTCGTAACGTACGCCACCTTGTGCAGCAACTACGTTACCTTCGTCACGAACCGGCTCAAGCTCGCCACGCTCGCTGTAGTGTTTCAGCTGCAGGAAGGCAGTCCAGCCTTGAAGATCAGGCGTGTAGTAACCGATAGAGTCGCCACGCGACTGTTTCGGGTGACCAGCAAATTCTAGACCACGGTCGATGTAAACATCGAAAGGCAGAGAAACAAACTGGTTGTAGAAGCTGTCGAAGTTACCAGCTTGAACAGTACCGTACTGCTTGCTCTGCAGACCTAGGTAGCTTTGACGAATTTCAGTGAAGCCAGACTCGGTGTAACGCTCGTCACCACGGAAGCGCCACTCTAAACGACCGAAAGCGGTCAGGTCAGAGTTAACTTCTTGGCTCATACGCAGGCCAAGACGAGAATAGACGTCAACGAACTCTTCGCTGTTGTCGATTTTTTCGTTAGCGTCGTTGTACTCGGGACCGCCACCAGCGATACCCATGGCGATACGGCCATAGACGTCGAGTTTGGTGCCGTCTTGGTCATAAACGGTAGCTGCTTGAGCGGCAGCAGAGGCACCGAGGGCGCCAATGATAGCAGTCGCTAAAAGTGTCTTTTTCATGATGTAGGTTCCTTAACTAGCTTACTGTTTCGATCGTTACCGCAAACTTATTGTGAAGTCTGCAGCTGGCTTGCGGGCCATGCTCTTTATGCCATCCTCCGGTTTTTCCCGGTGGTATGCGGCATGTCCTCAACTAAGCCTTGTTATAGTCCAATGCTCGCAGGTCAAACTCTATACTGGGATTCCAGTGAACGCAATAGAAAAAAACAGTGTTTTTTTACGATTTGCATTTTTTTAAGGAACCCATGGGCAACTGGCTGGTCTCAGCGCCCGGTAAATTTCTGCTGAAGCCCCCTTAATTTATCCTCTAAGCTAAGCGGTTTAGCTGCTTCAACTTTTTCCGTCGCTTCATTCTTCCCCTGCTGCTCATGCGTTTTCACAGGTGCTGGGGTAGCATTTTCTGATGCCTTTTGAAGCGCTTGTTTCGATGCCTGTTTTGAAGACTGTCTTGGAGACTGTCTTGGAGACTGTCTTAAAGACTGCGTTGAAGATTGTTGCGACTTTCTGTTTTCTAAAGACTGCCTATTTTCTAAAGACTGCCTATTTTCTAAAGGCTGCGCTTGCTTTGGTGTATTGCTGCTTAGCTTAACTTTTCGTCGCTCGCTGGCATGTCGCGCCGCTTCTTTATCGACTTTCCCCGCTGGGTTTCCATCCAAGTCAATACGCTCAGCACCTTCTCGCATGGATTTCACATAGCGGGGCAGATTCACATAGTTAGCTAATGCTCGGCGAATCAACTTCCCCGACCAGGGTTCTCGCTGGGCTAAATCCTGATGAATACCCACTTTCAGCGGTTTAGTATGACCAGTGAAAAACGCTTGCGGGTAACGTTTGTACCACTGATTCAACAACATTTGCGGGGAAGGCGGCTGCGGCGCTGCTGCAGTTTCTGTTTGTTTTTCTGTCGCTGCTGTTTCTGCCACTGCTGTTTCTACTGCTACTTTCTCTTCACCCATGGACCTTGAGGCTAACGCTTCTTCTGGCGTTTTTTCTACGGCCATTGCGTCGGACTTTTCTGAAGAGGGCTTTGCATCTACTGCAGACAGCTCAGACTGGGCAGGGCCTTTTAGCGCCGGTGCAGGCGGCGGGATCTGTGCTACTTGATCAACCAACTGCCTTTTGAGCATTTCGTTTTCTTCACGCAACGCGTTCAGTTCGGCTTTGGTCTGCTCAAGGTGCGTTTCTAATGTTTCTAACAGATCCAGTACTGTTGCGGCCATAACCCCTCCCTCTTTGCGCTGATCAGTCGGCGACCCGCTCGTAGACTACAAAGTCGTATTGGGGCTGCCCTTCTGCTGGTTTGCCCGCCACACGCTGAACTTCCTGCCACTCATCCATAGAGAATTCTGGGAAAATGGCATCACCATCGACATCGACATCTACTTCAGTAATATAGAGGCGCTGGGCATAAGGAAGCGCTTGGCGATAAATCTCTCCCCCTCCCATCACCATAATTTCTTCTGCGGCTTCAATAGTGGCCTGCTGGTCGGCTAAAGCCAATGCCGCAGGTAGCTCATGGCATACCCGCACACCTTCAACGGCAAAATTTGCATCACGCGTTACCACAATATTGAGCCGATTGGGCAACGGTTTGCCTATTGATGCATAGGTTTTGCGTCCCATGACGAGTGGTTTGGCCTGAGTCATACGCTTGAAGAACTTTAGATCTTCAGGCAAATACCAAGGCAACTTACCGTCGACACCAATCACCCTATTTTTAGCCATCGCCACAATCATCGCTATTGGCACCAGGGGGTCATAAGCATGTTGCTGCTGACTCATACGGCTACCTCTGCTTTGATATGGGGGTGTGATTCGTAGTCTTCGATATGAATGTCGTCAAAGGTGAAATCAAACAAATCAGTTACCTGGGGATTTAGCACCAAGCGTGGCGGCGTTTTAGGTGTGCGGCTCAACTGTTCCTGGGCTTGATCCAAGTGATTGCTATAAAGGTGGGCGTCGCCCAGTGTGTGTACAAACTCCCCGGGCTCTAAGCCTGTTACCTGGGCCACCATACTGAGCAGCAATGCATAGCTTGCAATATTAAACGGCACACCTAAAAAAATATCTGCACTGCGTTGGTAAAGCTGACACGATAAACGCCCATTGGCCACATAAAATTGAAATAAACAGTGGCAAGGCGGCAGTTTCATTTCATCAACTTGACCTGGATTCCAGGCCGACACAATCAGTCGCCGTGATTGAGGTGTGGTGCGAATTTGCTCTAACACGTTAGAAATCTGATCGACGCTACCGCCATTGGGATTCGGCCAACTGCGCCACTGATAACCATAGACCGGACCCAGATTACCGTTTTCATCAGCCCAGTCGTCCCAGATGCGTACGCCATTCTCTTTGAGATACCCGATATTGGTATCTCCTTTTAGAAACCACAGCAGCTCATGAATAATTGAGCGCAGGTGCAGCTTTTTAGTGGTTAGCAGCGGAAAACCACGAGAGAGGTCAAAACGCATCTGATGACCAAACACTGAGCGCGTACCAACGCCAGTGCGATCATTCCGGTCAACGCCTTGCTCCATCACGGTGCGCATTAGATCGAGATACGGCTGTTCAAGCGCTTCTTTTGGCGGGGGCGTTATTGCAGTCACAGAAATTCCAGATTAAAAATCAATTTGGGTACATATTCTATACGCGTAAGCATCATGCGACCAGAAGCATTCCTGTGACCCTCACTCCTCACTTTCTACACCTTGGCATCAATGGGTTGATTGCGGGACCAGACGATGAGAACAAGGCCTAACGCAATCATTGGGAGCGTAAGGAGCATACCCATGGTGAACCAGCCAAAGGCGAGATAACCGATGTGGGCATCAGGCATGCGTACAAATTCAACCATAAAGCGGAAGACGCCGTAACCTAACAAGAACAAGCCAGAGACAAATCCTCGGGCGCGCGGCTTGGCAGATACCCACCATAAAATAGCAAACAGCACGACACCTTCCAGAAAGGCTTCGTAAAGCGCTGAAGGGTGGCGTGGCTCTGGCCCCATACCAGGGAAGGGCATGCCCCACGGTAGTGACGTCACCCGCCCGGGTAGCTCATGGTTGATGAAATTACCAATTCGCCCTGCACCTAAACCAATCGGTACCAGCGGGGCAATGAAGTCCGCGAGGGTAAAAAAAGCTAGTTGTTTACGACGGGCAAATAACCATGCGGCAAGCAGTACGCCTAATAAACCACCATGAAAACTCATGCCGCCATCCCATACGCGGAACACCCATAACGGGTCAGCCGTCCACTGTCCTAGTCCGTAAAACAGTGCGTATCCTAATCGCCCCCCCACCACCACACCAATGGCGCAGTAAAAAAGCAAATCACCGATATCATCTTTCGTAAGCTCAATACGTGGCGCCCGTTTACACCCCAGCCACCATGCCGCAACAAACCCCACCACATACATTAAGCCGTACCAATGCACCTGCAACGGGCCAAGTGAAATCGCTACAGGGTCGATCGTTGGATAATTAATCATCGAGAATCTCTAAAGCAAACAGAAAGAAAACAGCAGTGTGGCATCAGTGAATTACGCCAATATGAAGCGCAAACCCACCACGGCCAACAGCGTTGCAAATGAAAACCTAAGCACGTTGGCAGGGAGAATATGGGCCAAGCGTACGCCAAGCCGCGCAAAGGGAACGCTTGTTAGCACAATTCCAAGAAAGGCTGGCCACAGGATAAAGCCTGTCGCCCACTGGGGAAGAAGCGGATTCCCCCACCCTACAACAATAAACGTTAACGCCCCAACCGCCGCTATTGGTAAGCCACACGCCGCAGAGGTTCCCACCGCTTGGGTCATGCTTGCACCACACCGTGAAAGCCAAGGCACTGTCATTGTGCCTCCTCCGATACCAAACAGTGCTGATATGGCCCCCACTACGCCACCTGCAATGGTCATAGAAACTTTTCCCGGTGGCGTACTGCCTGGCTTTGGCGAAAGGCCAACAATCATTTTGGTTGCCAACAGCAATACGAACACCCCGAATAATGTTCCCAAAACGGTGCCAGAAAGGTTGCCAGCAATAAATACACCCCCGATGGCTCCCAACATAAGTCCGGGCAACAACGCCATGAACCATGGCTTATGAATACTGCCTTTCCGGTAGTGCCCTAATGCTGACGAAGCCCCTGTGATTACAATTGTTGCCAGGGAGGTGCCTACCGCAAGATGCATGATGATGTCAGGAGCAACCCCTTGCAGGCCAAATGCAAAGACAAGCGCAGGCACAATGATTAAACCGCCCCCTACTCCAAACAAACCAGCCATGGTGCCTGCCACTGCGCCTAGCAACAAATACCCTGCCAAAATACTTAATATTGTCATTTATTTTGCACCTGACTATTCGCGACAGGAACCCATTTGCTAATCATGCTGAGCAGTGTTTCAGGTTTATAGGGCTTGGCTAGTACGTCATCCATTCCTGCGGCGTTATAAGCGCCATGACCAGCATTATCAACGTTCGCGGTGAGAGCAATCAAAACACTGCGCCGCTGACTGCCACTATGACGCTCAAAGTTTCGCCAGCGGCGTGCGGCTTCTAGCCCGTCTAAGGTTGGCATAAAAATATCCATAAACACGAGATCATAAAAAACCGTTTGCTGGCAGTCTAAAGCCTGCTCACCACTACTGACGCCGTCTACCTGAAACCCCTGGGTTTCGAGCATTTGGCGCGCAAGCATTAAATTAACAGGGCCATCGTCAACTACCAAGATACGTAGTTTGCGCTCAGAAGCTGGAAGCGGCTGCTCATAAGCATCTGTTTCATTAGCACTTTGCTGAACAAAATTAGTAAGCAGTGCGCGTATATCCGCGAGTCGCTCTCGCACGTGAGTAATATTCTTGTGACATGTTTCTGAATTATCCATCTGTAACATATCGCTCAAATGATCAAACAGATTGTCGGCTTCGCGCTGAAGTAACGTTAGATAACCAGACTTCAAGCGTGACTCTTCCCGCGCACGGTCGCGCCCAGCAATGAGGTGCTTCAACTGTTTTTGCTGGTGATGAAGGTCATCAAGCAAGGTTTGATCGGGTCGGAATGGCCCGCTTGAAGTAGCTAGGTGCTGGACATCCTCACCTGCACGAATGACGTCTGCTAACAGCTGATTGACCATTGCTAAGCGCTTAAGTGGTAGCTCCTCACCGATATCTTTCGCCTTTGAAGGAGCCTGCCCCGCTTTTCGATTAACCAATGTGGCGGCATGGCGCTCTAACTCAGCCAACTCTTGCATGAAACGGGTGTCTTTTTGCTTTGCGCGACTCTTAACCAGCATCAAAAAAACACCGACGTTCAAACAGCTGCCTAGTAGCAACGCGAGGGTCAACCACAGAGTGGTACTCCACGATGTTTGGCTGGGGGAGAGCCCCCAGACCACCAGCCCTACCAACACACAAAGCAGTACCAAGGCCGCCTGAATGAGTAAAAGAGGCCACAGAACAGGCCAGACAATCGCATTCCAGAAGTGCTCTCGCTGATAGCATTGCATAGTGTGTGCGCCTTCCTAGGTGGCTTTTTAAACATTTCGCCTTAACATGTTGGCAGTCATAGCATGGCTGAGCATATTTATATTAATGTTAAGTGTATGTCTACGCCTCAATACTGTCATGCCACACTGACTGATTGAGGTCCTGTTACTATTCGTGAGCCTTACTTATGTGTTTAATCACCTTCTCTTGGTCCCCTGGCTCGTCAATACCATTACGCTTGGCAGGCAACCGAGATGAATTCCATCAGCGGCCTACTGCACCTCTTGCTCACTGGGGAGAACACACCGCCTTACTGGGAGGGCGCGACTTGGAAGCCGGGGGTACGTGGCTAGCCGCCAATTCACAAGGCGTTGTTGCAGCGCTGACCAATGTGCGTGACCCCGACCTGGTGACACCCACTAACGCGCCGAGCCGAGGCGAACTTGTTGCTAGCGTTTTACAAAGTGACGATGTGGAAGCATGGCTTAAAACACAGGAGCGCACGACCGCACATCGTTATGCCGGATTTAATCTTTTGGTTGCGACACAACACCGCATGTGGCACCTGCACCGTGGCCGTCATGGGGTAGCGCTTAATAGCGTGCCCCCGGGAGTACATGGCTTGTCAAATGCAACCCTGAATACCCCCTGGCCAAAATTAAATCTGGTTCGCGCCGCCTTGTTAAATAGTAATGACGAACAGTGGCAGGCCGCGACGCAATTTGCGCTGCATAACCCTCAAACCGCACCTGATGAGCAGCTACCCGATACGGGTGTCGGCTTAACGCTGGAGCGCCAGCTCTCCTCCGCATTTATTGTTGGCGAACACTACGGCACTCGTGCAACCACTTGGCTAACGCTAAACAACCGGGGAGAAGTGGAGATAACCGAGCAGCGGTTTGGACCACTCGGTCGTTTTGAGGGAGAAACCACATTGATAGCACCACGCCCCCAGTCGCTATACTAGCCCCAGCACTAATCTCGCGGCGGCATTAAGTGTGAAAGCTGCCACTCATCCATACGCTGATTAAGATGCTCATGTACTAATGCTGGAGTATCCAGATCCATGATCTCTTTAAGCAGCGTTTGTGCATCGTGCATCGGCACTCGGCGGATAGCGGCCCGCACTCTAGGCAGACTAGGAGCATTCATAGACAGGCTGGTGAATCCCATGGCCATTAATAGCAGCGCACCAGCAGGGTCACCCGCTAATTCCCCGCAAAGCGATATAGGCTTTTCTAGCCGAGTGGCATCCTGGGCGAGTTCTTGCAGCGCCCCCAGCAGCGCCGGGTGCAACGCATCGTACAGGCTAGATACGCGAGGATTGTTACGATCCACCGCTAGCAAATATTGCGTAAGGTCGTTACTACCCACCGAGAAGAAATCGACCCGCTTCGCCAGCGCATCCATTTGATAAATAGTGGCAGGTACTTCAATCATAACGCCCACTTTAGGCCGTTTGACGTCAATACCTTCTTCGCCTAACTCTAAAATGGCACGATCCAGCAGACGAATCGCTTCATCCACCTCTTCCACATTGGTAATCATCGGGAAGAGCACATAGAGATTATTCAAGTCATGCGATGCTTTCAGCATCGCACGCAGCTGTACCATCAATACTTCTGGGTGATCGAGGGTTACCCGCATTCCCCGCCAACCCAAGAATGGATTAGCTTCTTCAATGGGAAAATAAGGCAGATCTTTATCGCCGCCGATATCCAGTGTTCGCATTACCACCGGCAATGGTGCAAAGCCTTCCAACTGCTCGCGGTACATGCGCATTTGTTCTTTTTCACCGGGAAAGCGCTCGGTAATCATAAACGGCACTTCGGTTCGATATAGGCCTACGCCGCCGATACGGCTTTTAAGCAACGCCGAAGCATCAACCGCTAGCCCAGTATTGACCATTAATGGCATGGCATGGCCATCTGGCGTTTCGCTGGGCAAGTCTTGTTCGTGCTCCAGTAGCTCGCTCAGCGCTGCTTCCTCAGCAATCAAGCTTTCGTAGCGAGTTCTTAGCTCTGGCGCTGGTCGCACAAACAGCCGCCCTCGGTGGCCATCAAGCACTACTGGCGCGCCGTTTAAACGTGGCAGCGGGAGATCCACCATCCCAAGCACCGTCGGAATACCCATGGCACGGGCGACAATAGCAACATGCGAGGTACTTGAACCGCGCACAGACACCAAGCCCTTTAGCTTGTCCCTTGGCACCTCTCCCAACATGGCAACGCTGATTTCATCGCCTACTAAAATGGCGTTTTCTGGGTAGGTTTCTGGGGTCGAAGGCGTGTCTTCTTGCAGATGAGCCAACACACGACGACCAAGATCACGAATATCCGCCGCTCGCTCACGCAAATAATCGTCGTCTACGCGTTCAAGGTATTGCACATGGCGGCGCACGACATCGGCTAACGCACCAGGTGCCCACTGCCCTTCACGAATACGCTTTTCCACTTCTTCAGAGAGCGCCGCTTCGCCAAGCATTTGCTGGTAAACGTCGAATAGCGCCAGCTCTTGGGAAGAAATACGATTAACCAAGCGCTCTGCCGCTGCGCGGATTTCATCGCGTGTTTTGCCAATGGCTTCCTTTAGTCGTGCGACTTCATAGTCTTGATCGCTCGGAATAAGATCAGGCACGCTGTTAAGATCAGCGGGCGGCGTGATCACCACCGCCTCCCCCATGGCCATTCCTGGGGAAGCAGCCACGCCTTTAAACATGGCTTGCCCACCCGGAAGCGCAGGGCGAGCAAGGTTGCCGGTAGCAAGCGCGTGAGCTAGCACGCCTGCCAACTGAGCAGCCATGGTGACGAGAAAAGCTTCATCTTCGTCGTCGTACTGACGTTTTTCAGCTTGCTGTACGACCAAAACGCCCAGCATGAGGCGCTGATGGATAATCGGCACCCCTAAGAAGCTTGAGTAACGCTCTTCGCCAGTTGCTTCAAAATAACGAAAGTGAGGATGACTCTGTGCATCTTCTAAATTAAGCGGCTCGCTGCGCTTAGCCACTAGACCTACCAAGCCTTCGCCAAGCGGAAGCACAACGCGACCAACTGCTTGCGTGCGCAGGCCAATTGTTTCCATCAATACGAGTGACTCAAGCTCCTTATCATATAAATAGAAGGAGCATACATCCGTCTGCATGGCCTTTCGTATGCGGCGTACCATCGTTGACAGCGCGGCGTCGAGGTTTCGAGCGCCATTCACTTCTTGAATGACGCGTCGCAGTACCTCAAGCATGGACGTTTTCCTATTCACTATTATTTGCCTCGCTGAGGGATTTTCGGCCAGCTGTCACTGCGTCCTTCGAAGCGTCGCCTTTGAACTGTTTCTTTTGAACAGTTTACCTAGAACAGCTTCCTGAAACAGTGGAGCGCACGTTACCCATCGTAATCTTGTTGCGCCAAACGCTGAACGCGAGGAGAAAGCTCCCGTAGCGCGCGTCGATATACCTCTCGTTTGAACGGCACCACTTGCCCTAGTGGGTACCAGTAACTTACCCACCGCCAACCATCAAACTCGGGTTTAGGCGTTGCCGTCATGCAGATTCGGTTTTCTTGGCAGCGAATCTTGAGTAAAAACCATTTCTGCTTTTGGCCGATACAAACCGGCCTTGAGTGGGTGCGTATCATGCGTCGTGGCAGACGGTAGCGCAGCCATCCCCGGGTGCAGGCGACAATATCAACATCGTCGGCGGTTAGACCGATCTCCTCAAAAAGCTCACGAAAAAGCGCTTGATGTGGTGTTTCGTTAGCCTTGATGCCTCCCTGGGGAAACTGCCACGCGTTTTGCCCTACACGACGCGCCCAAAGCAGCTGCCCCTGGCTATTGGCAATAATAATGCCAACATTGGGGCGAAAGCCGTCAGCGTCGATCACGGACATCACCTTAATAAATTTTCAGTTGTCCCCATTTTTCCACAAGGGAGACAAGCGTATCAATACAATATAACGCTAAGTGGTTAAACCAAGGTGACTCTGCGATAATCCGCCGCTTTGCGAACCATCGCCAACGACCAATATTGACGACTAACTTAACCATAAGGGGAGCGCCGTGAGTCTGGCTATTTTCGATTTGGATAATACGCTGATATCCATCGACAGCGATCATGCCTGGGGCGAGTTTTTGCTCGAACAGGGGGCCGTTGATCCAATTGCCTACCGCGAGGCCAATGAGCGCTTCATGGCGGACTACAATGCAGGCACGCTAGACATGGCGGCTTTTTTGGAAATGGCATTGAAGCCACTGGCTGAAAATACGCCGGAACAGTTGGCCGCTTGGCACCAGCAGTTTATGGCCAGCAAAATCGAGCCGAATATCTTGCCTAAAGCAGAAGAGCTATTGGCTCGACACCGCACAAAAGGCGATACGCTACTGATCATCACCGCCACTAATCGCTTTATTACTGCCCCCATCGCTAATCGTTTGGGCGTGGACGACTTGATTGCTGTTGACCCAGAAATAGTAGACGGCCGCTATACCGGTCGAGTGGCGGGCACTCCCAGCTACCGTGAAGGCAAAGTGACTCGTTTAAAGCAGTGGCTTGAGGGCCAAGAGTTCACCATGGACGGCGCATGGTTTTACAGCGACTCTCACAACGACCTTCCCCTCCTTGAACAAGTAGAGCATCCGGTTGCTGTCGACCCCGACGACACCCTCCGCCAAATTGCTGAAGAACGCCAATGGCGCATTATGAGCCTGCGCGATTGAGCCAACTGATTCGCGGGTGCGCTGACGCTTACACGTGCTACAAACCCGTTAATTCAGTACGTTAACCGTAGCGCGTGGTAACGAATCTTGCGGGGAACGAGCAAATGAGGCACCCGCGAACGGCGCAGCCGCCCAATAAAAAACCCCGCAAGCACTATGATTGCGGGGTTTGGTATTACTAGGCATTGTTCTTAAAACTGTTTTTAGAACAGTTCAAAGAACGCCAGCCAGCGTACTTAGCCGAGCAGGTGCTCAACGGCCGCGCGCTCTTCACGCAGTTCTTTCTCGGTAGCCTGCATCTTCTCTTTGCTGAACGCGTCCAACTCAAAGCCTTGAACGATTTCATACTTGCCACCCTGACAACGCACTGGGTAGGAGTAGATGATACCTTCTTCAATGCCGTAGCTGCCGTCAGACGGGATCGCCATGCTAACGATGCCATCGCAACCCAGCGCCCAATCACGCATGTGATCAATCGCTGACGATGCCGCAGATGCTGCAGAAGACGCGCCACGGGCTTTAATAATCGCCGCACCGCGCTGCTGTACTGTCGGGATAAAGTCGTTTTCGTACCAGTCACGCTCGACCAGATCGAAGGCGGCTTTGCCGTCTACTTTGCACTGCGCCAGATCAGGGTACTGAGTAGCACTGTGGTTGCCCCAGATAATCATGCTGTCAACGTCAGTAACGTGCTTGCCGGTTTTCTGAGCCAACTGTGTCAGCGCACGGTTGTGGTCCAAACGCGTCATCGCAGTGAACTGGCCTGCATCGAGGTCCGGCGCATTGCAAGAAGCAATCAATGCATTGGTGTTAGCCGGGTTACCGACAACGAGTACGCGCACATCACGGCTAGCGTGATCGTTCAGCGCTTTACCTTGTACAGAGAAGATCGCGGCGTTGGCTTCCAGCAGATCTTTACGCTCCATACCCGGGCCACGCGGGCGTGCGCCTACCAGCAAGGCGAAATCGGCATCTTTGAAGGCAACGTTCGGATCATCAGTGGCAACGATGTCTTGTACCAACGGGAAGGCACAGTCGTTCACTTCCATGACAACGCCATTCAGGGCGTCCATGGCCTGGGGAATTTCGAGAAGCTGGAGAATGACTGGCTGATCCGACCCCAGCATATCGCCAGCGGCGATGCGGAAAATAAGAGAGTAGCTGATCTGGCCGGCACCGCCGGTAATCGCAATACGTACTGGATCTTTCATCATTGCTCCTTGATGGTTCGCCTAGTGTGGGTTCTCGCCTGAGAGTGGGACGACAGAACTCAAGACGCAAAGATGGTATGCCCAGATGTGCAAAAACTCAATCATACATGAGACTACTACCCATTCTCTCAGCGGCTTGGTACTCGCTGCCAGACGTCAGTTGCGCTATGGTGTGTCGGTCACTAAGCCGTAACGCTTAG
The DNA here is from genome assembly GCF_002082565.1 of Halomonas sp. GT. Lineage (NCBI taxonomy): Bacteria > Pseudomonadati > Pseudomonadota > Gammaproteobacteria > Oceanospirillales > Halomonadaceae > Halomonas > Halomonas sp. GT. Next base: position 2,703,095 of record NZ_CP020562.1, read on the forward strand.
TATGACTTACCCCTCAGCATGACTTACCTTGTGTGATTTTTTTGGGTTAATACGGATATAACTACCCCATGCGACGAATCCCCTACTCTTACGCGCTTGCTAGCCTGCTAGTTCTGGCGCTTGTGATATGGCTAGCGGTTGGCGATTTCCAACGTTTCCAAAGCAGTCCACCTGACGTAAATGCCACTGAGCGCGACTCAACACCTCGTGTAGAGGTGATAACCCAGCAGAGCGCGCCCTATATTCCTAACCATGTGCTGCAAGGCCAGCTAACCGCGGAAAGAGAGACACTGTTGCGGGCCAACGTGACGGGATATGTTGCAGAAAAACCGGTGGCCCAAGGAGAAACCGTCAACCGAGGTGATACACTGCTGGTACTGGACAACGACGCGCTGCCCCAACGCCTACAGCAAGCACGTGATGAGTTAACACTTGCAGAAGCGGAGTACGCGGGTGCTCAAAGCCTACGCCGCCGTGAGCTGATTTCTCAGCCAGAATTGTTGCGTCTGCAGAGTGCACTAAGCGCCAGCGCCGCCCAGGTAGCTCAGCTGGAAAAGCAGTTAAGTGATACCCGCCCAACTGCGCCCTTTGAAGGCGTGCTAGACCGCGTCCAAGTTGAGTTAGGCGACTTATTGCAACCCGGCGAAGAGTGGGCACGACTGATAGACGACCGGCAGTTAACCGGTACCGCTTGGGTGTCCCAACAGCAAATAGGCGAATTGAGCGTTGGCTTGCCAGTCACAGCACGACTGCTCAATGGCCAGTCGCTTTCCGGTGAAGTGTCTTACATTAGTAGCCGCGCAGAAGAAGCCACTCGCACGTTCTATATCGAAATAACACTCGACAACCCAGAAAGGCAGCGCTTAGCAGGGAGCAGCGCTGAATTCACCATAACGCTACCACCTCGTCAGGTGCATACCTTATCCCCCGCGCTATTTAGCCTCAATGAGCAGGGCCAATTAGCCATCAAACATGTTGTTGAGAATAACCGCGTTGCCCAAACGGCTATTGAGCTGGTCAGTGCTGATACCGAACGTGCCTACGTTACCGGCTTACCTAACTCCGTGCAGTTGATCACCCTCGGCGCAGGCTTGGTCAACCCAGGCGAAACCGTAACGCCGGTGTCTCCCCATACCCAGGAAGGTGGTCATGCGGCAGTTGATTAATGCGGCGTTAACCCACACACGCACTACCCTACTGCTTCTGGCTGGTCTGCTGCTGGCGGGTACAACTGCCTGGCAGATGATTCCGAAAGAGGCGAATCCAGACGTCACTATCCCGATCATTTACGTCTCTCTTTCTTTGGAGGGCGTTAGCCCGGAAGATGGCGAGCGCCTGCTGATCCGCCCTATGGAGCAGGAGCTGCGCGGAATTGAAGGGCTGCGCAAATTTACCGCCCAGTCCAGCGAGGGACATGGGTCGGTGACGCTGGAGTTTGATCCTGGCTTTGATCCGGATACAGCGCTTTCTGATGTACGCGAACGCGTGGATATCGCCCGCAGCAGCTTACCGGATGAAGCTGATGAACCACGGGTCATGGAGGTGAACGTCTCCGAGTTTCCGGTGCTGAGTATCGGCCTTTCTGGCGAGCTGGATACCCGCGAACGGGTAACTATTGCGCGGCGTTTGAAAGAGGAAATAGAGGGCATTGCTGACGTCCTGGAGGTCGACATTGCTGGCGACCGAGAGGACTTACTCGAAATCGTCGTTGATCCGCTGGTACTGGAAAGCTATGGTGTTGATTTTGATACGCTATTTAATCAAATTTCACGCAATAATCGTTTGGTCGCTGCAGGGAGCTTGGATACTGGTGCTGGGCGACTAGCACTAAAAGTACCGGGCATTATCGAATCGTTAAACGATGTCATGGATATGCCGGTGAAAGTTGACGGCGATCAGGTCGTCACGTTTGGCGATGTTGCGTGGATATTACCGACCTACAAAGACCCCGAAGGATTTGCCCGCATCGACGGCCAGCCTGCAGTAGTGCTGGAAATTTCCAAACGCGCTGGGGCGAATATCATCGCCACCATTGACGCAGTGAGAGAGCGCTTTGCTCAAGCGGGAGACCTGCTGCCGGATCAGCTACGTATCACTACGATTTTAGATAAGTCGGTTACCGTTCAAAATATGCTCTCTGAGCTATTAAATAACGTGCTCACCGCGGTGGTATTGGTATTGATTGTCGTAGTAGCCGTGATGGGCTGGCGCATGGCGCTGCTGGTAGGCCTGACTATACCCGGTGCGTTTTTAACCGGCATTCTGCTGGTTTGGGCGTTTGGGTTTACGCTCAACATTGTGGTGCTATTTGCGCTCATCTTAGTCGCTGGCATGCTAGTGGATGGGGCGATTGTGGTCAGCGAGCTTGCTGACCGCCACCTTCATGAAGGGCAATCTCCCCACCAGGCTTGGCTGAATGCAGCGACACGCATGAGCTGGCCGGTTATTGCCTCCACTGCGACAACGCTTGCGGTATTTGTGCCGCTGCTGTTTTGGCCAGGCGTGGTAGGTCAGTTTATGAAGTACCTACCTGCTACTGTTATTTTATGCCTGCTTGCGTCGCTCGCCATGGCGTTGGTGTTTTTGCCTACCCTGGGTCGACTATTTACCCGCACATCCCATACAGCTACTGCTGGGGCCGGCCCAGTCGATGAAAGCACGTCGCTTGGGCGCGCCTATCGCCGCTTGCTAGGACGCTTGCTGCAGCACCCTGCCTGGGTATTAATGTTTGCAGTGCTGCTCATTGCACTGCTATACACTGGCTATGCACGCTTTAATCATGGTGTCGATTTCTTCCCCAATGTAGAACCAGACAGCGCTCAGGTTCTGGTACGCGCTCGTGGCGATTTTTCCGCTGACGAAACCGATACCATTCTACAACGGGTAGAGGCTCGCTTAGGCAGCATGGGGGAAGTCGAAGCGCTTTATGCACGCTCCTTTGCAGTACCCGACCAACAAATGGGTAATGATGTGATCGGCATGTTGCAGTTTCAGTTTGTGGACTGGTATCAGCGTCGCCCAGCCCGCACGATTTTGGCGGACATGGCCGAGCGCACCCAGGACCTACCGGGGATAACGCTAGAGTTTCGTGAGCAGGAGATGGGGCCTGGCGGTGGCAAACCTATTGTGCTCGAAGTCAGCGCCACTGATCCAGACATCGCAAACGCTGGCGTTGACCAGATTACGGCACTAATGCACGAGCTAGGCGGTTTTACCGACATCCAGGATAACCGCAGCCTGCCCGGGGTCGAATGGCAGGTAAAGGTTAATCGTGAAGCCGCTGCCCGCATGGGCACCGATATCACCACCATTGGTAGTGCCGTACAGCTACTGACCACTGGCCTTCAAGTTGCAAACTACCGCCCCCCCACAGTTACTGACGAGGTGGATATTCGCGTGCGCTTACCGGAACACTGGCGCACGCTCAACCAGCTTGAACGACTGACGATCAACACCCCACGAGGCCAAGTGCCTATTGCTCACTTTGTAGACATTACGCCCGCCCCCAAAGTAGGCACCCTGAATCGTATTGATGGACGCCGTGCGATTACTGTTGAAGCCGATTTAGCACCTGGCTATTTAGCGGATGAGCGGTTGCGAGCACTACTAGAGGCAGGCCAAAGCCAACTTGACGATAGCTTGATGGTTAATGTGGCGGGTGAACAAGAAGATCAGCAGGAATCCATGCAGTTCTTGATCAGCGCTTTCTTGATCGCGATTGGGCTAATGGCACTGATTCTGGTGACACAGTTCAATAGCTACTATCAAGCAGCACTGGTGCTATCGGCCATTGTGTTCTCCACTGCGGGCGTTTTGATGGGGCTGCTCATTACTGGCCAAGCGTTTGGTATTGTCATGGTGGGCATGGGTATTATCGCCCTGGCAGGTATTGTCGTTAACAACAATATCGTCTTGATCGACACTTACAACGAGCTGCGCGGCCAAGGCATGTCCCCGACAGAAGCGGCTTTAGAAGCAGGCACCCTGCGCTTACGGCCAGTGCTTCTCACCGCCATTACCACCGTACTGGGGTTAATGCCGATGGTGCTAGGGATCAACGTTAATCTTTTTGCACCCGCGCTAGGGTTTAACGCCCCTTCCGCCCAATGGTGGACACAAATGTCCAGCGCGATTGCAGGCGGCCTTACTTTCGCCACTGCCCTGACACTCTTATTAACCCCTTGCATGCTAGTGATAGGCGGCAAGCTAAGGCGTGAGAAGTGAGGCTGCAGCTGGGACACTGTTCGCGGGTGTCTCAGTTGCTCGTGCCTCGCAAGATTCGCTACACCGCGCTACAAAACATACTGAATTCACAGGGGTTGTAGCGCGTGGCAAGCGAAGCGCACCCGCGGGGCAGCGCAAAGCGCTACGCAGGTGACTTCATCTGTTGAGGGCTGTGGGCGGCGTGCAGGCGTGCAATTAGCTGATCCTCCAGGGCGAAGCGCTCTGCTAACCCTTTCGCTAAGCGATCAATCCAGGCAGGTAAACGCACTAGATTCTGCTGGCAGCGTACCGGTGAGGCGAAGTCTTCATCGAACTCCAGTACCATGGCCGTTGACATTTCTAAGCGCTCAAGGAGCTTTGCCGCAATGTGTAGCGCGCTCTCATCATCAAATGCCTTCGCTTCCTCAGCAAGCTGGGGGTAAATCTCGAAGTGCCCAGCGCTGATGTAGTCCATCAACAACTCACTAAAGGTGTCTATGCGCGCTTTGCTAATCGCCTCTAATTCGGCGTCACAAGCTTCTTTCAGCTCAATGAAGCTGACTAACAGCGAGCGGCGCTGATCAAGCCAGCGATCAATCAAGCTATGCACGCCCCCCCAGCGCTCCAGGGCATTTTTGCAATCTTCGAGCATGGGGCTTTCTCCTTGCAGATAGCCGTCTCCAACTAAGCTAGACTCGCGCGTCCGTAGACACCTGTCAATCCTAGCGGGTACGGTTTACTTAATTAAATGAGGCCAATCAATTGACGTAAACCATACCACTTATTTAACTCTTTTTTACAGACCATATTTTTACAGACCATATTTTTACAGACCATATTTTTAAAGACTATGTTTTTAAAGACTATGCTTTTACAGACTATGTTTTTACAGACTATGTTTTTAAAGACCACAGAATACGCAGAGGCGCGATCGCGAGCAATAAAAAGCCGATCAAGGTCCATGCAGGCAGCGACAGGCCTAAGAACATGAAATCGATTTCAGCACACTCACCTGAGCCGGTAAGCACCATGGCAACGACTTCTTGCATCGGCAAGATATCCATCATGTACTCAAGGCCTGGGCCACAAGTCGGCACTTCGTCAGCGGGCAAGCCTTGAAGCCATACATGCCTTCCCGCAATAAAAGCACCCGTGCCAACTGCGGCCAACCCCAGTAAACCGTAAATAGCCTTGCCTACTTTACCATTGGGGTTATGAAGGGCGGCCACACCCAACACGATCCCTGCCGCAATTACCGCGACCCGCTGAAAAATACACAATGGGCAGGGCTCCAGCCCCATAATATGCTCAAGCCCCAGGGCTACCGCCATCATTAGTATGCAAAAGGCGAACCCTGCTAACGCGATGGGGCGAACTGCTAATGATGTCATTGACCATCCTCTGGTGAAATAGCAGACAGCGCTCTGGATTCACGGGCTTTGGCAAAGTAAGTGCTTAAGAACTCACTAAAGCTCTCTTGATCGGCTTCTTCAATATCGTGCTGCTGTTGGTGCGAGGTTTCGATCAACTGAGCAAGCAGTGCTTCACGAGAACGCAGCATGGGCGTAGATTTCAACTTGTCGGCCTGCTCTTGAGCTAATTGCAACAACGTATCGCTAAGCGAGCCATTACCAGCCTCCAGGCGCGCTAGCAGCTGCGCAGAGGGTGTTAAAGAAGGATCTTTCAGCCGCGGCGCTAACGCATCGAGTGCCGACGCATGAGGGGTACCCTCTTCTACTGCATCCAATAGCCGTGCTACCTCAGCCATTTCCGCAAAAATCTGCTCGCCCCACTCGCAGACAGAGGTTGCTATGCCGTTGTGCACCAGGCTTAACGCGGGATCACGCCCACGCTCTACCACTAAGCGGCGATTGTCGTCTAAGCGGTCGCACTCTTCGTCTGAAATCCATGGGCTATCGCTTAACAGACACCACATTAAGAATGTGTCCACAAAGCGCATTTGGTCTTCAGTGACACCCAATGGATCAAAGGGATTAAGATCCAGACAGCGTACTTCAATGTACTCCACACCACGTGCTTCCAGTGCTTGACTGGGCGTTTCGTTGTGTTTGGCCACTCGCTTGGGACGAATGTCGCTGTAGTATTCGTTTTCAATCTGCAAAATATTGGCATTTAATTGCTGCCAATCATCGCCGTTCTTCACGCCCAGTTTTTCGTAGTCTGGCCATGGGGTGGAAATAGCGTGCCGTAGCGTGTTGACGTAATTCGACAATGAGTTAAAGCAGATTTTAAGCTGCGACTGCACTTTGTTCTGGTAACCCAAATCTGACATACGCAGCGTGGTCGCATAGGGGGCGTAATAAGTATCGTCGCTCAGCGACTGAAGTTTTTCAGGCACGGCGCCTGTTGGCAGAAAGCTTTTGTCGATGGCGGGTGATGCGCCGAATAGATAGAGCAGCAGCCAGCTATGACGACGAAAATGCCGAATCATGCCGAAATAACGTGTAGAGCGATAATCGTTAAAAGGAATATTGGTGGCTTTTTCAAGCTCACGCAGGGCGTGCCACATATCATCGGGTAAAGAGACGTTGTAATGCACCCCAGCGATGGCCTGCATAATACGCCCGTAGCGCACATCTAACCCTTTACGATAAACATGCTTCATGGTGCCTACATTGGAGCTGCCGTAGTCGGCAATCGGCACGCTATCGTTACCAGAAAGCCGAGATGGCATGCTGCCTGGCCAGATCCACTCATTCTCCAAGTGGTGATAGGTAAACGTGTGCAGGTCGGATAAAAACGCCAACGCCTCTTTTGGCTCTGAATACACTGGCGTGATGTATTCCAATAGCGCTTCGGAGTAGTCAGTGGTGATATGTGGGTGGGTTAGCTTAGAACCCAGGGCGTAAGGGTGCGGCGTTTGAGCAATATGGCCATTGCCGTCAACCCGCAGGCCTTCTTTTTCCAACCCGCGACGCAGGCGACCTAGACGCCCTAAGCGCGCGCTCGGAAGCAATCGCTCTACCTGGGCAGTCAGTGTAGATGGCACGGTGAGAGGTTCAGACAAGGTGAACACTCCTTGTTAGTAAGGCCTGCGTATAGCAGGCCTTGTTGAAATCAGTTGGTATCGCCATGTGGCTCATCACGTTTTTCATCAAGAATAGAAGGCAGGATATGGCGGCAACCATTAAATATTCAAGACGCGCGACTATTTGCCCTGCTTTGCTTTAAGCAGCGCTGCACCGAGCGCTCCCATTGGCGCGGCTGCTTCGCTGGGCTTTCCGCCTTGGCGCTGACCGCCCTGTCCGCGACCATTCTGCCCAGCACTCGCCGAACGCTGGCTACGCGCAGACTTGCGAGGCTCGCTGCTGGTGGAACTTGATGCTGTTTGCGCCTGCTCTGGCTCATCATCCAAACGCATTGAAAGTCCTACTCGCTTACGGGGAATATCCACGCTCATCACCTTAACGGTAACGATATCGCCTGCTTTGACTACACTGCGTGGGTCATCGATAAAGCGATCGGAGAGAGCCGAAATGTGTACGAGTCCGTCCTGATGAACCCCAACATCTACAAAGGCACCGAAGTGGGTCACGTTGGTAACGGTACCTTCCAGCACCATTCCCAGCGTCAGATCTTTGAGCGTTTCGACGCCTTCACGGAATTCAGCCGCTTTAAACTCAGGACGCGGGTCGCGGCCAGGCTTATCCAGCTCTTTGAGAATATCGCTGACGGTAGGAACACCAAAACGCTCATCAGCGAAGTCGGCAGGCTTCAATGCTTTTAGTGTCGCGCTATCACCAATCAGACCTTTTATATCTCGACTATTCTGCTTGGCGATACGCTCTACAAGCGTATAAGCCTCTGGGTGAACAGCGCTGGCGTCCAACGGATTTTCAGCATTGCTGATACGTAAAAAACCAGCACACTGCTCAAACGTTTTTGGCCCAAGGCGGCTAACTTCCAACAGCTCTTTACGGCTTTTGAACGCCCCTTTAACGTTGCGCTGAGCAACAATATTTTCAGCTATGACAGCACTTAGCCCGGCAACACGTGAAAGCAGCGCGCTAGAGGCAGTATTGAGATCCACACCGACTGCGTTAACACAATCTTCTATCACGACTTCCAGGCTACGTGAGAGTTGCACCTGGGAAACATCGTGCTGGTACTGACCAACCCCAATAGATTTCGGCTCGATTTTCACCAGTTCTGCAAGCTTGTCTTGCAGACGACGGGCAATAGAGACAGCGCCGCGTACAGTGACATCAAGATCCGGCAGCTCGCGGGATGCGTATTCCGACGCAGAGTAAACCGACGCACCGGCCTCAGACACCATTACTTTACTTAAACGATGCTCGGGTGCTGACGCTTTCAGCAGATCACCTGCCAGCTTGTCGGTTTCACGACTGGCGGTGCCATTGCCAACAGCAACGAGTTGAACGCCATGCTGTTTAACCAGCTTGGCGAGCACGTTGAGCGATTCGTCCCAGCGATTTTGCGGCGCATGAGGGTAAATGGTGGCTTGGTCGATAAATTGACCGGTCGCATCTACCACCGCGACCTTACAGCCGGTTCTTAAACCTGGGTCAATCGCTAGCGTCACTTTTTGCCCAGCAGGCGCTGCCAGCAAAAGGTCTTTCAGGTTGGCGGCAAACACCTCAATAGCGGTGAGCTCAGCCTGCTCGCGCAGACGGCCCAGCAACTCGGTTTCAAGCGCGGTATAGAGCTTTACACGCCACGTCCAGCGCACTACTTCACCCAACCATTTATCGGCGGGGCGGCCTTCATCGCTAACACCTACTTGTTTGGCAATCGCCACTTGGGCAGGGTGAATCGGTGCGTCCTCTTCACCTGGCAGACGAATCGCCAGACTTAGAATGCCTTCGTTGCGACCGCGGAACATAGCAAGCGCACGGTGAGATGGCACTTTGGCCAGTTTCTCGTCGTGCTCAAAGTAGTCTGAGAACTTCGCGCCCTCCTGCTGCTTGCCGTCTAGCACGCGGGCACTTAGCTCGCCTTCCTGCCACAGACGTTCACGCAACCGGCCAATGAGTTCTGGGTCTTCGGCGAAGCGTTCCATGAGAATTTGCTTAGCACCATCAAGGGCGGCTTTGGCATCTTCAATGGCGGGAATATCACCTTCTGCTGGGCGCAAATACTGCGCTGCTTCGCTCTCGGGAGTAAGCTGCGGATTAGCCAACAGAGCATCAGCCAATGGCTCTAAACCCGCTTCACGGGCAATTTGTGCTTTTGTACGACGCTTTTTCTTAAACGGTAGGTATAAGTCTTCTAGGCGCTGCTTAGTTTCAGCTGCCTGAATCGTTGCTTTTAGCGTGGTATCAAGCTTGCCCTGCTCGTCGATAGCCGCTAATACGGCTTCACGACGCTCTTCAAGCTCACGCAAATAGCGCAGGCGCTCATCCAATTGGCGCAGCTGAATATCATCAAGGGCACCCGTCACCTCTTTACGGTAACGAGCAATAAACGGCACGGTAGCGCCACCATCCAGAAGTTCTACCGTTGCGGAGACCTGTTCAGGTCGTACGTTTAGCTCAGTGGCTAAGCGTAAAATAATGCGTTGTTTGACATCCATAACGTGCAACTAACTCATGCAGCATTCGAGGTGCCGACAAGGTACCACAATCGCTGCATGAACGCCCTACACAGGCACAAACCGCAGTGCTACACCGTTGTTGCACCAACGCAAGCCGGTGGGCTCAGGGCCATCACCAAAGACATGGCCTTGATGACCTCCACAACGTGCACAGTGATATTCCGTGCGTGGCCATACCAGTTTGAAATCCAACTTGCTTAACAAGTGGCCTTCAACATGCTCGAAAAAACTTGGCCAACCTGTGCCAGAGTCATACTTCATTGCGCTGGTGAAAAGTACAAGATCGCACCCAGCACAGCGGTATTCCCCCTCCCCAACCTCTCCGTCTAAGGGGCTTGAAAAGGCACGCTCAGTTCCCTCTTCACGCAGCACGTAAAATGCTTCATCAGACAAGCGTTCCCGCCATTCGTCTTCGCTTAATTCAAGCTTTTCAAGGTCGGGGGCTGCTTCAAGGTCTAATCGCGGAAAGCCAAACGAGACGCCAGGAAGAATCCCTGCCAGCCCCGTTAGTCCCGCAAGACCTATAAAATGACGTCGCTTCATTTGCGCACTCCCTCAACACGTCAAGGACGCAGACATAAAAATGGGACAGCGCCGTAGCGCTGTCCCATTTTGACTGCTTGACTGTCCAAACGTTCGATTAGCTATCCAAACATTCGACAACCCTTACCCTGTTGTACATATCAGGTTAACTGCGGGCCTGCCTTGATAATTGCTTCGTTAACGCCTTCAAACTTCTTGAAGTTATCAACGAATTTGGTAGCAAGATCTTGCAGGTGACGATCATAGGCATCTTTGTCAGCCCACGTTTCGCGAGGATTGAGCAGGCTAGAATCCACACCCGGCACCGCTACAGGTACTTGAAGGTTAAGGCCATCGATGTGCTGGGTTTCAACATCACGAAGCACACCTGACTGAATGGCACTGATAATAGCGCGAGTGGTTGGGATAGAGAAACGTGAACCACCTTCACCGTAGGCACCACCTGTCCAACCGGTGTTGACGAGATAAACCTGAGCGTCTTTCTTATCTACCCGCTTGATCAGCAGGTCGGCGTATTCACGCGCAGGACGTGGGAAGAACGGCGCCCCGAAGCAGGTTGAGAATGTAGCAGCCAAGCCTTCAGATGAACCCATTTCGGTAGAGCCTACTTTCGCAGTGTAGCCTGACAAGAAATGGTACGCGGCAGCTTCTTTAGAGAGAATCGATACGGGGGGCAACACGCCAGACATGTCGCAGGTCAGGAAGACGATAGCGTTAGGCTCACCTGCCAGGTTCTCAGGTACACGCTTTTCAACGTGCTCTAGCGGATAGGCGGCACGAGAGTTTTGAGTCAGGCTGTCGTCGGCGTAATCCGGCTCGCGACGATCGTCAAGAACAACGTTCTCCAGCACGGTACCAAACTTAATTGCGTTCCAGATAACCGGCTCATTCTTCTCAGAAAGGTCGATACATTTAGCGTAGCAGCCACCTTCCATGTTGAAGACGATGCCGTCGCCCCACGCGTGCTCATCATCGCCAATCAGGTAGCGTGCTTGATCAGCGGAAAGCGTGGTTTTACCTGTGCCCGAAAGACCGAAGAACAGGCAGGTTTCGCCGTCTTCACCGACGTTCGCAGAGCAGTGCATCGGCAGAACGTCAGCTTCTGGCAACAAGTAGTTCTGCACAGAGAACATTGCTTTCTTCATTTCACCGGCATAGCGCATACCGGCAATTAACACTTTGCGCTCGGCAAAGTTGATAATGACACAGCCATCAGAGTTGGTGCCGTCGCGGCTTGGATCACACTCAAAGCCCGCGGCGTTAAGAATCGTCCACTCTTCTTTAACCGCTGTGTTGTATGCCTGCGGGCGCACAAACATGGTGCGGCCAAACAGGTTTTGCCAAGCAGTTTCTGTGGTAACACGAACTGGCAGGTAGTGTGTGTTATCGCTGCCTACATGAAGTTCAGCTACGAAGTGCTCACCGCTACCCAGATAATCTTCTACACGTGCCCAAAGCGCTGAAAACTTCTCAGCATCAAATGGGCGGTTCACGCTTCCCCAATCGATGCTATCGCGAGTAGAGGGCTCGTCGACGATATAGCGATCTTTCGGTGAACGCCCTGTGCGTAGACCGGTGTTTACCACCAGCGCACCGTTAGCCGACAGGCGGCCTTCACCACGGGCCACGGCGCGCTCGATCAGTTCGGCGCTGCTAAGATTAACGTGGGCTTGGGGAGCGGCTTGAGTCGTGGTCATGTCGATTCCTGGGTCTCGAATTTACCGGGCGTCAACGACGCCTTGAGAAATCATCTCAGCCACCTATTGTTTCCAATACCATGGGCTGAGTGCGCTGAAGTCCGGCGCATTATGGCAAAAAGAAAGCCCCCGGGAAACGGGGGCTTTCATCAAATATCTTGTAGTTAAACTACTACAATGACACTACATTTTGTGTTGCAGCGCAGTAAATTTTCAAACAATCGTTTGGCAGGCGTCCTATAGGCTTTGCTATGACTAGCGCGGTAGACATACGGCTTCAACACTCATGCCATCATCTGCGACTACACAATCAATGAATCACCGGGGGTGGCGCGTCCGGATTTTCTAATAAAATTTCAATATCTGCGGCTGTGTAGTGATATTTCGTGTGGCAAAAGTGGCATTGCGTATCGATTGCGCCTTCTTCGCGCAAAATATCGCGCAGTTCCTCCTCGCCAAGCGTGTATAACGCATGGCTCATTCGCTCCCGCGAGCAGGTGCAACCAAAGCGTAGTGCTTTCGGTTCGAAGACTCTAACCGTCTCTTCATGATAGAGCCGGTACAGTACTTCGCGCTGCTCCAGCCCTAGAAGCTCTTCAGTCTTAATGGTGTCGGCGAGATGAACGCTGCGTTCCCAGGCGTCCACATCTTGGTTTTGTGAAGCATCGGGCAGGCGCTGCAGCAGCAATCCACCTGCACGCTCGCCGTCAGCCGCGAGCCAAAGGCGGGTTGGCAACTGTTCTGATTGGCCAAAGTAGGCTTCTAGGCAGCCACCCAAGGTAGCGTGATCAAGCGCAACAATACCTTGATATCGATGCCCTTCCCTTGGATCTAGGGTAATCACGATTTGGCCTTCACCCACCAGCTCTCGGAAACTGGCATGTTCGCTGGGCAGCACAGCGTCTTCCGCAATTCGTGCGATCGCACGCAGCTCTCCACCGGGGTTGGACTCGGCCATTAATAGTGCAAGCGAGCCTCGCCCACGCACTTCAATGCTTAAGGTGCCATCTAGTTTTACTGTGTCGGTTAGCAAAGCGACCGCAGCCAACAGTTCACCCAGCAATTCATTAACCGCTGGTGGATAGGCGTGACGGTCTAACACCTCATGATAGGCCGTGCTGAGCGTGACGATTTCACCACGCACGTTGGTTTGGTCAAACATAAAACGTTGGATTTGATCAGACATAAGGAAACCGTCGGAGAAGTAGAGAGAAGGCTTACCGCCATGAGGAATAAACGCGTGTTTAATCGCCCTGTTGGCGCTGGAAGCGCTGGATATCACGCCGCTGTTTTTTATCAGGGCGTTTGAGTGGGTGCTGCATGGCTTCATTGGTGAGACGACGCGCTTCAGCTTCTTTGGCACGGCGCTGCACGCTTTCCTCTGTTTCAGCGTAGAGCTTGCGGGCTTCTGGCGCGCCGCGACGCTGGTCGGAAAGTGAAGCCACTTCCACCTCAAAAATATCCCACCCCTGAGGAACACGAATAAGCGCCCCCAGTTCAACATTTTTGCTGGTTTTTACGCGGGCACCGTCATAGTGGACTTTACCGCCTTCTATCGCTTTTTTGGCTAAGGCACGTGTTTTGAAAAAACGCGCTGCCCATAGCCACTTATCCAAGCGAACGCTGTCGCTCATTTAACGCTCTCCTCGCTGCCCTGGCAGGTTATCTGGCAGCAGTTGGGCAAACCGGTCTAGGGCAATAAACTCTTGCAGTTCTTTTTCAGGCCGCTGGCTATCTGGCTGCTTAATACCTAACAAGTGCTTGATACCAAACTCACGGGCACTTTCGAGCACGTGTGCATTATCATCGATAAACAGCGTTCGCTTAGAATCGAACGGCTCTCGCTCTTGAAGCGCAAACCAGAAAGCCTGTTCTTCTTTGGCAGCGCCAACATCTTCTGATGAGATGATGGCGTCGAGGTAGTTTTCCAACCCTGTCAGCGGTAATTTTAGCGCGAGGCTGGCACGGTCTGCATTGGTCGCTAGAATGACACGGGGATGGGCTTGCTTCAGCCAGGTTAAAAAGTCTAGCGCATCGCTTCGCAAGCCTATCAAGTGCTGTACTTCACGTTTCAGCGCTACGATATCCACTCCGAGTTCGCGGCTCCAGTATGCAAGACTGTACCAGTTTAACGTGCCCTGCTCACCGATAATGCGGGCACGCAGCGCTTCTTGACTCGCTGCGTCTAACTGATGAAGCTCAACGTAGCGTTTTGGCAGGTGCTCTAGCCAGAAATGGCTATCGAAGTGCAGGTCCAGCAGCGTGCCATCCATATCAAGTAAGACAGTATCAATCTCGCGCCAATCAATCATTGCCGCTCCAGTATGAAAGAATAAGCATGCTATTGTAGCGTAACCCGTTTTTTGCAGCCACGGAGGCATGATGTCACTCCACGACGGTTCAACAGGCAATACCCCAGGCTACCTGAAAAAGCCGCAAATTTTGGCGCGAACGAATGTCGCCAAAAGCCGTTTATTCCAGATTGAGTCGCTTGACTTGCGCTTTTCTAATGGTGAAGAGCGCCAGTTTGAACGCTTAACCGGCGCAGACCGAGGCGCGGTAATGATTATTGCCATGCCCGACCCGGAGCACGTACTGCTTATTCGTGAATATGCGGCTGGTTTTGAAGATTATGTGCTGACGCTGCCAAAGGGGCTAGTTGACCCCGGTGAAGACATTGTCACTGCTGCCAACCGCGAGCTGATGGAAGAGTGCGGCTTTGGCGCGCATCGCATTGAACCGCTGGTAGAGCTATCTCTTGCGCCTAACTATATGCGCCACCGTATGCAGGTGTTAATGGCCACCGACCTTTACCCCAAGCGCCTTCCGGGCGACGAGCCAGAACCGCTGGTTGTCGAAACCCATGCCATTGAGGAACTACCGGCACTGCTATTACGAGAGGACTTCCACGAAGCCCGCGCCATCGCCGCGCTCTATATCGCAAGAGATAAGCTACGCGAAGAGAAACGTAATAACGCAATGGATTTACTCTAAAGCGTTAACGGTCAACGCGGGCAAATAGTCTAGAAGGGAGCTTCAGCTCGCGATGGTTTGGCCTCCTAAAATAGATCAGTGGCACGGTACCTTGTGGGAAGGAGCTTCAGTTTTGGTTCGACACTTCGACGATGACCCAGGCTTTTCTGCCTGGGCGGCTGCGCCGCCATCGCCGAGATGTCGGACCACCGATAAATCGGTCTCCTACAAAGATGACCCCAGGGGTGCCTGGCCACTGCCAAAAGGCTTTCCATCCAATGCTTACAAATGGTGTTTTAGCGGTATCCAGCGCCGTTGGCGATGGCTGTCTAAGCCAGCTTCTAAGAGCGTCATGCTACGCAGCGCATCGTCAATATCAACAGGCAGCGGTGCTGTATCGCGGATTGCGACGGCCACGCCTTGATAATAAGCGAGATAGTCACCCGCCTGAGTAGCATGTTCGTGATGAACTAGCGGTGCATCCTCACCGTCTCCCTCGCGAAGCGTCAGCGTGCCTGGGGAATCGGTACCCCAGGCAGGTGTTGGCATCTCACCCGCTTTTAAGCGATCTTCTTGAGGATCTAGGCCGTATTTAAGGTAGCTGCCTTTCGTTCCATTAATGCGGAAGCGCGGTGTTGATTCGGCAACCAGCGTGCCAGCACTGAGGCTAACGCGACAGCCGTCGTACTCCAGCAACGCTAAAAAGTCATCATCGGCTTTGGCGTCATCTCTGCGCACGCCCAGATCCAGCATGATGGCATTTGGCATCCCAAACAGTTCACAGGCCTGGTCAAGCAAGTGAGGGCCTAGGTCATACCAAATTCCCCCACCTGGTGTAGCTTTTTCGCGCCAGCGGTCACGAACTTCAGGACGAAAGCGATCAAAACGCGACTCAAACCCAGTCACACGGCCTAACGTACCGGCTTCAAGCAGCGCTTTAATGGTAAGGAAGTCACTATCCCAGCGACGGTTATGAAACACCGATACCAAACGCTCTTTATCAGTCGCCAGCGCTTTTAACTGCTTGGCTTCTGAAAGTGTGACGGTAAACGGCTTATCGACAACTACGTGTTTACCCGCCATCAACGCTGCTTTGGCGAGCGGAAAATGCGTGTCATTAGGTGTAGGGATAACAATGAGATCAATATCGCTGCGCTGACATAACGCCAGCGCTTGGCGTTCAACTTCAACATCCAAGTCAGCATGCACTTTGGCGGCATCACTGGAGGATACTGCGACCAAATCCAGGCCTTCCGTTGCCTGAATGAGTGGCGCATGAAACGTTTTACTCGCAAATCCATAGCCAACGAGGCCAACGTTGATAATCGCCTTCATTACATTCCTTAGTCATTTTGACGGTTTGCATTGGGCACAAAATGCAGTCCACATAAAGCAGACCACATAAAACAGCCCGCTTTGCACGGGCTGTTTTACATAAGGCCTAACCCTAGTCGAGCTTGGAAAGGTCGCGAACCGCGCCTTTGTCTGCTGATGTGGCTAGCAATGCGTAGGCTTTCAGCGCAGGAGTTACCTTACGAGGACGATGTTCGACGGGCTTCCAAGCGTCTTTGCCTTTAGCTTCCATCGCCTCGCGACGCTTCGCTAATACTGAATCAGGAAGTTGCACGTTAATAGTTCGGTTGGGAATATCGATCAGAATGGTATCGCCCTGTTCAACCAGACCAATCGCGCCGCCTGCCGCTGCTTCGGGGGAAACATGACCAATGGAAAGCCCAGAAGTACCGCCAGAGAAGCGGCCATCCGTCAGCAACGCACAGGCTTTACCCAGCCCTTTGGATTTTAAGTACGAGGTCGGATAGAGCATTTCCTGCATGCCCGGGCCGCCCTTAGGACCTTCGTAGCGAATGACCACTACATCGCCCTCTTTGACCTTACCGTCCAATACATTAGCGACTGCTTGATCTTGGGATTCAACGACGTGAGCTTTACCTTCGAATACGAGAATCGAGTCGTCAACGCCTGCCGTTTTAACCACACAACCATCGAGGGCGATGTTGCCGTAAAGCACAGCCAAGCCGCCTTCTGTTGAGAACGCATGCGCTAGGTCGCGAATACAACCGGTAGCACGATCACCATCTAGACTTGGCCAGCGGGCGCTTTGTGAGAAAGCGGTTTGAGTAGGGACGCCACCAGGGCCTGCTTTAAAGAACTCGACCACCTCAGCGTTTGGCGAGCGCATAATATCCCACTCTTCAAGCGCCGCTTTTAGGCTATCGCCGTAAACAGTTGGCACTGACGTGTCTAGCACTCCCGCACGATCTAACTCGCCCAGAATGGCCATAATGCCACCCGCACGATGAACGTCTTCGATATGGTATTTCTGGGTGTTGGGGGCCACTTTACATAGTTGCGGCACTTCCCGAGAGAGCCGATCAATATCCGCCATGGAGAAGTCGACTTCCGCTTCCTGGGCCGCCGCCAGCAAATGCAAAATCGTATTCGTAGATCCGCCCATGGCGATATCTAACGTCATGGCATTTTTGAACGCAGCCTTATTACCAATTGCACGGGGCAACAGGTGGGCTTCTTCGCCTTCATAGTAGCGCTTGGCCAGCTCTACAATACGATGACCAGCGGTTTCAAACAAACGACGACGGTCTGAATGGGTCGCTAACACGGTACCGTTACCAGGTAGCGCCAAGCCTAATGCCTCCATCAGGCAGTTCATAGAGTTAGCGGTAAACATACCCGAGCAACTGCCGCAGGTGGGGCAAGCGCTGCGCTCGACTTCAGCCAAGGTTTCATCATCAACGCTATCGTCAGCTGCCATGACCATGGCGTCGACCAGGTCTAGGCCGTGATCTAACAGCTTGGTTTTGCCTGCTTCCATGGGCCCACCCGAGACAAAAATTACCGGGATATTGAGGCGCATAGCGGCCATTAGCATTCCAGGGGTAATTTTGTCGCAGTTGGAAATACACACTAGCGCGTCAGCACAGTGGGCATTACACATGTACTCAACGCTATCAGCGATAATATCGCGGCTGGGCAGCGAATAGAGCATGCCGTCGTGCCCCATCGCAATGCCGTCGTCTACCGCGATGGTGTTGAACTCTTTAGCAACACCGCCTGCTTTTTCAATTTCACGTGCGACCAATTGGCCCATGTCTTTTAAGTGAACATGGCCCGGCACAAACTGAGTAAACGAGTTCGCAACCGCAATAATGGGCTTATGGAAGTCGTCATCTTTCATACCGGTGGCGCGCCAAAGGGCGCGGGCGCCGGCCATATTGCGGCCAGCAGTGGTCGTACGGGAGCGATACTCGGGCATGGTGTCCTCTTCTACATCTTTATCGTGGCCTGCCGCATTCTTGGCGACAGGCAAGTGAATCCAGCGGCCTTAGATTGTGGCATGAGCGCACCGTGGAGACTAGATGCTGAGAGCAACCGCCGCTCCCTATTCGTCAGCGTCTATTTTCTATTTGTCAGAGTTAAAACGTCTCCCACTGTGCAGAGGGCTCGTGACTAGCCAACCCTCTTACCGCGGTACCTCCCCCGGCAGGCAGTTTCGGTGACGCTTTTTGCTGCGCTTGATTAACCTTCTGCAGCTTTTCCCGGGCAGAATGCACATTTTCTTCCTGGGCACCTTCCAGGCGGAAGGCATCCACCACATTCGCCAGCTCAAACGTCTCTAGCGCTAAGTTATCCGCAGAGGCCGCGATGGTTTGTACTTTGGTGGCATTTTGCTGAGTCACATTATCCATTTCAGCAATCGCAGAATTAATTTGGCCAATGCCGCTGCTTTGCTCGCTTGAGGCGGTGCTAATCGACTCCATCAACTCACTGACACGGCTCACCTGCTGCATTACATTATCAATGGCTCGTTCAGCTTGCTCAACCGCGCCACGGCCGCCACTCACCTCTTGTGTCGTGCTCTCAATCATCTTGCGAATTTCTTGGGCCGCATCAGCGCTCCGGCTCGCCAAGTTGCGCACTTCACTAGCCACCACCGCGAAGCCTCGACCGTGCTCACCGGCACGTGCAGCTTCGACCGAGGCATTGAGCGCCAGGATATTTGTTTGGAAAGCAATGCCGTCAATGACGCCTATCATCTCCGCCATTTTTTCAGCACTTTGGGCAATACGCTGCATTCTTGCGACCAACTGCTGCATTTGCTCTCGGGTATCGCGGGTACTTGAGGCATTCTGCACCGCCAGCTCTGTCGCTTGGCGGGCATTCTCAGTGTTTTGCTGCACTGTGGACGTCATTTCTTCCATGCTAGAGGCCGTTTGCTGCAGTGACGACGCCTGCTGTTCAGTGCGTGAAGCAAGCTCTTCATTTTCTGCGGCAATTTGCTGAACAGCGGGCGTAACAACCGACACCCGATACTCTACGTCACCGACAATACTCGCCAAGCTAAAGCGCATGGTGTCCAACGAATAAAGCAGTTCGCCCAGCTCGTCTTTCGTCTCACGGCGCTCGCGAGCAGCCAAGTTACCTGCTGCAATTTGAAAAGTAATATGCCGCGCTCCTTCTACACTGCGCAACACGGATCTTAAAATCACGATGCTAAGGCCTACCATCAACAGCAAACCAATAACCATCAGCACTACTTGGGCAATCAACATTTGCTGACGCCCCTGCTGTGCCTGACCCACCAGCGCTTCCGCACTTGCTCGCTCATCGCTTACTAACTGGCTACTGCCCTCTCTTAGCTGCTCTGTAGTAGGTTGTACGCCGTCGTTAAAAGCTTCGAAAGCAGCAAAGCCATTTGCGTCACTGATCGCCGTCAACGTGGTATCGACACTGTTTCCCCAGGTCGCTAATCCAGCACTAAAGGCTTGTAGCCGCTCAGTACTGGCATTACTGTCGGCAAGGTAATCGTTCCAAAGTGTTTGTATTGATTGGGAGTAGTCGCTAACTGACGCGGCAACTGCATCAACATCGACCCGACGGGGGTTACGAACAGCAGGTTCCAACTGGGTCACAACCTGTCCGATTTGGCGCTCTATTCGTTGAAGATTGGCGACGGCTTCTAGCCCCGAGCGATTTAACGTATCAAGACGCTCACCCGAAATCATTAAACCGTACATCCCTAGACCGCCTGCTAACCCCATTAGGACAAGTGATGCTACCACCATGCCCGTTAACTTAGCTTTTAGGCTATTAAACTGAAAGCGAGCAAAAAAGCCTCCTACACCACGGCGCTTTAGCGCACCTTGCGCCAGCGTATAGCGGCGAGATTTACCTTTTTCGCGTATTTCTTTATAGACGGTTTCTGCCAGCGCAATACTATGAGCCGGTGCTTTGCGCCGCAACGAGGTATACCCTACGATACGATCGCCATCTCTGAGCGGTGCCACGCTAGCACTGACCCAATAATGATCGCCGTTTTTACGACGATTTTTGACCGTTCCCTGCCAAGTCGCACCTGACTGTATGGTTTTCCAGAAGTCTGCATAGGCTGCTTCCGGCATATCCGGGTGGCGAATTAAGTTATGGGGGCTTCCCATTAACTCATCCCGGGTATAGCCGCTTACCTCGACAAACGCTGCATTAGCGTAGGTCACATTGCCCTTCAAATCTGAACGTGAAATCAGCACAGTCTCATCGTCGAGCGTGTACTCACGCTGAGTGACGGGTTGGTTGTTGCGCATGCAGAGACTCCCCTGGGGCTTTTAATTTTGATTTGGCTCTATTATCACTTGCCGTAAGGGAATTTAACCTCTGAATAACCCCACAAAAACGCCGCACTCTTCGGTGCGGCGTTTTAACTAAACGGGTGTTTTTACGCTCGATTGAAGAGCCTACGTGAAGACCACATTGGCAACATCACGATAGCGGTTTGCAAAATGCACTGTCATTCCCTCTTTCAAATAATCGGGAAGCTCTTCGTAATCGCGCTTATTGGCTTCTGGCAGTATCACCTCAAAAATATCGCTGCGGCGTGCGGCAATAATCTTCTCTCGGATTCCCCCCACCGGTAACACTTGTCCGGTTAGGGTCAATTCACCGGTCATTGCCAAGGGGCGATTAATCGCCTGGTGCTTAGCCAGCGAAAGCAGCGCCGTGGTCATTGTGACCCCTGCCGACGGGCCATCTTTAGGTGTCGCCCCTTCGGGCACGTGCAGATGCACAAATGCTGAATCAAAGAAGTCGGCATCGGCACCATACTCTTGCAAGTGACCCAACGTGTAGCTGTAGGCAATATTGGCAGACTCCTTCATCACATCGCCAAGCTTGCCGGTGAGTTTAAAACCGCGATCCAGAGCATGAACTTTGCCCGCCTCAATAGGCAGCGTTGCACCGCCCATCGAAGTCCAGGCAAGCCCGGTAACAACGCCTTCGCCTTTCAGCACTTTCTCTTTGCGGAATAGGGGGGCTCCCAGGAATTCCTCCAGGTTTTTAACCGATATTTTTACCGTCTCTACTTGCTCTTCCAGAAGCTTCACAGCTGCCTTGCGAACAATACGGTGCAGTTGTTTTTCAAGCTGGCGAACGCCTGCCTCACGCGCATAGCCGTCAATAACCTGCTTGAGCGCAGCATCTGTCAAGTTGATACGTTTTTTAGGCAGGTTGTCGCGTTTCAACAGCTTCGGCCAAAGATGATGCTTAGCGATCTGCAACTTCTCTTCCGCGATATAGCCTGACAGACGGATCTGTTCCATACGATCCAGTAATGGACCTGGAATAGAGTCCAGCGTATTCGCGGTGCACAAGAACAGTACTTTGGATAGATCCATGCGTACATCGAGATAGTGATCTAGGAAATCGACGTTTTGCTCAGGGTCTAACACTTCAAGCAGTGCAGATGCAGGATCGCCCTGGAATGATTGGCCCAGCTTATCAATCTCATCGAGCATAATGACAGGGTTCTCGACTTCGACTTCTTTAAAGGCCTGCACTAGCTTGCCGGGCATTGCGCCTACATAAGTACGACGATGGCCTTTAATTTCGGCCTCATCGCGCATCCCACCCACGGAGAAGCGGTAAAACTCACGGCCCAGCGCTTCAGCAATAGAACGTCCAATAGAGGTTTTACCGACCCCTGGAGGGCCGACCAACAGCACAATCGAGCCACCCACATCGCCCTTGAAGGTACCTTCGGCAAGAAACTCAATAATCCGCTCTTTCACATCTTGTAAGCCGTCGTGATCGCGGTTGAGAACTTCCCTGGCATGAGCCAAGTCAAGCTTGTCCTGGCTGGTTACACCCCAGGGCAACGAGGTGAGCCAATCAAGATAGTTACGGGTAGTGCCGTACTCTGGCGAGCCGGTTTCTAACACGCTGAGCTTGTTGAGTTCATCATCAATACGCGCTTGAACGCGCTCTGGCACCACCAATGACTCTAGGCGGTTTCTAAACGTATCAACATCATTTTCGCGGTCGTCTTTGGAAATACCCAGCTCACGCTGAATAACCTTAAGCTGCTCACGCAAGAAAAATTCTCGCTGCCGCTCCTGCATCTGAGCATTTACCTGCTCACTGATCTCGCTTTGCAACTGTGCAACATCGATTTCTTTGCGTAGCAATGGGAGAACTTTATGCATACGCTCAGCCACCGACAGCGTGGCGAGTACATCCTGCAGCTCAGGGCCTTTGGCAGATGTGATAGCGGCTGCAAAGTCAGTTAGCGGACCGGGCTCATGAGGACTAAAGCGGTTGAGATAATGTTTAAGCTCTTCGCCATACAGTGGATTAATCGGCAGCAACTCTTTGATGCCGTTAATAATGGCCATCGCATACGCGCGAGTTTCTTCGTTTTCAGCGTCTACGGGTTCTTTGGGATAACTTACTTCTACCAGATAAGGCGGCTCTTTAGACAGCCAGCGCTGAATTTTAAAACGCTTAACCCCCTGAGCGATAAACTGGATCTGTTGATCTTCGCTCTGGAGTTTATGTACTTTGACCGCCGTGCCAATCTCAGGAAAATCGTTGTGATCCAACGACTCAACACCTTGTTCGCCAACAAAGGCAACGCCAATAGTGTGGTGAGGAGTATTACCTACCCGACGCATGGTTTCTTCCCAGCGCTCGCGGTTAATGACCAGCGGCTGTACCTGAGCGGGAAAGAATGGCCGGTTATGAATCGGCAATAGATAGATGCGCTCTGGGAGCATATCGCTAGCAGGCACTAACGAATTAACTTTCTCA
Organism: Halomonas sp. GT; assembly: GCF_002082565.1. Taxonomy (NCBI): domain Bacteria; kingdom Pseudomonadati; phylum Pseudomonadota; class Gammaproteobacteria; order Oceanospirillales; family Halomonadaceae; genus Halomonas; species Halomonas sp. GT. The sequence goes on from NZ_CP020562.1 coordinate 2,726,201, forward strand.
CCGTCTGAACGGTGCTCTTCACTGTTCGAGGTATCGTCTTGCTGTGCGTCGGACTCATCGTCCGTCTGCCAATCGAGGTGTTCGTGATCGCGGTCGTAATCCTGGTCGCTCATGCGCCCTCCCATAACAGTGACTAGCGGATTGATCCGCTTAGCAATGTCTAAGGAATGTGGGCACAGGGTGTGAACTTCAACCCTTGACACCATTTGTAGCAGTGTATTCTAAGAGTGGTAACAGCTTTAGAGCCCATCACTGTCTAGTAGCAAACATTGATACTCAAAACGGTGATACTCAAAATGACTATGGCCAAAGTTGGGGCATCGGGCGTCCATTAACACGCAATTCGCCACGAACAACATCAAACTCCAACTCTCGCGTACCAAGGGGAAGGCCTAGCCAAAGCGCTGCCACGGTTGGTGCATCGTACCAAGTGAAATCACCATCAACACGATCTAACCAGCGAGCGCGCTCTTCTGGCTTATCCAGCCTCGTCATCATAAGCTCATCAAGCCCACGCGCATCAAAAAAGAGCGCACCATCTGCATTAACATTGATACCTAGCAGCGGACTTTCAATCGCGATCGTTGTCACGTCTAAACGAGGTGAGTCACTCAACACACCTTTTAAATCAGGGGCTAAACGCACCAGCAGCCCTTCTGCCATCGGTAGGCTCGCATCGCCCCACGAGGCTTCTTGTCGCAACCGTAGAATTGTTGCGCGAACAGCATCCGCATTTAAGCGTGAAAGCTCGGCCTCAATCCGCCCGCTTAACAAAGGAGTATCGGGCGCTTCGCTTGGGACGCTCACCTCGCCAATGATCAATTCGCCATTCAATCGAAGCTCTTGTTCATCAAGTACCATGTGGCTGTGAACATCAAGCGGCGACACATGAATATCATAGGCAGGATAGTGAAGCGATAACGACTCAACATGCAGATGGTCGCGCTGAGCAAAGTGATAGGCATCGTCAATGTAGGTATAACGGCTTTCAAGGGACGAAGGTCCCAGCGTTAACTGAGCGGGGCCATCCGTTAGCGTGAGCTGGTCGAGCAGCGCGCGCAACCGCCAATCACCAAACACGCCCTCTAAACGCATACGGGCACCGCGAACAGATAGCTCACGACCATTTTGCTGGATCACAAAAGGAGCAAGTGCCAACCTCAGTTCACTGTGACCACTTAGCGTATGGTAGCGCCCTTGCCAGCGCGGAATAGATGGCGCAGAGACCTCTCCCACTGCTTTTTGCAAAACGGTATCTAAACGAGGTAGAACCGTTCCTTCAACATCGGTACTTAACGCACCATGACGGGCACGATACGTAAGCTCCAACCGCCACGGCCGCCCCAATAAGGGCGATAAAAGTAGCTTTCCCTGAGACGTTAACCACCCTTGGCGGCTCTCCGTCCGACTAACTCGCCACTCCCCTCGCGCTTCCAGATCTTCTAGTGCTTGACGAAGGCTGCGTTCAAACAAAATGCTCGATAGCAGTTGTGCCACCACCCACGCTACCACCAAGGCCGCGAGAATAGGGACGATCAGTCGTTCCTTGCGCATGCGATCTCCTTGAACACCCCCACGATTGGAGCCATTCGCCACCGACGTTGCGTGATCAGTTTTTAGTGGTTATTTAAGTCCATTCATTATTATATAAGGGGTACGCTTAACCGCTCATGCAGTTAGGTTTATTTATGCAAATAGATTTATCAGTGTAGCCAAAACCATAAATGCATCGTACTCCACGCATAAATGCCCGCCATGACGTCATCAATCATAATGCCAAATCCACCGGCAACCCGGCGATCTGCCCAACGGATAGGCCATGGCTTGAAGACATCGAAAATACGAAAAACAATGAAACCCCATAGCGCCGCTTCCCATGAAAATGGCACTGCCGCCATGGTTATCCAGTAACCAACAAACTCATCCCAAACAATGCCGGAGTGATCATGCACGCCTAAGTCATGGGAAGTTTTGTCACACAACCACACCCCAACCACAAACGCCACAAAAACGATGCTGAGATACCAGGCCAAAGGGAGGTCGGCCATCATCCAGTAGAATGGGATTGCTGCTAGCGTCCCGAAAGTGCCAGGTGCCCAAGGCACCGCACCACTGCCTAGGCCAAAGGCAAAAAAATGGGTTGGCCGACGCCAAACGCTCGCAGGTGCTCGGTTCATGGCGCTTCCTCGCTAAAATGCTGCCATCCTTCGTAGTCACTGGCGGCAACGCCAGTCACGCCTAGGGCTTCGGTACAGTGGCCTATCACCGTTAGCGAGAGGCCAAGATCGGCGAGCCGCTGCTGGGCGATAGCGAGGTTCTTTGGTGAGAGTGTTACCAGCAGTTCATAGTCATCGCCACCCGACAACGCGGCTTTAATCGCGTCATCGTGGCCTAACGTTTCTTGCAATCCTACTGCTAACGGTAGCGCGTCGACATCTAGTGCACAGCCTACGCCAGATGCCTTACGCAAGTGCGACAAATCGGCTAGCAGGCCATCCGAAACGTCCAGTGCCGCCGTTGCAATACCGCGCAGTGCAACACCCGCGGCTAAGCGTGGCTGAGGCAACAAATAACGAGCCAGCAGTGGGTGTGACAATTCACGTTCGCCCTGACGCCAAAGCGATAGACCACCGGCACCACCACCCAATGCACCGGTCACGGCGACAACATCACCGACCTTTGCACCTGAACGAGTTAACGCTTGGCCAGTTGGCACTTCCCCCATCACCGTCACACCAATGGTCAGTGCCCCAGAGGTGACATCGCCACCAACCAGCGCAGTAGCATGCTGCTGACAAAGCGAGTGAAATCCATCGGCGTAACCTGCTAACCATTGCTCGGCAGCTTCACGATTATTAAAGATGCTCTTATCCAGCGTCATTGCCATCAGGCACCAACGAGACGTCGCGCCCATGGCTGCTAAGTCGCTAAGCGCCACCGCCAGCGCGCGATGTCCTACCGCGTGTGCTGGCGCATCGTGAGGGAAGTGTATGTTACTCACCGACGTGTCAACGCTAACCACAAGCTGTTGACCTGCCTGGGGCACCAAAAGCGCTGCATCGTCGCCATTTTCAAGCGCTATGCCAGCTGTCGCGTGCGCCTCCTGCGGCGACATGAAGTAGCGCTGAATCAGTTCAAATTCGCCAAGCACAAAGGCCCCTTAAACGCATTATCAGGAAGCTCGCCTTAAAGACGGCGAGCGCTGACTTCGGCACTTCGTAAGCGATTTGCTAGCTTATCGAGAATGCCGTTCACGTATTTATGGCCGTCGGTGGCACCAAATGATTTGGCCAGCTCAACGCCTTCGTTAATCACTACTCGGTAGGGTACTTCCATCCGCCGAGAAAGTTCGTAGGCACCCAAGCGAAGGATGGCTAGCTCAACGGCATCAAGGTCTTCTAGGCGTCGATCGAGTAACGGCGCAATTTCACGGTCTAGTTCTGCTTTAAATCTGACCGTGTTATGCAGCAGCTCATGGAAAAGCGCCTTATCAGCGATTTCCATTACCTTCACCCAGTTTTCGTAATCTTCCAGGTCATCATCCGCTACTTGGCTACGGAACTCAGCTTCGATAGTGGTGATTGATTTACCTGTCATTTGCCACTGGTAAATCCCCTGAACCGCTAACTCACGCGCGGCGTGGCGCCCTAGCTGCGCGGCAGAGGGCTTACGCTCACGACGTTCGCTCATTGGTTGTCTCCTAACGGCATTGCACGCAGTAACGACACCATCTCCATCGCGGCCATTGCAGCTTCCGTACCTTTATTACCCGCTTTTGTGCCTGCCCGTTCGATTGCCTGCTCAATAGATTCAACCGTCAACACACCGTTTGCTACCGGCGTATCGAATTCAAGCTGGAGGTGGTTGATGGCTGTGTTACAGCCACCTGCCACATATTCAAAATGCGGTGTACCACCACGAATAACCGCGCCCAGCGCGATAACAGCATCGGGCTTCATAACGTTAAGTACGCGCTTGACTGCCAGCGGTAATTCCCAGGCACCGGGTACGTGGACAAGATGAATATTGTCCGCATCAACGCCATGACGAGTCAGGCTATCGATAGCGCCTTCCACCAGACTATCCACCACATGATGGTTAAAACGACCTACGACGATGACATAACGGCCATCGACATCCACAAAAGTGCCTTCAATTTGCGAAAGGGATTGCATCAATTTATTCCTGCTGAGAAGTTGGCTCATACGCCGTGTCATTTGGCCCCAGACGCTCGACAACTTCGAGATCAAAACCGGAAAGCGCTGAGAATTTCCACGGTGAGCTGAGTAGCCGCATTTTACCTACTCCTAAATGGCGTAGGATTTGCGAGCCAGTACCAATCGTTAAGTAGTTACCTGAACCATCTGAATCGCTGGTGCGTGGTTGACGCACGCGATCCAGAAAAATATCGAGTTGATCTTTCAAGTCTTGGTGAGGGCGACCATCGTCAATCAGCACAAAGACCCCTGCAGGCGAATTAGCAATCTCTTCCAGCGCACGATGAGCATCCCAACGGCACTGTTCGCCTTTCATTAACCCTACAATATCACGCAGCGTATCCGCTAAGTGAACACGCACCGTCGTCGCCTGCTCTGGCGTCGGCTGCCCCTTAACTAACGCCAAATGATGAGCACCTTGTATACGGTCGCGGAACACATGCAGTGCCAGCTCCCCATGGGCCGTCATTACATTCGTGGTTTCAACCGCATCAACCGTTTGTTCATTAACGATACGGTAGTGAATCAAATCGGCAATCGTGCCAATTTTAATACCATGCTTTTTAGCGAATACTTCAAGCTCAGGGCGGCGCGCCATACTGCCATCATCATTCATGATTTCACAGATGACGCCGCTGGGATCACAACCTGCTAAAGAGGCCAAATCACAGGCTGCTTCAGTGTGACCAGCACGACGCAGAACGCCACCTGGTTCGGCCATCAGCGGAAAAATATGCCCTGGCTGTACGATATCCGTCGGTTTGGCATTCGCCGCCACTGCCGCTTGAACAGTACGCGCACGATCAGCTGCTGAGATGCCGGTGGTCACACCCTCGGTCGCCTCAATGGAGAGCGTAAACTTAGTGCCAAACCCAGAGCCATTATCACGCACCATCAGCGGTAGGTTTAGCTGCTCGCAACGCTCGCGAGTCATGGGCATGCAAATAAGCCCACAGGCATAACGCGCCATGAAGTTGATATGCTCGGCCTGAACTTTTTCGGCCGCCATGATGATATCACCTTCGTTTTCGCGATCCTCATCATCCATGAGAATCACCATTTTTCCCTGGCGGATGTCTTCCACCAGCTCAGCGATAGGGGACAAACCCTCTGAAGAGGAATGCGCCATGGAATCTCCAAAAATAAGTGGTCGCAACACATGCGATTTCGCGCGTCAGGGTACCTTGCTCTGGCCCGGCGCGCTAGTCAGTGCACGGTTTAGCGATGATGCGCCAGTCACTCCCCACGGCTCGAATTTCTTGAATAGTTAAGCGTTTTTGGTCGGCCATACGGGTCATTCCGGGCAACGCAAATAGTGGTCGAGCCTCACCTCCCAAAAGCGTGGGGGCGACAAATAACTGCAGTTCATCCACCGCATTCGCATCTAATAGTGCGCCAGCCAGCGTAGCGCCGGTTTCCACGAGCAGCTCGTTTACCAGCTCATGCTCAGCCAACCAATTCAGCATATCCCCGAGGTCGATTCGGCCTTCTTGAGCCGCGGGCAATACCTTAATGTCAGCACCTGCAGCTTCCAGCTTTTGGCGTTTTTCTTCACTGTGGTGTTCAGTGGTAATAATCAATGTGCGGCCGGGTTCACGAAGACAAGCTGCCGCTAACGGTAACCGCAGACGCGAATCCAAGATAATGCGTAGTGGCTGCCGCTGACTTACCGTATCTGCGTTATCGAGTCCCAGCTGTTCCGCACGCACTGTTAGCCGTGAATCATCCATAATGACGGACTCAACGCCGCTCAAAATAGCGCTTGAACGCGCTCTCAGACGCTGCACTTGTCTACGAGCTTCTGGGCCAGTAATCCATTGTGACTCTCCAGAGCCCATGGCGGTGCGCCCATCTAGGCTCATGGCCATTTTTAAGCGTACAAAGGGGCGTTTGTGCTGCATACGGGAAATAAAGCCAGGATTTAGCGCACAGGCATCTTGTTCCAACAGCCCAACATCTACCTGAATCCCCGCTTCCCGGAGCCGATTGATACCGCGTCCACTAACGCAAGGGTTAGGGTCAACCATTGCGACGACCACGCGGGCAACGTTGGCATCCGCTAACGCAACGGCACAAGGTCCTGTGCGCCCTGTATGGGAACAAGGTTCCAGCGTGACATAAGCCGTTGCGCCTTCCGCCTTTGCGCCAGCGGCGTTAAGCGCGTGAATTTCTGCATGAGGCTCGCCAGCACAGAGGTGAAAGCCCTCGCCAACCACCTGCCCTTCTGCGTGCTGATCGTAACGGACAATAACACAGCCTACCCGAGGGTTAGGATCTGTTGTATACAGTCCTTTCGCCGCCAACTGCAGAGCACGCGCCATGAATTGATGATCAGCGCTGGTATAGCCCTTATCCGTCAACTCTTTCATTGACTCTTTCATCAACCTTCTCCGCGATGGGGGTCGCTGGGGGCTGATGCAGGATGATCACCAGGATCTTGAGAAAGACGGTCTATCTCAGCGCGAAATTCGTCTAAATCCTGAAACTTACGATATACCGATGCAAAGCGGATATAAGCCACCTGATCCAGGTTACTTAACGCTTTCATGACGGCTTCACCGATATCCCGCGCATTCACTTCGCGATCGCCACGGGCGCGCAGTGACTGGCGAATACGCTCAACGGCAGCTTCTATAGCCTCCGCACTTACTGGGCGTTTTTCCAACGCACGAAGCATGCCTGCCCGAAGCTTGCTCTCATTAAACGTCTCGCGGGAGCCATCCGATTTTACAACTCTCGGCATGATGAGTTCAGCAGTTTCATACGTGGTGAAACGTTCATGACAGCTAGCACATTGGCGACGACGGCGCACCTGGTCACCGTCGGCTACCAGCCGCGAGTCGGTCACTCGAGTATCATTAGCACCACAAAAAGGGCAATGCATGGCAGTCAACCTGTTGTCAGTACGTGCAGCGTGTCAGCCTGTGCGGATAACGGCACATATAAGCATATTGTGAACTATTATTAGCAGCGGAGTAGCCACGCGCTACAACGACATGCAGTTTAAGGGCGCTTGCAAGCAAAAATAGTCGCTTCTTTAAACGCGGCGTTAACCTAGCATTGTAACGATTTGGCACACAAGCTGCAGCGTTTGTCGTAGGTTGTTTAAGAGGACACCCCTATGACCCCATTTGAGCAGACAGTCCACCATTTCCTTTCGCACCTCTACGGCCCCCGCGCCAGCGAGGTACAGCGCCGTCTTGGACAACATATTGAACACTTTCACCGTGCGTCGCGCGCGCCAGCCAAAACAGAAAATATTGCGGCTAAAGACGATAATGCACCAACGTGGAGCGAAAAAGATCAATGGGTCATTAGCTACGGTGATTCCATTGTGGCAGAGGAAACGCCTCCTCTTGCTGTGCTGAATGAGTTTCTTCAACGCTATTTGGGGGAGCGTATTAGCGGCGTGCATGTACTGCCTTTTTTTCCTTGGAGCAGCGATGACGGCTTTTCAGTCATTCATTACCGCGAGGTTAATCCAGAGCTAGGTGATTGGCAGCACATCCGTGAGCTAGCAAGCCACTATGACGTGATGGGCGATTTAGTGCTAAACCACGTTTCTCGCGAGTCTCTGTGGTTTGTGGATTATTTAACCGGGAGTTTGCCAGGTCGTGATTACTTTATAGAAGTAGACCCAGAAACCGATGTTTCTGACGTGGTTCGACCACGTAGTAGTCCATTGCTAGTGCCCATTTCCACGCGCCGGGGCACTCGCCATGTATGGGCAACCTTCTCAGAAGATCAGATCGATTTAAACTTTGAAAATCCTGACGTATTGCTCGAGTTTATTGGCATCTTGTTGTTTTACCTCCAACAGGGCGTGCGTATCATTCGCTTGGATGCAGTGGCATTTTTATGGAAGCGCCTGGGAACGCCATGCATACACCTTCCCGAAACCCATACGGTTGTCCGTTTACTGCGCGCCATTGTGGATGAAATAGCGCCGGGCACGCTGATAATTACCGAGACCAATGTCCCTCACGCAGAAAACATCAGTTACTTTGGCCTGGAACGGTTAGCCAAGGGGGCGCCAGACGAAGCCCATATGGTCTATCAGTTCGCCCTCCCCCCCCTGTTATTGCATACGCTCACCCGTGGTGAAGCCATTACCCTTCAAACATGGCTTTCCAGCCTGCCAATACTGCCCAGACACTGCACCTATTTAAACTTCACTGCGAGCCATGATGGTATTGGCGTGCGCCCTTTAGAAGGGTTGCTACCCGACCATGAGCGAGATGCGCTGCTAGAATTGATGCATCGCTTTGGTGGCTTTGTCAGCATGCGGAGCAATCCCGATGGCAGTGACTCGCCCTATGAAATTAATATTACTTGGTTTGAGGCTATGCGCGGTACGCGCAGAGGGCCAGATCCCTGGCAAATTGCCCGCTTCCTTTGCAGCCAAGCTATTATGCTGACGCTCCAGGGCATTCCTGCCCTCTATATTCATACATTGACCGGCACGCTTAATGACGTCGAAGGGGTGGAGCGCAGCGGCAGATTGCGCTCAATTAATCGACGCCGCTGGCAGCGTGATGAGCTAACACTGTTACTTGAAAGCCCCTCAACGCCCACCCACGATGTGTTTCATGCCCTTAGCCGCTTGCTGGAACTTCGGCGTGCAGAGCCCTGCTTCCACCCCAACGCCCCACAGCGCGTACTGCCTACGCCACCTGACGTGCTAGCCATTGAGCGAGGCCCCCTAAGCGACGGCCGCCGCCTGCTTGCCCTGTTTAATGTCACAGACACGCTGCTGCCATTAGACAAGGTGGGAGAAGCACTTGAGCAGGTACTAAACCAACATGCTTGGCGTGCTTTAGATCTGCAAAACGTTCTGGAGGAAATCGCGCTCCCGCCTTATGCGATAAGGTGGATGGTGGCAGACACGTGAAAGATGCATTGCGGCATAATGTCTCAGTCATTGGGCAATATAATCGTCAAATAATCGACTGCTGAGATACTGCAGCATTCAACATTGACTGAGATAATAGTTAATTATGCTGCAACAAAGCATCGCAATTGGCCCTTTGGGCTTCAGCCTCCATCAGATGGTTTTAATAGTGACATTTTTGATAGCGCTTCTGGTGGGGGCGTTACTAGGGCGGCGACACAGCGTAGCGGTCAGTGATACGCTTATAACGATATTTTTTATTGCCCTCCTCGCTGCACGGGTAGTGTTTGTCGTGCGTTACTGGGAAGCGTATGACGGTATTATTTCCCGATTAGATATTCGTGACGGTGGCTTTGATTTAGCGGCCGGTCTTATTGCTGGACTTGGTTACGCGAGCTGGGTTCTATGGCGCTCTTCTCGCCAACGCTGGCCCTTAAGCGGTGCTTTACTTGCGGGATTTCTCACATGGGGAATGTTAGTTGGTAGCACTCTGTTAATTGAACAACAATCGCGCCCACTACCACACACTGCTTTATTAGATCGGAACGGCCACTCTGCTAACCTTCCACAACTTGCCACGCAAACGCAGCAGCCTCTTGTTGTTAATCTTTGGGCGAGCTGGTGCCCCCCTTGTATTCGTGAAATGCCTGTTTTTGAGGAAGCTCAAAATACCGAGCAGGACATCACATTTGTGTTTGTTAATCAGGGTGAAAGCGCCCAGCACATTGAGACGTTTATGAATCACCATGACCTCTCACTTGATAATGTGTGGCTTGACCAAAGCAATGCATTAGGGAGCGCAACGGGTGCTCACGCCATGCCCACTACCCTTTTTTATAACGCAGAAGGAAAACTCGTGAACACGCATTTTGGCGAACTTTCCCGAGCAACTCTTCAACAAGGCTTGGAACGTTTACGTTGAGACTGCCTCCTACCTTTGTTCCTAATATCAACGACTTACACTTACAGTGCGCATCTTTCACACACAAGGACTTACTAATGAAATACCTTTCCCTGTCTCGTTTAAGCACTTTGTTACTAGTAACGAGCATTGGCAACATCTCGACAGGCTATGCCGAAGAGCTGCCTGCACCCGTTCAAGCGCTAGCCAACCAGGGACTAACGATTCACGGTCAGTTTGAGGCACCAGGGGGCATGCGTGGTTACGGTGCTAGCGTCCAGGGTCAGGATATGGCGATTTATTTAACCCCTGATGGCGAACATGCCATTGTCGGTACGCTGATGGATGACCAGGGCAACGACCTTACCGAAGCGCAGCTAGATGAACACGTTCGAGTCCCCTTGGAAGCGCAAACCTGGGAACTACTGGAAGAGAGCCACTGGATTCAAGATGGCGATGAAAACGCGCCGCGGGTTATCTATACCTTCACCGATGCTAACTGCCCTTACTGTCGACAGCTGTGGCAACAAAGCCGCCCTTGGGTAGAGGCTGGAGAGGTGCAGCTGCGCCATATTATGGTGGGTATCTTGGCACCGAACAGTCCCGCCCTTGCGGCCACCCTGCTAGGGGCAGATGATCCCTCTGCCGCGCTACATGATCACAGCAACGGCGAGTCGCTTTCAGCAAGCGCCCAACCTAGAGATATTGAAGAACAGGTATATACCAACAATCAGCTTTTTGAGGAGCTAGGCCTTTACGCTACGCCCACCAGCGCCTTCCAGCGCAAAACGGACAGTGGCAATTTACGTATCGACCGAATTCAGGGCTTACCGAGCGATGAGCGCTTAATTGAAATGATGGGCAGTGAATCGCCTTAGTGCAGGCAATGTAGCTAGGCTCTAAAGCTCCCGGCCAAAAACCTCATATCAATAATTAGCCCGTGGTGTCATACCACCGCGGGCTAATATTTTCTCCTGATCCGATGCTTTGGTCGCTGCTCGCCAAACAGATTACTCGCCTGACAGGTTCTCAAAACGGGGCATCCCCACATTCCAAGGTTCGATGTCGCCTTTTTCGCCAAAGTTAGCATGGTCGCCAAGCACATGGCCGTCATGCTCGCGGGTTTGCCCATAAAGCGAACGCTTATGAAAAGTAGGGCCGAAACGCTCTAGTGTCTCAGCAACATCACCCGTGTAACGGGGGTCTTGCGGTCGCTCTTGGCTACTCATGTAATAGGCAATGTCCCAGGCATCCTGGTCACTTAACGAGCGCGGCTGACCTAGCGGCATATTGTTGTAAATAAACCCTGCGGCGGTATCGACTCTCACAATGCCTGCGCCCCAGTTATTAGAGCCATCTCCCCAGGGAGCGGGGAACACATACTCACCGTTTTCATAGTGTCCAGCGCCGTCGTCTTGATGACAAATGGCGCAATTTTCTTGGTACGCTGCTTCACCACGAGCGTAATCAGGGGCTTCATCTGGCTCATCTGGCGCAGGAAAACCGCGGCCATAAATAGGCTGACTGGGGTACATTGGCGCACCAGTAGCCAGCCATTGGTGATAAGCGCTCAGTGCGAGCATCTCATCACTGCCATAGTCAGGCGGCGTTCCATTCATCGAGTAAGCAAAACAGCCAGCAATGCGCTCTTCAAGATTGTTAACGTGCTGATTTTTACCCCTGAAGTCAGGAAGCGTGACCGCTGCTGCCCAGACCGGTGCACTAAACGGCTGACGCCCTTCGCCTAAGTGGCAGCTTGAGCAGTTCATGTCGTTGAAAACGTTTTCACCCCTTAGCTGCTGCGTGTTGGTAAATAGATCATAGCCATACCGAATGACTTTTTTTAGCTCTGGATGGATGTCGGCGTCTTCCAGGTCTGCCATGGTCGGCGGAACATGAACTAGCTCGCCCTCTTGAGGAGCAGGGAAGCCAAGTTCCACTAACCCCTGATAGGGCGTTTCGTTTGAGGGGTCGGCATCGTTGGCAGCGAAAGCGCTGACGGCTAGACCCGTCGCTAATGAACAGCCTGTTAGCGCTAACACGAGACGTTTTTTATGAAAAATCATTGTGCTGCCTCCCCTTCTTCATTGCCGATTTGGGCGCTAACATCCTGGCTGGCATACCATGCGGACACCGCCTGGATATCCTCATCGCTCATACGTTTGGCAATGGCCCCCATCAGATGCTGGGGATCATTATTGCGCTCATCATTTTGCCAAGCATGCAATTGGTTGCTTATATAACCTGCGTGCTGGCTTGCAATACCGGGAAACGCTTCGCCAACGCCATTGCCACCAGGGCCATGACAGCTCTTACATGACACAATGTAAGCGTCCCAATCTCCGCGCTCAGCCAACTGTTCGCCACGGGCTAATAGCGCCTCGTCCACATCATCGCTACCTTGCCCAGGAGTGACAGGCATTTCGCTGTAATAGGCAGCAACGTCAACTATTTGCTGATCATCAAGCATATTAGCAAAGGGCATCATGGTGGCGTTTTGGCGACGACCCTCTTTAAAATCGTGTAGCTGCTTAACGATGTAATCGGCATTAAGCCCAGCCAAACGCGGCCAAGATTCGCCTCCCGGTATATTCATCCCGCTACCGTTTGCTTGATGACATGCAGTACAGGTTGCCGCGGCGGCCTGGCCACGCTCGGCATCGCCTGTTTCGGCAAAGGCCGTGCTTGCGACAGTGCTGGCCCCTACAAGACCGGCTCCCATCAACAAGCTGAACTTGCTCCATTGTTTTTTATTCATATATCCCCCTGACTGCTTCGTTATTTACTTACCTGCCCGTTATTTACTAGTCGTTACCCATTGACTGCGATGACGCAGCGAGCGCTATCGAATAGCCTCAGGTCTTTCTCGTTGCTCATCCTCTACCGTGGGAATGGTTAAGTGGGCGCTAAACCCGCCGGTCTGGACATTCTCAAAACTTACCCAACCCCCAAAACGCTCAGCAATTGCCGCCACAATCGCCAAGCCCAAACCGCTACCTTGCTGCTTGCTCACACGCCAGAAGCGCTGAGTTAACTGTTTTAGGGTAGCGTCATCGACACCACCACCCTGGTCATGCACAGTGAACGTTACGTGATGCTGATCAGGGGTATACTGCACGCTTAGCGCGACAGGCAGCTCACTTGCCCCATGGTGTAGTGCGTTATCCAGTAAATTACGTAGTGCGGTTATTGCTAGCTCTCTGGGCATAGCAACGCACACATGGGGTAATTGAGAGGGAAGCTGGCACTGCCCTGCGTTTGCCATACTGTCCGCGATCGCAACGTCAACAATCTCACCTACCTGGCTTGGCTCGCCGTCATCAAAGCGCATGCGCCCTTCAACTCTTGCTAACGTCAGTAACTGATCTAGCGTATGCGCCAGACGTACCACCCCCGCCTCTGCGTATCTGAGTGCTTCTTTCGCCGTTTCGCCGTCGGATCGCTGCGCTACTTGAAGATGGGTTTTAATCGCAGTTAAAGGAGTGCGTAGCTCATGAGCGGCATCGTTGGTGAAACGCTGCTCACGGACAATGGTTTGCTGAATTCTTACGAGTAACCCATTGAGCGTCTCAATCAACGGTTTAATCTCTTTCGGCACACCATAAGTAGACACAGGTGCCAGCGCTTCTGGATGACGACTGGCAAGCGACGCGCGAAGCCTTGTTAGCGGTGCCAAACCACGCCAAACAACCACCCAGAGCGCAATCAAACTTCCCGTCAATGCCACCACAAACGGCACGACAGCGACGCGAAACACATCGCTAAGCAACATGTCTCGCTCATCCATCCGGTCGGCGGTAGTTATGACCAGATCGCCACGTTCATAGGTGAACACACGCCAGGTAGTATCACCCTCCTGCCGATAAGCATGGCCACGCTCACCCGGGGCCAGTATGGTTTCCATGTTGGCATGTGTCCGGGCAATGATATCGCCACGCGGAGAGTGCACCTGACAAGCCAACCCCTCGATGGGTGGGATAGATAAAGCGCGCGCTTGGCTCTGTTCCCAGACATCTTCAGGCAGTTGAAGCACGAGCCCGGCGACCATGCGCGCCGACTGAGCAAGGCGCTGATCCAGTGTTTCTACGAATTTTTTTTCTAAATCATTAAGCAACCAAGCCGCAGCAACACCCCATAGCAATGCCAGCGTTACCCCCAGGGTGAGCAATAGGCGGGCTCGTAAACTCATTGTTGCCCCTTATAAGGCGTGCCTGGAATATGGACAGCCTCAGGCTTGCCTAACCGATAGCCCAACCCGCGAACCGTCTCAATGATGCCACTGCCTAATTTTCGGCGTAGGTGGTGGATATGTACGTTCAGTGCATTGCTCTCTACATCGTCACTCAAACCATAGAGGCTATCTTTTAGCTGGTCGGCAGAAAGCACGCTGCGCGGCGAGTGCAGAAAAGCCTCTAAAAGCACCAGTTCTCGGCGCGATAGCATTACCAACTGGCCAGAAACTTTCACTTCACGCGCATTGGGATCCAGTGTTAACGCCCCATGTATCGTCATACCCTGGCTACGGCCTGATACTCGCCGAAGCAGCGCATGAAGGCGGGCCACCAACTCATCAAGATCGAAGGGTTTCACCAGATAGTCGTCTGCTCCGCACTGCAGGCCGTCAACACGGTCTCGTACTGCATCACGCGCTGTTAGCATTAACACCGGGGTAGCGTTGCCTTGGTCACGCCACGATTGCAGCAGTTGCAAGCCGTCACCATCGGGAAGACCGCGATCAAGTATCACAACGTCACTTGCCACTGACTGCATGATCTGTCCCGCGGCTTGAATCGTGGACACATGATCGACAACAAAGTCGTACATCATTAAACCGGAACGTATTCCTGATGCGACAAGTGGATCATCTTCGATGAGCAATACGTGCATGACGGTTTTCCTTTTATTACTACTAGCATGGCAAACGCACATTAACCCAACATTAAGCTAGCGGGCTGTGCCATAAACTCGTTTACCAAAGCTCATTTACAAAAACGCCCTTGCCTAAAGAGACAAGGGCGATAGCAGTTGTTTATACATTAACGCTACTGGCTAATACGTTTTGCGACAAACCAGCCTGCCACCATCGCGGCCAACAACGCCAATAACGGCAATAACGGCAATGAGAGCCCACCAATTGAGGCGATGGCAGGGCCAGGACAGTAGCCAGAAAGACCCCACCCAATGCCAAATAGCGCAGCGCCACCCAGCAGTTTGCCGTCTAGCGTTTGCTTAGCTGGAAGCTGAAAATTAGGGCTAAACAGCGGCTCACCACGGGCAAACACCAATCGGTAGCCCACAAACGTTGTGCCTACCGCACTGCCCAATACAAACATCAGCGTTGGATCCCAAGCACCAGCCACATCAAGGAAGCCAAGTACACGGGCAGGATCCGTCATACCCGAGATAGCTAACCCAAGCCCGAATAGCAAACCAGCGATATAACCAGCAGCGGTTTTTACTGTTGCACTATTCATATCAGCACTATTCATATCAGCACTATTCATATCAGCACTATTCATATCATGCGCCTCATACACCACCTCCAATCATATGACGCATCACATAGACCGTGGCGACCGCTGTGAGTAGAAACACCCCTGTGGCGGCCATAGAACGGGGGGATAAGCGTGCTAAACCACAAACGCCATGGCCGCTGGTACAGCCGCTGCCAAGCCCAGTACCTAACCCGACTAGCAGACCGGCTATCAACATCAGCGGCACACCGCCAGCTGGCGCACCGATCACCGCACCAGGAGCATCCGCAACGTTGCCCAACCCGCCTCCCATTGCCATGACCAGTAACGGGCCACTCACCAGCCCGAACAAAAAGGCTAAGCGCCACGCGCTGTCGCCTTTAGGTCGCTGGGTTATTAAGTTTCCAATAATGCCGCTAATACCAGCAATGCGCCCCAAGGCTCCCATCAACCACACAGCGGATAAGCCTATAAACACACCACCAACGAGCCCTTGCAGGCTTGCCATCCAGTCCACAGGTGTCTCCTTGATATGTTAATGCCTGTTTTTGCAGGTTGAGATGCCCAGCAGAGGATACAACGGGCAAAAGTTAAACAGCCCAGTGGCAAGTGGCACGACGCCAATCCATCCCCATGCGCCGATGGTGCCGGTAAGCGCCAGTATGATCAGAATAAGACCAACAACGATTCGTGCCACTTTGTCGATACCGCCGACGTTTGCTTTCATTTCCTGCTCCTCAATAATCAACATCTGTCAAAAACGGTTGATAGGGACTTTCAGATACACAACACCATTGTCGTCGGCAGGCGGCATTTCGCCCGCGCGCATGTTGACCTGTACGGAGGGAATAATGAGCTTAGGCATGCCTAGCGTGGCATCGCGCTCCGTGCGCATTTTCACGAATTCATCTTCTGAAATGCCCTCATGTACATGAACGTTTGCCTCACGCTGCTCTGCAACACTGGTTTCATGCTGATAAACGTCTCGGCCTGGCGCTTTATAGTCATGGCATAAAAACAGTCGCGTTTGCGTTGGCAATGCCAACACCTTTTGGATAGAGCGGTACAGCGTACGTGCATCGCCACCGGGGAAATCACAGCGTGCGGTGCCATAATCTGGCATAAACAGTGTGTCGCCAACAAAGGCCGCATCGCCTATCACATAAGTAAGGCAGGCGGGCGTATGGCCTGGTGTATGAAGCACGCGCCCTTGAAGACTGCCAATGGTGAACGTATCACCTTCGTTAAACAGAGCATCAAATTGGCTACCGTCCCGGGCAAACTCGGTGCCTGCGTTGAATGCTTTACCAAAAATTTCCTGTACGTCGACAATGTGTGCGCCAATCCCGGTTTTTCCACCTAGCGTTTGGTGTAAATAAGGCGCAGCAGAGAGGTGATCAGCATGCACATGAGTTTCTAAAATCCATTCCACTTCAAGACGATTATCGCGAATGAATTCAATGATCTCGTCCGCAGAACGTACATCCGTATGCCCCGCGGCATAATCAAAATCCAGTACCGAATCTAGAATAGCGCAGGCATTACTACCTGGGTCCTGCACCACATAGCTAAAGGTGTTAGTGGGCTCATCAAAGAAGTGAGTAACAATCGGGTGTTGCATTCTGTGCCTCCCGCTAATGGCAAGTAATGATGTTGCTATGCAACCATCATAGACCATAAAATGTTATATGTTTATACTTTTTTGGAATTTAAAACGGTTTCTTGAGCATGATCAATATTGCTCGTCGGCTAATAGCCGCGAAACAAAAAAGCACCTCGCTACCAGCGAGGTGCTTTGATGAAAATAACATGGTCGATTAAGCGAAATTCACCCGCTGCTATCTGCTTAACCCGCTTCTATCTACTTGAAGCCTTGTATACTTTGAAACCTGATACGCTTAAAGATTTATAGAAACAAACAGGCATAGAGCGTTAAACCTTACCTTGGTTATCAAGTTCTACCGCTTCATGCATACGGGCTAGCACATCAGGCATCGCCGCTTGTACACGGTTCCAACTGGGAATAAAGGGACGTTCACGAGGGTTATCTAAAAACAGATTGCCAGCTTCTAGTAAATTGCTGGCAAATAGCTCAACTGCCTGTTCTTCACAGTGGCGATCTAAGCTTAGTCCATTCATCGTCGCGTCGTGATCATAGGCTTCAATGAGGTCTAAGGCTAAACGGTAGTAGGTTGCTTTGAGCGTCCGGAAATCTTCGCTGCTAAAGCTAACCCCTTGGGTAGCCAGCTTACGATAAAGCGCTTTTGCGATATCCAAACTCATTCGGTTCAAACCACTAGTAGCATCCTCTTCACTAACGGGCTGATGCTTATGGTCATAGGCGTCGGCAATATCTACCTGACATAGCTGACGGTGGGAGTAATTGCGCTGCAACTCGGACAGCACGCCGATTTCCAACCCCCAATCAGCGGGAATTCGAATGCCCTCTAGCACATCACTGCGCATGGCAAATTCACCAGATAAGGGGTAACGGAAGCTGTCTAGATAATCCAAATAAGGTAACGGACCACAGACGGTTTTTAAAGCACGTAACAGCGGCGTCACCATTAACCTAGAAACGCGGCCATTGAGCTTTCCTTCGGCGATACGCGGGTAATACCCTTTACAAAAACTGTAATTAAAACGGGGATTCGCGACGGGGTACATGAGGCGTGCTAGAAGGCCACGGTCGTAGGTAAGAATATCGCAATCGTGAAGACCAACGGTGGTGGAGCGACCTGAACTAAGCACATAGCCAGCGCAATACCATACGTTTCTTCCTTTTCCTGGCTCTAAAGCCCCTAAACCATGACTTTCTAATTCTTGGTCGATGGCACGTAAACGCGGACCGTCATTCCATAGAATTCGAGTGTGCTGGGGCAAGCGTGAAAAGAATTCCCGTGCATATAAAAATTGATCGCGGTCTGCTCTGTCCAAACCAACGACAATTTCATTGAGGTAAGGCACTTTCACCAGCTCATCAACAATCGCCGACAGCGCAGGCCCTTCCAGTTCAGAAAAAAGCGAGGGTAAAATTAGTCCCATTGGGCGACGTTTGGCAAACTGGCAAAGCTCTTGTTCAAGGGCTTCAACTGGCCGGCGCGTTAAGTTGTGAAAATCGGTTATCACACCATTTTGATGGAAATCACTCATACGCTAGCCTCCCGTGGCTTGTAATCTGATGCAGCGGCGTCATTCACTGGCGCCATTTCTAGACGCCCGTCATCTCGCCCCCACCAGTGGGCTACCCCCTCAGCCCAGCCAGTCGGCCCAGTTGCATTTGTTCGATATAACGCGCTGTTGTGCGGCTCAACGTTAAGAGCGTGGCAACCTCGAATCACCACAGCTTGATCGACAGTTTCCAGCATCGTGATATCGTTTGGGCCATCGCCCAAGCCCAATGAAAGTGGCGGACTGCCTCGTAATGCAGTAAATCGTTTAATTAGCCACTCTACGGCACCCCCTTTATCAGACAAGCGCCCAATCACATGCCAAAAGCGGCCCCCTTGCGTGAGTTCAAGGCCATCGCCTTCAAGCGCAATGCGGAACGTTTCAAGTGCGGCTGCATTATCTTCCCAAATAAGTGGCTCACTCCCCTCCCGCTGCCGCGCTGCTTTCGCACGGGTTTCATCAAGCCCAGTTAACGCCATTACCTGTTGAAGACTTAAGTCGCCCATTCGAGTAAACCGAACCCCCAGACGCTTACGCCAAACGTTTAGTCGCGCTTTAATGAAACCACTATCAACACCGGTATGTTTAATAACGACGCCATCTCGGCCATTACCAGGGCGATCTAGACGCGCATGACACCATCCTGGGGGCAGTCCGATAACGGCACCGTTTTCGGCAATAAAGGGGGTCGCCGTTAGCCCAAGGGCTTCTCGTAGAGGAATGAGTTCTGCGCGAGTTTTACTGGTGACCGGAATGACCGGAACCCCTAGCTGTTTAAGGCGAGCAAGCCAGGGCTTGGCAGGTGAGAAATCATAACTGTGGTGATCTAGTAATGAACCATCTAAGTCGGTGACTACCAAACGCGGCTGAAGCGCTGGATCCAAGTCGCTTGGTGACTGAGCATCACTGGGCAACGCAGTACGCTTGTGTTCGGTCATAGCACCACCTTTTTGCAATCTTAAAAGTCGTTACACACGTCCACTTTTAGATAAGCAACCAAGCAGTTTGTATGCCAATACAATTTTATCTTTAATAATCAGAAGATTGGCTCATAAAAATCTGCCTTCTTCGTATAAGCACCAAAACAACGCAATCTTTCCGCACCAAAATAGCGCGCAAATAAATAGAAAAAAATTCGACAAGCCCTTGGCAAAAGCTCGCAAATAGCTATACTCGAATTGTACCCACTGGCAACCTTGTACACCCCTCACCTGATGCCAGTGGGCTGCAGTGAGCCAAGCCCTTTCATACCCGCCTCCCCCGGCGGGTTTTTTTTGACTTATCCCTTAGTCCACATGAATAACCACCTCAACGCGACGATTTCGCGCTCGCCCTTCGACAGTATCGTTATCTTCTAGCGGCTGAGTTGCGGCTAGTCCAACGGCTCGCAAACGCTCCGGAGCAACCCCTGCGGCTTCAAGTGCCTCAACGATCGCAATCGCACGCGCACTTGAAAGCGCCCAGTTGGACGAAAATTCTGGGGTATTGATAGATTGGCTATCGGAGTGTCCCTCTACCCACACTTCCCCCTCGAAGCGCTGGATGGTATCCATCAATGACCCTACTAACGATGAGCCACCTTCTGTCAACTGAGCATCGGCAGAGGGAAATAGCAACCGATCTTGTACACGCAGGCTGATACCTTCAGCGACTCGCGAAACTTCAACGCCTTCCAGGTTAGGGAGGTACGTCGAAGCCTCCACACGCTCAGACAATCTCTCATCAAGTGCTAATGCGCTATTAATCGCCACGTCAGACACTTTTTGTACATTGATAGGTGGACGGTCGGTGAGTAGTACCATGTAATCCGCCAACGGCGAAACAGACTGACGCTCATCGGTGGGCAGTAGTAACTGCGGAAGCCTACTATTGGCAGTCAATGGCTCCTTATCTCTCGATACTTCTTCAATTCGCGCCAATAAAGGAGGCACCTCCACAACAGCAGTGCGAGCGTTAGGCAACCCTGCCACTCCCAACGCAGCGCTAATCGCAAACGGGCTGAGCGTATCACTGCTAGGTGATACGCCGAGTACCGTGCGTTGCTGACGGGCTTCAGCAAGCGCATCCGGCAGGGGTATTTCTCTAGCAGGTGACGACTCATAGCCGTACTCATCGGCTGTTTTTTGCTGAAACAACGATGGGCTTGTCACATTAGCCGCAGCAATAATAATAACGAACAGGGCTACCAGTAGCGTCATAATGTCAATATAGCTAATCATCCAACCGCTATTACTTTCATCTTCTGGATAAGCGGTTAACAATGAATCATGACGCGGACCAGCGCGGTGGTCTTCAAGCATGGGTGTTTTCACTCATTCAAGTTTTTAACCTCGTGGCCGATCTAGGGTAAGCATGGCAAACTAGTCTATCAAAAGCCGTTTCGTAGCGAGAAGGAACAATCAGGTGCGCACCCGACCTATGTCATCAAGAGCTCATTCATTAAGAACTGAGCCATCATCGACCCAATCGTCCATTGGCCGACTATTTCGCCCTGTCGGTGTTGGACTAGTGGGCCTGATGCTAAGCGGCTGCTTTTATGCCAACACGTCTCAGGCTCCCATTGCGACCACCTATCCTTATAGTGAGCAGCAGCGCATGCAAGCGGCTCAGCACTGGGAAGTGCTAGCCCAACACGAAGCGGCTGGCATTCTTCGCAGTGAACGGGTTCGCTTTAGGGATCTCCATATCCCAGCACAAGAGCATACGTCAGTTAGCGCCTACTACGGTGGCGAGTTTGAGCGTGGCTTTCGTACGCTATTAACAAGCGAACTGGTGTCGCGAGGAGGAAGCGTGATGACGCAACCCAACACTGGCGGTGCCACCGTTCAAGTGGACGTGGAAGTTGTTGAGCATCGTGATCGCGGCTATATACGCCCACCGTTTGGTGCATACACCGCCCTTGCCGGTGGCGTGACCGTGGCTAGCATGGCACTAGGAAACTGGAGCGAGCCTGCGCTTGCATTAATCCCCGCTGCGATGGTGGCAGATACGACCAGCGGCAGTTGGACATATGAGGGCAAAGAGGAGGTTATCATCACTACCCAGATCGTTGATAATGACCGTATTCTCTACTCCTCCTCTAATATCTATTACATAAATGCTGGTGACCGACGTCACTATGCGCCACATCGTGTTCCTCAAGCGCCTGCAACCCCAACTGTTTCTATCACCGATACTTGGTAATTACATGCTTTCACTCTCCTACTCTCTGGCTCCACTGCGCAGCTTAGCAGTTGGTGCACGTCTGCTTATCGTTGCGTTGTTGATGCTGTTTTTGGCTGGCTGCACTGCACTTGGCAATAACAATAGCATGCGAAATGCCGAGCCTCAGCCAGACCTTTCCGAACTAGCCCATGAAGCCGCCGCACAAATGGTGGCCAGCAATCCAGATCTTACACGCCATAGCCCAATGATTGCGGCTACCTTTGTAAGTATTGATAACTTAAGCCAGTCGTCTACGTTTGGCCGTATTAGCTCTGAAATTATGGCCTCCGCGCTCGCAAGGCAAGGCATGCAGGTACGCGAAGTCAAAATGCGTGACAGCATGTTTATTGAAGAAACCGTTGGCGAATTAATTTTATCCCGCCAAGTCCAACGTCTTAGCGCTCAGCACAACGCACGCTCCATACTGATGGGTACTTATGCACAAGGCCAGGACTATCTCTATGTGAGTGCACGGGTAGTTCGCGCTGGTGATGCGATGGTGCTTGGCAGCGCTGACTTTAAGCTGCCGCTGGATAATAACACCCGAAGCTTATTGGAAGGCCAAGGCGGCTGGTAATCGATTCACCTCTTGCCGCGACACGAATGAAAAGGATGAACATGCCCACCCGCACAAGCAAACCACTTATCGTGGCCACTAGTCGCTTGATAAAGCTATGCGCAAACATTACCAAGCTGCTTAGCTATATTTTTCATGCCGTGCTGCCGAACAAGCGCTTCACGCTGCCAGCCTATGCCGCGCCTTGGCTGACACCTAAAAATGATTCGACTATTCCGCGTATTATTTGGCAGACCAACTTCACTAATAGAGTGACCCTTCCGGTTTACCTGAACTACTTGTTTAATCGTCTCATGGCTCCTCGTTTCGAATATCGTTTCATGATTACCGAGGCGCGGAGTGACTTCATTAAAGAAAATTTCGACGACACCCTATTCACCAGCTATTCAAAGTTACAAATTGGTGCGGCACAGGCTGATTTTTGGCGCCTCATGGTGCTTTACAAATACGGCGGTGTTTACCTCGATATTGACGCACATGCCATCTGGCCGCTTTCCCGCGTTGTTCCTGCCGACATTGACGAACTCTATGTCACGACACGCAAGGGTGAGCTGAGCAATTACTTTATCGCCAGCAAACCAGGCAACCCCAACCTACGCAGACTGATTGATCAAGTGCAGCAAAACATTGAAGAGAACACGCTCACCAATGTGTTTGAGCTCACAGGTCCTGGCGTATTTATTCAGCTATTAGATCAACACACCGTACCCACGGTGTCGTACCGCCACGCCTGCAATCAAGGTAATTTCACGAACGAGCACTTCCAGTACATTGATAAAAAAGCGGGCAAATGGACCAGAGAGCAGAAAAAAATCAGTATCATTCGCCAAGAAGAGCCTTGAACTTCAGATCGACTTGATACCAATAAAAAAGCGCTAACCTATATGGTTAGCGCTTTTTTTATCGCTTCTTGCTTTATCTAGATTTGCCATGCCATGCCACTACTGTTCGGCCTGGCAAATCGAGCACATGTTACTTGTAAACAGGGAAGCGGCCACATACTTGGGCCACTTTATCCAGCACTTGGGCTTCGATTGAACGGGTGTCCTCACCTTTAGCAAGTACATCTAAGATGTCACAAATCCAACCGGCAAGTTGACTGCACTCATCTTCACCGAAACCACGGGTAGTAACGGCAGGCGTACCAATACGCAAACCAGAGGTCACGAATGGGCTTTGCGGATCGTTAGGCACCGCGTTTTTGTTCACAGTGATGTGAGCGCGGCCCAGGGCAGCGTCTGCATCTTTACCGGTCACGCCCTGCTTGATCAAAGACAGCAGGAACAGGTGATCTTCGGTACCGCCAGACACGATATCGTAACCGCGATCGATAAATACCTTGGCCATCGCCTGGGCGTTTTTAACCACCTGCTGCTGGTAAGCTTTGAATTCAGGGGCCATGGCTTCTTTGAAGCAGATCGCCTTGGCGGCGATAACGTGCATCAACGGGCCGCCCTGACCACCAGGGAAAACAGCTGACTGCAGCTTTTTCTCGATATCCGCATCGTTTTCAGCGGAGAGAATAACGCCGCTGCGTGGGCCACGCAGGGTTTTGTGCGTGGTGGATGTCACTACATGAGCATGGGGCAGCGGGCTCGGGTAAACGCCTGCAGCAACCAAGCCAGATACGTGCGCCATATCAACCAGCAAGTAGGCACCGACTTCATCAGCGACCTCACGGAACTTAGCCCAATCGACAATTTGCGAGTAAGCGGAGAAGCCAGCAATGATCATTTTGGGCTTGTGCTCGCGAGCAAGCTCAGCCACCTGATCATAATCAATGAAGCCCTGCTCGTTCAGCCCATACTGAATAGCATTATAGTGCTTGCCAGAGAAGTTAGGCTTGGCACCATGGGTTAAGTGACCACCGGCATCCAGGCTCATCCCCAAGATGGTGTCGCCCGGCTTTACCAGCGCTTGAAAAACCGCACTGTTGGCCTGTGAACCTGAGTGAGGCTGAACATTCACGTAGGTCGCGCCGAACAGCTGCTTGGCATAGTCGATCGCAAGATTTTCAGCGATATCAACAAATTCGCAGCCGCCATAGTAGCGCTTACCTGGATAGCCTTCGGCGTATTTATTGGTCAGCTGGCTGCCTTGCGCTTCCAATACGCGGGGGCTGGCGTAGTTTTCAGAAGCAATCAATTCAATGTGAGCTTCCTGGCGTGCAACTTCTTTTTGCATCGCGTCAAAAAGCACATCATCGAATCCGGCAATTGTCATATCGCGGCTGAACATCGGCGGGAACCTCGTTACGAAAGGATCATCATGGAGAAACTAGGGCGCTATCATAACGCAGCCTGACGCGACTTTCATCGCATCCGCGTCAGGTCGTGCATGAGCGTATTTCATGTTGCACCTGCCATCAAAAAACTGACTAACTGGTCAACCATGCTACTTTAGCTCAAAGGTGAACGTAAACCGCTCGGTGTGTACCATTGGATTCATCATGAATTGGTTAAAAGTAAACGGATTGGGCAAAGCGACATTGACCGTTAATGCTTGGGAATGGCCAGCCATAATGTCGACCATCCCGGTCATTAATTTGGTTATTTGCGAGCCTAACAAGGGCTCAAGCTGACGAGCCTGCCCCAATGCCATGGAGATTGCTTGTGCTTCGGTAATGTTCTCGTTCGCAGCAATCTCAGTGGTTAATCGCGGCAGCAAACCTTCATCGGTATAAGCCACAACGACCTCACCACCATGCAACGTGGCTGATTCAAACAACTCGGGATTTTGCATTACCCGCTCAATGGAAACGCTTTTTGGCAAACTGATCGGCAAATCAAGGCTGTATTCAATTCCCGCGGCATCACTCAAACGCACGTATCCCTCAGAGATTAACCGGTCGATTTCCCCCTCGTCATCCCATCGGGAGTGGCTGCGCCCTTCAGCCCGAAACTGACCACTTCCCCCTGTAAGTATTTTGTTGAAGGTTTCGAACTCTTGTCGTTGATCGAGTGGCAGTAAAGGCAGCAGCCCCCCAATATCAAAAAATGCGCCTTCGAAGCCTGCATCACCTACATAGGAATTGCCTTCTACCCAGGCGCTATCCAGCACTACGCTCCACCCCTCTCCGGATAGGTTTACGCCATTCAACTCAGCGTGTTCAACACTCTCTTCCCCAGGCGTGTCGATCCCGGTTAATTGCTCAATTCGCAAATTAGCGAGCGAAAGAACCGAACTAATTCCACTTTCCAAGTCATTAAAATCGGCACTGACGCCCTGTATATCGAACAAGCCAATGGCGCTACTGCTGGCCTCTTCAATCGTGAGCGTTTCAATGCGCAACCGCCCCTCAAGCAGAGGAGAGTCTAGCTCACTAAAAAACTCCTCCGCCGCCTCACCTTGGAGGTGCAGCGTGATGTCACGAGCATTCATCGCCTTCCATACAAAGTCAGGCGCGCTCATTTCCTCAATGGACGGCACGGCTTGCACTGCGTTAGGCAGTTCAATGGAGGCGACACTGAAAAAAGGCAGTGAGCTGCCAGCCTCGCTAACGGCCATACCATCAATAACTACGTTATCAGGACGATGATAGTCGCCTTCAACGAGATAGCGTTCGATAGTAAACACGTCGCCATTGGCATAAGTGATAGCAATGTCTTCAGCAATAACAGCCTCAGACTGTTCATACACTTGAGCAACCGTGAATGCGCTCGCTTCATTGCCAAGCCGCTCGCGAAGCTCCGCTTCAAGTTGCTGAGGCGACGCATTCACCACACCGGAAAGTAGCAGCAACGAAACCCCAGCCGTAAGCTGGCGATGACCTAAAGACACGGGCATGTCATGACCTCCTTGTGAGAAGCGCTAAGCATAGCACTTGGCAACGTGCTGTTAAGCTTCTCCAAGCAACCCCAAGCTAGCCGCAGGTGCTTGGCGCCGCAGGCTGTAAGAAAGGGCATGTCCGATAATACCAATCAACAACGCGCCCCCTAAGGGTAAAACAATCCATAACCCCACATGCAGGCGCGGTGTCAAATCAAGCCAATAGAGATAAAGTGCAGCGGTGGCAAACTCTGCAAGGAAGGCCCCCATTAAACCACTGGCGAAACCAAGCAGTGCGTACTCAGCCCCTTGTACCCGAGAAATCATTCGGTTTCCCGCACCGAATACACGCAGCAAGCCACTCTCATGGGCGCGTACCGGCCGACTAGCTGTCAGTGCTGCATAAAGCACACTAACTCCTGCCATCAGGACCAGAATAAGCACTAGCTCTACCGCTCGGGTGACTTGGGTAAGCACCTCGCGCACTTGGCCTAAAATGGCATCTACATTAAGCAGTGATACGCCTGGAAAATCATTGACTAATTGTCGGATTAAACTCTGCTCTTCTTCTGGCAAGTGAAACGCCGTGATAAAGCTATGACCGAACGATTCGAGCACGCCAGGTGGAAAAATGACAAAGAAATTTGGGTTAAAGCTATCCCAGTTAAGGCTGCGCAAGCTCTCAATACGGGTGGTGATGGTATCACCGCCTACAGAGAACGTTAGCTCGTCCCCTAACCCAAGGCCAAGACGCTCTGCTAGTCCATCTTCCACAGAGATGGGCACAACGTTAGAGGCTTCCTGAGGCGTGGCCTCCACCTCACTCAACCATCCCTGTGGCTCACTCGATTGTGAAAACCACTCTCCAGCGACGACCTGATTACCATCGGGCAACGCTGATTGCCAGGTAAGGTTCAGCTCACGGCGCAGTGAGTTATCGCCTCTGGCATCGGGTGGAACGGCTTCTATTGGTGGCTGACCATTAATAGCACTGATTCTTCCACGCACCATCGGATATAGGGTGCTTTGGGTCTCCACCCGTGGAGCAACTGCATCTTCGAAGGCATCTCGCTCACTGGGCTGAATATTGATAGCAAAGTAGTTAGGGGTATTCTCTGGCAACTGATCTTGCCAGGTGGACAATAAATCACCTCGCACCAGTACGATCATCGCCATCGCAAAAAACGTGACCGAAAACGCCAGCAGTTGCCCAAGTCCAGCCTGCTTTCGGCGGGCCAACTGCCTGCCTCCCAGCCGAAACGCTTGGCCCCATTCACTTCCACCGGAAAGCCGCTGAACAGCATTCAACAGACCGTTTAGCAACAGCGTGCTAGCCATCCATAAAAGCCCTAACAGGGCCGCGCCACCGATGAGTAGCGCCAGTGCAAGCGAAAAACTACCTGAGTAAAGCCACAACAGGCCACCAAACACTAGACTCGCCACTCCCACGACTAACCAAGCAGACGGCGGTAGTGGGTCAAACTCACGACGTAACACTTTCAGCGCACTGACACGTTTAATACGTAACAGTGTGGGGCCAGCAAAACCAACCAGTACCGCAAGTGCAGTAAAAATGCCCAGCCAGAGCGGCATAATGCCGGGAGGCGGCAGTGTCATAGGTAAAAAACTTGTTAAAAGCCACAACAACACAGCTTGACCAATAAGCCCCAACAACGCGCCAATAATCGCAGCGATTAGTGCGAGCCCCATTAATTGCAGGGTAAAAATAGTCACCAGCTGATATTGACTAGCGCCGAAGCAGCGCAGCAACGCCGCGGTGTCCAGATGACGTTCAACGTAACGGCGAGTCGACATAGCCACCGCTACGCCCGCTAACAATACGGCGGCTAATCCGGCAAGCCCCAAATAACTCTCAGCGCGTTGAAGCGCGTTGCCTAACTGAGGACGGTCAACACGTACATCACGTACGTCTACCCCATTACGCCTTAGTTCGGCCAGCAAGCCCTGCACTTGCTCCAGTGCTGCGGGAGGCCCAGCAGCAAGCAATTCAAACTCAAGTCGTGATCCCAACTGCACTAACCCTGTAGCCTCCAAGTCGGCAGTGTTGAGCATTAAACGCGGGTTAAAATTACCAAAACCGCCAGACTGATCCGCCTCGCGCTCGATAATCCCACTAATTAGCAGTTCCGTTTGACCTACCTGAACACGGTCGCCTATCGCAATGTCAATCAGTTGCGCTAACCGAGGGTCTGCCCAAGCCTCCCCAGCTGGTGGACCTGATGCAACTTGCTCAACCCCGTCCCCACGATCCACATGGGAAACACCATAGTGAGGATACACCTCATCCACCGCTTTCAAGCTAGCTGGCTGGAAGCGCTCGCCACGGCTAATCATCGACACCAAATCAACCTGATCACTTAGCGTAAACCCCGCTTGCTCTAGCGTCGTGCGTAGCTCCTCAGAGAATGGCTCGCGTTGTTCAAGAACTAAGTCGCCTCCCAGCATTTGTCCTGCTTGGCGCTCTAACCCACGCTCTAGCCGGTCTAAAAAAAAGGCGATCATAGTAGAGGCGGCAACGGCCAACACCAGCGCGACAAACAGTGCGCGAACATCAGCGGCACGTAGGTCACGTTTCAAACTACGTGCCGCAAGCCGCCAGTTTATATCACTCATCGCCACCCCCGCTGACAGCAGCCGTTGGTTCGAACGGCATTAACTGCCCGTTAGCCAGACGTAAGCAACGGTCGCAACGGCGCGCAAGTGCGTGGTCATGCGTTACTAAAATAAGTGTGGTGCCTGCTTCACGGTTCAGTGTAAAAAGCAGGTCAATAATCTGTGCGCCCGTATCGGGATCAAGGTTGCCCGTTGGCTCGTCGGCAAAGACTAGTTCAGGGTCGGTAACGAACGCACGTGCTATAGCTACGCGCTGCTGCTCGCCTCCCGAAAGCTGTTTAGGCAGATGCTCTGTGCGTTCACCCAGCCCGACTCGCTCAAGCCATTGAGCCGCTGCCTGAGTTTCTCCCGCTCTGGGAGACAGCTCCAACGGCAGTAGCACATTTTCTAATGCGCTTAACGTCGGTAGTAACTGAAAGTTTTGAAATACAAAACCGACTCTTCCGGCACGCAACGCTGCACGCCCATCTTCATCCATCTGGCTCAGCGGCTGGCCAAAAAGTGTAAGTTCGCCGTCACTGGGTGTATCCAACCCAGCCAATAACCCTAGTAGTGTCGACTTACCAGCACCGCTTTTACCTAGAATGGCAACACTTTCTCCCGCTGCCACGCTCAGCGAAAGGTCGTGTAAGATAGTTAGCGAACGCTCTCCACTTTTCACCTGTTTAGATAGTTTCTCAGCATGCAGGACTGGCTGGTGAGCTTGCTTGTGAGGAACATTGCTAGCGGTGATGGTGTCGGTGGTGGGCTGATGCGAAGAGGCCGCATCAGTTGGCAAATTAGCGGCTGGGTCCAAGTTAGCTTTTGGATCCAAATTGGCTTGTGGATCAGAGGAGTAAGACATGAAGCATGGCATCCCTATAGCGAGGCAAAGACTAAACCGCATGGTAACCGGAGGGTTGCTGGCACTGATAGTCATCTTTAGCGCACCAGCACTCAGCGCCGACCAACGCCCAACACTTTTAGTCATGGGCGATAGTCTTAGTGCCGCCTATGGTATAGAGCAAGAAATGGGTTGGGTAACGTTATTGGCTGAGCGGCTAGACGGTGAAGCCCAGGTTATCAATGCCAGTATCAGCGGTGAAACGACATCCGGCGGTGCACAACGATTAGCTAACATTATCGGACAACGACAGCCTGATATCGTTCTGTTAGAGCTTGGCGGCAATGATGGATTACGTGGCCTCCCGCCTGCTCAAATGCGTTCTAATCTCGCTGGCATGATTGAACAAAGCCAACAGGCAGGTGCTGATGTACTGCTTCTCGGCATTGATATTCCGCCCAACTATGGCCAAGCCTACCGTGATGCCTTTACCGGTGTTTTCCATTCGTTAGCTGATGAGTATGACGTACCTCTCGTGCCGTTTTTGTTGGAAGATGTAGCGCTTAATGAGCAACTGATGCAAGACGACGGCATTCACCCCACTGCAGAAGCCCAACCAATTATTTTAGACAACGTTTGGCCAGCACTTGAACCCCTGCTCGATAGCGTGTTTCAAGCATCCACCGAATGAAATTACGACAGCTCTTTTTGCTCGTTTAGTACTAGTACTTTTTAATAAGGAGATGTCACTAAGGAAATAGTGCACTTCAACGCCGTAGCTTGTAGGCTTAACGCTTATTAACTATTACTCATGGCGTTTATGCCTGCCTCCTCTCGCTCCCAACTTAAACAACTTTCGCGTCGACAGTTTTTAGCCACTGTCGGCGCGGTTGTGCTGGGCGCAGGGCTAGGTTTTCACGCCTCGCCTGCAACCGCCTTCAACCCCCAACGATTACGGCAGAGCATGCAACAGCAGTACGGCCAAAGTGGGCTTACTGTTTTAGAAGAGTGGTTTGCCATGCTAGAACGTTTGCGTGGTCAAGAAGTACAAACGCAACTTCGTGAGGTCAACGACTTTTTCAACCGCCGAATACGCTGGGTTGATGATATTCACGTATGGGGGCAAGAAGACTTCTGGGCAACGCCATTAGAGGCCATGGGTAAAGCTCAAGGCGACTGTGAAGATTACTCCATTGCCAAGTACATCACCCTGAAGCAGCTCGGTGTTCCCGGTGAACGCCTGCGCATGATTTATGTACGGGCACGCATTGGTCGAAGCCAAATCACCCAGGCACATATGGTACTTGGCTACTACTCAACGCCCAGCGCTGAGCCGTTAGTACTTGATAATATTTCACCTTCTATCTCCCCCGCTTCTCAACGCACCGACCTAGACCCAGTATTTAGTTTTAATAGTGAAGGGCTGTGGGCTGGTGGCACAACGCAATCACGTGCAGACCCGTTAGCGCGGCTCTCACGATGGCGCAATGTCGTTGAACGGATGCAATCACAAGGTTTCATTTAAGAGGATTAAGCACTATGTCGCTGATTAAACAGCTCTGGCTGGCCATTATTGCGCTACTGTTGCTTTCATTTATCGGCAGCCTTGCGATCAGCATCACCTCGGGCCGCGACTATATCGAGCAGGAAGTGCGCATTAAAAACGAAGACAATGCAACGGCATTGGCACTTTCCATGAGCCAGCTCGACAAGGACGTGGTGACGCTCGAACTGTTAATTTCCGCACAGTTTGATACTGGCTATTACCGTCGCATGACGCTAAGAGACACCGAAGGTCAGGTGCTCATTGAGCGTTCGGCCAACGAATACAGTGGCGATGTACCCGCTTGGTTCCGCAACGTTATTCACTTTGATGTGCCGATCGGCACGGCAACGATTCAAGACGGCTGGCGGCAATTCGGCACGCTTGAACTCGAAAGCCAGCACAGTTTCGCCTACGCTTCGTTGTGGCGCATTATGCTTGAGCTTGCAGGCTGGTTCTTGCTAGCTGGCGCGATCAGCCTCGCCATCGCCACAGTGGTAGTGCGCGGTATCAAGCATCCTCTTGTGCGGGTGGTCGCCCAAGCAAAAGATATCAGCGCCCGGCGCTTCACCACCATAAAAGAACCCCGCACGTTAGAGCTACGTGAAGTGGCCCAAGCAATGAACGTTTTGTCTGCGAATGTGCGCCAAATGCTCAGTCAGGAAAGCCAAAAACTGGATGAGCTACGTCGACATCTGCAACACGATCGTGTCACAGGAGCACTCAATCGCGACGTGTTTATGGGCCGTTTGTCATCATTACTAGGGAGTGAAGACGCCCGTGCCACGGGGCTAATGATAATGACCAGAGTGGAGTCACTTGAAACGCTCAATGAGCAGCTAGGCCACCAAGCCACTGATCAGTTACTCAGTGGGCTAGTAATACAACTCTCCCAGCTAGCACCCACGCCAGAAGAAGCACTAGTTGGGCGATTAAACGGCAGTGATTTTATCCTGATGCTGCCTTTAGAAGCAGATACTAGCGCACTCATACCGCGCCTTCGCCAAGCACTTGATACCATCGCGCTCAAGGCGCCCAATATCGGCATGCGTTTACCGACCGCTGTGGTTGCCTACACGCCTCATGATGACCGAGGTGGGTTATTAGCTACGTTAGACGACGCCCTTGCTGAAGCCGAAAGTGCGAGCGCCCACACCACAGTTGCTGTACGAGAGCATCAGCATAACTCTCTTTTTGGCAATCATGCCGAATGGCGTTCGGCGCTCAATGCCGCGATTATGCTGGGCCCCCAGCTCGCTTATTTCCCTGTTATTGATGCCCATCATAACGTATTGCATTATGAATGCCCTGCTCGCCTAGAGCTTGCCAACAACTGGCAAACAGCCGGCATGTTTATTCCCTGGATCTCGCGCTTTCACTTAGAACCCGCACTCGATATTGCCGTGGTCAAAAAAGCCCTTGAGCAACTTACTGGCAACCCCGCACAAACCCTTGGTATTAATCTTTCAATTGCCTCCATCACCAATGCTGAGTTTGTGATTGAGCTAAGAAGGTTACTCGAAAAACAACCTCAACTAGCCAAACAGCTGTGCTTCGAAGTACCCGCTATTTTGAATACTCATGCTATTGGCAGCCTTCGCGGCTTATGTACAGCACTCAGACCGTTAGGTTGTCAGTTTGGCATTGAGCATGTTGGGGCAGAATTCACCAAGCTGGCTGATTTACATGACATCGGGCTTGCCTATCTAAAAATAGATAGCAGCTTGATCGGAGGGATTCACATATCTCATGAACAACAAACCATCGTGCGAGGAATGGCAACACTATGCCACTCCCTTGGCATTCAGGTGATAGCAGAAGGTGTGACTGAACAAGCCGAATTGGAAAGCCTCTTCAGCGTGGGCGTTGACGGTGCCACTGGCCCAGGTGTACGCGCGTGAGCACCTTCGATAAGTAAGCCAAGAACAACACGGCGTTACCTACCCTGTGACGCCGTGTTAGATAATACCGCCGTCATCGCTAATCAAATTGACGTCATTCTTCGCCCGCAATGACTTACGTTCCATGATTTTACTCTGCGCTGCCGAAGGCAAGTCAGTAAAACTAAGGACCCCCTTCTCTAGCAACACTTCCAGCATATCTTCCACCACCCGTACGAAAGCCAAGTCGGATGCAATAAACTGCGCTGACTGCCCCGTTTGCTCTGCTAAAAAAGCAAACACTTCGGGTGAATCATCATTGATAGTGTCATTACACTCAGGCGATGGCTCTTTGCTGAGCATCACAATCTCCCCTTGGGCGTTGCGTTTGATGTAAAGCATAGCGGCTTCCTCTGTAAGTAAAAGCGCTTAAGTGTAGCTAAACGTAATTCGGCATTGAATACAACAAGGCCGCCCAGTGGGCGGCCTGTTGAGGTAGGTAAAGGTTATTCGATATCTAGCTTTCCATTTTGGATCATATGGAGGATTACATCCTGTGATCCGCCACCACCAAAGTCAGAGAAGCTCTTACCCTCTAAACGAATAACTTGATCAGCATTCTCTTTATCGCCTGCCAAGCCCCCTTCAGAGTTGACATACAGCACTGTATCACCGCTGTCTTCTTCCGCGACAATATAGGCATCTAGCGAGTCACCGTTTTCATAATCCAATAACTCACCAATATCCAGTTTATCGCCTTCACCCGCGTTGAAGTCCATCACTGTATCAATGGCAGGATTATCCGCAGTGCCCTGGTCATTTAACTCCCACTTGAAGGTGTCAGCGCCTAGGCCACCGAAGAGTAGATCGTTACCTTCGCCACCAATGAGAGTGTCGTTACCAGCGCCACCGATCAAGATATCGTTCCCAGCACCACCATCGATAGTATTACCACCACCATCAGTACGAACTGTGTCGATTAAGGATTCCCAGTTCTCTCTAACATAATCGAGAATCTGATCATCATTAGGCACTGCTCCATTATTAACTTCCCACTTCAGGAACTCTCGCAGCCCTTGGTAACCCAAGCCGTCGTGACTTCCTGCAGCAAATAAGGTGCCTGTGTCTTGGTTTGTCCACTGGAGGTGGTCAGTATTGATAGCATCACCGAAGATAATGTCATCTCCTTTCCCTCCAGTAATGATGTCATCCCCCAGAGATTCAAGCTCATCGAACTCCGAACTACCTTCCAAAGCAGCGGCTAGCTCACTAGCATTATTGACAATATCCACACTGCCCGCCGGGGCAGTGATTGTGCCTGAATAACCTCTCGCACTGACATACTGAGTAGCAGAAGAATCTACAACATCCGTATTGTCAAAAAAGCGCAGTAAATTTTCATTTACGCCGTTACCAATCCCAATTGCATTCACTGAGCTTTTAGAAGACAAGCTGGTAAAGGCATTAACAGCATCTTCCATTACGTAGTAGTCAGTGTCCCGTCCATTCCCCCACAGCGATCCGTTATAGTAAGAATATGTTGGATTTCCGTCAGTGAGGAAAAATGACAAGTTTTCGAAATTGCCACTTCCCTGCTGCGCATTCTGCGCATTAAACCAAGCCACTGACTGCTGGAAAGCCGCCTGATAGTTAGTACCTCCGGAAGCTTGCAGTACATTAATCGCATTGATTAATTGGTGCACATTGCCAGGATTTAGTCCTTGGATAACTACAGGTGTAGAAGCATTAGTTGAGAAAGTAACTAACTGTACATTTATCACACCCTCATGATCTTTCAATTGGTTAGACAAGTTCACTAAGGCCTGCTTAGTTAGATTCATTCTTGACAACCCGGGCGTCCCAGACCCACTCGTCATACTTCCCGACACATCTACTATTAAAGATATATTGTAGTTAGCCGCAGGATCGACAATGGTTACTTTGCCACCACGATCACCAATGATGACATCGTCACCGCCACCACCTTCAATGGTGTTATCTCCGTTTCCTCCCACATTGAGCGACGCAGGCGGCTGAACTTCAAATGGCCGATCAGTCTCCGCCTCATAGGCATTACCGTATTGATCCACACCTATGACGTTAGCCGTAATCTCTCCTGAGCCCAGGCCAGCGACTTTATCCGATGGCACACTCACAGACCAGGAGCTGCCATCACCATCGACGGTGGTGGTATAGACCTCGCCTCCGATAGTAACCTCGATCGCGTCGCCAGCTTTGGCATCGCCGCCTACGCTACCGGTAATCGGCTGAGCCTCTTCGGCCTCGCTATTGCTCAGGAAGTCATCACCCCCGAAGGCTGGATCAATGGTGATCGTGGCTTCAGGCGCAACGTTGGCGACGCCTTTACTGTCATCATCGCTGGCACTATTACCCGCAGGATCCGTGACCGTGGCACTAACACTCACGTTAGTCGCCCCTTGGCTCACAGCTACCCAAACAGTAACACCGTTATTAATGTCTTCCTGATCCAGCACTACGGTGGTCAGCGTGTTACCGCCTGCATCTTTAACGACCAACGTATCCCCAACCTTAGTACCTGCTTGGAAAGTAACTAAGGCTTCTACGCTATCAGGCTCGCCAGCAGCAATCTCATTAATGTTGTAGACATCATCGTCACCAGCGCCCTGCAGCGCCACGCTGACCGTTGGCGCGGTGGCGTCGATAACGCCGTTATCCGTATCGCTGTCGCTGTTGCCTGCTGGGTCGGTAACCGTGGCAGTCACGCTCAGTGCCGTATCCGTGCCGTCCAGGTCGGTGATGGTGACGGTGACACCGTTATCCAGGTCGTCCTGCGTCACTTCACGATCAAGGAGCGTGTTGCCCTTGCCGTCGGTGACCACCAGGGTGTCGCCCACTTCGGTGCTGCCGCCCAGAGTGACGGTGGCGTTCACGCCATCAGCGATTTCGTCGGCGCTGTAGATGTCGCCAGAGGCGTCTTCCAGCGCAACGCTGACCGTCGGCGCGGTGGCGTCGATGGTACCGGTGTCGCTGTCGCTATCGCTGTTGCCTGCCGGGTCGGTGACCGTGGCAGTCACGCTCAGTGCCGTATCCGTGCCGTCCAGGTCGGTGATGGTGACGGTCAGGCCGTTGTCCAGCATCGCCTGGGTGACGTCGCCGTTGAACAGCTCGTTGCCTTTGCCATCCACCACGACCAGGGTGTCGCCCACTTCGGTGCTGCCGCCCAGAGTGACGGTGGCGTTCACGCCATCAGCGATTTCGTCGGCGCTGTAGATGTCGCCAGAGACGTCTTCCAGCGCCACGCTGACCGTCGGCGCGGTGGCGTCGATAACGCCGTTATCCGTATCGCTGTCGCTGTTGCCTGCCGGGTCGGTGACCGTGGCGGTAACGCTGATGTCGGTATCCGTGCCGTCCAGGTCGGTGATGGTCACGGTGACACCGTTATCCAGGTCGTCCTGCGTCACTTCACGATCAAGGAGCGTGTTGCCCTTGCCGTCGGTGACCACCAGGGTGTCGCCCACTTCGGTGCTGCCGCCCAGAGTGACGGTGGCGTTCACGCCATCAGCGATTTCGTCGGCGCTGTAGATGTCGCCAGAGGCGTCTTCCAGCGCCACGCTGACCGTTGGCGCAGTGGCGTCGATAACGCCGTTATCCGTGGCGCTGTCGCTGTTGCCTGCTGGGTCGGTGACCGTGGCGGTAACGCTGATGTCGGTATCCGTGCCGTCCAGGTCGGTGATGGTGACGGTGACACCGTTATCCAGGTCGTCCTGCGTCACTTCACGATCCAGTAGCGTGTTGCCCTTGCCGTCGGTGACCACCAGGGTGTCGCCCACTTCGGTGCTGCCGCCCAGAGTGACGGTGGCGTTCACGCCATCAGCGATTTCGTCGGCGCTGTAGATGTCGCCAGAGACGTCTTCCAGCGCCACGCTGACCGTCGGCGCGGTGGCGTCGATAACGCCGTTATCCGTATCGCTGTCGCTGTTGCCTGCCGGGTCGGTGACCGTGGCGGTAACGCTGATGTCGGTATCCGTGCCGTCCAGGTCGGTGATGGTCACGGTGACACCGTTATCCAGGTCGTCCTGCGTCACTTCACGATCCAGTAGCGTGTTGCCCTTGCCGTCGGTGACCACCAGGGTGTCGCCCACTTCGGTGCTGCCGCCCAGAGTGACGGTGGCGTTCACGCCATCAGCGATTTCGTCGGCGCTGTAGATGTCGCCAGAGGCGTCTTCCAGCGCCACGCTGACCGTCGGCGCGGTGGCGTCGATAACGCCGTTATCCGTATCGCTGTCGCTGTTGCCTGCTGGGTCGGTAACCGTGGCAGTCACGCTCAGTGCCGTATCCGTGCCGTCCAGGTCGGTGATGGTGACGGTGACACCGTTATCCAGGTCGTCCTGCGTCACTTCACGGTCAAGGAGCGTGTTGCCCTTGCCGTCGGTGACCACCAGGGTGTCGCCCACTTCGGTGCTGCCGCCCAGAGTGACGGTGGCGTTCACGCCATCAGCGATTTCGTCGGCGCTGTAGATGTCGCCAGAGGCGTCTTCCAGCGCCACGCTGACCGTTGGCGAGGTGGCGTCGATGGTACCGGTGTCGCTGTCGCTATCGCTGTTGCCTGCCGGATCGGTAACCGTGGCAGTCACGCTCAGTGCCGTATCCGTGCCGTCCAGGTCGGTGATGGTGACGGTGACACCGTTATCCAGGTCGTCCTGCGTCACTTCACGATCAAGGAGCGTGTTGCCCTTGCCGTCGGTGACCACCAGGGTGTCGCCCACTTCGGTGCTGCCGCCCAGAGTGACGGTGGCATTCACGCCATCAGCGATTTCGTCGGCGCTGTAGATATCGCCAGAGGCGTCTTCCAGCGCAACGCTGACCGTCGGCGCGGTGGCGTCGATGGTACCGGTGTCGCTGTCGCTATCGCTGTTGCCTGCCGGGTCGGTGACCGTGGCAGTCACGCTCAGTGCCGTATCCGTGCCGTCCAGGTCGGTGATGGTGACGGTCAGGCCGTTGTCCAGCATCGCCTGGGTGACGTCGCCGTTGAACAGCTCGTTGCCTTTGCCATCCACCACGACCAGGGTGTCGCCCACTTCGGTGCTGCCGCCCAGAGTGACGGTGGCGTTCACGCCATCAGCGATTTCGTCGGCGCTGTAGATGTCGCCAGAGACGTCTTCCAGCGCCACGCTGACCGTCGGCGCGGTGGCGTCGATAACGCCGTTATCCGTATCGCTGTCGCTGTTGCCTGCCGGGTCGGTGACCGTGGCGGTAACGCTGATGTCGGTATCCGTGCCGTCCAGGTCGGTGATGGTCACGGTGACACCGTTATCCAGGTCGTCCTGCGTCACTTCACGATCAAGGAGCGTGTTGCCCTTGCCGTCGGTGACCACCAGGGTGTCGCCCACTTCGGTGCTGCCGCCCAGAGTGACGGTGGCGTTCACGCCATCAGCGATTTCGTCGGCGCTGTAGATGTCGCCAGAGGCGTCTTCCAGCGCCACGCTGACCGTTGGCGCAGTGGCGTCGATAACGCCGTTATCCGTGGCGCTGTCGCTGTTGCCTGCTGGGTCGGTGACCGTGGCGGTAACGCTGATGTCGGTATCCGTGCCGTCCAGGTCGGTGATGGTGACGGTGACACCGTTATCCAGGTCGTCCTGCGTCACTTCACGATCCAGTAGCGTGTTGCCCTTGCCGTCGGTGACCACCAGGGTGTCGCCCACTTCGGTGCTGCCGCCCAGAGTGACGGTGGCGTTCACGCCATCAGCGATTTCGTCGGCGCTGTAGATATCGCCAGAGGCGTCTTCCAGCGCCACGCTGACCGTCGGCGCGGTGGCGTCGATAACGCCGTTATCGCTGTCGCTATCGCTGTTACCTGCTGGGTCGGTGACCGTGGCGGTAACGCTGATGTCGGTATCCGTGCCGTCCAGGTCGGTGATGGTGACGGTCAGGCCGTTGTCCAGCATCGCCTGGGTGACGTCGCCGTTGAACAGCTCGTTGCCTTTGCCATCCACCACGACCAGGGTGTCGCCCACTTCGGTGCTGCCGCCCAGAGTGACGGTGGCGTTCACGCCATCAGCGATTTCGTCGGCGCTGTAGATGTCGCCAGAGGCGTCTTCCAGCGCCACGCTGACCGTCGGCGCGGTGGCGTCGATAACGCCGTTATCCGTATCGCTGTCGCTGTTGCCTGCTGGGTCGGTAACCGTGGCAGTGACGCTCAGTGCCGTATCCGTGCCGTCCAGGTCGGTGATGGTGACGGTGACACCGTTATCCAGGTCGTCCTGCGTCACTTCACGGTCAAGGAGCGTGTTGCCCTTGCCGTCGGTGACCACCAGGGTGTCGCCCACTTCGGTGCTGCCGCCCAGAGTGACGGTGGCGTTCACGCCATCAGCGATTTCGTCGGCGCTGTAGATGTCGCCAGAGGCGTCTTCCAGCGCCACGCTGACCGTCGGCGCGGTGGCGTCGATAACGCCGTTATCCGTATCGCTGTCGCTGTTGCCTGCTGGGTCGGTGACCGTGGCAGTGACGCTCAGTGCCGTATCCGTGCCGTCCAGGTCGGTGATGGTGACGGTCAGGCCGTTGTCCAGCATCGCCTGGGTGACGTCGCCGTTGAACAGCTCGTTGCCTTTGCCATCCACCACGACCAGGGTGTCGCCCACTTCGGTGCTGCCGCCCAGAGTGACGGTGGCATTCACGCCATCAGCGATTTCGTCGGCGCTGTAGATGTCGCCAGAGGCGTCTTCCAGCGCAACGCTGACCGTCGGCGCGGTGGCGTCGATAACGCCGTTATCCGTATCGCTGTCGCTGTTGCCTGCTGGGTCGGTAACCGTGGCAGTCACGCTCAGTGCCGTATCCGTGCCGTCCAGGTCGGTGATGGTGACGGTGACACCGTTATCCAGGTCGTCCTGCGTCACTTCACGGTCAAGGAGCGTGTTGCCCTTGCCGTCGGTGACCACCAGGGTGTCGCCCACTTCGGTGCTGCCGCCCAGAGTGACGGTGGCGTTCACGCCATCAGCGATTTCGTCGGCGCTGTAGATGTCGCCAGAGGCGTCTTCCAGCGCCACGCTGACCGTCGGCGCGGTGGCGTCGATAACGCCGTTATCCGTATCGCTGTCGCTGTTGCCTGCTGGGTCGGTGACCGTGGCAGTGACGCTCAGTGCCGTATCCGTGCCGTCCAGGTCGGTGATGGTGACGGTCAGGCCGTTGTCCAGCATCGCCTGGGTGACGTCGCCGTTGAACAGCTCGTTGCCTTTGCCATCCACCACGACCAGGGTGTCGCCCACTTCGGTGCTGCCGCCCAGAGTGACGGTGGCGTTCACGCCATCAGCGATTTCGTCGGCGCTGTAGATATCGCCAGAGGCGTCTTCCAGCGCCACGCTGACCGTCGGCGCGGTGGCGTCGATGGTACCGGTGTCGCTGTCGCTATCGCTGTTGCCTGCTGGGTCGGTGACCGTGGCGGTAACGCTGATGTCGGTATCCGTGCCGTCCAGGTCGGTGATGGTCACGGTGACACCGTTATCCAGGTCGTCCTGCGTCACTTCACGATCAAGGAGCGTGTTGCCCTTGCCGTCGGTGACCACCAGGGTGTCGCCCACTTCGGTGCTGCCGCCCAGAGTGACGGTGGCGTTCACGCCATCAGCGATTTCGTCGGCGCTGTAGATGTCGCCAGAGGCGTCTTCCAGCGCCACGCTGACCGTCGGCGCGGTGGCGTCGATGGTACCGGTGTCGCTGTCGCTATCGCTGTTGCCTGCCGGGTCGGTGACCGTGGCAGTCACGCTCAGTGCCGTATCCGTGCCGTCCAGGTCGGTGATGGTGACGGTCAGGCCGTTGTCCAGCATCGCCTGGGTGACGTCGCCGTTGAACAGCTCGTTGCCTTTGCCATCCACCACGACCAGGGTGTCGCCCACTTCGGTGCTGCCGCCCAGAGTGACGGTGGCGTTCACGCCATCAGCGATTTCGTCGGCGCTGTAGATGTCGCCAGAGGCGTCTTCCAGCGCCACGCTGACCGTCGGCGCGGTGGCGTCGATAACGCCGTTATCCGTATCGCTGTCGCTGTTGCCTGCTGGGTCGGTGACCGTGGCAGTGACGCTCAGTGCCGTATCCGTGCCGTCCAGGTCGGTGATGGTGACGGTCAGGCCGTTGTCCAGCATCGCCTGGGTGACGTCGCCGTTGAACAGCTCGTTGCCTTTGCCATCCACCACGACCAGGGTGTCGCCCACTTCGGTGCTGCCGCCCAGAGTGACGGTGGCGTTCACGCCATCAGCGATTTCGTCGGCGCTGTAGATATCGCCAGAGGCGTCTTCCAGCGCCACGCTGACCGTCGGCGCGGTGGCGTCGATGGTACCGGTGTCGCTGTCGCTATCGCTGTTGCCTGCTGGGTCGGTGACCGTGGCGGTAACGCTGATGTCGGTATCCGTGCCGTCCAGGTCGGTGATGGTGACGGTGACACCGTTATCCAGGTCGTCCTGCGTCACTTCACGATCAAGGAGCGTGTTGCCCTTGCCGTCGGTGACCACCAGGGTGTCGCCCACTTCGGTGCTGCCGCCCAGAGTGACGGTGGCGTTCACGCCATCAGCGATTTCGTCGGCGCTGTAGATGTCGCCAGAGGCGTCTTCCAGCGCCACGCTGACCGTCGGCGCGGTGGCGTCGATAACGCCGTTATCCGTATCGCTGTCGCTGTTGCCTGCCGGGTCGGTAACCGTGGCAGTGACGCTCAGTGCCGTATCCGTGCCGTCCAGGTCGGTGATGGTGACGGTCAGGCCGTTGTCCAGCATCGCCTGGGTGACGTCGCCGTTGAACAGCTCGTTGCCTTTGCCATCCACCACGACCAGGGTGTCGCCCACTTCGGTGCTGCCGCCCAGAGTGACGGTGGCGTTCACGCCATCAGCGATTTCGTCGGCGCTGTAGATGTCGCCAGAGGCGTCTTCCA
Source organism: Halomonas sp. GT (assembly GCF_002082565.1). Classification (NCBI taxonomy): domain Bacteria; kingdom Pseudomonadati; phylum Pseudomonadota; class Gammaproteobacteria; order Oceanospirillales; family Halomonadaceae; genus Halomonas; species Halomonas sp. GT. The sequence goes on from NZ_CP020562.1 coordinate 2,768,174, forward strand.
GCGCAACGCTGACCGTCGGCGCGGTGGCGTCGATGGTACCGGTGTCGCTGTCGCTATCGCTGTTGCCTGCTGGGTCGGTGACCGTGGCAGTCACGCTCAGTGCCGTATCCGTGCCGTCCAGGTCGGTGATGGTGACGGTGACACCGTTATCCAGGTCGTCCTGCGTCACTTCACGATCAAGGAGCGTGTTGCCCTTGCCGTCGGTGACCACCAGGGTGTCGCCCACTTCGGTGCTGCCGCCCAGAGTGACGGTGGCGTTCACGCCATCAGCGATTTCGTCGGCGCTGTAGATGTCGCCAGAGGCGTCTTCCAGCGCCACGCTGACCGTCGGCGCGGTGGCGTCGATGGTACCGGTGTCGCTGTCGCTATCGCTGTTGCCTGCCGGGTCGGTGACCGTGGCAGTCACGCTCAGTGCCGTATCCGTGCCGTCCAGGTCGGTGATGGTGACGGTCAGGCCGTTGTCCAGCATCGCCTGGGTGACGTCGCCGTTGAACAGCTCGTTGCCTTTGCCATCCACCACGACCAGGGTGTCGCCCACTTCGGTGCTGCCGCCCAGAGTGACGGTGGCGTTCACGCCATCAGCGATTTCGTCGGCGCTGTAGATGTCGCCAGAGGCGTCTTCCAGCGCAACGCTGACCGTCGGCGCGGTGGCGTCGATAACGCCGTTATCCGTATCGCTGTCGCTGTTGCCTGCTGGGTCGGTGACCGTGGCAGTGACGCTCAGTGCCGTATCCGTGCCGTCCAGGTCGGTGATGGTGACGGTCAGGCCGTTGTCCAGCATCGCCTGGGTGACGTCGCCGTTGAACAGCTCGTTGCCTTTGCCATCCACCACGACCAGGGTGTCGCCGATTTCGGTGCTGCTGCCCAGGGTGACGGTGGCGTTCACGCCATCAGCGATTTCGTCGGCGCTGTAGATGTCGCCAGAGGCGTCTTCCAGCGCCACGCTGACCGTCGGCGCGGTGGCGTCGATAACGCCGTTATCCGTATCGCTGTCGCTGTTGCCTGCCGGGTCGGTAACCGTGGCAGTGACGCTCAGTGCCGTATCCGTGCCGTCCAGGTCGGTGATGGTGACGGTCAGGCCGTTGTCCAGCATCGCCTGGGTGACGTCGCCGTTGAACAGCTCGTTGCCTTTGCCATCCACCACGACCAGGGTGTCGCCCACTTCGGTGCTGCCGCCCAGAGTGACGGTGGCGTTCACGCCATCAGCGATTTCGTCGGCGCTGTAGATGTCGCCAGAGGCGTCTTCCAGCGCAACGCTGACCGTCGGCGCGGTGGCGTCGATAACGCCGTTATCGCTGTCGCTATCGCTGTTACCTGCTGGGTCGGTGACCGTGGCGGTAACGCTGATGTCGGTATCCGTGCCGTCCAGGTCGGTGATGGTGACGGTGACACCGTTATCCAGGTCGTCCTGCGTCACTTCACGATCCAGTAGCGTGTTGCCCTTGCCGTCGGTGACCACCAGGGTGTCGCCCACTTCGGTGCTGCCGCCCAGAGTGACGGTGGCGTTCACGCCATCAGCGATTTCGTCGGCGCTGTAGATGTCGCCAGAGGCGTCTTCCAGCGCCACGCTGACCGTCGGCGCGGTGGCGTCGATAACGCCGTTATCCGTATCGCTGTCGCTGTTGCCTGCCGGGTCGGTAACCGTGGCGGTCACGCTCAGTGCCGTATCCGTGCCGTCCAGGTCGGTGATGGTGACGGTGACACCGTTATCCAGGTCGTCCTGCGTCACTTCACGATCCAGGAGCGTGTTGCCCTTGCCGTCGGTGACCACCAGGGTGTCGCCCACTTCGGTGCTGCCGCCCAGAGTGACGGTGGCGTTCACGCCATCAGCGATTTCGTCGGCGCTGTAGATGTCGCCAGAGGCGTCTTCCAGCGCAACGCTGACCGTCGGCGCGGTGGCGTCGATAACGCCGTTATCCGTATCGCTGTCGCTGTTGCCTGCTGGGTCGGTAACCGTGGCAGTCACGCTCAGTGCCGTATCCGTGCCGTCCAGGTCGGTGATGGTGACGGTGACACCGTTATCCAGGTCGTCCTGCGTCACTTCACGATCAAGGAGCGTGTTGCCCTTGCCGTCGGTGACCACCAGGGTGTCGCCCACTTCGGTGCTGCCGCCCAGAGTGACGGTGGCGTTCACGCCATCAGCGATTTCGTCGGCGCTGTAGATGTCGCCAGAGGCGTCTTCCAGCGCAACGCTGACCGTCGGCGCGGTGGCGTCGATAACGCCGTTATCCGTATCGCTGTCGCTGTTGCCTGCTGGGTCGGTGACCGTGGCAGTGACGCTCAGTGCCGTATCCGTGCCGTCCAGGTCGGTGATGGTGACGGTCAGGCCGTTGTCCAGCATCGCCTGGGTGACGTCGCCGTTGAACAGCTCGTTGCCTTTGCCATCCACCACGACCAGGGTGTCGCCCACTTCGGTGCTGCCGCCCAGAGTGACGGTGGCATTCACGCCATCAGCGATTTCGTCGGCGCTGTAGATGTCGCCAGAGGCGTCTTCCAGCGCAACGCTGACCGTCGGCGCGGTGGCGTCGATAACGCCGTTATCCGTATCGCTGTCGCTGTTGCCTGCTGGGTCGGTAACCGTGGCAGTCACGCTCAGTGCCGTATCCGTGCCGTCCAGGTCGGTGATGGTGACGGTGACACCGTTATCCAGGTCGTCCTGCGTCACTTCACGGTCAAGGAGCGTGTTGCCCTTGCCGTCGGTGACCACCAGGGTGTCGCCCACTTCGGTGCTGCCGCCCAGAGTGACGGTGGCGTTCACGCCATCAGCGATTTCGTCGGCGCTGTAGATGTCGCCAGAGGCGTCTTCCAGCGCCACGCTGACCGTTGGCGAGGTGGCGTCGATGGTACCGGTGTCGCTGTCGCTATCGCTGTTGCCTGCCGGATCGGTAACCGTGGCAGTCACGCTCAGTGCCGTATCCGTGCCGTCCAGGTCGGTGATGGTGACGGTGACACCGTTATCCAGGTCGTCCTGCGTCACTTCACGATCAAGGAGCGTGTTGCCCTTGCCGTCGGTGACCACCAGGGTGTCGCCCACTTCGGTGCTGCCGCCCAGAGTGACGGTGGCATTCACGCCATCAGCGATTTCGTCGGCGCTGTAGATATCGCCAGAGGCGTCTTCCAGCGCCACGCTGACCGTTGGCGCAGTGGCGTCGATAACGCCGTTATCCGTGGCGCTGTCGCTGTTGCCTGCTGGGTCGGTGACCGTGGCAGTGACGCTCAGTGCCGTATCCGTGCCGTCCAGGTCGGTGATGGTGACGGTGACACCGTTATCCAGGTCGTCCTGCGTCACTTCACGATCCAGTAGCGTGTTGCCCTTGCCGTCGGTGACCACCAGGGTGTCGCCCACTTCGGTGCTGCCGCCCAGAGTGACGGTGGCGTTCACACCATCAGCGATTTCGTCGGCGCTGTAGATATCGCCAGAGGCGTCTTCCAGCGCCACGCTGACCGTCGGCGCGGTGGCGTCGATAACGCCGTTATCGCTGTCGCTATCGCTGTTACCTGCTGGGTCGGTGACCGTGGCGGTAACGCTGATGTCGGTATCCGTGCCGTCCAGGTCGGTGATGGTGACGGTCAGGCCGTTGTCCAGCATCGCCTGGGTGACGTCGCCGTTGAACAGCTCGTTGCCTTTGCCATCCACCACGACCAGGGTGTCGCCGATTTCGGTGCTGCCGCCCAGAGTGACGGTGGCGTTCACGCCATCAGCGATTTCGTCGGCGCTGTAGATATCGCCAGAGGCGTCTTCCAGCGCAACGCTGACCGTCGGCGCGGTGGCGTCGATAACGCCGTTATCCGTATCGCTGTCGCTGTTGCCTGCTGGGTCGGTAACCGTGGCAGTCACGCTCAGTGCCGTATCCGTGCCGTCCAGGTCGGTGATGGTGACGGTGACACCGTTATCCAGGTCGTCCTGCGTCACTTCACGGTCAAGGAGCGTGTTGCCCTTGCCGTCGGTGACCACCAGGGTGTCGCCCACTTCGGTGCTGCCGCCCAGAGTGACGGTGGCGTTCACGCCATCAGCGATTTCGTCGGCGCTGTAGATATCGCCAGAGGCGTCTTCCAGCGCCACGCTGACCGTCGGCGCGGTGGCGTCGATAACGCCGTTATCCGTATCGCTGTCGCTGTTGCCTGCTGGGTCGGTG